>NZ_BMPY01000035.1 GCF_014647835.1 Microbispora rosea subsp. aerata
CACCCTCATGGATCAAACCAAGAAGAATGTGCTCAGTACCGATGTAGTTGTGGTTGAGCATCCGGGCCTCTTCCTGAGCCAGGACGACAACCCGCCGCGCACGGTCGGTGAACCTCTCGAACATCTCGTCGCTCCTCACAGAGCGGTCTGGCGAGCACGGGAGATCCGGCCCGTCGTTCCGCATGGTAGCCCCGACCCAGCGACCCGCTCCTTGGCAGAAGGGTTCCCCAAGCGCAGGGCGTTCATGCTCTATCCAACCCCCTGCCGGGGGCGACATGTTCCCGCTACGCCGCAAGCGAACGAGGTTTTAAGAGAGCACAAAGACAATCGCGCGGTTATGCGATCGTCAGGTCCTCCGACGACTCGCATAACCGCACGATCAAGGGTGGAGTTAGAGCGCGTCCCGCAGATCTTGCCGTGGCGAGGATCGTCGGGACGGCGCCTCGCGGCGTTGTGGTCCTCGCCAATAGCTCCCGCTATTGGCGATGCCTCCGCCTTGCGATGCGTCCACCCCGGCGACCGCGGTAGGCAGAAGATCAAAACGGTGCGGACTAGTGCGCTTCCTCGTACGCCTGGACGATCGAGGCGGCAATGCGGCCGCGCTCGCTCACCGGGTGTCCGTGGGCCTTAGCCCATGCGCGAATCTCCGCGCTCTTCTCGCGGGTCATGGCTCGCTGACCCCCGCCGCCCGAACCGCGACGGCGCCCACGGGTCTGCCCGGTGTCCGCACGCCGCGCGCTGCTGACGAAAGGCGACAGGGCCTCGCGAAGCCGCTTCGCGTTGTTGTCGCTCAGGTCAATCTCATATGACGTGCCGTCAATCGCGAAGGTGACCGTCTCATTGGCCTCGCCGCCATCGAGATCGTCGATGAGAATCACCTGCGTGTGCTTGGCCATCCGGCAATCCTTTCGCAGCCCATAGTTTGATTCGTCAGCCAAATGTATACCCGGTTTCCCCTGGCTGACAATTCATGATTGCGGATTCTCAGGAACCTCTGAGTCCAGTGACTTCTCGCGTGGCTCCCGTGCCGTGCGGAGGCCGGCCGCATCGGAACGTACCAACTTTACGATGCCGTAGACGACCGCGCCGGCGACGACCGCGGAAGGTATCAAGGCGGACAATACCTCTGTCATTCTGCCTCGCTCGTGCCGGGGTGTCATTAGGTGCACCCTAGGAAATTCCGAGGGCGTGGCAAGGCCACCGGCCTCTTCCCCGGCCGGGCGGCCCCGATACGACCATAGCGCCGGGAGGGACCAGACGCTCCTTCCGGGGTGCCCCTGGAGGGCGTGGGTAATCCCCGTCTCTCCAGCGGCCTTACCGGATGCACTAGAAATCGTACCCAAAATGCCGACCTGCGACGTCACCGATCCCCACCGCCCTGCCGTTTCGGTCACTCCCGCACTTCCCTCGCGACGGCGGACGGCCGGGCCGCGCGTCCTCGGGTTCCACCCAGGCCCGCCGTTGCCGCAGGTCAGGGGCCCGCCGGTCGAGGCGAACAGGCACGGAGCAACAAGTAAGAAGCGGCAAACAGCCCCTGCGGAAAAGGCCTGATCGGGGATGTGCGGCCGTAGAGCCGGGTGAAACGAGGAGGCGCACAGGAGGCCGCGGGATCTTCACAACAGGCCCGAGCGGTCTTCTCGTACGCGCACGACATGCACGTTATACACGTAAGCAGATCGTCACAGCCAGGAAGCCTCGTAAAAAGAGAGAACCCGCCGGTTCGATCAAGATCGACAGACGGGGGTCGAAGATCGGAAAAGGGAGCGCGGGCACAATCGCACGGATGGGCCCGGATCGTCGGACGTCCGGCTTTCGCACGGACCAAACGATCCCCCGCATTCCGCGTACGGCTCCCTCGGGGAGGTAGCGCGGGCGGGCATCCGGGAGCTCCATAAGGGCCTGTGCGGCTCCATACGGCCACATAAGCGCCCCTCACGGTTCCTTAAAGCCACCCGTGGACGGATATGGCCGGACGGGACGACGAGGATGAGCTTTGAGTTTGGCGTCGGGGGAGGTCTCGCGGTCATTGGGCACCTCTCGGGACTGGGAACCCAAGCATGGCACGCCCAGGCGGTCTCGTCCGATTCTCCGTCACAACCAGATGAACGCCCGCACCGACGGCATAGGGATCCGGGCGGCCGTGGAGATCCTCCTATCCGTAGATCTCGACGCCAAGGATCGCGACGTCGAAGTGGTCGCGGCGCACGGCGATCCCGATGTCACAACCCGCCATGGCGATCGCATGCGGCCGTGGCGATCACAAACGAAAACGGGGCCGATGGCCCGCGCCATCGGCCCCGTCCGGCGTCGTCACCTGACCTTGACCACCACGGTCTTGGCGGCCTTGTCGTGCAGCGCCTGCCGCAGCGGCCTGTCCCAGAGCTGCCACAGCACGTTCAGCAACATGAAGATGTCCGCCAGATACTCGACGACGGGAATCCAGCGCACCAGCTGCGGACCGCACATCACACCGGCGCGCTTGCCGGCGACGTCGACGGGGAGGCCGCCCTCGAGGGATCCGCCGATCTGGACCACCTTGATGCCCATCGCCATCTTCCCGAGCGTCTGCCCGCGCTGGCGCAGCAAGATGAATTCGTATGCGACCATCACGAGCCCGCTCAGGATCGTGACGAGCAGCGTGGCGAGGAAGATTCCGCCGCCCGCGGTGATGACCCCGGTCTCCGGGTCGATGCTGGGCGCGGTGACGACGATCGCGATGATCACAGTGTTGAGGATCAGGAAGGGGATGCCGACGACCACGCCGTCGATCAGGCGGGCGACCAGGCGCTGCCACCACTCCGCGAGGGGGGCCGGGGCTCCGGGCGGGATCTGCCCCGCCGCCGCGTACGGCTGGCCGTAACCGGGCTGACCATAGCCGGGCTGGCCGAACTGCTGGCCGTAACCCTGCTGCTGGGCGCCGTACGCCTGCTGGTCATAGGCCTGCTGCCCGTACTGCTGGGCGTAGCCGGGCTGCTGGCCGTAGCCGGCCTGCTGCCCGTACCCCTGCTGGGCGCCGTAGCCCTGCTGACCATACGCCTGCTGCTGTCCGTAGCCGGGCTGCGGGGCCTGCTGACCGTAACCGGGCTGGCCGTAACCCTGCTGCTGGGCGCCGTACGCCTGCGGGCCGGTCTGGCCGTAGCCCTGCTGACCGTATGCCTGCTGGCCGTAGCCCTGCTGCGCGCCGTATCCCTGCTGGCCGTACTGCTGCTGGGCGGCGTCCTGTCCGTAGCCGGGCTGCGGGGCCTGCTGACCGTAACCGGGCTGGCCATAGCCCTGCTGCTGGGCGCCGTACGCCTGCGGGCCGGTCTGGCCGTAGCCCTGCTGACCGTACGGCTGCTGGCCGTAGCCGCCCTGGGCGGCGTCGTAGCCGGGCGGCTGCTGCGGGCCCGTATGCTGCCCGGGGTGGCGATAGCTGACGACCGTGACGTCGGGGTCGTAGCTCTGGGCCTGTCTGTCGGCGTCGTACCCCGGGTTCGATGACGGCGGTGGCGTTCCGTCCGACTCGTCCTGGGGGTACGGCGGCTGTCCGGTGCTCACCGTGTCACCTCGTTTCGAAGACGCATGCGCCGCTCGTCTGTAGCACACGCTGATATTGCCAAAAGTAGCGACAGGCGAATCAACAGTCACCTTTGCCGCAGACGACGACTGTTGTCAAGATCGTGAACGGCGCCTCGACAAAAATGATCAAGGGGGGTCGAGGTGCAGCAGCATTCGGGTGTTTCCCAGCGTGTTCGGCTTGACGTGCTCCAGGTCGAGGAACTCGGCGACACCCTCGTCGTACGACGCGAGCAGCTCGGCGTACACCTCCGGTGAGACCGGGGTGCCCTGGATCGGCTTGAAGCCGTGCCTGGCGAAGAACTCGACCGCGAACGTGAGGCAGAAGACCCGCCGCACACCGAGGTCGCGGGCGGTCTCGATGAGCGCGGCGACGATCCGGTGACCGATGCCCCCGCCGCGTGCCGTCGGGTCCACCGCTACGGTCCTGATCTCGGCCAGGTCCTCCCACAGCACGTGCAGCGCGCCGCAGCCGACGACCCGCCCGTCTCTCTCGGCCACCCAGAATTCCTGGACGTCCTCGTACAGCGTCACCGTGCTCTTTTTGAGCAGGCGGGGACCGACCCCCGAGTATTCGTCGACGAGCCGCCGGATCGCCCGGACGTCCGGCGTCCTGGCCCGGCGCACCGTCACGGCCGTGGCACCCGGTTCGCTGGATGTCTGCGCGGCGACCTGCTCCATGGATCGCCAGCCTAGTGGGGCGACGGACCCCGGCCGGGCCGGTCGGCCGGCGAACATCGGCGGACGACGCACGACCGGTGTCTCACGGACGGCGCGGAACCCGCCCGAGCGGATAACGGTCATTACCAAACGGTGCATCCGACATGTGGTCTGACCGACAGTAGCCGTCTCGATACGGAACGGCGCGCTTCGGAAGCATGGGACAGTCGGTGAATTTCATCCCACTTTCCCTGGTGGCCTGAGCAGCACATCCGGCATCTCGGATCACTTCAAACCCAGGTAAAAGCGGACGTACCACCTTCGATCTCGTGACACGACCGTGATCTTTCGGTTGTCAAACGTAGATGAATTTCGGAGTTCTGGTTGAGCAAGAACTCGCCGTGCACTATCGTCCAGCGACGATGTCGGTCATCGTGAGCACTCACGTCGACCGGGCGCCGAATCTTCGAAGCACACGGTGCGGAGGGGAGCCGGGGACCCAACTGCAAGATCAGGATCGGTTCGGTCTCAGATCGTCAAGGGGTGAATCCATCAAAGGTAGGGCTGCTCCGGCCCGAACCCGTCAGCTAACCCGGTAGGCGTTCAGCAGTGCCCCGCCGTACGGCCTCGTCTCGATGGCAGGCCCGCCGCGGGCACGTGAAGGAGAGGAGCTCGGTTGCGCATGCGTGGACGGCAGGCGGGCAGGCACGCCCGTCGCCGACGGTCCGGTTCCGGCATGACCGGCCCGGGTGCCATCCGCCGCTTAGCGTTCGTCGGCGTCGCGCTCACTGTGATCACGTTCGGCGCGCCCGTGGTCGGCGCCACCGCCGACCCCAAGCCGAGCCTCAAGGAGCTCACCGAGCAGGTCGAGGATCTCTACACCGAGATCGAGAGCCTCACCGAGCAGTACAATGGCGAGCGCGTGCGCCTGAAGGCGGCCCAGCGGTCCGCCGAGCTCGCCAAGAAGAACCTCGCCAAGAGCGAGGCCGAGCTTGAGATCCGCAGGAAAAGGGCGACCGCCCTCGCGCAGCACTCCTACATGACCAACGGGCTCGGCAACACGCTCGCGCTCATCGACAGCGACGCCGACCCCCGGCAGTACCTGGACCACGCGACCACGACGTACGCGCTGGAGCTGCAGGAGAGCCAGGAGGTCGCCGAGGTCACCAAGGCGATGGAGGCCGCGGCGCGGGCCAGGGAGAGCGCCGCCGCCCGGCAGGCCGAGGTCAAGAAACTGCTCTCCAGCCTCGACGCGCGGCGCGACAAGATCAACAAGCTGATCAAGAAGACCGAGAGCAACCTCTACCGGCAGGTGGCCCAGAGGATCGGCGCCGGGACGCGCACGAGGATGTCGTTCCCCATCGTCGGCGACGGCAAGGCCGCCCAGGCCGCCCGCTGGGCCCTCAAGCAGCAGCTCAAGCCGTACGTGTGGGGCGCCGAGGGACCCAACTCCTTCGACTGCTCCGGCCTGGTCATGGCGGCCTACCAGTCCGTCGGCATCAGCCTGCCCCACTACACCGGCGACCAGTGGACGGCCGGCACGCACATCTCCCGCGACCAGCTCCGCCCCGGCGACCTGGTGTTCTTCTACTCCGACCTGCACCACGTGGGCATCTACATCGGCGGTGGCTACATGATCCACGCGCCGCGCACGGGAGACGTCATCCACATCGCGAAGATCGCCGGCCGGCCGTACGCGGGCGCGGTGCGCATCGCCGACTGAGAACTCCACCTCGATCTCAGCCCTCGCCAAGCAGCCCGCCGCGCTACTCAATCCGAGCTTCCCCGGAATCCACCCCAAGCCTCACCGGGGGCTCTCGGCGGGGCCGGGACGCGGCTCAGTGCGCGGTGCGCACGACGGCGGTCAGATGAGGCGACGGCGTGCGGCCCAGGCGACGGCCTCGATCGCGGTCGCGACGCCGATCCGGTCGCAGATGCCGCGCAGCCGGCGCCGTACAGTGCGGCCGCTCACGTCGAGACTGCGGCCCACGCGGTCGGCGGTGACGCCCTTGGCCAGCTCCGCGAGGAGCAGCAGGTCCTCTTCGGTGAGACCGGCACGGTCAAGGTCCGAGGCGGGATTGTCACCTCGGTAGACGACCTCGGGAACTCCCATCGTCCGCCCTCCCCCACGACGATGCTTCGTCGGCCCACCCTCCAGGGAAGGTAAACGCCTGCCACGAGGGTCGTCAAGGTTTGGACAGCCGCCGCCAGTTGTACACCCGCCCGGCCGCCTCCCACGTCCCCCATGCGAACCTCGGGCCACCGCTGACGCCCGCGGACCGGCACGACGCGGCCTCGAAACCGGCAGGACGCGGGCCGGAGACGCCGCCCGCGGACGCCTGCCGGCCCCGGAACGGCCTCGGGCCGGACGGCGGAATGCCGTCCGGCCCGAGGCGCGGGTGATCGGGTGGTGCGGCCCGTCCCGGCGCGACCGGGCGGCGGCAGAACCGGAGTCCGCCGCCCGCCATGGCCGGCGCCGCCCCCCTAACCGGGCACGGCGGCCGAGCCGCCGCCGGAACCGGCGGGAGTCGGCCGCCACCGGGCGCGACGGGATCAGCCGTGACCGAGCAGCTCGCGCACCCGGTCGCGGCCCACGGCCAGCAGCAGCGTGGGCAGGCGCGGGCCGGTGTCGCGGCCGACGAGCAGCCGGTAGAGCAGGGCGAAGAACGCCCGCTGGGCCGCCTTCAGCTCCGGCGTGGCCGCCTTGGCGTCCATGTCGAGCCCGGCCTGCACCTTCGGCACGCCGTACACGAGGGTGGTCAGCCCGTCGAGCGACCAGTGCTCGTCGAGGCCGTCCACCAGCAGGCGCAGCGACTCGCGCTCCTGCTCGCCGAGCGTGTCGAGCAGCTCCTTGTCCGGCGTCTCGCGCACCTGCGTGCGCTCCTCGGCCGGCACGTAGGTGTTCACCCAGTTCTGGGCGCGGTCGAGCCTGGGCCGCAGCTCGTCCAGCCCGGTGATCTCCGGGTCGAACGCGCGCAGGATGCGCAGCGTCTGCTCCTCGTCTCCCGTGGTGATGTCCACCACCGAGGCGAGCGTGCGGTACGGCAGCCGCCGCGGCGTCTCCGGGAGAGCCCGCGAGGCGGTGCTCGACGCCCGCCGGTAGGCCGCCTTGTCGGCCGGCAGCGCGGTGCCCTCCTGCACCTTCTTGGTCAGCGTGTCCCACTCGTCGTACATCCGCTGGATCTCCTGGTCGAAGGAGACCTTGAACGACTGGTTGGGACGGCGGCGGGCGTAGAGCCAGCGCAGCAGCGCGGGCTCCATGATCGACAGAGCGTCGGCCGGGGTCGGCACGCCGCCCTTGGAGCTGCTCATCTTGGCCATGCCGCTGATGCCGACGAAGGCGTACATCGGGCCGATCGGCTGCACGCCGCCGAAGACCTCGCGGACGATCTGGCCGCCGACGACGTACGACGAGCCGGGCGAGCTGTGGTCCACGCCCGACGGCTCGAAGATCACGCCCTCGTACGCCCAGCGCATCGGCCAGTCGACCTTCCACACCAGCTTGCCGCGGGTGTGCTCGGACAGCAGGACGGTCTCGCTGTGCCCGCACACGCAGGTGTACGACATCTCGGTGGTGTCGTCGTCGTACGACGTGACCGTGGTCAGGTCGCGGTCGCAGACCGAGCAGTAGGGCTTGTAGGGGTAGTAGCCGCCGGCGCCGGAGCCGTCGTTCTCGCTCGCGGCCCCCGAGCCTTCGAGCGCGGCGGCCTCGTCGGCGTCCGTGACCTGCTTGGCCTTGGCCTTCTTGGTGCGGTACTGGTCGAGGATCGCGTCGATCCGCCGCCGCTCGCGCATCGCGAGCAGCACCTGCTCCCGGTACGCACCCGAGGTGTACATCTGCGTCTGGCTGATGCCGTGGAACTCCACGCCGAGCTCCGCCAGCGCGGCGGCCATCGGCGCCTTGAAGTGCTCGGCCCAGTTCGGGTAGTCGCTGCCGGGCGGAGCGGGGACCGAGGTCAGCGGCTTGCCGATGTGCTCGTTCCAGGCGGGGTCGATGCCCACGGGCACCTTGCGGAAGCGGTCGAAGTCGTCCCACGACAGAATGTGCACGCACTCGTAGCCACGCCGCCTGATCTCGTCGGCCACCAGGTGCGGGGTCATGACCTCGCGCAGGTTGCCCAGGTGGATCGGGCCGGACGGGCTGAGGCCGGACGCGCAGACGACGGGTTTGCCCGGTGCGCGCCGTTCAGCCTCGGCGATGACCTCATCGGCGAAACGCGCCACCCAGTCGGCGTCCATCACGTCAGTCCTCTCTGAACGGGATCCTGCCTTCTATGGTCCCGTACGCGAGGGAGTCGTCAGGACGCGTTACGGGCGTAGACCAGCCGCAGGCCGATCAGCGTGAGCCAGGGCTCGTGCACGTCGATCGTACGGGCCTCGCCGATGATGAGCGGCGCACCGGTGCCCGTGGCGACCACCGTGACGTCGTCGGGGTCGGAGGCCAGCTCGGCGGCCATGCGGTTCACGATGCCGTCGACCAGGCCCGCGAAGCCGTAGATGATGCCCGACTGCAGCGCCTCCACGGTGTTTTTGGCGATCACCGACCGCGGCCGGACCAGCTCGACCTTGTGGAGCTGGGCCCCCGCCGTGGCCAGGGCGTCCACCGAGATCTCCAGGCCGGGCGCGGTCACCGCGCCGACGTACTCGCCCCGGGCGGAGACCGCGTCGAACGACGTGGCCGTGCCGAAGTCCACGATCACGCACGGCCCGCCGTACAGGGTGGTGGCGGCGAGCGCGTTCACGATGCGGTCGCTGCCGACCTCCTTGGGGTTGTCCATCCGGACCGGGACGCCGGTGCGGACGCCCGGCTCGACGACCACCGCGTTGACGTCGCCGTAGTAGCGCCGGGACATCTCCCGCATCTCGTTGAGCACGGACGGGACCGTGGAGCAGATCGCGATGCCGCTGATGTCGGCGTCCTTGAGGATCGGCGACTGCCCGAGCAGGCCCTGGAGCACCACCGCGATCTCGTCGGCCGTACGGCGGGGGTCGGTGGCGATCCGCCAGTGCTCGATCACCTCCTCACCTTCGAACAGGCCCAGCACCGTGTGGGTGTTGCTGACGTCGATGGTGAGCAGCATTCCCCGATTATGCACTACGAAGATCCAGGCCAAGGTCGAGTGCCGGGGCGGAGTGCGTGAGCGCGCCGACGGCGAGGTAGTCGACCCCGGTCTCGGCGACCGCGCGGGCCATGTCCAGGGTCAGCCCGCCGCTCGACTCCAGCCGCGCCCGCCCGGCCACCAGCCGTACGGCCTCGGCGAGCTGGTCCACGGTGAAGTTGTCGAGCAGGATCTCGTCGGCGCCCTCGGCCAGGACCGGCTCGATCTGGTCGATCCTGTCCACCTCGACCTCGATCGGCAGGCCGGGGAAGGCCTGCCGTACGGCCCGGAACGCCTCGGCGACGCCCCCGGCGGCGACGACGTGGTTGTCCTTGATCAGGGCGGCGTCGTGCAGGCCCATCCGGTGGTTGACCCCGCCGCCGGCCCGCACGGCGTACTTCTCCAGCGCGCGCAGCCCGGGCAGGGTCTTGCGGCTGTCGCGGATGCGGGCGCCGGTGCCCTCGACCGCGTCCACCCAGCGGCGGGTCTGGGTGGCGATGCCGGACAGGTGGGTGAGGAAGTTGAGCGCGGTCCGCTCCAGCGTGAGCAGGTCGCGGGTGGCGCCCCGCACGGTCATCACCACGTCGCCGGGGCGCACCCGGTCGCCGTCGGCGGCGTGCCGCTCGACCTCGACCGGCCCCGCGGCCTGGCGGAAGACGGTCTCGGCGACGGCCAGGCCGGCGATCACGCCCTCCTTGCGCGCCACGACGTCGGCGACCGCCCGCTGGCCGGCGGGGATGGTGGCGACCGAGGTGACGTCCTGTCCCCCGGCCAGGTCCTCCTCCAGCGCGGCGCGTACGAGGCCGAGCACGGCGTCCGGGTCGAGCCCGGCCTTCTCAAGCTCCGTCTTCAGCTCTTCGTGGGGTGTGTAGGCCAACGTCAGTCCCTCCGCCGTCAGGGTGATGTCGATGTGCGCGCGCCAGCGGGCGTCGTCGCGGTCGGGGTGGTCCTCCCGCCAGTGCGAGCCGCGGGTCTCCTCGCGTACGGCCGCCGCGGCGACCAGCGCGGAGGCCACCGTGAGGAGGTTGGTGGCCTCCCACGACTCGGTGCAGGGCTCGACCGCGACCGGCGTCCAGCGGGCGTCGGAGAGCGCGCGGGCGACCTCCGCCAGGCTCCGGTCGCTGCGCAGCACCCCGGCGCCGCGGCTCATGTGGCTTTGGACCCGGGGCCGCGTACGCGGGTCCACCAGCCCCTCGGGCCTGGTGTCCGGCGCGGGCTCGCGCGGGGTGAGCCGCCTGGCGGCCAGGTCGGCGGCGATGCGCTCGCCGTAGACCAGCCCCTCCAGGAGCGAGTTGGAGGCCAGCCGGTTGGCGCCGTGGACGCCCGTGCAGGCCACCTCTCCGCAGGCGTACAGGCCGGGCACGCTGGTCCTGCCGTACAGGTCGGTGCGCACGCCGCCGCTGGCGTAGTGGGCGGCGGGGGCGACGGGGATGGGCCGGGTGACGGGGTCGATGCCGTGCTCGCGGCAGACGGCGAGGATCGTGGGGAACCTGGTGCGCCACTTGTCCTCGCCGAAGTGGGTGGCGTCGAGGTAGACGTGGTCGGCGCCGGTCCGCGCCATCTGGCGCATGATCGCCTTGGCGACGACGTCGCGGGGCGCGAGGTCGGCCAGCTCGTGCACGCCCCGCATGAAGCGCTCGCCGTTCGCGTCGACGAGCACCGCGCCCTCGCCGCGCACGGCCTCGGAGACGAGGGGCTGCTGGCCGGTCGAGCCCTCCCCCAGCCACAGCACCGTGGGATGGAACTGCACGAACTCGATGTCCCTGACCACCGCGCCGGCCCGCAGGGCGAGCGCGACGCCGTCCCCGGTGGACACGACGGGGTTGGTGGTGGCCGCGTAGACCTGGCCCATGCCGCCGCTGGCCAGCACCACGGCCCCGGCCCGTACGGCGCCGACGCCGTCGCGGGCGCCCTCGCCCATGACGTGGAGCGTGACCCCGCAGGCGTGGCCCTCGGCGTCGAGGAGCAGGTCGAGGGCGAGGGCGTGCTCGATCACCTCGATGCGGGGCTCGGCCAGCACCGCCTCGGCCAGGGCCCGCTGCACCTCGGCGCCGGTCGCGTCGCCGCCCGCGTGGACGATGCGGTTGCGGTGGTGCCCGCCCTCGCGGGTGAGCTGCAGCTCGCCGTCGACGTCGCGGTCGAACTCGGCGCCGTGGCTCATCAGCCGCTTCAGCGCGTCGGGGCCCTCGGTGACCAGGACGCGTACGGCCTCCTCGTCGCACAGGCCGACCCCGGCGACGAGCGTGTCCCTCAGGTGCTCGTCGGGGGTGTCCTCGGGGTCGAGGACGGCGGCGATGCCGCCCTGGGCCCACCGGGTCGATCCGGCCGACAACACGTCCTTGGTGACCACGAGCACCCGCGCCCGAGGGTCGAGCTCGACGTGGCGCAGCGCCACGGTGAGGCCGGCGATGCCGGACCCGATCACGACCGCGTCGGCCTCGACGGTCCATCCGGGTGCGGGGGCGGTGAGTCTGCGTGCGAGCGCCACCATGAGGGGATGTCCTTTCGTCATAATGACGATAACGCCCCCCGGGGGATGATGCCGCCCCGGCCCCTCCTACAGCGTCAGGACCATGTTGTCGATGAGGCGGGTGGCGCCCACCTTGGCGGCCACGGCCAGGATCGCCTCGCCGCGGTGGCCGTCGCCGACCGGCGCGAACGTCGCGGGATCGGCCAGGATCAGATAGTCGAGCAGCAGCGGCGGGTCGAAGCGGGCCGCCTCCTCCAGCACGGCCCGCGCGGCGTCGAGGATCTCGGCGGGCCTTGCCCCAGCCGTCCCGGCGGTCCCGGTCATCCCGGCCCGGGCCGCGCCCGCGCGCAGCGCCCGCGACAGCGCGAGCGCCGTACGGCGGTCGGCCTCGGACAGATACCTGTTGCGGCTCGACAGCGCCAGGCCGTCGGGCTCCCGCACGGTCGGGGCGCCGACGATCGACACCGGGACGTCGAGGTCGGCCACCATCCGCCGGATCAGCGCGAGCTGCTGGGCGTCCTTCTGCCCGAAGACCGCGACGTGCGGCTGGACGAGGTTGAACAGCTTGAGCACCACGGTCAGCACGCCGTCGAAGTGGCCGGGTCGGAAGGCGCCCTCGACCACCCCGCCCATGGCGCCCGCGGAGACCGCCACCTGACGGTCCGGCAGATACATGTCCTCGGCCGAGGGCGCGAACACCACCCGCACGCCCTCCTCCTCGCACACGCGCAGGTCCGCGTCGAACGTACGGGGATAACGGCCGAAGTCCTCGTCGGGGCCGAACTGCAGGGGATTGACGAACACGCTCACGACCACGTGGTCGGCGTGCTCGCGCGCCAGCCGCATCAACGACCGGTGACCCTCGTGGAGCGCCCCCATCGTGGGGACCAGGGCGATCCTCCCGGGGCCGAGCGCGTCCCTCGCCTTGACGAGGGCGGCACGGTCGGTTGCGACGGTCAGGTCCATATGTTCCCTCCCAAGGCGTCCAGCAGGCGCTCGGCCGCCTCCGGCTTGAGCAGCCCCGCCGCGAGCGCTCGGTCGGCGGTGAGTCTAGCGAGGGCGACGTACGCGTCCGCGGCCTCGGGGGCGGCCAGGATGAGCGCGTCGACGTGCTTGCGCACGGTGCCCGCGTCGCCGCGCACCACCGGCCCGGTGAGGCCGCCGATGCCCAGGCGCAGCACGTTGTCGAGCGCCGCGCTCAGCAGCGGGCCGAGCATCCGGCCCGGATGCTCCACGCCGATCTTCGCGAGCAGTTCCTGCGACTCGGCGACGAGCGTCACCATGTGGTTCGCGGCGCCGGCCAGTGCGGCGTGGTAGAGCGGCCGGTGCTGGTCGGCGATCCACACCGGCTCGCCGCCCATCTCGATCACCAGCGCCTCGGCCACGGGCCGCAGCGGGTCGGGCGCCGTGACGCCGAACGAGCAGCCGTTGAGCCTGGTCAGGTCGTCGCTCCTGCCGGTGAACGTCATCACGGGGTGCAGCGCGAGCGGCAGCGCCCCCAGCTCGGCCGCGGGGTCGAGCACGCCCAGGCCGTACGCGCCGCTGGCGTGCACGAGCAGCTTGCCGCGCAGGTCGGCGCCGGTGGCGGCGAGGCCGGACACGAGCCCGGGCAGCACGTCGTCCGGCACGGTCAGCAGCACGAGCTCGGACCGGGCGATCACCTCGTCGGGCCGGCTGAGCTGCAGGCCCAGACGGTCGGCGGCCCGCCGCGCCGACGCGTCGGACACGCCGCTCGCGGCCACCACCCGATGGCCCGCGAGCATGAGCGCGGCTCCGAGCACGGAACCGACCCGTCCCGCGCCGAGCACTCCCACGGCGAGTCGCGCCGGGCGGTCAGTTGTGTCCATGACGCCTCCCCTCGGTTCAGGGTAGCGGCGGCGCTCCCGCCGGCCAGGGTGTGGCCCAACGGTCGAATTTTGTCCCGTTTCTGACGGGCCTATGTTGAGCCATCAGTACGAAAGTGACTACTTTTCGTTACGGTCGCGGCGTGTCGCTAACGTAAAGCGCTGTGGAGGTCACCTGGCGGGAAGCCATGCGGCGGGCGCTCTACGGCGCGGAGGGCTTCTATCTGCGCGAGCGCCCCGACCGGCATTTCCGCACATCGGTGCACGCCTCTCCGGTCTTCGCCGAGGCGGTGGCCCGCCTGCTCGCGCGGGTCGACGCCGCACTCGGCCGGCCCGATCCCGTCGATTTCGTGGACATGGGGAGCGGCAACGGCCTGCTCGCCGCCCGGGTGCTGGCCGCCGCCCCGCCGGGCCTCGCGGAGCGGCTGCGGGTCACCGCCGTGGACCTGTCCCCCCGGCCGGGCGGTCTCGACCCCCGTGTCGCCTGGGAGCGGGAGGTTCCGTACGGGGTGACCGGCCTGGTCGTCGCCAACGAGTGGCTGGACAACGTGCCGCTCGACGTCGCCGAGATGACGCCGGACGGCCCGCGCCTGGTGCTCGTGGACACCTCCACCGGCGAGGAGCGGCCCGGGCCCGCGCCCCGCCCCGAAGACCTGGCCTGGCTGGAGCGCTGGTGGCCGCTGCGCTCCCCCGGGGAGCGCGCGGAGATCGGCCGCCCCCGCGACGAGGCGTGGGCCTCGGTGATCGGACGGCTGGCGCGCGGCACGGCGGTCGCGGTGGACTACGCGCATCTGGCCGGGCGGCGGCCCCCGCTCGGCACGGTCACCGGATATCGCGACGGCTCGGTGGTGCCGCCCGTGCCGGACGGGTCGTGCGACATCACCGCGCACGTCGCGCTGGACGCCTGCGCGGCGGCCGGCGAGCGGGCGGGGGCGCGGGCGTCCACGCTCATCACCCAGCGGGAGGCGCTGCTGGACCTCGGGGTCACCGGCGCCCGGCCGCCGCTCACGCTCGCCTCCGCCGATCCCGCCGGGTACGTACGCGCGCTGAGCCGGGCCGGCCAGGAGGCCGAGCTGATCGACCCGGCGGGCCTCGGCGGCTTCGGCTGGCTCAGTCAGACGGTGACCTTGAGCGACTCCAGCCCGCGCATGATGTAGCTGGGCTTCCAGGTGGGCTCCTCGGCGAGCTCCATCCCGGGCGCCAGCCGCAGCAGGGCGCCGAACGACTCGGTCATCTCGACCCGCGCGAGCGGCGCGCCGAGGCAGAAGTGGATGCCCGCGCCGAACGAGATGTGCGGGTTGTCCACCCGGCCGATGTCCAGGCGGTCGGGGTCGGCGAAGACCTCGGGGTCGCGGTTGGCCGAGCCGAACAGCAGGGCGACCTCCACGCCCCGGGGGATCGTCACCCCGCCGACCTCGATGTCCTCGAGCACCCACCGCTCGAACATCTGCGCCGGGGTGTCGTAGCGCAGCAGCTCCTCCACCGCCGTCGGCAGCAGGCCGGGGTCGGCGCGCAGCCGCTCCAGCTCGCCCGGGTTGCGAAACAGCGCCCACCACCCGCTGCCGGTCGCGTTGACCGTGGCCTCGTGCCCGGCGTTGAGCAGCAGCACGCAGGTGCCGATCAGCTCGTCCTCGGTGAGCCGGTCCCCGTCGTCCACGACCTGCGCGAGCGCCGAGATCATGTCGTCGCCCGGCCGCTCCTTGCGCTCCCTGGCCAGCCCGCGCAGATAGTCGGCGAACTCCGTCGCCGCCCGTACGGCCGTGTGCTGGGCCTCAAGGGAGGGGTTCAGCTCGTACATCCCGCAGATGTCGGCCGACCACGGGCGCAGCAGATGACGGTCGGCCTCGGGCACGCCCAGCATCTCGGCGATCACCGTGACCGGCAGCGGCTCGGCCACCTCGGCCAGCAGGTCGCCGCCGCCGCGCTCGACCAGCCCTTCGGCCAGCTCGGTCGCGATCTTCCGTACGCGGGGGCGCAGCGACTCGACCATCCGGGGCGTGAACGCCTTGGACACCAGGCGGCGCAGCCGGGTGTGCACCGGGGGCTCCACGTCGAGCATGCCGGCCCGGACCACCCGCCAGAACGGCTCCTGGAACTCCGGCTCGGGCTCGCGGCCGAACGCCTCGTGCGTGGCCACGTGCAGGTAGGACCGGCCGAGTCGCCGGTCGCGCAGCAGCGCGTTCACATCCGCGTGGCGGGCGATCAGCCACTGCCCCGTCGGCTCGAAGAAACTGACCGGCTCGTTGTCGCGCAGGTGGCGGTAGGCGTCGTACGGGTGCGCGATGAACTCGGGACTCCAGGGATCAAACTTCACAATGAACAACAATACGGATTTACGGCTTGGCCGGGGAGCACGATCCCGGCACTTGCGGCCGGGGGGCAAGGTCGGGTTATAGTGCCGTCCAGGTCATGAGTGCCAGCGCCAAGCCCCGGCTCGCTGGCCGGCAACCCTCGCGCTCGCGGCGGGGTGCCCCGGGTGAGGACCAGGTCCGGCACGAGGTGTGCCGGGCAAGCGCGGGCTCCGCCTTCGACGCCACGGCCGGGGTCCCCGACCCCGAGGAGGAGTGGCGTTGTCAGTGATCACCTTCGTCCAGCAGGCCGTCACCCGCACGTCCCAGCTCGACGCCGAGCCCGACGCCGCGCCCGAGGCCGTGCCCGTGCGCCTGCCGGCGATCGTGGGCGCGGACCTGGAAGTGCCCGTCAAGGGCGGCAGGCTCGTGCCGTACGCGAACCTCGACTACGCGGCGAGCGCGCCCTGTCTCGAGCCGGTGAACGCCGCCGTCGCTGCGGCGCTGCCGGCCTACTCCAGCGTCCACCGGGGCGCGGGCTACGCCTCCCAGCTCACCACGGCCAGGTATGAGCAGGCCAGGCACACCGTGCGTGCCTTCGTCGGCGCCCGGCCCGGCGACGCGCTGATCTTCGTGCGCAACACGACCGACGCGATGAACCTGCTGGCCCGCTGCCTCCCCGAGGGCACCACCGTCGTCGTGTTCGACACCGAGCACCACGCCTCGCTGCTGCCCTGGCCCAACGCCGTACGGCTCGCGCCGCCCGCCTTCCCCGGCGAGGCGATCCGGGCGGCCGACGAGGCGCTGGCCGCGATCGAGGGCCCGGCCCTGCTCGTCGTCACCGCCGCGTCCAACGTCACCGGCGAGCTGTGGCCGATCGCCGGGCTGGCCCACATCGCCCACCGGCACGGCGCGCGGATCGCCGTGGACGCGGCCCAGCTCGTCCCCCACCGCGGCCTCAACCTCTCCGCGCTCGACCTCGACTACGTGGCGTTCTCCGGCCACAAGCTCTACGCCCCCTTCGGCGCCGGGGCGCTCGTGGGCCGCCCCGACTGGCTCGCCGGCGCCGATCCGTACCTGCGCGGCGGCGGGGCCGTGCGGTCCGTGGGCGAGATCACCGAGTGGAGCGACGACCCCGAGGCGCGGCACGAGGCGGGCACCCCCAACGTGCTCGGCGCGATCGCGCTCGCCGCCGCCTGCGACGCGCTGACCGCGACCGGCTGGACCGCGCTGGTGCGCGAGGAGGAGCGGCTGCTCGCCCGCCTGCGCGCCGGGCTCGCCGCGATCCCCGGCGTGCGGGAGCTGTCGCTGTGGGGCCCGGACCACCCGCGCGTCGGCATCGTGTCGTTCGTCGTCGAGGGCCGCCCCGCCCGCGAGGTCGCCGAGGCGCTGTCGGCCGACTGGGGCATCGGCGTCAGGGACGGCAAGTTCTGCGCCCACCCGTTCGTCCGCCACCTCCTCGGCGGCGCGGACGACGGCGGCTGCGCGGACGGCACGGTCGGCGCCGTACGCGCCTCCATCGGCATCGGCACGACCACCGAGCACGTCGACCGCCTCATCGAGGCCCTCCGTCACATCACCGCCGCCTGACCCCGGAAGCCTCGGCGTCCCTGCGGCCGATCCCGCGTTGCTCTCGCGCCTCGGCAACAAGCCTTCCGGCGCCCTGCTCGATCACGGAAGGGGAGACGCCGGCCTCGTCTTCGGCATGTCCGCTCATCTTCGTCGCCGGTGTGGTCGCGGTAAGGCCCAATGGCCCGGCGATGCCTTCGGCGGCTTCGCTCGCGCTTGGCGGGCGTGAAAGCATGGACGACATGACGAGCGAGCAGGAGGGCGGGCTCCGGGAACGCATCGTGGGGATGGGCGCGGGGGCCGACGCCGTGCCGGCGAGGGAGCCGGCCACCGAGGACATGATCCTCAACATCGGCCCGCAGCACCCGTCCACCCACGGCGTGCTGCGGCTGCGGCTGGTCCTCGACGGCGAGCGCATCACGGCCGCCGAGCCGATCGTCGGCTACATGCACCGCGGCGCGGAGAAGCTCTTCGAGGTGCGCGACTACCGGCAGATCATCGTGCTCGCCAACCGGCACGACTGGCTGTCGGCGTTCGCCAACGAGCTGGGCGTCGTGCTCGCGGTCGAGCGCATGCTGGGCATGCAGCCCCCGCCCAGGGCGGTGTGGGCCAGGACCCTGCTGGCCGAGCTCAACCGCGTGCTCAGCCACCTTATGTTCCTCGGCAGCTACCCCCTGGAGCTCGGCGCGATCACGCCGGTCTTCTACGCCTTCCGGGAGCGGGAGACCCTGCAGCACGTCATGGAGGAGATCTCCGGCGGCCGCATGCACTACATGTTCAACCGGGTGGGCGGGCTGAAGGAGGAGCTGCCCGCGGGCTGGCTCGACCGCGTCACCGCCGCCGTGGCGGCCGTGCGGCGGCGGCTGCCCGACATCGAGGAGCTGATCTGCGGCAACGAGATCTTCCTGGCCCGCACGCGCGGCATCGGCGTGCTCGACCGCGACACGATCATGCAGTACGGCGTGAGCGGCCCGATCGCCCGTGCCTCGGGGGTCGACTTCGACCTGCGGCGCGACGAGCCCTACCTCGCGTACGGCGAGCTGCCGGTGAAGGTCGTGACCCGGTCGGCCGGAGACTGCCAGGCCCGGTTCCAGGTGCTGCTCGAACAGGTCGAGGTCTCCCTCGACCTGGCCGACGCCTGCGTGGAGCGCCTGCGGCACCTGCCGCCGGGGCCGATCAACCAGCGGCTGCCTAAGGTGCTGAAGGTGCCCGAGGGCCACACGTACGCCTGGACGGAGAACCCGCTCGGGCTGAACGGCTACTACCTCGTGTCGCGGGGCGAGAAGACGCCGTGGCGGCTCAAGCTGCGCAGCGCCTCCTACAACAACATCCAGGTGCTGCGGGAGATGCTGCCGGGCAACCTGGTCTCCGACATGATCGCCATCCTCGGCTCGATGTTCTTCGTGGTCGGAGACATCGACAAGTAGCCGCCTCACGCCTCCCCGGAGGGTTTGCCGGGCACCCGGCAGCAGTGCTCCAGGAACAGCGCCGCGCAGATCAGGATCACGCAGGCCACGAACGAACCACCGCCGACCAGCGCGTCCTGGCGGGGCTTTTCCAGGTCGAGCAGATCGAGCACCCGCACCACGAAACCGGCGAAGACGCCGCCGAACGCCGCTCCGGCGTACGCCGTGGCCTTGGCCAGCGCCGCCAGGCGGGCGACGGCCAGCGGCTCCACGGGCTTGGTGCCGGGGCGGCGCAGGATCCTCGCCCGGGTCATCCAGCCGGTGTACGCCTCACCGATGGCCAGCAGCAGGGTGGTCGGGATCGCGGTCCACGGCAGGGTCGGCACCACGGAGTAGAACTGCCGCAGCAGGCCCCAGGTGAGCAGGGCGAACACGACCACCAGGCCGACGAGCACGCCGGGATTGCTGGGCTTCACGCGGGGACTCCTCGTCGATCAGACCGGGGGTTCGAGCACGAGGTCGGTGCGCAGCCGCACCCCGCTCTGGTCCAGGTCGGCCAGCAGGGACGCCACCGGGCCATGGCCGGGCAGCACCGCCGACGGGTCGGCCCGCGCCCACGGCACCAGGACGAACGCCCGCTCGTGCGCCCGGGGGTGCGGAAGCGTGAGGTCGGGGTCGTCCGAGACGAGCGACCCGACCGTGATCAGGTCGATGTCGAGCGTGCGCGGGCCCCAGCGCTCCTTGCGCTCGCGGCCGAAGGCGGTCTCGATGATCTGGGCGCGGTCGAGCAGCGTGCGGGGGTCGAGGATGCTCTCGGCGACCACCACCGCGTTCAGGTACGGCCCCTGCTCGGGACCGCCCACCGGGTCGGTCTCGTAGATCGGCGACACGGCCACGAACGTGAGCCCGGGAGCGTCGAACAGCTCGTCGACGGCTCCCTGTAAGTTCTCCAGGCGGCGGCCGAGGTTGCTGCCGAGCGCGATCACGACCCTCATGCGCGGCCCCTTCTGATCGTCACCACCACGTCGTCGAACGGCAGCGGGATGGGCGCCGCCGGTTTGTGCACGCTGACCTCCGCCTCCTCGACCCGCTCGTGGGCCAGGCAGGCCGCCGCGAGCCGCTCGGCGAGGGTCTCGATAAGGTTGACCGGCTCGCCCTCCACGATGCGGACCAGCTCGGCCGCCAGCGCCCCGTAGTCGACGGTGAGGGTCAGGTCGTCGGCCGCCGCGGCCGGGGCGGTGTCGAACCGCAGGGTCACGTCGACCACGAACTCCTGGCCCAGCTCACGCTCGGCGGGCAGGCAGCCGTGCCTGCCCCGCGCCCGCAGGCCGGTCAGCCGCACCGTGTCCCGGGTCAACGCTCCTGCTCCTCCTCGTCGTCGTCGCTCTGGAGGACCGGTGAGCCGTGGTAGAGCCACAGCCGCCACTCGGTCCCGGTCCGCACGTACGTGCTCGACGCGACGACCCGGCCGGCCGCGAAGCCCGGCTCGTCGGTGTCGGCGGCCGTGAGGATGTTCTCCGCGCAGGTGACCACGGCGACGTCCCCGATCACGGTCGTCTGCACGTCGGTCAGCACGAACTGGATGTACGGCGTGTTGGCCATGATGAGCGCCCACGAGCGCAGCACCTCCGACCGCCCGGTCAGCATCGGCCAGCCGGGGTGGACGCACATCGCCGGACGTCCCGGGACGTCGTCGACCCAGATCTCCGACATCCGGTCGAGGTCGCCGCTCTCGATGGCGTTGTAGAACGCCTGGTTCAGCTCCTCGATGTCCTTCATCGGCGTCCCCGTCGGCATGTCGTCACCGGCCCTCGTCAGCGTGTGGCACGGCTGCCGCGCGCCACGCGGCGGCCACGCGCACCGCGTCGGCGTTCGGCCGCACGCTGTGCACCCGCACGCACCACGCGCCGGCCTGCGCCGCGAGCGCGGTGACGGCCAGTGTGGCGTCGTCGCAGTCGTCGAACGGCCGGGGCTCGCCGTCCGGCCCCGCCAGCAGGCGGCCGAGGAAACGCTTCCGCGACGCCCCGATCAGCAGCGGGCGGCCGAGATCGCTCAGCTCGGCGATGCCGGCGAGCAGGGCCCAGTTGTGCTCGGCATTCTTGGAGAATCCGAGGCCGGGGTCGAGCACGATCTGCTCCTCCCGCACGCCCTCGGCGAGCACGGAGTCGACCCGCTTGCGCAGCTCCTCCGCCACCTCGGTCAGAACGTCACTGTAGATGGCCCTGCTGTCCATGTCGCGGCTGTGCCCACGCCAGTGCATCACGACGTACGGCACGCCGGTGGCGGCCACCACCCGCGGCATCGCCGGGTCGGCCAGGCCGCCGCTCACGTCGTTGACCAGCTTCGCCCCCGCGGCGACGGCGGCCTCGGCCACCTCCGCGCGCATGGTGTCGACGCTGACCGTCACACCCTCCTGGCTGAGCACGCGGATCACCGGTTCCACCCGGCGCAGCTCCTCCTCCAGCGAGACCCGTGCCGCGCCGGGGCGGGTGGACTCCCCGCCCACGTCCACGATGTCGGCGCCCTCGGCCACCAGGTCGAGGCCGTGCCGGATCGCGACGTCGGCGTCGAACCACTGCCCGCCGTCGGAGAAGGAGTCGGGGGTCACGTTGACCACGCCCATGACCAGACAGCGCCCGGACTCGGGCATACCGGGCACTCTTGCTGTGGTCATGGGGTCAAGACTAGTGCCCCCGGACTCGGTGCCCGTCGGGCAGGAGCGCCGTCCCAACGGGCCGCCGCGCTCAGCCGCGCAGGATCAGCGACATGGCCTCGGCCCGGGTCGCCTCGCTGGTGCGGAAGTCACCCCGGACCGCCGACGTGATCGTCTTGGCGCCGGGCTTGCGCACGCCGCGCATGGTCATGCACATGTGCTCGGCCTCGATGACCACGATCACCCCGCGCGGCTCCAGCACCTGCATCAGGCCGTCGGCGATCTGCGAGGTCATCCGCTCCTGGACCTGCGGCCTGCGGGCGTAGACGTCCACCAGCCTGGCCAGCTTGGACAGGCCGGTGATGCGTCCCTTCTCGTTCGGGGTGTAGCCGATGTGGGCCACGCCGTGGAACGGGAGCAGATGGTGCTCGCAGGTGGACATCACCTCGATGTCCTTGACGAGCACCATCTCGTCGTGGTCGGCGTCGAACATCGTGGTCAGCGCGTCCTCGGGCCGCTGGCCCAGGCCGGCGAACTGCTCGGCGAACGCCCGCGCCACCCGGGCCGGGGTGTCCCGGAGCCCGTCGCGATCGGGGTCCTCCCCGATCGCGAACAGGATCTCCCTGACGGCCTTCTCGATGCGCTCGTGGTCGAAGCCGGGGGGCGGCCCCACCATGGGTTCGGCCATCGTCAGGCCTCGTCCCGCTGCGCCGACTTGTCGTTGACCCACGGGGCGGGAGAGCCGCCGCCGCCCGCGGGCAGCGCCGAGCCGTTGCCGTTGGCGCGCTCCTTGGGCGTGACGACCGGAGGACGGTCGGACGGCAGGCGCTTGCCGTACCCGGCGTAGGAGGGACGCTTCTCCCTGGGCACGACGGGCGCGAAGATCTCGAGGACCTGCTCCCGGGAGAGCGTCTCCTTCTCCATCAGCTCGAGCACGAGGTTGTCGAGCACGTCGCGGTACTGGACGAGGATCTCCCACGCCTGGTCGTGCGCGGTCTCGATGAGGCGGCGGACCTCCTCGTCGATCGCCGAGGCGATCTGCTCGGAGTAGTCGCGCTCGTGGCCCATCTCACGGCCGAGGAAGACCTCGCCGTTGCCGCTGCCGAACTTGCGGGCGCCGAGCCGCTCGCTCATGCCGTACTCGGTGACCATGCGGCGGGCGATCGAGGTCGCCTTCTCGATGTCGTTGGACGCGCCGGTGGTGGGCTCGTGGAAGACGAGCTCCTCCGCGGTGCGGCCGCCGAGCAGCATGGCGAGCTGGTCCATCATCTCGGACCGGGTCGCGAGGAACTTGTCCTCCATCGGCAGCGTCATCGTGTAACCGAGGGCGCGGCCGCGAGACAGGATCGTGATCTTGTGGACCGGGTCGGAGTTGGGCAGCGCGTGGGCCACCAGGGCGTGACCGCCCTCGTGGTAGGCGATGATCTTCTTTTCCTCGTCCGACATGACCCGGGACTTGCGCTCGGGACCGGCCATCACGCGGTCGATCGACTCCTCCAGAGTCGACATCGTGATGAGCTTCTGGTCCTGGCGGGCGGTCAGCAGGGCGGCCTCGTTGATCACGTTCGCCAGGTCGGCGCCGGTGAAGCCGGGGGTCCTGCGGGCGATCACGTCGAGGTCGACGTCCGGCGCGAACGGCTTGCCGCGGCCGTGGACGCGCAGGATGCCCTTGCGGCCCTCCAGGTCGGGCCGGTCGATGACGACCTGCCGGTCGAAGCGGCCGGGACGCAGCAGGGCCGGGTCGAGGATGTCGGGGCGGTTGGTGGCGGCGATGAGGATCACGCCGCCCTTGACGTCGAAGCCGTCCATCTCGACGAGGAGCTGGTTCAGCGTCTGCTCGCGCTCGTCGTGGCCGCCGCCGAGACCCGCGCCGCGGTGCCGGCCGACGGCGTCGATCTCGTCGATGAAGATGATCGCCGGGGCGTTCGCCTTGGCCTGCTCGAACAGGTCGCGGACGCGGGAGGCGCCGACGCCGACGAACATCTCCACGAAGTCGGAACCGGAGATCGAGTAGAACGGCACGCCCGCCTCACCCGCGACGGCGCGGGCGAGCAGGGTCTTGCCGGTGCCGGGCGGGCCGTACAGCAGCACGCCCTTGGGAATCTTGGCGCCGATCGCCTGGAACTTGGCCGGGGCCTGCAGGAACTCCTTGATCTCCTGGAGCTCCTCGATGGCCTCGTCGGCGCCCGCGACGTCGGCGAACGTCGTCTTCGGGGTGTCCTTGGTGATCAGCTTCGCCCGCGACTTCCCGAAGTTCATGACCCGGGAGCCGCCGCCCTGCATCTGGTTCATGATGAACAGGAAGATCAGGACGATGATGATGATCGGGAGGAAGCTGACCAGCAGGCTGACCAGGAAGTTCTCCTTCGGCACCTCGACCGTCCAGCCCCCGGAGGGCTTGGCCTGGTCGAGCGCCTGCGTGAGCTGGACGCCCTGCCCCTCCACCCAGGGTGCCTGGATGCGGGTGACCTGCTTGCCGTTGACTTCGATCGGCTTGTTCAGTGTCAGCTCGACACGCTGGTCCTTGTCGACGACGACCGCGTTCTTGACATTGCCCTGCTGGATCTGCTGGACGACCGTCGAGGTGTCAGCGGTGGTGTAGTTGCCGTCTCCGCCGAACATCGTGGTGACGAGCAGGAGAAGCAATACGATGCCCAGGATCCACAGCAGTGGGCCACGTGTAAATCGCTTGAGATCCATCCGTTGCGGAACCCCGGCGGGCCCGTCCCTTCCTGACCAAGGCCTGCCCCGGGAAATCCCGGGGTCGCGGCATCCCTTACCGCTCCTTCTGGCTACCGCGGGGCGGCCGAGCGGCCTCCCACGGATATCCGAAGGTACACCCGGCGACCGCGTCGGGTAACTGCCCGAGCGGCTCCGGCTTTGCCATTCCAACGTACGTCAGCCAACCTCGTGTTCCCCGACCTGGCGGCCAATAACGCACGATTCGAGGGGCACTTCGCTAAGGGCTTACTCCCCTCCGTACACATGAGGCGCAAGAGTCCCGATGAACGGCAGGTTGCGATACCGCTCCGCGTAATCGAGCCCGTACCCGATGACGAACTCGTTGGGGATGTCGAAACCGACGTAGCGGACGTCCAGCTCGACCTTGACCGCGTCCGGCTTGCGCAGCAGGGTGCAGATCTCCACGGAGGCCGGGTTGCGCGACTTCAGGTTGTTCATCAGCCACGAAAGGGTCAGCCCGGAATCAATGATGTCCTCGACCACCAGCACGTGCCGTCCGGCGATGTCGGTGTCGAGGTCCTTCAGGACCCGCACCACGCCGGACGACTTGGTGCCCGCGCCGTACGAGGAGACGGCCATCCAGTCCATCTGCACGGGCACGTGCAGGGCGCGGGCGAGGTCGGCCATGACCATGACCGCCCCCTTGAGCACGCCGACGATTAACAGGTCCTTGCCGTCGTAGTCGGCGTCGATCCGACCCGCCAGCTCCTTGATCTTCTCCTGAAGCTGTTGCTCGGAGATGAGGACACTGGAGAGGTCCTTGCCCATGTCGGCTGCGTCCACCTGGGGTTTTCCTTACGCGAGCGAGAGGTTGTCCACGGCGAAGACAAGGGTGCCACAGCGTCTGACCACTCCAACCCCCCCGGGTAGGTCGACCCCCTTCTGCCCGTGCCAGCCGGTCACCAGCCGTTCGACCGCCTCGATGTGCACCGCCGCGAGCGCGGCGGCGTTCGCCCCGGCCTCGACGGCCGCCCGCTGGATGACCCGCCGCCGCACCGCCCCCGGCACGCCCGCCAGCACGGACACGTCCAGCTCCCCGCCGGGGCCCCGCGACCGCGCGTGGACGGCCCGCGCCCACTCGTCCAGGGCGTCGGCGTCGTCCCGGCACAGCCGCGCCGTGCGGGCCAGCGCCTCGGCGACCCCCGGCCCCAGCGCGGCCTCCAGGGCCGGGAGGGCGTCGCGCCGCACCCGGACTCTGGTGTACGCGGGATCGTCGTTGTGCGGGTCGTCCCAGGGCCGCAGGCCGAGGGCGGCGCACGCCTGCCTGGTCCGCTCGCGGCCGAGCCCCAGCAGGGGCCGCCGGTAGATCCCGGAGACCTCCGCCATGCCGGACAGCGACCGGGTGCCGCTGCCGCGGGCCAGCCGCAGCAGCACGGTCTCCGCCTGGTCGTCGCGCGTGTGGCCGAGCAGGACCGCCGCGGCGCCCAGCCTGTCGGCCGCGGCCGACAGCGCGGCGTAGCGGGCGTCGCGCGCCGCGGCCTCGGGTCCCCCGGCCGTGCCGACCGTGACGGTCAGCGCCTCGGCCGGGTCGAGACCGAGCGAGGACGCGAGCCGTACGACGTCGCGGGCCCGCTCGGCCGAGCCCTCCTGCAGGCCGTGGTCGACGGTCAGCAGCCCGGCGCGCAAACCGAGGCGCGGGGCCGCGAAAGCCGTGGCCGCCGCCAGCGCAAGCGAGTCGGCGCCGCCGCTGCAGGCCACGAGGACGAGCGCGCCCTTCTCCCCGGCGAGGTCCGCGAGCGACAGCCGTACGGCGCGGCGGACGTCGGCGACGGCGGGATGCGGGCCCATGCGGCCATTGTGGCGGCGCCGCGACCGGACCGGGTAACGGCCCCGGCCGCCAGGTGCCATTCCTCGCGTGTCACCCGATCAAGGCCCCTCGGCCTGCGGCGTGCGTGCCGTACGCACGGGGACGCTCTCCTCGGCCCAGTCCGTCGCCGCCGGTCGCGGAGCACCGATGCGGCTTGCCGTCGGCGCCGATGAAGAACACCTTGCGCATCGTGTGACGGCCCCGCGGATCGCGAGAACGCGCGGGCCAGCCGGGGTGCCCCGCCGCGTCCCCGCCCGGGTCACGCCGGGCCCGCGATCACGAGGCGGTGAGGACGCGGGACATCCAGGCGTGCGGATCGGCGATCTCGCCGCGGTCGGGCAGGGTCTCGGGCGAGGTCCAGACCTTGTTGAACGCCTCCATGCCCGCCTCGTCCACGACGGTCCGGACGAAGCGGGAGCCCTCGGCGTACTGCTTCATCTTCAGCTCGATGCCGAGCAGCCGGCGGACGAGCTGGTCCAGGCGCGAGCCGCCCTCGCGGCGGCGCTGGAACTTGGCGCGGATCTCCGCGACCGACGGCACGACGGACGGGCCCACCGCGTCCATGACGTAGTCGCCGTGGCCCTCCACCAGCGTCATCACGGCCGTCACCCGGTCGAGCACGGCCTTCTGCTCGGGCGTCTGGATGGCCTCGATGAGGTTGCCCTCGCCGCCCCTGAAGGCGTCGGCCACGGCGTCGGAGGCGGCGCGCAAGCGCTCCAGCAGGGTCGCCAGGTCCATCTCGGACGCGAGGAGAAACTCGGTCATCTGGGTGCGGACGTACTCGCGCAGCCAGGGGACGCCGGTGAACTGCACCCGGTGAGTCTCCTCGTGCAGGCACACCCACAGGCGGAAGTCGCGGGGATCGACGCCCAGCTCGCGCTCGGCGTGCACGATGTTGGGCGCCACCAGCGTCAGGCGGCCCGTCGGGGCGTTGCCCGAGGGGTCGGGCGGGAGGAACAGCTCATACTGCCCGAGCACCCGGGAGGCGAGGAAGGCCAGCACCGCGCCGACCTCGAGGCCGGTGATGCGCGAGCCGACCGCGCCGACGACCGGCGGCACGTTCGACATCTTCCGCGTCAGCGGTTCGAGCACCACCCGGAAGCCGTCCACGTTGGCGCGGATCCACCCCGGGCGATCGACCACGGTCGCCGCCTCCGGCGTCGCCGAGTCGATGCGGGTGAACTCCCGTACGTGCCCCTCGGCGTCCCGCGACAGCCGCCGCAGTTCGAGGACCGCCTGCCTGGCCTCCTCGCGGCTCACCTGAGGACCGGGCCGTACGAGACGCACTCCGGTCGCGACGGCCAAATCCCAGTCGATCACCTGCATACCCACCACCGTACGTTCTTCGACTTCTCGCCGCGCATGCAGGCGCAATTCAACACGTCAGCTCTGGGAGACGATCGTGGCCATCTTGTCGAGGGCGGCGATCGCCTCCAGCGGGTTGGCCACCTGGTCGGCCATGAACGCGAAGGTCAGCAACCGGCCGTTGGATGTGTACGCGATGCCCGCCAGGGTGTTCACCCCGTTCAGAGTGCCCGTCTTCGCCCGCACCAATCCGGCACCGGCCTTCGAATCGGACTTCCCATAGCGGTCGCTGAGAGTTCCGGTGAAGCCCGCGACGGGCAGGCCGCTGATCAGCGAGTGCAGCTCCGGATGGTCGGGCGACGCCGCCACGGCCAGGATGCGGGCGAGAGCCGTCGGCGTGATCCGGTTCTTGGTGGACAGGCCGCTGCCGTCGTGGACCTCGACGCCGCCGGTCACACCGAGACGGGTCAGCTCGCGCCGGACCGCCGCGGGCACGCCCTCGAAGCTGTGCGGGAGACCCCCCTTGATCGCGGCGTGGCGGGCGAGCGCCTCGGCGAGGTCGTTGTCACTGTGGGTGAGCATCCGCTCCACGAGCGCGTAGATCGGGCCGGACTCCACCCGGGCCAGCTCCTGCGCGGTGGGCGCCGCCTTGGCCGTGCCGACCTCCTTGCCCACCTTGATGCCGTTCTTCCTGAGCAGCGCGGCGAACGCGTCGGCGGTGGCCCGCGCCGGGTCCGGGTAGCGGGCGCCGTTCCGCGCCCGGCCCTCGTCCATCGTGAGCGCGCTCACCGGGGCGACGCTGCCCTCCGGGATGTACGTCGGCTTCCAGCCCGGCGCCGTACGCGGCCCGGTGAACAGGGAGGCGTCGTACGAGAGCGTGACCGAGGTGATCTTGGCCGCCTTGAGCGCCTTGGCCGTGCTCGACGCCAGCCGGGCGAGCGACGCGGGCCGCGGATAGATCTTCTGCTGCTCCGCGGCGCTGGTGGCCGGGCCGGCCAGGGTCGGGTCGCCGCCCCCGACCAGGATGATCGACGTGGCGGAGGCCCCCCGTACGACCCGGGTGGCCAGGCGGGCGTCCGGCCCCATCGCGGCCAGTACGGTGAGCCCGGTGACGACCTTGGTGGTGGAGGCCGGGGTGATGGCGGTGCCCGAGCGGCCGTCGAATATCGGGGTTCCCGTGACGGCGTCGAGCACGATCCCGGCCACGCTCCTCCCGAGGGCGGGGTCACCCATGGCATCGGCGAGCCTGGCGGCCAAAGTACCCTTGGCGGGGAGAGCCCCGTCCCCCGCCGCGGCCAGAACCGGACCCGCGGTCACCAGGGGGACCGGGGTCGGCTTCGGGGACGCGACCGGAGCCGGGGTCTTGTCGGCGTCTTGGGTGATCACGTAAATACCCGCGAGGACGACGAAGATCTGCAGCAGGGCGAGGGTGGCCACCACCATCCACCGCTCACGTCGCACCACTACACCCTCACTTCGCGCCAACCTTGACCACGCCTACGAGACACTAACGCCAGCCCGGGAGACCGGGGACTCATGCGGAGGAACGAGTGGAGTTCGACGTTGTCGTTGAGATTCCCAAGGGACAACGGAACAAGTACGAGGTTGACCACAAAACCGGCCGCATACGTCTGGACCGCCTGCTTTTCACGTCGACCCAGTACCCCGCCGACTACGGATTCATCGAGGACACCCTCGGGGAGGACGGCGACCCGCTCGACGCGCTCGTGTTGCTCCAGGAACCGACCTTCCCCGGCTGCCTGATCCGGTGCCGCGCGGTCGGGATGTTCCGGATGACCGACGAGAAGGGCGGTGACGACAAGGTCCTGTGCGTCCCGGCGACTGATCCGCGGATGGAGCACATCCGTGACATCCATCACGTCGCCGAGTTCGACCGGCTGGAGATCCAGCACTTCTTCGAGGTCTACAAGGACCTTGAGCCCGGCAAGTCGGTCGAGGGCGCCAACTGGGTCGGCCGCACCGAGGCCGAGGCGGAGATCCGCGCCAGCATCGAGCGCTTCCAGGAGGCCGAGCACCAGGGCGAGGAGCACTGAGCCGGGAACGGATCAACCCGGCCTGGTGGCGCCGACCAGATCGTGGCGCCAGATGGGCGAGATGCGAACCACGTCCCCCGTCTGGGGGGCGTGGACCATCATGCCGCGCCCGATGTAGATGCCCACGTGATGGATGGTGCCGGGATTCCGGCTCAACCGGCCGTAGAAGATGAGATCGCCGGTGCGGAGTTTGTTGAGCGGGACGTGCCGTCCCGAGGTCCATTGGGTGCCGGTCCAGTGATCGAGTGACACCCCGGCCCGCTGCCAGGCCCGCATCGTCAGCCCCGAGCAGTCGAACCCCGACGGGCCCGCCGCGGCCCACACGTACGGCTTGCCGAGCTGTTTGAGCGCCCACTGGGCGGCCTTTTTGCCCGGTCCCGATCCGAGCCGCTCGGTCCAGGCCGGCACCGTCAGACCCTTGCGTGCGGGGAGGACCGTGCGCCTGGCCGCCTTCCGGGCCTTGATCCTCGCCTGTTTCAGCTCGTCGACGCGGTCGCGGGCGGCTTCCAGGCGTTTGGAGATCTCCGCTTTCTCCTGCTCGATCTGTTTGGTCTGTTCGACCTGTTCCTCGACGGCCCGTTGCGCCGCGTCCCTGGCTTGTCGCACTTCTTCGGCTTTTCGGGACTGCTCGGAGTAGGCGCGGGCCGCCTGTTCTCGGAGGATGTCGAAGACCTGTTGCGCGGCTTCCAGGCGTTGCAGCGAGGCGGCGTGTTCCTCGTTGACCTGCGCCAGCAGGCTTGCTCTTCGCAGGAAGCCGCGCATGTCGCTCAGACCGCCGAGCATGGCCGCGGTGGGCGCCAGCCGCAGCCCGCTGTATCTCTCGGCCACTCTCGCCGCCACCTCGCCACGCAGCCGGTCGACGTGCTCGGCCGCCCGGCGGGCCCGCCGCTCCGCCTCCTCGTACGCCGAGCGCGCCTGCTCAAGCTGGACGAGCTGCCCGTTGTACGCCTCGACGAGCCGCTCCGCCTCGGTGTTCAGCGCCTCCTTGCGGGCCTGCGCCTTCGCGAGGTCGGCCTCGGCCTGACCCAGCTCCCGTACGCGCTCCTTGACCTGCTGCCGCGCCTTCGCGACGTCCTTGGCCGACGGCTTCGTATCGGCAGCCGCAGGGGCTCCGAAGGTGAGGACAAGACTTGACCCGAGCCCGGCGACCAGCCCCGATGCTCTGAGGAGTGGCATTTCTTCCCCTTCCTTGCTCCACTCCCCTCAGTTCCCGGCGACTACTCTCCGTACACATCTAAGCTACGCCCTGTAATCACCCTATGTGGCGGGTCATCCCGATACGACGGGGAAAAAGGTGGGCGGGTGTCCCGAAAAAACCTTTATGCGGCCTTCCGGTCGCCCGGAGCGGTCTGACCTCCCGGATTCTTGGGGCCTCCGGCGGCGGAGATCCCCGTCGCGGCGCGGCGATCCGTCCCGCGTTCCGAGCCGCCATCGCAGGTCCCGGCAGGCACCCCTGGCGCGGAATCATCCCGGCCAGGGCGACCAGGTGCGGGAACGGAGTGACGCTCGCCGCTCCCGGTGGGCGCTCCCGCCGTGGAGCCGTCCCGGCCGGGACGGACGGGTCTGGAAGCGTGCGAGTCGTCCTTGCCGGTTGCCCCGCGTCCGGTCCCCTTCGCGGCGCTCCCCTCATGGCCGGTGCCCGTACGGCGCGGGCGGTCGTGATCGAAGCCGCCGGGCCGGACGGATCGCGACGAGCCGCCGGCGGAGCCGCGCTGGGGCCACCGGCCGCTTCCGGTGCCGTGTGCCTTCGCACCGCTTCCGGTGCCGTGTGCGCTCACGCCGCTCCCGGTGCCTTGCGTCCTCGCACCACTCCTGGTGCCGTGTGCGCTCGTACCGCTTCCGGTGCGATGTGCTTCGTCGCCGCGCCAGGCGGGCACGCCCTGGGGCCGGCCGCCGTGTCCGCCGCCGCGATGCTCCGGTCTGCCGTGCTCCTGCTTGCCGTGCTCATGGCTGCCGTGTCCGCCGCGCCAGGGAGGACCGGCCGAGGGCCAGTCGTGGTCGCGGTGAGGGGGCCAGTGCCTCGGCGGCCATCCCCGATGGGGATGCGAGTGGTGCTGGTGGTCACGCCAGGGCGGACGGTGTCCCGGCCAGTGCGCCGGCGGCGGACCGCCCCAGTGGGGACGGCCCGAGCCGGGGTGACCCGAGCCCGGCCGGCCAGAGCCGGAGCCGCCGGTGCTGGGCGCCTCACCCGGCTCCGTACCGGGAGTCGTGGGAGGCAGGGGCGTCGGACCGGACGGCGACCCCGGATCCTGCGGGAAAGCGGACCCCGTGGGGCGCACGGTCGGCTTTGTGTGCGGTGGGCGGTGGTGCGGCCGGCCGGCGGGCGGCACGGGAGCCGGCAGGGGCGCCGGGCGCGGCAGGGCGACCGGCCTCGTGGTGAGCACGGGCGCGACCGGCGCGGCGACGTCCCGGGAAACCGGGGGTGCGGGCGAGCTCTTGGCGGCCTCGTCCGCCTCGTCCGCCCCTTCCTCGTCGTCCTTGGTCCCCTCGGGGGAGGCGGCGCTTCCGGAGGGGCCGGCCGAAGCCTCCGCCGGGGGGAGCCGGAGCGGGGCGATCGTGTCGGCGGCCCGCTCACGCAGGTCCCCGGCGAACTGCGCGAAGACGAGCGCGATCGTCGCCACCGCCGCCAGGGCGGCCACCGCGCCCGCCACCGCCTGGGCCACCTTGCCCTCGCGACGGCCGGCCGTCGGGAAGCCCGCGGCGTTCAGCCTGCCCACGCGCTTGGCGACGTACCGCCGGTAAGGGACCAGCTCGGGGTCGATGAAGCTGCTGAGCACCCGGACCCGCAGCGTCTCGGGCAGAGCGACCTGAGGGAGCAGGCCGAACACCTTGGCCGGGGAGATCTGCCGGACGCGCTGACGCGCACAGGTCTCACACCGCGCGAGGTGCCGGATGAGCTGGGTCCGCAGCTGCGGGGTGAGCTCTCCCGTGAACCCGGCGAGGATCGCGGACACCCGCTCGCAGTCGTGGTCGGCGTGCCTGGCCACGATCTCGGCGGTCACCGTCTCCGCCAGGCGTTCCGTGGCCGCGTTGAGGAGCGCCACCACGTAGCGCTCGCCGGCGCCGAGCACGGCGGCCAGGTCTTGGCCGGTCATCTCGTGCCGGGCCACCAGTTCGAGCACCTCCCGGTCCTCGACCGACAGCGCCCCCACGGCGCTGCTCGCGACGAGGCGCAGGTCGGCCTCGGCGCGGTCGGCCGCGAGCCCGGGGAAGGGCACGGTCGCGACGGGCACCGGCCCGCTGTCGGGCCCGTCCTCCTCCCCCGGCGTACGGCGGCGCATGCATTCGCCCCGGGCCAAGGCGTAGAGCCAGGGACGGAGCCTGCCGGGGTCGGCCAGCGAGCCGATGAGGGCCTCCGCGGCGATCAGCGTGTCGCGCAGCGCGACCTGGGCGGCGTCGGGTCCGGCGAGCAACGTGCGGCAGTACTGGTACAGATTTGCCGCATATGTGTCATAAAGAGCAGCCAGCGCTCCCGGATCCCGGGCCCGCAATGCCTCGACCAGGACGCCATCATTCATATAACGGAGCGTAAATGCTTAGTAACTGCCCGCTCTACCCATTCACGCGAAGTCGCGTAACTACACGGGTGGCATTTACGGTTCGCCGTCCAGTCGAAATGCCAGAATTAGCCGATCTATTGCGTACTTAATCGTGAAAAATCCGGCCGATAAGCCGTCCGGACACGGCGGACGCAGCCCCGTGGGCGTCGCCGCCCGCGTCGCCCAGCCGAATCCTGACGTCGCCGCCCGCGTCGCTCAGCCGGATCCTGGCGTTGACCGCAGCGATGCCGGGGACGTCGCGCCGTCGCGCCACCGGGCGGCCCGTCACCCGATCACCGATCGGCTACGACCACTGACCAGGCTTGGGATTTACTCGTCCAGCACTCCCGCGCAGCCTCGCTCCCATGCGGCCGACGCTTCCTCGCGGCCGTCTCCCAGGCGGCGGTCACTCCCGTGCGGCCGGCACTCCCCGTGCGGCCAGTGCCCCCGAGCGGCCGTCACGCCCGCGCGGCCGTCACTCCGGTACGGCACTCGCGCGCGGCCGGCACTCCCCGTACGGCCGGCATTCCGCGCGGCGATTACTCCCGGATGGCCATTCCCGCCTCGGCGCACCCTCGGGTGAGCGCGTCGAGGCCGAAGGCGTCCGCCGGTCCCAGGGCGCCGGTGCCGTGCACGCCCTCGGCCAGCGCCGTCGTCGCCGCCCAGGCCAGCACGCCGGCGGTGAACTCGTACGGGTCGCCTCCGGAGAGACGGACGGCGGCCAGGCGGCGGTCCTTCTCGTCGTACGCCTCGGCCACGACGTGCGACGACACGCCCTCCTCCACGGGCGCGCCGCCCGTACGCGTCAGGCGGTCGGCGAGCGCCCAGGTCGCCCGCCGGACCCCGGGCAGCGCGGCGACGACGGGGGTGGCCTTGGCCAGCACGCCCGCGACCCTGGTCAGGCCGCCCAGCCAGCCGAGATAGACGTTGACCTCGTGCAGGCCCGGGTGCGCGGGCGGCAGCGTGAAGTGCTCGGTGGCGCCGATGGACAGGCCGTGCCGCACCCGGCCGTCCACGAGGAACCTGCGGGTGCGGCCGTGCTCGGGGACGATGCGCCCCTCGCGGAAGCCGTACATCGGTTCGAGGATCATGCCCAGCGCCGAGGCGCGGGTGCCCCCGCTGGCCCGGCGCGCCATGGCGCCGTCCACGAAGTAGCCGACGTCCACGCGTATGGCCTCCGCCCCGGCCTTGCGCAGCGCCAGGGCCGCGGCGAGGTTGCCGGGCACGTAGTCGTACCCGAAGGCGGTGATCAGGGCCGCGTCCCGGGCCGCGGCGGCCGGGCCGTACCGCTGGAAGATCCGCTTGATGAACGTCGGCTCGCCGGAGCTGTCGAGGTAGACCGCGCCCGCCTCGGTGGCGGCGGCGACCGCGGCCTCCCCCCACCGGACGAACGGGCCGACCGTCGAGATCAGCACGTCACCCGGGCCGACGATCCGGCGTACGGACTCGGGACGCCCGACGTCGGCGACCGCGGTGGGCAGGTCGCCGCCCAGCGAGTCGGCGAGCGTGGCGAGCCGCGTCTGGTCCCGCCCGGCCAGCAGCGGCCTGGCCCCTCGCGCGACAAGCGCCTTGGCGGTCAGCCTGCCGGTGAAGCCGGTGGCTCCGAACAGCACGATCCTCGGAGTGAGCACCCCGCTACGGTAACCCGACCGGCCTGTCAAGATCGGCAGTGGGCCGCTCACTGACGGCGGTCGCCGGGCGGCGGATATCCACGGTCCTTGGCGAACGGTTCCGTCGTCGGCGCGGTCGTGTGCAGCGGCACGGCCCCGGCCCGGGCCAGCTCCTCGTACGTCGCGGCGGTCGAGCCCCAGGTCGTGGCCTGCACGTCGGTCGCGGCGACCGATCCGCGCACGCCCTCGACGGTGATGATGAACCTGCGCCTGGCACCCGGCTGCACGTCCTTCACGTGCGAGGTGGCCCCTCCGATGAGCCGGCCCGTCGCGTCCCGCAGCAGGGCGGTGACGGCGAGGGCCGCCGCCGGCTTGCGGAACGGGTCCGACACGTAGCCGGTGACGAGATGGGTCCCGTCCTTCAGCTTGTCGGTGCGGACGTCCGAGATCGGGAACTTGAGGAACGCCGACGGCACGTGCGAGATCTGCCGCCACGACGCGGGACGATAGTCGATCTTCACGTGGACCGGCCGGGTGGCGCTCGGGACCTGGCCGCTGAAGGCGAGCGGGCGGCCGGGCGGCGCCGCGTCCAGCGGTTGCTCCAGGTGGACGACCTCCTTGCCGGCGGCGTCGACGGCTGTGACCACGGCGACGGCGTTCTCCCCGAAGTGCCAGCGGTTGGGGTTGCTCAGCACCCCCGCCCAGGTCACCGCGTACCCGGCCCCCGAGCGCACGATCGAGGACACCTGCTCCTTGAGGGCCAGCGGTTGCGGCCCCTCCTTCTTGTCTTCCTTCGCACACGACGTCATCGCCAGCGCGGCGACGACGAGTGCGGTGGTCATGTGGCAACGTCGCGTCACTTAGCCGTCATAACCGCTGAATGGGACGCCGTTCCCGGGACACGCGCGCCCCCGCCGGTATCTTTACCGGCCGTCTATCGGGGGCGGACCACCCCGGTCTCGTCCCCGCGCGCCGCCGTCCTCTGCGGTCCCTTCCCTGCAGCCCACGCCTCCGAAGCCCAGGCTCCGTAACCCGGGCCCGAAGCCCAGGGCCCCGACGTCCGGACCCTGAAGCCCCGGGAAGCCCGGCGAGGTGCCGTACGCGAGGATGGGGACGGGGACGTGCGGAAAGCGGCCGGGGAGGACACGGTGGATCTCGGTGAGCTGGGATCGTTCCTGAGGTCGCGCAGAGACCGGCTGCGCCCGGAGGCCGTCGGTCTGCCGTACGGCGGCCGGCGAAGGGTGCCCGGCCTGCGCAGGGACGAGGTGGCGGAGCTGGCGAGCCTGTCCGCCGACTACTACACCGAGCTTGAGCAGGGGCGCGGCCAGACCCCGTCGGAGCCGGTCCTGCACGCCCTGGCCCGCGCGCTGCGCCTGGGTCCGGACGAGACCGCCCACCTGTTCCACCTGGCGGGCCGCCCGGCGCCGCTCGGGGTGGAGCCGGTGCACATGCAGTCGGCGCTGCGGCAGCTCATGACGCGGCTCGACGACACACCCGCGATGGTGATCACCGACATCCACGAGGTGGTGGTGCAGAACCACGCCGCGCAGGTGCTCGTCGGCCCGCAGGCGGGGCTGACCGGGATCCGGGCCAGCTTCCTCTACCACTGGTTCACCGTCCCGGCCACCCGCGACCTGTACCCCGCGGAGGACCACGACTATCACTCCCGGCTGCTCGTCTCCGATCTGCGCGCGGCCGTCGCCCGCCGCGGCCCCGCCGACGCGGTGAGCCGCGAGCTGGTCGGCCACCTGCTGGGCGTCAGCGACGAGTTCGCCGGGCTGTGGCGGGCGCACGAGGTGAAGGTCCGTCACGAGGAGTACAAGCGGGTCGTGAACCCGGTGCTCGGCATCCTCAAGGTCACCTGCAACAGCATCGTCACCGCCGACGCCGCCCAGCGGCTGCTGTGGTTCGTCCCCGACGACGCCGACGTCGTGCCGAGACTGCACGCGCTCGACCCGGCCGACGTCTGGCGCGGCACGCCGGGGCCGGCGTTCGGGCTGGCCGGAAGCTGGGGTTGAGCACCCCTGGTCGCACCCGGGCACGCGCAGCACGCTGGTGACGGCGGCGCGGGGGCGTCGGCCGTGACGGACGGAGGAAACCATGCGTGCAGCACTCGCGACCGGGGTCGGCGCCCCGCTGTCCCTGGTCGAGCGTGACATCCCGGAGCCGGGCCCCGGCGAGGTCCTGGTGAAGATCACCGCCTGCGGCCTGTGCTTCACGGACCTCAACCTGCTCCGCGGGCACTACCCGTTCGCCCGCTTCCCGATCGTGCCCGGCCACGAGATCACCGGCACGGTCGCGGCGCTCGGCGGCGGCGTCACCGGCCTGTCCGTGGGCGACGCGGTCGGGGCGCAGTTCTTGTACGGCTCCTGCGGCCACTGCGACTACTGCGTGTCCGGCGACCAGATCCTCTGCCGGGCCAAGCGCATCACCGGCATCACCGACGACGGCGGCTACGCCGAATACGGCCTGTTCAAGGGCGGATATGTGACCCCGCTCCCGGCCGGGCTCGACCCGGTGGCCGCCGCGCCGCTGATGTGCGCGGGCCTGACCGCGTTCAACGGCCTGCGCCGGGCCGGCGCCACCGCAGGCTCCCGGGTGGCGGTCATCGGCGCCGGGGGCATCGGCGCCCTCGCCGTCCGGTACGCCGTCGCCATGGGCGCCCGGGTCGCCGTGATCGGCCGCTCGGCCAAGGGCGAGGCGTACGCCAAAGAGCTCGGCGCGGAGACGTACGTGGCGAGCCGGGAGACCGACCCGGCCGCCGCGCTCAGGGCGTGGGCCGACGGCGCGGACGTCATCGTGAACGCCGCCCCCTCCAACGAGGCCGCCTCCGCCGCCCTCACCGGGCTCGCCCCCGACGGCACGATGGTGCTCTGCGGCTACGACACCACCCCGCTCATCCTCAGGGCCCAGCCGATGGTGCTCAACCGGCTGCGCGTCATGGCCTCCCCGTCCGGGTCGCCCCACGATCTGCGCGACACGCTGGCCTTCTCCGCCCGGCACCGCATCCTGCCCGAGGTCACGCCGATCGGCCTCGACCGGGCCCCGGCGGCTCTCGACGCCATGGGCGGCGGGTCCGGCGGCGGCCGCCGCGTCATCGCGTTCGCATGACCCGTCAGGGGCATCGATGAGCGAGACCACCTGATCACCGGTGCGAGCTCCGGGTCCGGCGCGCTGCCCGCGCCCGCATCGGGCCGGCGGACCCGCTCGCTCCGCACTCCGCCTCAACTTCGCCGAGAGGAGGCGCGGCTATCGGGGGCGGACCACCCTGGTCTCGTCCCAGACCGGCTCGGGCGACTCGTACACCCTGCCGTCGGAGCCGAAGACCAGATAGCGGTCGAAGTCCGCGGCGAACCAGCGGTCGTGGGTCACCGCCAGCACCGTGCCCTCGAAGGCGTCCAGGCCCTGCTGCAGCGCCTCGGCGCTGGCCAGGTCGAGGTTGTCGGTCGGCTCGTCGAGCAGCAGCAACGTGGCGCCCGACAGTTCGAGCAGCAGGATCTGCAGGCGGGCCTGCTGACCGCCCGACAGCGTCTCGAACCGCTGCTCGGCGACCAGTCCGGCGAGCTCGTAGCGGGCCAGGGCCTTCATCGCCTCGTTCTTCAGCCTGGCGTGCTCGGTCATCACGATCTCGCAGGGCGTACGGCCGAGCAGGTCGGGCCGGGAGTGGGTCTGGGCGAAGTGCCCGGGCACCACCCGCGCGCCGAGCTTGACGGTCCCGGTGTGGCGGATGTCCTCCCCCGCGAGCAGCCGCAGGAAGTGCGACTTGCCCGAGCCGTTCGAGCCGAGCACGGCGACCCGCTCGCCGTACCAGACCTCCAGGTCGAAGGGCTTCATGAGACCGGTCAGCTCCAGGCCCTCGCACGTCACCGCCCGCTTGCCCGTACGGCCGCCGCGCAGCCGCATGCTGATGACCTGGTCTCTCGGCGGGAGCTCCGGCGGCCCCGCCTCCTCGAAGCGCCGCAGCCGGGTCTGGGCCGCGTGGTAGGCCGGGGCCATGCTGTCGTTGTAGGTGGCCTTCTGCTTGAGCATGTTCACCAGGCGCTTGAGCTTGGCGTGCTCCTCGTCCCAGCGCCTGCGCAGCTCTTCGAGCCGCTCGTTGCGCTCCCGCCGCGCCTCGGCGTACGTCGCGAAGCCGCCGCCGTGGATCCAGACGCCGCCGGACTCGACCGTGATGATCCGGTCGGCGGCGTTGGCGAGAAGCTGCCGGTCGTGGGAGACCAGCAGCACGGTCTTGGGCGTCTCGCGCAGGGCCGTCTCCAGCCACACCTTGCCCGGCACGTCGAGGTAGTTGTCCGGCTCGTCGAGCAGCAGCACCTGGTCGGGCCCGCGCAGCAGCGCCTCAAGCACCAGCCTCTTCTGCTCGCCGCCGGACAGCGTGGCGACCTCGCGATATTTCACCCTGTCGTACGGCGCGCCGAGGGCGGCCATCGTGCAGGCGTCCCAGAGCACCTCGATGTCGTAGCCCCCGGCGTCGGTGTAGTCGGTGATCGCCTCGGCGTACCGCATCTGGGTCTTCTCGTCGTCCCGCTCCATCATCGCGAGCTCGGCGGCGTGCAGCCGCTGCGCCGCCGACCTGACCCGTTCGGGCGCGACGCTGAGCAGCAGGTCCTGGACCGTACGGCCGTCCCGGATGTTGCCGATGAACTGCCGCATCACGCCGAGGCCGCCGGAATGGGCCACCGTGCCCTCGACCGGCTGGAGATCACCCGCGATCATCCGGAGCAGGGTCGTCTTGCCCGCGCCGTTCGGCCCGACCAGGGCCGCCTTGACCCCCTCGCCGACCCGGAACGACACGTCGTTCAGGAGCGTCCTGCCGTCCGGCAGCACATGCGTCAGATGACCGACCTCGACGTGCCCCATTTCGACACTCCTCCCAGGAACCGCGGAGAGGCTACCCGGCGCCCACCACACCTGGCACGCCATTTTTCCGCCGTCCGGACGGCCGGGCCCGGAACATCGGCGCCGCGCGCGACGAGCGCCTCGCCCAGGTCGACCGGTCCCGCCACCGCCCAGCCCGGCAGGTTGGCCATGATCGCGCCGACCGCCCCCGGACCCACCACCTCGACCAGGTCGGCGCACGGCAGCCCGTACCGCTGGTCCTCGACATAACTGAAGGCCGGGGCGCCGTCCGCCCCGGCCAAAGTCACTGGCTTCACAGGAGGGAGGCTCGCGCACCCGCGCAGACGCGGCAACGTGTTTTTCCTCCGGCCGGAAGGCCCGGGGGGTCGGGCATATTCCCTGGTCAGACGCCGGATGACGAAGATCGTCCCGGAAAGAGACGGCGCGGCCGGGGAACAACGAGGGCCGACACGTGGTTGGATGAAGCGTGGCCGGTGTGCAGGTGTCCCCGGGCCTCACCTAATTTGCCTTCGCGGACTACCGTTCGGCTGGAGCCGCGTTGTGCCTTTCGCCGAGAGGCGACCCGGCACCGGCACCACACGTGCGGGACCCCGGCAGGAGATCCTCCTGCCGGGGTCCTGGCGTCTACGGGGCACGCCCGAAGTGAACCCGGAGTGAGAACCTTTCACCTCCACACTGCGCATCATGCCCTCCTTACACTTTGCATCCAGTTTTGTCAGCCATGGGTGACAAGATGCATCTATGGCCGATTTGGATCCTCAGTCGATCGCCTCCTACTGGGACACGGAGGCCGACACCTTCGACGACGAAGCCGACCACGGGCTGCGCGACCTCCAGGTCCGCGCCGCCTGGGCGGGACGGCTGCGGTCATGGATGCCACAACCCCCGGCCGACGTCCTCGATCTGGGCTGCGGCACCGGCTCGCTGACGCTGCTGCTGGCCGAGCAGGGACACCGGCCGGTGGGCGTGGACCTGTCACCCAAGATGGTCGAGGCGGCCCGGCGCAAGCTCATCGCCGCGGGCTTCGCGACCCCCGTGCTCACCGGCGACGCGAGCGAGCCGCCGGCCGCCGCGGGGACCTCCTTCGACGTCGTCTTGGCCCGGCACCTGCTGTGGACCCTGCCCGCGCCGCAACAGGCGCTGCGCACCTGGATCGGCCTGCTTCGCCCGCACGGCCGCCTGATCCTCATCGAGGGCAACTGGCGCGCCTCCGGAGACGGCCCGCCGTACGTGCCGGGCGCGGACTCCCTGCCCTGGCTCGGCGGGGTGAGCGCCGAGCCCCTCATCGAGGTGCTGCGGCCGTACGCCGCGAGCGTGCGGGCGGAGCCGCTGACCGATCCCGTGCTGTGGGGCAAGCCCATCCACGACGAGCGGTACGCCGTCATCGCCCAGCTCTGAATGCTTCTTTCCCGGAAAACGCGCAATACCGAATTCGTAAACGTGTCGGCAACGATTCAAAGTCCCTCGTTCCCGGAAGACAGGGGCAAAACGGAGCCCGCTCATCGGCGCCGTTATTTACAGCCACGCTTATTGGGGCACATGGAATGCCACAGCGGACGGCTCGGGAGGGGTCAACTCGCCTGGACGGGCTCCGACGGGGGTGCCAACGATTGAGATACGACCCGATCGCTGATCGGAGAGGAGTATCTCTATGCACGGCACTCGATTCTCATTACTGCTGGGTCCGGCAGTCCTGTCCGCCGTCACGCTCTGGCCGGCCATCGCATCGGCCTCCACCGCCGCCCAGCCCTCCGGCCTCGCCGCCGCGCTCAGCGCGCCGCAGGCCGAGGAGCCGGGCACCAGCCTCGGCGAACAGTCGCTCGGCGAGCAGTCGGAGGAGGCGGCCGAGCAGAGCAGGCGCGCGTACGAGGAGAGCGGCCTCGGGCGGCAGAGCGCCCAGGAAAGCTCATCGAGCGAGGAGTCGAGCAGTCAGTCCGGGAGCAACCTCGCCTACTCACGGCCATCGCTGAGTGAGTCCTCGCTGCGCAGCAGCAGCCCGTCGTTCAGCCGGCAGGCCTCGCTGAGCGAGTCGTCGCTGCAGAGCAGCCGCTTCCTGTCCTCGCGGAGCGAGCTGTCACCGCAGATCCGGCAGGAGCGGGCTTCGTACAGCCGTCCGATCAGCGAGACGCGGACGATCACGTACCAGCGGCCCGTCACGCAGACGCGCATGGTCAGCGAGAGCCGCCCGGTCACGTTCACCCGGCAGGTCACCTATCAGCGCCCGGTCACCGAAACGCGGCTCGTCACCCGGATGCGTCCGGTGACGGAAACGCGCAACGTGACCTACCAGCGCCCCGTGACCTACACGCGGATGGTCACGGAAAGCAGGCCGGTCACCCGCCAGGTGACCTACCAGCGCCCGGTCACCCAGACGCGGTACGTCACCGAGTCGCGCCCGGTGACGCGGTACGTCACCTACCAGCGTCCCGTGACGCGCTGGGTGACCGAGACCCGCCCGGTGACCCACCATGTCACCTATCAGCGGCCCGTCAAGGAGACGCGGTGGGTCAACGAGAGCCGTAACGTGACGCACCACGTCACCTACCAGCGGCCCGTCAAGGAGACGCGCTTCGTCACCGAGTCTCGTCCGGTCAGCTACACCCGGATGGTGCCGGAGACTCACCAGGTGAAGTCCACGCGCTTCGTCACCGAGAGCCGTCCGGTCAGCTACACGCGCATGATGACCTACCAGCGCCCGGTCTCCGAGACGCGGTGGGTCACCGAGTCGAAGCAGATCAGTTACAGCCGGCCCCTGATGCACTCCTCCTCCAGCAGCGAGGACTGCGACTGAGCCGGCAAGCGAGGTCCTGACAGCCAGTAGGGCCATGAGGGGCACGGGCGTTCCCGTCCGTGCCCCTTCCGCGCGTCCTGGCCGCTCCCACTCGTGCCGTACGGGCACAGCGGCCGGCGCAGACTCTTGACCGCCTCGCCGTCGCCGGCGAGCGCTTCCGCATGGTTCAGACGGCGGCGAGCAGCGCGTCGAGCGGCCGAGGCAGGCGGTCCCGGCCGATCGCCGCCTCGACGAGCAGCCGCGCGTAGCGGAGTTTGCGGTGCGCGCCGCTGCCCAGGAACCGCCGGATCTGCGCCTCGGGCTCCCGGCCACGCCACCCGGGCTGGCTCTGCAAGGAGCGGAACGCCCTGTGGTCGCCTTGGGCGTCGAAGAGCGCTTCGATCTCCGCGCCGCCGACGGCCCGGATCAGCTCGTCCTCCAGATCGTTCACGCAGACGTAGAACCCGAGGTGCTCCATGTCGGCACGCGTGCGGGGTGAGCCAACCCGGTGCGCGACCAGCGCGCGCCGGAATATCTCCTCCTCATGCAGGTCGCACAGACTCGCGAGACGCACCCGGGCGCCCGGCGGGCCCAGCCCCGTCAGGAAGCGGCCGATCGCGTGCGCCCCGCCGATCGGCACGATCACGACCCGCTCCGCCTCGAGATCCCGGCCCCGGCCCACCGCGGCCGTCTCCAGCGCGATCTGGTCGCTGGGTCCCTCGACGAGCACCACGGTCTCGGCGTCGCCGATCTTCGTCAGGGCGCGCTCCATCGCCCGGATCGGGGCGTCCGGGCCGCTCACATAGCCGTCGGGCGCCCAAGCGGGCAGTGCTTCGACCGGCCTGCCGCGCTCGTCATCCGCGCCGGTTCGCCGTGTCGCAGCCATGGCCGCATCATCGGCGGCCCGCGAGGCCGCCGGCAAACGATTAACGGGCGCGGACGCCTACGACCTGGCGGGCGGCGAGCCGGACGCCTACGGCTCGGCGGGCGGCGAGCACGGCCTCCCGAGCCGCACGTCCTCCCGCGCCGCGCGGGCGAGCTTCTCGTCGTACGGCCGGCCCAGCTCGCGTGCGAGCCGGATGATCCGGTCGAGCAGCGCCAGCGCGTCATCGTGGCGGCCCGCCGCGCGGCACGTCTCGGCGTACGCGTGCAGGACGTCGATCTCCAGTTGCACCTCGGCCAGCGGTTCCAGCAGCTCGAGCGCCCGCCGGAAGTGCGCCCGCGCCGCTTCGAGGTCGCCGAGGTCCCGGCGCACCCAGCCGATGCGCAGCGCCAGAGCGGCCGCGGTGTCGTCATCCGGCCCCGCCCGCTCGGCCAGTTCGCACGCGGAGAGCGCATGTGGCCCGCCTCGTACGCCCTGACCGAGCTGACCACTGACGTCGAGGAGAGGATCACGGCGCTCGTCCGGCAGTCGGTGAGCTGAAGGGACCGAGCCCCCGGCCGTCCCGTCGGGTCACGGCGTGAGCGCGGGACCGCCGCCGCCGTGGGTGGCCGACGGCCTGGCGCGCGAGGCCGCCCCGGACGCGGTCGTGGCCGAGCACGGCCCGCGCCGGGAGCGGCGCCCGGCCGGGTCCGGTGATCGTCGTGGCGGAAGGCCCGCCGGCCGGGATGGCGGTACGCGTCCTAGCCGCGCTCCCCCGGACGGTCGACGATGACCGACGCAAGCAGGGCGGTGGCGAACACCGAGCCCTTGCGGAAGGCGGGCTTCGGGTTGCCGCCCAGGTGCTCGTCCTGTAGCCAGACGATTTTTTCGCCCAGGTAGCGATAGGTGTGCGGGTCGAGGATGTGATACCTCCTGCGTATCTTGTCGCGTCCTTCCCGATAGACGCCCAGCCCGGCGCGGCCCGCGGCGTCGGTCACGCCGGATTCGACCCGTACGTCCGGGATCAGAGCCAGGGCCTTGAACATGGCCGCCTCCAGCCGTGGCGGCATCGTGCCGTACCTGCTCAGATAGAGCATGATCACGTTGTACGCGCGGTCGGCGTCCGGCGGGACGCTGCGCGCGACGCCTTCCTCGCGCGGATAGTCGATCCAGTGGCGGTCCTTCGTGACCTTGGCCAGCAGTTTCCTCGGGTCGGTCGGCAGCTCGCGGAGCTTGGCGTCGTACTGCTGCGGCGACAGGTCGTCGTCGCCCGGGTCCGGAAGGGCATCGTGGATCCGCAGCGTGCCGTGCTCGTCGTAGCCGGCGGTCTGCTTGCCGTCGTAGCGGGTCCAGCTCTCATGAGTCTGGGCCTCGTCCGAGTTGGGCTGCTTGTTCAGGGATCGGGTGTAGTGCCACTGGGTCGGCTCCGGCGCAGCGGCGGCGCCGCGCCCACCGGCCACCTCGGCGGCCCTGGCGAGCACCATCTTGGAGTCCAGGGGCACGGCGGACGAAAGGCCGGGCGGGGGCTCGGTCCCGGAGGGGCCGGCGGGCAGGACGACCACGGCGAGCGCGACGGCCGCCGCCCCCGCCGCCGCGACGGTGACCAGGCGGAGTGCGAGGGTCCGCCCGCGCCGCCGCATCCGGGTGAGCAGGCGGCGGCGCTGCGGGACGATCCACTGCCCGTCCGGCTCGGGGACCTCGGCGCGCCACTCGCGCAGCGGACGCAGGTCATCCATCGAACGCCTCCTCTCGCGCCGCCATCAGCGCTTGCCGGGTCTTGGCCCTGGCCCGGTGCAGGCGGGACCTGACCGTGCCGATCGGGATGTCCAGCGCGCGGGCCACGTCCTCGTACGACATGTCGGCCCAGGCCACGAGCAGCAGCACCTCCCGGTCGCCGGGTGACAGCTCGGCCAGGGCCCGCGCCAGCCCGGCCTGCTGCGCCGAGACCCGGGCGTCGACGCGGTCGGCGTACGGCTCGGTGATCTCGTCGACGCCGGTGCGGACCAGCGCGCGGTAGAACCGGAGCTCCACCCGGCGGTGCCGCTTGATGAGCCGGGCGGCGATGCCGTACAGCCACGGGCGGGCGTCCGGCTGGCTCGGGTCGTAGCGGTGGCGGCGCCGGAAGGCCGTCAGGAAGGTGTCGGAGACCACGTCGTCGGCCAGGGACGGGCCCAGCCGCCGGGCGACGTAGCGCCGGAGCGCGGGGGCGTGCCGGTCGAAGAGGTCGGCGAAGACCTCCGGCTCGCGCTCCGAGCGCCGTATCAGGGCCGCGTCGTCGGCCCTGCCGGGTTCCTCGGCGATCACCTGGTTGCTCCCGTCCCTGCGCGCGGTAGTTTTCGACGGCTTTCGCCCGTACGGCCGTCGAGAGTTCGCGGCACGGGGTGTGAGTCCGGTCACACTTGCCGGTCATGCTCGCCGGTCACCCCGGCCGGTCAGGCTAGTGGGTCGCGCTGACGGCGGCGGCGACGGCGCGGAAGGCGGCCAGCACCTCCTCCTGGTCGTGCGGGCCGGTCGAGGTGGTCGATTTGACGATCACCACGTCGTGCTCCGGGGAGACGTAGATGTACTGCCCGCCGAAGCCCGCCGCCATGAAGTCCTTCGAGTCCTCGCCGCCGCCGAGCCACCAGTGCAGCCCGTAGCGCGGATTGACGCCGGACGGGCTGGTGGACGCCTTGACCCACGACGCCGGGACCACCTGCTTGCCGTTCGCCTTGCCCTGGCGCAGGTAGAGCAGGCCGAAGCGGGCGTAGTCTCGGTCGGTGGCGTGGAAGCAGCAGTAGCCGAGGCTGTGGCCGTCCCCGTCGGCGGAGATCCAGGCGGCGCCCGCCATGCCCGCGGGCCGCCAGATCTTCTTCTCGACGTAGCGGTGGTACGGCGTGCCGGTCGCCTCGGTGACGACCCGGGCGAGGACGTACGAGTTCATGCTGTTGTATTCGAACCGCGTCCCCGGGGTCCAGTCGGGCCGCCGCCGGACGACCATCGGCGTGAGCGGCAGGCCCTTGGCGGCGGCGGCCTGCATCTTGGGGACGTCCTTGCCCTCGTCCCAGTCGACGCCGGACGACATCCGCAGCAGGTTCCGGATGGACACGTTGTCGTAGCCGGACCCGCGCAGCCCGGGCAGATACCGCGTGACGGGGTCGTCGAGGGAGCGGATGTGCCCCTCCTTCAGCGCTATGCCGATCGCCGCCGAGGTGAACGACTTGGCCATGGACCACGACTGGAACCGGGTGGTCCGGTTCGCATCGGTGTATCGCTCGTGCACGATCTTCTGCCCGCGCAGGACGAGGAACCCGTTGGTCTTCGTACGGGTGAGGAAGTCGTCGAGGGTGCGCCGTTCGCCCTTGTAGGTGTACGTGACCGAGAGCGGCCGGTTGGCGTTGACCAGGGGGACCGGGTGGGCCGACGCCCGGATGACGTCGGCGGGCGGCGCCGCCTGGGCGGCGGGCGTCGCCGTCTGGGCGGCCTGCGCCGCCTGGGCGGCGGGTGCTATTTGGGCGGCGGCCAGGGTGAGCGCGATGAGGATGCCGCGCACGTCGCCTCCTGTGGTTGAGGGATTGGGACAGCAGGCGATGGTGGCGGGCGTTTTTGGCAAAACTCTGGCAGTCACTCCAGCCACGAGCGGGGCCGGCCGGTCCCGCCTGCGGTGGGCAGCCGCACCTCGAAGCGCGCGCCGGTCACAGTGGCGGTGCCGCCGTGCAGCTCGGCCTGCTGGCGTACGAGGGTCAGGCCCAGGCCGGAGCCGGGGCTGCCCGGACGGCGGCGGAACCGGCCGAACACCGCCTCCCGGTCGGCGTCGGGGACGCCGGGGCCGCCGTCGGTGACGGTGAGGACGGCCGTCTCCCCGCTTGGGGCGGTCCCCCTGCCGAAGGCGGTCTCCCGGTCGTGGGCTGTCTCCCGGTCGAGGACGAGCTCCACGGTGATGGGCGGCTCGCCGTGCGTGGCGGCGTTGCCGAGCAGGTTGTCGGCGATGAGCCGGAGTCCTTCGGCCCAGCCGCGCACGGTCACGCCGTCCGCCACCGCCTCGTTGATCGTCAGGTCCGGGTGGCGGCGGCGAGCCGCGGCGACGGCCTCACGCACGATGCCGCTCAAGTCGGCGGGCGCGGCGGTGGCGGGGTCGAGCAGCTCTCCGGCGGAGAGCTGGCGGAGCACGGTGACGAGCCGCTCGACACGGGCCTGTTCGGCGGTCAGGTCGGCGACGATCTCGGCGCGGTCGTCCGGGGTGAGGCCGGGGTGGTCGAGCAGGGAGAGATTGGCGGCCATGCTGGTGAGCGGGGTGCGCAGCTCGTGCGCGGCGGTGGCGGCGAAGGCGCGGGCGGTCTCCAGCGCTGCGTCGCGCCGGTCGAGCAGGTCGTTGATCACCCTGGCCAGGTGGTCGATCTCGGTGACGCGGGAGTCGGTGTCGAGCCGGGCGTCCGGGGCCGTGGCCTGGCGGCTGAGCCGGGTGAGCGGCCGCACCGCGTACCGGCCCAGGACGGGCCCGGCCGCCGCGCCCGCGACGGCGCCGATCACCGTGACCGTGAGCACGCGCCGGCGCAGCAGCGCCAGCTGCTGTTCAAGCCGTTCCCGTGGTTCGAACAGCAGCAACCGGTTGCCCCGGCGGCCCAGGTCGGTCGCCACGTACCGCCACCGGCCGTGGTCGGCCGGCCCGTCACCGGCGGGCGGGTGCTCGGGCACGTCGCCGATCGTCAGCGGCTCGCCGCCCTCGACGTGCACGTACACGCCGGGCCCCGCCGCGGCGGCCAGCCGCTGCTCCATGAAGTCCGGCGGCACGTGTGGCGCGACGCTCGCCCGCCAGGCGTACGAGGCGGCGGCCGGCCGCAGCGCGCGCAGCCGCGCCAGCAGCCGCTCGTCGCGTTCGGCGCGCAGGTCGGCGGAGACCAGGGCGAGCACGAGCAGCCCGGCCAGCGCCACCATGAGCGCGACCAGCGCCGCCAGGCAGAGCGCGAAGCGGGTCGACAGCTTCACGGCGCCGGTTCCCGCAGCACGAAGCCGACCCCGCGTACGGTGTGCACCATGCGCGGCTCGCCGAGCTTGCGCCGCAGGTAGCCGACGAAGGTGTCGACGGCGTTCTCGGTGACGTCGAAGTCGTAGCCCCAGACCCGCTCGAGCAGCACCTCGCGGGAAAGGACCAGGCCGGCGTTGAGCGCCAGCACCTCCAGCAGGTCGAACTCGCGCCGGGTCAGCTCGACCTCGCGCCCGTGCATCGTCACCCGGCGCGTCTGCGGCTCCACAACCAGCGGCCCGACCCGTACCACGGAACCGGGGGCGCGGCCGGCCCGGCGCAGCAGCGCACGCAACCGCAGCACCAGCTCGCGGATGTCGAACGGCTTGACCACATAGTCGTCGGCCCCGGCGGCGAGCCCGGCGACCCGGTCGGCCACCTCGTCCATGGCCGACAGCATGAGCAGCGGCACGTCGGTCCCGTCGGCGCGCAGCCGGGAGCACACCTCGATGCCGGACATGCCGGGCATGGAGACATCGAGGACGACCGCGTCCGGCCTGCGAACGGTGACGAGTTCGAGCGCGCGCTCCCCCGACTCGGCGGTGTCGACGTCGAACCCTTCCAGCCGCAGCCCGCGCCGCAGCGCCCGCAGGATGGCCGGGTCGTCGTCGACGGCGAGGATCTGGTGGCTGGCCAACGACACCTCCATCGGTACGCCGACCAAAGATCCTACGTCGCGCAAACGCCCCCAAAACGGTTGCCGCGGCGCACCCGGCGATGTGGTGCAAGCGCCCTGGTTCCGGGAGCCACGCCGATGCGAATGCGAAGCGCTGTCGGCACAAGCACGCAACGGCCCTCCCCGGCAGGCCGGGAGGGCCTCTGTAGTGGAGCCGCCTATTGAGGATCGGTCTCGGCCCTAGGCTTCCGTGGTTAGGGGATCACGACGCTACGTCATTGGGGCTCACGATGGAGCCCTTGCCGGGCTTGGTGGTGATCAAGCCCTGTTTACGAAGAGCCTCCATCGCCTTGCGAACGGTGACCCTGGCCACGTCGAACTCTTCCTGAAGCTTCACCTCGGAGATCAGCGACAGGGGCGGATAGGTGCCGTCCTTGATGCGTTCGGCGACCACGTTGGCGATCTGCTCCCACTTGTAGAGCCTGGGGTCCCACTCAATCACAAGACGACCCTAGGTATGGCCCTACCTGTGAACATAGAACAGCAAGTCCTAGAAATTCTATAGACAGGATAGGACAGGCTATCTTAGCGTTGATGCATGGCGACAGTGGGTTACGAGCTCGACGACGTCCAGAGCACCTTCCCCGACTGGGTGATCTGGCGCGGGGCAAGCGAGACGGGACCTCAATGCTGGTACGCGACGCGGCGCGCGGTGTCGTTGAGCGCCGAGCAGCTCAACGCGGGCTTGGCGCAGACCGTGTGCGGTGACGACGCGCCTTCCTTGGTGCTGGAGCTGGAGAGACAGGGCGAAATCGCCTCTCAGCTCACCCGCGTCGCAAGCAACCAGGACGGCGACATATGAGCCTGCTCGCGACAGCCAAGCGCTCTCCTGCCCTGGTGGTAGCCGAGCAGCTCAGGGGCGAGCTGGAACGTCTCGGCGTTTCCGCCGACGTCCACGAGGGCGACGGCCTGGCCCTGCTGTCGGTGCGGCTCCACCTCGCGGTGTGGTGCGAGCGGGGGCCGGAAGGCTGGCGTTACCGCTGGTGGACTGGACGCGTCTCGCAGCGTACGGGGCGGTGGATCTACACCGGATGCCGGGCACTGGCGGTCAAGACGGCGGCCCAGCGGATCGCCGCGCGCTATGCCGAGCTTCGGCGTGATTCCTCGTCTTCCTCACTGCCGAGATGATGCCGGTGACCAGGGCAGCTAAGGGACCGGGGAAGCGCCGCTCGCCGGGACCACCTGACGTGCTTGAACTGATCGCGGCGTGTGTGGGGATTCACGCCGCGCCGCAGCAGCCAGGGTGCGAGGAGATCGCGTGGTTGAAGAGCCGACCTCGGGCCGCGTCCGTACGCGTCCGCCGGCACACCTGCGACTGCCAGCCCGTGGTCTATGAGCTGTGCCAGGCGGGCGGGCTCATGTTCGTACGACGCTACGACCGCTCGAACGGCGTGCTCATCGAGGAGAGCGAGTGGCCAGGGCCGATGCGTTCTCAGTTGGTGAGACAGATGAGTTGGAGGCTGTCGTTGGGATGGGCGCGGTAGTGGTCGATGGCTGCTGCGATGTTGTCCCAGCCGATCAGCCGGGTCAGGCCGATCGCGAGGTTGCGGAAGGTTGCCATGGCTCGTGGGGCGGTACCGGTGCGGATCGTGGAGTGGTCTTCCCGGTAGGTGGCGTCGCGGATGTGGTGCAGGGCCTCCACTGACCAGTGGCCGCGGATGAGCGAGGCGATCTGGGCTGGGGTGGCTTGGTGGGGGTTCAGGTCGGTGATGGCGTAGATCGTGGCGATGGTGGTTGTGCCGGTGGCGCGGTTGGTGCGGCGGCGCTTGACCTGGATGGCCTGGGCGGCGTGGGGGAACGGCAATCCCGGGCGGACCGTGCAGATCTTGAGTCTGCGGATCTCACGGCGGCCGTGTGCGGTGCGGGTGGTGCGGTCGTTGAGGGGGACATCGCGCCAGGGAAGGTCCTTGAGATGGCGGTGCAGGGTGGGCTGGTTGGCCTTGACGATGAAGATGTAGTGACCGCCGGCTGCGACGATGTGCCGGGCGTGCTCGTGCTGGGTGTGCAGGGCGTCGGCGGTGATGACCGTGCCGGTCAGGTCGAGGCCCTCCAGCAGCGGGGCGAAGGCGGTGATCTCGTTGCTTGTGGCGCCGGCCTGTCGCTGGGCGACAACGAGCTGGTGGTCGTGCAGGGTGGCTGACAGCAGATGCACTGCGCCGGCGTCGGTGGTGCGGCTGCCGCGCAGGGTCTTTCCGTCCACCGCGAGCCCGGCGAGTTTCCGGCGGGCCTGCTGGGGTGATGCAGGGGAATCCGAGGCGGTGGCCACAAGCGTCAGGTAGCGGCCGGCCACGGCGTCCAGGGCATCGCCGTCCAGCCGGGACAGCAGACGGCCCAGCGTGGTCGCCGCCAGCCGGGTGGCCGTGGCCGGGAGCCCGATACGCGTCAGGAGCGCCGGGTCGCACCCGGCGATGTATCTGATGACGGCCGCCAGCGAGGTCGCTCCGGCGAGTACGGCCAGCAGGCAGGCCACCAGCAACGGGCCGAGCCGGTAGCGGCGGCCCCGGCGGGTACGTGGATCGGGCAGCTGGTCGAGCAGCTCGGCCAGCGCGGGAAGCTGGGATGGTTCGGCCGGTGGGCCGGACGGCGTGATGCGCTCGCGGTGGCGGACGAGCACGTCGATGGGAGAAGATGGCACGCGAGCGCGGCCCCTGTTCTTGATCGACTGGCTTAGACACCCACGATCATCAGGGGTCGCGCTTGTCGTTCACAAGGCGGGAACACCTCCCAGAGCCCCGCCACACCACCCTGTCATCTCACGATCCGAGAACGCAACGGCCCTGAGCGAGTGGCTTCGTCCACCGGCCGCCGAACGCCTGTGGATGAGGATTCTGCTCGGCCAAGCACGATAAACGACGCATACCGCAGAGACCCGCCGTCCCTCCGGCGCCGTACAAGAGAGCGATCGCCGTACCTGGGCAACGAGAAAGGCCCTCCCGAAGCGACCGAGAGGGCCTCTGTGGTGGAGCCGCCTAAGGGGATCGAACCTTTGGCCCCTTCATTACGAGTGAAGCGGAGGGCCGAGGTCGAGTGTCGACGCTCCTGCTCAACCGTATGACGCTGTACGGGACGATCAGGCTGTGTGAGGCGGCGTTGCTGTACTTCCCTGCTGTACAGCAGACCACGGCAACCCGCGTATCCGGTGGCAAGCGACCCGGAGCGCAGGGCCGCCAGGCCCGAGCACCGAAAGCGGCGCGGCAGTCTGAGCTTCACTACTCGGGCGGGATCACATGACCGCCTACTTCGCAACGGGATTTCAGTCGCGACGCAGGCCGTCCGCTTCTATCGCTTAAGCGCTCTATAAGCGCGGCTGCACTCTCCGTGTACTTTGAGGGTGCAGCCGTGTAGGTGTGAGGGCCACTCAGTGCGGGTTATCAGCGGGCCGGGGCGCGACGATGAGCCTTACCGCGTCCTTTTCAGGATCGCCCAATGCCTCATGCACGTACCAGGTGTCGGGAACGTCTTCGGCCTGGAGAGGGTGCTCGGTCACATCGCCTGAGCCGCCACGACCGGCGGGCTCAGGAGGTGCCTTGTAGTAGCGCGAGACGGTTGCATGCCGCTGCTGAAGCATGATCCTGACTTCACCTACCGTCTTGTTCGCCAGCTTCACTCCTTCCAGGATCTCGCCGCGAGCCGTCGGATCTCCTGTGATCTCATATCGTTCGCCAGGCAGAGCGGTCCGCCCGAAGATGACTTCGAAAGGGCTGTGCAGATCGACAGGAATACTGACCCCGGCCAGACACCATGTCCTGCCGCAGTCCGTCCCTTCGATTTTCTTGATTCTGCGGCTTCTAGTTCCGTCCTTGATTTCGAAACCGTCGTTGTGGAACACCACCATCCTTTGGGGGGACGAGGCAGAGACTATCGCGCCGACAAGGCTGGGCGACGCGGGTTTCATCTTCAATTCGACGTTCAGGCCATGCGCTGCAAAGTCCTGCCGGTATCGCTCTGGATCGGCATCCGGGTCCAGGATCCTGACGTCGATATAGTCACCGTTCCTGGTGAACGCCAACGCTTTGGTCGGCCCCACAGTCATAGGACCGATTTCCCCGGGATGCATGATGATCTGCATCAAGACCGCTGCTCCGACCAGGAGGGCCGTGACAGGGATGAGGGTGAGCCACTTCTGCCAGGACCAGTGTGGCTTGGCTTCTCGAAAATCCCGTACCGACTCAGCGATAACGCTTTGGAGGGTGGCGGACATCACGAGAGGATCCGCTCGGACATGACTGGCAGGGTCGTGTGTCTGGAGCGTGGTCGTCAACTGCTTGAGAGGATCGGTCATACGGCATTCCCTTGACAGGAAGGCTGGTGAGTAGCGACGGATTGTGGTTCTTCTCCGAGCAAGCGCCGCAGCCGTTTACGCGCACGATGCAGTCGCATGGCAGCTGTGGGCCGGGAGCAGCCCACCACCTTTGCAGCTTCGTGGAGGTCGAGTCCTTCCCAAGACATCAAGAGCACCAGTTCTCGATCGTCTTCGCTCAGGCTGTTCAGCGCGGCGAGCGCCGTTTGGCGTGCGACGACTGTGGTGGCGTGATCTGCTTCGGCACAGTGGTGCGTCGAATCCTCACCCAACGGCCCTGCGAGTGCATCTCGCCGGTTGTCTCGTCTGATCAGATTCAGCGTGAGATTCCGGGCCGTCGCGTACAGCCAGGGCAGCGGTTGTTCTCGGGGGAATCGCTCGTACTTCTCCCAGGCAATTTTGAACGTCTCGGCGGTTATATCTGGAGCGTCCGCAGGACCAACCCGCCGCCAGGCATACCGCAGAACCGCCTCGTAATGGTCCTGAAACATGCGGGTGAAGCTGTCTTCATCACTCACACGCCGCCTCCCCTCCACCATTGCGGTGCATGTTGTGTCTTCTACCTGGTGAATGTCGCGCAGCCGTCAGGTATCACTCACCGATGACCACACGCCCTAATGTGAGGGAGCTCATAGTCACTTCTCGCGTTCGTGCTCCTGCTGGTCCTGGGCCTGCGTCGCGGGAGGTCCTTGGCCTCACCTGGAGCGACATCGACCTCGGCGACCAAGGACTATCGGTGAGCCATCAGCTCAGCCGCGTACACGGCGTGCTGCTGCACCGGGACACCACCAAGACGGTGAAGTCTGACGCCAGCCTCCCCCTGCCCGCCCTGTGCGCCGCCGCTCTACGGCACCGCCACCGTGTCCAGGACGACGCCCGCCGCGAGGCCGGCGACAAGTGGCAGGACTCGGATCTCGTCTTCACTACCAAGTGGGGTACGCCGATCGAACCCCGCAACTTCAACCGCTCCTTCGAGCTGTACGCGAGAAGGGCCGGCCTGCCGCGTATCCGCGTTCACGACACCCGCCACACCTGCGCCTCGATGCTGGTCGCCCTCGGCGTCCACCCGCGCGTCGCCATGCGCATCCTGCGGCACTCGCAGATCTCCGTGACCATGAGCGTCTACACCCAGATCGCCAGCCCCGATGGTGAGAACCCGTAGCTGTACTTCGCTGCTGTACGCCCATGCAAAAGGCCCTCTCGGTTGATCCGAGAGGGCCTCTGTGGTGGAGCCGCCTAAGGGAATCGAACCCTTGACCCCTTCATTACGAGTGAAGTGCTCTGGCCGACTGAGCTAAGGCGGCGTGCCGCATGCGGCTTCGCATAGTCTACAGGGTCTTCACGGTTCTCGTGCACTCGTCGCCGCCGGGGAGTCGCCGTGTCGCCGGGGCGCGGTCCGCAGGGCCGGGGAGACCTCGCGAAGATCGGTAAATTTTCCAGCGTCGCCCACAGGGCCTTCCTTTACCGTACGACCAGCAGAAACAGGGCATATCAGGTCGCACCTGTCACAGGAAAAGCGCCTCGTCCCGTCTGACGACGCCCACGGGCCACCAGACATTTGACCGTATCCCTCGCGACTATCGTCGGCGAGTCCTCGCCCGCCCTCGGCAGACGGCATGCTGGTCATCGTCACGCAAGGCGACGGCAGGGGAAACGACGGGTATGCGATCGGCCGGGCAGAAACCGAAGCTCACACCGCCTCGTACGCGGAATGGCGGTGCCCAGAACCGGCGGATGGCGGTCGCGGCGCTGGCCGCGCTGCTGCCGTTCACGGCGTGCGCCAGCCAGACGCCGCTCACCTCCGAGCAGCCGAGCGCGGGCGCGACGACGACGCGGCCGGCGGCCGGGGCGCCCTCGGCCGAGCTGCGCCCGTTCTACGAACAGCGGCCCGCGTGGCGCGACTGCGGCGACGGCTTCCAGTGCGCCAAGATCCAGGTGCCCCTCGACTACGACAAGCCCACGGGCGAGCGCATCGAGCTCAGCGTGATCCGCCTGCCGGCCACCGGCAAGCGTGTCGGTTCCCTCCTGATCAACCCCGGCGGTCCCGGAGGCTCGGGCATCCAGTACGCGCGGGCGGCCCGGTCCGTGGTCAGCGACAGGGTGCGCGCGCAGTACGACGTCGTCGGGTTCGACCCGCGCGGCGTGGGCGAGTCGACCCCGGTCACGTGCATGACGGGCTCCCAGCTCGACGCGTACATCGGGACCGACTCGAGCCCGGACACGCCGACGGAGGTCACGACGCTCGACAAGGAGTCCAAGCAGTTCGCCGAAAGCTGCGGGGCGAAGGCGGCCCGCCTGCTCCCCCACGTCGGCACGGCCGACGCGGCCAGGGACATGGACGTCCTGCGCGGCGTCCTCGGCGACCCCGGTCTCACCTATCTCGGCAAGTCGTACGGCACCTTCCTGGGCGCGATGTACGCCGACCTGTTCCCCAAGAACGTGCGGGCGCTCGTGCTCGACGGCGCGGTGGACCCGGCCGTGCCGTCGCTGAAGTCCAACGAGGTGCAGGCCAAGGGCTTCGAGGTGGCGCTCAAGGCCTTCGTTGAGGACTGCCTGACCAGCAACTCCTGCCCGTTCAAGAGCCGTACGGTGGACGGCGCGATGCGGGAGATCAGCGACCTGCTGACCAGGGCCGACCGGCAGCCGCTGAAGAACGACCTCGGCGACGGCCGGGTGGTCAACGAGGCGTGGGCGGTGATCGGCATCGCCACCCCGCTGTACGAGCGCGCCGCCTGGCCCCGGCTGCGGGAGGCCCTGAGCAAGGCGATCAACGAGGGCGACGGGACGGACCTGCTGCGGATGGCCGACCTGCTGGTCGACCGGCGGCCCGACGGCTCGTACTCGAACCAGACCGAGGCCAACATGGCCGTCAACTGCGTGGATCACCCCTACCCCAAGTCGCTCGACGCGTACCGGAAGGCCGCGGACGAGGCCGCCAAGGTGGCGCCGCACTTCGGGCAGTTCGTGATGTGGGGTTCGCTGCCCTGCGCCTACTGGCCCGCCAAGCCCGTCGGCGCCGACAAGCCGCTCAAGGCCGCCGGCGCGCCGCCGATCCTCGTCGTCGGCACCCTGCGCGACCCCGCCACGCCGTACGAGTGGGCTCAGGGGCTCGCCAAGGAGCTGACGTCGGGTGTGCTCCTCGGCTACGACGGCGACGGGCACACGGCCTACCGCAGCGGCTCCGCGTGTGTGGACAACGCGGTGGACGACTACCTGATCGATCTGCGTACGCCCAAGAACGGCACCATCTGCCCGAAGACGGGCTGAGCCTTCCCGGGGCCTCCACAGCCGCCTATCTGTACCGGACGGGACCGGACGACTACGCGGCCCCGGGCTGGGTGACGTTCAGGCACGGGCAACCGGGGCTCCTTCTACGTGCCCGCGCCGCCGGGCGTCACGAGCGTGACGTTCGACGCCGGACCCTTCGGTGTGATCGGCACCGTGTCCGTACGTTAACGCCCGTGGACGGCGAAAGTTTCACAGGCTCGCGGGGGCCTCGGCGCGGTCGCCGGGGCTCCGCGGCCAGCTCAGCGCGGTGCGCGGACCGGCGTTCGCGAGGCCCGCGCCGGGCCGGATGGGCCACGACCTTGACCGCTTCTCGCACCTGATGTTGGCTCCGCCTCGTGACCCCGGTCGTCGCCACGAAATGTTAGCGCTCACATTTAGGTGACGTTAACGCTCGCAGGAGGGTGCCGACGGCCTGCGCGTTGGGCGACCACCATTTCAGGAGGCGCATGTGAGAAACGCACTGTCCACACGCACGGCGGCCTGGATCATGGGCCTGCTGTGCATGCTGGCGCTGCTCCCGGCCACCGCGGCCAGGGCGGACAACCCGATCATCCAGACCATCTACACCGCCGACCCGGCGCCGCTCGTCCACAACGGCCGCGTGTATCTCTACACCGGCCACGACGAGGACGGCTCGACGTGGTTCACGATGAACGAATGGCGGGTCTGGTCGTCGGACGACATGGTCAACTGGACCGACCACGGCTCGCCGCTGAGCATCGCCAGCTTCAGCTGGGCCAAGTCCGACGCGTGGGCCGGCCAGGCCATTTACCGCAACGGCAAGTTCTACTGGTATGTCCCCGTGACCAACCGGTCGACCGGCAGGATGGCCATCGGGGTGGCCGTCTCCGACAGCCCCACCGGCCCCTTCCGGGACGCCCTCGGGCGCCCCCTGGTCGAGAACGGCGAGATCGACCCCACCGTCTTCATCGACGACGACGGGCAGGCCTACCTCTACTGGGGCAACCCCAACCTGTGGTACGTCAAGCTGAACCCCGACATGATCTCCTACTCGGGCAGCCCGACCAAGATCAACCTCACTACCGCCGGGTTCGGCGCCCGCACCGGCGACGCCAACCGGCCGACCCTGTTCGAAGAGGGTCCGTGGGTCTACAAGCGGAACGGCCTGTACTACATCGTGTTCGCGGCCAAGTGCTGCTCGGAGTTCATCGCCTACTCGACGGCCCCCAGCCCCACCGGCCCGTGGACCTACCGCGGGACGATCATGCCCACGCAGGGCAGCAGCTTCACCAACCACGCGGGGATCATCGACTACAAGGGCGGTTCGTACTTCTTCTACCACAACGGCGCGCTGCCGGGCGGTGGCGGTTTCACCCGTTCGGTCGCCGTGGAGAAGTTCACCTACAACGCCGACGGCACGATCCCGACGATCAACATGACCACGACCGGCGCGCCGCAGGTGGGCACGCTGAACCCGTACGTCCGCCAGGAGGCCGAGACCATCGCCTGGGCGTCCGGCGTCGAGACCGAGCCGTCCAGCGAGGGCGGCATGAACGTCGGGTTCATCGAGAACGGCGACTACATCAAGGTCAAGGGCGTCGCCTTCGGCTCCGGCGCGACGTCGTTCACCGCGAGGGTGGCCTCGGGGTCGAGCGGCGGCAGGATCGAGCTTCGCCGCGACAGCGTGAACGGCACGCTCATGGGCACGTGCGACGTGCCGGGCACCGGCGGCTGGCAGTCCTGGACGACCGTGTCCTGCGGGGTCAGCAACGCGACCGGCACCCACGACCTGTATTTCAGGTTCACCGGCGGCAGCGGCTACCTGATGAACGTGAACTGGTGGCAGTTCAGCGGCGACGGAACGACCCCCAGCCCCACGCCGTCGCCCTCGCCGTCCGCCTCTCCGACGGGTGGTTCGCAGCAGACCAGCGCGATCCGGGGCACGGGCTCCGGCCGGTGCCTGGACGTCACCGAGCGCTCCCAGACCAACGGGACGCAGGTGCAGATCTGGGATTGCAACGGGCAGGACAACCAGCAGTGGACCTCCACGAGCGCCGGTGAGCTGCGCGTCTACGGCAACAAGTGCCTGGACGTGAACGGCGCGGGCACCGCGGACGGCACGGCCGTGATCATCTGGGACTGCAACGGGCAGGACAACCAGAAGTGGCGCTTCAACTCCGACGGCAGCATCACCGCGGTCGGCGCCAACAAGTGCCTGGACGTGTCGAACTACGGCACCGCCAACGGCAGCAAGATCCACATCTGGACCTGCCACGGCGGCACCAACCAGAAGTGGACCCGCGTCTGACGCCGTCTCCCGCCGCCTGAGAATCGTGCATGGCGCGCCGAGCGACGTCCCGCGTGCGCGGGGCGTCGCCTGCGCGTCACACCCGTCGGCGGGCGGCCCGCTCGATGATCGTCGCCCCGGTCTCGGACTCAAGTGCCGGGGTGTAGCCGGCGGCGCGCAACCGGGCCAGCGTCTCCTCCTCGCCCGCCGCGCCGACCAGGACGGTCGGGGCGATCTTGCGCAGGCCCAGCGTGCGCAAGGCGTGCGAGCGGGCGAGTTCCTCGACGAGGCCTTCGTCGTCGGAGCGAATGCAGCACCCGGAGCGCACCACCCTGACGCGCCCGTGCGTACGGGCGGTGTCCTTGATCAGATATTCCAGCGGCTGCGGCACAGGCGCCTCGGCCATCTCGGCAAGCCGCTCAAGCAGAGCGCCCGCCTCGTGCCCCCGGTCGAAGGCGCGGCGTATGGTCGTGGCGGTGAAGCGCCAGACCACGGCGTGCCCCTCCGACTCGCGGTCGGCGATGTCGTCGAGCAGTTCGGCGAGCTCCGGACCCGGCATCCCCCGCACCACCGCCGTCAGGTCGGCCTGGAAGAAGGCGGTGGCCTGCGCGGGCGGAAGCAGGGCCTCAAGGGCGGCGGTCAGCGCGGGCTCCGGCGACGTCCACGCCTCACCGCTGCGGAGCAGGTCGCGTACGGCACGGCCGACGCCGGTGAGGACGCCCCGGGCGACCAGGCCGAGCAGCTCGGCCTCGCGCAGCACGGCCCCGACCAGCTCGGCGTCCGCACCCGACCGGGCGAACTGGTGCGGGCGGTGCCAGGCCGCCCGCTCCCGCACGTACGACAGGTCCGCGGCGGAGACGCCCTTGCCCGCGGGCAGCGCGGCGAGCGCTTCCACGACGGCATACCTGATGCCGACCGCGTTCGGGTCGTCGGGCTCGATGAGGGCGACGGGCGTCCCGTCCCCTTCCGGCCAATAGGTGTAGATCGCCGGGATGGTCGCCCAAGTGGCGATGATCGTCGTCAGCCGCTCGGCGGGAGACCGCTTCAGCCAGTCGTCGTACTCCGTCCTGGGCAGCAGGCTCACAGTCGGCTCCGGCAGCTTGCCGCGGTGGCCCTTGGGCCGCGGCACCGGCTCGGCGTGCAGGCCGAGCAGACCGGCCTGTGTGGCCAGGTCGAGCCAGAACCGGGTGACGTCCTCCGGCGCACCGGCCGCCTTGGCGACCCGCTTCGTGTCGCGTACGGCCAGACCACCGGCCTTGCGCAGAACGGGGGGCTGGTCGGCGCACGCCGCGAGCACACGCTCGATCTGGGAGAGCGCGGTGGTGGCCGCGGCCTGGGCGGAACCGTCGGCGCCGACGGCGTCGGGCAGGCCGTCCGGGGGCCGCGGCGGCTCCGGAGTGAACGGCACACGCGACTCCCCGAGAACGGCCACGGCGACCTCGATCGGCACCTCCGCCATGTCGTCGTACGGCCCGGCGGGCAGCAGAAGCCCACGCGCGGCCAGCCAGTCGGTGTTCGGGTCGCCCGAACCTCCGGGGCGGAAGGCATACTTCGTCTGCTGGTAGAAGCCGCCGCGCGCCTGGTAGACGTGCGTGAGCACCCGCGACCCGTGCCCGATGATGTGGAGCAGCCACTCCCGGGCCTCCGCGGGAGCCTGCGCGAGCAGGGCCCGCACCCGGTCCGGATCGGTGAGCAGGCCGAGCACGTTCTGCTCCGCGGCCTCCCGCGCCCTGGCCTTGGGGAGTCCCAGGGCCTCGGCGATCGCGTGCACCTCCGGGGCGTTGAAGTGCTGTCCGATGAGATCGGCCGCCGGACGGCCCAGCCCCGCCTCCTCGGAGAGATGCGCGTGGACACCGGTGGACACGATCACCTGGTCTCCGTGCGGCGGAAGCACAAGCGCCAGGTCGGCGAGCGCGTCCAGGGTGGCCGAGGCGCGCTCTCGCAGGGCGCGATCGCTCCCGGCCAGGAGATCGAGCACGTCGGCACGGGGCACGGCCCTTTCCGCCGGGTCTTCGTCGTACCAGAGGTCGAGCAGGGGCCCGTACCGCCGCGCCGCCAGCCATGCGACGGCCGACAACGCCTGCCGTTGGGGAAGTGTGCAGAGCCCCACAAGCGACAGCGCCGCGCGCGGATGCAGCAGCAGCCGGGCGAGGTCCTGCGGGGGTATCTCGTCCTCGGAGGTGAAGCCGACCCTGGCGAGGATCAGCCTCCGGTCCTGCGACGACTTCGTCTTCAGCCATTTCGTCAGGCTGAGCTGGGTGCTCACCCGAGGAGCGTAATACGTCACTCACGGACCGGTCCCACATACGCCTCGAAGCGGATGGCCGGCGGACGCCGATCGCGACAGACCACGGCCGGTGTCTGCCTCAGTGCGGCGTATCCGGGCGTCCGGCCGCGCCATAGCCGCGGGCAGGCCGGCGCACCCCGATGACACCCCTGGCCCTACGCCTGGATGCCCCGCTACGTGCCCGGATGGGTCCGCCACCGCCTCGCCGCCCTGCTCACCGAGGACGGCGTGGATGATCACCTTCCCGCGGCACGGCTGCGGGTCGGTCTGCTCTATGGCCGTACGGACGACCTGATGCGCCGACCGAGGACACGCCGCCCGGGGAGCGTGTCAATCCTCGGGGTCGCCGACGGCCACCGCCTCGGCGTCGCCGTACATCTCGTCATGCTGCTTGCGCGGGGCGCAGACGCTGGCCTTGGAGCAGGCGCAGCGGCGGCCGCCCTCGTTGAGGCGGACGATAACCGAGTCGGACGGCACGTTGTGTCCCACCACCGTGCCCGGGCCGTACGGGGTGTCCACCGCGGCGCCCGTGCGCGGCGCCGACGCCCGGAACTCCTGGTAGAGCGGGTGCTCGTACTTCAGGCAGCACATCAGCCGGCCACACGCGCCGGCGATCCTGAGCGGGTTGACCGGCAGGTCCTGGTCTTTGGCCATGCGCACCGAGACCGGCTCGAAGTCCTTGAGGAACGTCGCGCAGCACAGGTCACGCCCGCAGGGGCCGATGCCGCCCTGGAGCCTGGCCTCGTCACGCGGGCCGATCTGCCGCAGCTCGACCCGGGCCCGCAGGTTGCGGGCGAGATCGCGCACGAGCGCACGGAAGTCGACCCGGTGAGGCGCGGAGAAATAGACCGTGTAGACGTTGTCGGCGTCCAGGTAGTCGACGCCGACCACCTTCATCGGCAGCTCGTGCCGCTTGATCAGGCGCTTGGAGACGCTGCGAGCCTCCGCCCTGCGGCGGCGGTTGGCCTCGTCCCTGGCCAGATGCTCCTCGCCCGCGATGCCCTGGCAGACGGGCAGGCCCTCGACGTCCTCGCTCACGTACTGCGGCGCCCACACGCACTCGGCGACCTCCGGGCCCGAGTCCGTCGGCACGAGGACCTTGTCGCCCACCTTCGGGGAGTAACCGCCCGGATCGAGGTAGTAGAGCCGTCCGTAGCGGGTGAAGCTCACGGCCATCATCATGCCCAAGCGCCGGCCCTCCTCGATCACGTACGGCTAACGCGTCCCAACCCACCATACGTGCCGTACGGCCCCGGAAATCAGCCCCTGTGGATAACCTCGCGAGAGCCGGGCAGCCCCGACCTCGCGAGAGCCATGCGTCCCCGACCCCGCGCGGACCCGGGACCCGCCCGAGACCGCCCTCGCCAAGCCGCAGGCCACCGGCACCGAACCACAGGAACAACACACCGGTCCACGTAACGCCACCCTCGCCGACCAGAAGCGGCGGCCTGTGTGCTGGATCACCCCAGAGAAGCCGGCTCCCGGGCGGCGCGGTCGAATCGAGCGGCTTCCGCCTCGTGGCCTACGGACGCGGGGTCGCTTACGTCTTGTACGGGCGAGCGACGGGTTATGCGGGTGAGCGGAGGGCGAGGGTCATGGCCTCGACCGCGATCTGCGGGTTCACGTTGGCCGCCAGCCGCTCCCGGCACTTCATGATCGCGTCTGTACGGCGGAGCGTCTGCTCGGGAGTGGAAGCGCGCGCGACGGCCTCCACCTCGTGCCTGCGGTCCTCGTTGGCCAGCTCCACCTGGGCCCCGAACTGCACGGCCAGCACGTCGCGGTAGAACGCCACGAGGTCGAGCAGCGCGAGGTCGAGGGAGTCGCGCTTGATGCGGGTCGCCCGCGACTTCTGCATCGTCTCAAGTTCCTTGAGCGCCCCGGCGCCGCCCCGCACGAGGCCCTTGTTGAGCCCCTTGCCAGAGGAGCCCTCGCCGTAGACCTTGCGCAGCTCGGCGGCCTCCGCCTCGTTCAGCGCGGTCGTGGCCGCGTCGGCGTCCTCGGTGGAGGTCTTCACCAGCCGCTCGGCGGCGGTGATGCACTCCGCCACACCGGTCAGCGACCGGGGGATCGACAGCACGTCGTCGCGGCGGCGCCGCACCTCCTCGTCCAGCGCGAGCCGCCGCGCCCGGCCGACGTCCCCCTGGGCCGCCCGCGCGGCGTCGAGCGCCAGGTCGTGGGGCACCCCGTCACGGGTCACCAGCACGTTCGCGACCGCCTCGGTGGAGGGCGTGCGCAGCGTCACAATCCGGCAGCGCGAGCGGATCGTGATGATCATGTCGTCCGGGGAGGGCGCGCACAGCAGCCACACGGTCCGCGGCGGCGGCTCCTCGATGGCCTTGAGCAGGGCGTTGGCCGCCGCCTCCGTCACCCGGTCGGCGTCCTCGAACAGCACGATGCGCCAGCGGCCGAGCGTCGGCGCCCCCGCCGCCTTGAGCACGAGTTCGCGCGTCTGCCGAACGCTGTACGACAGGCCCTCGGGGCGTACGAACGTGACGTCCGGGTGCGAGCCGACCTCGACCTGGTGACAGTCCTCGCAGTGGCCGCACCCCTGGTCGGCGCAGAGCAGCGAGGCCGCGAACGCCGTGGCGGCGGCGGACCGCAGGGCCGGGCCGGTGAACAGCCAGGCGTGGGTCATGCCCGCGCCACGGCCCCCGGCGACCACCTCCGCGGCGGCCGACGCGGCCCGCCGCATCACGTCGATCGCCCGGTCCTGCCCGATCAGATCCCCGAAAACGGTCATGCCGTTCCCCCGCCCGACGGCTCGAAGGTACGCCGAAGCGCGCAGTCGAACGCGTCACGAATCGCCCCGCGTTCACCGATACGCCCGATCATGCCGTTCCCCCGCCCGACGGCCGAGACGGGCAGCCGAGCGTGTCACGAATCGGCCCGCGCTCGCCGATGCGCCCTCTCATGCCGTTCCTCCACCTGACAGCTCGGGGGTACGCCGAGACGGGCAGCCGAGCGCGTCGCGAAACGCCCCGCGTTCACCGATCCGCCCGCCACGCCCGATCATGCCGCTCCTCGACGTCCTGTTTTCCCGAAGCCCCGCTCACCGGCTGCCTCGGCGGCCGGACGGTCCCGCCCGTTCCCACCCCGCCGACCGCGCGGCGGCTCATCCGTGAAGTTCCGCTCTCCGAAGCCCCGCCCGAAATCCCGCTCACCTGAGGTTCCGCTACCCGAAGTCGCGGATGACGGGCATCGTGCCGGTGGCCTCCTCGGCCTCCTGCGGCACCGGGTCGGGCAGGATCTCACGCACCCGGTCCTGGATCAGGCGCGTCACCTCCCGCTGGTCCAGCGTGCCGTCCACCACGAGGTATCGGTCGGGGTCGGCCGCCGCCAGCGCCCGGAACTCCCGGCGCACCCGCTCGTGGAACTCCAGCGGCTCGGCCTCGATGCGGTCGGCGGGCGAGGCCATCCTCTGCAGCCCGACCGCGGGCGGCACGTCGATGAGCACGGTCAGGTCGGGGACGAGCCCGCCCGTCGCCCACCTGTTGATCCGCGCGACGTCCTCCGGGTCGAGCGACCGCCCGGCGCCCTGGTAGGCCAGCGACGAGTCCACGTACCTGTCGGAGATCACCGTCGAGCCGCGCCGCAGCGCCGGCCTGATGACCTTCTCCACGTGCTCGGCCCGGTCCGCGGCATACAGCATCGCCTCGGCCCGCGGAGACAGGCCCTGGTGCGCGGCGTCGAGCAGGATCGCCCGCAGCCGCATGCCGACCTTGGTCGAGCCCGGCTCGCGGGTCTGCACGACGTCGTAGCCCTGGTCGCGCAGCCAGATCGCGAGCAGCCGCGACTGGGTGGTCTTGCCCGAGCCCTCACCACCCTCGAAGGCGATGAACAGCCCGCGCCCGGGGTCCGGCTCCTCCGGGACGAACCGCCGCCCGCGCAGGGCGTTCAGGAGGTCGACCACGATGGGCACCTCCGGCCGGTCGTCCATGTGCCGCAGCGCGACCACTCCGACGGCGACCGCCAGCAGCGCGCCCAGGAGCAGCACGAGGTTCGTGCCGTCGAAGCGGTAGCTGATCCCGGCGATCTGGATGGCGTGCGCGCCGAACAGCGCGGCCAGGGTGGAGACCACCGCCACGACCAGCAGCAGCACCACCCGCGCCAGCGACTGCAGGAAGGAGAACGTACGGCCGCGCAGCCCGTCCTCCACCTCCAGTCCGATCACCGTGTAGCCGATGATCCAGGCGATGCCGGCGCAGGCGCCGAGCGCCACGGTCAGCACGACGACGACCACCAGGTTCTGGATGAGCGCGACGGCGGCCAGCGTCAGCCCCGCGAGCACGATCGACAGCCCGAACAGCCGCCGCCGCGACAGGCCCTTCAGCAACCGCAGGCCGAAGAACATGCCGAACGCCATGCCGAGGAAGACCGCGCAGAACACCGCGCCGTAGCCCGCGTCGCCGCCACCCAAGGCTTGCACGTACGCCTTGGCGACGCCGACGACGGCGCCACCCGCGGCGAACGCGCCGAGCATGCCGATGATCAGGCCGCGCACGATGCGGTTGCCGCCGACGAACCGCCAGCCCTCGGTGATCTGCCGGATGACCGAAGGCGCGGACACGTGCCTGACGTGGTTCTTCGGGATGGCCCGCAACGTGAAGACCATCACGGCGGAGGCGAGGTAGGCCAGCGCGTTGGCGTACAACGCCACGCTGGTGGCCGCGACGGTGAACGACGGGACGGCCGCCGAGATCGTCTGCACCACGCCCGACACGATCGCGAACAGCGCCGCGGCCACGGGTGCGGTGCCGTACGTGACGAGCAGGTTGAGCTGGTTGGCCTCCTCGAGCCGCTCCTTGGGCACGAGGTTAGGCACGGTGGCGTCCTTGGCGGGCACCCAGAACAGGTTCACGCACTCGACCAGGAACGTCGCGATGATCACCCACTGGTAAGCGCCGACCAGCGGGATCGACAGCACCACCGCGAACCTGGCGAGGTCGGCGACGACCATGGTCAGCCTGCGGTCGAACCGGTCGGCCGCCGCTCCCGCGAGCGGTCCCAGAAGGATCGCGGGCAGCATCTTGGCGATGAAGACGCCGCCGATGGCGAGGCTCTGCGCCTGGAAACCCGACTCGGCGGTCAGGTTACCGGCCAGAGCGGTCAGCGCGATGATGTTGAGCCAGTCGCCGAGACTGCACGTCGCCATCGCCGTCCACAGCCTGCGGAACGGCGCGTTCGCCAGCACGTGCGGCTGCTTGCGTCGCGCGGCGGCCCGGCCAGGGGTGCTCATGATGTCAGCGTATCCAGGTTGCTCGCTGGGCTTGGGAGAGGATCGAGCGGGCCCCCGAGGCCTGCTCGTCGCCTGAGGGTAATACGTCCGCCTCGTCCTCGCTGTCGAGATGGCGGCAATGCTCTGCCCATTCCGGCTCCTCTTCCGGTGCCGCGACGGCCGACGCCGCACCCCTCATCCGACGCGTCCCCGTTTTGCGAACGTGATCGAGCGCGGCGGCGCTCGCCGCGGCCCCGTACGGCGTGCCGCCGCTTCGAGCGTGTCATCGAGTGCGGCGGCCCCACCAGGCGATCTCCACAAGGGACTTCCCGGCGACCCGCTCCGATGTCCTGGAGCGGGTCTGCTCACCGTGGCCGGACGCGACGGCGGAGCAGGAGCCCGGCGCAGGCGGCGAGAGTGATCACAAGACCGGTGAGCACGTACATCCGGCCGTCCGGTCCCGCCTCACCGCCGCCTCCGGTCTCCGCCCCGCCGACCGGGGTCGCGTCCAGCTCCCGCCCCGCCGAGGTCTCCTCGTCATCCGACACGTCGGCGGTCACCGTGGTCGTGACGGTCCGAGTCGGCCTCGGGCTGGCGGTCGTGTCATCCGGAGAGGGAGAGGCGGTCGTGTCATCCGGTGAGGGGGAGGCGCTGGTGTCGTCCGGAGTCGAGGTGGTGGTGTCGTCCGGAGTGGGGGAGGTGTCCGCCTGCCCGGCCCCGGCGACGATCAGGGGATAGGTCGTCAGGGCGTTCGGGTAACGCACCTCACACTCGATCACCGGCGCGGTGGGCGAGGGCCCGATGTTCACGGCGGCCGGCCGCACCGACGCCGTCCCCGCCCTGGGCGGGGTCGTCTTCATGCCGACCACGGTCTCCGGCAGCGGGATGGGCTGCCCGGCGGTGACGCTCAGCGGTTCGCTCACGCCGGTGGCGGACGTCAGGCCCTCGATCCCGGTGAAGGCCGCGTAGGCGTAGAGCTTGACGCCGGTCAGTCCGCCCGCGGGCGCCATCAGTTCGCTGCCGGCGACATATGTGCCGTGCCAGCCGATCGACATCTGCTGTCCCGCGGTGGCGTCGTCCGGCAGGGTCAGCTCAATGTTGATCTTTACGTTCTGTGTTTCGGTCTCGCCGTCGGTGGTGCACTCATACTCCACGACCTCGGCGGCCGCGCGCAGACCGCGTTCGGCGCCGAGCGGGGCGGCGTACGCCGGCTGGCACACCAGTGTCAGGCAACTCGCGACGACGGCCGAGATCACCGCATGGAAACGCAACGTCGGCTCCTGATGTGAGGTGGGGGGCCTACAGGAGACGTGGCACGACGATGATCGGTTGTCAGCGGTCAGATTTCGGTCAGGAGTGCAGTTCGACCAGGGTGATCTCGGGCGGGGCGCCGACGCGGACCGGGGGTCCCCAAAAGCCCGCGCCTCGCGTCACGTAGACCTGGGTGTCGCCGCCGCCCGCGCGCGGCACGCTCGCCAATCCCGACACCACGGGCTGCTGGAGCGGCACGAGCAGGTTGAACGGCACGATCTGCCCGCCGTGGGTGTGCCCGGACAGCTGGAGATCGACGCCGTGCGCGGCGGCCTGCGTCACCTGCACGGGCTGGTGGGCCAGGAGCACGACGGGCCGGTTCGCGTCGCGGCCCCCGAGCGCCTTGTCGAAGTCCGGGCCGTCGCCCGACGGCGCGCCGTTCAGGTCGTTGACGCCCGCGAGGTCCAGTACGGCTCCCGCATGCCGGATCTCGACCCGCTCGTTGCGCAGCGGCCTGACGCCCAGCGAGCGCAGCTCCTCGATCCATTCCTGGGGGCCCGCGGCCGTGTAGTACTCGTGGTTGCCGGTCACGAAATACGCGCCATAGCGGGATTCGAGGGATTTGAGCGGCGCGGCGAGACGACCCAGCTCGGCGACCGTGCCGTCGACCATGTCGCCCACGATCGCCACCGCGTCGGCCTCCAGGCCGTTGATCATGCGGACGATCCGCTCGGTGTGACCCCGTCCGGTCAGCGGGCCGAGATGGATGTCGCTGACGACCGCGATGCGCAGCCCGTTCATGCGGGGGTCGAGCCGGGGCAGGCGGATCGGCACCCGCTCGATCACCGGATCGCCGAGGGCGCGGCTCACGCCGTATCCCACGGTCGCGACGGCTCCCACGGCCACGACCGCGGAGGCCGTACGGGAGATGAACAACCGGCGGTCGATCACCGGCGCGCCCGGGCCGGCCTCCTCCGCCGCCGGTCGGCCGCCTGTGGCCGGGCCGTGAGCGGGAGCGCCTCCTCCGGCCGCCGCGCCCGCGAGGACCACCTCGTCCACCGGCGCCGTCTCCCCCTCCGCGCGCCGGTCCGGGGCCGCCGTCTCCGCCGTACGGCGGCGCCGGGACACGACGAACGTCGCGACCGCCCGGGGCACCTCCATGACCAGCCCGAACACGAACAGGTAGAACATCACGGCGAGCCACAGATAACCGGGCCAGGCCACGACCCGCGCGACGTCCATGCCGAAGGAGCGGCTGCCGACGAAGGTCACCACCAACAGGGCGGCCAGGACCACGAGCGCCCACGTCAGCACCCGGCGCGAGCGCGATCCCCGTGTCGTCGACGCCCTGACCAGCCGCCGCCAGAGATAAAGGTGCACGACGACGACGGCCGTCAGGATCATGCTCACGAACCCCACGAGTCCTCCCCTCGACCGGCTAACGATCAAGGGCCGGCTGACGACGATGCTACGAGTTCCCGCCGACAGCCGCGTCCGTTGTCCACAGGCGCCGCTCGGACATGCACAGGCGCCGTGCGGACGTCCACAGCTACCACATGCCGCTGCGTACCCGGCTCGGCCGCCACGCCTACCGGATGCATAGGGCGGCTTCTGGCGCGACCCGAAGAGCGCGGGTGGGCCGCCACCGGCGGGTGTCAAGCGGTGTCCCACGTTTCCGTCACGCCGTCACGCGGCGATCCAGGCTCCCATCACGCCGTCACGCGGCGACCCAGGCTCCCGTCACACCGTCACGCGGTGACCCAGGCTCCCGTCACGGTGTCACGCGACACCCGACGTCTCCCATCACTCCCGCCGCGTGGACCGGGTCACATCCAGTCGTCCGGGACCAGGCCACGACCTGGCTTGACGTCCACACCACGCGAATACCCACATCACGCCAAGGCCCGCATCACGCGAGACGCCCACGTCGCGCGGGCGTCCGCGGGACGTGGGCGTTCACAGGTGGGCGTTCACGGGCGTGGGCGGCGCAGCCTCGGCGCGTGCCGCCGGGCACCCGGCGGCACGGCCCTCAGGAGGCCGGAGGTCAGGACTTGGCGGCGGGCTTCTTCGCGGCGGTCCTGGTCCGGGTCGTGCGCTTGGGGGCGGGCGCCCGCTCCCGCCGCTCGGCCAGCAGCTCCGCCGCCCGCTCCAGCGTGATGTCCTCCACCGTGTCCCCCTTGCGCAGGGACGCGTTGGTCTCGCCGTCGGTGACGTACGGACCGAAACGGCCCTCCTTCACCACGATCGGCTTCTTGGAGTTCGGGTCTTCGCCCAGCTCGCGCAGCGGCGGGGCGGCGGCGGCACGCCCGCGACCACGGACCTTGGGCTGCGCGAACAGCTCCTTGGCCTGCTCGATCGTGACCGTCAGCAGGTCCTCCTCCGAGGCCAGCGAGCGCGAGTCGGTCCCCTTCTTGAGGTAGGGCCCGAACCGGCCGTTCTGCGCGGTCACCTCCTCGCCGTCGATCTCGCCGACGACCCTGGGCAGCTCGAGCAGCTTCAGCGCCTGCTCCAGCGTGATCGTGTCCAGGGACATCGACTTGAACAGCGAGCTGGTGCGCGGCTTGGGGCCGTCCGCCTTCTTCGTCCGCTTCTTGCCCTCGGCCGGAGCCGGCTCCTCGGGCAGGATCTCGGTGACGTACGGACCGAAACGGCCGTCCTTGGCCACGATCATCCGGCCGGTCGCCGGGTCGATGCCCAGCTCGCGGTCGCCGCTCGGGCGCGAGAACAGCTCCTCGGCCTTCTCCGCGGTCAGCTCGTCGGGCGCCATGTCCTCGGGGATGTTCACCCGGGCGCCGTCGCGGTCGAGGTAGGGCCCGTAACGGCCGACCCTGATCACGATGTCCGTCCCCTTGATCGGGAACGAGCTGATCTCTTTGGCGTCGATCTCGCCGAGGTCGGTGACCATCTCCTTCAGGCCCTCGTCGCCGTCCCCGCCGCCGAAGTAGAACCGGCGCAGCTCGGGCACCCGCTCGGCGCGGTCGTTGGCGATGTCGTCGAGGACCTTTTCCATCTCGGCCGTGAAGTCGTAGTCGACCAGGTTGCCGAAGTGCTGTTCGAGCAGGTTGACCACGGCGAACGCGAGGAACGACGGCACCAGGGCCGTGCCCTTCTTGAACACGTAGCCCCGGTCGAGGATCGTGCCCATGATCGACGCGTACGTCGACGGCCGCCCGATCTCCCGGTCTTCCAGCTCCTTGACCAGCGACGCCTCGGTGTATCGCGCAGGCGGCTTGGTCGAGTGTCCCAGCGCGTTCAGCTCGGCCGCCGTGAGCCGGTCGCCCTCGGTCAGCGCGGGCAGGCGCTTCTCCGAGTCGTCCCGGTCGGTCGAGGGGTCGTCCGCGCCCTCGACGTACGCCTTGAGGAAGCCGTGGAAGGTGATCGTCCGGCCGGTGGCGCTGAACTCGACGTCCTCGCCGGCGCTGGAGGTGCCGGCGACCTTGACCGACACCGACTCGCCGACGGCGTCCTTCATCTGGGAGGCGACCGTACGCTGCCAGATCAGCTCGTACAGCCGGAACATGTCCCCGGACAGGCCGGTCTCGCCGGGCGTGCGGAACTCCTCGCCCGCCGGCCGGATCGCCTCGTGCGCCTCCTGCGCGTTCTTCACCTTGCTGGTGTAGACGCGCGGCTTGTCCGGCACGTACGCCGAGCCGTACAGCTTGATCGCCTGACTGCGGGCGGCGGCGACGGCGGTCTCCGACAGCGTGATGCTGTCGGTACGCATATAGGTGATGTAGCCGTTCTCATACAGCCTCTGGGCCACCTGCATCGTGTACTTGGCGGAGAAGCCCAGCTTGCGGCTCGCCTCCTGCTGCAGGGTGGTCGTCCGGAACGGCGCGTACGGCTTGCGCGTGTACGGCTTGCGCTCGACCGAGCGCACCTCGTAGGACACGCCGTCGAGGCGGCCGGCGAGGGCCGTCGCGGCGGCCTCGTCGAGGTGGAGGACGTCGCCGCTCTTCAGCTCGCCGGTGGAGGTGAAGTCGCGGCCCTGGGCCACGCGCCTGCCGTCCACACCGGTCAGCGTGGCGGAGAACGTCCGGGGGTCGTCGGCGGCCCGGCCTGTGTCGAACAGCGCCTGCAGGTCCCAGTAGTTCGCGGCGGTGAACGCCATCCGCTCCCGCTCGCGCTCCACCACCAGCCGGGTGGCGACCGACTGGACGCGACCGGCGGAAAGGCGGGGCTTGACCTTCTTCCACAGGACCGGGCTGACCTCGTAGCCGTACAGCCGGTCGAGGATGCGCCGCGTCTCCTGGGCGTCGACGAGACGGAGGTTGAGGTCACGGGGGTTGGAAACCGCGTCCCTGATCGCGTGCGGGGTGATCTCGTGGAACACCATGCGGTGCACCGGGATCTTGGGCTTGAGCACCTCGCGCAGGTGCCAGGCGATGGCCTCGCCCTCCCGGTCCTCGTCGGTGGCGAGGTAGAGCTCGTCGGCTTCCTTGAGAAGCTGCTTGAGCTTGGACACCTGCGACTTCTTGTCCGGGTTCACGACATAGAGCGGCTCGAACTCATGGTCGACGTTCACCCCGAGACGGGCCCACGCCTCGTTCTTGTACTTCTCCGGGATGTCCTCGGCCTTCTCCGGAAGATCGCGGATGTGGCCGATGCTCGACTCGACGATGTAGCCGCTCCCGAGGTACCCGGCGATCGTCTTCGCCTTCGCGGGCGACTCCACGATCACCAGGCGGGTTCCGCCGGCGTTGCCGTTGTTGGCTGGCACGCTGCTTCCTACCTCGCTGTCCGCTGTCATTCCCCGTGCTGCCGGGCTTCGTGTTTCCCGGCTCATGACACCCTCGTCGTCCGGGCCGGGAGCGCTTACCCCCTTCGGGCGCCGACGAGGCGCCGCTTTGAAGGTACCTGCCGCCGCACCTTCCTCCCCCTCGGGCTACCCGGTTATGTCCGGGAATGTAACCCGCCTGGCGCTGTTATCCACGGAGACGCAGAATAGAGCGCATCGAGTTCCCTAGCACGCCCCGGAGACCAATGGCTGTGCTCGACTACTCCTACCTGGACCTGTATCTCCCTCGGGACACCCCCCGCGAGGTGGCGAGGCAGATACTCACGGAGCATGCCGAGCACGGAGACTGGGAACTGGAGCGGCTCCGCCTTTATCCCGACGGCAGCAGGCGCGTCCGGCTGCGTCGAAAGATCATACGGGCCGCCCGCACCATGTAAGCCTCAGGGGCGCGGACGCCACGGTCAAAAGGGCTTTGCCGCCCCGTTGCCGTCGGCATCACGACCACACGCGGTCCGTCTTGCACACTACCGGGCAAAAGGGCTTTGCCCGCCCCGGGCCGCGCCCCCGGAACGGGCAAAGCGTGCGTGCCTCCCTCCACTGGCGGTGAGGGGGCGTCCTCGTCGCCCGCGCCGGGCGGCGCCGTGAACGGCTGGTTCGCCGCCGCCGCGCCCGGCGCGGGCGAGTGATATCCCTCGCTTCCGCGGGCCGCGCGCCGCAGGGTCTCCGTCCGTACGGCCGGCCGTCGCCGCCGGAGGTGCTCCCCTGCTTGTCACACGCGGCCGTACGGCTACTTGCGACCGAGACGGAAGCGGCGGGTGACGGCGAACAGGCTCGCCGAGGCGGCGAACATGGCGCCGAGGGCCAGAGCGAGGAACGACGCCGGGTTCATCCCGGTCAGGCCGACGGGCTGCTCGGCGCTGATCAGCTTGAGGCCGCCGAGTGGCAGCAGGCCGTCGGTGGTCTTCCCGAGGTCACCGGTCGGGAGGTTGCGGGCCGTGTCGGCGATGGGCAGCGAGGCGGTCGCGTCCTCCAGCGTCTGCTTGGCGGGCAGCGAGCGGGTCGCGCCGTCGAGCGTGGCGGTGGCCTTGGACACGGCCGCGGGAGCGCTGCCGCTCTTCTTGCCCTTCGGGGCGGCGGCGACGGGCAGGCTCGGCGTCTCCGGCAGGCCGAGCATGTTCGGCAGCTCGCCGATGACCGGAGCGGACGGAGCGGCGGGCGCGCTCATCGGCTGCACCGTCTGCTTGCCCGACAGCACCGACGTGGTCGGCATGGCGGGCATGACCGCGCCGCGGGCGGCCTTGTGCTGCGGGTAGGCCCAGTAGCCGTGGCGCTTCCACGCGCCGCCCGCCTGGGCGCCGCCCAGGCACCCCGCGGCGGCGTCGCCGAGCACGGCGACCGAGTTGCCGCAGATGTTGATGGGCGCGGTGATCGGGGCGACGATCTGGTTGCCCGCGAGGATCCCGTGCCTGCCCGAGGTGATGTTGCCGCCCGCGCCGACCCCGCCGCCGAGGACCGAGGCGCCTCCGCGGCAGCCGGCCTGGGACCGGCCGATGACCGACACCGCGTTGCCGCAGATGTTGATCGGGGCCGTGATCGGCGCGACCACCTGGTTGCCGCCCAGGATCGAGCCGCGACCGGAGGTGACGTTCCCGCCCGCGCCCCAGCGGCCGCCGTGCTTGCTCCAGCCGCCGATCACGGTCGCGCCGCCGCGGCAGCCGGAGAACGCCTTACCGATGATCGCGACCGAGTTGCCGCAGATGTTGATCGGCACGGTGATCGGGGCCACCACCTGGTTGCCGCCGACGACGCTGTGCACCCCGCTGGTGCGGTTGCCGCCCGCGCTCCCACCGGACCAGCCGCCGTGCCCGTGGCCCTTGTGACCCCCGTGGCCGTGGCCGCCCTTGCCTCCGTGGCCGCCCTTGCAGCTGCCCGAGCCGTTGCCGCAGACGTCGGCCGGGGTGACGATCGGCGTGACCACCTGGGTGCCGCTGCCCACCGAGAAACGGCCGTCGTTGTCGTGTCCGGTCGAGCCGGGACGGTGCCACTTGCCGTGGTGACCGCCGTACTTGCCCTTGCCGCCCTTGCTGCCCTTGCCGCCGTGGCCGTGGGAGCCGCCCACCGACGAGCCGCCGGTGCAGCCGGAGAACGCCTTGCCGATGACCGCGACGGAGTTGCCGCAGACGTTCACCGGCGCGGTGATCGGGGCCACCACCTGGTTGCCGCCCAGGATCGAGGAGCGGCCGCTGGTGCGATTGCCGCCGGCGCGGACGCCGCCGTGGCCGCCGACGAAGGCGCCGCCACGGCACCCGGCGGTGGCGTTGCCGAAGACGGCGATCGAGTTGCCGCACAGGTTGACCGGCGCCGTGATCGGCGCGACCACCTGGTTGCCGCCGCCGATGCTGTGCACCCCGCTGGTGCGGTTGCCGCCCGCGTCCCCGCGCCGGCCCGTGCCCTTGACGGCCGCGCCGCCGCGGCAGCCCGCGTCGGACCGGCCGATGACCGACACCGCGTTGCCGCAGATGTCGACCGGTGCGGTGATCGGGGCGACCACCTGGTTGCCGCCGAGGATGCTGCCCGCGCCGGAGGTCTTGTTCTCCCCGGCGTCCACGCCCGCGCCCCGCACGGCCGAGCCGCCCAGGGAGGAGGCCTGGGACCGGCCGACGACCGCCACGGCGTTGCCGCTGATGTCGATCGGCAGCGTCACCGGGATGTTGACCTGGTTGCCGCCGAGCACCGAGTGACTGCCGTCGGTGTCGGCGAAAGCCGTACCGCTGCCAAGAGCCAGGACGCCGACGGCCAGAAACGCCGCGGAGGTCGAGCCCTTCGCCCACGTTCGCATGATGAATGCTCCTAGTGGTTCTTCTAGGGGGTTACCTGACAGCTCGCGACACCTGTCCAGGCCGGAATGAGCACAGCGGAGCCGTGGACGGTCACGAGGGTGGTGAATTCCGCGTCACCCGCGGGGGCCTGTCGCCCGGGCACCACGAGCGAGGGCAGGCGCCGGCACCGGTCGCCGTACGGACGGGGACCGATGCGCCAAGGCGGGATCAGTCAGGAGAGAAAGACGGGTCGTCCGCCGCTGTGCGGACCACCGGGGGAACAACCGCCGCCAGTGGGGCGGGCAGCGTCGTGAAGCGCGGTTCGTACACATCCCGCGCGACATCCCCGAAGAGGATGCTTCCACCGCTCGACTGCGGGGCCAGGCCCTGGTCTGTGGGCGCGTGGTCCGCGGTGGAGGGCGGAGGGAGCAGAGGCTTCGACTGGCTGGTGAGCCCGTCGACCGTGCGCCCCGCCATCGCCTCGGTGTCCACCGAGACGTCGTTCGCCGCCGTGGGGAAACCGTCGATGTCCTCCCCGTGAGACCCGGCCTCGCCCGACGAGGACGGCAGGCCGAGGTCCGGAACTGAGAGACGGTCGGGGAGAACCGACCCGGCGACGTCGTGTGAGGGTGTGGTCTCGGCCACGGACGCCGCCGTGCCGAAGACGCCGAAGATCACGCCGAGCAGCCATCCGGCGGCGATCAGCCCGCCGATGACCAGCAGACGGCGCAGACGGGAGCCGGCCGCGAACCGCGCCCGGCCCCGCTCCGCGGAGCTGGGAGACGTGACGGGCACGCCCGGAACGGCGGCGGGCGAACTCGCCCCCCGCTGTTCCTTTGACGTGCGCGTCACGCGACCTCCCCATACCGCTGAGTCCGCAGTCCTGGGCCTGCCCAGGGCGGATCCAACCCCCAACGGAGAGTTACTGTAGCGGCACGCCACGTGATCGCAAGGGCTTTCTCAGCAGTATTCGAGGAATCGGTCAAGGACTCGGACGCCAAACCGGAGCGAATCAACCGGAACTCGCTCGTCGACGCCATGGAACATCCCGGAGAAGTCCAAGTCTTCGGGAAGCCGAAGCGGCGCGAAGCCGTACCCGCTGATGCCGAGACGGCTGAACGCCTTGAGGTCGGTGCCGCCGCTGAGCGTGTACGGCACCGCCCGCGCGCCCGGGTCCTCTTCCTGCAGCGCGTCCGCCATGGCCTTGACCAGCGGGCCCTTGAACGGGGTCTCCACCGCCACGTCGTGGTAGACGAACTCCCTGGTCACGTTGGGCCCGAGCAGCTCGTCCACGGTCTGGAAGAACTCGTCCTCATACCCCGGCAGGAACCTGCCGTCCACGTGCGCGGTCGCGATCTGAGGGATGACGTTCGCCTTGTATCCCGACTGCAGCATGGTCGGGTTGGTCGTGTTCTTGAGGGTCGCGCCGATCATCCGGGCGAGCGGCCCGAGGGTGGCCACCGCCGCCTCCGCGTCCTCCGCCTTGACCTCCGTGCCGAAGACCTCCTCGAAGAACGCCTGCACGGTGGGCGTGAGCCGCACCGGCCACTTGTGGCGGCCGATCCTGGCGACCGCCTCGGCCAGCTCGGTCACGGCGTTGTCGTCGTTGAGCATCGAGCCGTGCCCGGCTCGGCCCTTGGCGGTCAGGCGCATCCACGCGATGCCCTTCTCCGCCGCCTCGATCAGGTACAGCCTGCCCTTGTCCGTGGTCACGCTGAAGCCGCCGACCTCGCCGATGGCCTCCGTGCAGCCCTCGAACACCTCCGGGTGCTCGCGGGTCAGCCACTGGGCGCCGTAGTGGCCTCCGGCCTCCTCGTCCGCGGTGAAGACGAGGACGACGTCCCTGGGCGGCCGGCGTCCCTCGCTCAGCCGCCGCCGTACGACGGCGAGGATCATCGCGTCCATGTCCTTCATGTCGACCGCCCCGCGCCCCCAGACGCAGCCGTCGGCGACCTCGCCGCTCAGCGGGTGATGGGTCCAGTCGGCGGCGTCGAACGGCACGACGTCCAGATGGCCGTGGAGGACCAGGGCGTCCCTGCTCGGGTCGGTGCCCTCGACCCGGGCCACCACGTTCGCCCGCCGATGGTCCGACTCGAGGATCCGCGGCTCCAGGCCGACCTCCGACAGCTTGGCGGCCACGTACTCCGCGGCCTCGCGTTCCCCGGGCCCCGCGTTGTCCCCCGCGTTGACCGAGTCGATGCGGATCAGGTCGCGGCACAGCTCGGCGACCTCGTCCTCCCCGTAACGTGGGGTCATAGCGCCTCCTCCTGCTGGACCGGCTCGTCCGGAGCCGGCCCGCCCTTTCACGTCGTACGGCTCGCGCCTCCATCCTGCCGCCGAACAGGCGCGACGTTCACCCCCGGACCCCCGAGGCGGATTGCCGTTATGAACAAGGCCGGAGAGAGTGCTAACCTGTATCAGCCGACGCGGGATGACGATCCCGCGTGAGGCACCATGTCCGGGTGGCGGAATAGGCAGACGCGCTAGCTTGAGGTGCTAGTGCCCAGTGATGGGCATGGGGGTTCAAGTCCCCCCTCGGACACCAGTTAAGTCCCGAAAGGGAGCGAAGGTGCGAGGTCGTGCAGGCCCGCACCTTCTTTGTTTCAGGGTCGTAGACCGTTAGAGATCGATGCCCGGTAGCCGGCCCTTCACCTCTCCGCGGCCCCATCCTGCTGGCGCTTCACCATGTCTCTCGGGTTTTCTCGCGTGCGAACGAACCGATCTTTTGGTAACAACCCGGCCTCCCGCCGCATCGTGAGCGCCACAAGGCCGGAGGCCGCCCCGAAGAGCCGTTGTCCTTCGCGGGGTTCAGGTGAGTGAGAGCCCAGGTCCACAACGCGACAGCCAAAGGGAGGACGGCCGCCGCGGTAGCGTCCCTCCGTTCGCGCTTGAGCGGGCCATAACCGTACGAAGCTGAGGCAGGTCGCCGCACCGCTGACCGGCGATAGCCGGGCACCTGCCCTCTACTCCACCACACGGCCGGAATCAACCCGATATCACACTCCCAGCCTCGCTATCGCACGCCCGCTGCGCATCACACTCATTTGGCCACAAATTGCGCCATCGCGATACGATCGGGGGTTTGTGACAGCGGTCTCTGGTCTCACGTACCTCGGCATCCCTACTGCGTTTCTATGCCCTCGAGACCGTGCGGGGGTTCGTGACATTTTTGGGATTTAGGGGGTTCCAGTGACCTAGTACTCCAGCCGTAGTTCCTGATCACGACTCGTGAAGAGCTTGCCGCCGGTAATGGCTGGCCTGGGCGCGGGCTTGGTGGCGTCGCCGCCAGCGAGACCACCACAGCAGGTTGGTCACGCTGTGGCCAGTCTGAATGAGCAACCGGACGAGCAGACGCCGGATCTCGCCGAGCGTCAATGGCGCCAGCTCAGGTTCGGCCGTCTGGGCCGCTCGTTCGCGGGCGGTGACCGCGGCGAG
>NZ_BMPY01000036.1 GCF_014647835.1 Microbispora rosea subsp. aerata
CAGCGTGACCCACCTGCTGTGGTGGTCTCGCTGGCGGCGACGCCACCAAGCCCGCGCCCAGGCCAGCCATTACCGGCGGCAAGCTCTTCACGAGTCGTGATCAGGAACTACGGCTGGAGTACTAGGTGCTGTTCCACCTGATCAAGAGTGTCCTGGTAGGCATCGGCTACGGCCGCGAACTTTTCTGCATCGTCCTCTGGTATCTGGCCGTGTAAGGCCAGGCGCTCTCCCAAGCGATCGAGCGCCCCCTTCGACATGGGTAGCGGCGACACGGGATCACATTACATGTGCAGTTACCAGGGCGCGTTACTTTCTCGGCGGTGATATCAGGTTCCTGTATTTGCCTATACGGATACAAAAGTGACTTATGTAACATGGGCCTATTGCTGGTCGATGAGATGGGTCGGTCTTTTGAGGAGTATTGCCCCATATGATCCTTATGGGGATGGCGTCGGTCGCCTGGTTTTCGGAAAGCCATGCGACATGCTGAGAGCCGTTTTGCCGTCAGCGGGCATGGCCGGTGCGAATATCGCGAGGGGTAAACACGCGATCATCGCAGCCGGGGGAGACATGCTCAGAAAACTGATCCTGATCGCGGGTGTGGCCGCAGCGGCATCACCAGTCGCCATCGCCACGGCCCATGCGGATGAGTTGCCGGGAGTGCTCTCGGCACGGGCGGTCGTCGCCGTCATGCAGGCCGGGCAGCAGCGAGGTGCCTGTGGCTCCGGATCGCCGTGTGCGGCGGTCAACTGCGGCCCGGGCCGCGTCTGTGTGCCCTCGCCCAAGCAGTGCATCACCACACCGTGCCCGCAGTACGAGTGCGTGCCCGCGTCCTCGGTGTCCTCATCGAGTCGCCGGCCTTCCTGCCTCCGATCGCGCCCGGACTGGTGGCGGTGCCCGCGCCGGGAGCAGCGACGACTCTCCTACTCGTACGACGGGCAGGCGGTAGACAGCGTACGGACATTGCCCGCAAGCGCTTCCGGCGCCCTGGGGAACGGCGGACGGGTGAGCGGCCTCCGGCCGTGATCCCGTCGGAGCCGGCGTGCTCAAGCCCGATGTCGTGCGCCCGCGCCGGCAGACGCGGCGCGGGCCACCCCCTGTACAGGCTGATCGGCTACGCCTGGGGCCGCGACGGGGAGGCAGCTAAGCCACCGCCTCCGCTCCGCCCGGAACGCTGAACGACGGGCACGTGCTGACCCCACGAGCCCAGCGCAAGGGACCGGCGCGGAAGGCGCGGCGATCGGGAACGCGTACGCGCTGGGGACGGCCGGGTCGGAAAATGCCTCGCGCCGTGGGCTTCGGAGCGCCTAGCGTTGGTGCCTCCCCGGGCGCGCAGGACGTGCCCTGCCGACGCTTCTGCATTCAGATGGGAGGTGCGAAGCGGCATGGCCTGTCATCTCGTGGCGCTCTGCTTCGACGCGCACGACCCGCTCCGTCTCGCGCGCTTCTGGGCCGGTGTTTTGGGCTGGGAGACGGCCGAGGACGACACCACGCTCCTGCCGAGCGACGACACCGGGTTCCGGATCCGGTTCCTGCCGACTCAGGAGCAGAAGGTCGGCCAGAACCGCGCGCACTTCGACCTGACGAGCACATCCCTGGATGACCAGCAGCGGACGGTGGCGAGGGCGCTCGAACTCGGCGCCCGGCACATCGACATCGGTCAGAGCCCCGACGAGGATCATGTCGTGCTCGCGGACCCCGAGGGCAACGAGTTCTGTGTCATCGGCCCGGACAACGAGTTTCTCGCCGACTGCGGGTTCATCGGGGCGCTTGCCTGTGACGGTTCGCAGGAGGTCGGATATTTCTGGAGCAGCGCGCTGGGCTGGCCGCTGGTGTGGGACCAGAACCAGGAGACGGCGATCCGCTCGCCGCACGGCGGTCCGAAGATCACCTGGGGTGGCCCGCCCCTGATGCCGAAGACCGGGAAGGAGCGGCTGCATCTGGACATCGCTCCTCCCGCGGGCGGTGATCAGCAGGCGGAGGTCGAGCGTCTCATCTCTCTCGGCGCGAAGCGCGTCGACATCGGCCAGGGCGAGGTCGACTGGGTGGTCATGGCCGACCCCGACGGCCACGAATTCTGTGTGCTGACCCCGCGATAGCGCGAACGCCGCGCCCGGCCCCTCCGCGCGGGAAAAATGAGTATGGACTTCGCCGGATTCGCCCCTGCCCTCAGGCGGGCCATTCCGGGTTGTCGTGGTCCGCGGTGACCTGCACCAGGCCCGTCTGATAGGCGATGACGACGAGCTGTGCGCGGTCGCGTGCGTGGAGCTTCGTCATGGCCCGCTGCACGTGGGCGCGCACGGTGAACGGGCTGAGGAACATCTGCTCCGCGATTTCCTGGTTGGACAGGCCGGTGGCGACCAGCGCCACCATCTCGCGCTCACGCGGGGTGAGCTCGGCGAGTCGTTCGGACTGGCGGGGGCGACGTGGGGTGTTCTCCGGCGTCGCCAGGAAACGGGCGACCAGGGAGCGGGTCGCGGCCGGGGACAGCAGGGTGTCGCCGGCCGCGATGGTTCGTACCGCGTCCGCCAGATCCTCGGCCCCGATCCCCTTGCCGATGAAGCCGCCGGCCCCTGCGCGCAGCGCCTGCGCGACGTACTCGTCGGTTTCGTACGTGGTGAGGATCAGGATGTGGCAGTCCCGCAGCTCCGGATCGGCACAGATCTGCGCGGTGGCGGTGATCCCGTCCACCCCGGGCATCCGGATGTCCATGACCACCACGTCCGGGCGCAGTTCCCGGGTAAGCCGGACCGCTTCCCGGCCGTCGGCCGCCTCACCGACGACCGTGATGTCGTCGGCGCTGTCGAGCAGCATGCGGAAGGCTCCGCGCAGCAGGGCCTGATCGTCGGCGAGCAGGACGCGCAGCGTCATGCGACGTCCCCGCGCCGTGCGGCGTCGTCCGGCGCCTCACCGCTCGGCAGAGGTTCACCCACCGGCCGTTCGGCGTCCACTGTCGATCGACCGCTCGTCGTCATCACACCCGCCTGCCTTTCCCCGTCGGCCGCCGCGGCACCCCGGGGTGTGTCCCGTGCCGGGCGAGGCAGTTCGGCGACGACACGGAACCCGCCCTCGGGCCGCCTGCCCGCGACGAGCCGGCCGCCGACCGCAGCGGCGCGTTCGCGCATCCCGATCAGGCCAAAGCCGCCCGACCCGGCGGACAGGCCCGGGACCGTGTGGTCCCCCGGCCCGTCGTCGGTGATGGTGAGGGTCAGCAGGTCGCGGCTCCAGGCCAGGCCCACCCGGGCCCGGCCGGTACCGGCGTGTTTCGTCACGTTGGTCAACGCCTCCTGGATGATCCGATAGGCGGTGAGGTCCAGGCCCGGCGGGAGTGTCCCCGCCGGGCCCTCCTCGTGCACCGACACCGTGAGGCCCGCACGGCGGAACGACTCGATGAGCGTGGGCAACTGAGCCAACCCGGGCGCCGGTTCGGCGGGCTGGACTCGGTCCCCCGACTGGCGCAACAGCCCGACCGTGGCACGCAACTCGTCCAGCGCCTGGCGTGTCGTCTCCACCAGCTGCCGCAGGCTCGTGCGGGTCTGCTCGGGGCGGCTGTCGAAGAAGTGCGCGGCGACCGTGGCCTGCGCATTGGCAAGGGTGATCTCGTGGGCCACGAGGTCATGCAGTTCCCGGGCGATGCGCACCCGTTCCTCGGCCACGCGCCGGCGCGCTTCGCTCTCCCGGCTCTCCTCGGCCCGCAGCGCGCGCTCCTCCATGGCCGCCAGATAGGCGCGCCGGTTCTGGGTCGAGTGCCCGAGCACGCCGGCCGCCAGCGGGAAGATGACCGTCGAGCAGGTCCTGGTGACCGTGGACCAGGACAGCGGCTGCGACACCAGCCCCATCGCCATGAGGAGTGCGGCGGAGATGAGCAGGACCGTGGTCGTGGTACGCCGCTCGGCCCGAACCGCGATCGTGTACGCCGTGATCATGGCGGGGACCACGACGAGCGGGGTCAGCATCAGGCCCGCCGCCATCGCCAGCACGCCGCACACAGTGGTGACCACCATGACGGGCAGCGGTGTCCTGTGCCGCAGCGGCAGCGCGGCACAGGACACCACGGCGAGCAGATACGCGGCGACCGGCGGCGCGGTCAGCGACTCGTCGCCCCGCACGACACCGCCGAGTAGGAAGAGCGCGAATGCCGTCGTCGTGATCAACGCCTCCCGCAACCGCTCTGCGCGCGGGTGCGGGAGAACGCCCTTCGGGATTGTCATGCCGGCTCAGCGCCCGCCGACGGGATTCGGGGTCGCCTCCTTGTCCGGCGCGGTCGTCCGCGGTGACGGGTAAGCGTCCAGCGACCGTCCCTCGACATCGACGTTCGGAAGCACGCGTGCCAGTTTATGGGGCAGCTTCCAGGCCCGGTCCCCGAAGAGGGCCAGCACAGCCGGGACGATGGCCATGCGGACCACGAAGGCGTCGAAGGCGACCGCGGCGGCCATGCCGAGACCCGTCGTCCGGATGTTGGTCTGGGCGATCCCGATGAACCCGGCGAAGACGCTGATCATGATGACGGCCGCCGCGGTGACGACGCGCCCGCTGTGCCGGAACCCGGTGACGATCGCATCCTCGCTGGTCGCGCCGTGCACATACTCCTCGCGCATCCGGGAGACGAGGAAGACCTCGTAGTCCATGGCGAGTCCGAACACGACACCGATGACGAAGATCGGGATGATCGACATGACCGGTCCGGTCTGGTCGATGCCGAACAGGCTCGACGCCCAGCCCCATTGGATGACGGCGACAACGACACCGAACGCCGCACCCACGGACAGCAGGAAGCCGAGGGCCGCCTTGAGGGGCACCAGGATCGACCGGAAGACCACCAGCAACAGGATCACCGCGAAGCCGATGATCACGGCCAGGTAGATTGCGAGCGCACTGTAGATGGACTCGGAGACGTCGACGATCACGGCGGTACGGCCGGTGACCGCGATGGAGGTGTGCGTGTCGTCCTCCACGGCGTCGACGGCGCTGCGGATGCGGTGCACCAGGTCCCTGGTCTCGTCCGTGTTCGGAGCGGACGCGGGGATCGCCGTGAGGACGGCCGTGTCCTTCGCCGGGTTGAAGACGGGGGCACCGACCGAGACGACTCCGTCCACGTCCCGTACGGTCCTGGCGACCGTGTCCGCCGCGGCCTGCGCGTCGGCGGCCCGCGAGGCGTCGACGACCACGGTCAGCGGTCCGTTGAAGCCGGGGCCGAAGCCCTCGGACAGCAGGTCGTAGGCCCGGCGCTGGGTGTTCGTCACCGGCTTGGACTCGTCGCCGGGGATACCGAGTTCGAGACTGAACGCCGGTAGGGCGACCACACCGAGGCCGATCACCCCCACCAGCAGCGCCGCGAGGCGTCGGCGCACCAGGAAGCGGGCCCAGCGGACAGCGATACCGGGCCGCTTTCCATAAGCCGCGGAGGATCCGGCAGCCGTCGTGCCGGTGACGTCTGGGGCGATCGCTTCGTTCGCGACCGTGCCCCCGATGCCCGCGGACCGGCGACCCCTGAGGCGGCTGCCACCCACGCCCAGTCTCTTGTGGACCGCGCGAGGCAGCAGCCGGTCGCCGAGGAAGCCGAACAGCGCAGGAACCAGGGTCAACGCGATGACGACGGAGATGAGCACGGTGCCGGCGCTGGCCAGGCCCATCTTGGTGAGTTCGGGGACGCCGACGACGCTCAGTCCTGCCAGAGCGACGAAGACCGTCGCGCCGGCGAAGACGACGGCGGAGCCCGCCGTACCGACCGCGCGGCCTGCGGCCTCGGCCGGCTCCCTGCCCCGGGCACGCTCGTCGCGGAAGCGGGAGGTGATGAACAGCGAGTAGTCGATGCCGACCGCGAGGCCCAGCATCAGCGACAGGATGGAGACGGTGGAGGTCAGGCCCAGGGGCCGAGCCAGGGCGAAGATCCCCATGAGTGAGATGAGCACGCCGACGAGCGCGGTCATCAGCGGCAGTCCTGCCGCGATCACCGAGCCGAGCGTGAGGAACAGCACCACCGCGGCCACGCCGAGGCCGATGAGCTCCGTCGAAGCGCCCGTTTGCGGTTGCGTCAGCAGGGCCGTCCCGCCGAACTCCACGGTCAGCCCCGCGTCCCTGGCCTGATCCGCGGCGGCCTGGAGGGTTTGCTTGGCCTCCTGCGTCAGGTCGTCGGCGCCCACGGTGTAGTTGATCCGGGAGTACGCCATGGTGCCGTCGTCGCTGACGGCACCCGAGGCGAACGGGTCGCTGACCGAATCGACCTGGGCACTTCCCTTCAGCGTATCGAGCGCCTTCTCGATGGCCGCCTTGTTCGCCCTGGCCGTCACCCGCCGGCCGTCCGATGCCTGGAACACCAGGCGTGCCTCGGCGGCCTCGGGGTTGGTTCCGGGGAATCGCTCCGCCAACAGGTCGAACGCCTGCTGCGACTCGGTGCCGGGCATGCGGAGGGCCTCGTCATCCGACGACGGCGCCCGCACACCGAGGAAGCCGACCACGAGGAGGACGCCGACCCACAGGACGCCCACGAGCCTGCGCCTTCGGAAGGCCCATCGCCCGACTCGGTAGAAGAAGACCGCCACCTGTCGTTTCACTCCAGACATCGCTAGGCAGGTTGGGAAACGCGTGCGATGCACGCGGCTTCCCACACTCGCTCGCGATGCCGGCCCGGACATCGTCTCCAGGACCCGTTCTCCCCTGGTGCAAGCGGACCAGTACCGCCCGGCTTCCGGTGCGGATGGACTACATGCGGCCACACCCGCCTTGCGCCGTCGACTGGGTGGTCATATCGCGCACCCCGATCGCGGGACCGCGGGCACGGCTGGAGGGGGCCCGGCCGCATCCCGGCGAGCTCGACGTGGACGACCTGATCGATCGGGCGCTCAACGACGTGGAACGGCCGCAGGAGCTGGCCGAGGATTGGCGATCGCGGCCACGGCCTCGGCGATCTGAGTCCGCAGCGCGGCGGGATCGGCGGCCGGCTCGGGGTTGAGTCTCGGGCCGAAGGGACTCGCCGCCGACAACGCCGTGGCGAGCGCCAGGATGGCCGTCGGCAGGGAATCCGGCGCGAAGCGCGCGCCCGGCCCGCCGCCGTCTCGTGCCGCCGCCTCCATGGCCGTCACCTTCCTGCTCCGCGCCTCGCGAACGACGTGGCCGTACGCGGCTGACCACCGGGCCGCTCATCTCCGGGTGGTCGCTCACGCTCCCGTGGCGGGGGCGCTTTCCGCGGCCGGGGACCTGGGGTCAGGAGAAACGCTCGATGGTCACGGGGAGCGGTCCCGCGTGCCGCATCGCCGTCGTCAGCCGCCGCAGCAGCGGCCCGAGGGCGTGATCCGACGCGGTGCCCAGATGCGCCGTGACGTCGATGCAGCAGGCGGCCCCGGGCCCGATCCGGCGCACCTCCCAGGTGAAGGCGTCAGAGCCCGTGCGCAGTCCGCCGGTGCCGACGATCCGGGTCCGCGGGTCCCCGGCCTGCTCCGCGAGCGTCACGATGGTCGCGAGGCGGGGAAGATGCGGTTCACCGGCGAACAGCACCCGGTAGACCCGGGTGTCGTGGAAACCGTCGGGGATCCTCGGCGAGCCGAGGCGCAGGGGAGGCGAGTCGGGCAGGGGCTGGTAGTCGTGAAAGCGATCCCGCAACCCCGATTCGCCGGGCAGTTCGCCCCCGCCGAGACGCCGGTAGACGGCCTCGGCCTCGGGGCGGCCGACCGCGCGGAGACGGGCGCGCAGGTCGGGGTCCTCGCGCATCGCGCGTGCGAAGGCCGCCGAACTCCACCACACGCCGTCGGCCGCGGTCCATCCGGCGGTGTTCAGGCCGATGGTCCTGAAGTCGCCGGCGAGCGTGAACTCCTCGACGACGATCCCCTCGGGGCGCGTTCCCGACATGATCAGGTAGTAGTCGAGAGCCGCCCGCGGCTCGGGAACGGCGGCGACGACCGGCCGTTCGCGGCCCTGCAAGTCGCTGGTCATGGCGGCACCCTAACCCGGCATGGACGGCCGGGCGGCGACGGCGCCCTCACGCACCATCACGCCTATCACCCCGGCATGGGCGAGCCCGAGGCAGCCGGATGGCGGCGCGGCGTGCCCGGCTGGGGTGTCCCGGCCTCCGCCATGCCGCCCGCACGAGTTTTCCGCGGGCAAGTTCCCGGTGGCGTCCGGTCTCGCGGGCCGAGCGCACTCAGTTCGGGGTGATCGCGTGGAGGCGGCAGACCTGTCGCCAGATGCGCGCGTCGAGCGTGCCCGCCCTGTCCTGGAAGTCGGCGTAGGGGACACGGACCGGCCCGGTGAGGTCGAGGAAGCTGTTGTGGTCGGCGTCGGGATCCCAGGTGCGGGTGGGGATCTCCACGTGGTCGTCGCGGTCGCTGTGGTCCTGGCTGGTGATCTTCAGGACCTCGGCGCCGCCCCGGTAGGTCCGGAGCACCACGCACGGGCGCACCTTGTGACCGGGTCCGTCCTCGTACGGCACGTCGGCCCACCAGATTTCGCCGGGACGCGGTGCCGCTTGCATGGCCGCACCGGTGCGCCCGCCCGCGTCGCCGCCCGTCGCCCGTCGGCCCCCGCCGGCGGGGGCGTGGCCTGCCGAGCCGCGCCCCGTGCCGGATCCGGCACCGGGCCCGCCGCCGGATCGGCCGGCCGGGCGCGTGGTCGTGCCTCGCCCCTCGGGTCGTGTCCGCCCGTCGGTACGGCCCGATGGGCGGCCACTCGCCGGAGGGCGCGGCGCGGACCGCTTGCGTGTGATTCCCGGCAGGCGCCCGGTCACGCCGAGTGCCCCCAGCACGACCAGCGCGGCCACCGCCAAATCCACCCAGAGCATGTCCGACAGCCTAAAGGCGATCGTTGAGAAGCGCTGTTTCCCGATGACTCGCCGGCAACCGGGCGAAGGTCTCCCGCCGATGCGGGGGAGACGCCTCACCACCGCCCCGGGGACGGTGATCCTTCGGGGCGGACGCGGTCAGGAGCGGGCGTCCCAGGCGGCGAGGATGCGCGCCTCCTTTTCCGGGTCGATGCCGTGGCTCAGCCGGACGCTGCCGAAGCTGCGCCGCTCTTCGGGGATGTCCTTCAGCCACTCCCAGGTGTCGCGTACGGTCTCCCGTACGGGCCGGCAGGTGAGGCCGGCGGCGAGGGCCTTGGCGGAGGAGTGGGACCAGACGCCTTCGCTCTCCCCGGCGGCCGTCCACAGGGGAAGCTCGGTCCACTGCCGCACCCCCTGGTCGAGCAGGAACCGGTCGTCGACCCAGACGAACTCCGCGTCGGAGCCGGTGACCTCCGCGCAGTCGCTCAGCAAGCTCCCGTACGTGGCGTTGGCCGGCACCCCGCCCGTCAGATAGCGGCCGGTGGTGCCCTTAGCCGCCTGGTCGAGCGTGAACGCCGCGATGTCCCGGGCGTCGATGAGCTGCATCGGCACGGCAGGGTCGCCGGGGGCGAGCACCCGGCCACCCCGCGCGATCCGGGTGAGCCACCAGGGCAGCCGGCCCACGTTCTCGTGCGGGCCGAGGATCAGGCCGGGCTGGATGACCAGGGCGCCGCCGTCGAAGTGCTGCTCGACCGCTCGCTCGCAGCCGGCCTTCAGCACGCCGTAGTCGCCGAAGTCCGCGCCGGCGTCGGGCGGGCAGTCGAACAGCGGGAAGGTCTCGTCGACCCCCGACTTCCCGGGCCAGTCCCGGTAGGCGGAGACGCTGGAGATGAACGTGTAGTGCCCGGCGTGCCCCGACAGCGCGCGCACCGACTCCAGCACGACCCGGGGGACGAACCCGCACACGTCGATCACCGCGTCCCACTGCCTGCCGTCGGCGAGCCGCCGCAGGTCGGCGGTGACCTCGCGGTCGCCGCGCACCGCCTCCACACCGGGCAGGTCCGTCCCGCTCCTGCCCCGGTTGAACGTCGTGACCTCGTGACCGCGCCGCAGCGCCTCCTCCACGATGGCGCGTCCGAGGAAGACCGAACCGCCGATGACCAGAATTTTCATACGGTCATCCTTGGCCCCCGCGCGTGGGGCGTCTGCCCCGTTTCACGGTCGGCGGACGTGATCCGCTCACAGCGGAAGCGGTTGAGGCTCAGCCGGTGCGCAGTCCGGGGACCGGGGTGAAGCGCTCCTGCTCCAGCAGATGCACCCGCGCCGCGCCGATGTCGAAGTACAGGCCGGTCAGCTCCAGCTTCCCCGCCCGTACGAGGGTGTCCACGAACGGGTGGCTGCGCAGGTTGTCGAGCTGCTGGATCACGTTGATCCGGCAGAGCCGGTCGAGCGGCCCGCTCTCGTCGCCGTACGGCTCGGCGGCCACGAACCTGGCGAGGCTCTGCTTGCCGTGCCGCAGCCAGTTGCGCAGCGCGGGCAGGTCGGGCACTCCGCCGAGCAGGGCGGCCATCGCACCGCAGCCCGAGTGCCCGCAGACCGTGATCGTGCGCACCTTCAGCACCTGCACGGCGTACTCGATCGTGGCCGCGACCGAGTCGTCGGCGGGCGTGGCGCCCGCGCGCGGCACGAGGTTGCCGATGTTGCGGAGAGTGAACAGGTCGCCGGGACCGCTCGCGGTGATGATGTTCGGCACGATCCGGGAGTCCGCGCAGGTGATGAACAGGTGCGACGGCGACTGCTTGCGGGCCATGCGCAGGAGCAGCGGGCGGACCATCGGCGCGGTCCGGCGCTGGAACTCGCGGGTGCCCTCCAGCAGGTCGGGCACGCCCTGCGGCTCGCGGACCGCGAGGACGCCGTCGTGGCCGCCGCCGCCGCCGTGGTCCGCGCCGTTCACCTCGTGGAGGTCGGCGCGTACGTGCGGGGGACGGAAACGGCGCCGGTAGGCCCAGGGCAGCCACCAGCGGTCGTGCCGGGGCGGGACGCGGGACGGGGCCAGGCGGGTGCCGTTGATCGCGGCGCGATACCACTCGCCGTGCGGCTCGTCCACGTCGATGACGCCGCCGGTGCGCTCGTGCTCCAGCCGCCAGGTGTGCAGGGCCTCGAAGGCGGCGTTGTCCATGAAGTCCAGGTGCAGGTCCAGCTCGACCGTGGTTCCGGGAGGGATGTCGCGCAGCGCCTCGGTCAGCCGGGGCACGCCGAGGAACGTCAGCGACCCGGTGACGACGACCCGCCAGCGACGCTCGTCCCCCTCGTGCACGTCGACCGAGACCCAGGCCAGGCGGCGCAGCGCCAGCAGGGCGGCAAGCCCCAGGCCGATCGCCACCCCCTCGGCCAGGCCGATCAGCACGACCCCGCCCATCGTGACGAAGTAGACCGGCATCTCGCGGTGGTTGCGCAGGTTGCGGACGTGCGCGAGGTTCACCATCTGCACGCCGATGAACAGCAGCAGCGCCGCGAGCGCCTCCAGCGGGATCATCGCGATCATCCAGGCGAAGGCCGTGCTGAACAGCAGCACCCACACCCCGTGCAGGATCGTGGACCAGCGGCTGCGCGCGCCCGCCCGCGCGTTGGTGGTCGTACGGACGACGACGCCCGCCACCGGGAGGCCGCCGAGCGCGCCGGACACCACGTTCCCCACGCCCTGCGCGGTCAGCTCGCGGTCGAGGTCGGCGCGGGGACCGTCGTGCAATCGGTTGGACGCCACGCAGGTCAGCAGCGACTCCACCCCGGCGAGGAGGGCGACGAGCAGGACGGCGCCGGCGATCGCGTGCCAGTCGCCCTGGGGCATCAGCGGCCCCTCGATGGCGGACAGCCCGCCCTTCAGGTCCACTTTCGTCAGGTCCCAGCCCGCCGCCGCGGCCGTCAGCGTGGCGATCACCAGTGCGGCGAGCGGGGCGGGCACGGCCCGCGCGCGGGGGATCCGGCCCCACACGAGCAGGATCCCGATCGTCAAGACGCCGATCATGACGGCGTGCGAGTGGTTGTTGAGGATCTGGCCGGGGAGCTCCAGGACGTTCTCCAGGGCGGATCGCTGCGGCGACCCGCCGAGCACGATGTGCAGCTGCGACAGCGCGATCACCACGCCGACCCCGGCGAGCATGCCGTGGACGACGGCAGGGGAGACCCCGAGCGCCGCCCGCGCCACCTTCAGCCCGCCGAGGACCAGCTGGACGATGCCCGCCATGACGGTGATGGCGCAGGTGGCGCGCCAGCCGTAGGTGTGGACGAGCTCGGCCACGACCAGGGAGAGTCCGGCGGCCGGGCCGCTCACCTGGACGATCGACCCGCCGAGCGCGCCGGCCACCACGCCGCCGACCACGGCGGCGATGAGACCGGCGGCCACCGGCGCGCCGCACGCGACCGCGATGCCCAACGACAGCGGCACCGCCACCAGGAAGACCACCAGTGAAGCAGGTACGTCGTGCTGGAGCACCGACTTCCAGTCACTCGCCGAGGTCAAGCCGTTACGCACCGTCATATGCCGACGATAAGTCAGGTGCGCGGCCCTCACCAGGCAGGCGACGTGAATTTCACCGGTAGTAGTCGGGATAGTCGCTTTCCGGGTTGCGGTGGGTGCCGCGCCGCCCGCTCGCCGAGGTGGGGGCGTCGCCGTACAGCTCGTCGTAGGCGGGCCAGCTCCCACCGGCGTTCTGCTCGGGCCACGACGACTGGGCGCCGCCGTGTCCCTGCTGCTGCCGGTCGTAGCCGTACTGGCTCTGCCCCGACGGCGCGTCGTAGCCCGCCGACTCGTACGGCGAGGCGGTGCCCGGGGTGGGGCCGGTGACCGTGTCGGAGGCGTCGATCGTCGCCCAGCCCGTGCTCACCTCGTACGACGAGGCGGAGGGCGTGGCGGGCGACGGCGCCGGGGCGGCCGGGTAGCCGCCGTCCGCCGCGTAGCCGGACGAGTAGCCGCCCTCGTAGGCCGGGGTCTGGTAGGTCTCCGCGCTGGGCCAGGAGGACGCGCCGCGCGGCGGTTCCGGGTCGTCGAGCACGTCGCGGGCCGGCCACGAGCCGCTCGTGGAGGAGGCGGACACCGGCGGGTAGCTGCCGGCGGCCGGCCAGCCGGGGTCCGTCGCGTTCCCCGTGTTCGCGCCCGTCGCGCCCGCGGCGTCCGCGGAGTACGGCTGCGAGGTGTCGGCCGCGCGGAACGGCCCCGTCGCCGTGCGGGACGGATCGTAGCCGTCGGAACGGGGCGTCTCGTACGCCGGCCACGCGTCGAAGGAGCCACCGGCCTGGCGAGGCGCGGGATCGGCGAGCGCGTCGGCCGGCGGGGCGGCGGGCGTCGCAGCCTCGAACGCGCCGCTCGTGCGGGCCGGCTCGTACGAGCCGACGACGAAGGCCCCGGTGGCCGGGATGGGGGAGGACGGCGGCGTGGTGTAGCCCCCGGCCGTGCGGCCGTCGGGGGAGCCGGCGCCGCCCTGCGCGGCGAACGGCCCGGTGCCCGCGGGCGTGTCGTAGGCGGGGGCGCCGAACGGGCCGGTGGTCGCGGCGCCCAGCGGGTCGGCGCCCGGCTGCGTCCCGTACGAACCGGCGCCCGCCTGCGACGGGAGCGGGCCGGTGCCGCGCGGGGCGTCGTAGGCGCCGCCGGGCTGACCGGCCTCGGCGGCGGCAGCGGCGCGGCGGGCCGCGGCCCGCGACGACCGGCCGGACCTGCTCGACCTGGCCGGCCTGCCGGACGCGCCCGTCGTGCCCGCCGTACCCGTCGTGCCCGCTTGGGGCCCGGTGGCCGCGAAGGGGTCGCGAGCCGCGGGCGCGGCGCCGCCCATCGCGGGGGAGCCGCCCACCGCGGGGGAGTCGAACGGGCCGGTCGTGCGGCTCGCGTCGAAGGGCCCGGTGGAGGAAGCGCCGGCCGGGGAGGCGGGGGCGTCGAGCACGTCGGGAGTCGGCGCGGAGAACGTGACGGTCTTCTGGTCGGCGAGGGCCGAGGCGGAGACGGGGGCGGCGGGAGACGCGGGCTCGTCGGCGCGCGGAGCGCGGGCGGGTCGGGTGGGCAGGGGAGCCTGCACGGTCGCGGCGTCCGGGTCGGCCGCCCGGGGCCCGGCGCCCGCCGTGCCCGGGGTCTCGTCCGCCGGCCGGGGGGTGGCCGTCTTCGCGGCGATCGTCCCCCCGAAGCCGCCCTCGTCGGCGCGTACGCGCGACCAGTAGTCGTCGTCGTAGTCGTCGGCCTCGCCCCACTCGTCCACCCCGCGCTTGCCGCGGGAGGCGGCGGCCTGCTTGCCGCCGCGCTGCGCGGGCCGCGACTGCCGCCCGCCGGGGCGCGAGGCGGGGCGGGCACCCGAGCGCGGCTTGCCCGAGCCGCGCTCGGGCTCCTCGAAGGCGTCGAACCCCTTGGGGAAGCTCTCGAAGAAGGTCTCCTCCGCCGGGCGCCGGGGCTTGGGCCCCTTGTTTTCGGCCATCGCCTTGATGCGTTCGGGCGAGAGAGCACTCTCCCTGCGGTTCATCGACCGCATGCCCAGCGCCACGACCAGCAGCACGAGAAGCACGACGGCGACAAGACCCGAAATGACCGCAGTCATAGCACCACCCTCAAGGCCATGGCCTTTCTGCGGCGCCGGTGAGGTCGCGCGGCCATCGACGCGACCTGCCCCCTTAGTCCACCTGCGCTCAGCAATTGGATTCGATTCTGCTTGACCACAATGACCGTTGTCACACCCTAGGCGAAGATTGGTGTAGCACGACTACCTCCGGTGCTCGGCGCGTCACTCGATCGTGTCCGCCGTCAGGCGCCCACGGGCGATGGTGTGACTCGCGATGCCCTGCAGGGTTTCCGCGAGGTCGGCACCCTGCTTCAAGTCGAGCCTCGCGTTCAACGCGTAGACAGTGAAACGGTAGCTGCCGTCGGTCCTGCATGGGGGCTCATAGCCCACCTTCCCGCTCGTCGTCTTGCCCTGCCGGGCGCCCCGGGGGACGTCGTTCATGCCCAGCTCGGTCGTCGCGGGGTCGATGTCGAACACCACCCAGTGCACCTCCGGGCCGCTACGGGGGCTGTTGTCGTCGACCACGAGGGCCACCGACTTGGCGCCCGACGTGCCCGACCAGCGGAGGGGCGGGTTGCCCTGCCCTCCCTTGCAGGAGTAGTCGTCCGGCAGGGGGGCTCCGTCGCGGAACTGCGGGCTCGACACGCTGATGACGTCGAGGTTCCTCGGCGACCCCCCGCCCAGGATTCCGCAGCCCGACGCGGCCAGTGTGAGTGCCGTCACCGTGACGGCGGCTCGCGCGACCGCTGATTTTCTCGGCGACCCCATGCCCGATGATGCTACGCGGATTGGACACGTGCCCCGACCGGATCGCGGTGATCCGTACCGATGACCGAGTCCGTGCGAGCCGCTGACCTCCGTGTTCTTCCGAATCGATCTGTATGGACGAAGGTCCGTTTTGTGGAGGTGTGAGGCTCCGGCCGCCCTTATCCGCCACAATCGAGGCATGCAGGGGGACTCACCGGGGGCGGGCATGAGCTCCGCCGTGCCGGGCCCTCTCGACGTACGGCGTGACGGCCGGCCGGTCGAGGCCGGCGGGCGGCGGCTGCGCGCCCTGCTGACGCTCCTGCTGCTCGACGCGGGACGCGCCGCGTCCACGGAGGCGCTGGTGACGGGGGTGCGGGACGACCGCCCGCCCGGCGGCGTGGGCAACGCCCTGCGGGCGCTGGTGTCCCGGCTGCGGGCCGCGCGGCCGGCGGTGTTCGCGGGCGGGGCCACCCTTGGAGGCCGCCGAGCAGGTCTGCGGGGCCGACGTCGACGTGCTCGGCAAGCTGGTGGGCAAGTCGCGAGCCGCACCTGCGCGGAGCGGGGCAGGTCGAGTGGCCGGCCCGGCTGTCGGCGGACCACGACAACCTGTCGGCGGCCCTGCGGTGGGCCGGTGAGGAGGCCGAGACGGAGAATCCGGCCACGTGCGCACTGCCCCCGTCCGGCCGCACGAGCGTCGCCAGGATCCGCACCGCGGTGGTCTTCCCCGCCCCGTTGGGGCCGAGGACCCCCAGAAGGCGGCCCGGCGGCACCTCCAGGCCGACGCCGTCGAGCGTTCTCGTCTCTCCGTACCGTTTGTCCAGTCCCTCAGCGTGAATCGCGTATTTCATGGTGGTTCTTTCGATCGGGTACGCCTCCACTGTGGGGAGCGGCGCTGACATCGCGCTGAGAGCGGCTATCAGCCGCTGACATTTCGCTGACACCGCGATGAGGCGGCCTTCTCGTTGGTACGGAAATCGGCTCAAGTTACCGCGATATTCATGAAGCGGAAGAACGCGGCGTGCTGTACGACGTGAGCCGTGAGCGGGAGGGACGCGGCGTGGCGTACGAGGTGGGTCGTGATCGAGGAGAACGCGGCGTGCCGTGCGGCTTGAGCCGCGACCACGCCGACGTCTATTTGTAAACCGCGCTAATCGGCGGTGTAGCGAATGCGCGTGCCCTCGACGTGGTCGCGCGCAATCGCGAACCGGAGGATATGGACTATCGGGGAAACGCGTAATGTGACCGCGGCTTCGGGTCAGGTGTGATGCCGCGTTTCATGAACGCGGGATGTCGCCGCGTGCCCGGCCGCACCGGCCGATGTCACCGGGGCCCACGATGGAGGGAAGCCGGAGAAAGGCCGAGGGGCCGTGACACCGGAGGCGGCGAGACCGCGTGCAGATTCGCGGCGATTCGCGGTGCTTTGCCATGATCGGGGAAGCCGCGACCGAGGCGTGCTCGGGCTCGGGCGGTGCCCCGTCGCACGTATCGGCACCAGCCCGCCGGGGACGTGCTCGTGGAGCCGCGGGTGCGTGGGGGACGGTCCTGCGTGGGGCGTCGCACCGCCCGGTCCGGTCGGCTCGGCGTGGTTGGGCCGGCCTTCTGCGGGTCGATGACGACAGCCGGGCCGCGGGTGAACGGCAGCGGGTGGTCCGGGTCCTCGCGCGGCTCCGGGGACCGCGTCCGCGGCAGCGCGGACGAAGCGGGGCGGACGACCTTCCGGGGCCGGCCCGCTCACCGCGCGGAGAGCGGGCCGGACCGTCGTCGGCCTCGGGGTCAGTCCTGCTTGCGGGCCCCGAACATGATCTCGTCCCAGGTCGGCACCGACGCCCGGCGCCCGCGCGACTTGCGGGGACGCGGGGGAGCCGGCTTCGGCACGGGCGGGGCGGGCGTCTCGGGCTTGGCGTCCTTCTGGCTCTCCTTCGCGCCGTCCTTGGGCCCGTCGCCCGCGGGCTTCCCGGTGTCACCCGTACGGGCGGCCGGGGCCTGGGCGGGCGCGGCCTCGGCGGCGGGCTGCGCGGGAGCCGCCGGAGCGGCGGAGGCGGCCGGGGCCTCGGGTGCGGAAGGAGGCTCGGCGGGACGGCTCTGCGGGGGCACGCTCACCGGCGCGGAGGCGGCCGGGGAGCCCTCCGCGGCGGATCCGGTCGTGGCCTCCGCGGGCGGAGTGGGCGCGGGAACGGTGACCACCGGCGGCGTCGCGTCCGCTCCGGCCGCTGCGGTCGTGTCCTTCGCCTCACCCGTGTCCGAGGCCGCACCCGTGTCGGGGGCGACGTCCTCGTTGTCCGCGCCCGCGACGACCGGCGGCGTCGCCGTGCTCGCGGCCGCGGCGGACGCAACGTCTGTGGCGCCTGCCGTCGCGGAATCCGCGGTCGCCGCGGAAACCGCGCCGCCGGTGGTGATCTCCACGACGGACTGGACCCCTGTGGCACCGGCGCCGTCGGCCGTGCCGGAAGGCAGGTCGGGCACGTCGGCGCTCGCCGCGGGCACGGGCGTGACGCCGGCGCCGGAAGGCCGGAACGGCGTCGGCTGCGGCACGGCCTGCAGCCCCGTCACGTCACGGCCGGAACCGTGGCCGGCGGCCCCGCCGGGCATCGCGGACTCTCCGGCGGTCGTGTCCTCCACGTCGGCCTCGACCCCCCGGGGCGTCACGGGATCGGGGGTGGCGACGAGCGACTGCGGCAGCCGGAAGGGCACCGGGGTCAGCTCGGGCCGGTACGCCGCGGGCTCGTCCGCGTACGGCTCGGGCCGCCCGGGCTCCTGGCGCAGCGGCGAGCCCAGCCGCGGCGGCGACATGGGCTCGGCCAGCGCGGCCGGCTCGGAGCGCACGGGCTCGGGACGTACGGCGGGCACGCCGAGACCGCGCTCGTCGCGCTCCGGCGAGGTCGCCTGGGGCAGCGGCGGCACCGGGGTGAGCTTGGAGGCGAGACGGGGCACGAAGGGCCGCACGGTGGCGTCCTCCGGCTCCGGCTCGACGTACTCGGCGGCCGACAGGCGGATGGCCTCGTCGTCGTTGGGAGTGATGTGGCGGCGGCGCGGGTCGAACAGCCACTCGGCGTGCCGGGTGTGGCCGTTCCAGACGAAGCCGAGCTTCACCCGCCACAGGTTGTCGTCGCGCTTGCTGGAGTCCCAGTCGATCTCGTCGGCGGGCACGCCGCGCCGGGTCAGCCGCTCGGCGACCAGCTCGCCGAGCGTGGGCCCGGGGGTCGTCTCGCCCGGCATCCGGACCGCGACCCGCTGGGCCTGCTGGGCCATGTACTCGCGCTCCTGGAGAACCGGTCCCTCGAACCAGCGGACTCTCTCCACCGGAATGCCGGCGGTGGCCGCGATCTCCTCCGCCGTCTCGCCGGCACGGATGCGCGCCTGGATCTCCTTGGGACGCAACGGGCTCTCCACTTCGATCTCGTACTGGCCGAGACGGGAGAAGTTGCCGCGGACAGCAGCACGGAGCCGGTCGTCGACGGGCAGCGTGAAGCGCGTGCCCCGCCCGGCCGTCGCCAGGACGAGGTACGTTCCGTCCTCACTTACCGCGACGAGACGGAGCTCCTGCATGCGAGTCCCTTCGTCGTCGTGCTCTGTCTTCCCCCGGACCCTTGAGTCTCTCGCGTGAGCCGGTTGCCTTCCAGCACCGTACCCGGCATGTCCGAACATCGCCTCGCCAGGGGGCGAGGCAGGTGTTGTGACGCCGGTCACATTTTTCGTTTTCACCTGTACGCAACCTGTCGGTTGTACGGCAGTGGCAGTCGGCGGACGGCGGCACCGCCGCCGATCCGGTCGATGAGGCGAGAGCGAGGGTCGTGTCTCCTCGGGTGGTGCGCGCCCACCGCCCGTCCGTGGGACACGGGCGCGGCGCACGGCGTCGTGACCGTGCCGTACGCCGTGCGGCCGGACCTGCGGGAGGGTCTCATTCCTGCATGCTCCCTCGGGTTCGAGTGGCGCGCCGGGCTCGGGTGTGCCCGTGCTCCGCAATGTGCCTGCCCGAGGGCCGACGCGGGCAATGCGACACGCGGAAGACGCCGGACCGTGGAGAGGGACTTTACGCGGGGATGGGGTCAGCCTTCCCGCGACGCGCCGAGCACCCGGTCGAGGTAATCGTTGGAGAACAGCCCGTCCGGGTCCATCTCGCGGCGCAGCGCGAGGAAATCGCCGAACCTCGGATAGACCGTACGCAGGTAGTTCGCGCCACGAGTGTGAAGTTTGCCCCAATGCGGCCGGCCGCCCAGCCTGACCATGATCTCCTCCACGCCCTCGAAGTACGCGGGGTTGGGCGCCTGGCGGTAGACGTGGCAGGCGATGTACGCCGAGGGCCTGCCGTACGCCGTGGACAGCCAGGCGTCCGACGGCGGCGTGACCCGCACCTCCACGGGGAAGGTGATCGGCCAGCCCGCCCGCTCCACGAGGTCGCGGGTCTCCCGCAGGGCCTGGGGGAGGTGGCGGCGCGGAACGGCGTACTCCATCTCCAGGAAGCGCACCTCGCGCACCGAGGTGAAGACCCGGTGGGAGACGTCGACGCACTCCGACGAGCCGAGCAGGCGCGCGGAGATCTCGTTGATCGCCGGCACCGCGCCGGGGAAGCGCGCCCCGATCGCGCAGGCCGCGCCGAACAGCCTGTTCTCCAGGAACACGTTGTCGAGCCACCGCTTGAACGCCGCGGGCGGCCGGGCCGGGCCCGCGTCGCGGTTGTTGCGCTTGACCAGGCACGTGTCGGTGTGCGGAAGCCAGAAGAAGTCGAGGTGGTCGTCGGTCTCGGTCAGGTCGTCGATGGTCTCGAGGATCCGGCTGAGCGCCATCGGCTCGCGGCGGGCCCGCAGCAGGAACGCGGGCTCGACCCGGAAGGTGACCGCGGTCAGGATGCCCAGCGCGCCGAGGCCCACCCGGGCCGCGTCGAACAGGTCGCCCTCGCGCACCGTCGTCACCGAGCCGTCGGCGAGCACCATCTCCAGCTCGACCACCTGGTCGGCGAGGCCGCCGACGTGCCTGCCGGTGCCGTGGGTGCCGGTCTGGATCGCCCCGGCGACGGTCTGGGCCGTGATGTCGCCCATGTTGGCCAGCGCCAGGCCACGCCGGTGAAGCTCCTCGTTGAGCGCGTGGAGCGGGGTGCCCGCGGCGACCTTGACCCACCCGTCGCCCGCGTCGAGCACGCCGGTCAGCGCGCCGGGCCGCAGCAGGATGCCGTCGGTGAGCGCGACCCCGGTGAACGAGTGGCCGGTGCCGGTCATGCGGACCCGCCGCCCCGTCCGCGCGGCGTCCCGTACGGCGTCGGCGACCTCGGCGGCCGACGCGGGGGTGCGGACCTCGGCGGGCGTCACGGACTGGTTGCGCGCCCAGTTGACGAAGCCGTCCATGCTCCTCCTCGCCCCGGCGCCTGCCCCCGGGTGAACATGAACCCTACTCATGAACGGGCCCCGCTGCCTACGGGGCCGGCCGTCTCAGTTGGTGTGCTGCTGACGCACCCGGACCAGCGCGGAGCCGCCGAGGCCCACGGCGACCGCGAGCAGCGCGCACACGTAGGAGAACCCGTACGCGTTGGACGCGCCGAACACGTCGGTCAGCCGCCCGCCGGCCCAGGAGCCCACGGCCACCCCGAGGTTGATCGAGGTGGTGATCCACGCCATGCCCTCGTTGAGCTGGGTGGCCGGGACCAGCCGCTCCACGAGCGAGAACCCGGTGATCACGGTGGGGGAGATGGACAGGCCGGCGACGAAGAGCGCCAGCGCCATGATCCGCACGTCGTGCATGAGCAGCACCGGCGTGAGCCCGGCGGCGAACAGCGAAAGGCCGCGGACGAACCGGGCCCGCAGGCTGATCTTCCACCGCCGCGAGCCGTACCACAGGCCGGAGACCGCGCTGCCGCTCGCGATCGAGGCGAGCAGCAGACCGGCCGCGCCCTTGCTGCCGTGCTCCTCGGCGAAGGCGACGGTGATGATGTCGACGGAGCCGAACACCGCGCCCATGGCCAGGAAGACCGCCGACAGCACCGCCACACCCGGGATCGCGATCGGGGACGAGGCCGACTTCTGGTGCCGTACGGCCGGCGGCTCCGTGCCGCGCATCGCGGCGAACGCCAGCGTGCCCGACACGGTCAGCACGATCGCGGCGATCAGGCCCGCGTAGGGGTTGATCGCGATCGTGAGGGCGGTCACGAAGGCGGGGCCGCCGACGAAGATCACCTCATCGGCCACCGACTCGAACGAGAACGCGATGTGCAGCTTGGCGGGGTCGTTGACGAGCACGTGCGACCAGCGGGCCCTGACCATCGAGCCCAGCGAGATCCCGGTGGCCCCCGACGCCACGCCCGCGGCGTACAGCGTCCACTCGGGCAGCCCGTAATGCGCGCTCGCGTGCGCGCACAGCATCAGGGCGGTGAGCGAGCAGGCGTGCAGCAGCACCAGCGGGACCAGCACCCGCGCCTGGCCGAACCGGTCCACCAGCCGGCCCGCGAGGGGCCCGGCCAGGGCGACCGCGATCGAGAGGGTCGCCGCCACGGCCCCCGCCTTCGCGTACGACCCGGTGGTCGCCGTGATCAGCAGAATGACGCCGATGCCGAGCATCGACATCGGGGCCCGGCCGATGAACCCCGCGACGACGAAGCCCTTGACTCCGGGCGTGCCGAACAGCCCTCGATACGGCCCGACCATGTCGTGTTCCCCTTCGGCACGATGGTGCGTGTGCGTCCGGGCCGGCCGTTCGACAGCGGCGGCGGCCCCGGGTGGTCCCGGGACACGCGGACGGCGTTTATCTCCCGTTTGACCATGGCCTACCCGCCTATCATGAGGCAAGTGATTTTCCGCGTCGGGGGTGCAGGGTCTGAGGTGAGATCGCCCACACAGACCGCCCCCACGCGGCTGCGCCCGATCGTGACCGGCCTCGCGGCCGTGATCGTGAGCGTGATGGCCGCGGGCACCGCCTTCCTGGCCACCTGGCCGGGCGGCGGCGCGCTGGCCGCCGGTGGAGACCGGGCGGCGACGGACCAGGAGCGCGGGGACAACCCCCGGCCGGCCGCGCGGGCGACGGCGGGAAGCCTCCTGCCGGACCGCACGCTGCCGTCGAGCGCACCCGTCGTCGGCGGGCCGGGCGTGCGGGTCACGCCGCCGCACCTGCTGGCGATCTCCCCGAAGCGGGTGCCGCAGCGCACGCTGCTGAAGATCGCCAAGCTGCGGAACGTGCGGAAGGTGGCGGTGACCGACGGCGGCGCGGTGCACATCTCCGGCACGGCCCTGCGGTTGCTCGCGGTCGACCCGGCGATGTTCCGGTCGTGGACGCCGAAGAGCGTGGCCGATCATCCGGAGGTGTGGAGCGCGCTCGCCCGGGGCGAGATGGTCGTGGACCCGGCGACGATCAAGCGTCTCGGCATGGTGCTGGGCGCGGAATATCAGATCGACCGCGGCCCGAGGCTGCGGGTCGCCGCCTCGGCCTCGCTCGGGCTGCCCGGCGTGGACGGCCTGGTCAGCCAAGACCTGGGACGCACGCTCGGCTTCCCCGGCGGGGTCGTGGTGCTGGTGCACGGCGACCCGGGCAAGGTGAGCGGCAAGGCGGTCGCGCGCCTGCTCGGCAAGGGCGCGCAGGTCGTCAGGGCCGGCCAGGCCGCCGTGCGGCCGCGGGCCGCGGCCACGCCCGGGCGGGCCCTGGTGGGACGGCCCACGAGCTACCTGGAGCTCTACCGGCGGGCCGCCACCGTCTGCCCCGGCCTCTCATGGACCGTGCTCGCCGCGATCGGCCAGGTCGAAAGCGGCCACGGCCGCAACAACGGCCCCTCGTCGGCGGGGGCGCTCGGGCCGATGCAGTTCATGCCCGCCACCTGGAAGGCGTACGGCGTGGACGGCGACGGCGACGGCGAGGCGGACATCTGGAGCCCCTACGACGCGGTGCCGTCGGCCGCCAAATACCTGTGCGCCAACGGCGCCGGCGCCGGCGGCGAAAAGCTCAGGAAGGCCGTGTGGCATTACAACCACTCCTGGGACTACGTGAACAAGGTCCTGTCCCTCGCCGACGCCTACGCCCGCGCGTACGCCTCCTGACCCCCGCCTCCGTCACGACCGCTCACTGTCCCGGCCCGCCCGGCGCGGCTGTCTCCCGCCCAAGCGCGCCCGCCCGCCGCCCCGCGCGTGGCTCCCGCAACCGGCGCGGCAGTTCACCGCCCGGCCGCGGCCTCGCACCCCTGCCCGTCGCGGGTGTGGATCCCGGTGGACGCCTCGCAACGCGGAGGAGAGCTTTCTCTAGTCCGGGCGTCGGGCGGGACGGACGGGGGCCGGGCAGCAGGCCGCCGGGCACGGCGCGGGCTCGGGCTCGGCGAGCAGTTCCGCCACCATGGACACGAAACGCGGGTGGGTGCCGGCGGTCGAGGCCCTGCTGAAGGCCATCCCGAGCTTGTCGGCCATCGTCGCCGCCTCCACGTCGAGGTCGTAGATGACCTCCATGTGGTCGGAGACGAACCCGATGGGCACCAGGACGACCGACCGCACGCCCTCGGCGTGCAGCGCCTCCAGGTGGTCGCAGACGTCGGGCTCAAGCCAGGGCACCTGCGGCGGGCCGCTGCGGCTCTGCCACACCAGGTCCCACGCCCGCCCCTCGTCCACCTGCGTGGTCACCAGTTCGGCGGTCCGCCGGAGCTGGGCCTCGTACGCGCCCCCGGCCGGCCCCGCCGTACGGGCCATGGACAGGGGGATGCTGTGCGCGGTGAACACCAGGCGGGCCTGCGCGCGGGCGTCCTCGGGCAGCCGGGCGAGGGCCTCGCGGGTGTGGTCGGCCATCGCCGCGACGAACCCGGGGTGGTCGTGGTAGGCGCGGAGCTTGACGATCTCGGGAGCGCCGGGGACGGCGGCGCGGGCACGGGCGATGTCGTCCAGGTATTGCCGGCAGCTCGAATAGGAGCTGTAGGCCGAGGTGACGAAGGCCGCCGCCTTGCGGACGCCGTCCTCCTTCATCCGCCGGACCGTGTCCTCCAGGAACGGGTGCCAGTTCCGGTTGCCCCAGTAGACAGGCAGGTCCACATCGAGCGCGGCGATCAGGTCACGGCACTGCTGGTTGATCGGGCTGACCCCGCCGAACCCCTGGTAGTGCGCCTCGACCTCCAGCAGCCGCTCGCGCGGCACCCCCCGGCCGCGGACCACGTTCTCCAGGAACGGCATGACGTCCTCGGGCTTCTCCGGCCCCCCGAAGGAGACGACGAGCAGGGCGTCGTACCCGTTGATGCTCCCCATGCGCCACACCTTACGCGGGCCGTACGACGGTTCCGCCCGCGCCCGTGCCGCTTGGGCGGGCGGCGATCTACGAGTAGGTTCGAGCGGTGAGCCAATTTCCGGACATCCGCGAATTCATGGCCCTGCCGCGTGTGAACGCCCTGCGGCTGTCGCCCGACGGGACCCGGCTCGTGTCGGTGGTCCAGTCGCTCAACGCCGACGGCAAGTCGTACGGCACCGCGCTGTGGGAGATCCCCCTCGACCCCGAGGGCGAGGCGCGCCGGCTGACCCGGTCGGCGAAGGGGGAGGCGGGGGCCGAGTTCGCCCCCGACGGCGGCCTGCTCTTCGTCTCCCGGCGGCCCGACGAGACGGCCAAGGACGGCGGCGGCGAGACGGCCGCCCTGTGGCTGCTGCCCGAGCGTGGCGAGCCGGTGCGCCTGGCCACCCGCCCCGGCGGGATCGGCGGCGCGCGGGCGGCGGGCGGCACGGTCGTCTACACCTCCGACGTCCTGCCCGGCGACGCCGCCACCGAGGAGGAGCGCCGCAAGGCCCGCGAGGAGGCCGGGGTGAGCGCGATCCTGCACGAGGGCTACCCCGTGCGCTACTGGGACCACGACCTCGGCCCGGCGCAGACCCGGCTGTTCGCCGGCCGTGCCGTACGCGAGGGGCTGGAGGACGTGCGCGACCTCACGCCCGAGCCCGGCGGCGCGCTGGACGACCACCTGTCCTACGACCTCACCCCCGACGGGGAGACCGTGGTCGCGACCTGGCGGGTGGCGCTGCCGAACGGCGACGTCCGCTGGGACCTGGTCGCGATCGGGGTGGCGGACGGATCGCGGCGTACGCTCGCGACGTCGGAGGGGCACGACTTCACCGGGCCGGTCAGGGTGTCGCCCGACGGGCGGCACGTCGCGTGCCTGCGGGAACGGCACGGCAGCGAGGACACGCCGTTCGCGCTCGACCTGTGGGTGATCGACTTGGCCACCGGCGAGGGCCGGGCGGTCGCCGAGGAGGTCTTCCCCGGGTCGGTGGCGTGGGCGCCCTCCTCGCGGGAGCTGTTCTTCGCCGCCGACCACCGGGGACGCAGGCCGGTCTTCCGCGTTCCCCTCGACGGCGCGGTCACCCGGGTGACCTCGGACGACGGCGCCTACGACGAGCTGTGCCCGGCGCCGGACGGCTCGGTCTACGCCCTGCGCGGCGCGGTCGACTCGCCGCCGCGGCCGGTGCGGATCGCCGCGGACGGCTCGGTGACCACCCTTCCCTCGCCCGCGCCGCCGCTCGACCTGCCCGGCACGGTGACCGAGGTGACCGCGACGGCCGAGGACGGCACCGAGATCCGCGGCTGGCTGGTCGTCCCCGCGGACGCGACCGCCGAGAACCCGGCGCCGCTGCTGCTGTGGATCCACGGCGGTCCGGTGTCGAGCTGGAACGGCTGGCACTGGCGCTGGAACCCCTGGATCATGGCCGGGCACGGGTACGCCGTGCTGATGCCCGACCCCTGCCTGTCCACCGGGTACGGCCAGGACATGCTCCGGCGGGGCTGGGGCGACTGGGGGCCGGTGACCCACGCCGACCTCATGGCGATCACCGACGAGTGCCTCAAGCGGCCGGAGATCGACGAGCAGCGCACGGCGGCGATGGGCGGCTCGTTCGGCGGCTACATGGCGAACTGGATCGCCGGGCACACCGACAGGTTCCGGGCGATCGTGACGCACGCCTCCCTGTGGAACCTCGACCAATTCGCGGGCACCACCGACGGGGCGAACTTCTGGCAGCGGGAGTTCGGCGTGCTCGGGTCCGCCCGCTACGCCCGGCTGTCGCCGCACCGGTCGCTCGGGGAGATCAGGACGCCGATGCTGGTGATCCACGGCGACAAGGACTACCGCGTGCCGATCGGCGAGGCCCTGCGGCTGTGGTGGGACCTGCAGCGCTCCGGGGTCGAGTCGAAGTTCCTCTACTTCCCCGACGAGAACCACTGGGTGCTCAAGCCCGGCAACGCGATCGCCTGGTACGAGACCGTCCTGGCCTTCCTGGCGCAGCACGTCCTGGGCGACGAGTGGTCCCGGCCGCCGTCCCTCGGCTGACCGTTCGCTGGCGATACTCCCCAGTTTGGGAGGATGTCTTCTGGCGTGGCCGGAGCCCCTACCCGGGCGCCGGCCGCGCTTTCCGGCTCAGCGCGTACGAGGAGGGGGCAGGCCAGGATGGACGAGCGGGAGCACCGCGACGACCGCGCGTGGATTGAGGAGCTGCTGGAGCTGGCCGCGGGCATAGCGGAGGAGGCCGGGCAGATGCTCCTCGCCAAGCGGCCCGCGCGCCCCGAGGTGCTCGCGACCAAGTCGAGCCCCACCGACGTCGTCACCGCGCTCGACCGGGCCGCGGAGGAGCTCATCCGCGGCAGGATCGCCGACGCCAGGCCGCGCGACTCGATCCTCGGCGAGGAGGGCGGCGACACCCCCGGCGAGGGAGGCGTCCGCTGGGTCGTCGACCCCATCGACGGCACGGTCAACTTCCTGTACGGCCTGCCGGACTGGGCGGTCAGCGTCGCCGTCGAGGTGGACGGCGAGATCGTCGCGGGAGCGGTGCACAACGTGCCGCGCGGCGAGCTGTTCACGGCGTCGAAGGGCGGCGGCGCCTGGCTGAGGGGCGAGCGCCTGCGCTGCAACACCGGCGTACCGCTGTCCAAGGCCCTCGTCGCCACCGGCTTCGGCTACGCGGCCGGGCGGCGCCGCGTGCAGGCCGAGGTGCTGGCGCGGGTGGTGCCGCAGGTCAGGGACATCCGGCGCGGCGGCTCGTGCGCGATCGACCTCTGCTCGGTCGCGGCGGGCCGGGTCGACGCCTACTACGAGCGCGGCGTCAACTACTGGGACCACGCGGCGGCGGGCCTGATCGCGGTGGAGGCCGGGGCGCGCATCGGCGGCCTCAACGGCAAGCCGGCCGGTCCCGGCATGGTGCTGTGCGCCGCCCCCGGGCTCTTCGAGGAGCTGCACGACCTGCTCGTCCCCCTCGACCCCGAGCGGGACTGACGCGCCGGCTCCCGAGCCGGCCCCGGGCACAGGCGAGGGGGCCCGCCGATCGTGGCGGGCCCCCTCGTCAGTGTCGGTGGTGGTGCTACAGGTCAGCGCTGGATGGAAATGCCGTGATCCTCGGCGAGGCGGTGCAGGTCCTCGATCTCGGCGGTGAGGGTGTCGGCGAGGAAGTCGTCCCCGCTCGTGGTGGCCTCTTCAAGACCCTTGTAGGCCTGGTCGAGCCTGGATGCGATCGTGGTCGTGAACTCGCCCATCTCACCTTCTTTCTCAGGGGGCGAAACGTGTCACGGGGGGCTGCGGCACGGATCTTGCGGAGAGGCGCGCCCTTCCCCGGCACACGACAATGGAGGGTGTCTTGGCCCCTACCCATGTACGGACCGACCGCAAACCTGCGAATTTATGTGCTCTACATCACGTAGAGCATCGGGAGCCCGCTTACCGGCGGCTTACGGCGAATATGACCACAATGAGGCGTTGTACCAGCTAGGAGGACGTGAATGCGTGTGCTAGTGGTGGAGGACGAGAGGGTGCTCGCGGACGCGATCGCCACCGGCCTCCGCCGGGAGGCGATGGCCGTGGACGTCGCCTACGACGGCGCAGCCGCACTGGAGAAGACGAGCTACATCGACTACGACGTCATCGTGCTCGACCGCGACCTGCCCAAGGTGCACGGCGACGAGGTGGCCCGCAGGCTGGTCGCCCAGCGGTCGGCCTCGCGCATCATCATGCTGACGGCCGCGGGGGACGTGGACGACAAGGTCGAGGGCCTGGAGCTCGGCGCCGACGACTACCTGGCCAAGCCGTTCGTGTTCATGGAGCTCGTGGCCCGGGTGCGGGCGCTCGGCCGCAGGTCCGCGCCGCCGCTGCCGCCCGTGCTCGAACGCGCCGGCATCCGGCTGGACCCGGGAAGGCGTCAGGTGACCAGGGACGGGGCCGAGGTCCACCTCACAAAGAAGGAGTTCGCGGTCCTCGAGGAGCTGATGCGGGCCGAGGGCGCGGTCGTCAGCCAGGAGGACCTGCTCGACAAGGCGTGGGACGAGAACATCGACCCGTTCACCAACGTGGTCAGGGTGACCATGATGACGCTGCGCAAGAAGCTGGGCGACCCGCCGATCATCGAGACCGTGCCCGGTGTCGGGTATCGGTTGTGACGACCAGCGCCATCACCGCATCCCGGGGGAGGGAGCCCTGTGACAGAACCGCGTGACGTCTCCGACCAGGGGACACCGCAGACCCTCCCGCCGCCCGGAGGCCGAGGCCCGGCCGCGACCGGGCGGGACGCGCCGGCCCCGGCCGCCGGGCAGGCGGCGGGGCCGCGCGGCCGCATGACGAACCCGCTGGGCACCGGTCCCTACCGCAGCCAGGTGCCGCCGCCGCCCAGCGGCCCGCCCGCCTGGGACGGCCCGCCGCCCCTGGTCGCCAATCCCGTGCGGAAGGGCAATCTGCTCGACGAGATCAAGTCGCTGCAGAACCGCGTCAGCATCCGCTGGCGCCTGACCCTCACGTACGCCGGGCTGGTCTTCGTCGCCGGCGCGCTGCTGGTGATGGTCATGTACGTGCTGATCGGCCAGGCGATCGACATCGGCTGGCAGAGCGCGCCGCAGATCCTCTTCCCGCGCGGGACCGTGCCCCAGGAGTGGATCGACGAGGTCAACCACCAGTTCGCCCAGTCGCAGGCGGAGGTGACCGCGGCGGCGCGGGCCGAGCTGCTGAAGCGGTCGCTGCTCGCGCTGCTGGGCGTGGGGATCCTGGCGCTGATGCTCGGATACGTGGTGGCCGACCGCGCGCTGCGGCCCGTCATGAAGATGACGGCGACCGCGCGGAAGCTGTCGGAGACCTCGCTCGCCCACGAGCGCATCGCCCTCCAGGGCCCCGACGACGAGCTGAAGGAGCTGGCCGACACCTTCGACGCGATGCTCACCCGGCTCAACACCGCCTTCGACGCGCAGCGGAGGTTCGTGGACAACGCCTCGCACGAGCTGCGGACGCCGCTGGCGATCAACCGCACCGTGCTGGAGGTGGCGCTGTCCGATCCCGAGGCGTCGGAGGACCTCAAGGTGCTCGGGCGCACGCTCCTCGGCACCACCGCGCGCAACGAGAGGCTGATCGAGGGCCTGCTGCTGCTCGCCAGGAGCGAACGCGAGCTGTCGGTGCGCAAGCCCGTGGACGTCCAGGAGGTCGCGAAGACGGCGGTGGAGCAGCTTGCTCCCTTCGCGGAGGAAGAGGGCGTCGCCGTCGAGCACGACCTGCACCCGGCGGCCACGACGGGCGACCCCGTCCTCATCGAACGCTGCGTCTCCAACTTGGTCGAGAACGGCATCAAGCACAACCTCGGCGAGTCCGGGAAAGTGTGGGTCCGGACGGGAATTGTCGACGGGGGTGCCGTTGTTCAGGTCGCGAACACGGGACCGCACGTTCCCGCGTACGAGGTGGACAGCCTGTTCGAGCCGTTCCGGCGGCTGAACGCCGACCGGGTCCAGTCCGCCAAGGGCGCGGGTCTCGGCCTGTCCATCGTGCGCGCGATCGTCCGCGCGCACGGGGGAACGGTCGCCGCCGTCCCCCGCGACGGGGGCGGTCTCGTGGTGACGGTGCGTCTCTCCGGAACCGGGGCGTCTCCGGGGACACCACAGTCGGCGCGCTGATGGAGCGTGCGCGCCGTACATGTGGTTGGATGTGCCGTCGAACGCGGTGGGGATACCGCCGATACTGTGGTTTTCGCCATATTTGGCTAACCGCAGCCCTCGGTGGGACGCCCCTCGCGTTCCGGAAGGTTCAGTGTTTGTTCAAGCGGGTACCGAATGCACAATTTACCGGCCCCCGCGGGCACAACACGGGCCTTCCGAGCGTTATCCACGCGCGACACAGGCGCAGGCAGATACATGAGGGGGATGGAGTAGCAGATGGCTACCGACTACGACAGCCCGCGTAAGACCGACGACGACCTCAGCGAGGACAGCCTCCAGGAACTCCAGGCGCGCCGCAGCGACAAGTCGTCGGGCAGCATCGACATCGACGAGACCGACCTGGCCGAGTCGCTGGAGCTGCCGGGGGCGGACCTGTCGAACGAGGAGCTCTCGCTGCGGGTGATTCCTCGGCAGGCCGACGAATTCACCTGCTCACGGTGCTTCCTGGTGCACCACCGCAGCCAGCTGGCCTCGGAGAAGAACGGCCAGCAGGTCTGCCGCGAGTGCGCCGCCTAACAGACCCTTGGGAGGGTCCGTGACTTCAGCAGCGGATGAATCAAACAACGAGGTCGCCGACTTGGTCGGCAAACTCGTCGCCCCTGAGGAGACGGACGGGGCCGAGCGGCGTCGGCTGCTCGGCCGCCTCAGCGGCGTGTTGGTGCAGTCCGCGAGGAAGGCACGAGAACGGGGAACCGGCCGGGGCCGATGGCTGGCCGACGTCTTCATGAACATCGCCCCGCGGTTACCGATCAGGGACTACGAGACACTGCGGGAACACCACTACGGACTCACCGGCGAGCAACTCGCCGACGACCTCGTCCGGACCGCGGCCAAGGCGACGACGGCCGTCGGCGCGGTCGGCGGAGCGCTCGCCGCGGCCGAGTTCGCCGCCCCGCCGCTCCTGCTGTCCGCACCCGCCCAGATCGTCGCCGAGACACTGGTCGTCGCGGCCATAGAAGTGAAGCTCATCGCCGAACTGCACGAGGTGTACGGCGTGCGGGTCCCCGGCAACGGCACCCAGAGGGCGGCCGCGTTCGCGATCGCCTGGTCCAAGCAGCGGGGCGTCAACCCCCTCGCCCCCGGCTCGGCCACCATCGCGCTCGGGACCGCCGCCAAGACCGCGCTGCGCAACCGGCTGATGCGCACGCTCGGACGGCACCTCACCACGCTCGGCCCTTTCCTGACCGGCGCGGTGGCCGGCGGCGCGCTGAACCGCGTCGCCACCAAGAAGCTCGCCGCCGCCGTACGCGCGGATCTGCGCCGCCAGCGCGCCCTGCCGCCGCCGGACTGAGCCCGTTCCCGGCGAGCCGTCTGTGGGCAGAGGCACTTCCCGAATCGAGCCCTTTTCCCCCGGCTTGAGCTTCTTTCCCGGCCTGAGCCCCCTCCGCCGGCTTGGCCCCTTCTCCCGGCCGAGCCCCTTGTCCGGACCGTGCCACGTGACTGGAACGATCTTCGTCTCCCGGGCCGATCCCGCCCGGAGCCGGTCCCTCCGGCCTTCGGGAAAGCGCCCGTCAGCACAGGTGGCCGTCCCAATCGGCGCTCTCGGCCTGTCCCCATCTTCCAGTACGGAAGTGTCACCGATTGGTCTAAACCTCTCGCCGACCCCGGATGAGCTGCGTGAGATCATTCTCACAACAACCGGTGTGAATTGTGCACGATCTTACGGGTATGGGGGTCACTGGTGACTTTCCGTATGGTGGTCACAGGCGACCACCTGGAGGAGATGCATGCGTGGCACCAGCTCATTTCTGATCGTCGCGAACCGGCTGCCGGTCGATCGCGTGGGCGAGAAAGAGTGGCGGCGCAGCCCGGGTGGGCTCGTCACCGCCATCGCGCCCGTCATGCAACGCCGTGACGGGGCCTGGCTCGGCTGGACCGGGGCGGCGGGGGAGGAGCTGAAGCCCTTCGACCACGACGGGATGCACCTGATCCCCGTCCCGCTGTCCCAGCTCGAGGTCGAGCTGTACTACGAGGGGTTCTCCAACGCCACTTTGTGGCCGCTCTACCACGACGTGGTCGCCACGCCGGTCTACTCGCGCGTGCTCTGGGACGCCTACCGTGCGGTCAACGACCGGTTCGCCCGCGCGGCGGCGGACGCGGCGTCGCCCGGCGCGGTCGTGTGGGTGCAGGACTACCAGCTCCAGCTCGTGCCCGCGATGCTGCGCAGGCTGCGGCCCGACCTGAAGATCGGGTTCTTCCTGCACATCCCGTTCCCGCCGGGCGAGCTGTTCTACCAGCTTCCCTGGCGCAACGAGATCCTCGAAGGGCTGCTCGGGGCCGACCTCGTGGGCTTCCAGCGGCCGGGCGGCGCCGCCAACTTCCTGCGCCTGTGCCGCCGCCTGCTCGGCCTGCCGACCCTGCGCAACGAGATCCAGCTGGAAGACCGGACCGTGCGCGCGGAGGCGTTCCCGATCTCGGTCGACTTCGGCGAGCTGGACCAGCTCGTCCGCGAGCCGCGCATCCAGCAGCGGGCCAGGGAGATCCGCGCCGAGCTGGGCGATCCCGAGCACGTGCTGCTCGGCGTCGACCGGCTCGACTACACCAAGGGCATCGGCCAGCGGCTCAAGGCGTTCGGCGAGCTGCTCGACGACGGCGCGGTCAAGCCGGACGAGGCGGTCTTCGTGCAGGTCGCGACGCCCACCCGGGAGCGCGTCGCCGAGTACATCCGGCTGCGCAACGACATCGAGCTGAGGGTGGGCCGGATCAACGGCGAGCACGGCATGCTCGGCCGCATGCCGATCTCCTACCTGCACCAGTCGTACAACAAGGAGGAGCTGGCGGCGCTCTACTTAGCGGCCGACGTGATGGTCGTCACGCCGCTGCGCGACGGCATGAACCTCGTCGCCAAGGAGTACGTCGCCTGCCGCCACGACCTGCGCGGAGCGCTCGTGCTCAGCGAGTTCGCCGGGGCGGCCGACGAGATGCGGCAGGCCTACATGGTCAACCCGTACGACATCGACGGCATGAAGCGGACGATGCTGGCGGCGATGCGGGCGACCCCGCACGAGCTGGCGCGCCGGATGCGCTCGCTCAGGCGCAGGGTCGCCACCTACAACGTGGACAAGTGGGCCAGCGACTTCCTCACGGCGCTGGAGTCCGGGGAGTCTGCCGCCGCTACGGATTGATCTCGCGGGCGGCGTCCTTCCAGGAGCGCCACTTCTTCGCCGCGGAGCGGGTTACGACGATCCGCGCGATCTCCATGCCCAGGCCCATCACCACGGCGTACGCGATCGCCTCGCCGAGCCCGATCTCGGGGGAGTCGGCGCTCGCCGGCGGCTTCTTGCCGGTCGCCTTCTCCCACGCGAACGTCAGCACCTTGCGCGAGCAGAAGCCCACCGCCAGGCCGAGCAGGCCGCCGATGATCCGCCACTGCATGTCGGGCTTGTCCGTCGCGACGAGTTCGCGCTTGGCCTCCCGAACCGTGTCCGCCATGATTCCTCCTCGATAACGACCTTAGTGTCTCTCCGCGGGGCAGCGGCGCACGCCATACCATGTGGTGGCATGACCGAACAGCGACACCCCGCAGCCATGCCCGAGAAACCCACACTCGACGGCTTGGAGGCGGTATGGGTAGCGCGCTGGGAGGCCGAGGGCACCTACCGGTTCGACCGGTCCCGGGGCAGGGACGAGGTTTACTCCATCGACACCCCGCCGCCGACCGTGTCCGGATCGCTCCACGTGGGGCATGTCTTCTCCTACACGCACACGGACACGATCGCCCGCTACCAGCGGATGCGGGGGCGCGAGGTCTTCTACCCGATGGGCTGGGACGATAACGGCCTGCCCACCGAGCGCCGCGTGCAGAACCACTACGGCGTGCGCTGCGATCCCTCCATGCCGTACGACCCGGACTTCACGCCGCCGGAGAAGCCGGACGCCAAGCGGCAGGTGCCGATCTCGCGCCGGAACTTCATCGAGCTGTGCGAGCGGCTGACCGCCGAGGACGAGAAGGCGTTCGAGGAGCTGTGGCGCCGCCTCGGCCTGTCGGTGGACTGGTCGATGACCTACGCCACGATCGACGCCAACGCCCGGGCGGCGTCCCAGCGGGCGTTTCTGCGCAACCTCGCCCGCGGCGAGGCGTACGTCGCCGAGGCCCCGACCCTGTGGGACGTGACGTTCCGCACCGCCGTGGCCCAGGCCGAGCTGGAGGACCGGGAGTGGCCCGGCGCCTTCCACCGCATCGGGTTCGAGCGGCCGTCCGGCGACGGCGGCGACGGCATGGTGTGGATCGAGACGACCCGGCCCGAGCTGATCCCCGCCTGCGTGGCGCTGGTCGCCCACCCCGACGACGAGCGATACAAGCCGTTGTTCGGCACCACCGTCCGCACCCCGATCTTCGGCGTCGAGGTGCCGGTCGTGGCCCACCGCCTCGCCGAGCCCGACAAGGGGTCGGGCATCGCGATGATCTGCACCTTCGGCGACGTCACCGACGTCACCTGGTGGCGCGAGCTGGACCTGCCCACCCGGCCGGTGATCGGCTGGGACGGCCGCCTGCTCCCCGAGCCGCCGCACGGCGTGCCCGCCGAGCCGTACGCCGAGCTGGCCGGCAAGACCGTGCACAGCGCGCGCGAGCGCATCGTGGAGATGCTGCGCGAGTCCGGCCACCTGGACGGCGAGCCGCGCAAGATTCAGCGGCCGGTGAAGTTCTACGAGAAGGGCGACCGGCCGCTCGAGATCGTCACCACCCGGCAGTGGTACATCCGCAACGGCGGCAGGGACGCCAAGCTCCGCGCCGAGCTGCTGGAGCGCGGCCGGGAGCTGAAGTGGCACCCGCCGCACATGCGGGTCAGGTACGACAACTGGGTCGAGGGGCTGGCGGGCGACTGGCTGATCTCCCGCCAGCGGTTCTTCGGGGTGCCGATCCCGGTGTGGTATCCGCTCGACGCCGAGGGCGAGCCGATCTACGAGGCGCCGATCACCCCGCCGGAGTCGATGCTGCCGGTCGACCCGTCCAGCGACGTGCCGCCCGGCTACTCGGAGGACCAGCGGGGCAAGCCGCTCGGCTTCACCGCCGACCCCGACGTGATGGACACCTGGGCGACCTCCTCGCTGACCCCGCAGATCGCCGCGGGGTGGGAGCGCGACGACGACCTGTTCCGCCGCGTGTTCCCGATGGACCTGCGGCCCCAGGCCCACGAGATCATCCGTACCTGGCTGTTCTCCACGGTCGTGCGGTCGCACCTGGAGCACGGCGGGCTGCCCTGGCGGCACGCGGCGATCTCCGGGTGGATCCTCGACCCCGACCGCAAGAAGATGTCGAAGTCCAAGGGCAACGTGGTCACGCCCATGGGCCTGCTGGAGGAGTACGGCTCCGACGCGGTCCGCTACTGGGCGGCGAGCGGGCGCCCAGGCACCGACACGGCGTTCGACACCGGGCAAATCAAGATCGGCCGCCGGCTGGCCATCAAGATCCTCAACGCCTCGAAGTTCGTGCTCGGCTTCCGGTCGGAGGGCGGCGGAGAGGTCACCGCGCCGGTCGACCTGTCCATGCTGGCCGCGCTGCGGGCCGTGGTCGCCGAGGCCACCGAGGCGTTCGAGGCGTACGACTACACCCGGGCGCTGGAGCGGACCGAGCGGTTCTTCTGGTCGTTCTGCGACGACTACCTGGAGCTGGTCAAGGCCCGCGCGTACGACGGGGACGCCTCGGCCGTCGCCGCCCTGCGGACCGCGCTCGGCGTGCTGCTGCGGCTGTTCGCGCCGTTCCTGCCGTTCGTGACGGAGGAGGTCTGGTCGTGGTGGCGGGAGGGCTCGGTGCACCGCGCCGCCTGGCCGTCGCCGGACGAGCTCCCCGAGACGGGCGACCCCGCGGTGCTGGACGCCGTCGCGGAGGTGCTCCGCCGGGTGCGGCGGGCCAAGTCCGAGGCGCGGCTGTCGATGCGGGCCGAGGTCTCCCGGCTGACCGTGTCGGGGGAGCAGGCGGACCTGGTCCGGTGGGCCCAGGACGACCTGTGCGCGGCGGGCAACGTCGAGGAGTTCGTCCTCGAACCCGGCGACGGCCCGTTCGACGCGGCAGTGGAGCTGACCGTCTGAGATCCGCTGCCGGCCACCGCCGTGCCCCCGCGGGGACGGCGGTGGCCGCGCCCGCCGTCCGGGCCGGCGGAGGAGACGTTCCGGGTGGAACGTCCCAAACTTCGTCGCGGTGGTGGCCAAAAGTTGGGGAGATGTGGGCGAGTTCGCGGCGAAACGACCGCCAGGCAGGGGTAAAACGACTGCGCGTCCCGCCCGCCGACGTGCCAGTCTGGATCCGTGATCCCGTCTAACCGCAGTACCACGGAGAGGGTTCCGCCGACGCTGGCCACGATGGCCGCGTGGAGCTGGCGGCTGCTGCTGCTCGGCGCGATGGTCTACTTCCTGTGGCTGATCATCGCCAGGATCAGTTTCGTCGTCATGCCGGTGGTGGTCGCGCTGCTGCTCGCGGCCCTGCTCTACCCGCTGACCCGGCGGCTGCGCGCCGCCGGGCTCCGCCCGATCTACGCGACGTGGATCACGATGCTGCTGGGCATGGCCCTGATCGTAGGCATCGGGTTCCTGATCGGCGTGCGGGCGAACGAGGAGTTCCCCAAGCTGGTCCAGCAGATCCAGGTCACCGTGCGCAGCGTTCAGGACTGGCTGCTGCACGGTCCCCTCCAGCTGAAGGAGGCGCAGATCGCCGACTTCGTGGACCAGCTCAGCAGCCAGATCACTCAATATCGCAGCCAGATCACCAGCACGGTGCTGAGCGGCGCCACCGCGGTCGTCGAGGTGCTCGCCTCCATCGTGCTGATCCTCTTTGTGACGTTCTTCCTGCTGAAGGACGGCGACCGCATCTGGGTCTGGTTCCTGCGCGCCTTCGGCGAGGCCGCGCCGCGCGTGGACCGGGCCGGCCGTGCCGCCTGGGCGACGATCTCCCACTACGTGCACGGCACCGTCGCGGTCGCGGCCATCCACGGGCTGGTGATCGGCGTGGTGCTCGCCGGGATGCGGGTGCCGCTGTGGGCGCCCCTCGCGGTGCTGGTCTTCCTGGCCAGCTTCGTCCCGATCGTCGGCATCCTGTTCGCGGGCGGCATCGCGACGCTGGTGACCTTCGGCTCCCAGGGCTGGGTGTACGCGCTGATCTTCGTGGGCATCCTCGTGGTCGAGCAGCAGCTGGAAAACCACGTGCTCCAGCCGCTCATCGTCGGCCGGGCTCTGGAGTTCCACCCGCTGGCGATCATCCTCGTCCTCGCGGTGGGCGGCGTGCTCGGCGGCATCGCGGGCGCCGTGGTGGCCGTTCCGCTCACCGCGGTCATCTACCGCGCGCTGCCCGAGCTGCGCCGTACGCAGCCCGCCATCGAGCCCCCCGCGGAGGGCGGCCCGGCCGGTCCGCCGCAGGCCGGAGCCCGGGAGACGCCTCCGGGACCGGAAACCGCCCCCGCGCGGCCCGAGCCCCCCGGCGCGCCGGGGTCCGCCGCCCCGGAACGGAGCGGGCAGGAGCCGAAGACGGCACGCCCGTCGTCCGGCGCGGGAGAGGCGGTGTCCCCTTAGCGCACCGGGTAGGGTCTTGCCTCGTGAGTCAGCGTAGCGAGCGAATCAGGGAACGCGGCGCCGGGCGAGGCGCCGGATCGCACGCCTGCGGCGCGGCCGGGCTCCGAGCCGAGGGCGAGGAGAGGGGCATGAGCCGCCCCGTGCCGGCCAGCGGGATCGAGGCCGCCCGATGAGCGTCGAGGTCCTGATCCACCGGCTCGACCCCGGCCTTCCGATTCCGTCGTACGCGCATCCGGGCGATGCCGGAGCCGACCTGTACGCTGCGGAGGACGTCGAGCTGCTGCCCGGCGAGCGGGCGGTCGTGCCGACCGGCGTCGCCATCGCGCTGCCGGACGGATACGCCGCCTTCGTCCACCCGCGCTCGGGCCTGGCGGCCCGGCACGGCGTCACGCTGGTCAACGCGCCGGGCACGATCGACGCCGGCTACCGGGGCGAGATCAAGGTGACGATGATCAACACCGACGCCAAGGAAACGGTACGGCTCCGGCGCGGCGACCGAATCGCCCAGCTCGTCGTCCAGCGGGTGGAACGGGCCGCCTTCTACGAGGTCGACCGGTTGCCCGGCTCCGTACGGGGCACCAACGGGTTCGGCTCGACGGGGAGCTGACACCGCGGGGCCCGGGAAAACCGGGCCACGATGCGAGGAGAGTGAGACAAGTGTTTCGACGCCGGCGACGCGCGGAGGAGGAGACCGCACCAGCCGTCGTACGGGAGGAGAGCCCGGCCCCGGCGCGGACGACGGGCCCCTGGGACGCCGACGACGACTACCCGGAGGCCGAGCGCGTGGACCTGGGGGGCCTGCGCCTGCCCGTCGGTCCCGGATTCGAGATCCAGCTCAGGGTGGAGGGCGACCAGATCACCGGGGCGCTCGTCCTGCTGGAGGGGAGCCTGCTGCAGGTGCAGGCGGTCGCCGCGCCCAAGCGCGGCGGGCTCTGGGACGAGGTGCGGGCCGAGCTCGCCAGGGATGTGAACGCCGCGGGCGGGTCCGTCGAGGAGCGGGAGGGGCCCTTCGGGCCGGAGCTCGCCGGACGGGCGCCCGCGCAGGGACAGGCGGAGCCGCAGCCGGTGCGCTTCCTGGGCGTGGACGGCCCCCGCTGGATGCTTCATGGCGTCATCAGCGGCGCGGCGGCGATCGACCCGGAGGCGGCGCGGCCGCTGGAGGACGTGGTGCGCGGCATCGTGGTCGTGCGCGGAGACGAGCCGATGCCGCCCAGGGAGGCGATCCAGCTCCGGCTGCCCGCCGAGGCACGGCAGGCCATGGAGGAGCAGGCCGCCCGGCGCGAGGAGTTCCGGCCCTTCGAGCGAGGCCCCGAGATCAGCGAGATCCGCTGACGCACTCGCTGACGTACGGCGCGGCGCGGGTTTTGACCCGATAGGGAGATAAGCCCGCCTTGACCGTCCTTCTGGCCCGCGGGCGGCTCACGTATGCTGCGGTGGGAACGACCGGCCTAGGCTGGAGCCAGGACGACCAATCGCCCCCGAAGGGGACGGCGAGCGAGGAAGCTGGGTGAGTGACCGATGGGCACGCCGGAGCCTGCCCGACGCGGCGGACTGCGGGGCTTCTTCAGAAGGCTGACCACCAGCCAGGCCGAGCTGGAGGCCGCCGAGCTTCAGGAGGACCTGGAGCAGGAGGGGGCAACTCCCATCGCGCGGTGCGGCGAGCGTCAGCGGACGTGCGTCGCGGGGACGCTGCGGACCGTGACTCTCCGGCCGCGCGGCGGCGCGCCCGCCCTCGAGGCGGAGCTGTACGACGGGTCGGACGTCATCGACCTGGTCTGGCTCGGCCGCCGGAAGATCGTCGGCATCGAGCCGGGCCGGGTGGTGCGGGCGGAAGGGCTCGTCAGCATCCAGGATGGTCGCAAGGTCATGTTCAACCCGCGCTACGAGCTTCGCTCGGCCGGTGGCCCTTGATCTCTCAGGAGACCGTATGAGCACAGCGGACATGACGGCCCCCGCGGCGCACGCCACAGTCGAGGCGGCCGTCCGCGCCCAGATGAGCAAGGCGCTGGGCGGCAAACGCGGGATCGTCGAGGCGGCGGTGCCAACGATCGCCTTCACCGTCACGTGGATGACCACCAGCGAGCTGAAGACCTCCCTGATCGTCGGCATCTCCTCGGCGGTGGTGCTGCTGCTGGTGCGCCTCGCCCAGCGCACGACGCCGCAGTTCGTGCTCAACAGCCTCGTCGGCATCGGGATCGGCGCGTTCTTCGCGGCCCGCACCGGCGACGCCAAGGACGTGTTCCTGCCGGGGATCCTCTACAACGCGGCCTACGCCGCCGGAATGCTGCTGTCGATCGTGGTCCGCTGGCCGGTCGTGGGATTCCTGATCGGATCGGTGACCGGCGACCCGACCGGCTGGCACGGCGACCCGGCGCTGGTGCGGCTGTGCTCGCGGCTGACCTGGCTGCTCATGCTGCCCTGCCTGCTGCGGGTGGTGATCCAGCTGCCGCTCTACTGGGCGGGGCAGGTGGCCGCCCTCGGCGTGGCCAAGATCGCGCTGGGCTGGCCGCTGCAGGTCGCCGCGCTGGCCGCGATGGTGTGGGTGCTCGCCCGGGGCCGGACCCCGATCGAGCCGCCGCCGCGGCCTTCCGCCTCCGCGTGAGAACGGCTCGGGCCCCGGCGGCCGCCGGGGCCCGAGCCGTTCGTACGGCATCAGGGGCGTTCGTGGGCCGACAGCAGCTCGGTGAGCTCGTGCTCGACCTCCTGGCTGGCCACGAACAGCAACTCGTCGCCGGCCTCCAGCGGATCGTCGGCCGAGGGGACCAGCACCCGGCCCTCGCGCAGGATCGCCACGAGGGCGACGTCCACCGGCCACGGCACCGAGCCGGCCCGCTGGCCGACCACGGGGGCGTCCTCGGCCAGCGTCAGCTCCACCAGGTTGGCCTGGCCCTGCCGGAACGTCATCAGGCGCACCAGGTCGCCGACGCTGACCGCCTCCTCGACCAGAGCCGACAGCAGGCGCGGGGTGGAGACGGCGACGTCCACGCCCCACGACTCGTTGAACAGCCACTCGTTCTTGGGGTGGTTGACCCGGGCGACCACGCGCGGCACGCCGTACTCGGTCTTGGCGAGCAGCGAGACCACGAGGTTGACCTTGTCGTCGCCGGTGGCGGCGATCACGACCTGGCAGCCGTTCAGCCCGGCCTCGTCCAGCGAGGAGATCTCGCAGGCGTCGGCCAGCAGCCACTCGGCCCGAGGCACAGTGTCGATCTTTATGGCGCCGGGGTCGACGTCGATGAGCAGGACCTCGTGGCCGTTCTCCAGGAGCTCCGCCGCGATGGAGCGGCCGACGGCTCCGGCGCCGGCGATGGTGACACGCATCAGTGCTCCTCGTCGGACGGCGGGGCGGACAGCAACTTGTTGATGCGGTCCATGTCGTTCTCGGCGGCGACCAGGTGGAGGAGGTCGCCCTCCTGGACCACGGTCGCGTCCTTCGGCACGAGCGCCTCGCCCATGCGGTTGATGAACGCCACCCGCGCGCCGGTGACCTCCTCGACGGCCCTGGCCCGGGTGCCGATCCAGCCCGGGTGGAAGGTCACCTCGGCGAGGACGACCGTGCCGGTGGGGTCTCGCCAGAGAGGCTCGGCGCCCTCGGGGAGCACCCTGCGCAGGATCTGGTCGGCGGTCCAGCGGACCGTCGCCACGGTCGGGATGCCCAGGCGCTGGTAGACCTCGGCCCGGCGGGAATCGTAGATGCGGGCGACCACGTTGTCCACGCCGAACATCTCGCGCGCGACCCGCGCGGAGATGATGTTGGAGTTGTCTCCGCTGCTCACGGCGACGAAGGCGGCGGCCGAGGTGATGCCCGCCTCTTGGAGGACGTCGCGGTCGAAGCCGATCCCGGTGACCCTCCGGCCGCGGAAGCCGGCCCGCAGCCGCCGGAAGGCCTGCGGGTCGCGGTCGATCACGGCGACCGAGTGCCCGTTGTCCTCAAGGATGTGCGCCAGGGTCGAGCCGACCCGTCCGCATCCCATGATCACGATATGCATGCTCCCCCGCCGTTGGTTGTGGCGGTCTCCTCATGCAGACAGTATGTCGCCACGGCAGGGACGCGGTGTGACCCGGGATCGGGACGGGGGACTACGCTCAACAGACGTGTCCAAGGTGCCAGATCTTGTCAAGCGGCTCCTCGTGGGGCGGGCTCTGCGCAGCACCCAGCTCCACCACCAGCTGCTGCCCAAGCGTGTGGCCCTGCCGGTCTTCGCCAGCGACGCGCTGTCCTCGGTGGCGTACGCGCCGCAGGAGATCCTGGTCATCCTGTCGATCGGCGGGGTCGGCCTCTACAGCTTCAGCCCGTGGGTCGCGGCCGGGGTCGTCCTCGTCATGCTCACGGTGGTCGCCTCCTACCGGCAGAACGTGCACGCCTATCCCAGCGGCGGCGGCGACTACGAGGTGGCCACGACGAATCTGGGACCCACCGCGGGACTGACCGTCGCGAGCGCCCTGCTCGTCGACTACGTGCTGACCGTGGCGGTGTCGGTCGCCAACGGCGCCGACTACGTGGGCGCGACGATCCCCTTCGTCGCCCAGCACCGCCCGCTGGTGTCGATAGCCATCGTGGCACTTTTGACGATCATGAACTTGCGCGGCATCCGCGAGTCGGGCGTCGCGTTCGCCGTTCCCACCTACGCGTTCATGGCCGCCGTCATCGGCATGGTCCTGTGGGGCCTGTTCCGGATGGTCATCCTCGGCGACGACCTGCACGCCCCGACCGCCGGCTACACGATCATCGCGGAGCAGGGCGACCTCGCCGGATTCGCGATGTCGTTCCTGGTGCTGCGCGCCTTCTCCTCCGGGTGCGCGGCGCTGACCGGTGTCGAGGCGATCAGCAACGGCGTGCCGGCCTTCCGCAAGCCCAAGAGCAAGAACGCCGCGACGACGCTGCTCATGATGGGCCTCATCGCGGTCGCGATGTTCAGCGGGATCATCTTCCTCGGCCTGGAGTCCGGGGTGAAGCTGACCGACCCGGCGGTCGTGGCCACCAACGTCGTCATCGACGGCCACCCGGCCGGGCCCGGCTACCACCAGCAGCCGATCATCGCGCAGGTCGCCTCGGCCGTCTTCGGCCACGGCTCGTTCCTGTTCGTCGTGATCGCCGCGGTGACCGCCCTCATCCTGTTCCTGGCGGCCAACACCGCGTTCAACGGCTTCCCGGTGCTCGGGTCGATCCTCGCCCAGGACCGCTACCTGCCGCGCCAGCTCCACACCCGGGGCGACCGCCTCGCCTTCAGCAACGGCATCATCATCCTCGCCGCCGGGGCCTGCCTGCTGATCTGGGCGTTCGACGCGGACGTCAGCAAGCTGCTCAACCTGTACATCGTCGGGGTGTTCGTCTCGTTCACCCTCAGCCAGATCGGGATGGTCCGGCACTGGACCCGTCACCTGAGGACCGAGACCGACGCGCGGGTCCGCTTCGGCATGATGCGCTCACGCGTGATCAACGGCTTCGGCGCGGTCATGACCGGGCTGGTGCTCGTCGTCGTGCTGGCCACCAAGTTCACCCACGGGGCGTACATCGTCTGCATCGCGATGCCGGTGCTCTTCCTCATGATGAAGGGCATCAGGCACCACTACGACCGGGTCGCCGAGGAGCTGGCCGCGCCGGAGGGGCACGAGACCGACGAGTCGATGCTGCCCGCCCGCAACCACGCGATCGTGCTCGTCTCCAAGATCCACAAGCCGACGCTCCGCGCGCTCGCGTACGCCAAGGCGACCCGCCCGTCCAGCCTGGAGGCCGTGACCGTGAGCGTGGACGCCGGCGAGGCGAACAGGCTCAAGGACGAGTGGGACCGGCGCGGCATCGAGGTGCCGCTGAAGATCCTGGACTCGCCGTACCGGGAGATCACCAGCCCGGTGCTCGACTACGTGAAGTCGCTGCGGCGGCGCTCGCCGCGCGACGTCGTGACGGTCTACATCCCCGAGTACGTGGTCGGCCGCTGGTGGGAGCACCTCCTGCACAACCAGAGCGCGCTGCGGCTCAAGGGGAGGTTGCTGTTCAAGCCCGGGGTCATGGTCACGAGCGTGCCGTTCCAGCTCGCCTCCTCCGACCGCCTCAAGCGCCGCAGGGAGCCGTCCGCGCCCGGCGCCTCCCGCCGCTCCTACCAGCCGCCGTCGAAGGATAAGCAGGTCAAGGCTTGACATTTCCTCCCCTCCACCGGGAAGGGAGGACCAATGGTCGCCGGCCGGGCCTCCTGCGTGCCCGGCCGGTCGCCCCGTCCGAGAGGACTCTCGTTGAGATCGAACACCAGCTGTACAGATATTCGCTCCCCGCGCCGCGGGACTGCGCGCCCCGCCCGCACACGGCTTTCCCGCGGAGGTGACCGATGACCGGCACGAGGCAGCCCGGCCCCGCGGGCGGGCGGCGGATCGAACTGACCGTCGACGCCGTGGCCAACGGCGGCTGGTGCGTGGCCCGGCACGAGGGCCGGGTGGTGTTCGTCCGGCACACCCTGCCGGGGGAGCGGGTCGTCGCCGAGGTCACCGAGGAGACCACCCGGTTCCTGCGGGCCGACGCGGTCGAGATCCTGGAGCCGTCGCCCGACCGGGTCACGCCGCCCTGTCCGTTCGCGGGCCCGGGCCGGTGCGGCGGCTGCGACTGGCAGCACGCGTCGCCGCAGGCGCAGCGCCGGCTCAAGGCCGACGTGGTCGCCGAGCAGTTCCGGCGGCTGGCGGGCCTGGACCTCAAGGTGGTGGTCGAGGAGGTGCCGGGCTCGCCGGATGGTCTCGGGTGGCGCACCCGCGTCCGGTTCGCCGTGGACCGGGACGGCACGGCCGGGCTGCGCAAGCACCGGTCGCACGAGATCGAGCACGTCACCGCGTGCCTCATCGCCCATTCCGCCGTCGAGGAGATCGGGGCGGAGCGCCTCGCCTGGCCGGGGGCCGCCTCGGTCGAGGTGGTGGCGGCATCCGGCGGCGACCGCGCGGTGATCGTCGAACCCGAGCCGCGCCGCCGGGTGGCCATCCCGGAGGTGGACGCCGCGGTCCTGCTCGACGAGGGCAGGCGCGGCACCCGCGCGCTGCGCGGCCGGGCCTCGCTGACCGAGCGGGTGGGGCGGCGGGACTTCCGGGTCACCGCGAGCGGGTTCTGGCAGGTCCACCCGGGCGCGGCGGCCACGCTGCTCGACGCGGTGCTCGACTTCGGCCGGCCCGAGCCGGGGGAGTGGGCCCTCGATCTCTACTGCGGCGCCGGCCTGTTCGCCGCCGGGCTCGCCGAGGCCGTCGGCCCCGAGGGCGCCGTGCTCGGCATCGAGTCCGAGCCGCAGGCGGTGCAGGACGCCCGGTTCAACCTGCGCGACCTGCCGCAGGCGCGGATCGAGCGGGGCAGGGTCGAGGAGGCGCTCGACCGGCTGCGGATCGAACGGGCCGACCTGGTGGTGGCCGACCCGCCCCGCGCCGGGCTCGGCCGCGCGGTGGTCGAGCGCGTCGCCGGTCTCGAAGCCTCGCGCGTGGTGTACGTCTCGTGCGACCCGGCCACGCTGGCCAGGGACGTCGCCTGGTTCGCCGAGCACGGCTACCGCCTGGACGACCTGCGGGCCTTCGATCAATATCCCATGACCCACCACGTGGAGTGCGTCGCGCTCCTGGTCAGGGATGTGATCTAGGCTCCGGCGCGCCGGCGCCTGCGTCGGCGTGCGACGGCCGGGCCAGGATCCGTACGATCTCGGCGGGCGGCCTGGCGCCCCGGACCGACAGCCAGGCCAGGCCGTTGCGGGCCCGGAACGCCGCCAGCCGTCCGGCGTCGCCGGCATCGAGGTCGCGGGCGTCGGCGAGGACCGGCGCGAGGCCCATCCGCCGCCAGGCCCGGTCGGGCGGCACGTCCAGCGCCGCGGCGATCTGGAGACGGGCCGCCCGGGCGGCGACGGCCAGGTCGTGGAGGCCGGAGACGCCGGAGGCGACCGGCACGAGCAGGCCGACGGAGTCGATCTCCACACCCTCCGCGCGGGCCGCCCGCAGCGTCTCCTGGCCGGCGGGTTCCAGGCCGTGCCGGGCGGCGGGAAGCGTGAACGTGACCCGCAGCGGCCGGCCGCTCTCCCGCGCCTCGCGCTGCAGGCGGGCGACGGCGGCCGCGCGGCGGCGGGCGACGTCGGACCCGGCCGACCCGCCCGCCTCGAAGTCGAGACCGGCCGGGGCGAGCGCGGTCACCACCCGGCGGTAGGCCGCGAGCAGCCGATCCGGGTCGTCGCACGCGACCGACAGCTCCCGCCCGTACGGCCCGCCGAACGTCGCCCACACCTCGCCGCCGTCGGCCCGCAGCCGGGCGATCCGCGCGGCGACCGAGCCCCCGCCCCCGGGGCGGGCCCCCGCCCAGTGGGGCGCGCAGCCGCCCGGGCCGGCGACGATGTACCCCATCGTGTACGAGCGCACGCCCGCGGCCGGAAGTTCGGGGCGAGGCTCTCCGGCGGCGTCGAGGAAACCGCGGAAACGGGCCGCGGGCGGGTCCTCGGCGGGGGAGGCGGCGGCGGACGGGGACGGCGAGGCGACCGTCTGGCGCGCGGCGACCAGCGTCTCCGGCGTCGCGGAGGCCGGGGCCCGGTCCCCGGCGGGTGTGGCCGAGGCGACGGCCGCGGCGTTCCAGCCGCCGGGAGGGGCGGCGGGCAGCGCCCACATCGCCGCGCCGGTGCCCGCGGCGAGCGCGGCCGTCGCGAGGAGGATCAGGGAGCGCGAGGGGCGGCCCGCTTCGCGGGAATGACGTGCCGAGTCCACGCTCACCACCCTGAGTTGCGATGCGACCACGTTACGCACAGGCCGCTCGCACTCTAGCAAGCCGCGCACATGGAGGCTGGGATAATGGGTGGATGAAATTGAGGATCTTCACCGAACCCCAGCAGGGGGCGAGCTACGACGACCTGCTCCGGGTGGCGCAGACGGCCGAGCGGCTGGGGTTCGACGGGTTTTTCCGGTCCGACCACTACCTGCGGATGGGCGAAGGCGATCCCCTGCCGGGCCCGACCGACGCGTGGATCACCCTGGCCGGTCTCGCCCGGGAAACCTCGCGCATCCGGCTGGGCACGCTGGTCAGCGCCGCGACGTTCCGGCTGCCCGGGCCGCTGGCGATCAGCGTCGCCCAGGTCGACCAGATGAGCGGCGGCCGTGTGGAGCTGGGCCTCGGCACCGGCTGGTTCGAGGCGGAGCACACGGCGTACGGGATCCCGTTCCCCGCGCTGGGCGAGCGGTTCGAGCGCCTTGAGGAGCAGCTCGAGATCGTGACCGGGCTGTGGGAGGCGACCGAGCCGTTCTCCTTCGAGGGCAGGCACTACCGCCTGGCCGACTCCCCGGCGCTGCCCAAGCCGGCGCAGCGGCCCCGGGTGCCCGTCATCATCGGCGGCGGGGGCGCCAAGCGGACGCCGCGGCTGGCCGCGCGGTTCGCCGACGAGTACAACGTGCCGTTCCACCGCCCCGAGGACACCGCCGCGGCCTTCGACCGGGTCAGGCAGGCGTGCGAGGCGGCGGGCCGGGAGAGCATCCTGCTGTCGGCGGCGCAGGTCGTCTGCGCCGGCCGGGACGAGGCGGAGATCGCGCGGCGGGCCGCCAACATCGGCCGCGAGGTCGACGAGCTGCGCGTCAACGGGCTGGCGGGCACGCCCCAGGAGATCGTGGACAAGATCGGCCGGTTCGCCAAGATGGGGGCCGAGCGCCTCTACCTGCAGGTTCTCGACCTGAGCGACCTGGAGCACCTGGAGCTGATCGCGGCCGAGGTCCTTCCGTACGTGTGAGAAGCCGTAGCCGCTCATAAGGGGCATCCGGCGCACTCTGCCGGGTGCTCCTCACGATCACGACGACGCCGCGGCCCGCCACGGGCCCCGGCTTTCCCGACCTTCGGCGGGAAGTTCACCGGCAGGTGTACGTGGTAGCTCTCGCCGTTGAACTCGGCTGGCTCGCACTCGAAGTCCGCGCACACCTCCGCTACGGCCCCGACTACACCGAGTCGCTCGACGTGCTTCGGCGCAGGTTCACCGGCAGGAAGCGCTCGCTCGCGCTGCGGGAGCACGCGCTCGGGCTCGAGGCGCCGCGCGTGGAGGGCGAGCCGCTCTGGCGGGTCCACGAGGCGGTCTTCGCCGCGCTGGAGTCCGAGCCGGTCGACCCGAGTCTGTGAGCGGAACGCCCCGGCGTACGGCCGTCCGCCGGTGCGGCGGGGCCGTACGCGGGAGGGGTCGTCACCGGGGCGGACGGGGCTCAGCGGGGTTCGGCCGCCGTGGGGGCCTGCGTCTGCGCGGCGGGCTCGGGCAGGTCCAGGCTGTCGCGCAGCCGCACCTGCGGGAGGAGCAGCACGGCGAGGACGCCGACGACGGCGATGCCGGCCGAGATCAGGAAGATGTGGCCGGTGGCGTCGCCGTAGGCGGTGCGCACGACGGTGCGGATCGGCTCGGGCAGCGCGTTCATGTTGAGGCTGCCGGTGCCGCCGCTCTGGGAGGCGGGCACCCGGATGCCGGCCTTGGCCAGGCCGGTGGCGATGTTCGTGGTGACCTGGTTGGCCAGCACCGCGCCCAGCACCGAGACGCCGATCGTGCCGCCCAGCGAACGGAAGAACGTGACGGCGCCGCTGGCGGCGCCCAGCTCGCGCAGCGGGACGGTGTTCTGCACGGCCAGCACGAGGTTCTGCATGGACATGCCGACACCGGCGCCGACCACCAGCATCCCGGCGCCGACGTAGACCAGCGACGTCTCGTGGTCCACGGCGGACAAAGCCAGGAACCCGAGCGTGAGCACGATCGAACCGACGATGATGTACGGCTTGACCCGCCCGCTGCGGGACACCATCCGCCCGGAGATCGTGGACGACACCAGGACGCCGAGCATCATCGGGATCGTGAGCAGGCCCGCCTCGGTGGGCGAGTAGCCGCGGCCGATCTGGAAGTACTGGCCGAGGAAGACCGCGCCGCCGAACATGGCCATGCCCACGGCCAGGCTGGCCAGGATGGCGAGGGCGGGCACGCGCCGCCGTACGACGTGCAGCGGGACGACCGGTTCGCGGACCACGGACTCCACCCAGACGGCGATGCCCAGCAGCACGACCGAGGCGCCGACCATGGCGAAGGTCTGCCAGGAGATCCAGTCGAAGGAGTTGCCGACGAAGGTGACCCAGATGAGCAGGATGCTCACGCCGGCGGCGATGAGGATCGCGCCGGGGTAGTCCACCGAGGTGCCCGGACGGCGGACCGAGGCGATGTCGAGCGTGCGGTGCAGGATGATCAGGGCGATCGCGGTGAACGGGATCGGCAGGAAGAAGCACCACCGCCAGCCCAGCCAGGACGTGTCGGTGATCAGGCCGCCCAGCAGCGGCCCGCCGACCGTGGCGACGGCCATGACCGCGCCGAGGTAGCCGTTGTACTTGCCGCGCTCCTTCGGGCTGATCATGGCGGCGATGATCACCTGCACCAGGATCTGCAGCGCGCCCATGCCCAGGCCCTGGACCGCGCGAAAGCCGATCAGCATCGGGGTGTTCTGGGCGAAGCCGCAGGCCAGCGAGGCGACCAGGAAGATGCCGATGGCGATCTCGAGGAGCAGCTTCTTGCTGAACAGGTCGGCCAGCTTGCCCCAGATGGGGGTCGAGGCGGTCGTGGTGAGCAGGGCCGCGGTGACCACCCAGGTGTACTGCGACTGGGTGCCGTTCAGCGCGCCGATGATCTGCGGCAGCGCCACCGACACGATCGTGCTGCTGATCATCGCGAGGAAGAGGACGAGGAGCAGGCCGCTCAGCGCTTCGAGTACCTGCCGGTGGCTCTTGGCCCCCGTCTCCGGCAGCGTGGGTGCGCTCACGCGCAGCCTCCAATGCGAGGTCGAAGGGGATTGCCACTCAACGATACATGCCCACTGGGCAACTTTGCCCAATGGGCAATGTTTAAGCGGCTAAGCTGAACCTGCCATGGAGACGACGACGGGGCTGCGCGAGCGCAAGAAGGCCGAGACGCGGCAGGCCATCCACAAGGCCACGATGCGGCTCGCCGTGGAGCGCGGGCTGGACCACGTCACCGTGGACGACATCGTGGCCGCCGCCGACATCTCGCGGCGTACCTTCTCCAACTACTTCGCCAGCAAGGAGGACGCCCTCCTGTACGGCGAGGAGGAACGCATCCGGTCCCTGGTCCGTGCGGTCCGCGAACGGCCGCCGGGGGAGCCGGGCTGGCAGGCGCTGCGCGGAGCCGTACGCGAGATGCTGGCGCGGATGGGCGAGCCCGACCGGGAGTGGGCGGTGCGCACCTCGCTCACCAAACGCCACCCGTCCCTGCTCGCCCGGCAGCTCGCCAACCACGCCGCGCTGGAACGGGAACTGGTCCAGGCGATCTCCGAACGCGACTCCGGGCGCGCCGGGACGGACGACCCCGCCGCCGACCTGAAAGCCCGGATCATGGCCGCCGCCTTCCTGGCCGCGCTGCGCATCGCCACCCACGTCTGGATCGAGGAGCAGGAGGCCCGGCCGCTCTCCGAGATCATGGATCAGGCCCTCGACGAGATGGCCCGGCCGTTCCGCTGAGCCTCCGGCCCGCTCACCGCGCCTCCCGTCCAAGCCGTCGAGCCGCCCCTGGCCCGCTCACCGGGCATTCCACCCGAGCCGTCGAGCCGCCCCTGGCCCGCTCACCGCGCCCCAACCCGAGCCGCCGGTCCGCCATGCCTCCGGCACGCGAACGCCGGAGTGGCGAGCGGCCGTACTCCCGAGGCGAGAAGGGGGCACTAGCATCGCGCCATGACCCCCACCAAGGCCGACCTGGAGGCGGCGCGGAACGCGACGATCGACGACGTGCTCGGCCCCGGCCTCGACGTGCTGTTCTGCGGGATCAACCCCAGCCTCTACTCGGCGGCGACCGGTCACCACTTCGCGCGGCCGGGCAACCGGTTCTGGCCCGCGCTGCACCTGTCCGGTCTCGTGCCGCGCAGGCTCACGCCGTCCGAGCAGCACCTGCTCCCGTCGTACGGGCTCGGCATCACCAACATCGTGGCCCGGGCGACCGCGCGGGCCGACGAGCTGACCCCGCAGGAGCTTCGCGAGGGCGGTGTCCGGCTCGCGCGGCTGGTCGCGCGGGTCCGCCCCCGCGTCCTGGCGATCGCGGGGGTGTCGGCCTACCGGGTCGCCTTCGCGCGCCCGGACGCCCGGATCGGCCCGCAGGAGGAGACGGTCGGAGGGGCGGCGCTGTGGGTGCTGCCCAACCCCAGCGGGCTGAACGCCCACTGGAGGCTTGAGGCCATCGCGGCCGAGATGGCCCGGCTGCGCCCGGCCGCGGCGTCCCGGGGCGCGGCGTTCCGGGACGCGGCGCTGGAGGAGCATCGGCGGCACGGGTCCTGAGCCCCGCACCGCCGCCGGCTCGGGCGGGCGTGTCTCAGGGGCGGCCCGCGCCCGGGTTCTCGCCGCCCGGAGACCGGTCCGCCTCCCGCCCGGCCTGCACCCTGGCGGACAGGAAGAGGGCGGCCTCGTCGAGCGCCTCGTCGGCCTCGTCCAGGCTGCCGAAGTGGACCTGGAAGACGTGCGGCACCCGCGGCCAGACCCGCAGCGTGACGTCCACCTCGTCGGCGGCCGCGCGCCCGGCGAGCCGGACGGCGTCGTCCAGCAGGAGCTCGTTCGAGCCGGCCTGCACCAGCAGCGGGGGCAGGCCCCGGAGGTCGGCGAACACGGGGCTCGCCAGCGGGTGGGCGGGGTCCTGGCCGCCCAGGTAGGGGGCGACGTACGCCCGGATCGCCTCCGGGGTGAAGATCGGGTCGGCGTCCTTCTTCGTGCGCATGCTCTCCCCGCCGAGCGTCAGATCGACCCAGGGGGAGAAGACGACGGCGCCCGCCGGCTGCGGCAGGCCGGCGTCGCGGGCCGCGACCAGGGTGGCGACGACCAGCCCGCCGCCCGCGGAGTCTCCGGCGAGCACCAGTTCCTCCGGCCGCACACCCGCGTCGAGCAGCGCCCGGTAGGCGGCCAGGCCGTCGTCCACCGCGGCGGGGAAGGGATGCTCGGGGGCCAGCCGGTAGTCGAGGGACGTCGCCCGCAGCCCGGCACGGCGCGCGAGCTGGGCGGTGAACCCCGCGTGCGTGCCGGGCGACCCCAGGATGTAGCCGCCGCCGTGGAAGTGGAGCAGCCGCCCGCGGCCGGCGGCGGTGGCCGGGGTCAGGTCCAGCGCGGGACGGCCGGCGAGCACCGTCTCGCGGACGGTGACGTCGTCGGGCAGGGGGCGGGAGAGGGCGAGGGCGAATCCGGCGCGCTGCTCGGCCAGGGTCGGGTTCGGGTGGACGGGGGCGTCGCGGAGCAGGGCGTCGACAGCCTCACGCTGCTGACGGGTCATCCGGACCTCCGGGACATCGGGGATGAAAGGATGCATTCCGTGGAATGCACATGTGGTCGTCAACCCGATTCCCGGGAAGATGATTCCTCGGAATCTAATTCCCCGGCGAATGTGACGGACATCACTCGCCTGTTCACCGATCTCGTCCGCGTCGAGACCCGGCTGTACAACGCGGTGAGCGACCGGCTGCGCGCCGAGCACGGCATCGGTCTGGGACAGTTCGAGTTCCTGGACATCATCGACGGCCGTCCCGGCTGCTGGGTGCTCGACATCGTGCGCGAGGTGGGGATCACCGTCGGAGCCGTGAGCAAGGGCGTGGACCGGCTGGAGAGCGCGGGCTTGTGCGTGCGCACGGCGCATCCGGACGACCGGCGGTCCTCCGTCCTCAGCCTCACGCCGGAGGGCGCCCGGCTCCTGGCCGCGGCCCGCCCGACCGTACGCGATGAGCTGGCCGCCCGCACCGCCGTGGTCCCGGCCGCCGAGCTCGCCCGGACCGCCGCGACGCTCGCCACCCTGCGCGCGGCGCTGGAGGAGCATCGGCGGTGCGGGTCCTGATCCCCGCACCGCCGGCTCTCGCGGGTCAGGGATGGCCGGGCCGGGACAGGACGCCTCCGGCGGGCGGCGGCAGGTGCGCCACCTCGCGGTCGTGGAAGGCCACCATGTCCTCGGCCCGGGCGTACAGCTCGGCGATCGCCCGGGCGCATTCCCCGATGACCCGGGTGTCGGTGATCCGCCGCCCGCCCACATGGGCGCCGATCTCGTCGTAGAGGATCTCGTACATCAGGTCCCGGTTCAGGATCAGCAGCTCGGGCAGCGGCGCGGAGCGCTCCAGGTGCCGCACGCTCCGGGCGTGCAGCGCCCTGGCCCGCTCGCCCGCCCGCGTGCGCGCCGCGAGCAGGACGATCTCCCACTGCAGGTACGGCGTGGGCGGCATCTCGACGATCCGGAGCCGGCGCAGCTCCGCCCGGGGCGGCAGGTCGTCGGCGAAGCGCATCTCGCCCATCAGCGCGAGCGACCGGTCCCAGTCTCCGCTGGTCATCGCGACCCAGCTCGGGGTGTCGGGCTCGTGGAAGTGCTGGGCGCGTTCCAGCTTCCACACCACGCCCTCCATCCGGCGCAGGTGGTCGTAGAGCTCGGTCCGATACCGCGCCGCGGGCAGGACCTCACCCGCGGCCTGTCTGACGTGCTCGAACGCTTCTCCGGGCATGGAGCCTCCTTCGGCCTGGCCGACCTGGCCGAGTCGTGTCGGATCGCGCCCGGCTCCGGCCCGGATCTGGACGTGGCGCGCGTGTGTCTTCCGCGGACGTCCGCGTGTCAGTTCCCCGTCGAGTTGCTGCACAGGGGCGTCTCCGCCGCGTCCAGCAACCTGATCTTGATCTGGCTCGTCCCCGCCGTCCCTTCGGTCTCCTGCACCGTCCCGGGATCGGGCTCGGTCGGCTTCATCTCACCCTCCGTCGTCGGAGTGGCCGCGCTCACCCCCCGAGAGCGGTACATCGATGGTTCGCCCGCCACGACCTTCGGTCAAGGCCCAATTCCGGCGGGCCGTTCCGACAGGCCAGCCGGCGGCGGCAGCGGGGCCACCTCGCGTTCGAAGAACGGCAGCAGCTCCTCGCCCTCGGCGTACAGGGAGATCAGGGCGGACAGGCAGGGGGAGACGACGCCGGGATCGGTGATCCGCCGGGCTCCGACGGCGGCCCCGATCTCGTCGTAGCGGACCTCGTACAGCAGGTTCGGGCCGAAGATCACCAGTTCGGGCAGCGGCGCCCGGGTCTCCAGCGGCGCGACCGCCGAAGCGTCGATCACCCTGATCTCCTCGCCCGCCGCGACCCGTACGGTGAAGATCTGCGCCTCCCACTGCAGGTACGGAGTGACGGGCAGCTCGACCACGCGCAGCCGCCGGAACGGGGCCCGCTCGCGGTACATCGCGGTCAGCGGGGCGCGCATCTCCTCGATGAGTGCGACGGCCAGCGCCCAGTCGCCCGCGTCGGCGGCCTGCCAGCTCGGCACGGCCGGCTCGTGGAAGTGCTGGGCCCGTTCCAGCTTCCACACCACCTCCGTCGCGTCGCGGTAGACCTCCTCGAACTCGGCCTGGTAGGCGTCCAACCCCAGGAACTCGCCGTCGGCGGCCCTGACGTCAGCGAACACATCCCTCGGGATCACGGATCCTCCTCAGCAGTCCGGCGGCACGGCGCACCTTCGGGCCGTGCCTGAGCCACCACGTTGTGGCCCAAAGGACGTGGAACCCGGTGACGACAAGCACCGTGACCACGCCGTCCGTCACGGCGACCCAGCCGGACGGGTTGAGCAGGGGGCGTACGGCACCCGCGAGCAGGCCCAGCGTCGCGGGGATCGTCACCGTGACGGCGAGATGCAGGCACAGCGCGGTCCCGGCGACGAGCAGCGCGGTGTACGCCCTGACCCAGCGGCCCTCGGCCCGCGGCAGCCGGGCGAGCGGATCGGCCGACCGGCGCAGCACGGCCCGGCGCACCAGGTGCGCGGCGTACGCGGCGGAGTCGCGGTAAAGGTTTCTGCAGCCCGTCACGTCCTGCAGGACGAAGTACACATCGGTCCGCATGAACATCAGGAACTGGGCCGCCAGCATGATCAGCGCCGTCATCGCGACGACGGACAGCGCGGGATGCGGACCGGCCGCCGCGGCCAGCAGCAGGCACACCGCGCACACGGTGGCGTCCACCGTCATGCCGGCGAGGTAGACCGTCAGCCGGACCCGGCGCTCCGCCAGCCAGACGCCCGACACCTCTGTCTGGGCCGTCAGGAACTGCAGCCGGGTGCCGAGCCTGATGCGCCCCGGCACGCCCGCGGCGCGAGCCGTGCACAGGTGGGCCAGCTCGTGCAGGAAGATCAGCAGCCATCCGGCCGCCGTCTGCGCGAGCAGGACCGGCGTCCCGCGGTCGCTCCAGAGCAGGTCACGCCAGCCGGGGACGACGCCGGGCCGCAGCACCGCCACCACCACCCCGGCCAGGATCACGGCCCCCAGCGCGGCGTGCAGCACCGGGTTCAGCGTCCACCGCACGTGGCGGGGCAGCAGCCGGGGAAAGGTGGGCGGTGGGGGCGCCGCCGAGGGAACGGGGCGTCCGTCGACCGCCGCCACCAATCCCGCGCGGACCAGGCCGTCGACGAACGCGCCGACGTCCATGCGGGTGCCGGTCTCCGCGCCGAGCCGCCGCTGCACCTCCGGGACCGTCGCCCCCTCCTGGAGCAGGCGGATGGCCCGCATGCCGTGCGGGGGAACGGCGACGACGTCGCCGGTCTCCACCCGCCCGACGATCCACTCCTCGCGGTCCCGGCGTACGCCGAGGTCGTGCAGGGTGACCCGGGTCGGTGTCATGACGAGTGGCCCCGGGGGCGTGCCGGGACGGGCGATCGGCCCGCCCCGGTCCCGGTGCCCGGCGAATCGAATGCCGCCGCGCGCGGCCCGCCGCGTTTCACCCACGGGGAACTTCTCGTGAAATCCGCGATCGCGTGGGCTCCGCAATTGCCCGCACATTCACGAGAATCCGTCGCGGCCGCGAAACTCTCGCCGGGCTCGCAATCGCCGTCCATAGCTCCGCTATGGTCTCCTCCGCGGCGCGACGCGTCCACCCGGGTTTCCGCGCGTGGCGGGTGGCGATCGTCAGGCACTCCCGGGCCGGCCCCTCAGGTCGAGTTTCCCTGGCTGAAGGCCGTCGTCTCGATCTTGTCAAGTCTCCGAATCGTGATTTCGGCAGGCTCGGTCGTTTCGTCCGGCTGCGTCGGGTTTTGCTCTTGAGGGGTCATCGAACACCTTCTGCTATGGATTGCTGGGTGCGGACCTCGCGCGAGAAAACATCTAAATGTTCGGAGATCAGACTTGACGGGTCAAGGCTATTTTGTCACTTCGGCATTTCCCGATTGACTTCCCCGCAGACGGGGCAGTCCGGGCGAGACGGATGGCGGACCCAGACATGCTGGTCCGGTGCGATGAGGTTCAGCCCGACCACCGTTCCGGTGGCGGGCTCGGGCACTCCGGTGATCAGCGAGATCACCGAGTGGGCGACCAGGTGGCCCGAGACGCCGGCCGAGGCGGCGACCACGCCGGGTCCGCCGAGGTCCACGGGAAGACCCGGCTTGCGGCGGCGCGCCTCGCCCTCGGCCAGGCACTCGTAGCAGGCGCCGCGCCCGGGGGCGAAGGTGCCGACGGTCACGAGAGGGCCGTTGTAGCCTCCGCCGACCCACGGCACGCCGGCCCGCGCGCAGACCCGGTTGGCCCAGATCCGGATGCCGGGCTCTCTCGGCTCGTCGGCGCACAGCGCGAGCACGTCGGCGCCCGCCACGACGGACAGCAGGTCCGCCTCGCTGCCGATCGCCCGCCGCTCGCCGGTGACCTCGATGTCGGAGTTCAGCCGGCGCAGCCTGCCGACCGCCGCGTCCACCTTCGGCCGGCCGAGGTCGTCTTCCGTGTAGAGAACCTGCCGGTTCAGGTTCGACAGCTCCACCACGTCGGCGTCGACGCAGTGCAGGCGGCCCACGCCGGAGGCGGCCAGCGCCCACGCGGCGTGGCTCCCCATGCCGCCGAGGCCCAGCACCACGACCCGGGCGTCCCGGAGCCGCAGCTGCGCGTCCCAGCCCCGCCGCCCCGGCGACAGGTCCACCTGGTGGAAGAACGCCTGGCTTCTGTCGTACCGCTCGCGCTCCCGTTCGCTGAGCTCCCCGGGCACCGGGGCCGCGGCGTCCTCCATGTGCCCGGACGCGATGAGGGCGGCGACGATCCGCGACGCCTGGGCCGCGGACAGGCCGGGCACCCGGCGAGACACCGCCTCGGCGACGTCGGCGGGGGACCGGGTGCCGTCCATGAGGGTGAGCGCGGCCCACGCGCCGCCGGTCGGATCGATTATCTCGGTGGCCAGCCCGTAGATCTCGCCCCCGATGCGCACCGTTCCGTCGTCGAAGCGGTACGGCTCGTGCTTCCGCTTGACCCGTGGCAACAGCACGTGTCCCGGCTCCTCTTCGGCAGCGGCTGACGGGGTCCTACCGAAAAATGACCATGAGAAGCACGGCTCCGCAAGACCCGGGCGTCAGCGCCGGCCGGGATACCCGTGATGACGCCGGTGGTGGGCCAGGCCGAGCGCCGTCCTCACCAGCAGGGCGATGACCAGGAGCTTGAGCACCAGGAACGGCGGCCACATCGGCCCGGCCGCCAGGACGGCGATCGCGGCCAGGGGGACGAGGAACATCGCCGGATGCGGATGACGGCCGTGCCGCCGCGCCACCATGCGGTGTCCCCAGGCGCGGTGTCCCCAGGCGCCGTGTCCCCAGGCTCCGTGTCCCCGGTACGGGCCGCCGGGCGCGCCCACGGGGAAGCCCGGGAGACGGGGGAGGCCGGGAGAGGGGAAGCCCGGACGCCACGCGGCCCGCGCGCCGGGGCCGCCCGCCCAGCCGTCGTCCGCCCACGCGCCGGGCAGGTCGGCGGTCACCCGCCGCAGGTCCTCCGCCGTACGCGCCGAGAGCGTCGCGTCGAGGCGCTCGTCGAGCTCCTCGCGGGTGATGCGGCCCTGCGCGAACGCGTCATGCAGCAGCCGCGTCACCTCGTCGCGTTCCTTGTCCCCGATGCGCAGAGCGGCGGCGCGCGGCCCGCCGTGCGTGCCCGCCGATCCGTCGCTCGGGGCGTCGCCGCCGCCGCGTGCTCCGCCCGCGGGGGCGGGCGCGCCGGGGGAGATCTCGTCCGGGGAGGTCATCGTCAGTCCTCCGCGGGGTCGCCGTCGGCGAGGATCTGGTACAGCTTCCGCCTGGTCTCGGTCAGGACCTGCCTCGCCTGCCTGATCTGCCCTTCGGTGCCGGAGTGGGCGATCTGGAACAGCGCGGACGCCGCCTGCCTGGACAGGTCGAACAACTCGTGGACGTCGTCGCCGATGTCCGGCGTCATCTCCTCCCATGGCGCCCTGATCTCGTCCGCGTGCTCCTCGACGTAGGCGCGCCCGGCCTCGGTGAGCCGGAACGTCTTGCGCCCGTCGGTCTCCTCCGCGCGCACCAGGCCCTCGTCGGTGAGCTGCTGCAGCGCCGGATAGACCGCGCCCGGGCTGGGCTTCCACCCGCCCTGGCTGCGCTCGGCGATCTCCTGGATGATCTGGTAGCCGTTGCGCGGCTCCTCGGCGAGCAGGGCGAGGATCGCCGCCCGTACGTCGCCGCGCTTGGCCTTCCGCTGCCGCCCGAAGCCCCGGGGGCCGAACGGGAAGTGGCCGCCCGCCCACGGCGGCCCGAACGGACCGGGCCCGAAACCGCCCCATGGGCCGCGCCCCCGCATGCCGCCCCTGTGCCGGTGCTCGTGAGGGCCGCCGCCCCCGTGACGTCCCTGGTGCCACATGGCCGCCCCCTTCATGAACGCCTCGCGCATCGCGTGCCGGATCTCGTGTCTCAGCCGGTGCTCGAACCCCGGCCGGGCCCAGGGTCCGCCGATCGTGTGCGCCGAACTCATCGTGGTGCCCCCTTCTGGTTGACGACTCGCTCTCGATGCTTCAACGATATATCGCGATTGTTCTTGCGACAACGCCCAGGTAAGAGTGACGTAGCTCACGCGGAAGTTTTTCGAGTGCGGGGAACAGGCCCCGAGACCGTAGCGTTATCTCACACGAAGACGGGATCGTTCTTCTCTGAGAGGGCTGGGGGGTGCTCTTGGAGACGGAAGATCCCGTCTTTGTCGTTCCGGCCGTCCGCGTCGTCGCCGGTCTCCCGCCCGGCGCGTGCCGGTCGCCGTGGCCGCGGTACGCGACACGGGCCCGCGCGGGGGAGCTTCGCGGAATTTGCCGGTGCTTTGCCGTACGCTATCGAAGCGTGATCTTGTCATGATGGGGCACTCGCACGCCCTCAGCGGGGCGGCGGTGTGGCTGGCGGCCGCGCCGGCCCTGACGACGCTGCCGGAGGCGATCGGGCATCCGGAGCTTGCGGCGGTCACGGCGCCGATCCTGACGGGGCCCGAGCTCGTCGCGGGCGCGGTGGTGTGCGCGGGCGCGGCCATGCTGCCCGACCTCGACCACCCCAGCGCCACGATCGCCCAGACGTTCGGGCCGGTGACCTGGCTGCTCAGCAAGGGCGTGAACTTCGTCAGCGGCGGGCACCGGCACGCCACCCACTCGCTGCTGTTCAGCGTCCTGGCCGGAGCCGGCGCCCACCTGCTCGGCGCGAACCACCCCGTCGGCCGCGACATCCTGGTCGTGCTGATGGTCGGCCTGGCGATCCGTGCCGTGGGCATCGGCGTGCCCGGCAAGACGCTCACCTCCGCCATCGTGAACGTGGGGCTCACGGCGGCGCTGTTCCTCACGTTCCTGACGCTCGGGGTCACCTACTCCTGGCTGGGCCTGGCCATCGGCATCGGCTGCCTGGTGCACGTGATCGGCGACTGCCTGACCGAGCGCGGCTGCCCCGTCTTATGGCCGATCAAGAAACGCTGGCTCCTGCCGTGGGACATCGGCATCAAGACCGGCAAGAAGTTCGAGAAGCAGTTCCTCGGCCCGGCCCTGTCGATCGTGGTCATCGCGCTGCTGTGCCTGCGGCTGATGCCCGCGTGAGGCGGGCGACGTACGCGTCTTCTTCCTGAGAAGCCGAAAACCCGGCTGTTTTCCGGCGTCCGCTCCGCGGGCGTCGGCCTACCTTCTAGTAACTTGATGTCGAGATATCTTGAGAGATATCTTGATGTCGAGACATCCACCGAGTCGCGCAGGTTAGGGCAACCTAATTGTCAGGAGTGTCCCGCGCGTGCGGGAGGATGCACACGAAACCCGTGACAAGCCCGGAACCCTGGGGAGGCGAACTTCGTGTCCGCGAACAGCTTCGGCAGCCGTGACACGCTGCGCGTCGGTGACGCGTCATACGAGATCTATCGGCTGGACGCCGTCGAGGGGTCGGCGCGCCTCCCGTACAGCCTCAAGATCCTCCTGGAGAACCTGCTCCGCACCGAGGACGGCGCGAACATCACCGCCGACCACATCCGCGCCATCGCGAACTGGGACCCGAACGCCCAGCCGAGCGTCGAGATCCAGTTCACCCCCGCCCGCGTGATCATGCAGGACTTCACCGGCGTGCCCTGCGTGGTCGACCTCGCCACGATGCGCGAGGCCGTACGCGACCTGGGCGGCGACCCGGCGAAGATCAACCCGCTCGCCCCGGCGGAGATGGTCATCGACCACTCGGTCATCGTGGACTTCTTCGGCCACCCCGACTCCTTCCAGCGCAACGTCGAGCGCGAGTACGAGCGCAACCGCGAGCGCTACCAGTTCCTGCGCTGGGGCCAGACGGCGTTCGACGAGTTCAAGGTCGTCCCGCCCGGCACCGGCATCGTCCACCAGGTCAACATCGAGCACCTGGCCCGCGTGGTGATGACCCGCGACGGCAAGGCGTACCCCGACACCTGCGTGGGCACCGACTCCCACACCACGATGGAGAACGGCATCGGCGTCCTCGGCTGGGGCGTCGGCGGCATCGAGGCCGAGGCGGCGATGCTCGGCCAGCCGATCTCGATGCTGATCCCGCGGGTGGTCGGCTTCAAGCTGACCGGCAAGCTGCCGGCCGGCGCCACCGCGACCGACCTCGTGCTCACGATCACCGAGATGCTGCGCAAGCACGGCGTGGTCGGCAAGTTCGTGGAGTTCTACGGCGAGGGCGTCTCCAGCGTCCCGCTGGCCAACCGCGCCACGATCGGCAACATGAGCCCCGAGTTCGGCTCCACCTGCGCCATCTTCCCGATCGACGGCCAGACCATCGACTACCTCAAGCTCACCGGCCGCTCGCCCGAGCAGATCGCGCTGGTCGAGGCGTACGCCAAGGAGCAGGGCCTGTGGCTCGACCCCTCGGCGCCCGAGCCCGTCTTCAGCGAGTACATCGAGCTCGACCTGTCGACCGTCGTCCCGTCGATCGCCGGGCCCAAGCGCCCGCAGGACCGCATCCCGCTGGCGGACGCCAAGTCGGCCTGGCGCGCGGCGGTGCGCAACTACGTCCCCGACGGCAGCGTCGAGGGCCCCGCCGACGAGGCGTCGGCCGAGTCCTTCCCGGCCTCCGACTCCCCGGCGATCTCCCACGGCGGGGCGGGCGACGCGCCGCACGCCGTCCGCCGCAACGGCGAGCGCCCGCACCGGCCCACGCCGGTCACGCTGTCGGACGGCACGTCGTTCGAGATCGACCACGGCGTCGTCACGATCGCCGCCATCACCTCCTGCACCAACACGTCCAACCCGTACGTCATGCTCGGCGCGGCCCTGCTGGCGAAGAACGCCGTGGACAAGGGCCTGTCGCGCAAGCCGTGGGTGAAGACCTCGCTCGCCCCGGGCAGCCAGGTCGTCACCGGTTACTTCGAGCGCTCCGGCCTCCAGCCGTACCTGGACAAGCTGGGCTTCAACCTCGTCGGCTACGGCTGCACCACCTGCATCGGCAACTCCGGCCCGCTGGAGCCGGAGATCTCCGCCGCGATCCAGGAGAACGACCTCGCGGTCACCGCCGTGCTGTCGGGCAACCGCAACTTCGAGGGCCGGATCAACCCGGACGTCAAGATGAACTACCTGGCCTCGCCGCCGCTCGTGGTGGCGTACGCGCTGGCCGGGACGATGGACATCGACCTGAACAACGAGCCGCTCGGCGTCGGCGCCGACGGGCAGCCGGTCTTCCTCAAGGACATCTGGCCGTCGCCCGAGGAGGTCGCGGCGGTGGTGTCGGAGTCGATCACCCAGGACATGTTCAAGCGCGACTACGCGGACGTGTTCAAGGGCGACGAGCACTGGCGGTCGCTGCCGGTCCCGACCGGCGACACCTTCGAGTGGGACCCGGAGTCGACGTACGTCCGCAAGGCGCCGTACTTCGACGGCATGCCGGCCAAGCCCGAGCCGGTGACGGACATCCGGGGCGCCCGGGTCCTGGCCAAGCTGGGCGACTCGGTCACCACCGACCACATCTCGCCCGCGGGCTCGATCAAGCCCGACAGCCCGGCCGGCCGCTACCTGCGCGAGCACGGCGTCGAGGTCAAGGACTTCAACTCCTACGGCTCCCGCCGCGGCAACCACGAGGTCATGATCCGCGGCACGTTCGCCAACATCCGGCTGCGCAACCTGCTGCTGGACGGTGTGGAGGGCGGCTACACCCGCGACTTCACCAAGGGCGGCGAGCAGGCGTTCATCTACGACGCCGCGCAGAACTACCAGGCCGCCGGCATCCCGCTGGTCGTCCTGGCCGGCAAGGAGTACGGCTCCGGGTCGTCGCGTGACTGGGCGGCCAAGGGCACCGCGCTGCTCGGCGTGCGCGCCGTCATCGCCGAGTCGTACGAGCGCATCCACCGGTCGAACCTGATCGGCATGGGCGTGCTGCCGCTGCAGTTCCCCGAGGGCCAGAACGCCGACTCGCTGGGCCTGACCGGCGAGGAGACCTTCGACATCATCGGCGTCGAGGAGCTCAACAGCGGCTCGACCCCCGCCACGGTCACCGTCCGCGCCGGGGACGTCGAGTTCCAGGCCGTGGTGCGCCTCGACACGCCCGGCGAGGCGGACTACTACCGCCACGGCGGCATCATGCAGTACGTCCTGCGCTCCCTGCTCGCCAAGAGCTGAACGCACTCTCAACGGCAATGACGGCGTCCTGGGCGGGATCTCGGTCCCGTCCGGGACGCCGTCGGCCGAGAGCCTTGGCCGCGCGCGGCCAAGGCTCGACCCGCCGGGCGGGATCTAGATCATGTCGGCGATCCAGTCGCCGATTTTCTCCAGCACGTCGGGCGGAACGGCTCCGATCCTCGGGCCGAAGCGCGCGGGTGAGAGCGCGCGCAACTGCTCGACCATCGCCCAGCTCGTCTTCTTCAGTCCCGTTTCCTCGGGTGCTATCTCGATGTGCGTGTCCCAGCCGCGAAACCGCGTCGTCAACGGGACGGCGAGCACGGGGTCTCGTACGAGCCGGTTGTAGATGTCGTTGCTGACGACGATGGCGGGTCGGCCGTACCCTTGCTCGCGGCCGGTCGGCTCGCCGAGGTTGGCCCACCAGATGTCGCCTTGCCTAACCCTCATCCCTCTCCTTGGGTTCGCCGGGGAGATCCTCGGATGGATCGATCAGGCCTTCCCACTCGGGGGCGACGCGGTTTGACGGAGGGCCGAGCCACAGGTCGCGCTCCGCGACGTACTCCGCCCAGCTTTCCGGGTCCTCCCTTCGCGTGCGCTCCATCTGCTCCGCGACACGCTGCCAGCGGAGCTTCTTCCTGTGCTCCCTCACGGCGTCCTCGACCAAGGCGGTCATGCTCTTGCCTTCCTGCTCCGAGAGTTGCGCTATCAGGTCTCTGATCTCGACGCTGACCCGGATCGTCGTGTGACGTTGCTCGCTCCCCATGCATCCGAGGCTACGATCCTGTCTACAAAAAGCGCTATGGCGATGTCGCCATGTCGGAGTCTACGAAGGCTCTGGTCGCTCTCGCATGAGATTTCGATTACTGACGGTGATTGTCTGGGTTCCGGTGGCCTGATTAACCGGTTGCCGGGCGGCACCGGGGCGCGGCTAGGGTCCGGCGCATGGATCACGACGTGGCGCTGCTGCTCATCGGGGGGACGGCGGTCTTCATCGGGGCGGTCGTACAGGGCGGGGTGGGGTTCGGGCTGGGCCTGGTGGCCTCCCCGTTGATCACACTGCTCGACCCGACCGTCATGCCCGGCGCGGTCCAGGTCGTCAACATGACGATGCCGCTGTTCACGCTGGCCCGGGAGTGGCGCAAAACCGAGTGGCGGGGGGCGGGGTTCGCCCTGCTGGGCAGGCTGCCGGGCAGCGCGATCGGCGCCCTCGTGGTCGTCTACGTGAGCACGGCGACGCTCGGCGTGCTGGTCGGCGTCATGGTGCTGGTGGCGGTCGCGCTGACGGCCCGCGCCGTGTCCGTGCCGCGCAACGGCGCGACGCTGACGACCGCGGGGTTCCTCTCGGGGATCACCGGCACGGCCACCGGGATCGGCGGCCCGCCGATCGCGCTGGTCTACCAAAGCGCGCGCGGTCCGCAGATCCGGGCGACGCTGGCGATGTTCTTCTGCGTGAGCGCCGCGCAGTCGCTCGTCATCCTCGCGCTCCTCGGCAGGCTTCCGGGGCGCGCCCTGGCCGCGGGGGCGGCGCTGGTGCCCTTCGTCCTGCTCGGCTTCGCGGCCTCGGGGCCGCTGCGCCGCTTTCTCGACCGAGGGCGGGTCCGTACGGCCGTCCTGACCGTGGCCGCCCTCTCCGCCTGCGCGCTGCTCGGGCAGAGCCTCGCCCACTGAGCCTCTGAGAGGCGTTCAGGCGGGCGGCTCCCGCAGGCGCTCGACCCGCACACCGCGCAGCAGCAGTTCGGCGGCGACCAGGCACGCGGCCAGGGTGGCGGCGCGCAGGGCGACCTCCACATTCTCCGCGGCGGTCGGCGGCGACAGCAGCCCGCAGGACTGGAAGACCAGCGCGGTCTCCCGGTGCAGCTCCTGGCGAGCGGCATCTCGCCGATCAGCGCGCGGTCCGCGGCGGGCTTGAGCAGCCCGCCGAGTGTGGTCAGCAGGGCGGTCTTCCCCGAGCCCGGACGCCGGGCCGGGCGGCGCGCTCGCCCGGCCCGGCGTCCGGCGACAGGTCGCGCACGACCTTACGGCCGCCGGCGCGGCGGCCGAGCGACCGGCAGGACGGGGCGGGCTGGGGCGTCACCGGCCTCCGCGCCGCGGGCCCCGCCGCCGTACGCGGGGGCGTCCCCGCCGACAGCAGGAGTCCCGAGACCGCGAACGCGTCACGATCGCCGATCGGGCCGGGCCGCCGGATCGCCGCCCGATGTTGATCCCGCGTTTCTTCATTGTTACCGCGGACAACAAACGTTACCGTCCTGTGTCTTTAACCACCTGGGCTTTGGGCTTACGTTGTCTCAAACAACATTCCTGGAGCGGTGAACGCCGTGACCCGGCTCTGCCGTACCGGGTGGCCAAAGTGCCTGACCGACACGATTCGCCCAGAGGCGACGACTGGAGGGAGAGGCACTGGCTCGGCCGAACCCCCTCACATAGACCCCCAGCCAGAGAAAGGACCCACGCATCATGCGCAAGGGGATCCTCAGCATCGGCGCCGCCGCCGCGGCGCTCACCCTCGGTCTCACCGCCTGCGGGGGCGAGAGCGGTGACACCTCCGCGCAGTCCGGCGGCGCCCCGTCGGCCGCCGCCGGGGACGCCAAGCCCGGCAAGATCGGCGTCATCCTGCCGGACAGCAAGTCCTCCGCCCGGTGGGAGACCGCCGACCGCAAGTACCTCGAGGAGGCGTTCAAGGCGGCGGGCGTCGAGTACGACATCCAGAACGCCCAGGGCGACAAGACCGCGTTCCAGACGATCGCCGACCAGATGATCACCAACGGCGCGACCGTCCTGATGATCGTCAACCTGGACAGCGGCACCGGCAAGGCCGTGCTGGACAAGGCCAAGTCGCAGGGCGTGGCCACGATCGACTACGACCGCCTCACGCTCGGCGGCAGCGCCTCCTACTACGTGTCGTTCGACAACACGGCGGTGGGCAAGCTGCAGGGTGAGGGCCTGGTCAAGTGCCTGACCGACAAGAAGGCCGACAAGCCGATCGTCGCCGAGCTGAACGGCTCGCCGACCGACAACAACGCCACGCTGTTCAAGCAGGGCTACGACAGCGTGCTGCAGCCGAAGTACGACTCCGGCGAGTACGTCAAGGGCCCGGACCAGTCGGTGCCCGACTGGGACAACACCCAGGCCGGCACGATCTTCGAGCAGATGCTGACCCAGGAGCCGAAGATCGCCGGTGTCCTGGCCGCCAACGACGGCCTCGGCAACGCCGCCATCGCCGTGCTGAAGAAGCAGAAGCTGAACGGCAAGGTCCCGGTCACCGGCCAGGACGCCACCGTCCAGGGCCTGCAGAACATCCTCGCCGGCGACCAGTGCATGACGGTCTACAAGGCCATCAAGAAGGAGGCCGACGCCGCCGCGGAGCTCGCGGTCGCGCTGGCCAAGGGTGAGCAGCCGCAGGTGAGCGCCACGGTCAAGGACCCCGAGGGCAACCGCGACGTCCCGTCCGTGCTGCTGGAGCCCCAGGCCATCTTCTTCGACAACGTCAAGGACGTCGTGGCCGACGGCTTCGTGAGCAAGGACGAGCTGTGCACCGGCGAGTTCGCCGACAAGTGCACCGAGGCCGGCATCAGCTAAGCACAATCATCCACCGGGTGCGTACGGCGACGCGGACCCCCGAGCGGGTGACGTGCTGAGCCGCGACGAGCACCGTGCGGGGCGCCCTGTCCGGGACAGGGCGCGGGGCGCCCCGCACCGCCCGGAGCGACGAGAGGCGGCCCGGAGAACGGCGCCGTACCGGCCCCATCGATCTACGGAGTAGCCCATCGTGTCCCAGGGACCGATCCTGGAACTGCGCGGCATCAACAAGAGCTTCGGCCCCGTGCAGGTCCTTCACGACGTCGCCTTCTCGGCCTATCCGGGCGAGGTGACAGCTCTCGTCGGCGACAACGGCGCCGGCAAGTCGACGCTGGTCAAGTGCATCGGCGGCATCCACCCGATCGACTCGGGCGAGTACTTCTTCGAGGGCGAGCGGGTCCACGTGAGCGGGCCCAGGGACGCCGCGGCGCTGGGCGTCGAGATCGTCTACCAGGACCTCGCCCTCTGCGACAACCTCGACATCGTGCAGAACATGTTCCTCGGCCGCGAGCGCCGCAACGGCCTGGTGCTCGACGAGGACACGATGGAGGAGATGGCGGCCAAGACGCTGGCCGGGCTGTCGGTCCGCACCGTCAAGTCGCTGCGCCAGCAGGTCTCCAGCCTGTCCGGCGGTCAGCGGCAGACCGTCGCGATCGCCAAGGCCGTGCTGTGGAACAGCAAGGTCGTCATCCTCGACGAGCCGACCGCCGCCCTCGGCGTCGCGCAGACCGCCCAGGTGCTCGAACTGGTCCGCCGCCTGGCCGACAAGGGCCTCGCGGTGGTGCTCATCTCCCACAACATGAACGACGTCTTCGCCGTGTCCGACCGGATCGCGGCGCTGTATCTGGGACGGATGGCGGCCCAGGTCAAGGCATCCGAAGTGACCCACGCGCAGGTCGTGGAACTGATCACCTCCGGGCGCAGCGGGGAGCTCGGGCTCAAGAACGGCAACGGAGCGGCATCATGACGACCGAAACGCTCCCCAAGCAGGAGAACGCCGACTCCGCGCTCGGCGTGCACGTCAAGGGCTATATCGAGCGGGTCAAGGGTGGTGAGCTGGGGGCGCTTCCCGCGGTCTTGGGCCTCGTCATCCTCTGCGTGGTCTTCTCGATCCTGCGCCCGGCCTTCCTGTCGGCGGTGAACTTCGCCAACCTGTTCACGCAGGGCGCGGCGGTCGCCGTCATCGCCATGGGCCTGATCTTCGTGCTCCTCCTCGGCGAGATCGACCTGTCCGCCGGTTTCGCCAGCGGTGTCTGCGCGGCGGTGCTCGCCGTGCTGCTCACCCTGCAGGGCTGGCCCTGGTATCTCGCGGTCCTGGCCGCCATGGCCACCGGCGCGGTCATCGGCCTGGTCCTCGGGTCTTTGGTGGCCAAGCTCGGCATCCCGTCCTTCGTGGTCACCCTGGCGGCGTTCCTGGCCTTCCAGGGCGTCGTGCTGCTGCTGGTCAAGGACGGCACCAACATCTCGATCCGCGACGAGACCATCCTCGCCATCGCGAACAAGAACGTCCCGCCGGCGATCGGCTGGGCGGCGCTGGTCGTGGGCGTCGCCGCGTACGCCGCCATTCAGGTCCTGCAGGCGCGCCGCCGCACGGCCCGCGGCCTGGTTTCCACCCCGATGGCGGTCATCGCCGCCCGGGTCGCCACGCTCGCCGTGGTCGCCGGGTTCGCGGTGTACGTGCTCAACCTCGAGCGCAGCCGCAACGCCGCGATCGTGTCGCTCAAGGGCGTGCCGATCGTCGTCCCGCTGATCGTGATCCTGCTGATCGTCTGGACCTTCGTGCTGCGGCGCACGGCGTACGGCCGGCACATCTACGCGGTCGGCGGCAACGCCGAGGCCGCCCGCCGGGCCGGCATCAACGTGGACCGCATCCGCATCTCCGCGTTCGTCATCTGCTCCTTCATGGCCTCGATCGGCGGCATCATCGCGGCGTCGCGGGCCAATTCGGTCGACCCCAACACCGGTGGCAGCAACGTGCTGCTGTTCGCCGTCGGCGCGGCCGTCATCGGCGGCACCAGCCTGTTCGGCGGCAAGGGCCGGGCGCTCGACGCGCTGCTCGGCGGCGCGGTGGTCGCGGTCATCGAGAACGGCATGGGCCTGATGGGCTACAGCGCCGGCGTCAAGTTCGTGGTGACCGGAAGCGTGCTCCTGCTCGCCGCGGGCGTGGACGCGCTGTCGCGCAAGCGCGCGGCGGCGACCGGACGAAGATGATTGGAGCCGGACCGATAAGGTGATCACCGTCCCCTGACCTGCCCCAGGTCCCCGCCCCCCACGGAACTCGAGGCTGCCCCGATGATGCGCGCCGGTCCCTCACAGGAGGAGATCCGCAAGCACAACCTCGGGACGCTGCTGCGGCACGTCCACGTCGGAGGACCGACGTCGCGGGCCGAGCTGACCTCGCTGATGGGGCTGAACCGGAGCACCATCATGGCGCTCACGGCGGACCTGACGGCCGCCGGTCTGGTCAGGGAGGAGCTGCCCAAGGACACCGGACGGGCGGGACGGCCGTCGCTGGTCGTCCGCCCGGAGACGGCCCGCGTCTACGTGCTCGCCTTCGAGGTGGGAGTCGACCGGCTGGCCGCCGCGCGCATCGGCCTCGGCGGCGTGGTCCTCGACCGCCGCGAGGTCGTACGCGGACGCGGGCCGTTCGACATGGCGCAGGTCGTGGGGACGCTGGCGGGCTTCGCCCGGCAGATGCGGCGCAAGACGGGCAAGGACACGATCTGCGTCGGGGCGGCCGCCGCGGTCTCCGGGGTGGTCCGCGCCTCCGACGGCGTGGTCAGGATCGGGCCGAACATCGGCGCGTTCGAGGTGCCGCTGGGCGAGGAGCTGACCAAGCGGCTCGCGCTCGGGCTGCCGGTGGCGGTGGGCAACGAGGCGAACCTCGGCGCGCTCGCCGAGCACACCCGCGGGGCCGGCGCCGGCTGCCGCGACCTGATCTACCTGCACGGCGACGTGGGCATCGGCGGCGGCATCATCGTCAACGGCCAGCTCCTCGGGGGGTACGGCGGGTACGGCGGAGAGGTGGGCCACATGGTGGTCAACCCCGACGGCCGCCCGTGCGCGTGCGGCTCGCACGGCTGCCTGGAGGCCGAGGTGGGGGAGCCCGCGCTCATGGAGCACGCCGGCCGGTACGGCAAGATGATCGGCAGGGACGCGGTCCGCGCCGTCGTCGACGCAGCCGACCGGGGCGATGTGATGGCCCAGGAGGCGCTGGCCCACGTGGGGAACTGGCTCGGTCTCGGCGTGGCCAACCTGGTGAACATCTTCAACCCCGAGATGGTCGTCTTCGGCGGCATCCTGCGGGAGATCTATCTGGGCTCGGCCGCCCAGGTGCGCAGCCGGATCGCCACCGGCACCCTCCGCGCGACGCGGGAGCAGGTGCGGCTGCGCACCTCGGCGCTGGGCGACGACGCGACGCTGATGGGGGCCGCGGAACTGGCCTTCGCCCAGGTGCTCGCCGACCCGCTCGAGGCGTTGGCCCGGGCCGCCACCTGAGCCGCCCGCGGAGCCCGGCGTCAGGCGGTCCTGGAGGCGGGGGCCCGAAACGTGTCGCACACCTGGGGGCCGCCGCCGGACCAGCCGCGGTTGAGCCAGTAGCGGATGTTGCGCGCCGTGCCGTGCCATCTGTCACCGGTGACCCGCCTGAGCTGGTCGTCCCAGTCGCGCCGGTCGCGGCCGAGCGAACGCCATACGCTGCGGACGAAGGCGCCGGAGAAGCACTCGGCCTGCAGCTCGACCCGGCGGTTGAGGTCGCCGGCCCGCTTCCCGCTCGCCTCGCGCAGCCGCCGGGCGTACTCGGCCAGGATGCCGGCGCGGTCCTGCGCGTAGTGGGCGTACTCGTGGGCGACGACGGTGAACAGGCCGAACCCCGTGGGATCGGACAGCTCCTCCTTCGACAGCAGGATCCACATCGTCGCGTTCCCGGGGCAGTACAACCCCGCCGCGTAGCTCGTCACGTACTGGCCGCAGCCCGTGTCCACGCTCTTGGTGATGTAGCGCACCCTGGGCGGGGAGAACCGCAGTCCCGCCTGCTTGAACTTCTCGCCCCAGACGCGGTCGAGGCAGCCGAGCAGGGCGTCCAGGTAGATCCGGAAGGTGCGCGGGTCGCCCGCGCGGCGGCTCGGCTCCGGGCACGCGGAGGGCCTGAACGCGCCCGCCGTGTAGAGAGGGTTCGCGGTCAGCGCCCGCGCGCCGGTGGGCGCCGGTCGCGCCGGCGACGCGTCCGCCGCACCGGTGAGGAAGGGAACTCCCGCCAGGGCCATGACCACGGCGGCCACCACGCGGAGGCTTATGCGAATCATCAGCGGGCATCCCAAGCGGACAGAGAGACAGCCAGGAATGAGGCGAATCGCCCGAAGATCCGGCAACGCGGATCTTGCGCGCGTGGATCTTGAGGGTAGGGCAGGGGGCGGCAAAGGGTAAAACGGGATCGATGTCGAATCGGGAAGACTCTCGTGCAGGTTCGGTGCAACCCCCGATAACACCGGGCTTCCCTCGAACTAGACTCGATCCGTTCAAAGGCGAGCGGGAAGGATGAGCGGTGGGGATTCTGGAGACGATCAAGGACCCGCTCGACGTGAAGCGCCTCAAGGCCGAGGAACTGCCCCTGCTGGCGGCGGAGATCCGCGACCTGCTGGTCTCCTCCGTCGCGAAGACCGGGGGGCACCTCGGGCCCAACCTGGGCGTCGTCGAGCTGACTATCGCACTCCACAGGGTCTTCGACTCACCGCGCGACCCGATCCTGTTCGACACCGGCCACCAGGCGTACGTGCACAAGATGCTGACCGGGCGGGCCGGGCAGTTCGACACGCTGCGCCAGGAGGGCGGCCTGTCGGGATATCCCAGCCAGGCCGAGTCCGAGCACGACTTCATCGAGAACTCGCACGCCTCCACCGCCCTGTCGTACGCCGACGGGCTGGCCAAGGCGATCACGCTGCGCGGGGAGACCGGCCGCACGGTGGTGGCGGTGATCGGCGACGGCGCGCTGACCGGCGGCATGGCCTGGGAGGCGCTGAACAACATCGCCGCGCGCAAGGACCTGCCGCTGATCGTCGTGGTCAACGACAACGGCCGCTCCTACTCTCCGACGATCGGCGGGCTCGCCTCCCACCTGTCGTCCCTGCGGATGACCCAGGGCTACGAGCACGTGCTCGAGCTGGTGAAGAACAACCTCGGCCGGGTGCCGCTGGTCGGCGCGCCGCTGTACGACACGCTGCACGGCATCAAGAAGGGCCTGAAGGACATCCTGACCCCGCAGGTCATGTTCGAGGACCTCGGGCTGAAGTACGTCGGCCCGATCGACGGGCACGACGAGGGGGCGGTGGAGGCCGCGCTGCGCCGCGCCAAGGGCTTCCGCGGGCCCGTCATCGTGCACGTGCTCACCCGCAAGGGCAACGGCTACACGCACGCGGAGAACCACGACGAGGACCGCTTCCACGGCCCCGGCCCGTTCGACCCGCTGACGGGCGAGGAACGGCCCAAGCCGCACAGCTGGACCAACGTGTTCAGCGAGGAGATCGTGAAGATCGGCCGCGAGCGGGACGACATCGTCGCGATCACCGCGGCGATGCTCCACCCGGTCGGCCTGGCCCCGTTCGCCGAGGCGTACCCCGACCGGATCTACGACGTGGGCATCGCCGAGCAGCACGCCCTGACCAGCGCCGCCGGGCTCGCGCTCGGCGGCCTCCACCCGGTCGTCGCGCTGTACGCGACGTTCCTGAACCGGGCCTTCGACCAGCTCCTGATGGACGTCGCGCTGCATCGCCTGCCGGTCACCGTCGTGCTCGACCGCTCGGGCGTGACCGGAGACGACGGCCCGAGCCACAACGGCATGTGGGACCTGTCCATCCTTCAGGTGATCCCCGGGCTGTCGATCGCCGTCCCGCGCGACGGCACGCGGCTGCGCGAGCTGCTGGCCGAGGCGGTCCGGATCGACGACGGCCCGTCGGTGGTCCGCTACCCCAAGGGCGGCCTGCCCAAGGACGTGGAGGCCGTCGGCAAGCTCGGCGAGATGGACGTGCTGCGCGCCGGGGACGCCGACGTGCTGATGGTCGCGGTCGGCCCGATGGCCGAGGTCTGCCTAGAGGCCGCGAACCTGCTCGACGCGCAGGGCATCTCGGCCACCGTGGTCGACCCCCGCTGGGTCAAGCCGCTGGACGAGGCCCTCGTGGCGGCCGCCGCCGCACACAAGCTGGTCGTCGTGGTGGAGGACAACGGCCGGGTCGGCGGCGTCGGCGACGCCGTGGCGCGCCTGCTGCGCGACGCCGACGTGGACGTGCCGGTGCGGACCTACGGCATCCCCCAGCGCTTCCTCGACCACGCCAAGCGGGCCAAGATCCTCTCCGACGCCGGCCTGACCGGGCAGGACCTTTCCCGTCAGATCACCGAGGCCGTGGCGCGGCGGTCACAGGTGATGGAGAGCCATCCGGCGCGGATGGTGCAGCCCACGGACAAGTAATCAGGAGTAATACCGACGCGACCGGGAAATCTGCAGGGCATCGACGTCATCGAGGAGCCTGCGGATGAGCCTGTTCCGGACGAAACCGGTAGAACAGTCGATCAAGGATGCCGAAGGCGGCGAGCATCGGCTCAGGCGCAGCCTGAGCGCGCTCGACCTCACCGTCTTCGGCATCGGCGTCATCGTGGGCACCGGGATCTTCGTGCTGACCGGCGTGGCGGCGCGCAACACGGCGGGCCCGGCCGTCGCGATCTCCTTCGTGATCGCGGGAGTCGTGTGCGCGCTCGCGGCCCTGTGCTACGCCGAGTTCGCCGCCACGGTCCCGGTCGCCGGTTCGGCCTACACCTACGCGTACGCCACGATCGGGGAGTTCCCCGCCTGGATCATCGGCTGGGACCTCATGCTGGAGCTGGCCCTGGGCGCGGCCGTGGTCGCCTCGGGCTGGTCGGGTTACTTCGCCTCGCTGCTGAAGAACTTCGGGATCTACCTTCCGTCGTCCATCGCCGGGGACGAGGCCGTCTTCAACGTCCCGGCGGCGCTGATCGTGTTCCTGCTGACCGGGGTGCTGGTCGCCGGGATCAAGATGTCGGCCCGGTTCAACGGCGTCATGGTGGCGGTCAAGCTGGCCGTGGTGCTCCTCGTGATCGCCGCCGGGTTGTTCTTCGTCAAGGGGGCCAACTACCGGCCGTTCATCCCGCCGTCCCACGCGATGGAGGCGGGGGAGGGCATGAAGGCCCCACTCGTCCAGGTGCTGTTCGGCGTGCAGCCGGTCGCGTACGGCGTCTTCGGCATATTCACCGCCGCCGCCCTGGTGTTCTTCGCCTACATCGGCTTCGACGTCGTCGCGACCGCGGCCGAGGAGACCCGCCGCCCGCAGCGCGACCTGCCGATCGGCATCATCGCCTCGCTGGTCGTCTGCACGATCCTCTACGTGGCGGTCTCGCTCGTGGTCGTGGGCATGCAGCACTACACCGAGCTCAGCGCGTCCGCCCCGCTCGCCGACGCCTTCCGGGCGGTGGGCCAGCCCTGGATGGCGACGTTGATCAGCATCGGCGCCATCACCGGGCTCACCACGGTCGTGATGATCCTCATGCTCGGGCAGAGCCGGGTGCTGTTCGCCATGTGCCGCGACAGCCTGCTGCCCCGTTCTCTCGCCAGCGTCCACCCGACGTTCCGCACGCCGTACCGCATCACGATCATCATCGGGGTGGCCACCGCGCTGCTCGCGGCGCTGATCCCGCTGAGCGCCATCGCGGAGCTGGTGAACATCGGCACCCTGTTCGCGTTCGTGATCGTCGCGCTGGCGGTGGTGATCCTGCGCAGGACCCGCCCCGACCTGCCCCGCTCCTTCCGCACGCCGTTCGTGCCGCTGGTGCCCATCCTGTCGGTGCTGGCCTCGGCCTATCTGATGTTCAACCTGCCGGTGGAGACCTGGATCAGGTTCTTCGCCTGGATGGCGCTGGGCACCGTCGTCTACTTCCTGTACGGCCGCCGCCGCAGCCGGGTCGCGGCGGCTACAACCCCTGGGGAACCAGTCCTCGGACGGTGAGCACGGCGCCGACGGCGGCCAGCAGCACGCCGCTCGCGCCCAGCAGCAGGCGGTAGCCGCGTGGGGTCAGCCGATGGCGGCCGGCCCCCACGGCTCCCGCGAGCACCACCTTCGACCCCACCAGCACCAGGTAGAAGCCGCCGACGAAGGCCAGCGCGTACGCCGGGGCGTGGTCCCACGCCGAGACGAAGATCGGTGAGCCGACCGCGATCCAAAACAGCCAGGGGTGCGGGTTGAGCAGGTTCACCACCACCCCGCGCAGGACGTCCCGGGCCGAGGAGGGCGCCGCCTCGCCCGGCCGGGGCGGCCGGGCCGTACGGGCCTCGCGCAGCGTCTCCACGCCCAGATAGACGACGTAGAGCCCGCCTCCGACCGCCAGGACGCGCAAGAGCGCCTGCGGCAGCGCCCCGACGGCCGTCACGGTGAGCAGCACCACGGGAAGATCGGACAGCAGCGGCACGCACGCCAGGCGCATCCCCGAGCGGAACCCGCCGCGCAGGCTGGCCGTGATGACGAGGGTCAGCAGCGCCCCGGGTGTGACCCCGGCTCCCAGGCCGAGGCTGAGCCCCATGAGTAGTTCCCCCACGCCCGGATACCTCCCGTTTGTCCGCACGAGAGGCTATCGCCGCCCAGCCATCGGAGTGCGCTTCCCTCCCGCTTGCGACGCCGCTCGTACACGCACGCCGGCAGCAGGCGGCGCGCCCCAGGAGTGGCGCGACGGTTCGTCCATCGGCTCGGATCCGTCACGGTGTCGTGCCAAACCACGTGGCGTCACGACGCCACACGAAGGGGGCTGGAGCGCGGCATGACAGATCCTCTGAGGAAGCCCACCTTCCCCGCCTCGCGCAGGCTCACCCGGTCCCGGCACAGCGCGGTGTCGCGGGGGTAATCAGCCGAGGCTGAAGCCTGGATAGTGGCATTCCCAAATGAGTTTCTGAGGCGGCTGAGACAGAGAGACTAGTCAACTCCCGCTTCAAACTGACCGCTTAGGATCATTTGCTCTGAGCGGGTCAACGAAATGCGTGATATGGGCGTCAAGTGCGGTTGTTGTCGCCTAACTTCTTGAGTACGCCGGATCGAGGGCAACGACCCGGCGTACTCCTGCCGAAGGGCGATTCCCTCAGCCGTAAACTGGGCGTTTACGCTGGCCATTTTACCTGCTTTCAGCCGGGTGGGCTGGTCTTTGGGTAATCCCTTCGGTCGTTTTCGACGCGAGAGGGGAAGCTTCATGAAGCTGGGCAGAAATGCGCTCCTGCCGATCGCCGCACCGATCACGGCTGCGCTGGCGTGGCCCCCGACTACCCCTGGGTGAGCATCGGCATAGCTGTAGCGTGCGCCGTTTCTCTGGCCGTCCTGCTCGCCGTCTTCTGGCACCGGGGTGGAACCGTCACCCTGAGCACGGGCAGAGGGGAGACCCGGAAGGCCGCGAGCGTTCGCGTACCCGGACGGCGCAGGACACGCGATCGCTGATCCACGCGACGACCGGGTGCGGGGGGCGCGAGCGCCCGCACCCGGTCCTATTGCTCGCTGCTGAGAGCGTGACCCGCTCGTCCGTCTGCCGGCGGCCGTCATCGGCCGCTTCGGCGAGCCGCCGGGGAGGGCCGGGGTTCCGGCGATTCTCGGCGACGAACCGTTCTCGGACAGCGCCCGCACCTTCAGGTCGATCCGGAAATCAGAGCGGCAAAGAGACCGGTTTGCCCGTCGCGACCGGCTTTGCGGGGTTATGCGGGGACAATTCGTTCCGGGTTCGGATCGTCGGCTGAACCCGGGTGACAAACCGCGTCGTGATGCCGGATCTCATCGTTCCGGCATCACGACGCCGTATCGGACGAGGACCACGGCATGACTGACCTCCTGAAAGAGTTTCCCGAGGCCGACCAGCACGCCCTGCTGGCGTCACGAGGGTTTGGAAACGCGTTCGGCGCGCTCTGGGTGGAGCGCGACGATCTGGACCAGGTCGCCCACCTGCTCCACGCCGACGCGGGGACGCGCCGGGACGCGACGTTGGAAGAGGCCGTGCGCCGATCGCCCGGCCCGGCCGACGCCTCGGCTGCGGCCACCCCCGTCTGGCTGGGGCCGCACAGCTCGGGCTGGTCGGTGGTCGTCAACCTGGCCCCGGTCGGGGGTTCGGTGGGTGACCGAGCGCTCTGGTCGCAGGGACGGCGCGCGCTCGAGGTGAGCTGGCTCTGGGAGATCGACGGCCTCTACGACCTTCCCTACTTTCAGGACGGACAGCTTCTCGAGGAACTGCCGGCGTTCTGGAACGGGCACCTGGACGAGGGCTCCGTGTTCGCCCCCTACGTGTCCGGTCTGGACCGTGACTACGGTGACGACGACGGCGAAGAGCAGCTGGCGCATGCCTTTCTCACCGTGGTCGGGCGGATAACGGGCCGGTTCCTGGACGACGCGTGGTTCCGCACGCCGGGGCGAGTCTACGACCTTCTCCCAGCCGATTAGGCGCGTGCTCGCCACCGGCGGTAAGGGGGCAGAAGACATCGGGGACCCCGCGGGCCCGCCCACGCCGCCGGTGGACGGCAGGCAGCGGGCGGAGTCGCCGCCGCCGTGCGTCGAGCGGATCGTGAGGGAGAACGGCGACCGGCACGACGGACCCTCGGCAAGGAGATCGAGGTCCACGGTGGTCGCGGCCGACCATTTCGGACACGCTCGCCGCCACACGCTCACGGCGTTCTCGCCTGCGATTCGCTGAAACTTTCAAAACTCCGGGCGTTCCCGTCCGTCATAGCGGTGAAATGCCGAAGTGCCGACAGGTCCGGCTCCGCAGGCGCCGCGGAGCCGCCGGCCCGTGCGATTCGTGACCGCCGTACGGGAGGGACGAGTGTCGTCTCGAGCGACGGAACCAGGCTTGTGTTTCCAATATGTATCAATTACCTTGACCTGGCGGATTGCAGGCTGAAAGGCCTGTGACGAAAGGATTGTCGCATTTCATCAGTGGGTCGAGCCGATTGGCCGGACCGACCATGCGGGCCATCAAGGGAGTTTTCGGCATGACGTTGTTCCAGCGCGGCGGCGTACGCCCCACGGGCGCCCGCCGGCTCTCGGCGGTGATCGCCGCTGGAGCCATGGCGGTCGCGGCGGTGTCGCTCACACCGCGACCGGCGGCGGCGGACACGCCCTGGGTGAGTGTCTCGGACGACGGCTTCCTGTCGATCAGCATCCCGGCGGCCTCCGTCGAGGCCAGTGTGGGCCAGGTGTCGGAGCTGGCCGTCGAGGGAAACTTCGGCCCCTCCTTCGCCTGGGCGGAGTATGGCCTGACCCGCCGGGGTGACCACTGGTGGGGAGCCCTCGGCCCGCTCAAGCCGGGGCTGTACGCCTACCAGGTCACGGGCGACAACACCAAGAGCCTCAAGGATCCCACGAACAGCACCAGCGTGGCGTCCAAGCCCCTGTGGAGCACCTTCCTCGTTCCCGGCGAGTCCGTACGCCTGCTGCAGGACGCGCCGCAGGGTCAGGGGGGCACGGTCGAGACCCTGACCTACCGGGTGAAGAAGGAGGAGCGGTCGGCGCTGGTCTGGACGCCGCCGGGCTACCAGGCCAAGGGGCCGGGTGCTCCCAAGGCCCCCAAGGCTCCAAAGGGCTACCCGGTGCTGTTCCTTCAGTCAGGCGAGGGGCAGAGCGCCACCGACTGGCTCGACCTCGGCCGGGCCAGGCAGATCCTCGACAACCTGTCGATCCAGGGTTCCATCGAGCCGATGGTGGTCGTGATGACCGGCGGTGACGGGCCGGCCGGCGACAAGGAGCTGAAGGACCTGCGCAAGGCCGTCGGGGACAAGTACCGGGTCCTGCGCGACCCGGCGCACCAGGCGATCGCGGGTGTGGCCGAGGGCGGGACGCTGGCGCTGCGCGCCGCGCTGGCCAAGCCGGGCGAGTTCGCGTACGCCGGCTCGTTCTCCGGCCTGCTGACGGACCCCGGCCGGCCGGACGCCAAGGCGATCAGCCGCGGTCTCACGCTGCTGCGGCTGTACACCGGGAACGTGACCGACCCCGCCTACAACGCGACCGTCCGGCTGACGAAGGCGCTGGACCGCGCGGGCGTGAAGTACGAGTTCGACGGGGTCAACCCCGACGCCGGGGCGAACTGGAACGCCTGGCAGGAGAACCTGATCGACTTCGTGCCGCGGCTGTTCCGCACGGTGGGAGACCACGGTCCCAGCGCCGGTCACGGGCCGCTGAAGGGCGAGTTCCACCCGCCGGCGCCGGGCACCACGCCGACGCCGTTCGTGTCCGAGGACGGGTTCGTCACCTTCGAGACCTCGACGGAGTTC
>NZ_BMPY01000037.1 GCF_014647835.1 Microbispora rosea subsp. aerata
CGCCTGGATCCGGGTGATCTGGAAATGCTGGAACGACGGCATCGCCTACGACCCCGCCAAACACGGCGCCGCAGCAGCTCTCCTCACCCCGAACACTGCGGGAGGTTGACACAGGGAGTATCACGGGTCGAGGTCGGCCGCCGAACGCTCGGCGAAGACCTTCATGGCCTCCAGCGTGACCGGCCCGGGCGCCTTCGGCAGCACCTTCCCGTCCACCGCCCTGATCGGCTGGACGTCGCGCGTGGTGGAGGTGAGGAACGCCTCCTCGGCCTCGTACAACGCCGAGATCGGCACGTCGGCCTCCTCGCCGCCGCACCATTCGAGCGTGAGCGCGCGGGTGACGCCGGCCAGGCAGCCGGACGAGAGCGTCGGGGTGATCAGGCGCCCGCCGGTGACGATGAAGATGTTGCTGCCGGTGCCCTCGCACAGGTTGCCGGCGAGGTTCTCGAAGATCGCCTCTCCGCCGCCGCGCTCCTTGGCGTACGCCAGGGCCTTGGCGTTGTCGCCGTAGGAGGTGCTCTTGACGCCGGCCAGCGCGCCGCGCTCGTTGCGGGGCCACGGCACCACGACGACGTCGGCGGTGGCGGGGAAGGGCGCCTGCTCGCCCACGATGATGATCGTGTTCGTCCCGGCCGTGCCGCGGTCGGAGCCGAGCGGTCCCGGGCCGCTGGTGTAGGTGATCCTGATCCGCGCCAGCGGCCACGCGGGCGCGGCCTCCAGGCAGCGCCGCACGCCGTCGGCGATCGCGGCGAGGTCGGGCTCGGGCAGGTCCATCCGCTTGGCCGACAGCGCCAGCCGGTCGAGGTGACGGGTCAGCGCGAACGACTGCCCGTTGACCGCCTTGATCGTCTCGAACACGCCGTCGCCGACCATCAGCCCGTGGTCGAACACCGACACCACGGCCTTGCCGGGCTCGTGTAGCTCCCCGTTCACCCAGATGGGTACTGACATCTCCTGCTCCGTTCGTTACCGATGCCGCGGCCCGTTCCCCGAGGCGAGGCCGATGAGCCGGGCGGCCTTCAGCTCGGTCTCGTGCCATTCCCGCCGGGGGTCGGACCCCCAGGTGATGCCCGCTCCCGTACCGAACCGGATCGTGTCGTGCTCGATCCAGAAGGTGCGGATGCCGACCGCCAGCGCCCCCTCGCGCCGGTCGGCGTCGACCCAGCCCACGGCCCCACAGTACGGCCCCCGGGGCGCTGGTTCGAGCTCGTTGATGATTCGCAGTGCCGACGACTTCGGCGCCCCGGTCACCGAACCCGGGGGGAAGGTGGCGGCGAACAGCTCGGGCCAGCCGGCGCCGCCTGAGAGCCGCGCCCGCACCGTCGACACCAGGTGCACGAGCCCGGGGTGCTCCTCGACCGCGAACAGCGAGGGCACGGTCACCGAGCCCACCTCCGCCACCCGGCCGAGGTCGTTGCGGACCAGGTCGACGATCATCAGGTTCTCGGCGTAGTCCTTGTCGAGGAGGTCGTCCGCGGTCACGCCGGTGCCCTTGATCGGCCGGGACTCGACCACCTCGCCGCTCCTGGACAGGTACAGCTCCGGCGAGGCCGACACGACCGTCAGCCCGGGCACGCCGACCACCGCCGCGTACGGCGCGGGGTTGCCCTCGGCCAGCCGTACGGCGAGGGCGAGGGGATCGGCCGCCTCCGGGGAGGGCAGCGGCGCGGACAGCACCCGGCAGAGGTTGGCCTGGTAGACCTCTCCCCGCTCGATGTAGTCCCTGATCCGCCGGACCCCCCGCTCGTACGCGTCCCGGTCGAGCGAGGTGTCCCAGGCGTCGCGGGCGGGTCCCCGCCACGGGCCGCGCGGCGTGGGCAGCGGGGCGGGGCGCACCCGGTCGAACCGCGCGCAGACGACCTTGCCCTCGTACGAGACGACCACCGCCCACCAGCCGGAGCCGTCGAGGGCGGCCAGGTCGGTGGTCACCTCCCGCAGGCCGGTGGCCAGGCGGCCCCCGATGTGGGCAAAGGCGTCGTACACGTGTCCATTGTCGTGCATCGCCGCACCCCGCCGGCCCGGCGGCGTTCCCGTGGCCGCGCGGATCAGGCGGCCCGGCGGGCCAGCAGATCCTGCAGCGCGCGGGCGGCGGGAAGCGGAGCCGTGCGCGGCAGGGCGACGTACACGGTGCGTCGCGGCGCGAACTCGCCCAGCGACCGCAGCGCCACGTCCCGGCGGACGGCGGGCGCGGCCATGGCGGGCACCAGCGTCACCCCGAGCCCGGCGGCCACGTAGCCGAGCTTGCCGGTCCACTCCGCGATCCGCAGGTCGACCCTGGGCGCGAACCCGGCCCGGGCGCAGGCGGCGCCGAGCATGGTCACCGTGCCGGGAGGCGCGCCCTCGATCCAGCTCTCGTCGCGCAGGTCGCGCAGGTCCACCTTCTCGCTCGCGGCCAGCGGGTGGTCGGCGGGCAGGGCGACGAGCAGTTCGTCTTCCATCAGGCGGGTGACCTCCACCTCGGGGCCCGCCCCCAGCCCGGAGGGGTAGTCGCTCACCACCGCGATGTCGATCTCCGCGCGGCCGAGGCCGTCCATGAGCGCGGTGCTGAGGCCCTCCACCATGCTGACCGCCACCTCGGGGCGGGCCGAGCGCAGCTCGCGCAGGGCCGCGGGGACCAGCACGGCGTTGGCCGTGGCGAACGCGCCGACCCGCAGCCGCCCGCCCGTCCCCTGGTGGATCGCGGCGAGCTCCTCCCCCGCCCGGCTGAGCCGCTCAAGCACCTCCCTGGCGTAGCGGTGCAGCGTCCGGCCCGCCGGCGTCAGCCGTACGCCCCGGGGCAGCCGCGCGAACAGCGGCCCGCCCGCCTGGGCCTCCAGGGACGCGATGCGCCGGGACACGGCTGACTGGGTGTAGTTGAGCTGCACCGCGGCGGCCGTGAACGACCCCGTGCGGGCAACGACGTCGAGCAGCACAAGCGCGTCGGTGTCGAACATGCTCCATCCGTGAGAGAGATCGGGTGACGACGAGGATTCCGGTACGCGGGAGGCTTCGCGAGCGGCGGGGAGCCATGAGCGTGCGGAATGGCCGCTATGCAATCTAGTCGCTGGTGGAATGGCTACGTCCTCTCCTAACGTCCAGGACATGATTGCTTTTCTCGGTTTGGGACGTATGGGCATCCCGATGGCCGGTCGCCTCGTCGCGGCCGGCCACAAGGTGGCCGTGTGGAACCGTACGCCACGGGACGTACCGGGGGCAGAGGCAACCCCCTCTCCCGCCGCGGCCGCCGCCGGAGCGGACGTCGTGATCACCATGCTGAGCGATCCCGACGCGGTGCGCGAGGTGGTGCGGGCGGCGCTGCCGGGGCTGCGGTCCGGGTCGGTGCTGGTGGAGATGTCCACGATCGGCCCCGACGCGGTGCGGCGGCTGCGGGAGATGCTCCCGCAGGGCGTGGGCCTCGTCGACGCCCCCGTGCTCGGCAGCGTCGGCCCGGCCGCCGAGGGCACGCTGGTCGTGCTCGCCGGAGGCGAGCGCGCGGACCTCGACCGCGTGTCGGACGTGCTGCGCGTCTTCGGCACGGTACGCGAGACGGGCGGCCCGGGATCGGGCGCCGCGACCAAGCTCGCCGTGATGAGCGCGCTGGTGACCGCCCAGGTGGGGCTGGCCGAGACGATGGCCTACGCGGACCGGCTCGGGGTCGGCCGCACCGCCCTCCTGGACGTCCTCGGGGCCACGCCGCTGGCCGGGCTGGCGGAGCGGCTGCGGCCCGTGGCCGAGTCGGGCCCGTTCGAGACGCGGTACGCCCTCGGCCTGGCCGCCAAGGACCTGCGGCTCGCCACCGAGGGGCCGGGCAGGCGCCAGACGGTGACCGCCGCCGCCCGTGACCTGCTCGCGGGGGCGGTCGCGGCCGGGCTGGCGGGGCACGACCTCACCGCCGTCGTCCCCTTCGCGGCGTCTCAGGCGGCGGGAACCCCTTCGTCCCGCGCGGCGGGACCCCTTTCGCCCCAAGCGTCGGCGGCCCCCGCGGCGAGGGAGGTGCGCGCGGTCAACCCGCCGTCCGTCCCGGCGACCAACGGCCGCTACTCCCACGCCGTACGCTTCGGGGACCTGCTGTTCGTGTCCGGGCAGGTGGCGCTGGACGAGGACGGGAAGGTCGTCGGCGAGGGCGACATGACCCGGCAGTCCGAGGTCGTGATGGAGAACCTGGGGCGGATTCTCGCCGACCAGGGCTCGTCGTTCGACCGGATCCTGCACATCAGGACGTTCCTGACCGACATGGACCGGCTGCACGAGTACGCCGCGGTCCGCCGCCGGTTCATCACCGGGGAGCCGCCCGCCAGCACCACCGTGGAGGTCGAACGGCTGTTCCAGCCGGGGCTGGTCATCGAAGTCGAGGTGGTCGCCGCCCTTCCCTGACGCCCCGCCGGCGGGCGCGGGGCCGTACCGCGGGGGCGGTTCAGGCCAGGGGGCCGGCGGCGGACTCGGCTGCGGCGACCACGGCGCCGCTTTCGACGAGCCGGACGACCGCCTCGATCTCCGGGGCGAGGAAGCGATCGGACCCCGGGCCCGCCACGGACTCACGCAGGGCCGCGACGACCGCGCCCGTCCCCGGCGCGGGCTCAAGCGGCCTGCGCAGGTCGAGCGCCCGGGCGGCGGTCAGCAGCTCGATCGCGAGCACGCGGGTCAGCCCGTCGACGGCGCGGCGCAGCTTGCGGCCCGCCGCCCAGCCCATCGAGACGTGGTCTTCCTGCATGGCGGAGCTCGGAATCGAGTCCACGCTCGCCGGCACCGCCAGCCGCTTGAGCTCGGACACGATCGCCGCCTGGGTGTACTGCGCGATCATGTGCCCGGAGTCCACGCCGGGGTCGTCGGCGAGGAACGCCGGAAGGCCGTGGCTGCGCGCCACGTCCAGCATGCGGTCGGTGCGCCGTTCGGCGATCGAGGCGAGGTCGGCCACCGCGATGGCCAGGAAGTCCAGGACGTACGCCACCGGGGCGCCGTGGAAGTTGCCGTTGGACTCCACCCGCCCGTCGGCGAGCACGACGGGATTGTCGATCGCGCTGGCGATCTCGCGGGAGGCGACGGCCGACGCGTGGGCGAGGGTGTCCCTGGCGGCGCCGGCGACCTGCGGCGCGCAGCGCAGGGAGTAGGCGTCCTGGACCCGGGTGCAGGAGCCGTCGCGGTGGGAGGCCATCACTCCCGAGCCCGCGAGCAGCGTGCGCATGTTGGCCGCCGCGAGGGCCTGGCCGGGGTGAGGACGCAGCGCCTGAAGATCGGCCGCGAACACGTAGTCGGTGCCGAGCAGCGCCTCCACGCTCATCGCGGCGCTGATGTCGGCGGTCGTGAGCAGCCGCGACAGGTCGTGCAGCGCGAGCACCAGCATGCCGAGCATGCCGTCGGTGCCGTTGATGAGCGCGAGCCCCTCCTTGGCCGCCAGCTCGACGGGTTCGACGCCGCATTCCTTGAGCGCCTCGGCGGCGGGGCGCAGGCGTCCCTCGGCGTCCCGTACGACCCCCTCGCCCATGATCGTCAGGGCGACGTGGGAGAGCGGGGCGAGGTCGCCGGAGCAGCCGAGGCTGCCGTACTCGTGGACGACCGGGGTGAGCCGGGCGTTCAGCAGGGACTCCAGCACCCGGGCCGTGGCCGGGCGCACGCCGGTGTGCCCGGTCGCGAGCGTGCGCAGGCGCAGCAGCATCATGGCCCGCACGACCTCGGTCTCCACCTCCGGCCCCGACCCGGCCGCGTGCGAGCGGATGAGGCTGCGCTGGAGCTGGGCGCGCAGCGAGGGGTCGATGTGCCGGGTGGCGAGGGCGCCGAAACCGGTGGAGACGCCGTAGGCCGGGGTGTCGGCCTCCGCGAGCTCCTCCACCCTCCCCCGTGAGGCGGCCATCTCGGCGATCGCGTCGTCCGTCAGCCGGACCTGTGCGCCGTACCTCGCGACCCGGACCACGTCGTCGAAGGCGAGCGGTCCCGGGCCGACGGCCACGACCCCGTTGTCGTGCATCGTCCCACTCTTTCACGTCGTGCTACTCGCGCGTGCGCGCGTGGTGGGTAACCAGCGTATCTTAATTTAGGTCCTTACACCCAAATGTCCTCTCCAGCCCCTCCCGCCCCGCGGCGGTCAGGCGAAGCGCGCGGGGCATCGTCCCCCGCTCCAGCCACCCCCGGGCCAGGAGCCGTTCCAGGACCGCAGCGCCGAGCGCCCCGCCCAGGTGCGGCCGGCGCTCGGACCAGTCGAGACAGCCCTGGGCGAACCCGCGGCGGGCGCGGGGGACCCGCTCCACGTCCACGCCCAGCTCCGTCAGCGCGTCCGCGCCGCTCGCGGTCAGCAGGCAGCCGCCGTCGGCGTCGACGAGATGCCCCTCGCGCACCAGCGCGTCGTACAGCTCGACCCCCACCCGCCCGGCCAGGTGGTCGTAGCAGCTGCGCGCCTCCCGCAGCAGCCGGGCCTGCCGCGACTGCCGCAGGGACCGTACGGCGACGCGCCCGCTGATCCCGGCCAGCACCTCCAGGGTGTGGGCGACGTCCGGGCCGGCGAGGCGGTAGTAGCGATGCCGTCCCTGTCTCACCACGCTCACCAGACCGCCGTCGAGGAGCCGGGCGAGGTGGGAGCTGGCGGTGGGCGCGCTCACGCCCGCGATCCTGGCCAGCTCCCCCGCCGCCAGCGCCCTGCCGTCGAGCAGCGCGGTGAGCATGGCGGCGCGGGCGCCGTCCGCGATCAGGGCCGCCACCGGGGCGATGTCGACGTCCCCCGCGACCTCGTCCCCTCCCGAAGCGTCGGTTCCTCCCGAGAACCCGGTTCTCCCCGCAGCCTCAGCCCCTCTCACAGCCCCGGCCCCCTCCCCGGCCTCGACCCCTTCCGCGACCCCGCTTCTCCCCGCGACCGCGGTCTCTTCCGCGATCGCGATCCCTCCCACCATCCCGGCCTCTCTCGTGGCCTGGCTCCCTTCCGCGACCCCGGCTTCCTCCGCGGCCTCAGCCCTGCCCGCGATGCCGGCCCCTCCCGCGGCCGGGCCGGCGATCGCGGTGCGTGTGCGGTGATGTGTCACGGACATGCGTCGACGCTAACGCGCGGACGGTTCGACGGGGATGGAAGCAACCGGCCGCACTTGCGGTGTGAGCAGGGCGAACACCGCTGATTTGGGGAGTCGGCGAGAGATTGGATAAAGTCTTCCCGTGAGCCCGGCCGGGAAGAGCCGGGAAACGCGGAAGTGGCTCAGTGGTAGAGCATCACCTTGCCAAGGTGAGGGTCGCGGGTTCGAATCCCGTCTTCCGCTCGGAGCTTGACACTGTGCACCTTGGCACTGTGCAGGGCGACACGGTGGAGTGGCCGAGAGGCGAGGCAGCGGCCTGCAAAGCCGCGTACACGGGTTCAAATCCCGTCTCCACCTCTTGGTACGGCCAAGGGCGATTAGCTCAGCGGGAGAGCGCTTCCCTGACACGGAAGAGGTCACTGGTTCAATCCCAGTATCGCCCACCACACATCACCGGAAAGCCGGTCCCGAGATCACGGGACCGGCTTTCGGTTTGTCTGCCCTCAGCTTGTCCGCCCTTGCCCGCTCGGCTCACCCTCCCTCGGCTCCGCGCACATCACCGCGGTCCGGGCGGCGCGCGCCTGCGCCGGCAGATCGTCCATCGCGGCGAGGAAGCCGGGGTGCCGGGTTGTCCGATCTCAGCGGCCCGAGCCCGCCTCACAACCGGTCGTAGACGAGAAGCCCGTCGTCGCGCAGCCTCGCGCCGGAGGTCGGCGCGTGTTCGGAGAGGCTTCCTTCGTGCGACAGGTGGAGCACGCGCGCTCCCCGTACGAGAACGGCGAAGTCCGCGATGATCCGCCGATGGCAGCGCCACCACACGGCCTCCGCGCACATCACCGCGGTCCGGGCGGCGCGCGCCTGCGCCAGCAGATCGTCCATCGCGGCGAGGAAGCCGGGGTGCCGGGAGTAGCCGGCGTATCCCCGGAACGAGGCGTTCTCCCAGAAGACGTCGGGCGAGTCCGGGGCCGCGCGGCGGAACCCGCCCAGCCGCCTGTCCCATCGATAGCCGATCCCCGCCTCGGGCAGCCAGCTCTCCAGCGCCGCGCGGCCGGCGTCGGGGTTGCGCCTGCTGCCGGGTGCGGTCCGTACGTCGACCACCTCCCGCACGCCGGCACCCCGCAGCAGCGGGATGAGATGCTCGCGCGGCGCGGTGCCGTGCCCGAACGTCAGCAGTGTCACGCGGGCGGCGTTCTCGCCCCCGGCGGCATTCCCCGGCGTCTGCCCGCTCATCGCCGCTCCCCCATGCGGACCCCGTGCCCCCGCCTCAGGCCCGCATTCTCTTCGGGAAGCAAGCAGGACGTCCTCGTTCAGGGGCTCCGTGCCCCATAGAACCCCACGCCTCATCAGGGACCGCGCATCCCGTCAGGACCCCGCGTCTCCCCATCAGGCGGGACGCCCTCGCCGGGGCTCCGCGTACACCTATGGAACCCCACAGGCACCCGGTAGAGCGAGCGCGGGACAGCGGCGGGTATTCGGGACGAGAGACCCCACCGAAAACGGATGTCGGCGCTGACCCGCAGCCAGAACCGCCCGCCGGAAACCAAGGAGCGCACCCGGGGCTGTCTCTGCGCGAATGATCCGCGTCAGGCGGGTGGGTGCGTGCCGGGAAGACGCGCCAGACGGCGCCGTCCGGAACGCCCTGACCTGGCTCAGGCCGTCCGGGCACCCTGGGCCAGATCCCCGACAACTCGAGGCAAGGCCCTGCCGCGTGTGGCTCGGGCGGCGCCTCGCGGCGTTGCCGCCCCGTCCGCGAGGCATCCGCCCGGATCCACGCCGGCGACGGGCGGCGTCGTCAGACACGCCCCAGGCGCGACGATTCCACGGCCGGCCGGGTGATGCGGGCGGCCTGCTCGACGGCGCGTGCCTCAGTCCGCGCGGGCGGCCAGCTCGTCGAAGATCTCCAGCGCGGCCCGCCGTACGTCTTCCGGTGAGATGCCGTTCAGGGTGCTGCGAGCCTCAGCGGCGTCACGGGTCGTGGCGAAGGTGATCGCGACCGACTTGGCCGCCGCGTGACGCAGCGATCCGGTGGGCGCGCTTTCGGCCAGTGCCTCCGCGCTCGCGGCCAGGTCGAGATTGTCTTTGCCGAAATGACTGGTCAAAGCGTTCTCCTGGGATGATGGCGGCTTGGGCCATTATCCGCGATGACCCCGCTCCGCGGGGCGGCACCCCGCATTGTTCGCGTGTCCCCGACGCTGCCCGCTCGGTTCAGCGTCCCGCGAGACGGGTCCGTACGACGAGGTCGTGCAGGGCGTCGTGCGCCGACGGGGCGTCCGGCAGGGCCGAGGAATCCCGGGCGGCCTCCAGGGCGGGCGGTGAGCGCGTCGAGGTCGGCCTCGAGCCGTTCCCGGCCGGGCGCACCGTCCGGCAGCCCGCCGTGCTCGGCCTCGCGCTTGGCCGCGACCAGGCCGGGCAGGTACGGCGGCCCGCCGTCGAAGAGCAGGGTGAGGTCGGCGACGGTCTCACCCGTACGCATGAGGTGGATGCCGGTCAGCAGCACGCGGAACGCGTAGAGCAGCGGCTTGAGCTCGCCCGTGCGGCCGAACAGCCGCCGCTGCGTGTCACGGCGCCCGCTCTCCGTCGCGACGCGGCCTTCCGCCAGGGCGCGCCCATCTCGTCACGCCGCCTTAGACGCCCCGCCGGTCCACGTCCGAGTCCTCGGTCTCCAGCCCGTACGCGTGCGAGCCGATGACCACCGACAGGACGGTGCCGCCGGGGATCGCCAGGGTCATGCCGCCGGTTCTTGTCGCAAAGGTAGGCTCCCGGTCCTGAACGCGGAAAGGTAGCGAATTAATGGCCGACTTCGGACATGAGCTGTGGTTCGGGGCGTTCCTCACGCCCGACGCGGCAGGGCACCATCGGATCGTCCGGCAGGCCGTGCTCGCCGACGAGATCGGGCTCGACATCATCGGCATTCAGGACCACCCGTACCAGCCGTCGTTCCTGGACACCTGGACGCTGCTGTCCACGCTCGCGGGGCGCACCGAGCGGGTGCGGCTGTTCCCCGACGTGGTGAACCTGCCGCTGCGCCCGCCCGCGGTGCTCGCCAAGGCCGCCGCGTCGCTCGACATCCTGAGCGGGGGCCGGGTGGAGCTGGGGCTGGGCTCGGGGGCGTTCTGGGACGGCATCGCGGCCATGGACGGCCCGCGCCGGAGTCCGGGCGAGGCCGTGGAGGCGCTGGAGGAGGCCATCGGGGTCATCCGCGCGCTGTGGACGCCGGGCGGGGCCGTACGGCTCGACGGCCGGCATTACCGGCTGGAGGGCGCGCACCCGGGGCCGTTCCCTCCGCATCCGATCGGGCTGTGGCTCGGCGCGTACAAGCGGCGCATGCTCGAACTGACCGGGCGGCTCGGCGACGGGTGGGTGCCCTCGTCCGGGTACGCCGCGCCCGGCGAGCTGGGCGCGATGAGCGAGATCGTGGACGCCGCCGCCGAGCGGGCCGGGCGCGACCCCGGCGAGATCCGCCGCGCCTACAACATCGCGGGCCGGTTCTCCGGCGTGGCCGGGGAGGGGTTCCTCGACGGGCCGCCGGCCGCATGGGCCGAGCAGCTCGCCGAACTCGCGCTGAGCCACGGCATGAGCGTGTTCGTGCTGGCCGTGGACGACGACAGGGACCTCAAGGTCTTCGCCGAGGAGGTCGCCCCCGCCGTACGCGAGGCCGTGGCGCGGGAGCGCGGGCGGGCCCGGCAAGGGGCCGACGACCCGGCACATGTCCGTACGGCGTCCGCTCGCACGGTGCGGCGGGACGGCGAGCCGGGGGTTCAGGCGGGGCGGACCGCGCTGCTCGACGACTCGACCCGGCCCCGGCTGCCCAAGCGGGACATCTCCGCGCTCACGCCTCGGCAGCAGGCGAACGGGCAGCGGCTCGTGCTCATCCACGACCACCTGCGCCGGGAGCTGACCCAGATCAGGGACGCCCTGGAACAGGTCGCCGCCGGCCGCTCGGACGCCGCCGCGCTCCGCTCGATGATCAACCAGCTCACCATGCGGCAGAACTACTGGACCCTCGGCACGTTCTGCGCGTCGTACTGCCGCCTGCTGACCACTCACCACACGATCGAAGACGAGCACATGTTCCCGATGCTGACGGCGGCACAGGAGTCGCTGGCCCCGGTCGTGGCCCGGCTGGAGCAGGAGCACGAGGTCATCGCCGGAGTGCTGACGGAGCTGGACGCCGCGCTCGTCGCCATGATCGAGGACCCGGACCGGCTCGACGGCGTACGCGAGCAGGTGGACCTGCTGTCCGACGTGCTGCTGTCGCACCTGCGTTATGAAGAGGAGGAGCTGGTCGAGCCCATCGCCCGCCTCAACCTGGACATCTGACCGGCGACGCTCGCCCGGCCGGGCCGTCACCCCTGCCACCAGAGGATCCCACCGGCGAGGTCCGCGCCCGCCGGCCCCGGCTCGAACACCGCGGCGGCCGGGTCATCATCCGCCTACCGGAACAGGGTGCGCCCGCGCGGTATCGGCGAAACGGTTCCCGCGAGGACGGCGGATGCCGACCCGGATCAGACGGCGCGGGGCGGTCCGGCGGAAAACGGTGTGCGGCGGGCCGCCTGCGGCGCCTAACCTGGCGGCCGTGCGCGATCTCACCCTGCTGCCCAAGGCCCACCTGCACGTCCACCTGGAGAGCACGGTGCGGCCGGACACGCTGGCGGAGATCGCGGCGGCCAACGGCCGCCCGGTCCCGGCCCCGGCTCCGGAACGGCCGTTCGACGGCTTCCGGCACTTCGCCGACCACAACGCGCTCGTACGGGAGTGCCTGATCCGGCCGGAGGACTTCCACCGGATCGCCGTGGAGTTCTGCGCGGACGAGGCGGCCCAGGGCACCCGATGGGCGGAGGTCACCTTCACCGCCGCCTCGCACGGGGAGCGGATCGGCGACCTCGAGATGCCGCTGGAGGCCGTGCTCGCCGGCCTCGCCGAGGGCGGCGAGGCGTACGGCGTCGAGTGCCGGGTGCTGCTCGACCACTCGCGGCGGCGCTCGGTCGAGCGTGCCCGGCGTACGGTGAAGCTCGCCACCCGGTACGCGGACGACGGGGTGATCGGCGTCGGCCTGGCCGGGGAGGAGTCCTACCCGCTGGCGCCGTTCGCCGAGGTCTTCGCCGCCGCGGCGGACGCGGGCCTGCACATCGTGCACCACGCGGGCGAGTGCGAGGGCCCCGGCAGCGTACGCGAGGCGATCACGGTGGGCCGCACCGAGCGCCTGGGCCACGGCATCCGCGTGCTGGAAGACCCGGACCTGACCGCGGAGGTGCGCGAGCGGGGCATCCCGCTGGAGGTGTGCCCGTCGTCCAACGTCGCGCTCGGCATCGTGGACGGCCTGGCCGCCCACCCGCTCCCCCGGCTGCGCGAGGCGGGGCTGGCCGTCACGCTCAACACCGACATCCCGTCGATCATCGGCACCACCCTGACGGAGGAGTACGCCAGGGCCGGGGACGCCTTCGGCTACGACGACGCGGCGCTGGCCGAGCTCGCCCGCGCCTCTATCGACGCGTCGTTCGCCCCCGAGGAGACCAAGCGCGCGCTGCGCCGCGAGGTGGACGCCTGGCTCGCCGCTCCCGTCGGCTGAAATCCTGTGACGGCGGCGACACCGGCCGCTTACGGTGAACGCTGTTTCGTACCACGGGGCGACGCTGTTCTGGAATGATCTCGGGGAAAACCATCGGACGTCGAGAGACCGTGACTGATGCCCCCCATTGACCAAATAACCGCCTACGCGTCGGCCCATCCGGTCGGAACAGTCATCATCAGCGTCATCGGCCTGGTCCTGCTTACCCTGGCCTTCTTCGCCCTGCGCGCCCTGGTCCGCCTGTTCCGCCGCTGGGCGTCCACCAGGCCCACCGAGGACGTCCTCACCATCGTCGCCGCCAGCATCGCCACGGGTGTCTCCGCCCAGGGCATGTGGCGCTTCTCCGGCGACGTCCTCGGGTTCGACGGACCGCTGCGGCTCCTGCTGTTCGCGTTCATCGAGGTCGCCGTCATCACCAGCGCCGTACGGGCGCGCCGCAACATGCGGGAGAACTACTCGGCCGGCATCGACGGCGTCGCCGTGTGGGTCTTCACCTCCCTGTCGGCCGTGCTGTCGAGCATGGACGCCCGCAGCGTCGCCGAGGCCGTCTTCCGTCTCGCCGCCCCGCTCGTGGCCGCCTGGCTGTGGGAGCGCGGCATGGCCATCGAGCGGGTCCGCATCACCGGCCGGGGCCGCATCAACTGGCGGATCACCCCCGAGCGCGTGCTCGTCAGGATCGGCCTGGCCGAGGCGAGCGACCGTACGGCGAGCGAGGTGGACGCGCACCGCAGGCTGACCAGGGTGGCGCTGGCCGCCAAGCGGGTCCGCGCGCTGCGCGAGGCCGGGGCGTCCGAGCGCAAGCTGCGCGCCGCGATGGCCAAGCTCGACAAGGCGATGGACCAGGCCGTGGAATACACCGGCCTGGCCGTGGACGAGAAGCGGCAGGAGGCCCTGCTGTCCCAGATCGGCGCGCTCTACAACACCTCCGCGCTGATCGACCTCGCCCCGCCGGTCCCCTGGGCGCCCGAGCGCGAGGAGCCCCAGGCTCCCCCGGCGCTGCCCGCGGCGGCCATCGCGGAGCTGATCGACGACGAGGAGGAGGACATCCCCGCCGAGCCGGCGCCCGTCGTGGACACCGCCCAGCGCGCCGCCCAGCTCCGGGCCGCCCGGGCGTACTGGGACCAGCAGATCGCCCGCAAGTACGTCCCCCGGGCCGCCGACATCGCCCAGGAGGTGGGCATCCCGCTCACCGTGGCGCGGGAGTGGCGGGCGCTGTGGAAGCTCGAACCGCAGGCGCACGCGCTGATCGAGGCGGCGTTCCGGGAGCACGGCATCGTCGACACCGGAACGTTCCCGGCCATCGAGGTGCCCGAGCGCGAGCGCGTGCTCGTCGTGAACGGCTCCACCCCGGGAGGGGCCGCCCAAAACTCCTAACAAAGCAAGCCCACGCGGCTTTCTCGAAGAACGAATGGGGCGGTGGGACCGGACGGACCGGTCCCACCGCCCCGTCGCATACCGGTCCCTTCCTCGGCTCCGTGATGCCACCCGGGCCCTGGTCTCCACCGTCACCGTCTTCGCCACTCCGAACACCGTTGGCCTGCGGCCGGTCCCCGGACACCGCCGGGATGCGGGCGAACCTCCGACGTCGGCGGGTTTGACCATCGGTGGGGCTCGCCTTCTCGGGCCGTTTCCGGGCCTACAAAGCTCGCCGTTTCGGGTCATTCCTGACATGTCAGGGCAAGGAGAGTCCTACTTTCTCGTGACATCGCGGGCATCGCACCGCACGTCCTCTCCAGCGACGGCCACACCGTCCACGTACGGGAGGGTGCTTATGGAGATCTCGGGGGACGGCGCGGGGAACCGCGTGGCCCGGCTCGCGGGTGGACGGGATCAGGTGGGGCGGGCGCGCAGGCTCGTGTCGGCCGCCCTCGGCCGGGGTCATCCCCGGCATGACGACTGCGTGCTGCTGACCAGCGAGATCGCGACGAACGCGGTCGTCCACTCCCGTTCGGGGGACGGCGGCGCCTTCACGGTCACCGTCTCGTGCCTGCCCGACCGGGTGCGGGTCTCCGTGGCGGACGACGGCTCGGCCGGTCCGCCCTGCGCCGGTCATCCGCTCCCCGACGGGGCGAGCCAGGGCGGCCGTGGCCTGCCGCTGCTGGACATGCTGGCCGATCGCTGGGGGCTGGTCCGCGAGGCCGGCCGCAACGAGGTGTGGTTCGAGGTCTGGTCCGACACCGATCGGCGCGCCGCCGCGCTCAGCCCCCGCAGGCCTGCCGTACGAGTCGGCCTCAGGGGGATTTAAGCGCCGAAGCGGTAGGTAAGGCACGTTTCGGTGGTACTACAGCGACGTCGGGTGATTCTTGGCGCACGGAAGGGGCAAAACCAACTTAAGAAATCGGGAAATAGGAGGACTGTCATGGCCCTACCCGACTTCCTGGTCATCGGGGTGCCGAAGGCCGGCACCACTGCCCTTCACGCGGCGCTCGCCCGCCATCCCCGTCTGTTCATGTCTCCCGTCAAGGAGCCGAAGTTCTTCCTCACCGACGGACCGCCCCCGGCCAAGGGCGGGCCGGGGGACGCGGAGACCTACCGCGAGCACGTGTGGCGGCGCGCCGACTACGAGGCGCTGTTCGCGGACGCGCAGCCGGGGGCGCTGCGCGGCGAGTCCACCCCCTTCTATCTGTACGACCGAGCGGCCCAGCGGCGGATCAAGGAGACGATCCCGGAGGCGAAGCTCATCGTCTCGCTGCGCGACCCCGTAGAGCGCGCGCACTCGAACTGGACCCACCTGTGGTCGGCCGGTCTGGAGCCCATCGACGACGTCATCGAGGCCTGCGCGGCGGAGAAGCGGCGGATCGCCGACGGCTGGTCGCCGTTCTGGCACTACGTCGGCCTCGGCCGGTATGGCGAGCAACTGGAGCACCTGTTCACGCTGTTCCCCCGCGAGCAGGTGCTGATATTCCGCTATCGGGACCTGGTCGACCGGCCCGCCGCCACGCTCGACCGCATCTGCGCGTTCCTCGGGGTGGAGCAGGGGCTCATCACCGAGGTGCCCAGGGAGAACGTCACGGCCCACCCATCGCGCAGCCGCAGACATCGGATCCTGGCCCGGCTCGCCCGGCTCGGCGATCCGCTGCTGGGCCAGCGGCTCACCGCGCCGCTGGAGCGTGTGCTGCAGCGCGACGGGCAGCCCCGGCGGCCGCTCACGTGGGAGCAGCGCCAGGAGTTGCTGACCTATTTCGCCGCCGACATCGCGCTGCTGCGCGACGTGCTCGGCCGCGGCTCCTTCGGCGACGACTTCAGCGACTGGCTGCGCCCCCGGGAGCGGTCGGGGGGCCTGGTCGGAGCCCGGCCGTCGGGCCAGACGCAGGCCCGCAACGGCCGCCCCAGGACCGTCTCCGGCCTGGGGTCGCCTTCGCCCGCTCAGCCACCGGGCACGGGCGGCGCGCCGCCGGCCGGGAAATGACCTTCACGCGTGAACGTCCACGGTGATCTCCGTCCCCGGCGGCCCGGCCGGCCCGGCCATCCCGGCTCGCCCCCAGTTGTCCTGGGCGGACGTGGCCGGCCGCTCCCCGCTCTTCCCGCCGTCGGCGACGCCGGCGAGTGAGCGGGGACCGGAGGCGCCGTGCCCGGCGCAACAGCCAGCCCAGCCCGCCGAGAACCGCCCTCCGCGCGGTCGGCGCGGCTCGTGAGCGCGCCGGGCCGGCGGGCGACCGCCTCGCGGGCCCGGTCGAGGGCGTCCGCCGCCGAGGTCCCGTGGATCACCGGGACCTCGGTAGGTGCGGGACTAGGCGGGCCGCTGGACCAAGAACACCCTCGGTTGCCCGGGGACCTCGTCCGGCACTACAGCCGCCCCGGCCGCGCGGTCAGCGCAGCTCGGTCCGCAGCTCGTGGGCGCCGTCGGCGCGGGTCAGCTCGTAGTAGAGGCGGTGTCCCCCGGGCACGGGCAGGATCGACAGGTAGCGCAGGCCTCCCCCGGCGTGCTCCGACTGGGCGATGGGGGCGGTGCCGGTGGCGGTGAGCGTGGACGGGTCGGGGCCGATGGCCACGCCCGTGCGCTCCTCGTAGTTCTCCTCCGCCGACGCGCGGCCGTCGTAGTAGGCGATGACGGTCTCGCCGCTGAAGGTGACCGCGGTCACCCGTACGCCGCGCGAGTCCCACTCGCCCGGCCGCCGGTCGAGCGCGGTCCCCTGCCAGACCCATTCGACGCCGTCGGTGCTGGTGGCGTAGTCGGTCACCATCTGGTCGGCCTCGTCGGGGTCCTCCAGGGGGTGGCAGGACGCCCACAGGTGCCATATGCCGCCGTGGTGGAGGATCACCGGGTCCTTGACGCCGGTCTTGAGGTCGCCGGGCAGCACGACCCGCGCGTCGGCGGGGTCGAACTCGGCCGGTCCGGCGGCCTCGATCATCTCCACCCGCCAGTGCTTGGTGCCGTAGGTGGCGCAGCTCAGGTACAGGCGCCACCTGCCCTCCGGAGTCACCACGAGCGTCGGGCGCTCCAGCGACTCGGTCTTCATCTCCTCTTTGGTGATCGTGTGGATCGTCTCGAACCGCTCGCCGTCGGCCGAGCGGGCGATCTCCACGGCGTACCCGCGTCCCTCGTCCACCGGCCGGCGCAGCCGGTAGGCCAGGTAGATCCATCCGTCCCGGCTCACCGCGCTGGGCGCGCCCGCCCAGAATCCGGGCCCGTCTCCGGGCGGAGGGACCGCGACGACTGACCGTTCCGGCTTCGGTGCGAACACGACTTTTCTCCGTAGGTGCGCGAGGACGGTAGGCGGGCCGGCCCGATGTCCGGCCCTTCTTGGCTGTAGTGAATTACCAGCGGCCCGGCGGGAGGCCAAGTGTCCTCGCCATCGGACGGCCATGTCTATACAAAACCCGCTAGCTTTGCGGGTTTTGTCAGGATAAGGCAGCGGAGCCCCTGCTCGCGCCCCCGGCCTGCGGCGATACCGGGCGAACCCCTCAACCCGGGCGGCGCCGCCACGGCCCGGCGCGCCGGGGCCGGCCCGGGACAACGCGATCGGCGCCGCGGGACACGCCCACCCGCGCCGACCGCTCATCCCCCGGGGAGAGGTATGACTTGGTACATGGACAAGGCAGATATCGGGGTGACCGGCCTGGCGACCATGGGCCGCAATCTCGCCCGGAACTTCGCCCGCCACGGTCACGTGGTCGCGGTGCACAACCGTACGGAAAGCCGTACGACCCGCTTCATGGAGGAGCACCGCGACGAGGGCGCGTTCCTGCCCGCGGGCACGATCGAGGAGTTCGTCGCCTCCCTCGAACGACCCCGCAAGGCGATCATCATGGTCAAGGCCGGAGCGCCCACCGACGCCGTGATCGAGGAGCTGGCCGCCGTCATGGAGCCCGGCGACATGATCATCGACGGTGGCAACGCCCACTACATGGACACCCGCCGCCGGGAGGCCGCGCTGCGGGAGCGGGGCATTCACTTCGTCGGCACGGGCATCTCGGGCGGCGAGGAGGGGGCGCTCAACGGCCCGAGCATCATGCCCGGCGGCGCTCCCGAGGCGTACGAGACGCTCGGCCCCCTGCTCGAGGACATCGCGGCCAAGGTCGACGGGGTGCCGTGCTGCGTGCATGTCGGCCCCGACGGCGCCGGCCACTTCGTCAAGATGGTGCACAACGGCATCGAGTACGCCGACATGCAGCTCATCGCCGAGTCCTACGACCTGCTCCGGCAGGCCCTGGGGCTGAGCCCCGAGGAGCTGTCCGAGGTGTTCCGCGACTGGAACCGCGGCGACCTGGAGTCGTACCTCATCGAGATCACCGCCGAGGTGCTCGGTCACACCGACGCCGCCACCGGCAGGCCGTTCGTGGACGTGGTGGTCGACCAGGCCGAGCAGAAGGGCACCGGCCGCTGGACCGTGCAGAGCGCGCTCGACCTCGGCGTCCCCGTCACCGGCATCGCCGAGGCGGTGTTCGCCCGGGCCCTGTCGGGGCACCCGGAGCAGCGGGCCGCCGCCCGTTCGCTCGCCGGCCCCTCCGGCACGGCCGGCGACTCCGGCCTCGTCGAGGACGTGCGGCGGGCGCTGTACGCCTCCAAGATCGTGGCGTACGCCCAGGGGTTCGACCAGATGGCCGCGGCGAGCGCGGAGTACGGCTGGAACCTCAAGCTGGGCTCGATGGCCACGATCTGGCGCGGCGGCTGCATCATCAGGGCGCGTTTCCTCGACCGGATCAGGGAGGCCTACGACGCCGACCCGAACCTGCCGACGCTGCTGGTCGATCCCGCCTTCGCCCAGGCGCTGGAGGAGGCCCAGGAGTCATGGCGGCGGGTCGTGGCCACGGCGGCGACGATCGGGGTGCCCACGCCGGGCTTCTCCTCGGCGCTCGCCTACTACGACGGGCTGCGCCGCGACCGGCTGCCCGCCGCGCTGCTGCAGGGGCTGCGCGACTTCTTCGGCGCCCACACCTACCGGCGGGTCGACCGGGAGGGCTCCTTCCACACCGACTGGTCGGCGGACCGGACCGAGCGGCCCGCCTGACCCCGGAAAGCGGTACGGCGCACGCCCGCGCGGGGTGCGCCGTACCGGCTCTCGATCGGGCCGGCCGTACCGGTCCTTGATCAGGTCACTCGAAGGCGGCGGCCACCGGCTCCGCCTTCTCGCCCGCGGCGGCGCCGGGTGCGCCGCCGCGCAGCGGGACGTGCTTGATGAAGGCGGCGATCACCGGGACCACCACGGCGAACACGACCGACCACAGGAAGACCGTGGCGATGGTGTTGGCGAGCGCCTCCAGGAAGCCCGACTTCACCGCCGGCGGAAGGCTGTCGAGCACTTCCCGGTTGATCTGCCCGCCGCCGGAGCCGGCCATGGCGGCGGCGCCCGCGCCGAACTTGGCGGCGAGCTCGTCGGCGAGGCGGCTGTTGAAGACCGCGCCGAACAGCGAGATGCCGAACGAACCGCCGATGGAGCGGAAGAACGTGGAGGCGCTGCTGGCCACGCCGAGGTCCTTCTGCTCGACGCTGTTCTGCGCGATCAGCATCGTCGTCTGCATCAGGAAGCCCATGCCGAGGCCGAGGACGGCGATGTAGACGCCGGTCAGCCAGGGCGGGGTGTGCACGTCCTGCGTCGACAGCAGCCACATCCCGATGGCCATGATCACGCCGCCGATCACGGGGTAGCTCTTGTACTTGCCCGTCTTGGTGATCGCCCGGCCGACGAACAGCGACACGACCATCGACGAGGCCATCATCGGCAGCAGGAGCAGACCGGAGTTGGTGGCCGTCGCGCCCTGCACGATCTGCTGGAACATCGGCAGGAAGGTGATCGCGCCGAACATCGCGAAGCCGAGCAGGAACCCGAGCACGTTGATCAGCGTGAAGTTGCGGTTGGCGAACACGTGCAGCGGCAGGATCGGCTCGGCCGCCTTGCGCTCGATGGGGATGAACACGATCAGCGCGACGACCGCCAGCGCGGTCAGGCCCAGGATCTGCCAGGAGCCCCAGGGGTATCCGTGCTCCTGGCCGCCCCACGAGGTGATCAGCACGATCGCCGTGATGGCCACGGTCAGGACCGCCGCGCCGAGCCAGTCGATGCGGTGCTCGGTGCGGTGCCTGGGCAGGTGCAGCTTGAGGATCAGCCAGACCAGCGCCACGCCGCCGATCGGGAGGTTCACGTAGAACGCCCAGCGCCAGTCGAGGTTGTCGGTGATGAAACCGCCGACCAGGGGGCCCGCGATCATGGCGAGCGACATGATCGCGGCCATGATGCCCTGGTACTGACCCCGCTCGCGGGGCGGGACCAGGTCGCCGATGATCGACATCACGCCGACGATGAGCCCGCCGGCGCCGAGGCCCTGCAGCGCCCGGAAGGCGATCAGCTCGATCATGCCGTCGCCGGGGCCGCCGAACAGCGACGAGCCCGCCATGCCGCACAGCGCCGAGCCGACCAGGAAGATGACGATCGAGTTCAGGAAGATGTTCTTGCGGCCGTACAGGTCGCCGAGCTTGCCCCAGATCGGCGTGGACACCGTGGTGCCGAGCACGTACGCGGTGGTGACCCAGGTGAAGTACTCCAGGCCGTTGAGCTCCCCGACGATCCTCGGCATCGCCGTGCCGACGATCATGTTGTCCAGCATCGCCAGCATCATCGCCAGCATCAGGCCGGGTAAGACGATCATCACTTCCCGGGACCGGCCGGGCGCGGCCGCGGTCTCCGCCATGGTGCCCCCTTTGTACAAATTACTTACCTGCCGACAGGCTAGTGCCCGAGGGACGGTATTGTCCTTACTTGCCGGCCGTCAAGTCATTAGGAACCAGCAGATATGGGTGCTCAGACCGATACGCGCAGTCGCATCCAGGATGTCGCGATCAAGCTCTTCACCGAGCAGGGGTACGAGGCGACGTCGCTCCGGGAGATAGCAGAGGCCCTCGGTGTGACCAAGGCGGCACTTTACTACCATTTCCGGACAAAAGAGGACATTGTCGCCAGCCTGATCGAAGACCGGATCAACACGCTGGACGAGCTGATCGCGTGGGCGCACCGGCACCCGCGTACGGCGGAGAACCGCCGGGAGCTGATCCGGCGCTACTGCGCGGCGATGACCCGCGGGCGCAACCACGAGATCATGCAGTTCATGGACCGCAACAAGACGGCGTTGCAGGACCATGCCAAGGTCGGCCTGATGCGCGAGCGGATGGCCGAGCTGATGAGAGCGCTGTGCGAGCCGGACGACCCGCTGCCGGTGCGGCTCAGGCGCTCGATGGCGCTGTTCGCGATGCACGCCGCCTGGTTCGTCCTCCGCGACGAGCCGGCGACCGACGAGGAGCGGGCCGCGGCGGGGCTGCAGGTCGCGCTGGAATTGGCCGGCGACCAGAGGGATTGATCCCCTCCTGCGGGGAAGGTGATCACCATGCTTTTCGGAGAGGAACACGTCAAGCGCTATCTCGAGACCGACGGCGCGGAGGGCCACGACTGGCAGGGCACCACGGTGGCCATCCTCACCACCAAGGGCCGCAAGTCGGGACAGCCGCGCAGCACCCCGCTGATCTACCAGCCGTACGGCGACGCCTACCTGGTGGTCGCGTCCAAGGGCGGGGCCGACAAGCACCCGTCCTGGTACCTCAACCTCCAGGCCAACCCCGAGGTGGAGTTCCAGATCAAGGGGGACCGGTTCAAGGCCCGCGCCCGCACCGCGACCCCCGGGGAACGGCCGGACATGTGGCGGACCATGACCGCCACCTGGCCCGCGTACGACGAGTACGCCACCAAGACCGACCGGGAGATCCCGGTCGTCGTCATCGAGCGCGTGTAGGGCGTGGATCCCCCGGGACGTTCCGGGCGCCGGCGGCCTCAGCGGCCACCCGGCGCCCGGCCCGTCCCGTCGATGCGGCGCAGGTGGACGCGCTCCCCGTCCTGATCGAAGATGCTGAGGATCTCCACCGGGCCCTCGTGGGCGCCGATCGCGTGCGGGGTCATGGTGGAGAACTCGGCGGCGTCCCCCGCCCGCACCAGGATCGTGCGCTCGCCAAGCTGGAGACGGGCGGTGCCGGACAGCACCGTGAACCACTCGCGACCGGGGTGCACCCTCAGTCCTTCGGCGTCGGCCGGCCGGTCGGGGGTGATGCGCAGCTTGGCCACGGTCACGCCGTGCAGGGACCGTTCGCGGGACAGAAGCCAGGTGGTCACGCCGCACGTCTGAGAGGGCTCCGGCCGGATCACGACGTCCTCGTCGTCGGCCGACTCCACGAGCTGGTCGATCGTGGTGCCGAGCGCCCGGGCGATCGGCACGAGCTGGTCGAGGGCGATCCTGCGGCGCCCGGTCTCGATGCGGCTCAGGTTCGACGGGCTGATGTGGCAGCGCGCCGCGAGCGCGTCGAGAGACCAGCCACGCGCCAGCCGCAGGCCGCGGATGCGCTGCCGGACCACCCGGTCCACGTCGACTTCTTGCTCCATACGCAAGAGTATATGCCGTAGGCGCATGGCGCGCCTAGCGTGAGGGCATGACTCACGCTCACCGCCATCACCCCCACCCCGACGAGACGGAAGTGGCCGACACGCTGGACCTCGACGCGCGGGTGTTCGGCTCTCACCTGGACGACCTGACCGGCTGGCTCCGGCGGCACGCCCCCGCGCAGCCCCGCAGGATCGCCGACGTCGGAGCGGGCACCGGCGCCGGCAGCCTGGCGCTGGCGCGGCGCTTCACGACGGCCGAGATCGTCGCCGTCGACCGGTCGCCGGTGATGCTCGACCGGCTGCGCGCCGCCGCGCGGCGGCAGGGGCTCGGCGGACGGCTGCGGGCCGTGCAGGCCGACCTGGACGCCGCCTGGCCGCCGATCGGCGCCGTCGACGTCGTATGGGCGGCCTCCTCGATGCACCACCTGGCCGCCCCCGACCGGGTGCTGCGCGACATCCACGCGGCGATGAACCCCGGCGGCCTGCTGGCGGTCGTCGAGATGCACACGCTGCCGCGCTTCCTGCCCGATGACATCGGCGTGGGCCGTCCCGGCCTGGAGACCCGCTGCCACGAGGCGGCGGCGCGGGCGGGCTGGAACGCCCACCCGGACTGGGGACGCCACATGGAACGGGCCGGTTTCGAGCCGATCGCCCGGCGGGCGTTCACCGTCGAGGGGGACCCCGCGACACCGGACGCCCGGCGCTACGCGCACACCTTCCTCGGCCGGCTGCGCTCGGCCCTCGACGGCCACCTCGCCTCAGACGATCTCGACGCCCTGGATCACCTGCTGAACGGCGACCACCCCGGCACGGCGCTCAACCGCCGCGATCTGATAGTGCGCGGCGGCCGCACCGTCTGGGCGGCCCGCCGCCCCTGAACGCCTGTCCCCGTACGGGTGGGCGGAAGGAATCGCCGAGGCCGCGCCGATGGCCGCCCAAGCGCACAGTGCGGAACGACTCGGCCTCGCCGGCGGCCGGCACGGCGCCGCCATCGGGTTGATCACCCGTGAGCCGGCGTGCCGGCCGGGGGTGGCCGCGCGCGGTCGCCGTTCGAGCGCGTGGCCGCGAGGCGCGGCGGGCGCAGGCCCCGGCTCCCTCATGACTTCCGGCATGACCCCGCCGAACGCGCCGCCCGGCGTGAGAGCGCACGCGCTGGAGCACGGTCAGGCCTCAGCCGTGGCCGAACGGCGGGCGGAGCGCCCGGAGGTGCCATGCTCCTGGCTCCGCCGTCCAGTGACGCGTGCGGCCGTCGGCGGTATCTTTCCCCGGTGATCCAGTGACGGGGAGGTTCCGTGAGCGACGGCCGCACCGCCGAGATCATGATCGCGGAGGCCCGGAAGGCCTTCTGGGTCATGGTCGGATTCCTGGCGCTGATCTGGGTGGTCCAGCTGGCCAACTGGGCCTCGGACTACTCCCTCAGCTACAGCTACGGGATCAGGGCCTGGGACGTCGAGCGGCTGCCGGGGATCGTCTCCGCGCCGCTGCTGCACTGGAGCTGGGCGCACATCGAGGGCAACTCCGGGCCGCTGTTCATCTTCGGGTTCCTCGCCGCCTACCGGGGCGTACGGCGTTTCCTCGGCGTGACCGGGCTGATCGCCGTGGCCAGCGGGCTCGGCTCGTGGTTCACCGCCGACTCCTCCACGATCGGCGCGGGCGCGAGCGGGCTGGTGTTCGGCTACTTCGGGTACGTGCTCGTACGCGGGGCCTTCGACCGGCACCTGATCGACATCGTCATCGGCCTGGTCATGGGCCTGTGCTTCGCCTACCAGTTCGCCGGGCTGCTGCCGGCCGAGGGCATCGGCTGGCAGGCCCACGTCTTCGGCTTCGCGGGCGGCATCCTCGGCGGCTACCTGTTCCGCGACCGGCGGCCCAAGAGCACCACCGGCGGCGCCGCCCCCGGCGAGGCCGCCCCGCCCGGCTCCCGGGCCGCCCTGCTCAAGGAGATCGAAGACCTCGGCCTGTGACCCCCGCACGGGGTCAGAACTCGGCCTGGTCGGGCGGGTGGAAGGGGATGGTGGCGGTGAGCGCGAACCCGCCCTCGGCGGTCGGGCCGTACGTGAGCCGCCCGCCCACCAGCGCGACCCGCTCGCGCAGGCCGGGCAGGCCGTAGCCGCCCCCCGCGTCGGCGGGCACCCGGACCGGCACGGCCCGGCCCTTGCCGCTGTTGATCACCGACACGTTCAGCACGTCCCCGCGGGCCTGGCAGACCACCCGCACGTCGGCCCCGGGCGCGTGCTTGCGCACGTTGTTGAGGCCCTCCTGGACGACGCGGTAGCAGGCGTGACCGGCCTGCCGCGACAGCGTCGCCTCCGGGACGTCGTAGTGCAGGGCGACGCGCAGGCCGGTGGACCTGGCCTCGTCCACCAGGCGTGGTATCCCCTCCACGCTCTCCGCCGAGGGCGGCAGGTCTCTGCGCCGCAGCGCCGTGAGCAGCTCGCGCAGCTCGGTCAGCGCCCGCACGCCCTTGTCCTCGATGTCCCTGGCCAGCTTGCGGATCTCGTCGCGGTCGTCGACGTCCTGGATAAGACCGGCGTTCAGCACCATCACGGTCACCGCGTGCGTCACCGTGTCGTGCAGCTCGCCGGCGATGCGGCGGCGTTCCTGGGCGGCGGCGCGCTCCTCCCGCGCCCGCATGCCGACCCGCAGCTCCCGGATCATCGTGCGGTAGCGCCACACCCGGGTGCCCACCAGCGCGGACAGGAAGATCAGCGTGGCCGCCCGCACCGTCACGGCGACGAGCACCCAGTCGGTGTAGGGGCTCGTGTAGTCGGCGAACGCGCAGATGACCGCGAGCCCGGCGGCGACCCACGGCCATCTGCGCACGGTGTTGTGCGCCGTCATCGAGTACGCCGCCAGCAACAGCGGCATGGTCTGGCCCGTGAGCACGGCGCAGGCGACGGTGGCCAGGATTATCGGCCAGGCCGCGCTGCGCCGCACCAGCGTGGCCACGGCCGCCGCTGCCGCCGCGGCGATCTGCGCCCACCAGGGCACGGTGAGGAACGGCAGGGCCGGGAAGGAGCGGCCGAACACCACCGCCGGCACCGTGAAGGCGAGGACGGCGACGGCGAGCAGCACGTCGGCCGCCACCTCCCGGCGCGTGGCGAGCGCGGCCCACTTCTCCCCCATACCGCTAGTTTGTGGGTTTGACCTGCGGCTTCGTGCAGCGCCACGCCCTTTTGACGTAGCTGTGCCACACCTTGCCGTACGTCGGGCCGGTCGAAACAGTCATGCGTCTTGGGCAGGATAAGAGCGTGAGCGAAAGCATGAGCCTCCTCCGCCGCCTGCCGTCCACCGCCGATCCCGACGCGTTGTTCGACGCGTTCGTGTCGTGGAACGCCGATCGGGGGCTCACGCTCTACCCCGCCCAGGAGGAGGCGCTGATCGAGGTCGTCTCCGGCAACAACGTGATCGTGTCCACGCCCACGGGCTCGGGCAAGAGCCTGATCGCGGCCGGGGCGCACTTCGCGGCGCTGGCCAGGGACGAGGTCAGCTTCTACACCGCGCCGATCAAGGCGCTGGTGTCGGAGAAGTTCTTCGACCTCTGCGCGTTGTTCGGCACCGAGAACGTCGGCATGATGACCGGCGACGCCACGGTGAACGCCGACGCGCCCGTCATCTGCTGCACCGCCGAGATCCTCGCTCAGATCGCGCTGCGCGACGGCGCGGACGCCGACGTCGGCACCGTGATCATGGACGAGTTCCACTTCTACGCCGAGCCCGACCGCGGCTGGGCCTGGCAGGTGCCGCTGCTGGAGCTGCCCCAGGCGCAGTTCGTGCTGATGTCGGCCACGCTCGGCGACGTCGAGCGCTTCAAGACCGACCTCACCCGCCGCACCGGCCGCCCCACCGGCGTGATCAAGCACGCCGAGCGCCCGGTGCCGCTGATCTACTCGTACCGGACCACGCCCCTGCACGAGACGCTGGAGGAGCTGCTGTCCACCCAGCAGGCCCCGGTGTACGTCGTCCACTTCACCCAGGCGGCGGCGATGGAGCGCGCCCAGGCGCTCATGAGCATCAACATGTGCACCAAGGCCGAGAAGGAGGCCATCGCCGGCCTCATCGGCGACTTCCGCTTCACCACCCGCTTCGGCCGGGCCCTGTCCCGGCTCGTACGGCACGGCATCGGCGTGCACCACGCCGGGATGCTGCCGAAATACCGCCGCCTCGTGGAACGGCTGGCCCAGGCGGGCCTGCTGAAGGTCATCTGCGGCACCGACACGCTCGGCGTGGGGGTCAACGTCCCGATCCGCACGGTGCTGTTCACCGCGTTGTCGAAGTTCGACGGCACCAAGGTGCGGCGGCTGCGGGCGCGGGAGTTCCACCAGATCGCCGGGCGGGCCGGCCGGGCCGGCTTCGACACGGTCGGATACGTCGTCTGCCAGGCGCCCGAGCACGTCATCGAGAACGAGCGGGCGCTGGCGAAGATCGGCGACGACCCCAAGCGGCGGCGCGGCTACGCGCGCAAGAAGCCGCCGGAGGGGTTCGTCGGCTGGAGCGAGGAGACGTTCGAAAAGCTCCAGACGGCCGAGCCCGAGCCGCTGACCTCCCGGTTCAAGGTCAGCAACGCCATGCTGCTGTCGGTCATCAACCGGCCCGGCGACTGCTTCCAGGCGATGAAGCGGCTGCTCACCGACAACCACGAGGACCGCAAGGCGCAGCGCCGGCACATCAGCCACGCCATCGCGATCTACCGGTCGCTGCTGGCCGGCGGCATCGTCGAGAAGCTCTCCGAGCCGGACGAGCACGGACGGATGGCCCGGCTCACCGTGGACCTGCAGGAGGACTTCGCGCTCAACCAGGCGCTGTCGACCTTCGCGCTGGCGAGCTTCGAGCTGCTCGACCCCGGCTCCCCGACGTACGCGCTGGACATCGTCTCGATCGTCGAGTCGACGCTGGACGACCCCCGGCAGATCCTGCACGCCCAGCTCAACAAGGCCAGGGCCGAGGCGGTCGCGCAGATGAAGGCCGACGGCATCGAGTACGAGGAGCGGATGGAGCGCCTCGCCGAGATCACCCACCCCATGCCGCTGGCCGACCTGCTCTTCGGCGCGTACGAGACCTACCGGCGGGGGCACCCGTGGGTCGGCGACCACGTCGTCAGCCCCAAGTCGATCGTGCGCGACATGTACGAGCGGGCCATGACCTTCACCGAGTACATCCAGTTCTACGAGCTGGCCCGCTCGGAGGGCACGGTGCTGCGCTACCTGGCCGACGCGTACCGCACGCTGTCGAAGACGGTGCCCGAGCACCTGAAAACCGACGACCTGGTGGACCTCATCGAGTGGCTCGGCGAGATGGTGCGCCAGGTCGACTCCAGCCTGATCGACGAGTGGGAGAAGCTGGCCAACCCGGCCGAGGCGATGGAGGCCGGGGACGAGCTGGAGACGAAGACCCGCCCGGTCACCGCCAACCCGCGCGCCTTCCGGGTGCTGGTGCGCAACGCGATGTTCCGGATGGTGGAGCTCGCCGCGCTGGACCGCGAGGAGGAGCTGGTCGAGCTCTACCCGGACGTCGACTGGGGCGCGTGCCTGGACGCCTACTACGAGGAGCACGACGAGATCCTCACCGGACCGGCCGCCCGCGGTCCCGGCCTCCTGCTGATCGAGGAGGAGAAGGAGCTGTGGCGGGTGCGTCAGATCATCGACGACCCGGCCGGCAACCACGACTGGGGCATCAGCGCCGAGGTCGACCTGGCCGCCTCCGACGAGGAAGGCCAGGCCGTCCTGCACGTCATCGGCCTCACCCGCCTGTGAGCGCGCCCGTCCCGCGGCGAGGCCGACGGCCGGCCGGTCGTCTTCTGGCGCCCCGGCGCCACGCTTGCGAAGACCGGCCGGAAACGATCGCCGCGAAGATCTCCGCCTGGCTTGACCGGCACGGTCAGCCGTAGAACTTCCCGGCGCCGTCGTGGAGCGGCACGGGGTCGGTCTTCGGCGCGTCGGCTCGGGTGATGTCCGCCGCCGCCGCGTGCACCTTCTCCAGGTCGGCCTTGTGCTCGAACAGCAACCGGGTGAGGCCCTCCGCCAGCGCGGCGTCCATCGTCGAGCTCACCACGAGAAGGTTCGGCACGATGATCGTCGGCACGTCGGACGGCGTGCCGTACGCGTCATTGGGGATCGTGCCCTCGGCGTAGACCGGGCCGTGGGCGGCGCGGAGGGCGGGCAGCACGTCACGCAGCGGCACGAAGGTCACCTCGTCGCGCATGCTCGTCACCAGGTCGGTGATGCCCGAGGTGGGCAGGCCGCCCGACCACACGAGCGCGTCGAGGGTGCCGTCCTTGAGCCCCTGCACGGTCTCGGGCAGCGACAGCGCCTGGCGTTGCACGTCCTTGTCCGGGTCGAGCCCGGCGGCGGCGAGCAGCCGCAGCGCGATCACCTCCGTTCCCGAGTTCGGCGAGCCCGTGGACACGCGCTTGCCGCGCAGGCCGGCGACCGACGTGATCCCGGCGTCGGCCCGCGCGATCACGTGTGTGTAGTTGTCGTACAGCCGGGCGAGCGCGCGGATCGGCTGCGGGGCGGTGAACGCGCCGGTGCCCTTGACGGCGTCGGCGGCCGTGTCCGCGAGCGTGAACGCGATGTCGGACTGTCCCCTGACCACGCGCTGGATGTTCTCCACGGAGGCGCCGGTGGCCTCCGCGGTCGCCCGGTGGCCCGGCAGGTGCTTGTCGATCAGCTCGGCGAGCCCGCCGCCAAGGACGTAGTAGACGCCGGTGGTGTTGCCGGTGGCGATCGACAGGCGGCCGCCGCCGTTCCCGGCGTCCGACCGGTCGCCCCCGCAGGCGGTGGCCAGCAGTGCCGCGGCGACGGCCAGCGCCGTCACGAGCCTGAACCTCACAGTCGAGCCTCCCTGTGTCCACGTACGAGGTGAACGGCGAGCGCCAAGACCACGGCGCCCAGCCCGGCCAGCACGGGACCGGGCGAAAGGACGAGCAGCAAGACCGCGGCGACCGCGCACAGGCCCCGCTCGACCGGCCCGGCGGGGCGGGCGATCCAGCCGCCGGTGGCCACCGCGAGGGCGGCCACGGCGAGCGCCGACACGGCCGCGGCGAGCAGGACCTCCCCGATCGGGCCCTGCGCCAGCAGGGCCGCGCCGGCCGGGGTGAGCACGAACGCGAACGGCACGAGAAACGCCGGGAGCGTGTACTTCCAGGTGGCCCACATCGTGCGCTGCGCGCTGCCGCCCGTGATCGCCGACGCGGCGAAGGCCGACAGCGCCGTCGGCGGGCTCACCTCGGACAGCACGGCGTAGTAGAAGATGAACATGTACGCCTCGGCCGCCGTGACGCCGAGGGTCAGCAGCGCGGGGCCGATGATCACGGCGGCGATGACGAAGGACGCCGTGACCGGCACGGCCAGCCCGAGCAGCAGCACGGCCACCGCGCAGGCGACGGCGGTGACCGCGAGGTTCCCCCCGGACAGGCCGACGATGAGGGAGCCGGCCTTGAGCCCGAGCCCGGTGAGCGTGACCACCGCGACGATCGTCCCCGCCGCCGCGCAGGTCACCGCGACCGGCAGCACCCCGGTGGCGCCCGCCGCCAGGGCCCGTACGGCGCGGCGGGGCGTGAGCCGGTTCTCCCGGTCGAGGAACGACAGCGCGAAGGCCAGCAGCGTGGCGTACACGACCGCGCGGAACGGCGACTGGCCGAGCGCCATCAGGATGACGATCACGAACAGCGAGCTGAAGTGATAGCCGAAGCGCTTGATCAGCGGCCAGGCCCTGCCGACGTCCCCCGGCACCGCCCGCGTGCCGTACCTGCGGGCGTCCATCTCGATGGCGAGGAAGACGCCCAGGTAGTACAGGATCGTGGGGATCGTGGCGTAGACGAGCACGGTCAGGTAGCTCACCCGCAGGTATTCGGCGATGATGAACGCCGCCGCGCCCAGCGTCGGGGGTGACAGGATCGCGCCGATGCCCGCCGCCGCCAGCACTCCCCCCGCCTGCTCCCGCGGGTAGCCGGCGCGGCGCAGGATCGGCCAGGCCACGCTGCCCACGCTGACCGTGGTCGCCACGCCGGATCCGCTCACCGTGCCGAGCAGGAACCCCGCGAGCGTGACCGTCCGCCCCGGCGCGGAGCGCGAGCGGCGGAACGCCGCGAAGGAGACGTCCACGAAGAACCGCCCCGCCCCGGAGGCGTCGAGCACCGCGCCGTAGATCGTGAACAGGATGATGTAGGTCGCGGCGACGTCGAGGGGCACGCCGTACACGCCCTCCGTGCCCATCGTGAACGCCGCCACGATCCGGTCCAGGTCGTAGCCACGATGGCCCAGCTCCCAGTCGGCGGGCAGGTAGCCGCCGTAGTAGGCGTACGCCGCGAAGAGCACGCACACGGCGGGCAGGATCCAGCCCACGGTGCGCCGGCACGCCTCCAGGAGCAGCAGCGTGAGCAGCGCTCCGGCCGCCACGTCGAGCGGCGTCGGCGCGTACGCCCGGCGGATGAGGTCGTCGAAGACGACGAGCGGATAGGCGCAGACCGCCAGGGACAGCGCCGCCAGCGCCCAGTCGAGCACGCCCGGCCGGTCCCGGCCCCCGCGCCGCGGCTTGTAGCAGACGAAGGCCAGCGGCAGCACCACCGCCAGGAACGCCATCCGGTACGGCAGGACCGGCCCCGGCCGGAAGGTCTGGTAAAGCGCGTAGAGCGACAGGGCCAGCGCGACGATCATGACGAACGCCGCAAGACGGCCGGAAAGACGCCGCGCGGGACGCTCCGCGTCGAACTCGGCGACGATGTCCTCCGCCGACGGCTGGTGCCGGGTCTCGGTCACGCCCCTCCCCTGCGGTGCGGCAAGCCCTTGACCGGAAGGTACGCCGAAATTGACTTTTTGTAGTCATGATCTGGATCACAAACCGGTCACGGACGGTGCCGCCGTTCTCACCCCCGCACCTTCCCGCCTCTCGCCTCTACCCACCCGCCCCGGGCGAGGTGCTCAGCCCACCTCCCACCCCCGTCCGGCTCGCCGGAGGTGTACGGAGCGGTGATATTCGCCCGTAGCGCCGGCGAACCGACGCCTGGCAAAACAGACAAGGGCCACATCGGGTTCCGTCGACACGATTCGCCGCAGGCCATTTCCCGGCGATCGGGAAGGACATCCGGAAACAACTTTCCGGTGCCACCGGAACGCGATTGGTTCGGAAATCCACGCGCCCGCCCCGCGCCACGGAGCCGCCCGGCATAGCATTGCCGGTGTAATCCGCATCGCGCGAAGGGAAGACGTGTCACCGACGACCATCTACCTCATCCGTGCCATGATAGCCGCCGCGATGACCGCTTATTTCGGCTACCTCATCATCTACTACGGTTACGACGGCTTCCTCGATTACGTCGCTGTCGTCATCTGCCTGCTCGCCACGGCCGAATCCGTCATCTACGCGATCCGCTACAGGGAAAGCCCAGAAGAAGCCGCCGAACGGCTGCGCCACGTGGCCCAGACCCAGGAAATAATGGAAGCCGCCAAATTCCGTCATCTCACCAGCCGATACCCCTGGGTGTGACCACCACACCGCGGTGTCGTTGCCGGGAAATATAGCGCCCGACCGCGACCTAAGCCGAAGAAGTCATCGGATGGAGAGGAATCACGCGCCCTCGGGTCCGGTCACAGGGGCGCGTGAGGCGATCGGCGATTCCGGCCAAAATCTACTGGCCGGCCGCGACATTGTTGATTCTGCTGATTTCTGTAATCCAGATGTTACCGATCGTCAAGGTGACGAGCGTCCGATGGCGACTGGTACCCGGAGGAGAACTGCCCGGAGGGGCGCGGTTCGACGAAAAGTCAATCAGCCGCGATCTTTCGCGCCCGTCCGGTGGCCGGCATCTGCATCCGAGCCGGCGGCTCGCAGGGCGGCGCGACGATCTCGCACCAGATCTGGTTCCGGGTGAATCGTGCAGTGGCGGATCACGCGGCCCGGTGCCCTCGGCGCGCGGATGAGCACGCCGATCATGTCGCGCGGAGAGGGGTGCGGACCGGCGGCCGACGCGGCAGCCTCGGCCGAGGAACACGCCTCAGCCGCCGGATGTGGGGTCTTCGGCTCCGGCGCCGGGGATCGTCATGTCGTCGGGGTCGTCGAGCCAGCCGTGCGGCAGCGACACCTTGGACCTCTCGCCGCTCTTGCCGCGGGGACCGTCGGCCTCGTCCGGCCAGGGCTGGTCCGCGTCCAGCTCGGCGACCCGCTCCGCCATCTCGGACAAGGCGGCGACCGAGGTGAGGGCCCGGCGGGTGTCCGCGCCGACCACGAAGCCCTTGAGATACCAGCCGACGTGTTTGCGGAAGTCGGCCAGCCCGTGCCGCTCGCTGCCGACGACCTCGCACAGCAGCTCGGCGTGGCGCAGCATCATCGCGCCGACCTCCCCGAGGCGGGGCCGGGTGCGCTCGGTCGAGCCGCGGAAGGCCAGGTCGAGGTCGCGGAACAGCCACGGCCGTCCCAGGCAGCCCCGGCCGATCACCACCCCGTCGCAGCCGGTCTCCGCCACCATGCGCAGCGCGTCGTCGGCGCTCCAGATGTCGCCGTTGCCGAGCACCGGGATCTCCGGCACCGCGTCCTTCAACCTCTTGATCGCGTCCCAGTGGGCGGTGCCGCCGTAGTGCTGGCGTGCCGTACGGGCGTGCAGGGCGACGGCGGCGAGGCCCTCCTCCACGGCGATCCGCCCCGCTTCGAGGTAGGTCAGGTGGTCTTCGTCGATGCCCATGCGCATCTTCATCGTGACCGGCAGCGGCCCCGCTCCGGCGACCGCCTCGCGCAGGATGGCGCGCAGCAGGTTCCGCTTGTACGGCAGGGCCGACCCGCCGCCCCTGCGGGTGACCTTGGGCACCGGGCAGCCGAAGTTGAGGTCGATGTGGTCGGCCAGGTCCTCCTCGGCGATCATCCGTGCGGCCTTGCCGATCACGGCCGGGTCGACTCCGTACAGCTGAATGCTGCGGGGCGACTCCCGCGGGCCGAACCGGATCATCTGGAACGTCAGCGGCACCCGCTCGACCAGCGCCCGCGATGTGATCATCTCGGACACGAACAGGCCGCCGCCCTGTTCCCGGCACAACGTGCGGAAACCGATGTTCGTGATACCCGCCATGGGAGCGAGCACCACCGGGGGCCAGACGTCGAGCGTGCCGATTTTCACCCGCTCATTCTCCCCGCTGCCGGTTGTGAGCCGTACAAGATCATGGACGTAGGGGTTTTGCCCCGGATAATCTGACCTGGACCGACGGTGGGGGAGGTCGTCATGCTGCTGCGGCTGAGGATCGGTTTGCCGGATCGTCCGGGCTCGCTGAGCCAGGTGACCGGGGTGCTCGGAGCCGTGGGCGCCGACATCACGCAGGTGACCGTGCTCGACCGGGGCGACGGCCGCGCCCTCGACGACTTCACCGTCTACTGGCCCGGGTCCGCCCCGCGGGAGGATCTCGTACGGGCCCTGGAGGCCATAGAAGGCGTCCACATCGAAGGCATCTGGGGCACGAGAGAGGCGCCCGGCACCTATCCGGAGCTGGAGATCCTCAAGTTCCTCACCACGGCGGGCGACCGCGCGCTCGGCACGCTGATCGACTCCATGCCGGTGCTGTTCAGCGCCGACTGGGCCGCGGCGGCGACCGAGAAGGACCCGCACGTCACCGTGTACGCGAGCTGGCGGGCGCCCGAGGACATCCCGTTCCCGGCGGAGACCCCGGCCAGGCCGACGGCCGCCACGCTGCCGTCCGGCCCGCACGTGATCGTCGCACCGCTGCCGCCGCTGGCGCTGACGCTGATGCTGGCCAGGGCGGAGGGGCCGGCCTTCCACCGCAACGAGGTGCACCGGCTCACCCGGATCCTGGAGATCTTCCTGACCCTGCCCGCGATCGAGCGAGGCGCCGACCGCGTGTTCCGCAGGGCGAGCGCCCGGCCCTTCTGATTACACACTGGGGCCGAAAACCCGGTACAGTAGCCACGTCGCCGAGAGGCGGACGCGGAAGTGGCTCAGTGGTAGAGCATCACCTTGCCAAGGTGAGGGTCGCGGGTTCGAATCCCGTCTTCCGCTCTGAGAGGTCACGAATGCGGGCCTCGCTCTGGTGGAGTGGCCGAGAGGCGAGGCAGCGGCCTGCAAAGCCGCGTACACGGGTTCAAATCCCGTCTCCACCTCTGTTTTCCGACCCGCTTTCCGGACGCTGATGTAGGCGGCTCCGCTGCCGGGTCCATGGCGTGACCATCCGGGTCCGGGCGCCGTCGTGTGGATCATGCCGCGTGCGCCACGCGCCGTATGCGCTGCGGGCGCCCCAGCCTGAAACATTCACCGGGTCTCGGGCTCGGCACACCGGGCGATCCGAGCGCACGGCCGGGCGGCGGTGAGCGCGATCAGTTTCCGGAGCCCGGGCGGTCCCAGCCGGACGAACGAGCAAAACACCCGTCACTGGTGCGTTCCGCCATAGAAGAGACAAGTCAGGTTAACGGTTCTTCTCAACGTCGAATGCCGGGCGCACACTGAAAGGGACACGATAGGCGATACAGCGTGGAGTTGCTCGTGCACGGTCACATGCCTCCAGTGATGCCCATGCTCTCTCGTGGGAAGCATCGCAATCCCAGCAAGGGCGCCTGCTTCATGGAGTTCGCGTCCTACCTCGCAGGTGAGCGGTGGAGCGACCACCCGTCGTGCACGCACCCGCTGCTCGCCGGGCTCGCCCGCCTCGTCAACGACCACATCTCCGACGCCGCCCGGCCCCGGCTGGCCGAGCTGATCCCGTCCGTGATCGGCCTGACCGGCGACGATCCGCGTCTCGACGCGCGGATCGCCCTGTGCGCGGCCAGGGCCGCGCTGCCGGTCGTCGCGCACGAGCGCCAGCTCGCCATGGCGGTCTCGATCCTGTCGGCCGAGCACGTGCTGGCCGAGCTGGAGGGCCGTCCCGCCGACGACCTGAGCGAGCGCAGCAGGCGGACGCTGGCGCAGGTGCCGGACGCGACCCGCTGGGCCTACACCTTCGGGCGCGGCGTGCGGATCTCGCCCAAGGGCTTCCGCAGATATGCCGCGCCGAACACGGTGCAGCTCGCGGTCCGGGGCATCGCCCAGGCGTGCGTGCCCGACCCCGACCCGCTGCTGCGCGATCTGCTGGCCGAGGCGATCGACGACTGCTGGGCCCTGTTGCGTTCCGGCAGCGGAAGCGCCACCGGGACCGGCCTCGAGCGCGCCCCGGCCACGATCGACCCCGCGCGCTGGGCGGACGCCTGCCGTCTCACCGGCGTGTCGGCCTGACCGTCCCGGCTCGACTCCGGTTCCTCGCCGAACCCGCGGCTCCCGTGGTCGTCTTCAGGCCCGCGGCGCCGCCCTTCGGCGGCTCGGCCGCCGGTCGGATGCCACGCGTCGCCGCGCGAGCGCCGGCCAGGCAGACGACCTCTCGCTCGACGCCCGCCGCCCTGGGCAGGGATGCCCGGGTACGGCCCGGCCGCCCGCCGGGCCGAGCGTCGTCGTGCCCGGTGAGCGTCCATGTGGGGGCCGAGCGGGGAGCCGCCGTACGACCTGGACTGATCAGAGGACGGCGCAGCCGACGCGGACCGGAACGCGCGGCGACCAGCGTCCGGAGATCATGTCCTTGGCCTGGACGTAGGCGTTGGCCGGCTTGCCGGTCGCGGCGCAGTCGAACACGCCGGTCTTCTTGCCGAAGCTGCCGCCGGCGTAGCCGCTGTGCACGCTCGCCTTCACCGTGCCGCTCCAGAACAGCTTGCCGGTGTTGTACCTGATGTAGAGCCTGACCCGGCCGACGTTGAAGTGGTCGCCGTTGATCTTCAGGCGCGGGATGTCGTCGACGGAGGTCCCAGTGGCGGTGCCGTCGCCGTTGTCCACGGGCGCGACGGTGTAGCGGGTGATCCAGATCTTGGCCGAGACCTTGCGGTCGGCCGCCTTGGCGTTGTCGGCCTTGGCCTGGGCGCGGACGGCGGGGGTGACGCACACGTCGTCGCCGGCGAACGCCTCGCGCCAGACGTACCCGTTGACGCAGGTGTGCGGGCCGAACGGGCCGGAAATCCAGCGGGAGGCCTTGACGGCGTTGTCGGCGCGCGTCTGCTTGCGGGTCGCGGGCGTCACGCAGACGACGTCGCCGGCGCGCGCCTCGCGCCAGACATAGCCCTCCAGGCAGGTGTCGGGGCCGTAGTCGCCGCCGGCGGAGGCCGGGCCGGCCAGGAGCGTGACGGGGACGGTGACGGCGAGACCGGCGATCGCGGCGGCGGCCAGACCGAGCAGGGTGCGCTTCATGACAGCCTCCTGAGCTGCTGCGGGATGAGGGTGCTTGCCGGCGGTCCCGGTGTGGCCGTCGCCGCCGGGTCCGTGCACCTCAGTGATAGGCCCGCTCGCCTGCACGCCCCTTGACGCGGGCTTGCCGCGATCCCTGTCAGCCGCTCGCAAGCGCGAAACGCCTGGTGGTGGCCACCGGGTCCGGCCGCACCCGCGCGGTCAGTAGGACTGGAGCTCGAGGAGGTTGCCGTCGGGGTCGCGCAGGTGGGCGGTGCGGCAGGTCGGCCCCCATTCCGGCCGGGCGCTCGGCTGCGCCACGATCCGGCCTCCGTGCGCCGCCGCCACCTGCGCGGCCTTGCCGACGTCGTCCACGGTCAGGACCAGCATGGTCCCGTCGCGTCCGTCGCCGAGATCGACACCGGTGACCCGCGCCAGCAGATCGCGGTCGAGCAGGGCCAGCACCGCTTCCTCGTCCCGGTCCCAGTTGGCGTACGGCCCCGCCTCGGTGCCCTTGACGAGGCGCGCGCCCGCCACCGCGGTGAGCAGGCCGTCGTAGAAGCGGAAGCACTCGGCGAATCGGGAGGCGAGCACGCGGGGATAGAGAGCGTCCATCCGGAATTCCTTGGGTATGTCCAACGATTGGGTGTGCCCTATCCTGCCTTCGTGAGCGAGGTGCCGCAACTTCCCCCGTCCCTGCTTGAGATCACCGCGTTCCTGATGTCGAAGATGGGCATCGCGGGGCGACGCCGCATGGGCGACCGGCTGCGCGCGCACGGCATCGGCCTGTGGGACTTGGCCGTGCTGGCCGCGCTCCGGGACTTCGGCCCGGCGTCCCAGCGCGAGCTCGGCGCGCGCCTGGGCATCGACCCGAGCGATCTCGTGGCGGTGATGGACGTGCTCGTGCCGCTGGGCCTCGTGGAGCGCGACCGCGACCCGGAAGATCGGCGGCGATACCGGGTCGCTCTCAGCCCCTCGGGCCGGGCCACGCTGGAGGCGGCGCTGGGCGAGGCCCGCGAGGTGCGCGACGATCTGCTGGCCGCGCTGGACGAGGACGAGCGGGCGACCCTGCACACGCTGCTCCGCAAGGCATACGCCGGGCTGGAGCCCCGGGCGCGGGTCTGACCGGCCCGGCCCGCGGCCCTGGCGCACCGGCCGGGCGGGCTCAGTCGCCGGTGAGCCAGACGTACCCGGCGAATCGTCCGGTGCGCTGTTCGCGGCGGTAGGAGTAGAGATCGGCCGTCTCGATCGTGCAGCGGTCGTCGTGCCGGACATCGGTCACGCCTGCCCGGGCGAGCTGGGCGGCGATCCCCGCCCGGATGTCCAGGGCGGGTGTGCCGTCGCGGGTCCGCGACCAGGTTTCCGGCACCCGCGCGGCGACGCGCTCGCGCAGGTCCTCCGGCACCTCGTAGCACCGCCCGCACACCGACGGCCCGATCAGGGCGACCATCCGCTCCGGCCGCGCGCCGCGCGCCGCCATCGCCTCCACCAGGGCGGGCACCACGCCCGCCTCCGTGCCCGGCCGTCCCGAGTGCGCGGCACCGACCAGGCCGGCGACCGGGTCGGCCACCAGCACGGGCGCGCAGTCGGCGACCAGGACCGCGAGGCCGAGCCCGGGGCGGTCGGTGAACACGCCGTCGAGCGCGGGCGGATCGTCCCCGAACGGCCCCTCGACGTAGGCGACGTCGGTCCCGTGGACCTGGCGCATGAAGACCACCTGGCCGAGCCCGAACTCCGCGGCCGTCTTCGCCCGGTTCTCGGCGACCGCCGCGGGGTCGTCCCCCACCGCCCCGCCGAGGTTGCGCGTGCCGTACGGCCCGGCGCTCACGCCGCCGTGCCGGTCGGTGAAGGCCATGCGGACCCGGTCGATCGCAATCACCCGAATAGCGTACGGCCAGGGAAAGGAGCGTGACATGCGCGCGGTGGTGTACGAGGAGTTCGGCGGGCCGGTCGAGGTGCGCGAGGTGGCGGACCCGGTGGCGCCGGCGGACGGAGTGGTGATCAGAGTCGAGGCGACCGGGATGTGCCGCAGCGACTGGCACGGGTGGATGGGCCACGACGCGGACATCGCGGTGTTGCCGCACGTGCCCGGCCACGAGCTGGCCGGGGTGGTGGACTCGGCCGGCCCGGGGGTGACCCGCTGGCGGCCGGGCGACCGGGTGATGGTGCCGTTCATCTGCGCCTGCGGGAGCTGCCGCGAGTGCGTGCGCGGCGACCAGCAGGTGTGCGAGCGCCAGACGCAGCCGGGTTTCACGCACTGGGGGTCGTTCGCCGAGCTGGTGGCGATCGACCACGCCGACGTGAACCTCGTACGGCTGCCGGACGGCATGGCGTTCACGACGGCGGCGAGCCTGGGCTGCCGCTTCGCCACCGCGTTCCGCGCGGTCGTCGAGCAGGGGCGGGTGCGGGCGGGCCAGTGGCTGGCCGTGCACGGCTGCGGCGGGGTCGGGCTGTCGGCCGTGATGATCGGCGCCGCCGTCGGGGCGCGGGTCGTCGCGGTGGACGTTTCTCCCGGCGCGCTCGACCTGGCCCGGCGGTTCGGCGCGGCCGAGTGCGTCCTGCTCGGCGAGGGCGACTCCCCCGAGGAGTCCGCCGCCCGGGTCAGGGCGGCGACCGGGGGCGACGGCGCGGACGTCTCCCTCGACGCGCTGGGGGCCGCCGCCACCTGCGCCGCCTCGATCGGCGGCCTGCGCAGGCGGGGCCGCCACGTGCAGGTGGGCCTGCTGCCCGGGCAGACCTCCCTGCCGATGGGCCGGGTGATCGCGCACGAGCTGGAGCTGGCGGGCAGCCACGGCATGGCCGCCCACGCCTACCCGCCGATGCTTGAGCTGATCGCGGCGGGCGTGCTCCGCCCCGACCTGCTGGTCACCCGCACCATCGGCCTGGACGACGCGCCGGACGCGCTGACCCGGCCGGGCGCGCATCCGGGCGTCACCATGATCATCCCGAGCTCGGCCGGGTGAGCGACGTGTAAAGCTCGTGGGTGCGCTCGGCGATCCGCCGCCAGGAGAAGTGCTCGATCGCGCGTGCCCGCCCGGCCTCGCCCATCGCGGCGGCCCGGCGCGGGTCGCCGAGCACCGTGTTCACCCGCTCGGCCAAGGCGGCGGCGAACGCCTCCGGGTCGTGCGGCTCGCCGTCCGCGCCCTGGTCGATCGGGACGAGCAGGCCCGTCTCGCCGTCGGCGACGACCTCGGGGATGCCCCCGGTCGCGGTCGCCACGACGGCGGTCTCGCACGCCATCGCCTCCAGGTTGACGATGCCCATCGGCTCGTACACCGAGGGGCACACGAACACCGTGGCGTGCGTGAGGATCTGGATCACCTCGGGCCTGGGCAGCATCTCGGAGATCCACACCACGCCCTTGCGGGAGGCCGACAGCTCGCGCACGAGCGCCGTGACCTCCTCGGCGATCTCCGGCGTGTCGGGCGCGCCCGCGCACAGCACGAGCTGCGCGGCGGGGTCGAACGACCGGGCCGCGTGGAGCAGGTGCACCAGGCCCTTCTGCCGGGTGATCCGCCCGACGAAGACGACGTACGGCACGGCCGGGTCGATGCCGTGCTTCACCAGCGCCTCGGTGCCCCGGGAGGGCGCGTACTCCTCGGTGTCGATGCCGTTGTGGATCACCCGTACGCGCTCGGCGGGGATCTGGGGGTAGGCCGTGAGCACGTCGCGGCGCATGCCCTCGGACACCGCGACGATCGCGTCGGCCGCCTCCAGCGCGGTCCGCTCGGCCCAGGACGAGAGCGTGTAGCCGCCGCCGAGCTGCTCGGCCTTCCATGGGCGCAGCGGTTCCAGGCTGTGCGTGGTCACGACGTGCGGCACGCCGTACAGCATCTTGGCGAGATGGCCGGCGAAGTTGGCATACCAGGTGTGGCTGTGCACGACGGCGGCGCCCTCGCACCCGGCGGCCATCTCGACGTCGACGCCGAGCACCTGCAGGGCGGCGTTCGCCCCCGACAGCCCCCCGGGGATCGCGTAGGCCGCCACGCCGGGCTCCTCCCGCGGGGCGCCGAAGCAGCGAACGCGCACGTCCGCGAGCCGGCGGAGCTCCCGCGCGAGATATTCGACATGGACTCCGGCGCCGCCGTACACGTCGGGCGGATACTCACGGCTCAGCAGATCGACACGCATACGAGTGAGCTTAGAGTCCACATCCGCGCGGTTTGCCGGTGTGCCTGGTGTTTGTTACCCGTTTCGCGGGTTAAGGTCCTGCCTATGAAGGTCCTGGCGATCGTGCTCGCGGGTGGAGAGGGCAAGCGGCTGATGCCGCTCACCGCGGACCGGGCCAAGCCCGCCGTGCCCTTCGGCGGCATCTACCGGCTCATCGACTTCGTGCTGTCCAATCTCGCGAACGCGCACTACTGGCAGATCGTGGTGCTGACGCAGTACAAGAACCACAGCCTGGACCGGCACATATCCCGGACGTGGCGGCTGTCGTCGATGCTCGGCAACTACGTGACCCCGGTGCCCGCGCAGCAGCGGCTCGGGCCGCGCTGGTTCGCCGGATCGGCCGACGCGCTGTTCCAGAACCTCAACCTGATCTACGACGAGATGCCCGACCACGTGCTCGTCTTCGGCGCGGACCACATCTACCGCATGGATCCCCGCCAGATGGTCGACCAGCACGTCGAGTCCGGGGCCGACGTGACCGTCGCGGCGATCCGCCAGCCGCTCGAGCTGGCCGACCAGTTCGGGGTCATCGAGGCCGACCCCTCCGGCCGCCGGATCGTCGCGTTCCGCGAGAAGCCGAAGGACGCGGTGGGCCTGCCCGACGCGCCCGACCAGATCTTCGCCTCGATGGGCAACTACGTCTTCAAGACCCAGGCCCTCATCGAGGCTCTGCGGGAGGACGCCCTCGATCCCGGCAGCAAGCACGACCTCGGCGGCGACATCATCCCGATGTTCGTCAAGAGCGGCGGCGCCGAGGTGTACGACTTCGCGAACAACGTGGTGCCCGGCTCGACCGAGCGCGACCGCGGCTACTGGCGCGACGTGGGGACGCTCGACGCCTACTACGAGGCCAACATGGACCTCATCTCGGTGCAGCCGGTCTTCAACCTCTACAACGACCGGTGGCCGATCTACACCGGCAACGATCCGCTGCCGCCGGCGAAGTTCGTGCACAACGAGGGCGACCGGGTGGGGCACGCGCTGGACTCCCTGGTCTCGCCCGGGGTGATCATCTCGGGCGGCACCGCGCTGCGCTCGATCCTGTCCCCCGGCGTGGTGCTGCACTCCCACTCGCACGTCGAGGACTCGGTGCTGATGGGCTCGGTCAAGGTCGGCAGGGGCGCGGTCGTCCGCAGGGCCATCATCGACAAGAACGTGGTCATCCCCGACGGCGCCAGGATCGGATTCGACCCGGAGTACGACCGCCAGCGTTTCGCGGTGACCCGCAGCGGCGTGGTCGTGATCGGGAAGAACGAGATCGTCGAACGCTGAGGCCGATCGGCCTCGCCGCGCTCCCGGGGATCACCGCCTTCGCGGGGAAGCCGATGCCCCGGCGCCGGCGCATGAGGCAAGTCGCAGGCGTGCCCGGGAAGGGCGAAGGGAGCCCGTGACCACGACGGGGCTCCGGTGCCGGACGCCCGCGTTCCGGGCGGCGGACGGTCGGGGCCGCCGGCGTGGTGCGCTGACGCGGGCACGACGTACGCGCAGGCGAGCCGGGTCAGCGGCCGTTGATCCGCCACATGGGCTCGACCACGGTCCACTGCGCCTCCCAAAGCCGGCGGGCCCGGCGCTGATTGATCAGGCGGGTGCAGGTCACCAGCAGCGCGAGGACCGCACCGGCGGCCAGCGGGACGCCCGTGCCCACGGTCAGCGCGGCGACCACCGTGCTCTCCCTGTCCTGCGGCCGGGGAGCGATCGCGCCTTTCTCGTCGGTCCAGATGCGCACCGTCTCGCCCGCCCGTTTGCTGGGCGGGACCTCGATGACCCCGGTTCTCGCCGTGCCGTCGGGGGCCACCCAGGTGGCGTGGGCGTGCCCGACCGCCGCTCCGCCCACCGACAGCCGGGGCGTGGTCACGTCACCGGTCAGCGTCGCGGCGACCTGATGCCGGGTGCGCGCCTGCTCTGTCTCGGTTCGCAGGCCGTTGCCGTACTCACGCATGCCGAGCATCACGCCGAACACGATCGCGACCACGACTCCCAGCACCGCGGTAAGCCGTACCAGCGCTTCGACCCGGTCGCACCGGCGCCGAAGCGGATTCCTATCAAGTCCCAGCCAGCGGATGAACCTGGCGAAATGATTCTGCGACATCTCACACCTCACAGGGTCATTACCACTGCGAGTCCCGTTTATGCCTATTTTGCATCCCAAGAGAATCCAGGGGAACGTCCCTCCCGATATGCCCGGACACCTTCGGCCAATTCCCCGCTCTCCCGTGCTTCCCGCTGCCAGGCGCGCACATCGGCCTCATCCGCCCGGCCGTCGATGATCTGTTTGGCCGCCGTCAGCGTCAGCCGGGATCTGGTGGCGATCGTGGCCGCCAGGCCGTACACGCGCTCGCGCAGGCCCTCCGGCGGGCAGACCTCGTCGACGAGGCCGGCGCGCAGCGCGTGGTCGGCGTCGATGAGCTCGGCCGAGAAGAGCAGGAGCTTCGCGGTGGCGGGCCCGGTGATCTCCGCGAGCCGCCGCGTGGAGCTGAGCGGGTAGACGATCCCGAGCTTGGCCGGGGTGACGCCGAAGCGCGCTCCGGCGGCGGCGATGCGCAGATCGCAGGCGAGCGCGAGCTGACACCCGCCGCCCACGCAGTATCCCTCGATCATGGCGATCACAGGTTTAGGAAAGGTCATGAGTGCGCGCTCTGCGGCAACGGTAAGGCCGGTGTCGTCGCCGTTATCACCAAGCTCCCCAATTTCCGATATATCAGCACCGGAGCAAAAAGTTCCGCCGGCTCCGGTGAGGACGAGGACGCGAATCTTCGGATCGGCGGCGAGGTCGGCGAGGATGCCGGGCAGCGCCCGCCACATAGCGGCGCTCATCGCGTTGCGCTTGGCGGGCCGGTTGAGGGTCAGGGTGGCGACGTGCTCGTCGAGGGCCAGTTCGAACCCGTCGGTAACATGCATCCCTCGATTGTCCAGGTGGCCCGCCCGGCGCCTCCCGCAGGGTCCCGCTCGTGCTGGCATAATCGCCGCGCAACGGGACGATCCCGTACGCATGACCCCCCAAGGAGTTTCTGGGTGTTCGGGATCCTCCGGCCGTGTGCCCGCCACTCCTGCCCGTCCGTGCACGAGGCCTGGCGCGCGCACCTGTGCGGGCTCTGCCTGACGCTGCGAGACCGGCACGGGCACCTGGCCCGCATGGCGACCAACTACGACGGCCTCATCCTGTCCGTCCTGACCGAGGCCCAGACCCGCGCCGCGGCCGGGCCGAACCGGCGGACCGCCGGGCCCTGCGCGCTGCGCGGCTTCCGATCGGCCGAGGTGGTGCCGTCGGACGACCGGGGCGCCCGCCTGGCCGCCGTGGTCTCACTGGCCCTCGCCGCGGGCAAGATCCGCGACCACGCGTCCGACGGCGACGGGATCGCGGCCCGGCGCGTGTCCGGCGTCCCGATGCGTGCCACGGCCGCCGCCTGGGCCACGGCGGCCCGGCGCGGCGCGGAGTCGATCGGCTTCGACACGGCCGTGCTGACCGAGGTCTCCGCCCGCCAGGCGCTGCTCGAAGCGTCGCCCGGCCGCGCGCTGCTCGACGTCACCGAGCCCACCGAGACCGCCGTGGCCGCGGCCTTCGCGCACACGGCCGTGCTCGCGGGCCGGCCGGGCAACGCCGAAAGCCTGCGCGAGGCCGGCCGTTTCTTCGGCCGCATCGCGCACCTGATCGACGCGGCCGAGGACCTCGCCGAAGACCGGGCCCGCGGGGCGTACAACCCTCTGGACGCGACCGGCACCTCCCCCGCCGGGGCGCGGCGCGTGTGCGAGGAGGCGCTGCACGGGCTGCGCCTCGCCGTACGCGACCTCGATCTGGAGGAACGGCACCTGGTGGAGGCGCTGCTGTGCGGCGAGACCCGGCGCGCGATCGACCGGGCGTTCGGGCCGCGCGCCCACGGCGCGTCCTGTGCGACGCACCGCGCGCGATCCGGGGACGCCTCCCCGGCGCCGCCGGAGGCTCCGCCCGGCGAACCGCCCATGCCGCCGAAGGAGCCGCCGCGGGCCCCGGCCCCGCGCCCGGGGATCGCGCTGACGGCCGCGGCGGGCATCGCGGTCTTCCTGACCTGCGGCCTCTACCGCCCGCCGTGGAGCACCAAGCGGGACGCGCCGTGGCACGAGCGCTGCTTCTGCGACGAATGCGGCGACTGCTGTGACTGCTCGAACTGCTGCGACTGTTGCGATTGCTGCGACTGCTGTTCCGGCGACGGGTGCTGCTCATGTGACGGGTGCTGCTGCGACTGCGGCTCCTGACGACCGGCTTCCCCGGCCGGCGGCCGTCGGAGCCGGGGGCGGTCACGCGGTCGTACGAGCCGAGGGGTGATCGGTAAGGTCGGCCGCATGGGAAGATCGCGACCCCCCTTCCTCAGGCTCACCCCCGCCGAGCGGCGGCTGTGGGAGGCGTATCCCACCGGCGCCTGGGTCGACCTGCGGGGCGGGCGCGAGACGGACTCCTCCTCCGGGGGCTCCTGGGGCCGCTCACGGGTGGTCAGGGCCGAGGTGATCGCCGCCCTGGTGCTCGGCCGGCGCGGCGGCGGATCGGTCACGGTCCCGGGCGTGCGGCTCGCCGGAGCCCGGATCGTCGGCGATCTCAACCTGTCCGACGCCACGATCGAGGCGAAGATCCACCTGCTCGACTGCCACATCGCCGGGACGGTCTCGCTCAACGACGCCAAGACCCGGGGCGTACGGCTGCGGCGCTGCGACATCTTCCGGTTCCGGGCCAGCCGGGCCACGGTCGACGGGCTGCTCGACCTCGACGGATCGGCCGTCCACGCGGGGGTGCACCTGGACAACGCCCACGTGACCGGGCAGCTCCGGCTCTCCGGCACCCGGGTGGGCACGCCCGGCGAGGAGCCGTACCGGGGCCTCCAGCCCGGGGCGTCGCCCCGGGAGCGGCCGCGCTGGAACGGGCCGGAGGGATCGAAGGAGCCGCGCACCTGGGAGTCGGTCGCGCTGTGGGCCGGTGGGCTGGCCGTGGACGGCAGCGCCTTCTTACGCGACATGCGGGCCACGGGCTGCCTGCGGCTGATCGGCGCCCGCTTCTCCAGCGGGCTCTACCTCCAGGGCGCCGTCGTCACCGCGAACGGCACCCCCGCCGTGCACGCCGACCACCTGCAGGCGAGCACGGCCGAAATGGGCGCGGGCTTCACCGCCCACGGCACCGTACGGCTGCGCGGCGCGCGCGTCGGCGGGGTCCTGTCGTTCCACGGCGCGGTGCTGCGGGCCGAGGGCCGCGCGCTGCACCTGAGCCACATGCAGGCCGACGAGCTCATCCTGCTGCCCGACTCGATCGAGGGCGAGGTCAACCTCGCCTACTCCCGCCTGGGCGTGCTGTTCGACCGGCCGGAGAGCTACCCGGGCGACGTGCGGCTCGACGGGCTGACGTACGAGTCGCTGCGCGGGCCCGCGACTCTGGCGGACCGGCTGACCTGGCTGCGGCGCGACCCCGGGGGCTACCGGCCCCAGCCGTACGAGCAGCTGGCCGCCTATTACCGGCGCATCGGGCACGAGCCGGACGCGCGCCGGGTGCTGCTGGCCCGGCAGCGGGCACGGCGGCGGACGCTGCGGCTGCCCGGACGGCTGTGGGGCCGGCTGCTCGACGGGCTCGTCGGGTACGGCTACCGGCCCTGGCTCGCCGGCCTGTGGGCCGGGCTGCTCCTCGCGACGGGCACGGCGGTCTTCACGCGCTGGCCGCCGCACCAGATCGGCCTGGACGAGTCGCGTCATTTCAACGCGTTCGTCTACACGCTCGACCTGCTCGTGCCGGTGAGCGTGTTCGAGCAGCGGGGCGCCTGGGAGCCGGTGGGGTGGACCCAGTGGCTGGCGAACGGGCTGATCGCCGCGGGATGGGTGCTCGCCACCGCGCTCATCGCCGGCGCGAGCAGGCTCCTGCGGCCGTCCAACGCCCCGTGACGCACACCGGCCCGCCCGGCTCCTCATGACCTCACCGGCCGTCGAGCGCCGTGACCGCGCCGGGCGTCCGGCATCGGAGCCCTGTCATGGTCGCGCGCTCCCTCCGCCCTTCCCGGGCACGCCGGCGACGTGCCGGGTGCGCCGGCGCCGGGGCGTGGTCAGAAGGCCTCGTCGAAGCTGACGTCCCCCTCGACGGCGACCTGGTAGGCCGAGACCCGGCGCTCGAAGAAGTTCGCCAGCTCCTGCACGTCCTGGAACTCCATGAACGGGAAGGGGTTGTCCGTGCCGTACCGGACGGGCAGGCCGAGCCGGGTGAGCCTGCGGTCGGCGACATACTCCAGGTAGCGGCGCATGTTGCCGGCGCTCATGACGCCGAGCCCGTCGCCGCACAGGTCGCGGGCGAAGGCGAGCTCGGCGGCGACGGCCTCCTCCATCATCCGCGTCACCTTGGCCCCCAGCTCGTCGTCGAACAGGTCCGGCTCCTCGCGGCGTACGGTGTCCACCACGTCGAAGGCGAACTCCATGTGCATCGACTCGTCGCGGAACACCCAGTTGGTGCCGGTGGCCAGGCCCCCGAGCAGGCCGCGCGAGCGGAACCAGTAGACGTACGCGAAGGCGCCGTAGAAGAACAGCCCTTCGATGCAGGCGGCGAAGCAGATCAGGTTGAGCAGGAAGGCCCGCCGGTCGTCCCGGGTCTCCAGCCGGTGCAGCTCGCTGATCGAGTCGATCCAGCGGAAGCAGAACTCGGCCTTGTCCCGGATCGACGGGATGTGCTCGACGGCGGCGAACGCCTTGGCCCGCTCGTCGTGGTCGGGCAGGTAGGTGTCCAGCAGGGTGAGGTAGAACTGGACGTGCACCGCCTCCTCGAACAACTGCCTGCTGAGATACAGCCGCGCCTCCGGCGCGTTGATGTGCTGGTAAAGGTTCAGCACCAGGTTGTTGGCCACGATAGAGTCGCCGGTGGCGAAGAACGCCACGAGCCGGTTGATCAGGTGGCGCTCCCCCTCGTCGAGGGTCGCCAGGTCGGCGAGGTCGGAGGCGAGATCGACCTCCTCGACCGTCCAGGTGTTCCTGATCGCCGCGCGATACCTCTCGTAGAAGCCGGGGTAGCGCATCGGGCGCAGGGTCAGATCCATGCCGGGGTCGAGCAGCATCGTTCTCATTGACATGCCTCGCAAATCTCGGGGTTTTCCAGGGAGCAGGCGACGGCGTCCGCCGGCGCGACCGCGGGGACGGTCGTCTGGGCGATCCTCGTCGCCGGCCGGGAGCGCAGGTAGTAGGTGGTCTTCAGGCCCGACCGCCAGGCGTAGGCGTACATCGAGGAGAGCTTGCCGATGGTGGGGGCGGCCATGAAGAGGTTGAGCGACTGCGACTGGTCGACGTACGGCTGCCGCGCGGCGGCCAGGTCGATCAGCGCCTTCTGCGGCAGCTCCCAGGCGGTGCGGTAGAGCCTCTTCAGCTCGTCCGGGACGGCGGCGATGTCCTGGATCGAGCCGTCGTTGAGCTTGATCGCGTCGCGCATCGGCTTGGTCCACAGCCCGAGGGCCTGCAGGTCGCGGACGAGATAACGGTTGACCTGGAGAAACTCGCCCGACAGCGTCTCGCGTTTGAAGACGTTGGACACCTGCGGCTCGACGCACTCGTAGCAGCCGGCGATCGAGGCGATCGTGGCGGTCGGCGCGATCGCTATCAGCAGGGAGTTGCGCAGCCCGGTCTCCGCGATCCGGGCCCGCAGCGCGGCCCATTCCTCCGGGTGGACCGGCGTGCACGGGTAGTGGTCGATGTGCAGGACGCCGCGCGCCGCCCGCGTCTCCCCGTATCCGGGGTGGCGTCCGCGCTCCACCGCCAGGTCGGCCGAGGTGCCGTACGCCGCGAGGGCGATCTCCTCGGCGATGCGGGTGGACAGCGCCAGCGCCTCGGGCGAGTCGAACGGCAGGCGCAGCGCGAAGAACACGTCGGCCAGGCCCATGACGCCGAGCCCGACCGGCCGCCACTTCCGGTTGGCCGCCTCCGCCTCCGGCGTGGGGTAGAAGCCGAGGTCGATCGTCCGGTCCAGGAACCGTACGGCGGTGCGGACGGTGGCGCGCAGCCCGCCGAAGTCGACGGCGTCGCCCTCCGGGGTCAGGTGGGCGGCGAGGTTGACCGAGCCGAGGTTGCACACGGCGGTCTCGCCGTCGGAGGTGACCTCCAGGATCTCGGTGCACAGGTTGGACAGGTGGATGACGTTGCCGGGCAGCGCGGTCTGGTTGGAGGTGCGGTTGGCGGCGTCCTTGAACGTCATCCAGCCGTTGCCGGTCTGCGCGAGCGTGCGCATCATCCGGGCGTACAGCGCGCGGGCCGGCACCTGCTTGACGTATCGCCCGGCGGCCTCCAGCTCGCGATATCGGGCGTCGAACGCCTCGCCCCACAGGTCGGTCAGCTCGGGGGCCTCCTTGGGGTCGAACAGCGACCACGTGCCGTCCGCCTCGACCCGGCGCATGAACTCGTCGGGCACCCAGTTGGCCAGGTTGAGGTTGTGCGTGCGGCGCGACTCCTCGCCCGTGTTGTCGCGCAGCTCGAGGAACTCCTCGATGTCGGCGTGCCAGGTCTCCAGGTAGACGCAGGCCGCGCCCTTGCGCCTGCCGCCCTGGTTAACCGCCGCCACCGACGCGTCGAGCGTACGCAGCCAGGGGACGATGCCGTTGGACAGGCCGTTGGTGCCGCGGATCAGCGAGCCGCGCGAGCGCACCCGCGTCCAGGCGATGCCGATCCCGCCGGAATACTTCGACAGCCGGGCCACCTGGCCGTACCGCTCGTAGATGCTCTCCAGCTCGTCACGCGGCGAGTCGAGCAGGAAGCACGACGACAGCTGCGGCCGGCGCGCGCCCGAGTTGAACAGCGTGGGCGAGCTGGGCAGGTAGGCCAGCGTGGACATCAGCCGGTACAGCTCGGCCGCCTCCGCCACGGTGGCCGACAGGCCGCAGGCGACCCGCAGCAGGAAGTGCTGCGGGCGTTCCAGCACCCGCCGGGTGACCGGGTGGCGCAGCAGGTAGCGGTCGTAGACCGTGCGCAGCCCGAAGTATTCGAACCGGTCGTCGGCCGCCGGGTCGATCAGCGCGTCCAGCGCGTCGGCCTCGCCGGCCACGAAGGCGGCCACCTCGTCCCCCAGCAGCCCGGCGGCGTGGGCCGCCGCGACGGACTCCGAGAACGTGCGCACCCCCTCGGCCGCCGCCTCCTCCGCGATCAGGCCGCTCAGCAGCCGGGCCGCCCGGCGCGAGTTCTCCGGGTCGGCGATGACCCCGGCCGCGGCCTCCTCGATGGCCTGCCACACGGCCGCCGCGTCCCGTCCCGTGCTCGCGCTCGCGGCGCGTACGGGGACGGAGCCCGGGTCTGCCGCGGAAGTTCGCGGCCGGTCGCCCGCCCCTGATGCGGGGTCGGCGCCCGTGGAGGCCGATGCGGTGATCGTCATCAGATGCCCTCTCCTACGTCGTCTCGGACCCGGCCGGGCCCGGGGAGAGGCACACCACGGCGCACGCGCGCGAGAGGGACCGCGGCGTGGCGGGCGGCGAGCCCTCCCTCGGGGCCCGGCGCGGGCGCGCGCCGATGCGCGCGCATCACTGGCAGGTCTTCGGACTCGCGGGCGTCCGGCCGGGCTCACGCCCGCCGGTCCTACTGGCCGTCGCTTCCCAGGCGCGCTCGCGCCCAGTGCTTCGGACACGGTGCCGCCCGGACGGGGTGCTCGAAGGCACGCCGGCCGGGCGCACGGTCGTCTGACGGCGGTCGTTCCCGCTCACCGCTGCGGGGCAGTCCCGGATTCCCACCGGGTTCCCTCTTGCCTCACCAAGGTGAACCAGCGACGCGATGGATCCTACATCTTGTGGCACCGCTCGCAACCGACCCCACAAGTTGTGTTTTTCAGTGAAGTCCGAGATCATTGAGCAGCAGGGCCGTGCGACGCGCCTCGATGGTCAGCCATTGGGCGAAGTCGTCGCCGTCGAGCCACATCGGCGTCCAGTCGTTGCGTTCGCACAGGCTCCGCCACCCCGGAGCGTCCGCGACGGCCCGGCACAGGTCGAGCAGCGCGTCCCGCTCGGCCTCCCCGTGGGAGGTGATCAGCCCGGTCCAGTTGGCGTACACGATCCGTACGCCCGACTCCGACAGCGTCGGCGCGTCCACGCCGGGCAGCCGCTCGGCGGAGGAGACGGCGAGCGGCCGCAGCCGCCCGGCCCGCACGTGGGGCGCCACCTCGCGCCTACTGCCGAAGCCGAGCGCGAGCCGCCCGTCGAGGACCGCGGCGACGGCCTGCGCCCTGCTGTCGAACGCGACGTAGTCGAGCAGGCGCGGGTCGGCGCCCAGGCCCCGGGCGGTCATGCCGTACAGCAGGTGTTCCGGGCCGCGGTCGGCGCCGCCCGCCACCCTCGGCCCGCCGGGGTCGCGCAGCAGCGCGGCGGCGAACTGCTCGAACGTGCGGTAACCGGAGTCGGGTGAGGCGACCAGCACCTCCCACTCCCCCGCCAGCCGCGCGAGCGGGGCGGCCCTGGTGACCAGGAGCGGGTCGCGGGCCAGCGCGCGGGCGGCGAGCAGCGAGGGATCGGCGATCAGCAGGTCGGGGCGCGGCCCGCCTTTCCCGGCGAGCGCCGGCCCGCCGTCGCCGGCCTCCCGCCTGATGCGAACGGCCCGGGCCCAGCCGCTCCTCTCGATGAGCGCCTTGAGGCCCGCCGCGACGCCGTCCCGGCAGCCTCCGGGCGGCCCGGGGACGGCCAGGCTGAGCTCCTCCCTTCGGCGCGGCGGCGAGTGGACGCCGCAGGCGCCCGCGAGGGCCAGGACTCCCAGTGCGAGGACCGTACGGCGTCGCATGTCGGCACCCTCCTCACCGAAGAGCCCCTTACACGCACAGACTATGACTAACTACGCCATGTCATCACATAACGGACGTTAGGGCTGCGGCGATCGACGGACGCCTCTCATCTGGGAAGCCGCCGGGCATGCGCGTACGGCCCGCGCCGGGCGTGGCGCGGGCCGTACGTGGCGCGGGCCGTATGAAAGAGCGGCGTCCTACTCGACCGTCACGCTCTTGGCGAGGTTGCGCGGGCGGTCGACGTCGCGCCCCAGGGCGACGGCGGCGTGGTAGGCGAACAGCTGCAGCGGGATCGTGAGCAGGATGGGGTCGAGCTCGACCTCGTTCTTGGGCACCACGATGCAGTCGTCGGCCGCCTCGGAGGTGCGGTGGCCGACCATGAGGATGCGCCCGCTCCTGGCCCGGATCTCGCCCAGCGTGGTGAGGTTCTTGTCGAGCAGCTCGTCGTCCGGGACGATCGCGACCGTCGGCAGCTCGGGGCTGATCAGCGCGAGCGGGCCGTGCTTGAGCTCGCTCGCCGGGTACGCCTCGGCGTGGACGTAGGAGATCTCCTTGAGCTTCTGGGCGCCCTCGCGGGCCACCGGATAGCCGCGCACCCGGCCGACGAACATCATGCCGGGCGAGTCGGCGTACTTCTTGGCCAGCTCCCTGATCTGGTCCTCCAGCGTGAGGATCTCCTTGATCTGATCGGGCAGCCGGCGCAGGCCCTCGCAGATCCTGCGGCCGTCGGCCGGCGACAGGTCGCGTACGCGGCCCAGGTGCAGGGCGAGCAGCGCGAACGCCACGGCCGTGGAGGTGAACGCCTTGGTCGAGGCCACCGAGACCTCCGGGCCCGCGTGCAGGTAGATGCCGCCGTCGGTCTCGCGGGCGATGGCGCTGCCGACGGTGTTGACGATGCCGAGCACCCGGCCGCCCTTGCGCTTGAGCTCCTGCACGGCCGCGAGCGTGTCGTACGTCTCCCCCGACTGGCTGATCGCGACGTACAGCGTGTCGGGCTCGACGACGGGGCTGCGGTAGCGGAACTCCGACGCGGGCTCGGCGTCGGCGGGGATGCGGGCCAGCTCCTCGATGAGCTGCGCGCCCATCTGGCCGGAGTAGTACGCGGACCCGCAGCCGATGATCTTCACCCGGCGGAACGAGCGGGTCTCCCGGGCGTCCATGTTGAGACCGCCGAGATGCGCGATGTGGAACCGGTCGTCGATGCGGCCGCGCAGCGTGCGGGCGACCGTGTCGGGCTGCTCGGAGATCTCCTTGAGCAGGTAGTGCTCGTAGCCGCCGTTGTCGTAGTGACCGGCGTCCCAGTCGACGGTGAACGGCTCCTTGGCCGTCTCCCTGGCGTCGCTGGTGAACGTGTTGAACCCGTCGGCCTTGATGACCGCCAGCTCGCCGTCCTCCAGGTGGACGACCTGCCGGGTGTAACGGATGAGCGCGGCGACGTCGGAGGCGGCGAACATCTCCTTCTCGCCGATGCCGAGCACGATCGGGCTGCCGTTGCGGGCCACCACGATCTCGCCGGGGCGCTGCGCGTCGAGGACGGCGATGCCGTACGTGCCGACCACGCCCTTCAGCGCCCGCAGGACGGCCTCCCGCAGCGAGTCGGTCTCCTTGACCAGGCGGCCGATGAGCTGCGAGAGCACCTCGCTGTCGGTCTCGCTCTCGAACTTCACGCCGTCGCTCTCCAGGCGGCGGCGCAGCTCGTCGGCGTTCTCGATGATGCCGTTGTGCACGACGGCGATGCGCTGGTCCTGGTCCAGGTGCGGGTGCGCGTTCACGTCGCTCGGCGCGCCGTGGGTGGCCCACCGGGTGTGGCCGATGCCGCTCGCGCCCTTGAACTTCGCGGGTACCGCCGCCGCCAGGTCGGCGACCCGGCCCTTGACCTTGCGCGTCTTGAGGCTCTTGGCGTTCACGACGGCGAGGCCGGCCGAGTCGTAGCCCCGGTACTCCAGCCGCTGGAGACCTTCGAGCAGGATGGGCGCCGCGTCCTTCGGCCCGATGTAAGCGACGATTCCGCACATAACCGCTCCTATCCGTAAACGATCCTCCGGAGCTGGCGCAGGGACAGCTCCGGTGCCGCGACACGCCTTCCCGCGAGCTCGGCGGAGATCTTCGGGAAAATCTGGTCGTTCGTCAGCCCCCTCGACTTGAGTTCGCCGTGGCGGCGCCGCACGTACTCTTCCGTGGGCTCGCCGAAGTACGCCAGGACGTCGGCCACCACGCGGGCCGCCTCCCCCGGCCCCAGCGATGTGGTCCGGGTGAGGTGGCCGATCAGATCCTCGAAGGGATGCCGTGCCGTGGACACAGAGCAGGACCTTAACGCAGTACAAATGCCGACTTGCAAGTTTCCTGCCCGTTTTCGGGCAGGATCAGTCCGCTGACGCTCTCCTCGGCGGCTTGAGCCGGTCCCGATGCGCCCGGCGCGACCCGGCGGCTGAGGCTCGGTCGCGTCCGATGCCCGCCGCGTCCGGACCGTGTCGCTCGTACGGCCGCGGAGCTCACGTCCTGCGCAGCAGCAGACGGCCGTGGTGGAACCGCTCGTTCTCGGCGGGCGCGCGCAGCATCCGCCCGATCTCGGTGAAACCCGCGCGGCGTGCCAGCTCGGCGAGTTCGTCGATCGGCCACCGGTACGCCGTCGTCACCCTGTGGTCGAACTCCGACACCGGATCGTCCTCGGATTCGAAGAAGCCGAGCAGGAGGTGGCCGCCCGGCGCCAGCACGCGGCGGAACTCGGCGAAGTAGGCGGGCAGCTCCCGCGGCGGCACGTGGATGGCGGAGTACCACGACACGACGCCGCTCAGCTCGCCGTCGGCGAGGTCCAGCGCGTGCATGGAACCCGTCTCGAAGCGCAGCTCCGGGTACGCCTCGCGGGCCAGCTCAATCATTTTGGGCGACAGGTCGACGCCGAAGACGTCCAGCCCCAGATCCCGCAGGTGCGCGGTCACATAGCCGGGGCCGCAGCCGAGTTCGGCGACGGGCCCGCCGCCGGCGTCCCTCACGAAATCGGCGAACGCGGCGAGCATCGCGCGGTCCAGCGGCAGGCGGTCGAGCGAGTCCCGGGAAACCTCGGCGTACAGGACGGCGACGGCGTCGTACGCCTGCGCCGTGGCAGTGAGATAGGGGACGGTTTCAGTCACGGCGAGCGACTGTAGCGCCTCGGCACACCCGTACGGATCCCGGAAGCCGACCCCGCAAACGCGAGACCAGGCGTCACCCTGGCACACCCGCTTGGGCGGGCTTCGGGAAGGCCGGCCACTCAAGCGCGATGTCGGCGGTCATCCGCACGTGTGCCAATCGCCGGAGCTGCTCGCCTCGGCACACCCATTCGGGTCCCGGAGACCGGCCGCCTCAAGGGCGGTGTCGGCGGTCGCGCCGGCGCATGTTCGCGGATCGCCGGAGTGGCTCGCCCGGGCGGTTGTCGGCTCGGCCGCGTGGGTGCGGGCCCGGCCGGAGCGGATCGGGGGGCTCTGATCCGCTCGCCGGCCGGTCCGCGCAGCGATCAGCTCGCCGGGGCGGCGGCGCGCAGCAGCTTCATGAACTCGCGCATCCACGCCGGGTGGTCCGGCCAGGCACGCCCGGTCACGAGGTTCTGGTCCACGTGGGCCTCGCTGTCGACCCAGGTGCCGCCGCCGTTCTCGACGTCCGGCGCGCAGGCGGGGTACGCGCTGCTCTCCCGGCCTTTCAGCACTCCGGCCGCGGCGAGCACCAGCGGCCCGTGGCAGAGCGCGGCGATCGGCTTTCCGGCGTCCGCGAAGTGGCGGACGATCGCCTGGACGTCCCGGTCGCCTCGGATGTACTCGGGCGCGCGGCCACCCGGGATCACCAGCGCGACGTAGTCGTCCGGATTCACGTCGGAGAAGGCGAGGTCGGCCGCCCAGGCGTGGCCCGGCTTCTCGGTGTAGGTGTCGAAGCCCTCGACGAAGTCGTGCACCACGAACTGCAGCTTCTTGGCGGACGGCGCCGCGATGTGCGCCTCGTATCCCTCCTCGAGGAGCCGCTGGTACGGATACATCACCTCCAGGTCCTCGGCCGCGTCACCCGTGATGATGAGCACCTTCGCCATGGCGTAACCACCCTCCTGCGTACGGTTGGGGCCTCATCCTGCGCGCGGCTTCCCCCGCAGGTCAACAAGGTCCAGCGCACTGGCGAGGGACCCCAGCCGTCGGGTCGGGGCCGGGGAGCCGACCGGCGCTCGCCAGGCTCCGGCCGGGCGCCGGCGTCCGGGGAAACGAGATCGGCGGCAGTTGGCAACGGCACCCCCGAGGATCCGCTAGAGTTAGTGGTGCGTCGCCGGGGAAAACCCCGAGCGGTGGCTGCGGAAGTGGCTCAGTGGTAGAGCATCACCTTGCCAAGGTGAGGGTCGCGGGTTCGAATCCCGTCTTCCGCTCGGAGCCCGGACCACATCCGGGTACGGACGATTAGCTCAGCGGGAGAGCGCTTCCCTGACACGGAAGAGGTCACTGGTTCAATCCCAGTATCGTCCACCATCAGGCGAAGGCCGGACCCATCGACAGGGTCCGGCCTTCGATATTTCAACTGCCGGGGATCGGCGCCGCGGCGTTCACCCCGCAGGACGGCCCGGAGCGATCGCCCCGGGAGAACAAGGTGAAGCGGGCATCGCGCACCGACTGCCGCCCAACTCTGCACAATCCACCACCGGCAGCCATCCAAGCGACACCGGGACACCCTTTCCTCCGAAAACCGGCAATGCCGAGGCGGGCGCCCTACGCGCCCCGCACGACCCACCACACCTCTGGCGGTCGTCGCCGCCGGGTAGCCGGTGGAGTAACCATCCCGGCGGCCTTTGATTCGCTGCCGTGAGCGTGCATGTGGTCCTGGTGCGGCGTTCCGGGAGAGCGGGCCGGACCGTGCCGGCCGCCCGCCGGCGAGGCGCGAGCCGCGGCCCCCGACGGCCCCGGCCGGCGAGGCGCGGCCGGGGCCGTGGGGGAAATCGCGGCAGGGCGCTCGCCTTTTCGCGGAGCTTTCCCGCCGCCACCGGTGCGCCCCCGCCGAGAGCACCGGTTTGGCGATGAGCGCCGCCGTTCCTTGCCGGCTCGGGCAGCCGAGATAGCGTTCTACCAATTTCCCATGTGCGGACACAATCCAATTTACCGAAGATCCTATGACGTACATCTATATTTCTTCTTAATGACGGCATTTGTCGCCCTTTTTCCTGACGTGGTCCCACTGTCGGCCGCCGCAAGGGCGCGCGGGCACCCGCGGCGGCGTCGGCGGGCTCCGGGAGCTACCGGGGCGGGACGATGAGAATCTGCGGCGCGGCCTGCCGCATCCGGGTACGCAGCCAGAGCAGCTGGACGGCCGTCTCGGGGGCGCAGTGGCGGGCGAGGCCCAGCAGGTCGTCGTCCCTGAGCCCGCGGGCCGCCAACGCGACCACGCTCCAGGACAGGTCGCACTCGGTGGCGAGGAGATACAGCCCCTGCAGGTCCCGCAGAAGCGCGAGGCCGGCGTCGCCGCCCCTGCCGGGCGTCATCACAGGACGCCGCGACGCGGCGGAATCGGCCTTCTCCGCGCCCGCCCGGTCCCGTTCCGCGGCCCCGCGAACCACCCGCCGCAGGTCCGTCGCCTCCAGGCCCGCGGCCTCGAAAGCGGACGCCTCGAATCGGGCCGTCTCGAAACCGGCCGCATCGAAGGCGGAGCCGTCGAAGCTCGTGCCGTCGCCCCCTGCGCCGTCGGCTCCCCCGGCGTCGAGCCCCGCCCTGTCGAGCCCCGTGGCGGCGAACTCCTCACCGGCGAACTGTCCGCCGTCGAACCCCGCCGGGCGGTGACCCCCGGCGTCAGAACCCTCGAAACCAGAACTCTTGGCACCGAAACGCCCGACATCTGAACTTTCGGCGCGAAAACCCCCGGTGCCCAAACCTTCGGGCCGGAGACTCTCGGCGCCGAACCCATTCGCGGTGAAACCGTTCGCGCCGAGACCGGGGGCGTCCGGGCCCGGCGGCCCCGTCCCGGGCGCTCTCGGCTCGGCGGCATGCGATCCTCCCGGCTCCGCCGCTTTCGACAGTGCATGATCGCGCTGTCCAGTGGAGCCGTACCGCAGCAGGAAGGGCTCAAGCCGCGCGGCGTGATCGCGGCACTGCGCGGCCAGGCGCTCGCAGACACCGGACAGGTCGGGCTCGCGGGGGTGGCGGTGCCGCAGCGCGCGGAACCCGGACGACAGCTCGTGCTGCGTGCGGGACAGCGTCTCCAGGTAGCGCGCCAGCTGCCCGCTCACGGATCGCCCCACCCGCGGGCGGCGTCCCCCCGAAGAGCGCGGATGCGTGCAAGGACCATGACTGTCGCTTCCTTCCGGTAGGCCGACCCACCTGATCTCCGGCGAACGCGGACGTCAGACCTCCTCGTACCGTTCCGGCGCCTCCCCTCCTCCCGCTGCCGCGGGGACTCCTTCCGCTGCCGCCGAGATTCCACTCGCTGTCGCCGGGACTCCTCCCGCCGCCGCCGAGACCTCGGGCCGGGCGGTCACGCCGCGGCCGAGGTTCACCGTGGCGGAACAGAGCCCCTCCCTGCGCCGTGCGGCCTTCACCAGCCGGACCGCCACGGCGGTGCGCAGCGGCCGGCGGGACACCGCGTCCCACCCCGTGAGCGTGAGCTCCTCCGCCTGCCGTGTCACCGCCTCGCTCTGCCCGTCGAGCAGCAGGACCACGGCTCCCGGGCGTACGCCCGACAGGCGCGCGACGGCCTCCAGCGCGCCGCGGGGCGACTCGACCCGGACGAGGTCGTCGTCCTCGACGCCGAGCATCGCGGCGTCGCCGGGATGGACCTCCAGGTACGGTTCGGGCGTCGTGTCGCCGAGCCGCGCCGGCCGGGCGGAAAAACGGCGCGGCGTCCGGCGTACGGTGAGGACCAGGGGGTGCACCTCGTCGGCGACCTCGGCGGACGGCTCGAAGTCGGCGGCGTGGAGGAAGGCGCGTCCCCCCGGGTTCTCCGCGCGGTATCGCTCCTCGCCGTACTCGGCCCCGGTGGCGAGGTCGGCCCCGAACGTCTGGCAGCGTCCCGGCTCGGTGGCGAAGCGGCCCCCGGCGTACAGGCGCTCGGCGCCCCGGGAACCGGCCGGCGTGCAGGGCCACTGGACGCCGCCGGCCCGCAGCCGGTCGTAGGTGATGCCGGTCTGGTCGCACGGGCGGCCCTTCGTGCACGCCTTCCACGCCTCGAACGCCGACTCGGCGTCCGTCCAGTGCACGAGCGGCCGGCCGTCCCGGTCGCGCAGGTCCATCCGCCGCGCGTAGTCGAGCAGGATGTCGAGGTCGGCCCTGGCCTCCCCCGGCGGCTCGACCGCCTTCTCGCACAGGTGCACGGTGCGGTCCGCGCCGGTGACCGTGCCGGTCTTCTCGCCCCACGCCGCCGCCGGGAGCACGACGTCGGCCAGGCGCGCGGTCTCGGTCAGGTACGGATCCTGGACCACGACGAACAGGTCGTCGCCGGCGAGGACCCGGTCGAACCCGGGCACCGCCGCCGCCGGGTCGGAGGCCGTGATCCACAGCAGCCCGATGGAGCCCTCCTCGGCGTACCTCAGGATCTGGGTGGCGTGGGTGGCGGGCCCCCAGTGCGGGATGACGGCGGGGTCGACGTTCCACAGCTCCGCCAGCTCGCGCACGTGATCGGGGTCGGCCCAGTTGCGCAGCCCGGGCAGGTCCGCCGCCGAGCCCGCCGTCAGCGCGTCGCAGCCGGGCCCGCCGAGCTGCAGCAGCCCGGCCCCCGGACGGCCGAGCATGCCGCGCAGCAGGTGGACGTTGTTGACCTGGCAGGCCGCGGCGGTCGCCTGGTTGGAGCCCAGGAAGCCGGGGCCGACGGCGGACACGAGCCTCTCGGCCGCCCCCAGGATCTCGGCGGCCTGCTCGACGCGGCTCACCGGCACCCCGCAGATCTCCGCCGCCCGCTTGGCCGGGTACGCCTCGACGACCCGCCACAGCCGTTCGAACCCGACGGTGTGCGCGGCGACGTACGCCGCGTCGTGCCAGCCGCCCGCGATCAGCTCGTGCAGCAGGCCGTTGAGCAGGGCCACGTTGGTCCCGGGGCGTACGGCGAGGTGGACGTCGGCCTCGGCGGCCGCCGCCGTCCCCTCGGGGCCGACCACGATCAGGGCGGGCGGCCTGGGCCCGAGCCGCCGGTCGAGCATGCGCTCCCACAGCACGGGGTGGGAGGCGGCGCAGTCGTGCCCCCACAGGGCGAGCGCGTCGCAGTGGTCCACGTCGGTGTACGAGCCGGGCTGGCCGCTCGCGCCGAAGCTCGCCGCGAGCGCCGCCGCCGCGGCCGCCGCTCCCCAGCGGGTGTCGCCGTCCATGTGCGGGGTGCCGATCCCCGCCTTGCCGATGACGGCGAGGGTGTAGTGCTCCTCGAGGAACAACCGCGTGCCCGTGTGGAAGGCGATGCGGCCCCAGCCTCCGGGCCGGGCGAGCAGATGCCTCGACCTCGCGACGACGCGGTCCATCGCCACGTCCCACGTCGTCTCGACCAGCCGTCCGTTCTCGCGTACGAGGGGGCGGGTCAGCCGTCCCGCGCGCGGCTGCCAGGCGTGCCACTCCCGGGGGTCGAGCCTGCCGTGGTTGACGCGGTCGCCGGCCCGGCCGCGCACGCCGACGACGCGTCCGCCGCGCACCGCCAGGTCGAGGGCGTCGCCGCCCGGGCCCGCCGCGGAGACGGCGCGGGCCCAGCGCTCGACCTGCGGCTCGGTGAGGCCGTCCTCGAGGAACATGTCCACGCGCACCGGCCAGGGGCTGCCGAGGCGGATGACCGGGGGCAGGGCGTCGCGCATGTGGCTCGGCAGGGCCGCGGCCAGCCGTTCCACCGCGTCGGGAGGTCCGTACGGCGTGCGCCGCCTCCTGGGATCGGCGATCCGGTCCAGCACCTGGCACCTCCGCGGTGGCGATGTGTGAACGAGGCGTCCCGTACCCGGTGCCATGCGCCCCTGATCCCGGAATCGCCCGAACTGACCGATTCCTTTTCGAATGCTTTCCAAAGGGAGTCAACGCCGACGTGCGCCCCCCCGCGGGCTTCATGATCTGTAAAGTGCAGTCACGAGTGTTGTCGGCACGGCTGGTGGGGAGGCGGTCCGCGCATTCGCGTGTGGGGTGCGCATGGACGGACGCACGGCCGGGCCGGTCGTTCCGGGCGCTCCCACGCCACTCGTCGGACGGCGGGACGCGCTGGCCGCGCTGCGGGGCGCGACGGCCGCGAGCCGGCGGGACGGGTTCCAGTTCGTCGCGCTGGTCGGCGACCCGGGCATGGGCAAGACCCGGCTGCTCGGCGAGCTGACGGCGATGGCGGGCCGGGACGGCTTCACCCCGCTGTGGGGCCGCGCCGCCGAGTATGAGCAGATCCTCCCCTACAGCGCCCTGGTGGACGCGCTCGACGACCACCTCGACACCCACCGCGAGGAAGTCATCGGCGCGGTGGGGGCCGGGCATGCCGCGCTGCTGTCCGGCGTCTTCCCCGGGCTCGCCGCCGACGGCGCACCCGCCCGGGACGAGCCGGCGCTGGCCGACGACCGCAGCGGCCTGCCCGCTACCGGCTCTACCGGGCCGTACGGCACCTGCTGGGCGCGCTCGCCGGGCCCTCCGGCCTGCTGCTGGTCCTGGACGACGTCCACTGGGCCGACGACGGCACGGTGGAGTTCCTGGAGCACATCGTGCGCCACCCGCCCGCCGGCCCGGTGCTGATGGCCGTGGCCTTCCGCCCGGCCCGGGCCGCCCCGCGCATCGCCGGGCTGGCCGCGGCGGCCGGCCCGCGCGGGCACGAGGTCGTGGTCGGCCCGCTCAGCGCGGCCGAGGTGCGCGAGTTCCTCGGGCCGGGCGTCAGCCGGAGCCGGAGCGCGGCGCTGTACGAGGCCAGCGGCGGCAACCCGTTCTACCTGGAGGCGCTGGCCCGGATGGACGGCGCCGACGTGACCGAGCTGCCGCCGACCGTGCTCGCGGCGCTGCGGGTCGAGCTGGGCCACCTGTCCCCCGGCGCGCTGCTGGTGGCCCAGGCCGCCGCCGTGCCCGCCGACGAGTTCGACCCCGCCGTGGCCGCGCGGGTGCCGCCCGAGGCCACGCTCGCCGCGCTGGACGAGCTGGTCGGGCGGGACATCCTCCGCGACGTGAGCGGGCGGTTCCGCTTCCGCCATCCCCTCGTGCGGCGCGCGGTCTACGAGTCGGCCGCGGCGGGCTGGCGCCTGGGCGCGCACGCGCGGATCGCGGCCCACCTGGCCGAGGTGGGCGCCCCCGCGACCGTGCGGGCCCACCACGTCGAGCGCTCCTCGTCGTACGGCGACCGGCGGGCCGTGGAGGTGCTGGTGGCGGCGGCCCGCGCGGTCACCGCGCACGCGCCGGCCACCTCGGCGCACTGGCTGCGGGCGGCGCTGCGGCTCATGCCCGACGACGCCACGACGCGGGAGGACCGGCTCGCCCTGATGATGGAGCTGAGCTGGGCGCAGGGCATCAGCGGCAGGCTGGCGGAGGGCCGCGACACCGCCCGCGAGCTGCTGCGCATGCTTCCCGAGGACGACTATCCGCGCCGGGGCCGGGCCGCCCGCGTGGCCGCCCTGATGGAGCGCCAGCTCGACCGCCCGTACGAGGCGCGGGCGCTGCTGCTCGACGAGCTGAGCCGGATGCCCGATCCGCTGGCCGCCGCGGCCGTGCCGATGCGGATGCGCCTGGTCGCCGAGAGCATGATGCGGGTGGACTTCCGGGCCGCCCAGGCCGTGCTCGACCTGATGCCCGACAGCGCCGACGACTGAGAGCCGGGCCTGGCGGTCGCGGTGGCGGCGCTGCGCCCGATGCCCGCCCTGGCCGCGCGGCGCGTCGACGACGCGCTGCGCTACGCCGACGTCGCCGGGAAGCTGCTCGCGGACGCGCCGGACGAGCACCTGTCGGAGTGGCTGGACGCCGTCGCCTGGCTGTGCTGGGCCGAGTCCTACATCGGCAGGTACGGCGACGCGCTGCGCCACTTCGACCGGGCGGCGGCCGTCGCCCGGTCGACCGGCCAAAGCTACATCCTGACCAACCTCCTCGCCGGGCGGGCCAAGACGCTGGCGGCGATGGGCCGCCTGGCGGAGGCGGCGGAGACCGCCGAGGAGTCCGTCGAGGGCGCTCGGCTGCTCGACTCCGGCCAGCAGATCGTCTTCGCGCTCACCCAGGTCTGCCTGATCGACTCGTGGCGCGGCGACGACGAGGCGGCGCTGCGGGCCGGCGAGGAAGCCGTGCACCGCGGCGTGGGGAAGGGCGAGACCTGGGAGGCCACGGCGCGGTTCGCCCGCGGGCAGGCCCTGGTCAACGCCGGCAGATACGCCGAGGGCGCCGAGGCGGTGCTGGACGCGTGCAACCGGTTCCAGCGCCCGCGCCTGGATGTGGGGACGCTGCTGCAGGCGTGCGAGACGCTCGCCTACGCGGACGCCGCGCGGGCGGCCGACCCGGAGGCGACGGCCCGGGCCGCGCAGTGGGCGGCGCTGGCCGTGCGGCTGGACGACCCCCGGCTGCCCGCCTACCACGGCTTCGCCGCGCTCACCCGCGCGCACGCGCTGGCGCTCCACGACCCCGATGCGGCGGCCGCGGCGGCCGAGGAAGCGGCCCGCCTGCTGAACGCGGGCGAGCAGCGGCTCGACGCGGGCCGGGCCCTGCTGACCGCCGGGCTCGCGCGTCTCGGGACGCCCGGCGGCCGGCGCCGCGCCCGCGAGCACCTGCGCGCGGCGGCCGAGATCTTCGACTCCTGCGGCGCCCGCGCGCTCAAGGCCCGCACCGAGCGCGAGCTGCGCCGCCTCGGCGTACGGGTGGGCGGCGGCGCGAGCGCGACCGCGGGCGGGGAGGGGGCCCGGTTCGGGCTGTCGCCCCGCGAGATGGAGGTGGCGCTGCTCGTCGCCGAGGGGCTGACCAACCAGCAGATCGCCGAGCGGCTCTTCCTCAGCGTGCGGACGGTGGAGACGCACCTGTCGCGCATCTTCGCCAAGCTGGGGGTTTCCTCACGGGTCGGGGTGGCGACCGCGCTCAAAAGGTGAGCCCCGGCGATTACGTGTTTTCCACGATGCCACCGGTGCGGGCGGTCCTGCGATCGTATCCCCCGGCGGAAAGACGACCGGCGCCGATCCCGTTCCTCACGGGCGTCGTCTTCCACGGCAGACGACGTCTTCCGACTCCGGCGTCGTCTGCCGCGGAAGGCGGCACTGGAGCGGCACGAGCTGCGGATCCCGCCCGGGTGCGGGCACGTCGACCCGCCGGCCGGGGTGAACGCGCACCGAAACGTCTTCCCGCACATCGTCGATTTTGTGAAGCGGCACTGCGGTCGTTGAAACGGCATTGAAAGATCAATATGGAATACGTCGACGTGGTCGTGGTCGGTTCGGGTTTCGGCGGCTCGGTCGCCGCCTACCGCCTCGCCGAGGCCGGGCTGTCCGTGGTCGTCCTGGAGCGGGGCAGGGCGTACGCGCCGGGCGACTTCCCGCGCGCCGAGGCCCGGCTCGGCCGGGCCTTCTGGGACCCGGACGCGGGCCTGTACGGCATGTTCGACATCTGGAGCTTCTCCGGCTGCGACTCGGTGGTGGCCAGCGGCCTGGGCGGCGGCTCGCTCATCCACGCCAACGTGATGCTGCGCGAGGACGAGGACTGGTTCGTCCACGAGCAGGCGCTGCCCGGCGGCGGCTACGAATCGTGGCCGGTGACCCGGGCCGACCTCGACCCGCACTACGACGCGGTCGAGCGCATGATCGGCGTCACGCCGTACTCGCTCGGCCGTCCCGGCTTCGACGAGACGCTGAAGACCCTCGCCATGCGGGACGCGGCGGCCGAGCTGGGGCTCGATTGGCGGCTTCCGCCGCTGGCCGTCAGCTTCGCGCCGTCGCCCGGCGCGGAGCCCGGCCAGGGCGTGCCGATCGCCCCCGCGGCGTACGGCAACGTGCACGGCGTGCCGCGCCGTACATGCCGGTTGTGCGGCGAGTGCGCCATCGGCTGCAACGTGGGCGCGAAGAACAGCCTCGACCACACCTACCTGTCGGCCGCCCGGCACCACGGCGCGGACCTGCGCACGCTGCACGAGGTGCGGCGCGTCCGGCCGCGCCCGGGCGGCGGCTACGACGTGGAGTATGTCGAGCACCTGCCCTACGACGCCGAGCCCGGCCGGGAGCGGCCGCGCTGGACCGGGCCGCACACGATCAGCTGCGACCGGCTCGTGCTGGCCGCCGGCACGTACGGCACGTCATACCTGCTGCTGAAGAACCGGGCGGCCTTCCCCGGCCTGAGCGGGGCGCTCGGCACGCGCTTTTGCGGCAACGGGGACATGCTGGCGTTCCTGCTGGGGACCACCGACCGGAGCAGGACCCGGCCCGTCCGGGCGAGCCGCGGGCCGGTCGTCACCAGCGCGATCCGGCTCGGCGACGACGCGGACGGGCGCGGCGCCTACATCGAGGACGGCGGCTATCCCGAGTTCGTGGACTCCCTGGCCGAGGGCGCGGACGCGGGGTCCGGCCGGATCGCCGGCTTCCTGCTGCGGCGGCTGCGCGACGTCGTCACCCACGACGCCGATCTGTCGGAGCTCGCCGAGCTGCTCGGCCGGGGCGGGCTGCCGGGCTCCTCGCTGCCGCTGCTCGGCATGGGCCGCGACGTTCCCGACGGTGAGCTGCACCTGCGCGACGGCCGCCTCGACGTGACCTGGACGGCCGAGACCGGCGAGGGCCACTACGAGCGACTGCGCGCGATCATGCGCAAGATCGGCGACGTGCTCGGCGCGGAGTACGCCGACAGCCCCTCGTGGTGGCGCAAGCGGGTCATGACCGTGCACCCGCTGGGCGGCGCGCCGATGGGCCGCCACCCGGGCGAGGGGGTGTGCGACCCGTACGGCGAGGTCTTCGGGTTCCCCGGGCTGTACGTCGCGGACGGCGCGGCCCTTCCCGGGCCGGTCGGCGCCAACCCGTCGCTGACGATCGCCGCGCTCGCCGACCGCATGAGCACGCGGATCCTGGAGACTCGCTCAGTCGCCGCGTCCCGGGTGGGGGCCGGCGAGCCGCGGGAGGTCTACGGCCCGGCCCAGGGGTCGTAGTCGACCTCCAGCGGCTCCTGGCCCGGCCGGTCGGGCTCGGGGACGTTGCGGAGGTTGACCCGGATCCTGGTCCACGTGGAGCTGCGCCCCCGCATGGAGTCGACCAGGACGTCGGCCGGGCGCAGCAGGCGGGCCGCCTCCGGGTGGCGGGCCTTCCATCGCTCGAGCCCGGCCATCGCCTCGTCGCGTGTGGCGGCCCTGGCGATCTCGATGAGCGGCATGACCGGCTGCCGCCGCCCCCGCCTGGGCAGGGCTGTCGGCCTGTCCGGCCGCGGCCCCTGGGCGTCGGCCAGCTCCAGCAGGGCGTCCAGGGAGCCCGCCCGCCCGTCCATGCCGGCCCACGGGTCGCCCGCCTCGGCGTACCTGCCGGGGATCGACGCGAGCGTGAAGTCCTCCGGCCGGCACCCGGGCACCTCGTCCCAGGTCAGCGGGGCCGAGACGAGCCCGGTCGGCCGTACGGAGTAGGCGGAGGCGACGGTGTGGTCGCGGGCGTTCTGGTTGTAGTCCACGAAGACGCCGTGCCGTTCCTCCTTCCACCACCGGCTGGTGGCGACGTCCGGCTCCCGGCGTTCGACCTCCCTGGCCACCGCCTCGGCGGCCCGCCGCACCTCGTTGAAGGTCCAGCGCGGTTCGATGCGGGCGTAGACGTGGAACCCGCGCGAGCCTGACGTCTTGGGCCAGGCGGTCAGGCCGTGCTCCTCCAGCACGTCCCGGGCGACGAGGGCCACCCGCACGATCTGCTCCCAGCCGACGCCGGGCACCGGATCGAGGTCGATCCGCAGCTCGTCGGGGTGGTCGAGGTCGCAGGCCCGCACGGGGTGGGGGTTCAGGTCGACGCAGCCGAGGTTCACCGTCCACAGCAGGTGCGCCAGGTCGCGGATCACCACCTCCTCCGCCGTACGGCCGGAGGGATAGCTCAGCTCGACGACCTCCACCCATCCGGGGCGTTTGGCGGGCGCGCGCTTCTGGAAGAACGCCTCGCCCTCGACGCCATGCACGAAGCGCTTGAGGATCACCGGCCGGCCGGCCACGCCGCGCACCGCCCCCTCGGCGACCGCCCGGTAGTAGGAGACCAGGTCGAGCTTCGTGTGCCCGGTCCGCGGGAAGACCACGCGGTCCGGATGCGTGATCGTCACGATCCTGCCGTCGGCCTCCAGCGTCATCAGGCACCTCCGAGGAAACCCCCGCCCGGTGAGTCCCTTCCCCTCGGGAGCCACACTACGTCGCTTCCCCGCCGCCGCCCGTGCAGCCGGGGGCGCTGACATTCGGAGGCGGACGCTCTAAGATCGCCGCCCATAGCAGGAAAGGCAGGCGCACTCCCTTGATTTCCGACAAATGGTCCGCGTCGGCCGTGGCGGGCCTCATCTCCTTACCGCTGGAGCCTCTGCTCACCCGGGAATACGAAACCGATCCCGCGCGCGTCCACGAACGCCTCCGCGTCAAGTACGGCCCGGTGGCCCCGGTCGAGCTGCTCGGCGTGCCCATCTGGTTCGCGCTGGGCTACGACGAGGTGCTGCACGTCATGCAGAACCCGCGTGAGCAGTGGAGCAAGCGCGTGGACAACTGGCGGGCGTACGCGGAGGGGCGCGTGCCCCCGGACTGGCCGCTGCTCGCGCTGCTGCGGGCCGACAACTCGGGGTTCCACGACGGGGACAGGCACCGGGATCTGCGGGGCGCCTGGGTCGCCGGGCTCCGGCCGTTCCAGGAGCCGGGGAGCGAGCAGGCACGGCGCCTGGAACGCGCGATGGTGAGATACTGCGACGACCTCATCGCGGTGATGGCGGAGGGCGGGCCCACCGGGTGGGCCGACCTCGCCGCGCAGTACGGGCGGCCGTTCCCGCTGCTCGTCGCCAACCACCTGCTCGGCGTCACCATCGAGCGGGGCGAGGAGATGGTGGAGGACCACTGGCGCCTGCTGGACGGCCCCGACTCCGCCGCGGCGTACCAGCGGTTGTACGCCACCCTGCTGGAACTGGCGACGATCAAACGGCAGCGGCGCGGCGACGACCTGCCGTCGTACATGATCGAGGCGAAGCCGGACATCACCGACGAGGAGCTGACCCGCGAACTGCTCATGCTGTCCGGGTTCCTGGACTTCACCGGCGCCCTGATCTCCAACGTCATCTTCGAAATGCTCACCGACGCCCGGCTCAGGCCGACCGTGTCGGCCGGCGCGATCGAGGAGACCGTCAACCGCGTCGCCCTGGCCAACCCGGCCCTGGCCAACCTGACCTTCCGTTACGCCAGGACGGAGGTGAGGCTCGGCCGCTTCACGATCGCGCCCGGCGACCCGGTGATGCTGTCGATCGCGGGCGCGCACGCCGACCCGTTGTTCGCCTCCGCCCTCCCCCGCGACAACGTCCGCAGCACCCGCGCCCACCTGGCGTGGGGCGCGGGCCCGCACAGGTGCCCGAGCCAGCGGCTGTCCGCCCAGATGTGCGCGATCGCGGTGCGCCGCCTGCTCGACCGGTTCTCGACGCTGAAGCCGGCGTTCCCGGACGGCGAGCTTCCCTGGCGTCCCTCCCCCTTCGTACGGACGCTGCGGTCGCTACCCGTGCACTACGAGCTCAACCAGGCCTTCACCGGCGCGTCCCGGCCCGAACCCGGCGACGAGCCGTCGCCACCGGCCCCGAAGGACGGCGGGACGGACGGCGGCGACGGGCCCCCGAGGCACGGCCTGCGGGCGTTCCTGCGCAGGCTGCTGCGCGCGCAGTGACGCGGGCGAGGTCACCCGAACCAGGTCATCGCCTGCCCGTGCGGCAGGGTCCAGGCGAGCGGTCTCCCGTCCAGCGACAGGACGCCGTGCAGCGCCGTGCCCGGCGGCTCCGGCAGGCCCGGATGCGGCAGCACGTCCGGGGTCTCGTTCGCGACCCAGTGTCCCGGCAGCCCCCGGACCACCTCGGCGAACGCCTCGCGGCGCGGCGGCGGCACCTGATACAGCACCGAGGTGTGGAACACCACGAGCGTGGCGCCCTCCGGGGCCTTCGCGAGTCCGACCTGCGGCGCGCTCGACGGGACGGTCAGGCGCGCGTGGCGAGGCCGTGAGGCGCGCATGGCGAGGCTGTCAGGCGAGGCCCGCGGCGCGGAGGGCCTCGCCGAACGCGGCACGGTTGGCCCGCTGGTCGGCCACCGCACGCGCGAGGGCCTCGGTGTCCGAGGCGCGGAAGGCCGGGACGTCCTGCTCGATCACGATCCAGCCCTCGTAGCCCGACCGCCGCAGCTCGGCGAGCACGGCGGGCAGGTCCAGGTCGCCCCGCCCGAGCGGCGGGAAGCCGCCCGCCGCGACCAGGTCCCACAGGTCGCCGCCGTTCACGCGGACCCGGGCAAGCACGTCCCGGGAGGCGTCCTTGAGGTGCACCTGACGGATGCGTGAAGACCAGTCGCGTATCGCCGCCACCGGATTGCCCCCGGCCAGCCACAGGTGCCCTGTGTCCAGGCACAGGGAGACGTTCGTCGAGCCGAGCAGCCGCTCGATCTCCTCCGGCGTCTCCACGTCGGTGCCCAGGTGGTGGTGGAAGACGGGTTCCAGCCCCCGGGCCCGGCAGCGGACCGCCGCCTCCTCGATGCACCGGGCGTACGCGAGCCAGTCGCCGTCCGGCAGGGACAGCCGGGCGTCGGCCGGCATTCCGGGACGAGCGAACCGTTCGGGCCGGTCCGGGCAGGCCAGCGTCGGCCGCGGCGCGAACCGCGGATCGGCCACCCATGCCACGCATGCCTCCGAGGCCGCGCCAGCCGCCCGCCGGTCCCGCTCGCCTTCCGAGCCACGGGGTCGCACGGGTTCGTCGTCGCGTACTACGTCTCGGGCTTGGGCGGCATCGCGGACCTGGGCGAGTGGATCATGAACGGCGTCGCGGGCTTGGGCGGCGTCGCGGACGGCGGTGAACACATCGAGAGCGGCGTCGAGAACGGCCAGATCCTCGCGGAAGCCGTACGGGTCGTCGTAGCGGAGATCCACCCAGCCGCCCGCGAGCCCGAGGCCGTGCTCCGCGAGCCGCCGGGGGAGGGTCCGCGCGGTGCCGAGATAGCCGATCGGCCCGCAGTCGCAGCCGTCGTACCCGGCCTCGCGCATGGTCGCGAGCAGCTCGTCTGGTCCTAGCGGCGCGTGGTCGGCCCGGTAGACGCCGAAGTTCACGGGCGCGCTCGCCACGCGCACCGCCCACGGGCCCACGTGCGCCGTCACCCCGTCACCTCCGGCGCTCCCGGCACCTTCGCCTTCCCCTGGTCGCGGGACGCTTCGCCGCCCTCCTCCCCATGCTCACACGACGACGTACCGTAACCGGGCATGGGCCGGGCTGGACTCATGCTGCCGCGCGTGCGGTCCTTACAGTGAGCCGCTGAGATAGCGCTCGGCCAGCTCGCAGCTGCCCTCGGTGTAACCGGCGCCGAGCTCCCGGGCGATGTCGGCGGCCGGATGGGAGCCGATCCACGCCACCAGGAGCAGGCGGCGGAACATGATGAACGTCCAGATCTCGGCCTCGTCCTCGCTCGGCAGGTCGAGCACGGACCGGTAGCCGCGCACCCACGACTCCGCCATGTGCGGCACCTCGGGCCGGTGTTCGATGAAGCTGACGGCGGCGCCGAGGTCGTAGAGATACCAGCCGAAGCCGCAGTCGTCGAAGTCGATGACGTTGATCCCGGAATCGCCCTCCACCAGGAGGTTGGCCAGGCGCAGGTCGGCGTGGATGAGGCCGTACCGCGCGGGGCTCTTGCCGAACCGCTCCAGCCGGCGGCGCAGCTCGGCCTCCAGCCGGGCCAGCGTGGCGTGCGCTTCCCGGTCCACGCCCACGCCGTCCTGCCATCTGCCCCAGCGCGCCCGCGGGCCGAAGGCGGCCTCCAGGTCCCAGTGGAACCGGGTGAACGACGCCGGTCTCGTCCAGGCCCGGGCGTGACGGTGCATGCGGGCGGTCAGCGCGCCCAGCCGTTCGGACTCCTCCACCAGCCGGTCCTCGGCGGGCTCGGCACCGGGGAGGAACTCGAACATCACGCAGTGGCGGGGCTCGCAGCCTGGGTCCGGCACGGTGACGACGCGCGCCCCGTCGCGGGCGGGCAGCACGCGCGGCGTGACGATCCCGGCCTCGTCGCGCAGCGCCTCCAGCCAGGCCAGCTCGCTGGCGATGGCCTCCGGTGAGTGGTAGCCGAGCCGGTGGACTCGCAAAATCGTCTGGCGCCCTCCGTCGTCGACCAGGAAGGTCGCGTTCTCCGAGACGTTGAGCAGCTTCACGGAGACCTCGGGGGAAACGTCGTAGAGGCGCACGGCCCGCCGAGCCACCTCCTCGACGCGGGCGAGGACGTCCTCACCGGCGGACAGGTCGTGCACCTGGCCCTGCATGCGTTCTCCCAACGGATCCTCGATCACGCACATGTCCCGCCAGATCTTCCCGCGTCAGCCCGTGCGTTGTCGCACCCGACCCCACGGCCCCGGCCGAACTTCCGGCCTCACGCTCGAAGCGTGCCTCCAGCGTGGCCCGATCGCCGCGTTCCAAGATCGTGCCGAGCTCCGCCCAGCCCCTCGTGATCTCGCAGATGATCGTGTCATTTGCTTCGCCTGCGGCTTGGCATTTCTGTGGTTAGCGCCCATCGACGCGGGCGAAGCCGAACGGATCATCTGCCTCAGCGGCACCGTTCACCGGCCCGGGGGAGGTGCACGCGAGCAACACCGTCACCGAACACGGGCATGCCGCGAGAAACTAGTGGCCCGTCACGCGCATGAACCGATCCGCCTTTTGTGGAGGCCCTGAAGCCAGCATCATCTGCTGGCGGAAGGGAGAACCACGACACGATGCCAGCCCAGAGGAAGTACCCCCAAGAGCTTCGCGAGCGCGCGGTCCGGATG
>NZ_BMPY01000038.1 GCF_014647835.1 Microbispora rosea subsp. aerata
GATCTGCATGGCCGAGGCCGAGCGGTTGATGGCCGCCCGGGACCGCATCAGCTGTGCGTTGTCGGAGCGGGTGGGGCGGGTGCACCGTGCGGGGGAAGCCAAGCGGCATGGGCACGCCTCCACCCGCAGTTGGTTGCGCACCAGTGCGGGGATGACCACAGCCGGGGCGGGCCGGTTGCTCACCCTGGCCGTAGAGCTGGCCCGCCTCCCGCAGGTGCGCGAGGCGTTCACCAAGGGGACCCTTGCGGCGGGGCTGGTAGAGGCCATCTGCACCGCCACCGCTCAGCTGACCGACGAGCAAGCGAGGCTGGCTGAGCCGATCCTGCTGGAACTGGCGGGCAAGGCGGGCCCGGCGGAGGTGGCCAAGGCCGGGCGCTATCTGCGGGCGGTGCTCGACCCCGACGGGGAGGAGCGGGACGAGCAGGCCGACTATGGGCGGCGGTTTCTGCGGGTGCGGCCGGGTGCGGGTGGCGGGATGGAGGGGGAGTTCTATCTGCCCCGGGAGGCGGCGGCCCGGCTGCGGGCGTTGCTGGACGCCTACGCCAAGCCCAAGGCGGAGGGGGACGATCGGCCGTTGCGGGTCCGCTACGCCGATGCGTTCATCGCCCTGCTGGAGGACAAGATCGTCACCGAGCTGCTGGTGCTGGTCAGCGCCGAGTCCCTCCCCGCCGACCCCGAACCCGATCATCCCGCCCGCGACCCCGAAGCCGAGCACGCCGAGAGCGCCGGCCACCCTGAGGGCGAGCGTCCTGATAGCACCGACCGCCCCGAGGCCGGGCACCCTGCCACCGCCCACCCCGAGCGCACCGATCGCCCTGCCGCCGCAAGCCCTGCTTCCACCGGCCCCACCACAGACCACCCCGAGGCCGGGCACCCTGCCACGGCCCACCCCGAGCGCACCGGTCGCCCTGCCGCCGGAAGCCCTGCTTCCACCGGCCCCGCCACAGACCACCCCGAGGCCGAGCGTGCTGAGAGCACCGGCCACGCTGGGACCGACGCTGCCGCCGCGAACCTTCCCGGCCCTGCGAACGGCTTCGCCACTGACGCCGCAGTAAGGAATCCCGGCGGCGGCGACTGCCCCTGGACCTGCCGCCCCGTCAGTGACCACCTCCCTGTCGGCGACCTTCCTCGGGACACCGGAGGAGCTGCGGATGCGCGGGATGCCGAGGGCGCGTTGGACCGCCGGGGCGGCGAGGACGCCAGCGCCTCCGACAGCATCCGAAGCTGCGAGGCCCCGAGCGAGGCCGTTGACACCGGCGACTCTGCTCTGGGCCAGGCCGACGACACCATCCACCCCGCCTGGGACGGTGCCGGGAACCCGTGCAGCGTCGACCGCCCCGGGACCTGTTACTCCGCCACGGCCCACGCCGAGACCGGGCACGCCGAGAGTGCCGACCGCTCCGCGACCTTCGAGGCCGAGCGTGCCGCCAGTGGCCAAGAGCGGGAGGGCGCCCAGGACGCTGAAAACGCCGAGGCGATCGAAGACAGCGAAGCCGCTGAGGACATCGAAGACGGCAGGAGCCGTGAGGCGGCCCGGGAGGGCCGCCGGGCCGCCGTGCACGAAGGCGACGCTAAGGACATTCGGCGGCAGGGACACATGCAGGGGCAGGTGCCGCGCTCGGGAGAGCCGAGATGGGGCGAGGGGCGGCGATCGTGTGATCCGCCCGGGGATACCCGTGCCCATCACGCCCACGCCGGGCCTCGGCCCGCGGGGGAGATCCCGCATGGGCCGGGGCCGGAGCCGGGAGCACCGGGAACGGCACCGGGGCCGCTGTTCGGCACGGCGGCGGGCGCCGCGCCGGGTGCGGCGCGTGGATCAGCACCTGGATGGGGCTTGGGGGTGGGGGTGGTGCCTGGTCTGGTGCCGGGGTTGCTGCTGGCCACCGGGCAGGTGCTGCCCGTCTCCAGCGTGCACCGCCTGGCCCGCACCTCCACCCTCATGCGGATCGTCATGGACGCGCAGGGGCAGGTGCTCGACATGGGCCGCAAAGTCAGATTGGCCACCCCGGCCCAGCGCAGGGCGATCTTCACCCGCTACGCCACCTGCTGGGTCGACGGCTGCCCCCTCCCGGCGACCATGTGCCAGATCGACCACGCCGACAACTGGAGCAGCGGCGGCCTGACCGACCTCAATCTGCTGGGGCCCGCGTGCCAGTTCCACAACCGCGACCGCTACCGCCACCCCGACCGCTACACCCGCCGCAAAGTCGGCAAAGACCGCTGGGCCTTCACCTACCACCGCCTCGGCAGCGCCCGGCGACTATGAGAGCCGCAGCGACTCGGATGACCAGGCGGCAGGGGAGGGGCCGAACTCGCCTGTCGCCGCCTCGGCAGCGCCCGGCGACTATGAGCCACGGCGAGAGGAACGGCTCACATGACCAAGCGGCCGGGGAAGGCGCGGCGAGCCGGGGGCCACCGCGCTTGCCCGCATCGGATCGCGGGGGTGACCGGGCCTCGTGGTCACTTTGCACAACGCGGTCGCGATGGGCGGCGCGTTCACCGTCTGGCGGGAGCCCTGCGGCTATGAGCCACGGGAGTTGGGGTCTCACACGACTGGGCGGCGGCAGCCGCGACCGGCGAGTCACCCTCGGCGTCGCGCTTACGGTCACTGGAGCCATCGGGGGACACCCGCGTGCCGGGAACGGGCGTGAACGCGGAGCGGCCCGGAGGGGCCGTCCGATCCCTCCGGGCCGCTCGTGGCAGCCCTTGCCCCCGCTACACGCCGGCGCGGGTGGGGCGGCGGATGTCGCTGGTCTGCTCCTGCCACTCGGGGGTCTCCTGCCCCTTCTCCTCGGTCATCTCCTCCATGCGCAGGGCGATCCCTATCGCGAAGAAGGTCGGCGCCCACTCGCCGACGAACAGCGCCCACCGGTCGGCGCGTTCGATGCCGGCGGCCTCGTACTTGTTCGAGATGATCCATGAGGCGATCGACATGCCGATCGACCCCATGGCGGCGCTGTACATGTGGTTGGAGCGCAGTCCCATCTTGTGGAGTGTCTTGATCATGCGTGTCCCCCTTGTGGTGGTTTGCCCCGATTTCGGGCGTACCCTGCCTGTCCCCCCGTAACCAGGCCGGGTCCAGGACGCCGTGCGATACTCGCCAGCGCGCATCAGGCGACGGTGAGAAGCTCCGCCGGACCGGGAGGGAACGCAGTGGAAGTGCTGGGCATCGACATCGGCGGCTCCGGGATCAAGGGCGCCGTGGTGGACACCGCCGCCGGCGTGCTCACCCGGGAGCGTCTGCGCATCCCGACGCCGCGGCCCGCCGTGCCGGAGGCCGTCGCCCGGGTCGTACGCGAGATCGCGGGCTATTTCTCCTGGACCGGCCCGATGGGCGTCACCTTCCCGGGGGTGGTCGCCGACGGGGTCGTCAAGACCGCGGCCAACGTGGACGCGTCGTGGATCGGGGTGAAGGGGGCCGACCTGTTCGGCGAGCGGGCGGTCGTGCTGAACGACGCGGACGCGGCCGGGGTGGCCGAGATGACCTTCGGCGCGGGGCGCGACCGGCGCGGGGTGGTCCTCATGCTGACCTTCGGCACCGGCATCGGCAGCGCGCTCTTCGTGGACGGCACGCTGGTGCCCAACACCGAGTTCGGCCACATCGAGATCCGCGGCAAGGACGCCGAGCGCCGCGCCTCCGACCGGGTGCGCGAGGAGAAGGACCTAAGCTGGAAGAAGTGGGCCGGGCGCGTGGAGGAGTATCTCGGGCGCATGCGCGACCTGTTGTCGCCTTCGTTGATCGTGATCGGCGGCGGCGTGAGCAGGAAGGCGGACAAGTTCCTGCCGTACGTCGACCTCGGGGGCACCGAGGTGGTGCCCGCCGTGCTGCGCAACGAGGCCGGGATCATCGGCGCGGCGATGGCGGCGGCACGGTCCGCGCGGCTGCCCTGAGCGGACGCCGATCCGCGCGGCTTGAGCAATCGCCGGTCCCGCGCGGATCGAGCGAACGCCCGCGTCGCCGGGGTGGGCCACGGCCGCGTCGCCTACTCCGGCGCGAGCGACCAGAGCGGCCGCCCCGCTCGCTTCCGAATTCGGAAGCTGTCCTTCTCAGATATAACTCCCTTATTCCTACCTGGACACCAGGTAATATCGCTGACATGATGATTCCATGAGGTCCTCGGGGAGGTTGACACAGCGCCGGCACGTCGACCTGCTGCGCGTCTGCGCCGCCGCCTGTTGACGACCGCGGTCACCGCCGTCCGGTACGCCACGAGGCAGGGAGAAGGGCATGTCCCAGCAGAACGTGATCGATTTTGTGGAGCGCAGGCGCGAGCAGGGCCATGAGCCCGCCGAGCTGGGCCAGGGGTCCGTGCTCGGCGTGCTGCCGGTGCCGGAGACCGGCGCCGTGCTGATGATCGTGGGCTATCTCGTGCCTGCGGGGAACGTCGAGAAGGTGGGGAACGCGGGAGAGGCGCCGCAGGCGTCGGTCGTCGCGGAGCGCGTGGAGACGCACCGGTCCGCCGACGGCGCGGACGACGAGCTGGTCCTGGACCGGACCGCGCGAGTGGCCCGCATCGGCGGCGAGGAGATCGAGCTGACCTTCCTGGAGTTCGAGCTGCTCGACTATCTCAGCTCGGCGCCGGGCCGGGTCTACAACCGCCGCCAGCTCATGGCGGCCGTGTGGGACCGGTACGACGACGAGGGCGGCCGCACGGTCGACGTGCACATCCTGCGGCTGCGCCGCAAGCTGGGCCGGCACGCGGGCAGGATCGTCACCGTCCGCAACGTGGGGTACAAGTATCAGCCGCCGCGCCGCCCCTGACCGGCCCGCCCGCGGGCCGCCGGAAAACGGCTGGCAGATCGGCGGGGGGCGTTGCCTATCCTTGAGCACGGAATGAACACGCTCGCCGATCTTCAGGCCCGCATCCCCGACCTGATGCTGCGCGACCAGCGCAGGCTGCGCCGCCGTCTCGACGGCATGCGCCGGGTCCGCGATCGCGCGGCACGCCAGGCCGTCGTCCAGCAGATCGCGGGGGACGTGGAGGCCGCGGAACGCCGCGTGGCCGCGCGCCGCGCGGCCGTCCCGGTGATCACGTACCCCGACGAACTGCCGGTCAGCCAGCACAAGGACGACCTGCTCAAGGCCATCAGAGACCATCAGGTCGTGATCGTGGCCGGTGAGACGGGCTCGGGCAAGACCACCCAGCTTCCCAAGGTCTGCCTGGAACTCGGCCGTGGCGTCCACGGGGTCATCGGCCACACCCAGCCGCGCCGCATCGCCGCCCGTACGGTCGCCGAGCGCATCGCCGAGGAGCTGTCGATCGAGCTGGGGGAGGCGGTCGGCTACAAGGTCCGCTTCACCGACCACTCCAGCGACGGGACGCTGGTGAAGCTGATGACCGACGGCATCCTGCTCGCCGAGATGCAGACCGACCCGCTGCTGCTGCAGTACGACACGCTGATCATCGACGAGGCGCACGAGCGCAGCCTCAACATCGACTTCATCCTCGGCTACCTCAAGCAGCTCCTCCCCAAACGGCCCGACCTCAAGGTGGTCATCACCTCCGCGACCATCGACCCCGAGCGGTTCGCCCGGCACTTCGCCGGTCCGGGCGGGGAGCCGGCGCCCGTGATCGAGGTGTCCGGCCGGACCTACCCGGTCGAGGTGCGCTACCGCCCGATCGGGGAGGACGACGACCAGACGCAGGCCATCGTCGACGCCGTGGACGAGCTGTGCGCCGAGGGGCCGGGCGACATCCTGGTCTTCCTCAGCGGCGAGCGGGAGATCCGCGACACCGCCGACGCGCTCAAGGGCCGCCCCGAGGAGGTCCTCCCGCTGTACGCGCGGCTGTCGGCGGCCGAGCAGCACCGGGTGTTCCAGCCCCATCGCGGCCGCAGGATCGTGCTGGCCACCAACGTCGCCGAGACCTCGCTGACCGTGCCGGGCATCAAGTACGTGATCGACCCGGGCACGGCGCGCATCTCCCGCTACAGCCACCGGCTGAAGGTCCAGCGGCTGCCGATCGAGCCGATCTCCCAGGCGTCGGCCAACCAGCGCAAGGGCCGCTGCGGCCGTACGTCGGACGGCGTGTGCATCCGGCTCTACTCCGAGGAGGACTTCCTCTCCCGGCCGGAGTTCACCGACCCGGAGATCCTCCGTACGAACCTGGCCAGCGTCATCCTGCAGATGGCCTCGCTGGGCCTGGGCGACATCGCGGCGTTCCCGTTCGTGGAGCCGCCGGACAGCCGCCAGATCAGGGACGGCATCAACCTGCTGCTCGAGCTGGGCGCTCTCGCGGACAAGGGCGCCGGCCGGGAGGGCGGGAAGGGGCCGCAGCTCACCCCGCTCGGGCGCAAGCTGGCCCAGCTCCCGATCGACCCCAGGCTCGCCCGGATGGTGCTGGAAGCCGACAAGAACGGCTGCGCCCGCGAGGTGATGATCATCGCGGCGGCGCTGTCGATCCAGGACCCGCGCGAGCGGCCGGCCGACAAGCAGCAGGCGGCCGACGAGAAGCACCGCCGCTTCGCCGACAAGGAATCCGACTTCCTGACCTACCTCAACCTCTGGAACTACCTGCGCGACAAGCAGAAGGAGCTGTCGTCGAGCGCGTTCCGGCGGCTGTGCAAGGCCGAATATCTCAACTACCTGCGCGTGCGGGAGTGGCAGGACATCGACAGCCAGCTCCGCCAGGTGGCCAGGACGCTGAACATCGTGCCCAACAGCGTGCCCGCCGACCCCCAGCGCATCCACCAGTCGCTGCTGGCCGGGCTGCTGTCGCACATCGGCGTCAAGGACGTCGCCGACAAGCGCAGGCAGGACGGCCGCAGGCCGATCACGGAGTACATCGGCGCCCGCAACGCCCGCTTCGCCATCTTCCCCGGCTCGGCCCTGGCCAAGGCGCAGCCGCAGTGGGTGATGTCGGCCGAGCTGGTGGAGACCTCCCGGCTGTGGGCCCGGGTCAACGCCAAGATCGAGCCGGAGTGGATCGAGCCGCTCGCGCAGCACCTGATCAAGCGCACCTACAGCGAGCCGCACTGGGAGAAGGACCAGGCCGCCGTCATCGCGCTGGAGAAGGTCACGTTGTACGGCGTGCCGATCGTGACCGAGCGGAAGGTCAACTACGGCCGCATCGACCCCGAGCTGAGCCGGGAGCTGTTCATCCGCCACGCGCTGGTCGAAGGCGACTGGCGCACCCACCACAAGTTCTTCCACGACAACCGCAAGCTGCTGGAGGAGGTCGAGCGGCTGGAGGAGAAGGCCCGCCGCCGCGACATCCTCGTGGACGACGAGACGCTGTTCGACTTCTACGACCAGCGGATCCCGGCCGACGTGGTCTCGGGCAGGCACTTCGACAGCTGGTGGAAGAAGGCGTCGCGGGAGACGCCGGACCTGCTGACGTTCTCGCCGGAGATGCTGGTCAACGACAGCGCCGGGGTGAGCGCCAGGGACTACCCCGACGCCTGGCGGCAGAACGGCCAGCGGATGCGGCTGACGTACCGCTTCGAGCCCGGCGCGGTGCAGACGGGCGAGGCCGACGGCGTGACCGTCCACATCCCGCTGGCCGTGCTCAACCAGATCGACCCGACCGGCTTCGACTGGCAGATCCCCGGCCTGCGCGAGGACCTCGTCACCGCGCTCATCCGGTCGCTGCCGAAGAACCTGCGGCGCAACTTCGTGCCCGCCCCCAACTACGCCAAGGCCGTGCTGGAACGCGTACGGCCCGGCAGCGAGCCGATCCTCGACGCGCTGGAGCGCGAGCTGCGGGCGCTGACCGGGGTGGAGATCCCGCGCGACGCGTGGGCCCTCGACCAGATCCCCGCCCACCTGCGGATCACCTACCGGGTGATCGACGACCGAAAGCGCACGGTGGACGAGGACAAGGACCTGGACGCCCTCAAGCGGCGGCTCGCGCCGAAGCTGCGCGCCACGCTGTCGAAGGCCGCCGACGACCTGGAACGCGACGGCCTGCGCGCCTGGACGATCGGCACGCTGCCGAAGGTGTTCGAGCAGGGCAGGCTGCGGGCCTACCCGGCGCTGGTGGACGAGGGCGCGAGCGTCGCGGTGCGGATGTTCGAGACCGAGCGCGAGCGCGACAAGGCCATGTGGGCGGGCACCAGGAGGCTGCTGCTGCTCAACGTGGTCAACCCGGCAAAGGCCATCCTGCGGACCCTGACCACCGCGCAGAAGCTCGCCCTCAGCCGCAGCCCGCACGGCGGGGCCGCCGCCCTGTTCGACGACTGCACGGCGTGCGCCGCCGACAAGCTGATGGCGCGGGCGGGCGGCCCGGTCTGGGACGAGGCCGGGTTCGAGCGGCTGCGCGACCACGTGCGGGCCGAGCTGTTCGAGACGACCGAGGAGGTCGTCGCGCGGGTGGAGCGCGTCCTGACGGTCTGGCACGCCGCGCAGAACCGGCTCGGCGCGCTGGGCGGCGGCGTGGCCGACCTCACCGCCGACATCGCCGACCAGCTCGACGGGCTGGTGCACGACGGGTTCGTCACCGAGACGGGGTACGACCGGCTGCCCGACGTGCACCGCTACCTGCGTGCCGTCGAACGCCGGCTCGACAAGCTCCCCGACGACCCCCGCCGCGACCGCGAGTGGATGCACCGGGTGCACGACATCGAGGACGAATACCGCGACCTGCTCGACCGGCTGAAGCCCGCCGAGCGGGAGGCGAAGGCCGTACGGGACATCCGGTGGATGATCGAGGAGCTGCGGGTGAGCTTCTTCGCCCAGCAGCTCGGCACCCCCACCCCGGTCTCCGAGAAGCGCATCCGCAAGGCCATGGAGCAGGCCGAGTCAGCCGTCCGGGGCGGGTGATCGAAACTCTCCGATGCGCCGGGCCGGCCTCGGCGGCACGGCCCGGCGGCGGGGTTTCAGCGTCCCAGGGCGGCGCCGATGAGCGCGCGGGGGTCGGCCGCTCCGGCGAGCACGCCCGACGGCAGCACGTCGATCATATGAGCGTGGCCGAACAGGGTGCCGTACTCGACCGACTGGACGCCGTGCCCGCGCTCGCGCAGGCCGTCCGCCCACGGCGCGCCCTCCTCCACCGCGACCACGGTTTCGGAGTGCCAGGTGTCGAAGCCGGAGCCGCCGGTGGCGAGCGCCCACCGGGAGGCGGCGATCGCCTCCCCGGGCGACTGGTCGTGCGCGAGCAGGCGGGTGGCGAGCTGCAGCAGGACCTGCGGCTGCGCGTCGGCGCCCATCGTGCCGAAGACCGTGCGCAGTGTGCCGTCCGGCCGGGTCACCAGCGCCGGGCACAGCGTGTGGGGCGGCCGGCGGCGCGGGCCGTACTCCGCGGGGTGACCGGGCGTGAGCGAGAAGCCGATGCCGCGGTTGTGCAGGTTGATCCCGGTGTTCGGCTCGAAGACCAGGCTGCCGAAGCCCGACGCGTTCGACTGGATGAGCGAGACGCCCATGCCGTCCCCGTCGACCACGCACAGGTACGTCGTGTCGCCCTGCGCGCTGGGGGCGTCGAGCCGGGGCGAGCGCCGTTCCGGGTCGATCAGCGCGCGGCGGGCGTCGGCGGTGTCGAGCGGCGCGACGGCCGTCTCGTGGAGCACGTCGAGCCGGTCGTGCCCGGCCGCCTTGGCCGACTCGACGAGCAGGTGGGCCCAGCGCGCATCGGCGGGGTCGCCCAGCTCGCCCAGCCCGGAGAGGATCTCCAGGGCGAGCAGCAGCAGATATCCCTGGGAGTTCGGCGGGACGCTCCAGACCCGGTGCCCGAACACCTCGACGCTCAGCGGCTCCACCCAGTCGGCGTTGGGCCTGGCCAGGTCCTCCTCGGTGAACTCGCCGCCGCCGATCTTCAGCAGGCCCTCGCCGAACTCGCCCTGGTAGAAGGCCGACCGGCCGCCTTCGGCGAGGGCGGTGAGGGCCCTGGCGACGCCGGGGCGCCGGACCACGTCGCCGGCGCGCCGCATGGCGGAGAAGTCGCCGGCGCCGGCGAGGTTGGACAGGAAGTCGCCCGCCGGGCCAAGCAGCGGCGAGGCGGGGAAGCCTTCGGTGGCGTGGCGGATCGCCGGGGCCAGGAGGTCGGGGAGCGGCAGGCGGGCGTAGCGTTCGTGCAGCGCGAGCCATCCGTCGGCGCAGCCGGGCACCGGGACCGAGCGGATGTCGAAGGCCGCGGGCATCCGTTCGTGGCCCTCCGCGCGCAGCCGTTCGGGGTCCGCCCCCGAGCCCGCCCGTCCCGAGGCGTTGAGCGCGGTGACGTTCCCGTCGTGGACGAGAGCGAACAGGTCGCCCCCGAGACCGCACATGTGCGGCGCCGTCACCGCCAGTACGGCGTTGGCGGCGATGGCCGCGTCCACCGCGTTGCCGCCCCTGTCGAGCATGGCGACGCCCGCGGCGGATGCCAGATGATCGATGGTGCACACCATGCCATTCAGGGCATACCGAGTCTCGCTCACGTTCGGGATCGTACGACAGGCCAATAGAGTTGGCTGCGGTAAGCAGGACGAAGGTGAGGAATTCATGATCCGGGCACTCGTGTTCGACGTCGGGGAGACGCTCATCGACGAGACCCGGATCTGGTCCAGGTGGGCCGACCGGCTGGGCGTGCCGCGCCTGACCTTCATGGGCGTCCTCGGCGGCATGGCCGCGCTCGACCGCGGGCACCGGGAGGCGTTCGAGCTGATCAGGCCGGGGATCGACCTCGACGCCGAGATCGAGGCGTGGCGGCGCGACGACCCGGACGGGCTGCGCGAGAACTTCGACGCCGGCGACCTCTACCCCGACGTGCGGCCCGCCCTCGCCGCGCTGCGCGACGCGGGATACACGCTGATCGTCGCGGGCAACCAGCCGCCCCAGGCGTACGACGCGCTGGTCGCGATGGACCTGCCGGTCGACGGGATCCACACCTCGGCCGGCTGGGGAGTGGAGAAGCCCGACCCGGGGTTCTTCGCCAAGGTCGCGGCGGTGGCCGGGCGCGAGCCGGGGGAGATCCTCTACGTGGGCGACCGCCTCGACAACGACGTCCTGCCGGCCGCGCGGGCCGGGATGCGCACGGCCCTGCTGCGCCGTGGGCCGTGGGGCTACCTGCACGCCGCCCGTCCCGAGGCCGCGCGGGCCGACCTCGTCGCCGACGGCCTCGCCGACCTCGTCCGCCTGGTTCCAACCCTCGCCTGACCCTTCCAAGGCCGCCCGGGGAGTCGTCGGCCTCTCGGGTGAGGATCTCGACTCCGGCGTTCAAGGCCGCCGGACGTCCCAAGATCTTGGCCATCGCGAACCTCGTCCGGCAGCGGAACAATCTCGGCTGACGGGGGTCCCTAAGCTCGCCGGATCAGGGGCGCAGCCGGCGGGCGAGGAGCTCGCGCAGCGCGCCGGTCTCCTCGCCGAGGCGGTTGAGCGACGCCAGGAACTCCTCGGGCGCGTCGAGAAGGCCGAGCATCCGGGCGGACACCGCCTCGCGTGCGGCGCGGCCCGCCTCGATCGCGGCCCTGCCGTACGGCGTCAGCTCGATCATGCGAGCCCGCTGGTCGCCGGGGTCGGTCCGGCGGGCCACGTAGCCGATGCGCTCCATCTCGGCCGCCACCTTGGAAGCCCCCTGCGGGGTCATGCCGAGCAGCCCGGCCAGGTCGGAGACGCGTACGGGGCCGGAGAGCAGGTGCTGGAAGACGTACCCGTGCACGGTGCGCACCCGGTCGTGCCCGGCGGCGGCCATGTGGGCGCGCACCTCGGCGTCGCAGGCCGCGGCGAGGGCCGTGAACAGCAGGGTCAGGTCACTTGACACCACTGTCGGATGGTCAAATACTCAACCTAGGTTTCGCAACTTAGGTTGAGCAATTTGAGAGGTGCGCCATGTGGTGTGATCCGGCCTTCACGGCCGTCGCCGACGCGTTCCGGGAGACGGACCGGGGAGCGGCCGGCGGCGCCGCCCTCGCCGTGTACGCGGGCGGGCGGCTGGTCGTGGACCTCTGGCAGGGCACGGCCGACGCCGACGGCGTACGGCCCTGGGAACGGGACACGGTCGTCAACGTCTTCTCGGCGTCCAAGGGCCTGCTGGCGACGCTCGCGCACCTGTACGTCCAGCGTGGGCTGCTCGACCTGGACGCCCCGGTGGCTCGTTACTGGCCGGAGTTCGCCACCGCCACCACCATCGCGGACCTGCTCGCCCACCGGGCCGGGCTGCCCGCCGTACGCCGGGAGCTGCCGCCGGGCGCCCTGTTCGACTGGGACGCGATGACCGCGGCGCTGGCCGCCGAGACCCCGTGGTGGCCGCCGGGGGAGCGGCACGGCTACCACGCGGTGACCTTCGGCTGGCTCGTCGGCGAGGTGCTGCGCCGGGTGGGCGGGCGGCCGGTCCGCGACCTGGTCCGCGACGAGCTGGGCGTCCCCGGCCTGTGGATCGGCCTGCCCGCCTCGGAGGCCGGCCGCGCCGCGTACCTCGCCCCGCCGCAAGCCGGGGACGAACCGCCGGCGGCGCTGACGAAGGCCATGTCCGAGCCCGGCTCGATCACGATGATGGCCTTCTGCAACCCCGCCGAGCAGCTCACGCCCGGCCTGGCCAACACCGCGCGCTGGCGGGCCGCGCAGATCCCCGCCTCCAACGGGCACGCCACCGCCAGGGCCCTGGCCACGCTGTACGGCAGGCTCGTGTCGGGCGAGATCCTCGGCCCGGGCGCGCTCGCCCTGGCCGTGGCCCCCCGGAGCGAGGGGCGCGACGAGGTCCTGCTCGCGCGGACCAGGTTCGCGCTGGGCTACATGCTGCCCTGCGAAATCCGGCCGTACGCGCCGAACCCGCGTGCCTTCGGGCACACCGGCTCGGGCGGGGCGCTCGCCTTCGCCGACCCGGACGCGGGCGTGGCCCTGGCCTACACCCCGAGCCGTCTCATCGTCAGCGCGGCGGGACCGGACCCGAGGTGGGAGCCCATCGTCTCGGCGCTGTACGCCTGCCTGTGACCTCCTGCCGCTTGCCCGGTCAAGGCTTGCGGACGCCTCGCCAGGAGTCCCTGGTGAGGGTCCCCTCGTAGGCGATGAGGCCGAGGTCGTCGGTGTGGCGGTAGGCGAGGGCGTTGCCCCTGCGGGTGAGCACGACGTCGCCGGGGACGCACCCCGGCACCTGCTCCAGGCGGAACGTGAGCGCGGAGCCGGAGCCGCCGGTCAGCCGCAGCGTGCCCTCGCACGAGTTCGCCGGCTCGCGCCACCTGCCCGACGTCTCGCCGCGCTTGAACTCGATCTCGATGTCGTACTCGCTGGTGAGAAGGCCGGCGGTGGGCGCGATGTGCCCCTGCCACTTGCCCTCGAACGCCTGCGGGATGGCCGTCGGCACGGCGGTGGTCGCGGGGTACGCCCCGTCCGCGCCTCCGGAAGGCTCCCCGGAGGGAGCGCCGGAGGGGGCGTCCGTGGCCGCGGCGCCGGTCGCCGCCGGGTCCGCCGCGTACGTGCCCTGCGCGGCGGCGCTCGACGAGGGTGTGGGGGACGGGCCGCCCGGCTGCGCGGACAGGCGGGGGACCAGCAGCGCCGCGGTGACCCCGAGGGCCGCCACGACCGCGCCGGCCCCGGCCAGCGCACGGGCGCGGAACCTCCCCCGGCCGCCGCCGGGAACGGTCTCCTCGCCGGTCCGGCCCCCGGGCGACGTCGCCGGCGCGGTGCCGACCAGTTCGAGCAGCAGGTCGCGGGCGGCCGGGCGGGCGGCGGGGTCCTTGGCGAGGCAGCGCCCGACCAGCGCGCGCAGGGGCGGCGGCAGCGGCGTCAGGTCCGGGAAGTCCGTCATGATCCGATGCAGCACGGCGGCGACGTTGCCCGCGCCGAACGCCGCCCGGCCGGTCGCGGCGAAGACGATCGTCGCCCCCCACGCGAACACGTCGGAGGCGGGGGTGGCCGGATGACCCGCGATCTGTTCGGGCGCCAGGTAGGCCGGGGTGCCCACCGGGCCCGCGGTCATCGTCTCGCTCTCGCTCTGGCGGGCGATGCCGAAGTCGACCACGCGGGGACCGTCCGGCCCGAGCAGCACGTTGCCCGGCTTGAAGTCGCGGTGCACGATGCCCGCGCTGTGGATCGCCGCCAGCGCGGTCGCCGTCCCCACCGCGAGCCGTTCCAGCTCGCCTGCGCGCAGCGGCCCCGACGCGGTCACCCGCTGCTGGAGCGAGGGGCCGTCGACGAACTCGCTCACGACGTACGGCTCGCGCCCGTCCACCACGGCGGTGATCACCCGGGCGGTGCAGAAGGGGGCGACGCCGCGCAGGGCGTCGAGCTCGCGCGACAGGCGGGCCCGGACGGCGGGGTCGAGCCCGGTCTTGAGCACCTTCACCGCGACCGGTGCGCCGTCGGGCGCGTGGCCCAGATAGACGACGCCTTGGCCGCCCTCGCCGAGCCGCCCGCTGATGCGGAACCCGCCGAGTGTCCGCGGATCGTCTGGCTCAAGGGGGGCGACCATGGGTCACACCGTATCGACCCTGCGGCCGGTCCGAAATCTAAAGGAGGCGCAGGTTCACCGCGTAGGCGAGCGCACGCCGTCCGGCGTCGCTGAGATGCAGGTGGTCGCCGGAGTCGTACTGGGGGGCCAGTTGCTCGGGAAACTCGGGGTCGCGCACGGCCCGGTCGAAGTCGAGCACGCCGTCGAACGCCCCGCTCGTGCGGATCCACTTGTTCAGCCGCTGCCTGATCTCCTCGCGCTCCGGGGTCCAGGTGGCGTACCCGTAGAACGGGGTGAGCGTGGCGCCGAGCACCTTGATCTTCCGGGCGTGGGCCTCGCGGATCAGCCGCTTGTAGCCGTACGCGAGCGGCTTGATCGATGTGTACGAGCCGCGGGAGATGTCGTTGATCCCCTCGAAGATCACGACCGTGCGCACTCCCGGCTGGGACAGCACGTCCCGGGAGAACCGGTTGAGCCCGCTCGGGCCGACGTTGGCGTGCAGCAGCCGGTTTCCGGCGATCCCGGCGTTGAGCACCCCCATGCGCCGCGACGACTGGTTGGCCAGCCGATGCCGCAGGTAGTCGGTCCAGCGGCGGTTGGCGTCGACGGCCTGGCCCGTCCCGTCGGTGAGCGAGTCGCCGAACGCGACCACCGAGCCGGCCGTCGTCGCGCCCGCCTCCACCGCGATCCGGTCGAGGAAGTACCACTGCGTGCTGGTGTAGGTGAAGTCTTCGCCGGTCTCGTCCGCCGCGTGGTCACCCGGATCGGACAGGTACGTGGTGGTGTAGGCGCGTTCGTGCCCGGTGACGCCGTGAACCGTGCCGGGCAGGTAGACGCTGACGACCAGGGCGGAGCCGCCGGCGACGCGGCCCGGGATGGGGTCGCTCCAGACGGCCTGGCCCGGCGGCACCTTCACCGAGGCGCGGTTGCGGAAGGTGACCGGCCGGCTGGTGCCCGACAGGATCTCCGCGCCGTACGCCTGGACGCCCACGTGCACGTTCTCGAAGGTCACGGGTGCCGCGCCGAAGAGGTTGGACAGGCGCAGGCGCATGCCGCCGCCGCCGATGCTGGCGCGCACGACCATCCGCACGGTCTGCCCGCCGAGGGCCGCCGCGATCTGGTCGGTCGAGGTGCTCCACGCGCCGACCAGCCGCGTACGGGTGGAGGCGTCGCGGGCGGACCGCCGCGAGGACGCGTGCTCCCGGGAGGACGCGTGGTCGCGGGAGGAGGAGCGCGAACCGGTCGCCGAGCCCGGGTCGGGGGTGCGGGCGGCGGTCGGGAAGTTCGTGGTCGTGGTGGACTCCGCGTGGACCGGTGTGGTGGGGAGCGCGGCGGTCGCGCCGCTGACGGCGAGGGCGAGAGCGGCCATGGTCAACCGGTGAGCCGGCCGTGCCATCCGGGGTCCTCCATGTGGGTGTGGCTGCCTGGGGCGGGGTCCGTGGTGGGGCTTGCGATCGACGCGCCGTAACCGTTGATCGCAAGCGCCTGTCGAGGCCATACATTACGGCTGTTTGGCGCGCACCGGGGAGAAACTCGACCGGCCCGGGCCGCGAACGGCCGATCGCGTCGCGGAGGGACGCGCACCCCACGTGACGGGGAGGGCGTTGCGCAGATAGCGGGAATGATGTGACAAGGGGTGCAGAACTTCACTCTGTGCTCATTCTTCCGTCAAAGTGGGACGGATAGGCTCGGCACGATGAACGCACACGAACGTTGGATCGTTCTGCAGGGCGCGGCGAACGTACGGGACCTCGGCGGCCTGCCGACCACGGACGGCGGGACCACGGTGCCCGGACGGATCCTGCGGGCCGACAACCTGCAGGGCCTGACCGAGGACGACGTGGCGCTGCTGGTCGGCGACCTCAAGCTGCGGCACGTGGTCGACCTGCGGTCGGAGACCGAGGTGCGCCTGGAGGGGCCCGGCCCGCTGACCCTCCTGCCGGAGGTCGGCATCCACCACCACAGCCTGTTCGCGGAGGGCGGTCGCCTCACCGACGTCGAGGCCGACACCATCGACGACAGGGCCCTGCCGTGGCAGGGCGAGCGGGACGAGGAGGAGCTGGCCGAGCTCCGCGTGACCGGCTACTACTACGGATATCTGCGCGACCGGCCCGACTCGGTGGTGACCGCCCTGCGGGTGCTCGCCCGTGACGACGGCCTGGCCGTGGTCCACTGCGCGGCGGGCAAGGACCGCACCGGAGTCGTGTGCGCGCTGGCGCTCTCCGTCGCGGGCGCCACCCGGGAGGCGATCATCGAGGACTACGCCGCCACCGGCGAACGCCTGGAGGGCATCCTCGCCCGGCTGCGCGCCAGCGACACCTACCGCGCGGACCTCGACTCCAAGCCGGCCGACAGCCACCTGCCGCGGCCGGAGTACATGGACCAGTTCCTGTCGACACTGGACGACCGGTTCGGCGGACCCCTCGGCTGGCTGCGCACCCACGGCTGGACCGACGCCGACACCGAGGCGCTTCGCGGCCGCCTCCGAGACTGACACGGTGACGCGGCCAGGGGCTCGGGGCCGGGATCAGGCCAGGGTCTCGCCTCCGTCGACCGTGATGACCTGGCCGGTGACGTAGTTGTCGGCCATGAGGAACAGGGCCGCGGCGGCGGCCGCGTCGTCGGAGTCCAGCCCCGGACGCCTTCGAGACGGGGGCCCGTCAGCCCTCGCGCTCGGAGAGCGTCACCACCTGGCCGCGGGCGGCGGACAGGACGGCGGCCTCCAGGACGGCGATGGCCTCGACGGCGTCGTCCGGATCGACCGGGGGCGCGGCGCCGTCCCGCAGGCAGGCCACGACGCCCTCGTAGAACCGCTGGTACGCCCCGGGTTCCGTGCGGACCGGGCGGGCGTCGCCCTCGGTGCCGAGCGTGCCCCAGCGCTCGGAGGGCTCGACGCCCCAGCCCGCCCCCTCGCCGCGACCCTCCCGGGAGCCCGCGCCGGCGCCCTCGGCCGGGCCGAAGTCGCCCGCGCCCGGGCGCCCGCCCGCGCGCAGCGCGTCCTCCTGAGGGTCCAGCCCCCATTTGACGTAGGCGGCGCGGGAGCCCAGCACCCGGAACCTCGGGCCGAGGTTCGCGGCCACCGCGCTCATCCACAGGTGCGAGCGGGTGCCGTTCCGATGCGTCAGCGCGATGAACGCGTCGTCGTCGTTGCGCACCCCGGCCCGCCTCACGTCGGTCTGCGCGTACACGTGGGAGACGGGCCCGAACAGCCGCAGGGCCTGGTCCACCAGGTGGCTGCCGAGGTCGTAGAGGGTGCCGCCGATCTCCTCCGGGCCGCCCGACTCGCGCCAGCCGCCCTTGGGCACCGGCCGCCACCGCTCGAACCGCGACTCGAACCGGTGGACCTCGCCCAGCTCGGGCAGCAGGCGGCGCAGCGTCAGGAAGTCGCCGTCCCACCGCCTGTTCTGGAAGACCGTCAGCATCAGCCCGCGGTCGCGCGCCAGCCGTACCAGGGTCCGGGCCTCCTCCGCGGTGCCGGCCAGCGGTTTGTCGACGACCACCGGAAGACCGGCCTTGAGCGCGTCGGTCGCCAGGGGCACGTGCGTACGGTTCGGCGTGGCGATCACGACGAGATCGCACCGGTCCCACAGGTCGTCCGCGGACGCCACGACGTCCGCGCCGGGATAGCCGGCGCGTACGCGCTCGGCCCTGGCGGGGTCACGGGTGACGACGGCGGCCAGGCGCAGCCCCGGGGTGGCTGCGATCAACGGCGCGTGGAAGAAGGATCCGGCCGGGCCGAAGCCGGCCAGTCCGACGCGGATGTCGGAGAGAGCGGAGGGCGGCATTACGGGTGGGGCGTCCTTCGGGTCACTGGGGGCGGCGCGGCGGTTTCGAGGGTTGTCCGGCGGCGGGTCAGGTGTCGCGGTCGTCCCGTTCCGCGAGGAACGCCTCGAACTGGGCGGCGAGCTCGTCACCGGTGGGCATCCGCATCTCCTCGGCCAGCAGGTTCTCCCGCTCCGTGCCGGACTGGAACGCGTCGTACTGCTGCTCCAGGCCGCGGATCGCCCCGGCCAGCTCGGCGGACGCCGCGATCTGCTCGTCGATCTCCGTGTTGGTCTTGTCCGCCGCGTCCCTGAGGGTGTCCATGGGGAACACCAGCCCGGTGCCGCGGGTGATGGCCTCGAGCGCCGTGACCGCGGCCTGCGGATACTCCGCCTGGGCGAGGTAGTGGGGCACGTGGATCGCGTAGCCGAGGGCGTCGTGGCCCTTCTCCCCGAGCCGGAACTCGATGAGCGCGGCGAGGCTCCCCGGCACGCGGACCTTGCCGAACGGGCTGGTCTGCCCCTGGATCAGCTCGGGGCGGGTGGCGTGGGGCGTCAGCCCGAGCGGCCGGGTGTGCGGGACGCCCATCGGGATCCCGTGCACGGTCACGAGCTTGCCGATGTTGAGCCGGGTCACCAGCATGCCGACGGCCTCGGTGAACAGCTCCCACTCCCGATCGGGCTCCGGCCCGCTCATGATCAGGAACGGCGTTCCCGTGACGTCCTTGGTCAGATAGACGGCCAGCTCGGGGGTGTCGTAGTCGCTCCAGTGATCGGTGTCGAAGGTCATCACCGGGCGGCGGGACCGGTAGTCGATCAGCCGATCCACGTCGAAGGTCGCGATGACCCGGTGCTCCAGTTCGGCGAGGAGGTGCCCCAGGGCAAGCCGTCCAGTGGCACCGGCGTCGACGAACCCCTCGAAGTAGTAGAGCAGCACCGGATCGGTCAGCTCGGGAAGGTCCCCGTCGAGCCGATAGAGATCCGTGGGGTCGGACACGTGTCCCAGCCTTTCTCACGAAGTCTTTACCTACTGAACCTACGGGACCCCCGGTCGATTCCGTCGCTCGAATACCGGGCGGTAGCGGCGACCTTACCGGTGAACAATGGGGAACATGGAGCCGGACCCCGAGCTGGAGGAGTTCGCCACCAGGCTGTTCGATCTCGCGAGGTCGGGACGGACCGGCGCGCTGTGCGCGTACGTCGACGCGGGCGTGCCCGTGAACCTGCGCAACCAGAAGGGTGACACGCTGCTCATGCTGGCGGCCTACCACGGGCACGCCGACACCGTGCGCGCCCTGGGCGAGCGGGGAGCGGATCCGGATCTCGCCAACGACCGCGGGCAGACGCCGCTGGCCGGCGCGGTGTTCAAGAGGGAGCCCGGGGTGGTGCGCGCGTTGCTCGAGATGGGCGCCGACCGCTACGCCGGGACGCCGTCGGCCGTCGAGACCGCCCGCGTGTTCGGGAACGAGGAGATCGCCGCGCTCCTCGAAGGATGAACCGGCCGAAGGACGAGCCGTTAGGGGGGAATCGGCCGGAGTTGATCTATGCTGCACCAATCCGGACGGAACTGATCCGCCTGACCGATGTGTCCGTAATTACGGGAAGTCTAGCGTTGTTCACGCGGCGGGACCATGCTTATCGGATGGCTACTGCGAAAGCGGATTTCCTCAATGGACGTTCACTCCGCCTTCCCTCGCTCACCTGCCCCTTCCCCAGTGCGGTGAACCCGCACGTCGACGAGGTGAACCGGGACACGCTGGCCTGGCTGGCCGCCTCAGGAATGATCGTCGACGGAGACCAGCTCGAGCGTTTCCGGCTCGCTCGCTACGGATGGCTCGGCGCCCGGACCTACCCGTACGCTTCCCGGGAGCTGTGCCAGCTCGTCACGGACTGGTGCGTGTGGCTGTTCGCCTTCGACGACGCCTACTGCGAGTCGGACCGGCGGGCGGCCGAGATCGCCCGGGCCCTGCCCCAGCTCTACGGCGTCCTGGAGGACAACACGGAACCGGTCGAGAACGTCTTCGCCAAGGCGCTGCTCGACATCAAGACCAGGATCGCCGCTCACGCCACCGCCGACCAGCTCGACCGCTGGTGCGCGATGGTCAAGGACTACCTGTTCGCGCAGGTGTGGGAGGCCGCCAACCGCGAGGACGACGTCGTCCCCACGATCGACGACTACATCTTCATGCGCCGCAGGACCGGCGCGATGCTCACCGTCTTCGCGCTGATCGACGTGGCCGCCGAGGTCCGCCTCACCATGGACGAGTGGCGCCACCCGGTCGTGCACGAGATGACCGAGCACGCGAACGACGTGGTCGTCTGGGACAACGACCTCATCTCGTACGCCAAGGAGCGCGGCGAGGCGAACATCCGCAACAACCTCGTCAGCGTGCTGGTCGGGCACACCGGCTGCACGGTCCAGGAGGCGATGGACCGGATCGGCGCGATGCGCGACGAGGCGGTCGCCGCGATGGCGGCGCTCACCCCGGCCACCGAGGCGCTCGGCTCGCCCGCGGTGGACGCGTACGTGGACGGCCTCAAGTATTGGATCAGCGGCAGCGTGGACTACTCGCTGACCAGCTCCCGGTACGTCGGCGCCTGGCAGTGACCGTCGCGAGAGCTGTGATCGGGCGTGCGCACCGGGATCGGCCCGTTCGGTCCGCGGGGAACGCGGTCAGTCCAGGGTGAAGTCGTCGAGGTCGTCCAGCGCGTACTCGACGAGGTCGCCCAGGCTGAACCGGGTCCCGACGGCGTAGGCCTCCTCGTAGGCGGCGTCGCCGATCAGCTTCTTGCACTCCTTGACGCACTGCTCGTGCTCGGTCGTGAAGAACGGCGACCCGAACTGGGGCAGCCCGAACGTCCGCCAGTTGGCCTGGGCCGCCCCGAGGAGGGTCGCCGTCCGTTCCGGCTCACCGGCCTCGAGGCTCAGACTGGCGAGGTTGTCCACGCACAAGACGATGCCGAGCACGTCGTGGAAGTGCCGCTTGATGCGCAGCGACTCCTTGCACGCCACCAGCGCCTCGTCGCGCCGGCCGCCGGCCCGGCGCACCAGGGAGGTGACGTACCAGGCGTAGGAGCGCAGCCACAGCTCGCCGCGCTCCTGGCAGACCTGCAGGCAGTCGGTCAGCAGCGTCTCCGCCTCTTCGAACTCGCCCTGCGAGAACAACACCATGGACAGCTCGACGATCGCGGGCAGCAGGCCCGGGTTCAGCTCCCGGCCGCCCCGGTGGAACTCGATCGCGACGCCGAGCAGCGCCGTGGCCTTCTTGGCGTCGCCCTGCAGCATCGCCGCGGTGCCCTGCATCTTGGTGGCCAGCAGCACCGCGCCCGAGTCGCCCACGCGCACCGCGTCGGTGCTGCACTGCTCGGCCGCGGCGAGCGCGCCCGCCATGTCGCCCTGGGCGCTGCGGATGTAGGCCAGCACCCACAGGGCCTTGCAGCGTTCCTTGCTCGGCGCGGGGCTCGCCTTGAGCGCGCGCTCCAGGTAGACCACGCCCTCCCGGGCGAAGCCGCAGGCGACCCACAGGAACCACAGCGCCGACAGCAGCTGCAGGCCGACGCGCTCCTCACCCGGCGTCGACAGGCAGTAGTCGAGCGCGACGCGGATGTTGTCGTGCTCCTGGCGCATCCGGGTGTACCAGTGGACCTGGCGCGCCCCCGACCACGAGTGCTCGCTGCGCTCGGCGAGCTGCAGGTAGTAGTCGCGGTGGCGGCGCCGCAGGTCCTGGGTCTCGCCGAGCTTGTCGAGCCACTCGCCGCCGTACTGCCGCAGCGTGTCGATCAGCCGGTATCGCTGGCCGGCCGGGGTGGGGAAGCTGAGCAGGACCGACTTGTCGACCAGGCTGCCGATCACGTCGAGGATCCGGTCGGAGGGCAGGACCTCGCCCGCGCAGACGTGCCGGGCCGCGTCCAGGTCGAAGTCGCCCGCGAACACCGACAGGCGCGCCCACAGCAACCGCTCGGCCGGTTCGCACAGCTCATGGCTCCACCCGATCGCCGCGCGCAGCGTCTGGTGCCGCGGCAGCGCCGTACGGCTGGCCCCGGCGAGCAGGCTGAACCGGTCGGCGAGCAGCGCGAGGATCTGCTCGACCGACAGCGTGCGCAGGCGTACGGCGGCCAGCTCGATGGCCAGCGGGATCCCGTCGAGGCGGCGGCACAGCTCGGCGACGGCCGTGATGTTGTCCTCGTCCACCACGAAGTCGGGCACGACGGTGGAGGCCCGCGCGCCGAACAGCTCCACGGCCTCGTTGGTGAACGGGTTCTCCGAGGGGCTGTCGCCGGGCACCGACAGCGGCGGCACGGCGGCCGTGTACTCGCCCGGCGCGTTCAGCGACCGCCGGCTCGTCGCGAGGATGCGCAGGTGCGGAGCGGTGTTGAGCAGATCCCGGGTGAGCTGGGCGCAGGCGTCGACCAGATGCTCGCAGGTGTCCAGGATGAGCAGGAGCTCCCGGTCGGCGAGCCAGTCGGCGAGGATGGCCGACCCCTCCCGCGGCGACTGGTCGGCGATGCCAAGCGCGGAGGTGATCGTGTGATACACCATGGCCGGGTCCTGCAGCCTGGCCAGGTCGACGTACCACACGCCGTCCCGGAACTGCCGCCGCACCTGGTGCGCGAGCCGCAGCGCGGTGCGCGACTTGCCGACCCCGCCGATGCCCGTGACGGTGATCAGCCGGTGCTCCTGCAGCTTCTGTCTCAACGACGCGAGCAACCGCGTCCGCCCGACGAAGCTGGTCAGCTCCACGGGAAGGTTGCCCTCTTGCCGCCATCCTGCTGGCGTTGCCATGCCGCCTCACGGGGGTTCGTCCGGCGTGCTCCCTGCTCCCGCATCGTACCTTTGCGTGCGGTTGGCTGTCCGGTGGTACGCCCGTGACCTTTGCCCGGCGATGGGGCGGCTGAATCTCCCCTCCGGGAAAGGTGCGCGGGCGTCCGGGCCGGTGCGCCGCCGGGTGGCCGCACCGGCTCCACCGGACCCGGCGTTGCCAGTAGCATTGGGCGAGTGAGTGTGCAGCATCCGGATGACATGCGTCCGGTGGACCTCTTCGACGAGGGGCTGCCGGTGCTGCCAGACCAGACAAGCGACGACACCGATCACGGGTGGGGCGAGTGGCGCTCCGACTCGAACATCTCCCGCCTGCTCGAGGAACGCCCGCCTCACTGGGACTAGGGAGTGTCCGCCGGCGAGCGCGGGCTGCCCGGCCCGAGCCGGACATGCGGTGTGGCCGGGGCGGTGGCCGCTGAAGAAGACTGACCTGACGAGGCCCCGCTCCCGCTAGGTCGCCTGAGGCCACACGACCAGCTCGAACCAGACGGCCTTTCCCCTGCTCGTCGGGCGCACGCCCCACGAGCGGGACAGGGACTCGACGATCAGCAGCCCCCGGCCGCCCTCGTCCTCCAGTGGCGTGCCGGGGGGCGGCACTCGCACGCGGGCCTCGTCCTCCACCTCGCACCGCAGCACGCCGTCCCGCAGCAGCAGCGCGAGGACCGGCTCTCCCCTCCCGTGCTTCAGAGCGTTGGTGACCAGCTCGCTGACGAGCAGCTCGGCGACCTCGGGCACCTCGGCGTCGGCGCCGCCCGCCCAGTCCCGCAGCGCGGCGCGGACGAGCCGTCGCGCCCGGCTCGTGGAGCGCGGGCCGGCGGGCAGGGTCCAGCGGGCGCGGCGAGCCGAGAGCACGCGGTGGTCCGCCGCCTCGTCCGGCCTCGCCTGGGGCCGGTTCGGCGCGCCGCCGACCGGTCGTACGGCCGGGGAGACGAGTGAGATCATGGCGGTGTCCATCGGGTCAGGCCGCCTGGGCGCGGCACGGCCGATGCGGGAGGAGGCTGTGGCCGTCGGGCAGCAGCTCACCGGTGTCCTCGAACACCACGACGCCGTTGCAGAGCAGTCCCCATCCCTGCTCGGGGTGGAACGCCACCAGACGGGCGGCGTCGTGATCGGGAGCGTACGCGGGCGGGCACGGCGGGGTGTGCGGGCACATCTGTTGTCACCTCGATCCTTCGGCACGCGGTCGACGGCTCGGGAGGAGCGGCGCGGCGTCCGTCCCGCGTGGCCGGGCACGGGCGGTGGTCTCGCCGCACGCCTCGCGCTCACCGGCGCACGCCTCGCGGCGGCCGGCCGGCATCGCCGTCGCCTTCCGCGTCTCGGGCGGCCCCCGTTGCGGTCACCCGGTTCACCCCTCATAGCATTCCGTCCGAAGGGCCCGCGGTCTGCTCCGGAAGCCTCCATCTCGCATGAGTGTCCGCACGACTCAGGGATGGCGGCTACCTGCAATGACCCGGACGTGCCGTGATGCCATCCTGAAGACGTGCCCCTTCGATGCCTCATCATCGATGACAGCGATCATTTCAAGGAGGCCGCCCGTCTGTTGCTGGAGTCGGACGGCATCGCTGTCGTGGGTACGGCGTCCACCACCTCCGAGGCGCTGCGGCGCTGCTACGAGCTGCGGCCGGATCTCGTGCTCGTCGACATCGACCTGGGCGAGGAGAGCGGCTTCGACGTCGTCGTACGGCTCTGCGAGGAGACCGGGGACCACAATCATCGGCCGCGGATCATCCTGATCTCGACGTACGACGAGCAGGACTTCGCCGAGATGATCGCGACCAGCCCGGCCCTGGCCTTCCTGTCCAAGCCGCGCCTGTCGGGCCGGGCCATCAGCGAGATCATCGGGAAGGCGAACGCCGGCTGATCCGAGGGCACAGCTGCCGCGACACGGCTCAGCGGGCGTCGAGGAACGTGAGCACCGCGAGCACGCGGCGGTGGTCGTCTTCCGTCTCCGGTAGCCGCATCCTCGACATGATGCTGCGCACGTGCTTTTCCACGGTGCCCTCGGTGATCCACAGTTTGTGTGCGATGCCCGCGTTCGAGCGGCCCTCCGCCATGAGGGCGAGCACCTCGCGCTCACGCTGGGTGAGCTGCTCCAGCGGATCATGCCTGCGGCGGGCGTTGATCAGTTCCGCCACGAGGCTGGGGTCGACGACCGAGCCGCCCTGGACGATGCGCTTCAGCGTCTCCACGAAGTCGGACACCGCGGTCACCCGGCTCTTGAGCAGGTAACCGACCCGGTGACCGGCGGCGAGTAACTCCATCGCCTGTTCGACCTCGACGTGCGCCGACAGCAGCAGGATGCCCACCTCGGGCAGCTCCGCGCGGATGATCCTGGCCGCCTCGACGCCCTCGGTGGTGTGCCGGGGAGGCATCCGGATGTCCACGATCGCGAGGTTTGGGCGGCGCTCCCGTACGAGGGAGAGCAACTCGGGCGCGTCCCCCGCCTGGCCGGCGACCTCGAACCCCGATCGCTCCAGCAGACTCGCGAGCCCCTCCCGCAGCAGGACGTCATCGTCCGCCAGGACTACTCGCGTCAGGGTCTGGTTCACCGCACTGCCGCCTTCCGCGTGCCGGTCCCGCCGGGGGCGGGGGCACACCGCACTCGCGTCGACGACCGGGGCAAACCGGCATCATGCGCGTCGACCTGGTCAAAAGTAGCCGCGTAACGTGGGATTATGCGCGCGCCACTGCTGTCGTCGCTGCTCCGCGTCACGCGTCCGCCCCTTCTGCTGGGCGTCGTCGTCGGCGCCGGATTCGTGACGGCAGAGACCCTGCTGTCCCTCCTGCTGGCGCAGGTGACCCCTGCGAGCACCTTGGACCTAGTCTATCTGCTCGGCGTGCTGGTGGTTTCGTACCTGTGGGGGCTGCCGCTGGGCATGCTGACCGCGCTGGCGAGCGGTCTGATCTACGACCTCCTCCTGGTCCCTCCCTTCAATCGGGTCACTTTGCTCAGCAGCTGGTCGTGGATCCCGCTGCTGGTCTTCCTGATCGTCGCGCTGCTGGTCAGCAGTGCCGCCGCGCTGTTGCGGACGCTGCTCGTCGAGGCCGACGAACGCCGGCGTGAGGCCGACGTCAGCGCCGACACGGCCCGTCTCCTCCTGCGGACCGGGCAACTGCGCGCGGCGCTGCCGGTCGTGGCCCGGCGTCTGGAGCAAGACCTCGGTCTGCCGGACCTGGCGATCGAGTTCGGGCCCGTCGACGTCGACGAGCGCCACATCGCGTTGCCGCTGTGCGACGAGGGTGTCCAGTTCGGCTCGCTCGTCGTGCCCGCGGATCTGCCGGAGGCGGCGCTGCACCGCCTGCGCGAGCGCGTGGTGCCCTCGCTGGAGGCGGCGCTGGTGGCGGCGCACGACCGTGAGCTCGTCGCCTCCGCCCTGGCGGCGAGCCGGGACGAGCTCGCCAAGGTCGCCGAGGAGCAGACCGCCCTGCGCCGGGTGGCGACGTTGGTCGCGCGCGGAGTCCGCCCGATGGAGATCTTCGGCGCGGTCGCCCGGGAGATGGGTTTGATCGTGAAGGCGGACCACACGGCGATCGAACGATACGAGCCCGACCGGACGGTCGTCCTGATGAGCTCCTGGAGCGCGTCGGAAGGGGGTCCTCCGCCGCCGGTGGGCAAGCGCAGGCAACTCCACGAGGAGGGTCTGTCCGCCCTGGTCCTGCGGACGGGACAGCCGGGAAGGATCACCGCGGACGAGAGGGCGGCCGGGGAGCTGGGCAGGTGGGCGAGGGACGAGGAGAACGGCATCGCGATGGGCAGCCCCATCGTCGTCGAGGGGCGGCTGTGGGGCGTGGTGATCGCCTTCTTCCGGGGGCTGGAGCGGCAGCCGGAGGGCGTGGAAGAACGCATGCGGGACTTCACCGAGCTCGTCGTGACGGCCATCTCCAACGCCCAGGCCCGCGACGAGCTCGCCGCCTCGCGCGCCCGTGTGGTCGCCGCCGCGGACGAGACCCGGCACCGGATCGAGCGCGACCTGCACGACGGGGCGCAGCAGCGCCTCGTCTCCCTGGGGCTGCAGCTTCGCATGGCGGAGACCTCCGTGCCGCCGGAGCTGCCGGCGCTCAAGCGGCAGCTCTCCCAGGCGGCCGAGGGCCTGACGCTGGTGCTGGAGGACCTGCGGGAGCTGTCGCGCGGCATCCACCCGGCGATCCTGTCCAAGGGGGGTCTCGGGGCGGCCCTGAAAATGCTCGTGCGCCGCTCGTCCGTCCCCGTCGAGCTGGCGGTGCGGATCGATGGTCGCCTGCCGGAGCGGATCGAGGTGGCGATCTACTACATCGTCTCCGAATCGCTGACGAACGTGGCCAAGCACGCGCACGCCTCGCTGGTGACCGTCAGAGTCGACGCGACATGCGAAAGGGCGGAAGTCATAATCCACGACGACGGGATAGGCGGCGCCGATCCGGGCAGGGGGTCCGGGCTCATCGGTCTCAGCGACCGCGTCCAGTCGCTCGACGGGACGATCGAGGTCACCAGCCCGGTCGGCGACGGCACCACGCTGGCGGCACTCATCCCGGTGGGCGACGGCTGACGCCCGGCGTGGTCACCGCGCCGTGCGGGGCGGACCTGCTCACGAGGCGGCGTACGGTCAGATCAGCGGGCGACGCACGCTGTCGGGCGGGGGACCGGCGAGCGGCAGGCGGACGACGAACCGGGCGCCCCCCTCCGGCGAGTCCTCCACGCCGATGGTGCCGCCGTGCGCCCGCACGATCTCGCGGGCGATGGCGAGGCCGAGGCCGGGACCGCCCCGGCTGCGGCAACGGGACTCGTCCAGCCGGGTGAACGGCTCGAAGATCCGCTCCCGGTCGGCTTCGGCGATGCCGTCCCCGTCGTCGGACACCGCGATCTCCGCGTGGGCGCCCTCCTGGCGCACCTCCACCAGCACCTTGCTCTTGGCGTGGCGCTGCGCGTTGTCCAGGAGGTTGCCCAGCAGGCGGTGGATCTCGTGCTCGATGGCCTGGATCGCCACGCCGGGGATGAGCTGGAGCAGCGTCGGCGCCCGGGACGCCCGGCTGGAGACCTCCGCCTGGACCAGCTCCGCCAGGTCGGCGAGCCGTGTCCCGTGTGGGGGCTTCGTTCCCGCTCTCACCAGCGCCAGCAGGTCGCAGACGATCGCCTGGAGGCGGTCCACGTCTCGCAGCGAGTGATCGACGAGTTCGGCGAGATCCGTCTCGTCCGGGTGCAGCCGGGCCTCCTCCAGCTGCGTCCGCAGTCCGGCGAGAGGGGTGAGCAGCTCGTGGGAGGCGTCGGCCAGGAAGCGGCGCTGCCGTTCGGCCGTCCGGTCGAGCTCACTCCTGGCGTCGGCGAGTTGGTCCAGCACGCTCTCGGTGGCCTCCGCCGGTGGGCCGGTCTCGTTCTTGTCATGCGTCGTGTGGGCGCGGCCGAAGCGATCGCTGAGGGCTGTGTGGGAGTGTCGGCACATGACACTCATCGCAGCCGTGCCGGGCCGGTTACGGCCATCACCGGGCAATGCCGGCAGAAGGACGACGGCGATGGGACAAACGACTGCGGTGTCGTGCGGTGCCCGGAGCGGGACGGTGGCGGTGCCGTGGAGAGGTGCAAGGGCGATCCCGTATATCCGCACCGGGAGGAGGGCGGCGTCGCGCGGGGATGCCGCGCGGGTGACACGACCGGGATCCGGCATGGCCCGGCCCCCGTTTGTTGTATGGCGGTTCCCTGCATCTGCGCACCTCCGGACAAAACGCGTGCTGTGACAGCGGCGGTCTCGTACGTCCGTCCGGGTGCGCGGTGCCACGACGTCGTCAACAGGCCAGCCCGGCGGGCGTGGGGCACCATCAGGGGCCCGCTAACCACAATGGCCCGGACCGCCGTCGGCCGTCTGCCGTGGCAGCCCCCATTACGCCCTGCTGTCAGCCGTGCCCAGACATTCCGGCTAGCTGGAATACCCGGGGCGCGCCGGGCCGCGCGGCCCTTCGCCCGGCCGGGGCGGCGGCGGACCGGGACGCAGGCCGGAAACCCGTCAGGAGACGACGTCCCGGCGCCGGAAGCGGCGGAAGGCCAGGGCGACGAGGATCACCGAATAGGTCACGGACACCGCCACGCCCTTCACCATGCCGCTGTAGTCGGGCTCGGGCGCGAGCGCGTCGAGCCACGCGGTGTTCCAGAAGGTGGGCAGGAACTCGCGCAGCGAGCCCAGCGCCTCGACCGCCTGCAGGATCGTGCTGACGATCACCAGGCCGACCGCCCCGCCGACCGCGCCGAGCGGGGAGTCGGTGCCGACCGACAGCAGGAAGGCGACCGAGGCGACCACCAGCTGGCTGACCAGGGCGTACCCGATCACGACGGCGAACTTGGGCAGCACGTCGGCGGCGGGGATCACCTCGCCGGTCCCCGGCACGGTGATGTCGTTCCACCCGAAGGCCAGCGTGCCGGCGAGCAGGGCCATCAGCGGGACCACGGTCACGGCGGCGGCCGAGTAGGTCAGCGCGACCACCAGCTTCTGGCGCAGCAGCCGGTCGCGGGGCACCGGCGCCGCGAGCAGGTAGCGCAGCGACGACCAGCTCGCCTCGCTGGCGACCGTGTCGCCGCAGAACAGCGCCACGGCGACGACCAGCAGGAAGTTGGCCGACACCGACAGGGCGAACGCCGCGAAGTTGAGCCCGCCCGCCGTGGCGAGGTCCGACAGCCGCAGACTGCCCTGGCCGCGCCCCGCCGGCCCGAACTGGAACGCCACCACCAGCACCCACGGCAGCGCGAGCAGCACGCCGAACATCGCCATCGTGCGGCGCCGCCGCAACTGCCGTACGAACTCCACCCGGAGCGGCAGCGTGCGCCCCGGCGCGTAGCCGGGCGCCCGGCCGCCCGGGTCGCCTCCGCGGGTGTCCGGTCCGTCCTGGGCGACCGACACGGCCCGCCCGGCGGCGGGGACGTCTGCGGTCGGGTCCGGGTCCGGTCGATTCGGGCTCAACGGCGCTCTCCGATCAGGTCGAGGAACACGTCCTCCAGGCGTGGCCCGCCGCCGTTCACGGCCGCCGTGGTGCCGAGCAGGTCGCCGACCGGCCCGGCCGACACCAGCCGCCCGCGGTGCATGACGACGACGTGACTGCAGGTCTGCTCGACCTCGGCGAGCAGGTGGCTGGAGACGATCACGGTGCGGCCCCGCTCGGCGTACGCCCTGAGCACCCGGCGCATCTCGGCGATCTGCGGTGGGTCGAGGCCGTTCGTCGGCTCGTCGAGCACGAGCAGGTCGGGCAGGCCGAGCATGGCCTGCGCGATGGCCAGGCGCTGGCGCATCCCCTGGGAGTAGGTGCGCACCGCGCGATCCAGGGCGGCGCCGAGCCCGGCGATCTCCAGCGCCTCCTCCATGTGGGCGTCCTGCCGCGGGCGTCCCGTGGCCTGCCAGTACAGCTCAAGGTTGGCCCGCCCGGACAGATGCGGCAGGAACCCGGGCCCCTCCACGAACGAGCCCAGCCGCGACAGCACGGGAGCGCCGGGACGCACCTTGTGACCGAAGATCCGGATCTCGCCCTCGTCGGGCCGGATGAGACCCATCAGCATGCGCATCGTGGTGGTCTTGCCCGCGCCGTTCGGTCCGAGCAGGCCGAGCACCTGGCCCTTCTCGACCCGGAACGACAGGCCGTCGACCGCCTTCTCGCCGTTGCGGTAGCGCTTGCCCAGCCCGCTGATGACCAGCGGCACCTCGGCCGACTCGGCGTCCCGGTCGTCGCCGGCGCGCGTGCCGCGCCTGGTCCTGCCGGTCAGCAGGAGCGCCGCGGCGACCACGATCGCGGCGAGCGGCAGCGCCCACGTCCACCAGGCGGGGCCGGTGGCGGGGGTCCGCAGCGCCGGGACCACGGGCAGCTCCAGCGTGGGGGACTCCAGCGCGACCCGGTAGACCGCGGGGGCGGCGGGCGTCGCGTACCCGAGGTCGGTGGTGGAGACCACCAGCCGCATCCTGTGCCCGGCGTCGAAGCGGCGGTCGACGGCCGGGAGCGTCACGGTGACCGGCGTGCCCGCCTCGCTCGCGGTGACCCGCAGCGGCGCGACCAGGCTCGACGGCAGCACCGGCAGCGACCCTCCGGACACGTCGTAGAGCTTGGCGAACAGCGTGGCCTCGCCCGTGCCGTACACCCTGATCGTGACGGTCGGGCTGCCGGTGACCTGCGTGGGCCCGGCCAGCGGGGCGGACTCGAAGACGGCCGCCTGGCCGGGCATGTCCAGCGCGATCGACCCGCCGCCGCTGTTGCCGCCGGCCAGCCCGCCGAGGCCGGGGACCGCCGAGATCGACGCCGGTGACCCGCCCGCCGGGTTGGCGATCGGCTGCTGCGGGCCGTCGAGGGTGACGGTCGTCCGCTCCGCGCCCGTCAGGCCGGGGTAGCGGTCTCCGGTGGCGTGCAGGAGCACGGGCCGGCGCGTGCCCGGATCGCGTCCGCCGTCCCTGGTCACGGTGAACGCCGCCGAGTCGTCGCCCGATGGAGAGCCGGTGCCCTTGAGATGGCGGTCGAACCAGCCGGTCGTGCGCTCGAACAGCCAGTCGGCCTCGCCGTCGCCGCCGTCGTGGCCGCCGTTGAACCAGGCGACCTCGACCGGAGCGCCGGTGGCGGCGATCGCGCGGGCGTTGGCGTCGGCGTGCGAGAGCGGGAACAGCGAGTCGCGCTGGCCCTGGAGCAGCAGCGTCGGCACCTTGATCTTGCCGGGCACCGAGATCGGGCTCGACCGCCGCAGCAGGTCGACCGCCTCCTGAGTGGCCCGGCCGGTCTCGGCGACCTTCTGGTACATCTCGCAGATCTGCGGCAGGAACCGCCCGCACTGGACCTGTTCCAGCCCCGCCGCCCGGCCGATTGCCTGCTCGGGGCCCTGTCCAGAGCCCCGGGCGGGCTCCCGGCTACCGGGCCCGTTCCCGCCGGGTCGCGCCGTGGACGCGCCGGTGAGGCCGGCGAGGCCGCCGGCGCGGAGGCCGCCCTCCGGAGCCAGCCGGTCGGCGGCGGAGGTGAAGAAGATGCCGGCCCACATCTTCTTGAACACGCCGTTGAGCGGCCCCTTGCCCGAGGCGTCGGGGAAGAGCGCGTCGGCGAGGTCGTGCCAGGTGATCTGGGGGACGATCGCGTCGACCCGGCTGTCGTACGCCGCGGTCATCAGGGCGATCGCGCCGCCGTACGAGCCGCCGGCGATCCCGACGCGCGGGTCGCCCGGGGCGTCGAGACGCACCTCGGGCCGCCCGGCGAGCCAGTCGATCAGCCCTCTTACGTCCTTGACCTCGTAGTCGGGGGAGTTGAGCGCGATCTGCCCGGTCGAGCGGCCGAACCCGCGCGCCGACCAGGTCAGCACGGCGTAGCCCTGACCCGCGAGCCGCCCCGCCTGCTCGCGCATGCTTTCCTTGCTGCCGCCGAAGCCGTGGGCGAGCAGCACGGCCGGAGCCTTGCCGCCGGAGGCCGGAGGATAAAAGGTGGCGTCGAGGTCGACGCGCTGGTCGTCCGCCGGCCCGTCCACCACGCTGATGGTCAGGTCGCGACCCTTCACCACGGGGTCGGAGGGCCACAAGGCCCAGGTCACGGCCGCGGTCATCAGGATGACCAGCGTGACCACGATCGTGAGGGCACGCCGCCCACCCGAAAACGCCATGTCGAGATGCTACTTGTTACTCCTGAGAGACCGCTGAGGAGCACGCGCCGCCTGTGGACAACCAGGCGGCGCGTCCGCGATCAGAAGTACGAATCGTAATGATGGATAGGGGTAATCCCTGATTGCGCCCCACCTTGTGGCCAGGCATCATTTCGCGCGTGAATGGAACGCCGCTCAAGCAAGTCCCCGCCCGCGTGCTCGAGTGGGCCCTGCCGTACTGGACGAGAGGGGAGGCGGGCAGGAAGACGCCGGAAGACCTCTTCCGGGTGCTCTACCTGGGCTGGCTCACGGCGTTCGTCTTCAAGGTGCTCGGGTCGAGCTGGGACGTGTCGTGGCACTTCAAGTGGCTGCGCGACGACCTGGCCCCGCCGCACCTGCTCAACACGGTCGGCACGGTGATCGCCGTGGCGCTGACGATCGTGCACTGGTACACCGGCTACGGGGTGGACCGCACGGCCTCCCGCCTGATCGTGTGGGGCACCGGGATCTTCCTCATCGCGATCCCGCTCGACCTGATCAACCACCGGGTCAACGGCATCGACATCACCGCGTGGAGCCCGTCCCACGCGCTGCTGTACATCGGCACCGCGCTGATGATCGCCGGAGTGATCCGCGGCTGGTATCTCGGCTCGGGCCGATACTCCGGAATCTCGCGCCGCCGGCGGTCGCTGGTGCTGGGCGGCCTGTTCGCGTTCTTCCTGGAGAACGCGCACTTCCCCGAGCTGCAGCAGGAGTACGGCGTGCTGGAGCTGGCCTCCTGGGACCGGGGGAAGCCGTACGCCGAGCCGAGCCTGCTCGAGTTCGCGGCCAACCAGATGGGGCGGGCGGTGGACCGCGCCATGGTGCTCAAGTTCTCGCTGCCGATCCCCGACATGGTCTACGCCGTGTACGCGGGGGTGGTCGGCGTCGGGATCCTGGTCTTCGCCCGGATCATGGTCGGCCGCCGCTTCACCGCCACCGCCGTCGCCGGGGCGTACGTGGGCTACCGGTGCCTGATCTGGCCGCTGCTCGTGGGTGGCGGGTTCCCGCCGTCGACGGTCCCGTTCTTCTTCCTGCTCGCCGGGCTCGGCGTCGACCTGGCCTTCCTGGTGTCGATCCGCCACCTGCGGCCGCTCGTGGGCGCGGCGCTCGCCGTCGCCGGGGTGTACGGGGGACTGTTCGTGCAGGACCGGGTGCTCGAAGCCCCGCCGTACGCGCCGGAGGCCTGGCCGGTGGCGCTCGTCACGCTGGCCGTCGCGTGGTACGCGGTGGAGTGGTTCGCCGTCGGCCGGGGTCTGACCGCCGCGGCGGCGGAGGACAGGATCGCCCGTGAGGGCCGGGCCGGGGAGCTCGCGGCCGAGCCGGACACGCCCCTCGACACGGCGTCGAAGGCGGAGCCTGAGGCGGCCTCCGCCCCCGCCGCCGTCTCCAAGCCCACGGCATAACGCCCCCGACCGAGACCCGACCTCACGGCTCGGCCCCCAGCGGGGCCGTTGGGGCTCATAAGCGTGACGCCCGCGCGGCAGGGCCGTAGGTCAGGCGACCGGGACCTTGGTCAGCGCGACCGCCACGCCGTACGTGAGACCCATCACGGTGAGTTCCAGGGCCGCCCAGGCGGCGAACGCGGTGGGCACCTGCCGGGTGACCGCGGGCAGCAGCCGCCAGCGGATGTTGCCGCCCAGCAGTGCGATCACCGCGGTGAGCACCGCCTTGGCCACCACGAGCAGGCCGTACCCCGTCGTGAACAGGGACGCGGGAAAACTCTCCGTGGGCGACAGCAGCAGCTCGACCAGGCCGTTGAAGGTTCCGGACAGCCCCACGACGATCAGCGCGTACGTCGCCAGCCGGGAGAACCGGGGCAGCGCGACGGCGAGCAGGTCGCGATGGCGCGGCAGCAGCACGGCGAGCGCGACCAGGCCGCCCACCCAGGCGCAGGCGCCGATGACGTGCAGCTCCATCGCGACCATGCTGAGGTCGTGCCAATACCAGTTCGAGGCATGGCCGGTCACCGGGAGCGGCAGCAGCCCGAACCCGGCGACGAGCACCCGCAGCTCGGCGGGCACCTTCTCGCCGAAGCGCACCGCGAGCATCCCCACGGCGGCGCTGGCCAGGGCGCACGACGCGCTCACGATCATGCCCTGCCCCGCGCCGATGCCGTCGACGTACGCCGCCACGTCGGGAAGCCCGCCCGGAGTGACCTCGGCGGCGCTGAGGACGGCCGACAGCAGCGCCGCCGCGCACCAGATCAGGGAGAACAGCACCGCCCAGTGCCTGGCCCTGGCCGCGATCGGCTCGGTCCGGTCCGGGTTGTCGAACCCGAGAAGCTTGGGCAGCAGGCTGAGGCCGATGGTCGCGGTGGCGGCGAGGTCGAGCACGAGCCGGGCGACCGGCAGCCCGTATTCCACGATCGGGCCCGGCATGAGCAGCCCCGGCACCGCCGCGGGCAGCGTGAGCCAGGTCGAGATCACGACCGCGAGCACGGCGCCGGCGGTCAGGCCCGCCGCCGGGACGCGGGCGCGGGCGCGGTCGGCGGCGAGGCCGGACCTGCCCGCCGAAGCGGGACGTTCCGAGGTCGTGGTCATGAGGCGCCGCCCGTGGCCGGGGAGCTTCCGGAGCCCGTGCCGCCGGCCGCCGAGTGCTCGGTGGCCACCTGGTCCGTGCCGGTTTCCGGCACGCCGGCCGCCGAGGTCTCCGATGACGCTGCGCCCGACTTCGCGTCCGTGGGCGCCGGAGCTGAGGACGCCGTGCCCGATGGCGCCGTCCTCGGTGACGCCGGGCCCGACGTGCCGGACGCGTCCGAGCCGGTCGCAGAGGGCGTGCGCGGCGACGCCGTGGGGGCCGGGATGGTCCCGTCACGCAGCCGCCGGTCGTGCCGTACGAGGACGCGGGTGCACAGCGCGAGCAGAGCGGCCGTGACGGCCAGCAGGCCCCAGACCCAGCTTCCGCCACCCTGACCGGTCGTCCCGGTGCTGATCGTCCCGGTGCCGGTCGTCGCGTCACCGGGATTCGCCGCACCGGTTGCCGCCGCGCTGGGGGCGGGGGTCGGTGACTCCGTGACCGTCCCCGGGGCCGCGCCCGCGCCCTCGACGCGGAACTTCACGGTGCCGGTGACCGGGTGGCCGTCGTTCGACACGATGCGGTAGCCGATCGCGTAGGTCCCCGCCGGGGCTTCCGTCCGCAGGCCGATGGAGGCGTTCTTGCCGTCCACCGTGACTTCGCCCTGCTCGTAGTGCGCGCCGTCCGGTCCGGTGACGGCGATCCGCGCGAAGTCGCGGCGTACGACCTGGTTGAAGGTGAGCGTCACGGAGGCGGGCATGGCGTCGAGGACCGCGCCGTCCTTGGGGTCGCTGGCGATGAGCACGTCGTGTGCCCGTGCGGGCGTCGCGACCAGCATCACCGCGAGCAGGGCCAGCAGCGGCGCGGCGAGCAGCCGCAGAGGGCGACGCGGCACGGCCGGCGCTCGCCGACGGCCCCGCCCCGGGGCAAGCACCGACGAACGGCCACACGCCGGGGCGGGCGCCGGCGGATTGTCACGCGGCGTGACGGTGCGCGCGGCCGCCGTGGACGGGGCGGTCCATCCGGCCGTTCGCCAACCGCCGCGCGTGGCCGGGGCGTCGTTGCACATCCGGGCGACCTGCTCCACCTGCCTTGCCTTCCTGTTTGCCGGGCGCCGACCCAGACATGGTCCCATTGATCCTGGCCTGCTCATGCCCGCGCGGCAACCGGGCCGGGCGATCTCGGCGGTGACCGAGGTGGAGGCCGAACGCCGGACCGTCCGCGCGGCCGGATCCGGGTCGCCCGGGCGGCCGGATGACGAGTCGCCCGTACGGCGCGACGCCCGGCGGCGCCCGCGCATTGACCGGCTGGCTTGTCACTCGGCGCGAAGTCGCGAAACTCCGCAGCGCTCCGGTGAACGGTACGGCGAGGCCGGCGAACGTGTCGAGGCCCGCCTGAGGGGCGTCATCGTAGGGAAACCGCCCGTGCGGGCCGATGCGGCTTGATCAGGCCAGCAGCCAGCCGTACAGCCACGCGAGGAACGCCAGTCCGGTCAGGGCGGGCACGATCCGCGCGGCGGCGGCGTTGAGCCGGAACGCCTCGACGATCGACAGCCCCGTGGAGACGAGAGCGAGCAGGCCATACCACGCCAGGGCGTGCGGCACCCCGATGACCAGCGCGTTCCAGTCCTGTACGGCCGACAGGCTGAGCGCGGACAGCCCGCACAGCACGACGCCCGCCAGGCCCGCGAGCACGCTCAGCACCCCGTCGCGCTTGCGGATCAGGCGAACCAGTCCCGCCAGGAGCTGGACGACCGACACGAGCAGGAAGGCCGCGGGCACCGCCAGCGGGATCGGCGTCTGGGACAGCCGGTAGACCGAGGAGGTGAGCGTGAGGTCCCCCGGCCGCACGAGCGCGTGCGGCGCGGCGGCCGGGTCGCACGGGCGCGGCGTCGCGGACGGATCGTCGAGGAAGGCGGCGATCGTCTGGCGTCCGCAGCCGCTCGACAGGAAGACGGAGTGCCCGACCCCGGCGAACTCGGCGAACTGTGCACCAGGAACGGCCGACACCGCTTGGCGCGCGGCCTCCGGCGGGGTGATGGCGTCATACCCGCCGCCCAGAACCAGGATCGGCGGTATGTCCTGTGCCGTCGCTGCGCCGCTGGAATCGTCGGCTTCCGTCGCGGCGATGAGATTGAGGGCGAGGCTCCTGTCGGCCGGGCCGCCCCGCTCGGTGTCGGAGGAGGCCGCGCCCATAGCGCCACCCGTGCCCATCGCACCGTTCGCGCCGGGCGCGTCGTTCATGCCGGCCCCGCCGCCCATGCCGTCCGTGCCTGCGGTGCCGCCCGTGCCGGTCGCATCGTCCGGGCCCGCAGCGCTGTCCGCGCCGGACGTGCTGTCCGCACCCGCTGCGCTCTCCGAGCCGGATGCGCCGGCCATGCCTGTGTCCGTCGCATCGTCCGTCGAGGCCGGGGTGACCGGCGTACGCGGGGTCAGGAGGTCGGCCTCGGCCCGCGCCGCCGGCAGCCCCCAGGCATTACAAACCGCCGCGTCGACGACGCCGGTGAACAGCCGGGGGCCCCGCGAGTGGCGGAAGGTGTTGTACGGCACCTGGTCCTGGCACTGGACGGCGTAGTACAGCCCCCATTCGCGCGAGGTCAGCCCGTCACCGGCCGCGTCGACAAGGGGTTGCAGCAATCCGGTGTGCCCGGAGGCCAGCCCGTCCACGAGAGCCGGCACGATCGGAATCCTGTCGGCCTCGTGCAGCGCCTCGCCGAGGATGGTCGCCGCGTCGTCGCCGTTGAGCCGCACGGTCAGCCGCTCACGCGTGAGCGGGTCCCGGGTCTCGTACGACGCGGGGTGGGCGTTCAGCTCCTTCACCATCGCGTCGAACCGGGCGGCGATCCCCAGCTTGGTCATCGTCGCCGAGAGCGCCGCGGACGACTCGTCGTACCAGTGGGCCCCGGAGGGAAGCAGGGAGTCCAGCACGACCCCGCGGGTGCCCTGCGGGTCGCGGGCCGCCGCAAGCAGCATCGGGCGGGTGGAGTAGCCGACGCCGAACAGGTACCACTGCGGGTAGCCGAGCGCGGAGCGCAGGTCGACGACGTCGGCCGCGATCTCGGCGGTCCGGTAGCCGCGCAGGTCGACGTTCTGCGCCTCCAGGCGCGACTGGCAGGCGAGGGACTGCCGGACGAGCGGGGCGGTCTCGGACGCCGTGGGGCCGGGCGTGCGCAGGGTGTCCACGATCCCGCGGACGATCTCCGGGCAGCTCAGCCTGGGCTCGGAGTAGCGTCCGCCGCGCTGCTCGAGAACGACCAGGTCGCGGCCGGGGAACATCCGGGTGAGGAACCCGGTGAGCTGGAGCGAGGCCGATCCCGGGCCGCCGCTCATGTAGACGACCGGGTCGGCCGCCTGCTGCGAGGTCGCTCCGGCGGCGCGGTGCACGGCGTAGCCGACCTTGATGGTCCTGCTGTTGGGGACGTCACGCCGTTCGGGGGCGAGGAGATAGCCGCAGGTCGTGCCGGACGGCACGGCGACCGGGCAGGGGTGCTCCTCGACGGACGGCGCCGCCGTCCCCCGCGTGGGCGCCCCGGCGCGCGAACCCGCCCGCCCGCTCGCCGGCGAGCCGGGGAGAGCCGGAGCGAAAGCCGTCTGGGCCGCCGAGCCGGTGGCCGCAGGGCTCAGCGCCACCGGGGACGCGTGGGCCGCCGATGCGTACGCCACGGGCCGGGCCGTCCCGGCCCCTTCGGAGACCGGCGACGCGTGGGCCGCCGTCCCGGAACCTCCCAGGAGCATGAGCGCCGCGGCGAATGCCGTGACGGCTGCTCCACCACAACTCCGCAACCGTCAGCCCCGTCCCGCGAACCCGGCGATATCCGCAGAAACCTTAGCGTGTCCGTCGGTCATCCCGCCCCCATTCGTCCATGCGCTCCCATTTTGGACGATCATGGGGATGGGTTCGGTTTCACCGTGGCCCTCGCACCGGTGACCCTCACGGGCGACCTGCTCAGATGGCCCTTTCCCTGGGCCTCGCGGTGCTCTCCCGGACGATCAGGTCGGTGGACAGCTCGACGCGGCGGGCCTCGGTGTTCTCGCCCCGGCCCATCGCCAGCACCATGCGCGCCGCCAGCGCCGCCATCTCCTCCAGGGGCTGGCGTACGGTGGTCAGCGGCGGCCACGCGGAACGGGACAGCGGCAGGTCGTCGAAGCCGACCACGCTGAGGTCCTCGGGCACCCGCAGGCCCCGCTGCCTGGCCGCCTCGAACACGCCGAACGCCTGCATGTCGCTGCCGGCGAAGATGGCGGTCGGCGGGTCGTCGAGCGAGAGCAGCGCGTGCCCGGCGTCGTGGCCGGAGTTGACCAGGAAGTCGCCGTACTTGATGAGCTCGGGGTCGATGGCCACCCCGGCGGTCTCCAGGGCGGCCCGGTAGCCGTCGATCCTGGCCCGGCTGCACAGCATGTCCGGCGGGCCGCCGATCATGCCGATCCGGGTGTGGCCGAGGTCGAGGAGGTGGCGCGTGGCCGCCAGGCCGCCGTGCCAGTTGGTCGCGCCGACCGACGCCACGCCGGGCGGCGGCTCGCCCTCGGGGTCGACCACGACGAACGGGATCGAGCGGGCGCTGAGCTGGCCCTGCTGCCGCACCGAGAGGCGGGAGCTGACGATGATCACACCGTCGGTGCGCCGCGCCGCGATGCGCTCCAGCCAGTCACGGCCGGGGCCCGCGTGGGTGTGCAGCACGGAGATCACGACGCTCGCGGCGGCCTCGTGCGCCGCCTGCTCGGCCCCGCGGACCAGTTCCATGGCCCACGGGCTCTCGATCTCGGCGAACACCAGGTCCAGCAGACCGACCGGGCCGTCGCCCTGACCCGTCCTGCGCTGATACCCGTGCTTCTGCAGGAGGCGTTCCACCCGCTGACGGGTCTCCGGCGCCACCTCGGGACGGCCGTTGATCACTTTGGACACGGTCGGAACGGAGACCCCGGCCTCCTCCGCTATCTGGGCGATGGTCACGCGCCTCTTCACTGGCATGAACCAGATCGTAGCCGAAACTTTCGGTCGACCTGAACCGGTTCCTCCTGATGAGACGGTTGACGGCCCCGATCGCGCCGGGAGCGCCCTTGACGCTTAACCTCAGCTTTACTTATTCTCCGGACCACGAAACATTCGGATAGCAGCCGAAACTTTCAGCACGACTGTCGACAGCGGGTAGCGGAGGATGAGGCGGGGGCCGTCGACCTCCGGCCACGCAGCCCGTTTCGGGGATCGCCGCCGGTTTCGAGGATTGAGGAGAGTCGATGACGCTGCTGCGCGTGTCCGGATCCCGGCTGGTAGACGAGACGGGCGCCGCTGTCAGGCTGCGGGGGGTCGGCCTCGGCGGCTGGCTCAACATGGAGAACTTCATCACCGGCTATCCGGCCAACGAGGCGGCGATGCGCGCGGCGGTGCGGGAGGCGCTCGGCGAGGACCGCTACGAGCTCTTCTTCGACCGCCTCCTGACTTCGTTCTTCACCGAGGCCGACGCCGATCTCCTGCGGGACATCGGCGTCAACTGCGTACGGATCCCGGTCAACTACCGCCACTTCGAGGCGGACGACCGGCCGATGGAGATCATCGAGCGCGGCTTCCGCCACCTCGACCGGGTCGTCGGCCTGCTGGGGGAGCGCGGCCTCTACAGCGTCATCGACCTGCACGCGCTGCCGGGAGCCCAGAACCAGCACTGGCACTCCGACAACCCCACCCACGTCGCGGCCTTCTGGCAGCACCGGCACTTCCAGGACCGGGCGGTCCACCTGTGGGAGGCGCTGGCCGACCACTACAAGGACAACCCGTGGGTGGCGGGATACAACCCGATCAACGAGCCGGCCGACCCGAGCGGCCAGGTGGTCGGCCCCTTCTACGACCGCCTGGTCAAGGCGCTGCGCGCGATCGACCCCGCCCACGTGCTGTTCCTCGACGGCAACACCTACTCGACCGACTTCTCGGTGTTCCGCGAGGTCTACGAGAACACCGTGTTCGTCTGCCACGACTACGCGCTGGCCGGCTTCGCCCACGGCGGGCCGTACCCGGGGTACACCCGCGGCGAGTGGTGCGACCGCGCCGAGCTGGAGCGCACCTTCCTGCGCCGCACGGCGTTCCAGCGGGAGACCGGCACGCCGATCTGGGTCGGCGAGTTCGGGCCCGTCTACACCGGCGACCCCGAGGTGGACGAGCAGCGCTACCAGATACTGCGCGACCAGCTGGAGATCTTCGACGCCCACGAGGCGGGCTGGTCGCTGTGGACCTACAAGGACGTCGGCCTGCAGGGGCTGGTCTGCGCCGGCGGGCCGTACATGGAGCGGTTCGGCCCGTTCATCGCCAAGAAGAAGCGGCTCGGCGCCGACCGGTGGGGCTCGACGATGGAGGAGACCGCGAGCGAGCTCGCCCCGCTGCACCGCTTGATCGACACGGAGTTCCCGAGCTGGGATCCTTACCCCTGGGGCGCCCGCTACCAGACCGACGACCTCATCCGGCACATCCTCATCGCGCAGGCGCTGCTGCCGGAGTACGCCGATCTGTTCCGAGGGCTGGACGACAGCGAGCTGCTCGCGCTCGCCGACTCCTTCGCCCTGTCCAACTGCACCCGGCGTGAGCCGCTGATCAGGCTTCTCGCCGACAACCTGACCGCACGCTAAGCGGACGGAACGAGGAGACCCCCCGATGCGCAGCCTCCGTTCCCGGGCGGCCGCGGCGGTCCTGTGCCTGTTCACGGGACTGCCGGTGGTCGCGGTGATCGCGTCCCCCGCGGACGCCGCGACCGTGCAGGTCGCGAAGTACGACTTCGAAGACGGCACCACCCAGGGATGGGGGCCCAGAGGCGACGGGGTCGAGGTCAGTGCGACCTCCGACGCCGCGCACTCGGGGTCAGGCTCCCTGCTCACCACGGGCCGGACCGCCACCTGGCACGGGGCGTCCGTCAGCCCGCCCTTTGAGAAGGGCGTCACGTACCAGGTCACGGCGTACGCCCGGATGGTGAGCGGGGAGCCGTCGAGCACGATCGCGCTGACCATGCAGCGCACGCCCGACGGCGGCGAGACCACCTACGAGCGGGTCGCGGCCGCCACCGTGACCGACGACGGCTGGGCCGAGCTGTCGGGCACCTACTCCTTCAGCGCCGACTCCACCGGCCTGGAGCTCTACGCCGAGAGCTCCGACGCCACCGCCGCCTACTACATCGACGACATCGTCATCACCTCCGACACCGATCCCACCCGCTCGGGCCTGAGCACCGACTTCGAGACCGGCACGGCGCAGGGCTGGTCGCCGCGCGCCTCGGCGTCCCTGGCGGTCACGGCCGACGTGGCGCACGGCGGCTCGCGCAGCCTCGCGGTGACGAACCGGGCGGACTTCTGGGACGGCCCGGCGATCAGCGTGCTCGGCAAGATGGCCAAGGGGTCGAAGTACACGCTGTCGGCCTGGGTGCGGCTCGGCCCCGGCACGCCCTCGGGCAACCTCGGCCTGTCGGTCGAGCGCCGCACGAACGGCACGCCGAGCTACGAGCGGGTGGCCGCGCCCAAGGCGATCCCGGCCGGGCAGTGGGTGGAGCTCACCGGCACCTACACGCTCGCCCACGACGTGGACTTCCTCAGCGTCTACGTGGAGTCCGACACCGGCACGTTCCCGTTCTACCTGGACGACTTCACGCTCACGTACGTCGAGCCCAAGCCGATCCAGACCGGCATCCCCTCCCTCAGGGACAAGGTGCCGTTCACGATCGGGGCGGCGATCTCCCGCGCCCAGACGCTGGGCCAGCACAGCGAGCTGCTGCTCAAGCACTTCGGCGGGGTCACGCCCGGCAACGCCCTCAAGTGGGACGCGACCGAGCCGAGCGAGGGCGAGTTCACCCTCGCCGAGGGCGACCACCTGGTGAACTACGCCGTCGAGCACGGCCTCACCATCCGCGGGCACACGCTCGCCTGGCACAGCCAGACGCCCGACTGGGTCTTCAAGGACGGCGACCGCGATCTCACCTCCTCGCCCGGGGACAAGGCGCTGCTGCTGAAGCGGCTGGAAAACCACGTGAAGACGCTGGTCGGCCGCTACAAGGGCAAGATCGCGGTCTGGGACGTGGTCAACGAGGTCGTGGACGAAAACCAGCCCGACGGGCTGCGCCGGTCGAAGTGGTTCCAGATCACCGGCCTCGACTTCATCCGCACGGCCTTCCGCGTCGCGCGCGAGACCGACCCGGACGCCAAGCTGTTCATCAACGACTACAACACCGAGTTCCCGCGCAAGCGGCAGGCGCTGTACGACCTGGTGAAGAAGCTGAAGGCCGAGGGCGTGCCGATCGACGGCGTCGGCCACCAGCTCCACCTCAACATCGAGCAGCCGCCGGCTTCCGAGGTCGAGGCCACCGTCGAGAAGTTCGCCACGCTCGGGGTGGACCAGCAGATCACCGAGCTGGACGTGAGCGTCTACCCCGACTTCGTCTCCACCTACGACCAGGTGCCGGCCGAGGTGCTCGCCGAGCAGGGCTACCGCTACAAGGAGCTGTTCGACGTCTTCCGCAGGCACAAGAGCCGGATCAGCTCGGTCACGGTCTGGGGCCTGGCCGACGACGACACCTGGCTGTCGACCTTCCCCATCACGCGGCTGAACGCCCCGCTGCTCTTCGACGACGAGCTGCAGGCCAAGCCGGCGTACTGGGGCGTGGTGGACCCGGCGAAGCTGCCGCCGCTGGTGCGCAAGCTGGAGGCCCCCGCCGCGAAGCCCAAGGTGGACGGCAAGCGCGACCCCGAATGGGACCTGCTGCCCGACGTCTCCATCGCCCGCGTCGGCGACGTGTCCGCCGGGTTCCAGGCCCGCTCGTCGGATAAGTGCCTGTACGTCCTGGCCGAGGTGCGCGACCCCCGCGCGAACCGAGGCGACCGGGTGACGTTCACCCTCGGCGGCACGCCGTACGCGATCGAGCGCGACGGCGCCCACCCGCGCGGCGTCGACGCGGCGGTGCACAAGACCGAGGGCGGCTACCGGGTGGAGGCCCGGCTCCCGCTCGGCTCCTCGGCGGACGGGACCGCCCTCACGGTGACGGTGAAGGACGCCTCCGACGGCTCCACGACCACGTGGACCGGCGAGGTGACGCCCGTGGCCGCGGTGAAGCTGACCACCGCGCCCCGCCGTCAGCCGGTGGTCGACGGCGTCGTGGACGGGATCTGGGCGTCGGCGCCGGAGATCCGCACCGCGACGTGGATCCAGGGGACGTCCGGGGCGACCGCGCGGGCCCGGGCCGTGTGGAGCGGCGGCACGCTGTATCTGCTGGCGCGGGTCACCGACCCCACGCTCAGCGAGGAGTCGGCCAACCCGTGGGAGCAGGACTCCGTCGAGTTCTTCGTGGACCCCGGGAACGGCAAGACCAAGGGCTACGGCGACGACGACGGCCAGTATCGGATCAGCTTCTCCGGCAAGACGTCCGTCGGCGGCCCGCTCGACCCCGCCGCCATCGCGGGCAACCTGACGGCCGCCGCCAAGGTCGTCCCCGGCGGCTACGTGGTCGAGGCCGCCGTGAAGCTGCCCACGATCACGCTGCGGGACGGCGTGCTGCTCGGCTTCGACGTCCAGGTCAACGACGCCACCGGGGCCGCCAGGACCGGCGCGGTGACCTGGAGCGACGCCACCGGGCAGGGCTACCGGGACACCAGCCACTGGGGTGTGCTCAAGCTGACGCACTGAGCCGCGCCGAGCGGCACCGCATACCTGGCACGGCGGGATCGGCGACGGGGCCCGGCAGCCGGGGCCTGGCGCAGGGAGGCACCGCGCCTCGGGCCTCGCGCCCCGCGTCCGTGCCGGACGGCCCGGTTCCCCCCACGGGGGAACCGGGCTCGTCACGCGTGGAGAGAGGGACGAATGATCGACGCAGTCGGCGGCTGGGAGTATCGGAACCCGGTCATCCCCGGGTTTCACCCCGACCCATCGGTGTGCCGGGTGGGCGAGGACTACTACCTGGTGACCTCCAGCTTCGAGTGGTTCCCCGGGGTGCCGATCTTCCACAGCCGCGACCTGGTCAACTGGCGGCAGCTCGGGCACGTGCTCGACCGCCCCTCCCAGCTCGACCTGGACGGCATTCGGCCCTCCGGCGGCGTCTACGCCCCCACCATCCGCCACCACGACGGCGTCTTCTACGTCGTCACCACGCTCGTGGACGGGCCGGGCAACTTCGTCGTCACCGCCACCGACCCCGCCGGCCCCTGGAGCGAGCCCCGTTGGCTGCCCGGCACCCGGGGCATCGACCCCTCGCTGCTGTTCGACGACGACGGCCGGGTCTGGCTCACCGGCACCCGGGAGAAGACCGAGCCCCGCTACCGGGGCGAGACCGAGATCTACCTCGTGGAGCTCGACCCGGTCACGCTGGAGCCGCGCGGCGAGGAGCTGGTCGTCTGGGAGGCCGCCCAGCGGGGCGCCGTGTGGGCCGAGGGCCCGCACCTGTACAAAATCGACGGCCGGTACTACCTGCTGAGCTCGGAAGGCGGCACCTCGCACGACCACGCGGTCGTGGTCGCCCGGGCCGACGCGGTCACCGGGCCGTACGAGCCGAACCCGCGCAACCCGATCCTCACCCACCGGCACCTCGGCCTCGGCCATCCCATCACCTGCACGGGCCACGCCGACCTGGTTGAGACCCCGGACGGCGAGTGGTGGATGGTGCTGCTCGCGACCCGCCCGTACGGCGGCGGCAACCTCAGGGGCGACAACCTGGGCAGGGAGACCTTCCTCACCCGGGTCGCCTGGGAGGACGGCTGGCCGGTCGTCGCGCAGGTCGAGCCCGTGGCCGCCGCGCCCGCGCTGCCCGAGCACCGCTGGCCCGCGGTCCCCGCCTGCGACCACTTCGACGCCGACCGGCTCTCGCCCGTCTGGAACCACCTGCGCACCCCGCGCACGCCCTACTGGAGCCTGGGCGACAGCCGGCTGCGGCTGCGGCTGCGGCCGGAGACGCTCGCCCAGCGGGTCAACCCGAGCCTGGTCGCCCGGCGGCAGCAGCACATGGACTTCGCCGTCCACGCCGCGCTCGACTTCACGCCCGCGGCGGGCGAGTGCGCCGGAATCGCGCTGGTGCAGAACGACGACCACCACGTGCTGCTCGTACGGACCGCGCGCGGCCTCGAACTCGTGCGCAGGAAGGCGGGCGGCGACGATCTGCTCGCCTCCGTACGGCTGCCGGACCAGCCGCGGCTGTACCTCGGAGTGGAGGCGCGCGGGCAGGCATACCAGGCGAGATACGCCGTGCGGGCGGGGGAGTGGGCCGACCTCGGCGACCCGGTGGACGGCAGGATCCTCAGCACCGCCGTGGCCGGCGGCTTCACCGGCGCCTACGTCGGCATGTACGCCAGCTCCAACGGCCGCCCGAGCTCCAACGTCGCGGCGTTCGACTGGTTCGAATACCTGCCGCTCAGCTCCTGACCTCGCCGCGCGTCTTCCCGCTCAGCCGGTGATCCGGCGCAGGACCCGGCCGGCCGCCCGCACGGCCAGGGCGGGCGAGAGCCGTACGGTCCGCCAGGTGACCCGGGCGGACGCGGGGGCGACGATGAGCGCCCGGTTCCTGGCCACGCCGCGCAGCACGTCGCGGGCGAGCGACTCCACGGGATACAGGCGGCCCTGGGCCCGTACGGCCGTCGTGCGGGCGCGCAGGCCGATCTCGGTCTGCGGCAGCCCGGGGTTGGCGTTGTCCAGCAGCGGCGTGTCGACGAACCCGGGGCAGACCACGCTGACCCGCACGCCGTACGCCGCCGCCTCGGCCCGCAGCGCGAGCGACAGCCCGACGACGGCGTGCTTGGTCGTCGTGTACGGCAGCATCAGGGGCGCGGGGGTCAGCCCGGCGAGCGAGGCGGTGTTGACGATGTGCCCGTGGCCCTGCTCGACCATGAGCGGATACGCCGCGTGCACCCCGTGGACCACTCCGCGCAGGTTCACGTCGATCGCCCGGTCCCAGTGGTCGAGCGTGAGCTCTTCGGCGCGGCCGCCCACCGCGATGCCGGCGTTGTTGAACAGGAAGTCGAGCCGCCCGTGCTCGGCGGCCACGCCGATGACCAGGTCCCGTACGGCCCGCGCGTCGGAGACGTCGCACGCGACGCCGGCGCAGCCGAGGTCCCCGGCGGCCTCCTCGGCCCCCCGCACGTCGGCGATCGTGACGTGGACGCCGCGCCTCAACAGCTCGGCGGCGACGGCCCGCCCGATCCCCGAGGCCCCGCCCGTGACGACGGCGGTCTTCCTCACGCGTTTCCCCTCGCCCGAGCCTTCGCTCATCCCGGATGCCGAACACGGCGGCCGATCGGGTTCATCATGCCCGGATCCGCGCGAAGCTCTCGCGTTCCGGCCCTTCTTCCCGATGTCGAATTGTACGATTCATCCAATAGTCCGGGAAGCGCAATTCCCGGGTAAGCCGTGACGCGACTCGCCGGATATCCCCGATCGGCAAGATCCCCGCACGGTACAGTTCGGCACAGGTCACCCCTGCGTGACCTTCTGGAACGGCCCTCCCTCGCCTACTGTCGAAGCGGGGGGACGGCGAATTGGGAGCCCGCGTGCCTGCTGAGACCTGCGACGTCGTGATCATCGGTGGTGGCGTGATCGGCTGCGCGATCGCGCACCGGGTGGCCTCGCGCGGCACGAGCGTGGTCCTCGTGGACGCCGGGCAGCGTCTCGGGCTCGGCGCCTCCGACGGCGCGATGGGCGGCATCCTGACCCAGACGGAGCCTTCCTGCCTCGGCCCGCTCAGCAGCGTCATCAAGCGCAGCCGCGACATCTACCCCGGCTGGCTGGAGGAGATCCAGGCCGCCTCCGGCGTCGAGGTCCCGGTGCTGGACGGCGGCGACATCCAGGTCGCGCTGGACGACGACGAGATGCGGCGCCTGGAGTCCAAGGTGCTGCCGCAGTGGCAGAACTCGCCGTTCGCCGTCGTGCAGCTGTCGGCGGCCGAGGCCAGAAGCCTGGAACCGCTGCTGAGCGAGCGCGTCGTCGGCGGATTCCTGCTGCCGGAGGAGCTCGCGCTCGACCCTCGGGTGCTCATGGCCGCCCTGACCGGAGCCGTGCTGTCCGGGCGCACGCCGATCCGGGTGCTCAGCGCGGTGCGCGCCGTCGACCTGCGGACCGGGCCGGGCGGCGTCGAGGTGGAGCTCCACGACGGCCGCCGGGTGTCCGCGGACACGGCGGTCGTCGCGGCCGGCCACCTGAGCGGGGTCTTCCTGCCCCACCACAGCGCCTACCTGTTCCCCATCAAGGGCGTCGCGTTCGACGTGCGGCCGCCCGGAGCCGTCACCTACCCGCTGCGCCACCACGTCTTCGCGGAGATCAGGCAGGACGGCCGGGAGTACTACCCCTATCTCGTCCCGCGGTACGACGGCAGGGTGGCCGTCGGCGTCACGTACGAGGAGAACGTGGGGGACGTGACGGTGACCGCCGCGGCGATCGAGGAGATCCGGCGGGGCGTCGCCGCGCTGATGCCCAAGGCGGCCACCTGGCCGATCGGCCGGCGCTGGGCCGGGCTGCGGCCGGGCAGCGCCGACCACATGCCCATCCTCGGCCCCGTGGACGACCACGGCCGCGTCCTGGCGGCCACCGGCCACAGCGGCCTCGGGGTGACGCTCGCCCCCGTCACGGCGGAACTGGTGGGCGCCCTGGTCGACGGGACCGTCGGCCCCCGGGAGAAGGAACTGCTCGCGATCTGCCGCCCCGACCGCCCCTTCCCCGCCGCGCCGCCTACGCCGCCGGTGTCGCCGCCTCCCACAGCTCGTTGAACCGCTCGGCGCGCTCCCGCACCCTCTCCCGGTCCTGTACGAGGATCGTGCTGTGGATCACCGGGGCGATGCCGTCGCCGACCTGCGGGGCGGGGTTGGACTCGTAGTAGACGACCCCGTCGAACAGGATGAAGTCCGACAGCGAGCCGCGCAGCAGAGGCGGGGCGTCGCTGAGCAGGAGGGTGCGCACCTCGATGCCGACCGACATCTGCCACTTCCACACCCGGCGGAACGTCTCGGAGTCGAGCCGGTCGGAATGATCCACCACGAACACCCGCCGCACCCGCGCGCCGCGCTGGACGAGGTCGCGCTGGAGCTTGAGGTAACGCTGCCCGAGGTCGGTGTGCCAGAAGCCGCCCGCGAACTCGGTGTCGCGGGCGTCCACGCTGCTCAGGCTGATCGCGTCGAGGCTGACCCGGGCGTTGCGCGCGAGCGCCAGCAGCCAGTCGCGGTCCTCGCCCTCGTACATGGCGTGCCTGCCGTCGGCCAGCTCGCCGAGGAACTTCGCCATCCGGGTGACCTCGTGGTGCACCAGGCTCTTGATGAGGTCGGGCATGTCGTCGCGGACCTTGGCGGCGTTCTGCACCAGCTGGGCCACGCCCCTGGTCTCCAGCGCGGACATCTCCACCACGCCGAACAGCTTGCTCGCCTCGTTGATCTTCGAGAAGCTGTCGGCCACCAGGTTGTGGGTCTTCGTGTGCTGCCTGCGCTGCTCCTGCAGCACGGTCTCGAGCCGGTCGTCCACGTCGGTCAGGAACTGAACGACGAAGATCACGCCGCTGATGAACGTCGCGAGCAGCAGGCTCCACAGCTCTTCGTTCTCCCCCTGGATGAGCGCGTCGCTCACCAGGTAGCTCACGCCGCCCACGAGCCCCGTCACGAGGACCTTGCGCACGATCCTCGGGACGAGCGCCCGGGACGGCTCGGGTGCTGCTCCGGTCACGGTCACCTCCGTCCGGCTTCGGTGGCGGCACTGAGCAGGGCCAGCGTGCTCGTCGCGATCTGGTCGCGGACGCGGTCGACGAGGGAACGCCACTGCCGGGTGAACCCCGGCTGCCGCTCCAGGCTCTCCCAGAACGGTCTCAGCCACTCCTCGACCCGGGCCGCGGGCATCCACAGGTGCAACAGATGATCGATGGCGGGCGCCAGGCGGGCCACCGCCTGGGCCCCCGGCGTCGCCCCGATCCGCGCTCGCTCGACGATGATCAGCAGCGACGTCAGCAGCCAGTCGTGCGTCGCCAGGTCTTCGCACAGGTCCACCACGGCGGGGGTGAACGGGCCGGGATGCGTCAGGCGCAGCGTCCGCTCCTGCTCGGTGTGCAGGGTGAACCGGATCGACGGCTCGCCGGTCTCGGCCACCCACCGCAGGCTCGTCCGCGGGATCCTGAAGGGGGCCCGCCGGTCCAGCAGCGGGGACGCCTGGACGAGATCGAGGAAGCGGCCGCTGATGGCGCCCATGTCGAGGCAGCCGGGCGCGGGGTCGCCGACGAACCCTTCGGCGAGGTCGGCCGCCTTCGCCTTCCCCAGGACCTCCACGACCCCCGGCCGGGACAGGTAGTGCGACCAGGGCAGCCTGCGGTCGGCCTCCGAGCGCACCACCCGGACGTACGACGAGCCCTGGGCCACCCGGCCTCCGGTCACCGCGCAGCGGGACACGACGGTGCCGACGCCCCTGATCCGGGAGCGGGACGCGCTGGGCAGCGCGCAGTCCACCCCGGTCAGCCGCTCGGGCGACAGCGCGTGGGGGATGGGGCGGCGGGAAACCCGCACGGTCTCCCCGGCCATCAGCCCGAGCACCTGGCGGCACGTCGATTCGGAGATCTCCCCCGAGTTCTGCAGCAGCCCGGTGTGGACTTCCCCCATCGCCAGCATCGGGCCCCTCAGACGAAGACGTAGGAGATGCGGTCGACGAGCTCCTCCTCGAGCCCGATTCCCTCGTTCTCGCTCCGGGTGGCGACCTGCCGCAGGACCTCGTCGTCCACCGCGACCTGGCTCAGGATCGTCCGTACGGCCAGCTCGACGGGCAGGAACCGGGGAGAGAGGACGGACAGCGTGGTGTAGGCGCTGAACGGCGTGGCCTGCGGGTTCAGCCGCACCACCGCGGGCAGCGCGTCCCAGTCGCGGGGCCAGCCGCCGTCCAGGGTCACCGGCGGGAGCGGCACCCGGCCCTCGCTGCGCAGCAGGCCGAGCCGGAGCAACTGCCAGACGGCCGCGAGAAAGGGGCACGACCAGGTGCGCCGCGACCCCTTCTCGTCCCACAGCTCGACGTCCACGAAGATCGAATGGCCGCGTTTGGCGTTCTGCACGGGAGGTTCCCACGGCCGGGCCTTCCCCATCGCCTGCACCGGCGTGGTGCGGGGCGAGCGGGCGCCGTTGCACAGCCAGCCCGTCTCCTTCACGGGCGGGCGGGACCCGTCGGTGTCCGGCGGCGGGTCGTCGACGAGCCGGTCCTCCACCAGGCGGGCCAGCTCCACGCCGTCCGACTCGGCGCAGGCCGACTCGCGGGCCAGGTAGTCGATGGTCAGGTCGTGCTCGGCCGCCGCCTCCAGGACCATCGGCACCAGCTCGGCGGGGGTGCTGAAGCGGCTGAAGTAGTCGTCGATCAGAAAGCAGGTGCTCACCCGCGCCCTGCCCCCGGGCACCCGCTCGCGCCATAACGCGCGGACCGTCGCGAGCCACGGCGCCACCTTGCGGAACTGCTCGCGCAGCCGGCCGGGGCCCGCCTCGAAGTCCTCCATGTAGAGGTGCCCGAGCTCGACGGACACATGGGAGAGGGGGACGGAGGCGATCCTGCGTTCGGCCGCCACCTCGCCGAACGTCGCGTGCACCGGCGTCACAGACCCTCCCACGCGCTGTCGTCGACGATCTTCTTGGCGAGCTCGTCGAACGCGGCGGCGGTCTCCGCGTTGGCGATCTTGCTGGCGAGCACGTCCTCGTCGGTGATGAGCTGCTCGCGCCATTGCAGGACCGGGTCGAGCGGGACCTTGCCGAGCATGGCCGTACGGCCGACGCCGTGACGGCGGGCCAGCTCGCGCAGCTCGCCGTCGCACGCGCTCAGCCAGGCCCGCTGCTCGTCGCGCAGCCCGACGAGCTCGGCCGCGTCCGGTTCGAGCACGGCGGTGCGCACGAAGCGGATGCGGTCGTGCAGGTCCTCCCGGTCGTGGCCGAGCCTGGCGCCGACGTCGAGCAGCCCGTCGGCGCCGGTGACGAGCCCGTCGGCCGCGATGATGTGCTGACGCGTCCAGCGGTGGAAGACCAGCCAGCGGAACGGGATGGCGGGAAGTCGTGCGGTCGCCGCCAGGACCAGCTCGGCGGTGAACGACCGGCCGGCGCTGACGTCGACCATGCACAGGTCGAACTCCTCCTCCAGCCGCCCGAACAGCTGGGCGCAGCGGTTGACGACCTCGTCGGTGAAGGCCGACAGCTCGCCGCCGCTCTCGGTGCCCGGAAGCAGCACCAGCCGTCCCGCGCCGGGCGGGCGAGTGCGCAGCGCCTCGCGGTCGGACTCGGCCCACACGTCCACCCGCCGCGGCTGCGTGCAGTCGCCCCGCAGGTATTCGTGCAGGCCGTTCTCCGGGGCGCCGCGGGCCACGGCGCTGACGCTGAAGATCGCCCCGGCGGTCGGGGAGCCGAAGTCGAAGTCCAGGTAGCAGACGTCGTTGCCCTGCAGGGCGTGCCGGTACACGATGTTGGTGCCGGTGACCGAGCGACCGGTCCCGCCCTTGTCCGAGATCGCGAAGACGAGCACCTAGATCGCCTCCGACGCGCTGTCGCGGGCGGCGGCGAGCCGTTCGAGGCTGAGCAGCGCATCGTTGATCAGCGCCTGCGCGTCGCCGGTCGGTCGCTGATGATCGCCCTGGCTCGCTGCAGCGAGGCCTGGATCGAGCCGAGCTTCGGCTGGATCGTCTGCCCGGGCAGGAGCGGCCGTTTGACCAGCTCGTGGTCGAGCAGGTGCTCGGCCTCACCGAGCATCTGGTAGGCGAGCTCGACGAGCTGGGGACTGCGCAGCGGCGGCCCCTCGATCGACTTCGCGGCGGAGACGAGGAACTCGACCACCCGCTCGGTGAAGTACCAGGACGTCTCTTGGTCGCGCGTCTGGATGTCGCCGAAGACGTTGCCGGGCTGGTCCCACAGGCCGGCGGCCGGACCGTCCGTGTGACGGCGCAGCAGGATGTGCCGCCAGATCTGGTCCGCGAGGGTGAGCAGCCGCTCGCGAATCCGGGTGTTCTGCGCTATGGACGCGGCCCAGATGGTCCGTTTCAGCAGCGTGATGGCGAAGTCGGAGACGACCCACTGCAGGTGGGGGCCGAGCGTGTCGCTGCCGTGCAGATTGATCGCGACGCCGGGGGAGTGCATGCGTACGGGCGGGTCGTCCGCCACCGCCCTGCGGGTGATCCTGGCGCGGATGGCCAGCTCCTCCAGCACGCCGGCGACCCGGTCGAGGTCCACGTCGGCGGACCGGTTCTTGACCAGGCTCTGCACGACCATGGCGGTGACGCCGAGGCTGTAGTAGTCCGACTCCCTCTCGTCGACCGTCCGCCAGGGGATGTCCTCCAGCGGCCAGACGCCCCGCCCGAACGTCGCGATGGTGCGCCAGTAGGACTGGGTGAGGTCCCAGCGGTGCTGGATGGCCCGGGCGAGGGTGAGCTGGTCGTCGTTGAGCAGGCCCAGGTTGCGGGTGCGCTCGGAGAACAGGTCGGCGATGCCGACGAGGGCGTTGACGGTGAAGTACAGGAACGGCCTGTCGACGGCGACGCCCTTCGGCTGGGGGCCGATGTCGAGCCGCGTGTCGACGTCGGGCGCGTCCTTCACGATGCCCCACGTCCAGCCGCACTCGAACAGCAGGTTCTTGTTCTCCTCCAGGTCTTCCTTTTTTCTGCTGTCCAAGCCGTGCGTCAAGTCGCGCAGGCCGGCCCGCACCGGCCCCAGCGCGCGCCGCAGGTCGTCGAGCACGCGGCGTTCGGGCGCGCCGGTCTGGTTCACCGTGCGCAGCAGCGCACGGCCCTCGGTGGAGCCGGGGTCGAACGTGTGGAATGTGAAGCTGCGCAGCAGGCCCGTCATCGCGGCGGACAGCCGTTTGCCGGCCAGCTCCCTCAGCTCGCCGATCTCACGGAGGATCTTCTCGCGGCGCACGCTCCGCTCGAAGATCTTGAGAAAGCCGAGCGTGCCGAGCGCGAGCGTGACCGACATCGAGAACGAGTCGACCACGTCGAGCTGGAGCTGCTCGGGGGTGACCTTCGCCTCCTCGTCCTGAGGACGGAAGTAGCTGCCTCCGGAGAACAGCGGACGGCCGTCGTCGGCGGTGTACTTGCGCAGGTACTGGCCGAGGACGTCGAGCAGGAGCTTGGGGATCCCCATCGGGTCGCCCAGGACGGACAGCGCGGTCAGCACGTCGTCGGACGTGTCGTCCGGCGTGTCCAGGCGGAAGGCCGGCAGCTCGTAGGCCGGGTACATGAAGCACAGAAGCTGCTCGGCGTCGGAGATGGAGTTTGACCCATCCCGGCCGCCCCAGTTCCAGACTCCGTCCCGGTAGGAGGCGCGTGCGGCGGCCTCCCACAGCTCCAGAAGCTGCTGTCGCGGCTGGATTTTCATCCGGGGCCCTTCTTCTGCGCTACGCCGTCCTTGCCGCGTCCCTCCGCGCCGCCGTGGCGGGGAAGAGACGCCTGTCTGACAGGGTGGGCCCGAGGCGGGGTCGGTCCCCAGACCCCTCCGCGGAGGTTTCTTTTCCAGGGCAGGTGGAGACAGCCACCATAACCCTTATACCATTGGAATTCCGCTCCGTCGCCTGGACCGACAGCGCTATTTTCCGTACGCCGCCTGGTTGTCGTGATTGGAGAGGCCGCAGAGTAAAATAGACATAAATGCCCTAATTCTGAAAGTCGTTGACATGTCCCAAACTGCGGCTCCGGGGGATGGAACGGACTGCTGTCCCGCGCGGCCGCGCTCCGGTGGCGAGGCGGGGAGCGAGCGCGAGATCGTCCTGGTGACCGGCACCGGTATCGACCCGGCGCTCCTGGAGCCGTTGCGGCTTCGAGGGCTCGAACTGCGCACGCCCCCTCCGCTGCTGTCGGAGGACGAGCTCATCGACGCGCTGCGCGGCAACGTGGTCGCCTACCTGCACGGCGGCGAGGAGCGGGCGACCGCGCGGGCGCTGTGGGAGGCGAGGCACACCCTCAAGGTCGTGGCCTTCCTCGGAGTGGGGTACGAGAGCTTCGTGGACATCCGCGCGGCGGACCGGTTGGGGATCGTCGTCACGAACACGCCGAAGGCCGCGGCGGACGCGGTCGCGACGTTCACCGTCGGCCAGATAATCAACGCCAATTGGAGGATCCCCCGGCACCTCGGGGACCGCTACCCGTACTGGCGCGATCCGGAGGAGCTGCCGCACGAGCTGGCCGCCCGCACGGTCGGCATCATCGGCATGGGCACGATCGGCACCCGCATCGCGCGGATCCTCACGCGCGGGTTCGGGGTGCGGGTCGCGTACTACAACCGCACCCGCAAGCCGGAGATCGAGCGGGAGCTGGGCATCCCCTTCCTGACCCTGCACGAGCTCGCCGCCGCCAGCGACATCCTCGTCGTCATGGTGCCGGAGACCGGCAAGACCAGGTCGATGATCGACCACGGTGTGATCGCCGAGATGCGCCCGGGGACGATCCTCGTCAACACCGCCCGGCCCGCGGTGGTCGACCCCGACGCGTTGCACGCCGGGCTGGCGGAGGGCCGGGTCGGCATGGCAGTCTTCGACGGCTTCTACGGCCGCGACCTGAAGGCGGGACGCCGGCTGCTCGACGACTTCGGCGACCGGCTTCTCGTCACCGGGCATATCGCCTCGCACACACGGGAGACGATGGACCGGATGGTGCGCCAGGCCGTGGAATCCATTGAGAGCGTCCTGCAGCATAAGACGTCCGAGCGCTCGGTGGGGGCCCACGGCCGGGTTTGTTTGTGAAAAGGATGATTTCCCGCGGGGCGTGAATGGCGATACGGCAAACGGGAAAGGCATAAGCGAAGACCCCGTCCCCCGGAAAGCGATTGCGTGGCCGCCCATGACCGTCCCCCATGAGCCGCCCGCGCCGACGGGCGCTCCCACGGGCGCGACGACGACGCTCACCGGAGCTCGCGCTCTGGTAGAGGCGCTGCGGCTGCACGGCGTCGACACGGTCTTCGGCATTCCGGGCACCCACAACCTGGCGATCTACGAGGAGCTCGACCGGGCGGGCGTGCGATGCGTGACGCCGCGGCACGAGCAGGGCGCGGGATACGCCGCCGACGGATACGCCAGGGTGACCGGCAGGCCCGGCGTCGTCGTCACCACCACCGGCCCCGGCGTGGTCAACGCGGCCACGGCCCTCGGGCAGGCTTACTCCGACTCCTCCCCAGTTCTGCTCGTGTCCCCGGGTGTCCCCACCGGCCACCCCCGCGACGGCCGTGGCTACCTGCACGAGAGCAGGGACCAATCACGGGCGATCGACGCACTGTGTGCTTGGAGCCATCGGGTCACGACTGTCAGAGAGATTCAAGCCGCCGTGGCTCGTGCCTTCGCCCACTTCGCTGAGGGTCGGCCACGCCCGGTGCACATCGAGATTCCCGTGGATCTGCTGGACGCGCAGGACCGCGTCAAGCTCGTACCGCCCTATCAGATAACGCGACGCGTGCCCGGGGCGCGACCGCTCGACGAGGCGGCGGCGCTCCTGCGTACGGCCCGCATGCCCGGGTTCGTGCTCGGCGGCGGCAGCCAGTACCCGGGGTACGGTGAGTCACCCGTGGGCCGCATGGCCATGCGTCTGGCGGAACGGCTCGGCGCGCGGGTCGTGACCACGGTCAACGGCAAGGGCACGGTGCCGGAGAGCCACCCGCTGGCGCTCGGCGCCACGCTGCACCTGGCGGCCGTCCGCCGGTGGCTCGCCGCGTGCGACGTCGTGCTGGCCGTCGGCACCGAGCTGGGGCCGGCCGACCTGTGGGAGGACGACTTCACCCTCTCCGGCCGCCTCGTACGAATCGATGTCGACCCAGGGCAGATGCATGGTGATCACGTCGCCGATGTCGCGATCGTGGCCGACGCCGAACTTGCCGTGAGAGGCCTCCTTGAGCGGCTCGAGCACATGGACCGTGTCCCGCAGCCGTCGGGGGAGGGTTGGCGACGCGAGGACTATGAGGCGGAGCTGGAGGAGCTCACCCGCAGGTGGTCCGGCCAGCTCGCGGCGCTGCGCCGGGCCCTGCCCCCGGAGACCGTCCTGGTGGGCGACAACTCGATGGTCGTCTACCACGGGGCGCTGGTCGGCATGCCGATGGACCCGCCCGGGCGGTTCCTGTTCCCCACGGGGTTCGGCACGCTGGGCTTCGCGTTACCGGCGGCCATCGGCGCCAAGCTCGGACGGCCCGACCTTCCCGTGGTGGCGCTGGCCGGCGACGGGGCCTTCCAGTTCAGCCTGCAGGAACTGGCCACGGCGGTGGAGCTGGAGCTGAGCCTGCCGATCGTCGTCTCCGTGAACGGCGGCTTCGGCGAGATCCGCGAGGAGATGCGGCAGCGGGGCATGCGGCCGGTCGCCGTGGACCTGCGCGCGCCCGACTTCCCCGCCCTCGCCGCCGCGTACGGCGCGCGGGGCCGTGCCGTCAAGACACCGGGCGAGCTGGAGGAGGCGGTGGCCGAGGCCCTCCGCGCCCCGGCGCCCACCGTGATCGTCGTACCCGAGGAGGAGTGAGGCGCCCGCCCGGCCCACGGCAACGGCCGGCCCGCGCCCAGGCCGGAACCGCGGCGAGAGCCGTTCTCAGTGGGCGGACGGCCTGAGCGGCATCCGCGGGAGTTTCCGGCGGGTAGGCGAGTGCGGGGTGCGCAGGGGATGGGTCAGCGGGCGTGAGCAGGCCCCACAGTGGGGTGATCAGGAAGGCGGATTTCGCAAGGGGTTCCCGGCGGGCGGGCGTGCGCGGAGCGCGAGCAGGGCTCGCAGGGGGCTCGGCGGGCGGGCAGCCTGAGCGGCGTCCGCAGCAGAGTGGTCAGCGGGCGGGGGCGAGCGGGATCCGCAGCACGAAGCGGGCGCCCCGGTCGCTGTCCTCGATCGTGAGCGTGCCGCCGTGCGCCTGGGCGATCTGGCGGGCGATGGACAGGCCGAGCCCGGTCCCTCCGGCGTCCTTGAAACGGGCGGCGTCGAGCCGGGTGAACCGCTGAAAGACCAGCTCCCGCTTGTCGGGCGGGATTCCAGCGCCGTCGTCGAGCACTTCCATGACGCCCTGGCCGTTCTCGCGGCGTACGGTCACCGTGATCGTGGAGACCGCGTGCCGCTCGCCGTTGTCGAGAAGGTTGTTGAGCAGGCGCGCCAGGGCCAGCCGGTCGCCGACGACGACCACGCCGGGCGTCAGGTGCCGCACCACCTTCACTTTGCGCGGCCTGCGGTCCAGCTCGCGGGCGGCGAGCTCGCCGAGGTCGATGGGCTCGCGCCGGGGAGCCGCGCCCGCGTCGAGCCGGGCGAGCTGGAGCAGGTCGGTCACCAGCGCCTGCAGGCGGTCGCAGCTGGCCAGCAGGGCGCGGCCGGTGGCCGGCCAGTCGGCGTCCTCGCTGTGCAGCAGAGCTTCCTCGATCTCCGCACGCATCGCGGTCAGCGGGCTGCGCAGGTCGTGGGAGGCGTCGGAGGCGAAGCGCCGCTGCCGTTCGACGGCCGCCTCCGCCCGGTCCAGGGTCTGGTTCGCGGTCTCGGCGAGCCGCCGTATCTCGTCGTGGTGCTTCGGCACCGGCACGCGCTGGCTCAGGTCGCTCGCGGTGATCTGGGCCAGTTTGCTGGTGATCGCCTCGACCGGCCCGAGCGCCTTGCGCACGGTCTGGTACGTGCCGAGCGCCGTCAGCGCGATCAGCAGGAGCGAGCCGCCGAGGAGCGCCGCCAGCAGCGGGCCGCTGACGTACCACGGCACGGTGTCGTCGGCGGCGTAGACGGTCCACAGTCCACCGGTGTTGTGGAAGCGGAAGGCGACGATCTTCATGTACCGGTCGGGAAACGCCGGAGAGTCGCAGAGCACCTTGTCCGTCTCCGGGCTCGTCGGCTCCGGCCGGAACGTGGCCATGCGCGGGCGGCCCACGAGGCTGTCGCTGACGGAGACGATCCGGCCGCCGGGGTCGATCACCTGCACCCCGGCCAGCCGTTGATCCAGGAGCACCGGGGGCAGCCGGTCGCGTTTGGCCTGGTAGGCGAGGCGCACGGCGGTCGTGGTGATCTGGTCGGTCTTGTACTGCTCGGCGGTGTCGTGCAGGACGCCGAGGACCAGCAGCACGGCGACGGCGCACAGGAGCGCCATCACCGCGCTCGCCAGCACCGTCAAGCGGATCCGCACCGAGGATCCCCGCCACCCGCTCATCTGATTTCCCCCGGTAATCAGATGATCAACAAGGCCCGTGACCGCCGTCGCGCGCCCCGCCCGGCTCACCCGGCACGTTACTCTTGCCGGGGGCGCCGCCTTCCGGTCCCTACCCATTCCGGCCCGGTACGCAGCGCCCGGTCACGCCACCCGTCTCACCCCGGGGCGGCGAGGGGGCGCTCCACGACGTAGCAGCCGCCGGCGAACCCCGTCACCTGCCGCCCCTGCGCCATCAGCCCGCCGAGCACGTCGCGTACGGCGTGCCGCCAGGCCTTGGCCGCCTCGGGGGCGGCGCGGCGCAGGGTCTCCACGTCCGGGGGCACGGCGACGAGCACGGCCGGCCCGTCCGCCGGCAGGGCCGCCGGCAGCCCGTCCCGCTCGGCGAGCGCGGTCACCGCGTGGTCCGCCCCGGCCGGCCGGTACGGCAGGCCGCCGCACGCCCGCGCCACCCGCGGGTCGTCCAGCCGCCACACCGCGAGAACGCGGTCGGACTCGTCTCCGGCGTTGACCGCGTCGCCCATCGGGCCGTAGAAGTCGGGCAGATACTCCTCGGGCAGGGCGGCGAGCTTGACCAGGTTGAAGTGGGCGTTGCGGCGCACCAGCGGATCGAAGGTCCAGGTGATCCGGATCAGCCCGCGTTCCAGGGCCCAGGCCCGCTGGTGCAGCTTCAGCGCGAACCCGGCGCCGGGCCGCACCGCGCCCGTCACGTGGGAGTGCAGCGCCTGCCCCGCGGGCGCGGCGAGGAAGGCGACGCCGGCGCCGACCAGTTCCCGGCCGTCGAACGCCCCGGCGACGTACCCGCCCGCGTGCGACAGCGCCCGCATGAGCTCCGCCGTGATCGGCGGGTTCCACGGCTCGGGACGCCAGATGCCGTCGAACAGCCGCACCACCCGCGCGAACTCGGCGATCGTGTGCAGCTCGGCGATCCGCAGGCCGCGCCGCGCGGCGGCTTCCGCCGCCTGATCCCGGGCGACGGCGGGGTCCCCCGGGTTCGGGCGCTCTCCCGGATCCGGGCCGTCTCCGGGACTCAGACAGTCGCCGGGGTCCGCGCCCCGGCCCGGGTTCAGACGGTCGGCGGGGTTTACGGCGTCTCCGGGGTTCATGTGATCCCCCCGGCGGTCCGCCGCGTGCCCCGCGCGATCGCGTCCTGCGCCATCGTGTCCCGAACCGCCGTGTCACGCACCGCCGGGTCCTGTGCTGCCGGATCGGCGCCATCCGGCGGATTCGGCCCGATCTGCCCGCCCGACAGCACGTACGCGGCCAGCGCCGCGACCAGGCGGGCGCGCACCGGCATCTCGGCGACCAGCACGTGCTCCTCGGCGGCGTGCGCGCCCCCGCCGACCGCGCCCAGGCCGTCGAGCGTGGGGCAGCCGACGCCCGCGGTGAAGTTGCCGTCCGAGCCGCCGCCGACCGACACCCCGCGCAGCGGCTCCATGCCCAGCTCACGCGCGAGCCGTACGGCGACCTCGAAGAGCCCGGCGGAGGCCGCGGGGTCGAGGGGCGGGCGGTTCGGCCCGCCGCGCAGCTCCAGCCGGACCCCGGGGGTGCGCGGGGTCAGCGCGCGCATCAGCTCGTCCACCCGCTCCTGGGCCGCCCGGTCCGGCACGCGTACGTCGACGGCCACCCGGCCCCGGGCAGGGACCGTGTTGGTGCTCGTCCCCGCGCTCAGCATGGTGGGCGTCACCGACGTCGCCCCCGCCCTGGACGACGACTCGACCTGGGCCGCGATGCCCGCGATGGCCAGCACCTGGTGAGCCAGCTCGACGCCGGCGTTGGCCCCCAGCTCGGGTTCGAGGCCGGCGTGAGCGGCCCGGCCGTGCACCAGCAGCTCGTACCGCGAGATGCCTTTGCGCGCCGTCTTCAGCGCGCCGCCGTCCGCGCTGGCCTCCAGCACGAACGCGGCGGCGCACCGCGAGGCGATCGACTCGATCAGCGGGCGGGAGGTCGGCGACCCGAGCTCCTCGTCCCCGACGACGAGCACGGTCAGGCCGTCGGGGGACGGCAGCGAGGCGACCGCGTGGAAGAGCTGCACGAGGCCGGCCTTCATGTCGAACACGCCCGGCCCCCGCGCCACGCCGTCCCGCACCGACCACGGGTGCTCGCGCAGGCTGCCGATCGGCCAGACCGTGTCGTGGTGGCCCAGCAGCAGGACCCGCGGCGTGCCGAACGACCAGCGCAGGTGGGTGACCCCGTCGATCACGAGGGTCTCCGGCTCGGCCCCCAGCAGCCTGCGGCCCATCGCGCCCACGACGCGGGCGCTGCGCGCCACCGCCTCGTGGTCGGTGGAGTACGACTCGCAGAGCACGAGCTCCTCGAGGTCGGCCAGCATGGCCTCCAGGTTCACCGCTGGGGCCGTTCCCGGGCCGTACGGCCCAGCTCCGCGCGGAACAGGCGCATCACGTTGCCGCCGAGGACCTTGCCGATCTCCTCGTCGGAGAAGCCGCGCTTGATCAGCGCGTCGGTCACCAGCGGGAGGCCGCGCGGGCCCTCCAGGCCGGGGATGCAGGCCAGCGCGTCGACGCCCGAGTAGCTGAAGCCCTCGCACCACGGCGGGGTGAGGTCCGCGTACACCTCGTGTATGAAGTCGGGGCCGAGACCCACGTGGTCGATGCCGGCGACGCCGGCGATGTGCTCGATGTGGTCCACGAGATGATCGAGCGTGGCCGAGCGCGCGTCCTCGGTGAGGAAGGCGGCGAGGAAGTTCACGCAGACGACGCCGCCGCCCGCGGCGACCCCCCTGAGCTGCTCGTCGGTGAGGTTCCTGTGGTGGTCGCGCAGGGCGCGCGCGGAGGAGTGCGTCGCGATGACGGGCCGGGTCGCGTTCTCCAGCACGTGCGCGACGCCCGTGGCGCCGAGGTGCGAGATGTCGAAGAGGATGCCGAGCCGTTCCATCTCGCGCAGCGCCTCGACTCCGTGGCTGGTGAGCCTGGAGCCGGTGTCGTCCTGGCCGCTGCCGTCGGCGAGAGCCGTACGGCCCCAGTGGGCGATCGAGGCGACGCGGACGCCGAGGCGGTGCAGGGTGGGGATCAGCTCGACGTTCTCGTCGATCCCCGGCATGCTCTCCAAGGCCAGCACCAGGGCGATCTTGCCTTGGGAGATCGCCTCGTCGATCTGCCGCCCGTCGCGGCACAGCGCCACCGCGTCGGGGTTGCCCTCGGCCAGCACGTGAGCACACTCGATCATCCGCAGTGTCTGGCGCAGCGCGCCCTCCGGGCGGAACTGGCCGTCCACGAAGACGGGCAGCACCTGCACGTCGACCCCGCCCTCGACGAGCTGGGGAAGCCACTGCTCGCGGAAGAACGAGGCCCACGCCACGGGCGGCCGGGCGGAGACGGCCATGAGGAGGTCGTTGTGAGTGTCGGCGACCACGGATCTGACGTGCAGGCTCTGCTGATCAACTGGCACGCTGGGGATCCATCCTTCCTGGCGGCGGGGGCGTCAAAAGGGACGTTACTCTTCCAGGATCGATCCGCCAGCAGGCTGTAGGGTGCGCGGGTGGAATCGATCTCCTGCACCCTCGCCGAGGTGGTCGAACGCCTGGAGGCGTTGTACGACCCCTCGTGGGCCGAGTCCTGGGACGCGGTGGGCCTGGTCTGCGGCGACCCGGAGCAGGCCGTACGGAAGGTTTTGTTCGCGGTCGACCCGGTCGCCGTGGTCGTGGACGAGGCCCTCGACTGGGGGGCCGACCTCGTCGTCACCCACCATCCGCTCTATCTGCGCGGCACCACGAGCGTCGCCGCCACGACGTTCAAGGGCCGGGTCGTGCACCGGCTCATCCGCGGCGGCGCCGCGCTGTACGCCGCGCACACCAACGCCGACGTCGCCGACCCCGGGGTCTCCGACGCGCTGGCGCGGGCCGTCGGGGTGACGGGCCCCCTGCGGCCCCTGCAGCCCTCCGCCGACGACCCCCGGCGCGGGCTCGGCCGCATCGGCGACCTGCCCGCCCCGATGCCGCTGCGGGAGTTCGCCGCGCTGGCCGCCTCGGGCCTGCCGCGTACGGCGGGGCCGCTGCGGGTCGCGGGCGATCTCGACCGGCCGGTGCGGACCGTGGCCGTCTGCGGCGGCGCGGGCGACTCGCTGCTCGGCACGGCCAGGGCCGCGGGCGTGGACGTCTACCTGACGGCCGACCTGCGGCACCACCCGGCCAGCGAGCACCTGGAGGCGGACGGGCCGGCGCTGGTCGACGCCTCGCACTGGGCGACCGAGTGGCCGTGGCTGGCGGACGCCGCCGAGCGTCTGACGTCAGCGTTGGCGGCCGGGGGCATTACTGTTGAGGCGCGCGTCTCGGACGCCGTCACCGACGCCTGGACGGCGACGACCACCGACTTGGACCCCCGAGCATTCTGAGGGATTTGGGATGAAGGCCGCACCGGAAGCACAGAAGCGTCTGCTCGATCTCGCGGAGCTCGACACCAGTCTCGACCGGTTGCGACACCGCCGCCGCACTCTGCCGGAACTGGCCGAGATCGACGAGCTGTCCAAGAGGCTCGCCAAGGTCTCCACGCAGATCATCGCCGCCGAGACCGAGGCGGGCGATCTCGCCCGTGACCAGGCCAAGGCCGAGTCGGACGTGGACGCCGTACGCGCCCGGGTCGACCGTGACCAAAAGCGCCTCGACTCCGGGCAGGTCTCCTCGCCCAAGGACCTGGCGAGCCTCCAGTCGGAGATCGCCTCCCTGCAGCGCAGGCAGGCGGACCTGGAGGAGGTCGTGCTGGAGATCATGGAGCGCCGGGAGACCGCCGACGCCCGGGTCACCGCCCTCAAGGCCGAACGGGAAGAGGTGGCCGGCACGCTGCGGGCCGCCGAGGACCGCCGCGACACGGCGTTCGCGGAGATCGACAAGGAGATCGGCGAGCTCACCTCCAACCGGCCCGCGATCACCGCCGACATCCCCGCCGACCTGCTCGCGCTGTACGAGAAGATGCGCGAGCAGACCGGCGTCGGGGCCGCCATGCTGCACGGCGGCCGGTGCCTCGGCTGCCGTACGAGCCTGTCGATCGCCGACCTGAACAGCATCCGGGCCGCCGCCCACGACGAGGTGGTCCGCTGTGAGGAGTGCCGCCGCATCCTGGTCCGTACGGCCGAGTCGGGTCTGTGACGGTCGCGATGGGCGCTGCGGGGGGCTTCGTCGTCGAGGCCGACGGCGGGTCGCGGGGCAACCCCGGCCCGGCCGGGTACGGCGCGGTGGTCAAGGACGAGGCGGGGCGGGTGCTCGCCGAGGCCGCCGAGTCGATCGGGACCACGACCAACAACGTGGCCGAATACCGGGGCCTGATCGCCGGGCTCCGGGCGCTGCTCGCGCTCGGCGCGGAGGGCGCCCGGGTCGAGGTGCGGATGGATTCCAAGCTGGTCATCGAGCAGATGGCCGGCCGGTGGAAGGTCAAGCACGAGGGGCTGCGGCCGCTCGCCCTGGAGGCGGCGGCCCTGGCCCGGCGGTTCCGCGTCACCTGGACCTGGGTTCCGCGCGAGCGCAACAGCCACGCCGACCGGCTCGCCAACGAGGCGATGGACGCCGCCGCCCGGGGGGAGACCTGGCAGGCGAGCGAGATCACCTCCGCGCCGGAGGCCGCCACGGCCGTCGAGCCCGGCGCCGAGCCGCCCAACACCGACGCGCCCACGCTGTTCGACGACACTTCCGACGTCCCGGCTTCCGACGTCCCGGCTTCCGACGCCCCGGCTTCCGGCGGGACCGGTGCGGAGGCCGCGGGCGGGACCGCCGCGGGAACCGCCCGTACCGCTGAGGAAGCGGGGTCCGGCACGAGGAGCGGTCGTACGGCTGGGAAAGCGGCGCCGGACGCAGGGATCGCCCATAGCGCCAGGGATGCGGGAAGCGCTCATACGGCTCGTGGAGCCGTGCCGGACGCGGAGACCACCCGTGGCGCCGGGGACGCGGGGACCGTCCGTACGGCTGGGGGAGCGGTGTCCGACGCGGGGACCGCCGGCGGAACCGGGGGCGTGGCCGCCGGAACCGCCGCGTCCCGCGACCGGCGCGGGCACGGGTGGATGCCCCGGGCCTCGCGCGTCGCCACGTCCCTGCTCCTGCTGCGGCACGGGCAGACGCCGCTGTCGGTGGAGAAACGGTTCTCGGGGTTGGGTGACCCGTCGCTCACCCCCACCGGTCTGGCCCAGGCCGAGGCCGCGGCTCTGCGCCTGTCGCGGCAGCCGTACGAGGTCGAGGTCATCGTCAGCTCCCCGCTCACGCGCGCCCGGCAGACGGCGGAGGCGCTGGCCGCCCGGACCGGCCTGGCGGTGCTGATCGACGACGACCTCCGCGAGACCGACTTCGGCGCGTGGGAGGGGCACACATTCGCGGAGATCCAGCAGCGCTGGCCCCGCGAACTGGCGGCCTGGCTGGCCGACCCGGACGTCGCGCCGCCCGGAGGGGAGAGCTTCGCGGCGACGGCCCGGAGGGTCGAGCAGGCCAGGGACCGCATCGTGAAGGCCCACGAGGGCCGCAGCGTCGTCGTGGTCTCTCATGTGACCCCGATCAAGATGCTCATCCGCTTCGCGCTGGGCGCTCCGCCGGAGGCCCTCTATCGGATGCACCTCGACCTGGCCTGTTTGTCGGCGATCGACTACTACGCCGACGGCCCCGCCGTCGTGCGAGCGCTCAACGACACCGCCCACCTCTCCTGAGGCCCTCTGCCTTGGGGAGCCTGTAGCGGCCAGCCATGCGCGGGCCCCCGGAGAGGTCCCTCTCCACCCGGGGAAGCGTGACGGGCAACTGTAAGCAGGCACTGGAGAGGCCGTCTCCGCCCGGGGAGGTGTGGTGGGCAGACCTGGGCCGTTCGGCCGTGCCTCACGGTCTTCGGCCCGGGGCCGGTTCTCGCTTCTCAGTCCCGGTGCCGCCACCGGCGTCGCCCCCGGGCGCCCGCCTTGCGATGCCCCGACTCCCTACCTCAGGTATGGCCGCTTTGGCGACGCCGTGATTCTCAACCCCGGGTACGGCCGCTGCCTTTGTGACGCTCTTCGGCTGTGGTCGCCTTCGCGACGCCATGATTCTCACCCCAGGCGTGGCCGCCTTCGTGACGCGCTGTCGGTCCCCGGCATGGCCGCCTTCACAATGCCGTGTTTCTCAGCCCCGGGCACGGCCGTTGCCTTCCGTGACGCCTGGCTCTCGATCTCGCGTGTGGCCACCGTTTCCGAGTTGCCTTGCGGCATCGGGCGCTGAAAGGGCCTGCTCGGGTTCCACAGCTCGCCGCCCGGCGCTCATAGACCGCCCTCGCCGCCGTGGCCGCGCGGCGATCCTGCCTTCGAACCACCCGTACGGCTGGACTCATCCAAGGACAGCGGTACGGCGCATGGCGCGGTTGTCGATCAGTCTCGCACTCGGCCCATACATCGCGGCTGCACCCGTGAGTTGAGGGTTTTCAGCCTTGATCCTGCGGTTATTCTCGTCAAGTTTTCATCCGATAGTTCAACGATAGCGTTGAAGGTATGGAAATCGGCATAAAGAACAGCGTCCACGCCGTCGAGGCCGCCTCCGTCATGAGGCTGTTGCCTGCCCGGCCACGGCTGCTCGCCATGGGCGAGCCCACTCACGGCGAGGACCTTCTCCTGGAGGTGCGCAACGAGCTCTTCCGGCAGCTCGTCGAGCACGAGGGCTATCGGACGATCGGGATCGAGAGCGACTGCCTCATGGGCCTGGTCGTGGACGACTACGTCACCGGGGGCGGGGGCACCCTCGACGAGGTCATGGAGCATGGCTTCAGCCACGGCTGGGGAGCCTCCGCGGCCAACCGGGAGCTCGTGCGCTGGATGCGCGCGTACAACGACGGACGGCCAGAGTCCGAGCGGGTGCGCTTCGCCGGTCTCGACGGGCCGCTGGAGATCAGCCACGCCGCGAGCCCCCGGCAGGCCCTCATGGCGCTCCACGGGTACCTCGCGGCCCGGGTGGGCGCGGACCTGCTCCCTTGCGAGGCGGAAACGCTCGACCGCCTGCTCGGCTCCGACGACCGCTGGGCCAATCCCGCCACGATGATGGACCCGTCGCAGTCCGTGGGCCGGTCGGCCGAGGCGAGGGAGCTGCGGCTGCTCGCCGACGATCTCGTGGCGCTGCTGTACGCGGAGACGCCGCACCTGATGGCGACATCCTCCCGGGACGAGTGGGATCGGGCGCATCTGTACGGGCGCGCCGCCACCGGCCTGCTGCGCTACCACCACTGGATGGCCGACACGTCACCGGGCCGCATGTCGCGGCTGCTGGGCCTGCGCAGTTCGATGATCGCCGCCAACCTCCTCGCCGTCGCCGAGCGGGGCCCGGCGCTGGTCCACGCCCACAACGCGCATTTCCAGCGGGACAAGAGCACGATGCGGATGGGTGACCAGCCGTTCGAGTGGTGGAGCTCCGGCGCGATCGTACGGGCCCACCTCGGCGAGGACTTCGCCTTCCTGGCCACGGCCCTCGGCACGATCCCGCACCAGGGGGTGGACGTCCCGCCCTCGGACACGCTCGAAGGGCTTCTGCACGCGCTGCCCGAGGACCGCTACCTCGTGGACACCCGCAAGCTGGCCGACGCCCTCGGCGACACGCGGCCCGCCCTTCGCGTGTCCCCCTGGTTCGGCTACGCCCCGCTGGACCCGGCCCACCTGGCCTCGTACGACGGGATCGTGTTCGTCAAGGACGTCACGCGGAGCTAGAGGCGTACGACGCCGGACTCGCGCCGGCGAGCCCGTTCCCCACGAGGGCCGGGAATGATTCGGGAGCCGCTAGGCTTACCTCCCATGGTGGACGAGCCGGCCGGGCGGCCGCGTCAGGGCCTTTTGGTCCTGCCGAGGAAGGTCCGGGCTCCACAGGGCAGGGTGGTCGGTAACACCGACCCGGGGTGACCCGCGGGACAGTGCCACAGAAAACAGACCGCCCCCTTCGCGGGGGTAAGGGTGAAACGGTGGTGTAAGAGACCACCAGCGCCCACGGTGACGTGGGCGGCTCGGTAAACCCCACCCGGAGCAAGGTCAAGAAGGGGCGTTCTCCGGAACGCCCCGCGCGCGACGTTCGAGGGCTGCCCGCCCGAGCCGCGCGGGTAGACCGCTTGAGGCCGCCGGCAACGGCGGTCCTAGATGGATGGCCGCCGGTCAGCCTTCACGGCTGATCACAGAACCCGGCCTACAGGCCGACTCGTCCACCTTTCCCCCTAACCCGGTCCAACTCTCAGGTCACTCCTCCTCGGGGCAAGCGAGAGAAAGCCACCGGGGCGCTTCCAGGTGCACGCGAGGCAGGCTTGACCCTCCGACTGCCCTTCCACGCTGGGCGACGGCAGACGAAACATCAGGAGAGGGCCGAATTAGCCGACTAGCGGAGTGCGCTGGCCGCCAAGTCCTTGACGGTCTTGAAGTAGCGGGCATGCGTGTGCTTCAACGCGTCCCATGAACGCGCGCCGAGCACAACGACTTCGATGTCTGGGTTGCCCAGGTGCTGCCGTTCCGCAGCGAAGCGACCTCGCAGGGCATCACGCGTGTTGCGGTACGGCTGTGCGTGCAGAATGCGCCCGTGCCTGCGGTCATAGACGAGCAGGTAGTGGTTCATGATCTCGAATGCACCCCTTCTGCTGCCTCCGCAAACACGGTCAGTATACGTCGCGTCTCCGCTTCTGCCTGGTCGACCTGCGCCTGAGTCTCCCGTGCCAAGGCATCGTAACTTTCTCTTATCGCCGTCACTAATGCCTGTGCATCGCTAAAACTACGAGTAGTGATGGGTAGGTCGCTACCTCGCCCGTGCTTAGTGACCTCATTCTGGTAGAGCTGCACCAAGGCTTCCCAGGCGTCATCCGGCACAAGGAGATTGGCGTCGGCCCGTCCAGCAAGCTGGGCCTCAAGGAATTCGCTGATCGAGTTCCAAATGCCCGACAACCGCTGCTCAAGAGAGCGGCAACGTTCTTCGACTCCGTAAGCAACCAAGCGCGCCTGTTCCTGTATGTTGATCAGCTCGCTGAGCTTACCCAGCTCCTTCAGTAGCTCTCGACGAGAGATCTCACCGTCGCCTAGTACTCCAGCCGTAGATCGCGGTCTTGCGTGGTGAGCGGGGGTGTAGAGATAGGGACGGCCACCGCGATCATTGAGTGTTGTGCTGACAATCAACGATCGTGCGGTGGCCGCAGGTGCCAGC
>NZ_BMPY01000039.1 GCF_014647835.1 Microbispora rosea subsp. aerata
CCTCGTCGCTCTGGTCCGCGCCGGGGCCACGTTCGTCAACGGCAAACTCATCGAACGCCCCGACGATCAGCCCTCACACGCAGCCGCTTAGAAACTCGTGATCCACAGGTCTTGACGATTGCTCAGAGTCCGCCGCTCGGCAGGTGGACGCCCACCTCACAGCCACACACAACATCCGTGGCGGGCAGCTTTTCACGTACCGAGGCGTCGCGCTCCTCCGCCTCGGCGACTTGTCGGTCTGGTTCCGTGCGGGGAAGATCTCCTGGAGCACCGGAGAACTCGGTGCGGACGGCAGGCCCGAGACGGTCGCCTTCCCGCTGCACGAGACCGCACAGGCGGCCGGCAAGATAGCCCAGCGCTACCGGGAACTTCGCGGGCACGCGAATCTTCACGCGGTACAGATCCGGTGACCATGCTATGGCTCGTGCTGTGCCTCAAGGGCCTCTGGCCCTCTCGGGCAGGTGCCACCACGACCCTGAGGTTCCGTCGCCTGGGGGCCGATGGCCGGCCGCAGGAGTACCGGCTCGCCGTCACCGACACCAGCGCACACGAACGCTGGACACGCGGCGACGACGTACTCCACGACGGAGCCGCCCTTATGGACGACCTTCCGATGCTGTGGTGCGACATGCGCGTGCAGGAACTCACCAGCACCGGCTGGGAGTTCGCCAGCGTGGACGTCAGCATCGCAGCGCTACCCGGCAGCGCCCCGACGAGAGAAATCCCCACCCAATAGCCCTCGGCGGCGCGGTCGAGAGCCCCTCGCCCACGGGCAGCCCCCGTCTCCCGCACCGTCGAGCATCCGGCCCGGCCCAGAACGTACCCGCATGCAACACCTGGGCCGGGCCGCGGAAGACCTCTCAGGCAAGGAGGAAACACGACGCCACGTGGTCTACACGGAGGGCCACGATCGTCGGGGCGGCGAGCCCGTCGCCTCGAGCCCGTCACCTCGTCAACCTTTCAAAGGAAGCGGTAGATGAGTACATCGCACACGGACGCGGCCGATATCGCAGCCTCACTGCGGGCCGCCATGGTGGACGAGCTGCGCGAGATGGACGCGGTCATATCCGAGTCCGTGGTCGCGGCCCTCGCCGGCGTGCCCAGGCACCTGTTCGCCCCGGGAGAGCCGCTGGAGGCGGCCTACGCGGCGAACCACGCCCTGGTAGTCAAGCGGGACACCGGCGGCCTGGCCCTGAGCTCTTTGTCGGCCGCCCACATCCAGGCGGTGATGCTGGAGCAGGCCGAAATCAAACCCGGCATGCGCGTGCTGGAGATCGGCTCGGGTGGCTACAACGCCGCTCTAATCCAGGAACTCGTCGGAACCGAGGGTACGGTCGTCTCGGTCGACATCGACCCCGATATCGTCGACCGCGCCCGGGCCTGCCTCGCGACAGCCGGCTACGACCGTGTCGAGGTGGTGCTGGCCGACGCCGAGAACGGCGTGCCGGAGCATGCGCCGTACGACCGGATCATCGTCACCGCGGGGGCTTGGGACATTCCCCCGGCATGGGTCGATCAACTCTCCGCAGCCGGCAGGATCGTCGTCCCGCTGCGCATGAGAGGGCGGACCCGCACCATCGCCTTCGATCGCAGTGACGACGTCCTGGTGAGCCGCAGCTACTGCCTGGCGGCCTTCGTGCCGATGCAGGGCTCCGGCGCGTTCAGCGAGCACATCGTGCAGCTCGCCGAAGGGGTCGTGCTGCGGGTCGATGAGGAGCCCCAGCGGTTCGACGTCGAGGCGCTGCGGCGTGCGCTCAACTCCCCCAGGATGGAACGCTGGTCGGGGGCGGCCTTCGACCTGCCCGACGAGCTGGAGCTGTTCCTACTCACCAACACGCCGCAGGTCGCCATGCTGCACGCCGACGAGGACCTGGTTGACCAGGGGTGGTTCGCCCCCTCGGCGGCGAGAGGCGTTCCTGCCCTCATCAGCGGCGGCAGCTTCGCTTACCGGACAAAACGGCCGAATCAGGAGATAGGCGGCTTCGAAAGCGGGGTCTTCGCCCACGGCCCCGAAGCCGAGGCCGTCGCGGCGGAGTACGTGGAACTGCTACGGCGATGGGCGAGCGACCACCGCCGCCGCGGCGCCGCGCGCATCCAGTACATCCCGAAGACCGCCCGAACGAGCCTCCCCTCCCGAGGGCTCATCAGCAAGCGGCACGGAACCGTCGTCGTCACCTGGCCCTGAAACGCCCGGCTTGCCGGGACGAGACTACTGAAGGCGAAACCTGCTTTCTTCCGAGACGAGCTCGCCCACAAGGAATGCGGGACGATGCTCACCGGCATCGACTCGCCATAGCTTGCCGAGACGAATGCCCTGCCGTCAGCCCTTACCCGGCAGGGCGACCGCGACTATCTGCCCGCTTTCTTTCTCGATGACGGTCCGCCCGTTCAAGGGCGTACGAAGACGTAGCCGCACATTGACTTGGTGTCCGTTGTCGGGCAACTTCACCGTCCCCCAGGACACGAGGGGTGCACACGGGTTGCTCATCTGGACGCCGATTGTCACCTGAGAGGGCGACTCCTGCACGTCCGTGTCCGTCACTTCCCAGCAGAACCGGCCGTCGTCATCCTCGGACTTGTAGACCGTGAACGTCGCGGTCAGCGTCCGACCATCGGATGACGGCGTCACCCAGGCGATCTGACGCCAGTGCGCTGTGCGGAAATCCGCCGTCATGGCCAGTAGCGCGAGTATCAGCAAAGCAGCGGATATGGCTACGGTGCGCCACCGGCGGAAGAGCTTCTCGCAGCCGCAGCGGTCACGACCCATCGGGCACCGGATAAATGGGAACACGCCGATGATGCACGTTCTCTAGAATAGTCCGGCCACCAAGTGGCCGCTTCAAACAGAGTTTGACACGCCGCACACAACCTACAGCCACGGTTGGGCGAGGCCAGTCGTCATGCACAGAAACCCCGATGACGACCTGTGTCGCCGACTCCTCTACCTTCTTGTCGACGACTCGCCGGCATTGCTCTTTATCACTCTTCCGGCCTACTGAAATTCAGTTCTACGGTTGATGCCCGCCCGTCTTCAGACGGCATCGCCGACGTTATGTCCTGCCACTCCGGTCCAGCGCAGGCCGTCGCCGCCAAAGCGGTCACCCCGAAGCGGCGGCACCCGTCGCGGCTTCCGCGCTCCCCTTCCGTGAGGTTGGCGCCTCCAGCCGATGACGAAGATCAACAATAATGGCAAACCTTACTGTCAGATAATTCGCAAATCAGCAGCAGATCTTCGTACGCCACAGAATCCGCCCTGGCGTTCGAATCGTTTCGTGGGGTGGCGGAGCCGGCCGAGCGCTGACTCGGCGATCCGGTGTTCGAGCAGGTAGACGGGCTCTGCGACGGGGACTGAGAGGCGCGTCCCGCCACTCGCCGCGCTTCGAGAGCCCGTCGGGCAAAAGCCGCCCAGAAACACCGATGCAAAAGCGCTTATCAGCTCATATACCGATAATCAACCACGGGTTAGCCACATCACAGCAGGCCACCCGCACAATGCCCTAAAGTCCGAAAGGGGCCTGTGGATGGCCGATGTCGCAGTGGAAACCAGCGACCTGAAAAAGACCTACACGACCTCATCCGGGGCGATTGAGGCGGTGACCGGCCTCTCCCTGGAGGTGCGGAGGGGGGAGCTGTTCGGGCTGCTCGGGCCGAACGGCGCCGGGAAATCGACGACCATCGGCATGCTCACCACCCGCATCATCCCGACCGGCGGGACGGCTTCGGTGGGCGGGGCCGACGTGGTGCGCGATCCCCTCACGGTCAAGCGGCGCATCGGCGTCGTGCCGCAGTACAACACGCTGGACCGGCAGCTGACCGTGCTGGAAAACCTGGAGTTCCGCGGGCGGTACGCCGGGCTGTCCGCGCGTGCCGCCCGGCAGCGGGCGCTCGACCTGCTGGAGCTGTTCAGCCTGGGGCCCCGCGCCGGGGCGAAGGTGACCGAGATGTCGGGGGGCCAGGCCCAGCGCGTGATGATCGCCCGAGCGCTGATGCACCACCCCGAGGTCCTCTTCCTCGACGAGCCGACGTCGGGTCTCGACCCGCAGACCCGGGTGAACCTCTGGGACGTCCTGCGCCAGATGCGCGCGGAGGGCAGCACGATCGTGCTGTCCACCCACTACATGGAGGAGGCCGAGTCGCTCTGCGACCGGATCGCCGTCATCGACCACGGCACCGTCCTCGCGTGCGGCGAGCTGGCGGAGCTGAAGTCGCAGAGCGGTCCGGAGACGGTGCTGGCTCTGACCTACGACGGCGAGGCCGAGAAGATCGTCGGGCAAGTACGCCAGATGGACGGGGTGTTGCGCGCCGAGGCGTCGGGGACCAGCCTGCGCGCTTTCACCAGGGTGCCGGAGAGCATTCTCGCCGCCCTGGTGCTGGTCGGCCCGGACGCCGGGCTCTCCCTCATCGACGTCCGAATCGTCCGTCCCAGCCTTGAGACCGTGTTCCTCACTCTGACCGGGCGGGAGTATCGAGAATGACGGCGACCATCGCACCCGCCGCGACCGCGCGGGACACCGGCGCGCTGCGCGGCTACTGGCGCACCTTCGCGGCGCTGCTGGCCAGGGACCTCCGGGTGATGCGGCGCCACCTGTTGTCGTTCACGGCCCGGACCGTGGTCCAGCCCGTGCTGAACATCTTCGTCTTCGCCGTCGTGCTGCCGAGCATCGGGTTCGGCGCCGGGCAGGCCTTCGCGGCGGGAGGCCAGGGCCAGTCGTTCGCCACCATCCTCGTCCCCGGCCTGGTCGCCTCGGGCATCGTCATCCAGGGCATCTTCGCCGTGACGACCCCGCTGATCATGGAGCTGTCGTACACCAGGGAGATCGACGACAGGGTGCTCGCCCCGGTGCCCGTCTGGACGGTGGGCGTCGAGAAGATCGCCTTCGGCGCGGTCCAGGGGCTGGCGGCCGGCCTGGTGGTGTTCCCCGCCGTGCTGCTCATCCACGGCCCCGGCGAGGCTCCGCGGGTCGACTTCGGCAACTGGCCGCTGCTGGTCGCCGTGCTCGTCCTGTCGAGTCTGCTGACGTCCTGTCTCGGCCTGCTCATCGGGACGCTGCTGCCGCCCCACCAGCTCAGCACCGTGTTCGCGATCTTCATCGTGCCGATGATGATGCTCGGCTGCGTCTACTACCCGTGGGCGACGCTGGAACCGATCCGGTGGCTGCAGGTCGGCGTGCTGGTCAACCCGCTCGTCTACGTCAGCGAGGCGCTGCGCGCCGCCCTGACCCCCACGGTGCCGCACATGTCCCTGGCGGCGGTGCTCGCGGTGCTCGCCGTGGGCACGCTCGTCACCGGCGGCCTCGCGCTGTGGTCGTTCAAGCGGCGCCTGGTGGGATAGCGGTGGGGGGTACGGTGCCCCGCACCGGGACCGGTGACCTCGTCGGCCGGGACGCCGAACTCGCGACCCTGCACCGCCTTCTCGGCCCCGGACGGCTGGTCACCCTGACCGGTACGGCGGGGGTCGGCAAGACCCGGCTGGCGCTGGCGTACGTCCACGGCCAGGCGCACGCCTATCCGGGGGGCGTGTGGTTCGAGGACCTGGCCGACGACAACGACGATCTGACCGGGTTCGTCCCCGGCGACGAGCCGGCGCTGCTGGTTCTCGACACCTGCGAGCACCGCGTCGAGAAGTGCGCCATGATCGTCCACACGCTCATGCGCGAGCATCCGGCGCTCGCCGTGCTGGCCACGAGCAGGGAGCCCCTGGGCGTCCCCGGGGAGCTGGTCTGCCGCCTCGGGCCGTTGACCGTGCCGCAGGCCGCCGCGTTGTTCGCCCAGCGGATGGCGGCGCAGGGGCGCCCTCCCGCCCCCGGGACCGAGGAGGCGATCGAAAGGATCTGCCGCCGCCTCGACGGCCTCCCGCTGGCCGTGGATCTCGCCGCCACCCGGGCGGTGATGCTGTCGCCCGGCCAGATCGCCGAGCGGCTGAACGACCCGCTCCGGCTGCTGTCCGGCGGGAGCCGCGTGGCCCACGCGCGGCATAGGTCGTTGCGGGCGGCGCTGTGCTGGAGCCACGCGCTGCTGTCGGACGACGAGCTGCTGCTGTTGCGCAGGCTCACGGCGTTCGAGGACGGCTTCGTCATCGACGACGTGGAGTGGGTCTGCTCCGACGGCGCGATCACCACCGACCGGATCATCGACCTGCTGGCACGGCTGGTGGCGAAGTCGCTGGTCGAGGTCGACACCACCGGCGCCGTCACCCGATATCGGCTGCTGTGGATCGTCCGCGTCCACGCCATGCAGGGGATGCCCGCCGAGGAGGCCGAGGCCGTACGGCTCCGCCACGCGGAGTATTACGCGCGGCTCGCCGAGCGCGCGGCGGAGGCGATCGTCAACGGCGCGGCGGCGCCGCACCTCGATCGGATCGAGGCGGGCTACGCCAACATACGCGCGGCCTTGCGCTGGTGCGTCTCCGGCGGCCCCCTGCCGATCGGCGCCCGCCTGGCCGGCGGGCTGGAGACGTACTGGATCATGCGGGGGCGGCTGCGCGAGGGGCTGGACTGGCTCGCCGCGCTCGCGGACGCGAGCGGCGCGGCCGCCGATCCGCTTCCCGGCCGGGTGCTCGCGGAGCTGACCTTGAGCACGGCGGTGCTGTCCACCGCCGCGGGCGAGTTCGCCACGGCGACGGCCGCCGGACGCAGGGCGCTGACCCTGTTCGAGGACGCCGGGGACGAGGCGGGGCGGCGGCGGGCGGCGACGGTGCTGGCCGCGCTGCGGGCGATGACGGAGCCGGCCTCCGCCTCCCGCGCCCTCGCCGAGATCACGCGGCCGTCCGCGCCCGGCGGCCGCGACCCGGACCGGGACGGCCAGGCGTGGGCCGGCGTGCCGCTGGCGCTGCTCGGGTGCGCGCTGCTGGCCGCCGGCGACCTGGCGGGGGCCCGCGCGGCCTCGCAGAGGTGCGTGTCGATCGGCCGCAGGCACGACTCGGAGCGGAGCCTGGAGGCCGGCCTGCTCGCGTCGGCGCGGGTGGCCGCCTGCCAGGGCGCGTACGACGAAGCGGAGCGGGCGCTCGACCAGGGCCTCGCGCTCGCGCGGACGATCGGCGACGGCTGGGGCGTGGCCGAGGCGATGCGCGGGCTGGGCGAGCTGGCCGCCTGCCGGGGCCGGTACGGCGAAGCGCGGGAGTGGCTCGACGACGCGGTCAAGGCGGCCCGCGCCGCCGGGTCGCCGCAACTGCTCGGCGAATGCCTCGACACGCTCGGGCGGCTGCTGCTCGACATAGGCGAGCACGACAACGCCGGGCACGTGTTCTCCGAGGTCGTGGAGCTGGGAGAACGCACCACCGCCCGGTATGCCGCGATGGGCCTGGCGGGGTCGGGCGCCGCGATCCTCGGGTCCCGGGGCGGCCCGGCCGCGACCACGTTCGCGGAGGAGGCCGTCGCCCGCGCTCGCGAGGCCGCCGACCGGCCGCTCATGTGGTGGTGCCTGTTCACCCTGGGGCGGGTCATCCGGGAGAGCGATCCGGGCCGTGCCGCGTCCACGCACCACCTGGCGCTCAAGATCGCGGCGGACCTCGGCCTGCGGGGCCGCATCGCCGACTCGCTGGAGGCCGTGGCCGGTCTGCAGGCCGCGCAGCGCGGCTACGAGCGGGCCGCGCGGCTTCTCGGCGCCGCCCACTCTCTGCGCGACCGGCTGGGCCTGTGCCGTCCCCCGGCTCTGGCGTCGCAGTACGAGTCCGACCTGGAGACCGTACGGGCCGCGCTGGGCGCCGAGGGGTTCGGCGCCGCGTGGACCGAGGGCGCCCGGCTGGACGAGGACCGGGCGGTCGCCTACGCGGGCCGCGGCCGTGAATCGCACGGCCGGGGAGTCGGGTGGGCCGCGCTCACCAGGGCCGAGCGGCAGGTGGCGCTGCTCGCCTCCCAGGGGCTGACGAACCGGGAGGTGGGCGAGCGGTTGTTCGTCTCGCCGCGAACCGTGCAGGCCCACCTGTCCAGTGTGTTCGCCAAGCTCGGCATCGCCTCGCGCCGCGACCTGGCGCGCGAGGTCGCGGCCCGGAACAGGTCGCTGAGCCTGCGCGAGTCAGACGCCGCCGCATGGCACGACCACTCCGGCGGCGCACAGGACGCGGAAGGCGGCGTCGCATTCGGCGACGGTCAGCTCCGTCCCTGACGAGGCCCGCGTCTTGTCCCGCCACTCGGCGACGGTGATGCCGGGCGCGGCGGCCTCGAAGGCGGCGGCGAGCGGCCCGGCCAGCTCGTAGCTCACCACGCCGCCCGCCGGGAACACATAGCCGTGGCGGCCCCGGGTGAGCGACTCGGCGGTGAGCGTGAAGTCGCGGAGGAGAAGGTGGATCGGATGCTCGAACCAGCGGACCTCCTCCGGCGCGACCCGCTCCACGAGCACGTCGTCGGTCAGCCGGGCCAACGGCCGGACGGGCGCGGCGCGTTGCGCCCGCAGGGCGGCGTCCCACGCGACCCCGTCGAGCAGCAGCTCCCGCACGCCGGGCGGGAAGCTCGCCCGGATGTGCGCGGCGGGATCGGCGAAGTCGACCTGGTCGGCGAAGTCGGCCACGTCGAGGCCGGGGACGGCGACCAGGCAGCGCAGCAGCGTGGGGGCGCTGTCCTGCAGCGTCTCGACCCGCCGGGCGAACACCATCGCCTTCTGGTAGTCGTCGGTGCCGAATCCGCGGGAGCGTACGACGAGCGGCGGCTGGAAGTCGAAGAACTCGATCCCGTACTCCTCGGCGTACTCGAAGTAGTCGGTCCCGGGGAAGGCCATCAACGGCGCGAAGTGCACTTTCTGCACGCCGCTGGCGAAGGCGAAGCGCACGCTCTCGCGGACCTTCTCGGCGTTGTCGCCCGGCATGCCGATGATGACGTCGGCGGCGAGGGCGTGGTTGTGGTGGCGGCGGATGAGGGAGGCCGCCTCGGCGAACCGCCGCCGGTCGAAGCGGCGGGCCGCGAGCTGGAGTGTGCCGGCGTCCGACGACTGGATGCCGAGGGTGATCACCCGGCATCCGGCGCGGTTCAACGCGCGCACGTAGTCGAGGTCGACGTGCTTGACGTCGGGATAGACGTCCACGACCGTGCCGCGGTTGTGCGCGGCGATGATCTCGAAGATCTCCATCGCGCGGTGCCGGGAGATGCCCAGGTGCGCATCGCATATCCGGAGGAAGGGGATGCGGGCCCGGAGCAGGTAGGTGAGCTCCCGTTCGATCCGCTCCATCGGGAACGCCCGGAGCTTGGGCGCGCTGTAGAGGCAGAAACGGCACTTCTGCCGGCAGCCCCGGCCCGTCTCGTACGCCAGCACCGCGCCGGGGCGGCGGCGCAGGATCGGCTCGATGGGCAGCGTGTCGGCGGTGAAGACCAGCGGCAGCGTGGACAGGTCGACGTCGGGCGGGTCGTCGTTGTGCACGACCTCGCCGTCCACCCGCCGGGTGAGGCCGCGTACGGCGGCCAGGTCGCCGTCCTCGGCCAGGGTCTTGAGAAGCTCCGGGTAGGTGTCCTCGGCCTCGCCGCGCAGCACGAGGTCCAGCCAGGGATACTCGTCGAGCAGGTGGGCGGCCATCCGCCGCGAGTTGGCCTGGGCGCCGCCCCACACGATGCGGCAGCCGGGCAGATGCCGCCGCACCATCCGTCCCATCCGGGTGAACTCGTCGTGGTTCCACACGAAGGCGGAGAAGGAGATCACGTCGGGGCGGTAGTCGAACAGCCGCGCGAGGAAGGCGTTGTAGTGCCCGAGGTAGTCCTCGGCGAGGTTGCCCACGTCCTCGTGAAACCAGACCTGGTGCTCGACCTGCGCGGGGGAGATCCGCTCGGCCACCGTCGCCTTGATCAGCTCGACGCCCAGGGAGAACCCGTCGTCGTTGGAGTAGACGAGCGCGGCCTTCATGGTCATGACGCCCTCCCCGAGATCGCCCGCGCCGCCGTCGCCGCCCTGATCCCGTCGGCGAGCCGGTCGAAGGCCGCCGCCGCCGCGATGTGCATGGCCTGATACACCTCGGTCGTGCGCGCCGGGTCGCCGTCGAGGGCCCGTTCCACGATCTGGAGGAGGTCCGCGCAGGCGTCGCCTTGCCGGTAGGTCCAGTAGCGGTGTTCCATGCCGAGCTGGGTGGTCAGCTCGTGGAGCTTGCTCGTCCCGTTCTCCGGGCTCCAGAACGGATCCACCGCGACGAAGGGAATTCCGGCGCGCAGGGCCAGGACGGCGCTGTGGTAGCGGGAGACGAGGACCAGGTCGCACCCCGCCATCGCCGCGGTGAGCTCGCCCGCGTCGGCGGACTTCAGCTCCCGCACGCGGGCGCCCCGGATCGGGCGGGCGAGCCGCGCTCCGGTCTCGTCGTCGCCGTAGATGTTCGGCACCGTGATGAACTCGAGGTCGGCCCGGCCGGCGAGCGCGATGAGCGTCAGGCCCAGCTCGGTCACGAACCCCAGCCGCGCGGCCTGCGCGCCCGGGTCCGACATCGCGGCGGCCACCTGCGCGGGCGGCAGGCAGAGCGCGGGGTCCGGCGGGCACCGGTCGGCGAGCCCGCCGCCGACGAGCCGCGTGACGAGCCGGCTGGTGACGCCCGGGGCGCCGACGGCCACGCCGATCAGCGGGCGGCGGCGGCGCGGCCGGGCGGGAGCGGGCAGCGGCGACAGCGCGAAGGACGGGTCGGGCACGATCCGCGCTCCCCCCATGCGGGCGGCGGCCTGCGCGCCGCGCACGGTCAGGTGATCCAGCCGCTCCTTGACCGACGTGAGGTGCGCGCGCCATTCGTCGCGGTCGGGCGGCGGAGTGCCGTCCTGCAGGCCGACGCCGTGCCAGGCCACCCAGGCGCCGGGGTCGAACAGCCGGGGCTCGGGCCCCAGGCAGAACACCTGCATGATCGGGTGCCGGAACGGCGGGCCGCTCCACACGCCGCCGGCCATCACGATCGCGTCGAACGACCCGGCCCCCGGCCAGCGTCCTTTCCGGTCCACCCACAGGGGCGCGGGCGCGTCGGCCGTGCTCCAGGGGCAGAAGTGCCGGAACCGCGCTGCCGGCAGGCGGCGGGCCAGCTCGGCCTCGGTGACGGCGGCGAGGAGGCGATCACCGGCGTTCGGCAGGCTGCTGCCGGCCCAGATCGCGATCCGCGGTGTCATCCCCGGCTCACCCTCCGACGGAGGACGGCTCGCGCAGGCCGAACTCCCGCCAGCCGCGGCGCTCGGCGTACTCGTGGTAGACCCCGCCGCAGCGTGCCCGCAGGGGGCAGCCGGCGCAGGGCGGGCCGTACCCGCGCATCTGCTCGTCCATGAAGCCGTCGTAGTCGTCGTGGACCTGCCCCTGGTAGAGCATGCGGATCTGGCGGGTGCCGTCCTCGATGGCCAGGTCCTCGTGCGGAGTGATCACGCAGAGCGGGAAGCCCTCCAGCGTCAGCCGCGTCGGCGTGGCGAGCATCATCTCGATGACCGGCAGCAGGAACCGCCTGGTCTCGGCGACGGTCGGCGCCTGCATGTCGAGCGCGAAGAACCCGCTGCCCACCGGGTGGAGGTTGGAGATGTTGACATGGTCCACGCCCAGATCCACGCAGAGCCGGCAGATGTCCATCAGCCGCCCCATGTTCATCCGGGTGATGACCGTGTTGGTCCGTACGGCGACGCCCGCCCGCTTGGCGTTGCGGATCCCCTCGATGGTCTCGGCGAAGCCGCCGGGCGTCTGGGTCAGGCTGTCTTGGATCAGCGCGGTGGAGCCGTGCAGGGAGACGACGAACAGCTCGACGCCGTGCTCGGCGAGCCGCCGGGTGAAGTCGAGGTCCTTGAGCCGCCGCCCGTTGGTCTGGATCTCCACGCGCGGATATTTGAGCAGCCGGATCGTGCGCAGCAGGTCGAACAATCTCGGGTGGATCGTCGGCTCCCCGCCGTGGAGGTTCACCGAGGTGAAGCCCTGACCGGCGTTCTCCAGCAGGAAACCGATCAGGTCGCCGTAGGCCACGCTGTCGGTCTTCGCCAGCGGCGAGCCCACGACGCAGAACCCGCACTTCTCGTTGCACAGGTCGGTGATGTGCATGCTCAGCTGTTTCATGTCCATCTCCTCGCGGCCGAGGTGAAGACCTCCGCGGTGCTGGGATGCGCGGCCAGCGTCTCCAGGTACGCCGCGCGGTTGGCCGCCAGGCCGTCCTGGACCTCCCGGTCGTAGAGCACCTCGTCCAGCGCCGAGAGCACGGCGGGCTCGTCCAGCAGCTCGGCGTGGGCGAACGTCGACAGGTAGGGGTTGTCCGCCACGATCGGGTCGAGGAACCGGTGGAACCCCAGCGGCCACATCCGGAACGGATACAGGGGCAGGGTGCGGGTGAGCCAGGAGCGCACGTCCTCCGACATGCCGCCGAGCTCCGCCTCGACCCGGTCGATCTCCGGCTTCTCCGAGATCGAGAAACGGTTGGTGAGCACCAGCCCGGGGATGTCGGACAGCACCGCCCTGGCCAGCGTGGTGGCCCCGAGGTTGAGCGTCAGGATCAGATCGACCGAGCCCAGCAGCACGTTGAACCGGCTCGGCGAGCACGGGGGGATCACGTGGGCCCGGTCGCCGAGCGCCTCCAGCGCCGGCGGAACCTTCCCGACGAGGATGAACCGGGTGGTGGGCGGTGTCTGCCGCAGGTAGTGGACCAGCAGCTCCGGCACCCGCTCGGCGATCCTGTCGCCGTTGTCGTCGGAGTACTTGTCCTGCTGCCAGCCGGCCACGGCCAGCAGCACCATCTTGTCGTCCTTCGCCATGCCGAACGTCTCGCGCAGGTGGTCCCGCGTACGGCGGCTGACCCGTTCGTTGCCCTCCCACAGCCGGAAGGGGTAGATCTGCGGGCTCTCGTCCAGATGGGCGATGGGCACGGGCCGCAGGTGCACGGGCATTTCCATGATTCGTCTGTCGACGGTCATCGCCTTGCCGTCGAAGACGTCGACGGCGAAGTCGGTGTTCGCCCACTCCCAGATGTCGATGGGGATGATGGGGAGGCGGTACCTGTCGATGAACCACGGGTCGAGCCCGTACCGCTTGGGGAACACGCCGCAGTAGGTGAAGTAGTCCGACAGCACGATCGCGTCGGGGCGGAAGCTTGCGACGGTGTCGTCCACGAGCAGCCTGGCGAATCCGCCCATCGACCGGTCGAGCACCAGGTAGGGGAACCCGCTGCCGCGCAGCAGCTTCTCCGACATGGGCTCGCAGATGAAGTAGGTCTCGATCCCGGCCGGCCGAAGCTGGCGGGCCAGTGACATGCCGATCAGCGTCTCGCCGTACCCGGCGCTGCTCATCGCGAAGAAGAGGAGTTTCATGAGCGCACCGCCAGCAGGGTGGGGCCTTCGAGGGACCGGCGGACGCCGAGCGGGGTGCCCACGTCCTGGAACGAGCCGTCGTCGAACGGGACGGCCGCGACCTTCAGGCCGTTCCTGACCGCGAGGTCGAAGTAGTGGCCGATCACGGGCTCCGCCGCGTCGTCCCGGCGCAGGCCCTCGTGGAGGAGGTCGGCGAAGGCGTCTCCCCAGATCGCCGCGCCCCAGGTGTTCATGACCGGCGGCTCGGCCGGTTTGTCGAACACCCGCCGCACCCACTGCCGGCGATCGCCGTACAGGACGACGGGCCCGAGCCGGTGCGCGTCCGGCGTGGGGAAGACGGCGAGCGCGAGGTCCGCGCCGGTCTCCTCGTAGGTGTCGCGCAGCCGGGTGAGCGCGTCCGACGGCGTGAAGATCGTGTCGGGCATGACGAACATGACGTTGCCGCCTCTGGTCCACTCCCGCGCGAGATCGAGCGCGTGGGCGAGGCCGCGGGCCTGCTCCTGGAACAGGTAGGCGAGGTCGAGGCCGAGGTGCGAGCCGTCCCCGAGGTAGCTGACCACTTCCAGCTTCCAGGGCGCGACCACCACGATCGCCCGGCCGGCGCCGGCCCGTGCCACCGACTCCAGCGCGTGCTCGGCGACGGGCCGCAGCCGGGAGCCGCCGTCGGCCGGCTCGTAGACGATGGGCAGCAGTTCCTTCGGGTAGCGCAGCGGGGCCAGCCGGGTGCCGCGCCCGGCGGCGGGCACGAGCCCGATGTAGTCCGTGCTCGTCAAATGCCGCTCCTTACCGGTTGGGGAGCATCTGCGGGGGAAGCACCAGCCCTCTCGCCGAACCGGACGAGCCGCATGGCGTCGATCAGCTCGCGCTGGAAGGGGTCGGCCACGATCTCGCGCAGCCGGGCCCGTCCGTCGAGAGAGCGGAGCAGCTTGTAACACAGGTCGCAGCCGTTAGTGAACGTCGTTCCCTTGAACAGCTTCCGCACAGCGGGGGAGGAGGCCACCATGCGGGCGACGCCCTGCGGGCCGTACACGCGCAGGAACTGGTACTCGTAGTTCCGGTCGGCGTCGGCCAGGATCTCTTGAAACGACTTCTCGTGCAGGTTGCCCAGGAAGTACGCCAGGTCGGACAGGCGGACGTACGCCCCGGCCTTGCCGATGTGGCAGGCCGACAGGTCGCCGTTCGGGTTGATCAGCGGGGTGTCCAGGTAGCACGACGCCGCGAAGTTCTCCGGCACGGGAGGCAGGCCGGTCTGCTGGGCGGTGTTGATGAACGGCGTGGGGATGACCCGGTCCACGTGCACCCGCACCCGGTCCTCGAACCTCCGGTAGATGGAGCGGATCCGCTCCTCCTCGTGGTCTTCCGCGATGGTGATGCAGAGGCTGATCTCCGGGATCTCCCTGGCGATGGCCCCTTCGATGACGTTCACCACGTACTGGGACGGAACCCGTTCCTGGTGGTAGACGTCGGTGCTCAGATAGAGCCGGGTGAGACCGGGCAACTGGCCGAGGATCTTGTCGACCGCCGCCGGCGAGCGGCCCCAGAAGCTGCTGGTGAACACCGAGATCCGCGGCTTGCGGGGATGGCCGGCGGCGGCCCTCACCCCGGACTTGAGCATCCGGAACCGCTGGAAGGGCTCGCCGCCGGTGAAAATGATCTCGGGGATGCCGCTGTCACATGCCTGGGTGACCCAGCGGCCGATCTCGTCCACCGTCGGCTGACGGTCTCGGGTGGAGCCGGTGAAGCCGCAGTGCCGGCACCCCACCGTGCAGATTTCGGTGACACTTACCAGGATGGACGTGAAGCGCACGGCATCCCCCCAGGCCCTTTAGTAGTAGCTGCCGCTGCCAACGTCGACCGGCGCGACGTGGGCCTGGACGGCGGGCTGGAGCAGTCCGGCGCCGGCCAGCTCCTTGATCTGGTCGATCTGGTCGGGGCCGAGGTTGTACTCGCTCGCCACCGACTCGGGCTCGCTGAGCAGCTGCTCGGCGAACGCCGGGTCGGAGGCCGCACGCTGCACGAGGTCGCGTACGCGCGGAGCCGATTCGCTCATGGTCCCTCCTGGGAGGACGGTGATACCTGAGATCACGGTAGGAACGGCGAAATGAGGTGAACACCGCCTCCGACGCGTATGTTCGGCCCGGCGGGAGGCTCAGGGACGCTCTCGCGACGCCGGTACGGACTCGGGCGATGGCCTAGACGCCGCGGCCGGATGGCCTAGGCGCGCGGCCTCGATGGCCTAGGCGCGACGGCGTCGGTTCCGGCTGAAGACGGGCTCTGGCAGCCGGCGCGACAGCCGCGTACGCCGAGGGGACGGGCAGGACGGCGGCAAAGACGATCACGATGGCGAGGAAGTGGGTGCCTGCGCGCATTTATGCGCTTCGGGGTCCGGGTAGAGATCCGCGCCGGCGCCGGCGGCCGTAAGGCCCGACGCGACGACGATCAAGGGCGGGATCGGCCGCGACATGCCGGACGAGGTGACGGGCCGGCTGTGAAGAGGTCTCACGCCGCCCAGGAGACGCCGTGGCTCCCGTCCGGGCTCGGCGTGGAGGGCGGCAGGGCCTGCTCGCACCAGATGGTCTTGCCGCACGCCGTCTGCCTCGTGCCCCAGCTCTGGGTGAGCTGTGCGACCAGCAGCAGTCCGCGGCCTCCCTCGTCGAAGACGCGGGCCCGGCGCAGGTGCGGCGCGGTGTTGCTGCCGTCCGAGACCTCGCAGATCAGCGTGCGGTTGCGGATCAGCCGGAGCTGGATCGGGCCGGTGCCGTGGCGCATGGCGTTGGTGACCAGCTCGCTCACCACGAGCCCGGTGACGAACTCCATGTCCTCCAGCCCCCACGTGAGGAGCTGGTCGACGGCGAGCTTGCGGGTGGGCGCGACCAGGGCCGGGTCGGGAGGGATGTCCCACGTGGCGATCTGGTCCGGGGAGAGCGCTTCGGTGCGCGCGAGGAGAAGGGCCGCGTCGTCGGCCGCGCGGCCGTCGAGCAGCGCGCCGGTCACGGTGTCGCAGACGGCTTCCAGCGATGTCGCGGGCCGCTCCAGGGCGCGGCGCAGGTCGGCGAGGCCCTCGTCGATGCCCCGCTCGCGGGACTCGATCAGCCCGTCGGTGAACAGGGCGATGACGGTGTCCTCGGCCAGGCGCAGCTCGATGGTCTCGAACGGCAGGCCGCCGACGCCGAGAGGAGGGCCGACCGGCCCGCTCACCAGCTCCGTGGCGCCGTCGGGGGTGACCAGAACGGGCAGCGGGTGACCGGCGGTGGCCATGCAGCAATCGCGTGACACGGGGTCGTAGACGGCGTACAGGCACGTGGCTCCCAGCTCGGCGAACGCGGCGGGGTCGCCCTCCGCCATGCCCGTCTGTTCGTCGGTGAGATGGATGACCAGGTCGTCCAGGTGCGTGAGGAGCTCGTCGGGCGGCAGGTCGACGTCGGCCAGGGTGCGTACGGCGGTGCGCAGCCGGCCCATGGTGGCGGCGGCGTGGATGCCGTGGCCGACGACGTCCCCGACCACGAGGGCGACCCGGCAGCCGGACAGCGGGATGACGTCGAACCAGTCGCCGCCCACCCCGCTCTGGGTGCTCGCCGGCAGATAACGGGAGGCGATCTCCACGGCCGGCTGCGTGGGCAGCCGCTGGGGCAGCAGGCTGCGCTGCAGGGTCAGCGCGGTGTTGCGTTGCTGGGTGTAACGGCGGGCGTTGTCGATGACGACGCCGGCCTTGGCGGCCAGCTCCACCGCGTAGGACAGGTCCTCCTCGTCGAACCGCTCGAGCGGACGCGACCGCCAGAAGCTCACCACGCCCATCCGCGTCCCCCTGGCGCGCAGCGGGCACGTGATCAGGGAATGGATGCCGTGGTCCAGGATCTGGACGGCCCGGTCCGGGTCCCAGGACCGCCACTCTTTGGAGCCCCGCAGGTCGGGCTCGATCACGGAGAGGCCGTGGTCGAAGCTGCGGGCCTGCGCCGTGAACGCGGGCCAGGTGATCGTCGTGCCGGCGGGGTAGAACGGCGCGGTGTCCCCGATGCCTCCGATGGCCGCCCGGCACAGCGTCTCGCCCTCGTTCGGCTGGTGGTCGTCGCCGCTCAGGACGGCCACCTGCAGGTCGACCGTGACGATGTCCGCGAACTCGGGGACCACCACCTCCACCAGCTCTTCGGCCGTCCGCCGTACGTCGAGGGTGGTGCCCACCCACATGCTGGCGTCGTACAGCAGTTTGAGGCGGGTGTGGGCCTTGTCGGCGAGCCTGCGGCTCTCCTCAAGCGAGCGTCCCATGCTGTTGAACGCGGCTTCGAGCTCGCCGATCTCGCCCGTGCCGGTTTCGGGCATGCGCGCCGCGAGGTCTCCGCCGGCGAGCCGGGAGGCGACGGCGGCCGCGTTGCGGACCGGCCGGATGATCGACCGGATCAGGTAGGTGTCGAAGAGAAGGATGAGAAGGATCGACCCCGCCACACCCACCGACGCCGCCGCGGTGGCCTCGACGGCGGCGGCCGAGGCGCGTTCCTGCCGCGCCGCGAGGATGCGATCCTCGGCGTTCACGAAGCGCTGAAACTGGCCCCTGATCGCGTCGATGCGGCGCTTTCCCTCCGCCGTCACCGCCGCGGTGCGGACGGATCCTAAATCTTTCCGCGCGGCCTCCACGGTCGGGATCGAATAGTCACGGATGTAGGCGTCGATGGATCGCTCGATCTGGCGCGCGAGGTCTCGCTGCGCGGTGCTGTGCGCCGTCGGGAGGCGCTCCAAGGTGGCCTGCTGCTCGGGGATCGCGGCACGGGCCTGTCTCCACGGCTGCAGGAAGCTCTCGTCTCCGGCGATGACGAACCCCCGCTGACCGGTCTCGAGGTCGATGACGAGCCTTTGGAGGTGGTTGGCGGTGGTCAGCACCTGCCTGGAGTGGTTCGTGAGATCCACCGCCTCACGAAGGTTCGCGATCGCCGTGAGGAGGAACGCGAAGGCGCCGCCGATGAGGCCCAGGAGCAGCACGCTCACCACGATGGTGCGCCGGGTCAGTCCGCCCTTCCCCCGCACCCATCGCGTACGACGCGGCCCACCACCCCGCATGGCATGCCTCTTTACCAGCGGAAACTTCGTCTACCTGGTCATCCTACGTCGGTGGCTCCCATGCTCCCGGAACGGCTCGGGACGGCGGGGCGGCGCCGGTGCCGGCGCGGCGACCCGGCGGGCAACCTTGCGGATGCGGATAACAGCGGCGCGGTGCCGATGACGCCCTTCCAGCAGACGTTCGCCCGCGCCGGGCACGCGCACGCCGGGGTGCTGGTCACCCTCGGGATAGCTCACTCCCAGGTCGGAGTAGGGTGATGCTGGTCACGTGGTCCTCCCGGGAGGCGCGCCACCGCCCCGCGACACCCCCGCGCCCCGCGTCGTGACCGCCGGGAGGCCAGGGATCCGGGCGGCCCCGCCGCCCGTGAAGGCCGGCCCACGCGCGGGCTTCCTCCGCGACGGGCTCGCCGGCACGGAAGACCGCACGTGGAGGGAAAGGACGATGTCCGTCTACCGCGTCAGGATGTACAGCGGGTTCCAGCGCACCCTCACCGCCGACCGCGTCGTCGTCAACGGCGACAACATCTGTTTCGAGCGGAGCAAGAACGGATCGTGGGTGGCGGCGCTCCAGCTGCCCTCGCAACTGGTCACCCGGGTCCGCCGCCGGTGCGTTCAGCCGGACGGCACGGTGACCTGGAACATCGAGAAGCCCGGCCCCAGCTCCTACTGATCACCCGGCGGACGGCCGTTGCCCGCCACTCGCCCGCGAGAGTAGAGTCTGCCCCGCTTGCGGGGGATTCCGCTTCGCCGCGTGCTCACCCATCGCAGGCGTCCACGCCACCGCACGGCCCGCCTGGTCCTTCCTGTCGCCGGGCGCGCCGTCGCGGTGGGAGAACGGCCCCGCGGCCGGGGCCCAAAGCGGGCGGCGGGCGGACGATCAGATCACGCGGCGCGAGACGATGCCGCTGCCGACGTCGTGGCCGCACCACAGGCGGAAGCGCTCCCCGGGGCGCAGAAACGCGATCGCGTCGTCGTCGGTGGTCGCGATGGTCACCACGTGAAGCCAGTCTCCGGGAGTCAGCGGCTCCTCGTCGTCCGCGGTGATCGCCGCCTGGAACGGCCGGCTGAGCCATGTGCCGCTCACCCCCGCGCAGGCGCAGCAGACCACCAGCGACTGCGTGCGGAAGGGCAGCTCATGCGGCAGGCCGCCTTGGTCGGAGGGCAGGAGCGTGATCAATGCCTTCGCTCGGACGGTCATCGAGACCACCAGCTTTCTCGCGACTGTTGCATAGTGCAACGTTCGCTCCGGCCGAATGCTTCCCCGCGGCGGGGTTTCACCCTCCAGTGTGCGTCACGGGGGCCGTCGAGCCGCGCACCACGAGTTCGGTGGCGAGCTCGACGTGGTGCGACTCGATCCGTTCCCCGGCCGCCAGGCGCAGCGCCGTACGCACCGCGACCGCGCCCATCTCGCGCAGCGGCTGGCGCACGGTGGTCAGCGGCGGCGAGGCCATCCGGGCGATCTGGGTGTCGTCGAAGCCCACGATGCTGAGGTCCTCGGGCACGCGCAGCCCTCGCGCCCTGGCCGCCTCGAGCACGCCGAGCGCGATGTCGTCGCAGCCCGCGAAGATCGCCGTCGGCGGCTCCGCCAGATCGAGCAGGGCGGTCCCGCCGGTAACGCCGTCCTGGTAGTGGAAGGTGCCCGCCCGTACGTACCCCGGCAGGACGGGCGCCTCGGCGGCCTCCATGGCGGCCCGGTAGCCGTGCAGCCGGGCCTGGTTGCAGGCCGCGGTGGCCGGGCCGCCGAGGTAGGCGACGCGCCGGTGCCCGAGCGCGAGCAGGTGCTGGGTCGCGGCCAGGCCGCCGGCGAAGTTCGTCGAGCCGACGCTGGTCACCCGGGCCCGCGGCAGGTTCAGCGAGTCGATCACGACCAGCGGCAGCCGCGCCCGGGCCAGGGCGGCGAGCTGCCCGGAGGTCAGCTCGCTGGTGACGGCGATCAGCGCGCGCCGTCCGGCCGCGGCCAGGTCGCGCGCCCATCCCCTGGTCCGGTCGGCGCTGCGCCGGATGCTCACCACGATCGCCACGTCGAGCTCGGCCCCGGCCTGCACCGCGCCCTGCACGATCTCGGTGGAGTACGCGTTGAGGTCGTCGTCGAACTCCACCTCGATCGTGCCGAGCGACGCCGCCTCGGCCCGGCGCTGCGGCGGCGCTATGTAGTCGTGCTGCTCCAGCAGCGACAGCACCAGGGAGCGGGTCTCCGGGGCGACGTCGCTGCGACCGTTGAGCACCTTCGACACGGTCGCGACCGACACTCCCGCGGAGGCCGCGACCGTGGCGAGAGTGGCACGCCTACGACTTGGCGGCATCTGTTCCTCCCTGGTCGAGGTCGCCGTCCGGTCGCACCTCCACCGGTGTGACCAGGCGCCGGTCGTGGCCGACGTGGCGCAGCGGTCCGGTCAGGCGCACCCGGCCGCGGCACGGCAGGTCCGCCGCCGAGGTGCCGACGTACACGTCGATGTCTCCGGGCTCGACGATCCGCCGCAGGTCGCGGCCGGTGAACGCGGTCCTGTCGGCGTGCACGGTGAAGGTCGCCCGCGCGCTGTGGCCCGGTTCCAGCCGCACCCGGGCGTACCCGGCGAGCTGCCGCATCGGCCGGGTCACCTGGGCGAGCACGTCGTGCAGGTAGAGCTGGACGACCTCCTCGCCCGCCCGGCCGCCGGTGTTGCGCACGCGCACCGACACGGTGAACTCCCCGTCGGTGGGCACCTCCGTGTCGCTGATCTCCAGGTCGTCGATCTCGAAGGTGGTGTAGGACGCGCCGTAGCCGAACGGGAACAGCGGGGTCGGGTCGAGGTTGCTGATGCCGTGGCTGTCGGAGCCCAGCGGCGGCTGGAGGTAGGTGCCCGGCTGCCCGCCCGGAGTCCGCGGGATCTGCACCGGCAGCTTCCCGGTGGGCTGCACCCGCCCGGACAGGACGCCGGCGACGGCCCCTCCGCCCTCCTCGCCCGGCATGAACGCCTGGACCAGCGCGGCGGCCCGCTCCCGCACCCGCCCCAGCGCGTACGGCCGGCCCGACACCACGACCACCACCACCGGCGTGCCGGTGGCCGTCAGCTCGACCAGCAGGTCTTCCTGCACCCCGGGCAGGCGCAGGTCCTCGGCGTCGCAGCCCTCGCCCGAGGTGCCCTGCCCGAACAGCCCGGCGATGTCGCCGACGACGGCCACGCACAGGTCGGACTCCCGAGCGGCCTCGATCGCGGCGGCGAAGCCCGACCGGTCCTCCTCCCGCCAGTCGCAGCCGCGCTCGTGGACGATCTCGGCGTCCGGCAGCTCGGCCCGCAGCGCGTCGAGCAGGGTGGGCGCCTCCACGCCCAGCCCGAGGTTCGGGTAGCGGGGCAGCACGTGGTTGGGGAAGGCGTAGCAGCCCATGAACGTGCGCGCGTCGTCGGCGCAGGGCCCGACCACGGCCACCCGGCGCGGCCCCTGACGCCCCTCGCCGAGCAGCGGCAGCGCGGTCCCGGCGTCGAGCAGCACGATCGACCGCTCGGCCATCTCCCTGGCCAGCGCCCGGTTGGCCGGCGAGTCGAGGTCCACGGTCTCGGCCCCTGCCACCGAGCCCTCCGGCGTCCAGTCCGGGTCGAGCAGCCCGAGCTGCACCTTCTGGGTGAGCAGGCGGCGCGCGGCCCGGTCGATCAGCTCCTCGGGCAGCTCGCCCCGCCGCACCCGCTCGACCAGGTGCCGGCCGAAGCCGAGCGTGTCGGGCAGCTCGACGTCGATGCCGGCGGTCAGCGCGAGCACCCCGGCCTCCTCGTGGTCCGCGGCGACCTGGTGCATCTTCGCGAGGAAGGCGATCGCCCAGTAGTCCGACACGACCGTGCCGGTGAAGCCCCACTCCTCGCGCAGCACCTCGGTCAGCAGCCACGGGTCGGCGGCGGCGGGCACGCCGTCCACGTCGGAGTAGGAGTTCATGACCGAACGCGCGCCGCCCTCGGCGATGGCGGTCTCGAACGTCGGCAGGATCATGTCCATCAGCTCGCGCCGGCCCATCGGCACCGGCCCGTGGTTGCGGGCCGCCCGCGACGCGGAGTATCCGGCGAAGTGCTTCAGCGTGGCGATCACCCCGGCGCTCTCCAGGCCGCGCACGTACGCCGAGCCGAGCGTCGCGACGAGGTAGGGGTCCTCGCCCATGGTCTCCTCGACCCGGCCCCAGCGGTAGTCGCGCACCACGTCGAGCACCGGCGACAGGCCCTGGTGCGCGCCCACGGCGCGCATGTCCCTGCCGATGGCGGCGGCCATCCGCTCCACCAGCTCGGGGTCGAAGGTCGCGCCCCACGCGATGGCCGCCGGATATACGGTCGCACCATAAGTGGTGAAACCGGTGAGGCACTCCTCGTGGACCAACGCCGGGATGCCGAGCCGGGAGTGCTTCACCACCTCGCGCTGCAGCCGCACCACCTCGGCCGCGCCCTCCGCCGCCGTCACCGGGACGCTGCCGAACACCCGCGTCAGGTGGCCGAGCCCGTCGCGTACGGACTCCTCGAGAGGCACCGTCCCCGAGGCCGCGAAGACGTCCTGCATGGGGGCCACATTGTGCGCGGTGTCGGGCTCCGCCTCCTCGGGGGCCTGCATGTCGTTGCCAAACCACCGGCTGCCGAGCTGGGCGACCTTCTCCTCAAGGGTCATCTCCGCGAGGAGGGCATCGACCCGGTCGGCCACGGGAAGTGCCGGGTCCTGCCAAGCCCGGAGCGTCCCGTCCACCGCGTGTGTCCGATCTGGGGCCGTCATCTGCTCTCCTCACAAGGTTTCGAAACATTTCGGCGTCACGGTCGGTTCTATCGGTAATTTTTCGGCCGGTCCTGATCGCCGAGCGTGACGCCTGTTCGTCGGTACTTTACACACGCCTCACGTTGAGCTGGAGAGGTCGTGAGAGCGCTCTTGACAGTCAGGTATCGCAAATCTAGATTGACGTGCCACGCGGCTTGTCTCGAAATGTTTCGAACGAGCTGACTTAAGAAGGAGTGGACAGTGGCACCGGGGTGCCGATCCACGTCGCCCCGGCCGCGTCCGGTGTGTCTACAAATGAGCCGCGGCCAGCCTCGGCATTCGACGTACGGAGATCAGCGTGGAGTCCAGGACACCATCCCGCCGCACCTTCCTCACCCTCTCCATGGGCCTCCCCCTCGGTGCCGCGTTGGCGGCCTGCGGCACGTCCGGCCCCGCCCCGTCCGGCGGCGGCACGGGCGGTGCGGCCGGCGGCAGCGGCGGTGGCGGGGCCAAGGCCACCTACTGGTTCCTGCAGGGCCCTCCCGGTGAGGCCCCCCGCACCGCGGCGGTGGAGCGGTTCAACAAGGCCAACCCCAACGGCCAGATCGAGATCACCACGGTCCAGAACGACGCGTACAAGACCAAGATCAAGACGGCGATCGGCGCGAACCAGGCCCCGACCATCATCTGGGGCTGGGGCGGCGGCGGTCTGCGCAGCTACGTGCAGGCCGGGCAGGTCGAGGACCTGACCTCCTTCTTCGACGAGAACCCCGCCGTGAAGGACCGGCTGTTCCCCGGCGCCTTCGGCGCCGCGACGATCGACGGCAAGATCTACGCGATGCCGTGCGAGACCGTGCAGCCGATCGTCCTGTTCTACAACAAGCGGGTCTTCGAGAAGGTCGGCGTGCAGCCGCCGCAGACGTACGGCGACATCCTCGACCTGGTGAAGAAGTTCAACGCGGAGGGCATCGCGCCGTTCTCCCTGGCCGGCCAGTCGCGCTGGACGAACATGATGTGGCTGGAGTTCCTCTTCGACCGCATCGGCGGCCCCGAGGTGTTCCAGGCCGTCTTCGACGGCGAGAAGGACGCCTGGAACCACCCCGCCTCCATCGAGGCCCTGACCAAGATGCAGGAGCTCATCAAGGCCAACGCCTTCATCAAGGGCTTCTCCTCCATCACCGCCGACTCCAACGCCGACCAGGCGCTGCTCTACACCGGCAAGGCCGCGATGATGCTGCACGGCAGCTGGTCGTACGGCATCCAGCAGGAGCAGGGCGGCGACATCGTCTCCAGCGGCGGCCTCGGCTGGATGAACTTCCCGCCGATCGACGGCGGCAAGGGCGACCCGAGCAACACCGTCGGCAACCCCGGCCAGTACCTGTCGATCTCCTCCAAGGCCACGCCCGAGCAGAAGGAGATCGCCAAGAAGTTCTTCGCCACCGGCGTGCTCGACGACGAAGAGCAGAAGCAGTGGGTCGAGACCGGCGGCGTGCCGATCGTCAAGGGCTCCGACAAGCTGTTCGCCGGCTCCAAGGACGCCGAGTTCCTGAACTTCGTCTACGGCGTCGCCAGCAACGCCAAGGTCTTCGCCCAGTCGTGGGACCAGGCGCTCAGCCCGACCGCGGCCGAGGTGCTGCTGGACAACATCGCCAAGCTGTTCCAGCTGTCGATCTCGCCGCAGCAGTTCGCCACGAACATGAACGCGGTCATCGGTAAGTGAGCATGGCCGCTATCTCCGCAAAAAGGACGCCGTCCGCCGCCGCCCCCGGGGCGAGCGGTGGCGGCGTCCTGCCGTGGCTGGCCATGCCGGCCCTTGTGGCCTTCGTGGCTTTCGCACTGATACCGCTGATCGGAGTCCTGCTGCTCAGCTTCACGTCCTGGGACACCCTGGGCGAGATCAAGCTGACCGGGTTCGAAAGCTGGCGGTCCGTACTCACCGACCCCGGCCTGCCCCACGCGCTGTGGGTGACATTCCTGATCATGCTGTTCTCCTGGGCCTTCCAGACCCCGGCCAGCCTTCTGATCGGAGTGTTCCTCGCGGGCCACCAGCGCTACCGCGAGCTGCTCGCGGTGCTGTACTTCATCCCGCTGCTGCTCAGCTCGGCGGCCATCGCGATCACGTTCAAGGCGCTGCTCGACCCGAACTTCGGGCTCGGCGCGGGCCTGGGCCTCGACTTCCTCAGCCAGGACTGGCTCGGCGAGCCCGGCCTCGCCTTCGGCGTCGTGATCTTCGTGGTGTCGTGGCAGTACATCCCGTTCCACTCGCTGCTCTACCAGGGCGGCGTACGGCAGATCCCGCGCTCGCTCTACGAGGCCGCGGAACTGGACGGCGCGGGGCGCATCCGCATGTTCTTCAGCATCACGCTGCCCCAGCTGAAGTACACCATCATCACGTCCTCCACGCTGATGGTCGTCGGATCCCTGACCTTCTTCGACCTGATCTTCGTGCTGACCGAGGGCGGCCCCGGCGACGCCACCCGCGCGCTCGCGCTGGACATGTACAAGCGCGGCTTCCAGGCCAACCTCATGGGCGCGGCCTGCGTGATCGGCGTCATCCTCGTCCTCGTGGGCCTCGCCCTGGCACTGCTGCTGCGCCGGCTGGGCGGGCGTGACCCCCAGGCCAGTCAGTTGGAAGGGGCCTGACCGTGACCGCGACCCACACCTCGAGGGCGGCCAACCGCGCCCGTGCCGGAGCGCACGGGCGCCGGCCGGCGAAGAGCCGGCAGCGCCCGAACTGGCTGGGCGGGCTGGTGAGCTGGCTGTGGCTCGCCGTCGTGATCATCCCGATCTACTGGATCGTGATCACCAGCCTCAAGACGCAGGCCAACTACTACGCGACCAACCCGTTCGCGCCGCCTCCCGACCCGACGCTGGACAACTACCGGCTCGTGCTCGAGATGGACTTCCCGCTGTACTTCCTGAACAGCCTGCTGGTCGCCATCGGCACGGTCATCCCGTCGGTGCTGTTCTCGTTCATGGCGGCGTACGCGATCGTCCGCAGCGGGGGCGCCAGCCGCTTCCTGCGCGGGGTGAACTCGCTGTTCCTCATGGGCCTGGCCATCCCGCTGCAGGCGACGGTCATCCCGATCTACCTGATGATCATCAAGCTGCACCTGTACGACTCGCTGACGGGTCTGGTGCTGCCGTCGGTCGCCTTCGCGATCCCGCTGTCGGTGCTCGTGCTGGCCAACTTCATCAGGGACGTGCCCAAGGAGCTGTTCGAGTCGATGCGGCTCGACGGCGCCACCGAGTGGAAGACCCTGTGGGGCCTGGCCTTCCCGCTCACCCGGCCGGCCGTCGTGACGGTGTCGATCTACAACGCGCTGCAGGTCTGGAACGGGTTCCTGCTGCCGCTGATCCTCACCCAGAGCCCCGACAAGCGGACGCTGCCGCTCGCGCTGGCGGCGTTCCAGGGCGGGCCGTACGGCGTGAACGTGCCCGCCGTGCTCGCGTCCGTCGTGCTGACCATCCTGCCGATGCTGGTCCTCTACACCGTCGGCCGCCGCCAGCTGCTCAGCGGCCTGACCGCCGGTTTCGGCAAGTAGACAGAGGATCTCATTCCCCGCCGTACAGACGGCCGAGGTCGACGAGTTCGACGTCGGGCCGTCTGTCGGCGAGGCGGGCCAACGCGTCCGAGAACCCGACCGCGAGAACAGCAGCAGCTTGGGCAGGGCGCCGACCTTGCCACTGGGCAGCAGCCCGCGCAGATGTTCCAGGCGTTCCAGCTGAGGGACGTCGACGGGGGCTTCGGTGCTCAAAGATCAACCGGCGGGGAGTGATAGCCGCAACTATGGTGGTTGCGGCTATCACTCCTGTCCCCACCTCGCCGTTTTTGGGTCTTGTACGGCCGTCTTTCCGGGGCTACTCTCGCGGCAAAACTATTAGGAAACTTTCCTAAGGATTGGAAGGCATCGTCGCGACCGGCCGTCGTGTCACGACGCCTTTTCGCGGACGCCGATCGGCACCCTCGGAAGGACGGCATGATGAGAAAACGGCTGCTCAGCGCGTTGTTGCTCGCGTTGGGCCTCTGTCTGGCAGCGGCCGGGGCCGGCCCCGCCCCCGCGTCGGCGCGAACCGCCGCGATGCTCGCGTACGCGGCCTGGGCGCCCAACACCTGGTACGCCGTGGGCGCACGGGTGACCTACAACGGCGTCGACTACGAGTGCATCCAGGCGCACACGTCGCTGACGGGGTGGGAGCCGCCGATCGTCCCGGCGCTGTGGAAGCCGCTCGGGAGCAGCGGGGGCGACACGACGGCCCCCAGCGTGCCGGGCAACCTGCGCGTGACGGGCACCACGTCGAGCAGCGTGTCGCTCGCGTGGAACGCCTCCACCGACAACGTCGGCGTGACCGGCTACCAGGTCTACCGCGGCGGGCAGCTCGTCGCCACCGTGTCGGGGACGACGTACACCGACGGCGGGCTGGCCTCGGGCACGACCTACAGCTACACGGTCAGGGCGCGGGACGCGGCGGGCAACGTGTCGGCGGCCGGCGCCGCCGTCTCGGCCACGACCGGCTCGGGCGCCGGCGTGCCGGGACAGCCCGGCGCCCCGTCGATCACCGGCACCACCGATACCTCGATCTCGCTGTCGTGGGCCGCGTCGAGCGGCACCGTGACCGGCTACCGCGTCTACGAGGGCACGACCCAACGGGCCCAGGTCACCGGCACCACCGCCACGATCGGCTCGCTGGGCGCCTGCACCACCCACACCTTCACGGTCAGGGCGTACAACTCCGCGGGCGAGTCTCCGGCGAGCGCGGCCGTCACCGGCACGACCACCGGGTGCTCCTCGGGCGGGGCGCTGCCCAAGCACATCCTCACCGGCTACTGGCACAACTTCGTCAACCCCGCCGTCGAGCTGAGGCTGTCGCAGGTGCCGCGCGACTACGACGTGGTCGCGATCGCGTTCGGCGAGGCGACCGCCACGCCGGGCCAGGTGACGTTCTCCCTCGACTCCGGGCTGTCGGCCGCCCTCGGCGGATACACCGACGCCCAGTTCCGGGCCGACGTGCAGGCGCTCAGGCAGCGCGGCCAGAAGGTCATCTTGAGCGTCGGCGGCGAGGCCGGCCGCGTGCAGGTGAACAGCGCCGCCGCCGCGACCGCGTTCGCGAACTCCGTTTACTCGATCATGCAGAGCTACGGGTTCGACGGCGTGGACATCGACCTGGAGAACGGGCTCAACGCCACCTACATGGCCCAGGCGCTGCGGGAGCTGCGGGCGAAGGCGGGCTCCGGGCTGATCATCATGATGGCCCCGCAGACCATCGACATGCAGACGACCGGCATGGAGTATTTCAAGCTCGCCCTGAGCATCAAGGACATCCTCACCGTCGTCAACACGCAGTACTACAACTCCGGCACGATGCTCGGCTGCGACCAGAAGGTCTACGGCCAGGGGACGGTCGACTTCGTGACCGCGCTGGCCTGCGTCCAGATGGAGAACGGCCTGCGCCCCGACCAGGTCGGTCTCGGCCTGCCGGCCGGTCCCGGCGCGGCGGGCGGCGGCGTCGTGTCGCCGGCCACGGTGACCAACGCGCTCAACTGCCTGGCGCGGCGCGTCAACTGCGGCTCGTTCGTCCCGCCGCGGACCTACCCGGACATCCGCGGCGCGATGACCTGGTCGATCAACTGGGACGCGTCGAACAACTGGAACTTCTCCAGGACCGTCAAGCCCTTCCTCGCCACCCTGCCCTGAGCGGACCGGACGGACGCCCCGCACCCGAAGGTGCGGGGCGTCCCGTTTTCCGGCATCAGGCGCCGTTCGCCTCCGCGATCAGCGCGTCGAGCTTCTCGCGCCTGGTGAGGTTGGGGCCGACGCTCCAGTAGCCCTCGGGCACCTCGTGGACGATCGTCCACACCGACCCCGCGTTGTCCTGCGGCAGCTTCGCCGCGGTCAGCACGTGCTGGACGATCTCCGCCGACAGCGCCTCGTTGCGCTCCGGGGTCAGGAACCCCGCGAGGGCCGTCACGACGACCACGAAACCCGGCCGCGACGCGGGGTCGCCGGTGCTCGCCCGGTCTTCGGGCACCTCGTGCACGTGCACCCAGGTGGCGGAGGAGAAGAACGGCGTGGCGGGCAGGCCCATCGCCCGCATCACCGAAGCGGCCAGCTCCTGCCGCAGCGTGCCGAGCGCGTCGTCGGGGATCGATCCCGCGGGAACCGTGATCTGCACCAGTGGCATCTGTCGTCTCCAATCGTCGGAGGAGGGGAATGCGCCGGCGGCCCGGCGTACGGGCCGGCGGAACGGCTCAGGCCGCGTTCGGCTGCTGGGCGAGGGCGATGGCGAGCTGGGCCCTGCGTTTGATGGCGAGCTTCCGGTAGATGCGGGTGATGTGCAGCTCGACCGCCCGCGTCGACACCGACAGGCACTCGGCGATCTTGCGGTTCGTCATCCCGTCGATCATCATCCGCGCGATGCGTTCCTCGTGCGGGGTCAGCGCTTCGGTCAGCGCCTCCGAACCGGGCCTCTGCCGTCCCGCACCGTCAGCGCCGCCGAAAAAAATCCGGCTTCTCCTCGTGCGGGCGCCCTTCTCCGCCGCGCCCGGGCGTTCGTCGGACAGCGAGGTCAACGTGGCGTCCCGGCCGGACCGCCGCCCCGCGCCGCTCAGCAGCCCGTGTCCCAGCACCGGATTCCACTTCCGCACCCGCATCCGGCTCACCACGTGCGATCCGGTCAGGGGATCGCCGTTGAGCACCTGGAACAACTCGGCCTGGTCCGCCGCCTCGCAGACCAGCATCCGGCCGGTGCCGTCGCGCCACGGCCCGCCCCCGAGCAGGACGCCGCGATCGGCCATGCGTTTCCAGTACGCGTCGCTCCGCCGCTCCACATCGTCAGAAAATTGATTCGCGTTCTTCCGGAACACTATTTCCACCACGAAAATCACGACCGCTCCCACGACTCGACGCGCTGTGCCGGTTGATCGGATCTGCCATGCTCAGGGAATATCGCCGTGAAAACGATCCTGGCAGGCGGGAGAACGAATTGCGCGGCGGCGTCCCGCATACCGCGGGACGCTGATTTCTCTCACGCGTTCGGGCGGCGCCGTCTCTAGTTCGGGTCCCGCTCAGCTCTTGGCCGCGCTGGGCGACGCCGCGGACGCCACCTCACCGGTCCGCGCCGTGGGCTGCGGCTTGCGCCGCAGCAGCCATGTGGCCACGAGCACCGCGGCCGCTCCGGTCCACACCGTCCAGTCCAGCGGCTCGCCGAGCACGACGCCGCCCAGGACCACGGCCACCGCGGTCATCAGGTACGTGACCGTCGAGGCGACGGTGGGACCATCCTTGATGATCAGTGTGAAGTTCAGCAGGGCGGCGACGCCGGTGCACAGCACGCCGAGGATGACGAGGCTGATCACGGAGTCGGTGCGCAGCTCGATCGCCTGCAGGCCCAGGAACGGCATGGCGACGAGCATCAGCACGGTGGCCGCGCTGAGCTGGCCGCCGGCCAGCATCAGCGGGGGGATGCCGCGCTGGGAGAGGAACCGCCCCATGTAGGCGAAGCTCGCCCCGAAGCTCACCGAGCCGAGGACGAAGCACAGCACGCTCCACGTCGACCCGGCGGCGGAGTGGTTCCACGGCGAGGCCATCAGCGCCGTGCCGCCGAGGCCGAGCACCACCCCGCCGATCTTGGCCGGGGAAATCCGCCGCTCCTGGCCGAGCAGGAAGGCCGCGGCGAGCGTCCACACGGGGGCGCTGCCGTTGACCACGGCCGCGACGCTGCTGGAGCCGAGCCGCTCACCCTCGGCGTAGAGGGTCCAGGGGATCGCGTTGCCGAGAAGCGCCGCCATCGTCAAATGCCCCCAGACCGCCGCACCCTTCGGCAGGCGCAGTCCCCTGGCGTACCCGATCGCGACGATGACGACCGCACCGAGCAGCAGCCGGATGAACACCATCTGCACCGGCGAGAAGCCGTACCCGGAGATCTTGATCCACAAGAATACGGATCCCCAGATCAGGCTCAGTGCGGCAAGCCGTGCGTACGTGTATTTGGACATGCTTTCCCACCACCGAGAGTCGAAGGGTGTGGAGTGATCGAGCAAATGGTCGCACCGGACCGGGACGGGGTCCAGTAAGAATTACTGCAAGGTACCTTTCGCGATTTTTCAACGGTCGCGACGAGGGCGGACCGAGGCGCGGCGAAACGGCCCGGGAATTTCGTTACACGCTATTCCCGGACCGTAACATTTCTCCGCGTCTTTGTAACCGGTTATCCCTCGCGCGTCGCGGAAGCGGCCGCGCGGGCCGCCGCGGGCAGGGCGGCGAGCACCCGGTCCACCGCGCGGTCGTCGTGGGCGGCGGACACGAACCACGCCTCGTAGGGCGACGGCGGCAGGTACACCCCCTGCCGCAGCATGGCGTGGAAGAAGGGCGGATACCGGTAGGACTCGCTGGCCCGTACGGCGTCGAAGTCGACGACGTCGGCGTCGCCGAAGAACACCGAGAACAGCGACCCTGCGTGCTGCACCCGGTGCGCCACGCCCTCCTTGTCCAGCGCCGCCGAGATCTCCGCGCCGATCACGTCGGCGACGTGATCGATCCGCTCGTAGACGTCCGGCGTGCACGCGGTCAGCGTGGCCAGGCCCGCCGTCGCGGCGACCGGGTTCCCCGAGAGGGTGCCGGCCTGGTAGACCGGGCCGCTCGGGGCCAGGTGGTCCATGACGTCGGCCCGGCCGCCGAAGGCCGCCGCGGGGAACCCGCCGCCCATCACCTTGCCGAAGGTGAACAGGTCGGCCACCACGCCCTCCCGGCCGAACCAGCCCGCGCGGCTGGCCCGGAACCCGGTCATCACCTCGTCGGAGATCAGCAGCGCGCCGTGCTCCTCGCACAGCCGTTTCAGGCCGGCGTTGAACCCGGGCAGGGGCGGGACGACGCCCATGTTCCCCGGCGCGGCCTCCGTGATGACGCAGGCGATCCGCGGCCCCAGCTCCGCGAAGACGCGCTCCACGGCGCCGAGGTCGTTGTACGGCAGGACGATCGTGTCCTGGGCCTGGGCGCGGGGGATCCCGGGGCTGCCGGGGATCGCGAAGGTGGCGATCCCCGACCCCGCCGAGGCGAGCAGCGCGTCCACGTGGCCGTGGTAACACCCGGCGAACTTCACGACCTTGTCCCGCCCCGTGAAGCCGCGGGCCAGCCTGATCGCGGACATGGTCGCCTCGGTGCCCGAGCTGACCAGCCGCACCCGCTCGACCGGCCCGACCCGGCGGACGATCTCCTCCGCCAGCTCCACCTCGGCGGTCGCCGGCGCGCCGAACGACGTGCCCCGCGTCAGGGCGTCCGCGACGGCCTCGGCCACGGCGGGGTGCCGGTGGCCGAGGATCATCGGACCCCACGAGCAGACCAGGTCGACATACTCCGTGCCCTCGACGTCGTAGAGGTAGGGGCCCTCGGCGTGGCCGATGACGACGGGGTCGCCGCCGACCGCGCCGAAGGCCCGCACCGGCGAGTTGACCCCGCCGGGCGTGACCGCGACCGCGCGGGCGTACCAGGAGGCGTTCGCCGACCGCCCGGCGTGCGCCCCGTCTCCGGCGACGGCGTTCATCGGGAGTCCTTCCTTCCCTCGCTGACCGTGTAGGCGGCGTCCAGGACGACCGCGCCTTCCTTGAGCACGCGCACCGGGTTGAGGTCGAGCTCGAAGTCGCCCGGCCAGCCCCACACGAGCGCGGAGATCCGGTGCAGCAGCGCCGCGGCGGCGTCCACGTCCACGCCGGGGCGGCCCCGCCAGCCGTTCAGGACGCGGGCGCCGCGCAGCTGGGACAGCATCTCGGCGCCCTCGCCCGGGCGCAGCGGCAGCAGCCGGTGGACGACGTCGTCGAGGGCCTCGGTGAAGATCCCGCCGAGCCCCACCGTGAGCACCGGCCCGAGATCGCTCGACCGGACGCCCACGAGCAGTTCGACGCCCTCGCCGGCGAGCCCCTCGGCGTACACGCCGCCGCCCAGCGCGGCCAGCCGCGCGTACGTCTCGGCGGCGGTCTCGGGCGTCACCCCCACGACCACGCCGCCGGCCTCGGTCTTGTGCAGCAGCCCGGGGACCACCGCCTTGAACACGGCGCGCCCGCCCAGCTCGGCGACGGACCTGACGGCGTCCTCGGCGTCGGCGACCGCCCTGCCCTCGGGCACCGCGATCCCCGCCTCGGCGAGCAGCCGCTTGAGCTCGGGCTCGCTCGCCCCGGCGGCGGGCTGCCGGGCCGCGGGCGCGGCGGGCGCCTCCACCGGATCGCGCGGCGCCCCGCCGGTCACCTCCCACAGGGCCGCGGCGGCGCGCAGCGCGCGGGCCGGGGACGGATATTCGGGCAGGTCCGCCTCGCGCAGCCGCTGCGGCGCGTCGGGAGCCAGGAAGTCCGCTCCCGTCCTGGCCACCAGGATGGGCTTGCCGCCCTTGGCCGCGGCCTTCGCCAGGCTGTCCACCGCCTTGTCCACGTCGGCCCCGGCCATCACGCAGAAGCAGGCGACGATGGAGTCGACCGTGTCGTCGGCGATGAGCACGTCGAGCGAGCGGTCGAACAGCGAGGGGTCGCTGAGCACGGTCGCGGTGATGTCGACGGGGTTGTCGATCGCCCCGAAGGCGGGCACGATCGCGCCCAGCGCCTCCTTGCTCTCCGGCTTCAGCGGGCTCAGCTCCAGGCCGTGCCGCTCGACCGCGTCGGCGGCGAGGATGCCCGACCCTCCCGACGTGGTCACGACCGCCACCCGGTTGCCCTTCGGGCGCCGCGTGGACTCGAACGCGCGGGCCACGTCGAGCAGTTCGTCGATGTCGTCGACGCGTACGATGCCGAGCTGGCGCAGGGCCGTGTCGAGCACCCGGTCGTCGGTGGCCAGCGCCCCGGTGTGGGAGGCGGCGGCCCGGCTGCCCGCCTCGGTCCTGCCCGACTTGAGCAGGGCCACGGGCTTGCCCGAGGCGGCGAGCCGGTGCAGGGACTCGATGTCCGGGGTGTCCTCCAGGTAGCCGACGAGGCCCTGGCACTCCGGCAGCTCGGCCAGCTCGCACAGCACCTCGAGCGCGGTGACGTCCGCGTCGTTGCCGGTGCTCACCACCCAGCCCGGCCGGATGCCGCGCTGGAGGGCCAGGCTCGCGGCCCCGAAGCCGAGCGCGCCGCTCTGGCTGACGAAGCCCAGCGTCCCGCGCTCGAACGGCACGCTCTCCGCCTGGAACAGCGGGCTGAACGTGGCGAGCACCCTGGTGTTGAAGCTGACCGCGCCGATGCAGTTGGGGCCGATGAGGCGCAGCCCGCCGGCCCGCGCCCTGGCCACCACCTCCGCCTGGAGCGCCGCGCCCTCCTCGCCCGTCTCGGCGAAGCCGGACGACGCGATGATCGCCAGCGGCACCCCGGCCGCGACGCAGTCGTCCACCGCCTGCGGCACCCGCTCGGCGGCCACCATGATCAGGGCGAGGTCCACGCCTTGCGGCGCCTCCCGCACGCTGGGGTAGGCGGGCAGGCCGAGGATCTGCGGCGACCTCGGGTTGACCGGCAGGATCTTGCCCTCGTATCCGTATCGCAGCAGGTAGTCGACGGGCTTGCGGCCCAGGGCGCCGTGGCGCTCGCTGGCGCCGATCACCGCGATGGACCGGGCCTCCCAGAGAGCCGACAACGCGCTCACGAGATGACCTCCATTTCCTTCTCACCGTTCTGGGGGGCGAACAGCCGGCGGAGGGCGTCGATGTAGACCGCCCCGTCCGACGAGGTGGCGAGCTGGCGGGCCCGCACGGTCGGCAGGTGCAGCACCTTGTCCACGATGCGGTGCACGCTGCGGCTGATCTCCTGGTGCTCCGCCGGGCCCATGGCCTGCAGCCGCCGCGACAGCCGGCCGAGCTCGGCCTCCGTCGCCTCGGCCGCGACCCCGCGCAGCGCGCTCAGGATGTGGGCCGCGTTGGCCGCGCGCAGGCTGGTGCGGAACTCCGCGACCGCCTCGTCGACGATCCGGCGGGCCTCGTCCACGCTCTCGGCGGACAGGTCGTCGGGGACGCTCTCCTCGCTGATCCGCCGCAGGTCGACGAAGACCACGCCGGGGATGTCGGCGGAGCCCGGGGCGATGTTGTGCGGCAGGGCCAGGTCGAGGATGAAGAGCGGACGCTCCTGCCGCGCCTTCATCGCGACGCGCACGTCGTCGGCCGTGAGCAGGTGCCCCGTCGCGGTGACGCAGCCGATGACCAGGTCGACCTCGGTCAGCAGCTCGGGCACCCGCTCCAGCGGGAAGCCCGTGCCGCCCGCCGTCTCGGCGAGCCGCTGCGCCTTCTCCGGCGTACGGTTCGCCACGTGCACGCGCGCCACGCCGGAGCGGCGCAGAGCGGCGACGACGACGCCGGCCATCGCGCCCGCGCCCATCACGAGCGCGGTCCCTCCGGTCAGCGGGCCGATCCGCTGCTCGAAGAACGCGAGCCCGGCGGTGGCGAGCGACCGGCCCGCCTCGTTCAGGCCGGTCTCGCCGCGGGCCCGGCGGCCGACCCGCAGCGCGGCCTGCATGGCCCTGCCCAGCACGCCGTCGGCCTGGCCGAGCCGCCGGGAGCGTTCGAGGGCCTGCTTCACCTGCCCGAGGATCTGGTCCTCGCCCACCACGACGGAGTCGAGGCCGGACGCCACGGTGAACAGGTGGCGGACGGCGTCGTCCGACCGGTGGGAGTAGAGATGGGGGCGCAGTTCGTCGGCGGGCACGCCGCTGTGGCGCGCGAGCACGTCGCCGAACGCGTGGTCGGGGACGCCGGCGTCGGCGCTTACGTAGAGCTCGATCCTGTTGCATGTCGCCAGCACGACCGCTCCGTCGGTTCCGGGGACGGAGGACAGGTCGCGGACGAGGTCGTCGACGGGACGCGGGGCCTCGGTGAGCCGCTCCAGCAGGTCCAGGGGCGCGCTGGCGTGGCTGACTCCGAGGGCCAGCAGGGTGGGCCGTCGACTCTCGGCGGAATGATCCATGAGGATCGCTCCTCACTGATTTCGGGGAGTCGGGAGGGGGATGTGCCGCATGGTTCAGCGGCCGAGACGCTGGGCGACCTCGGTGGCCCAGTAGGTGATGATCTGGGAGGCGCCCGCCCGGTGGATGGAGGTGAGGATCTCGTCGATGATGTGCTCGCGGTCGATCCACCCCTTGGCGGCGGCGGCCTCCACCATCGCGTACTCGCCGGACACCTGGTAGGCCGACACGGGGACGTGCACGTGGTCGGCGATCAGCCGCACGATGTCCAGGTAGGCCAGCGCGGGCTTGACCATCACCATGTCCGCGCCCTCGGCGACGTCGAGCTCGACCTCGCGGAGGGACTCGCGGATGTTGCCCGGGTTCTGCTGGTAGGACTTGCGGTCGCCGCGCAGGGACGACTCGACGGCGTCGCGGAACGGCCCGTAGAAGTGCGAGGCGTACTTCGCGGAGTAGCCGAGGACGGCGACGGACTGGTGGCCGGCCTGGTCCAGGGCCTCGCGGATGCGCCGCACCTGGCCGTCCATCATGCCGCTCGGCGCCACGACGTGCGCGCCCGCCTCGGCCTGGACGACCGCGACCTGGGCGTACAGCTCGATGCTGGCGTCGTTGTCCACGTCGCCCGAGTCGTCGAGCACGCCCGTGTGGCCGTGGTCGGTGTACTCGTCCAGGTTGATGTCGCCGATGACGACCGTGGCGTCCCCGACCTCGGCCACGACGTCGCGCAGCGCGACTTGGAGCACCCCGTCGGGGTCCAGGGCGCCGGTGCCCCGCGGGTCCTTGTCTTCGGGGATGCCGAAGAGCATCAGGCCGCCCACGCCGGCGTTCACCGCGTCGACCGCGGCCTTGCGCAGCGTGTCACGGGTGTGCTGGTAGACGCCGGGCATCGAGGGGATCTCCCGCGGCTCGGTGATCCCCTCCCTGAGGAACAGCGGCTGGATGAGCCGGTCCGGCGTGACCCGGGTCTCCGCGGTCAGCCGGCGCAGGGCCGGCGTACGGCGCAGCCGGCGCGGCCGGTAGTAGGGGGCGCCGGGGTCGGTCGCCGACACGTTGCCTGCGTAGAGGGACGAGAACATCGGGGGGCACGCTCCTTACAGATGGGATCCGAGGAGGACTTTCTCCAGGTGCTGGGCCGTCTCCCGGTCGGGCCGGTCCAGCCAGTAGCCCTGCTCGCTGCGGGTGAAGAGCCGCAGCTCGCCGAGGTTGACGAGGGTCTCGGCGACCTTCACCGCGAGTCCGGCGGGGTCGACGACCGGGAGACCTTCGAGCTGGTGGATGCCGAGGTGCCAGAGGATCTCGTTGGGGATCCCCTCCGCCGGGATGATGATCTCGGCGCCGGCGGCGGCCGCCCGCCGGGCTCCTTCCGTGTAGACCTCGACGAAGGCGTCGAAGTCGCCCTCGAGCGAGCGGTGGACCGCGTCCCAGCCGCCGTCGAGCACCTCGTAGCCGCTGAGCCACGGCTCCAGGCCGTACCTGGCGATGTTGGCCCGGATCGGCTCCTCCAGGCGCGGCATGAAGCCGAGCACCCCGAAGCGCTGGCCGGTCATCGCGGCCAGGGAGAACGCCGTCTGGCCGTAGCCGAGGGTGGGGATCGCGGCCAGATGCCTGGCGTCCCGCAGACCGGGGTCCTGCCCGGCGGCGGTGATCCAGGCGTCGTAGCCCTCCCGCTCCGCGCGCAGCGCGGAATGGGCGAAATACTCGCTGAACAGGACCTGCGCCGAGTGGTAGCCGACCAGCCCGAAGGGCGTGCGGTCGGTGTAGGTGTCCGCGGGGAGCGTCTTGATGTCGATGACGGTGCCGGGCGAGGCGATCTCTTCCAGGTGCCGGCGGTACCACTCGTCGAGCAGCGGGAGCCGTCCTTCGACCGTGTGCTTGTGGAACCAGATGCGCATGCTGCCGCCTTTCCTTTCGCGGGAGGGAGGGGTTCGCGGGAGTAGCGGATGAGTCGCGTACGGGTGGGTGAGCGAGGGTCAGCCGACGGACGCCGGCGCGGGGGCGCAGTCCAGCAGCGAGGCCTTGACCAGGTAGTCCCTGGTCGCGACCGGGTCGGCGGCGACCCGGCGGATCTGGTCGATCGAGCGCCGCAGGGCCGCCGCGCCCTCGATCCCGGCCGTCCTGGCCTCGCTGCGCGGGATCACGGCGGACTCCACCACCGAGCGGCGGCGGTCGAGCGCGGCGTCGAGGGCCGTCTCCGCGGCCCGGCCGGTCAGCAGCCCGGCCAGCGCGCGGCCGGCCTCCACGGCGTCGTGCAGGCCGCAGTTCATGTTCATGCCGCCCGCCGTCGAGGTGAGATGCGCCGCGTCGCCGAGGAAGACGATGCGGCCGGCGCGGTAGGCGGGCAGGACGAACGCCGCGAGCCGATAGGTGTGCGCGTCGGCGATCCGCGGCCGGTCCGGCAGGTGGGGGAAGGCGCGGGACACGAGCGCCGCCACCTCGGCCGGCGACGTGGCGGCCTCCTTGGGCACCTCGTGCGGCATCCGGAAGATCAGCCGCCAGTGGTCGGGCATGCCGAGCACGCTGAACGAAAGCCGCTCGTCCCTGACGTAGGTGAGCCGCGACAGGCCGGGGATCAGCTCGTCGAGCGGGTCGCCGATGATCACGCGCAGCGCGTAGTGCGGATACTCGCGCGGGGTCGCGGTGAATCCGGCGAGCCGCCGCAGGCGGCTGTGCGCGCCGTCCGCCGCCACGACCGTCTCCGCGTGCCAGACGCGGGACGCGCCCGCGCCGGTCTCCACGCGCAGCCGTACGGCCCGGCCGTCCTCGTGGGCGTCCACGACGGTCGTCCCGAACCGGATGTCGGCGAGCCCCGTCGCCCGCAGCTCGGCGAGCAGCAGCGGGGTGAGCCGCGCCTGCTCGACGTGCAGCCGGAAGGGGTGCCGGGTGCGGCCGTCCAGCGCCGCGTAGTCGAGCTCGGCGTGCACGCCGCCGTCCAGGTCGCGCCACTGGATGCGGGTGACCCGCACCCCCTGCTCCAGCAGGGGCCCGGCGACGCCCAGCTCGTCGAGCAGGTCGAGCGTCGCGGGATGGAAGGTCGAGGCGCGGGAGGCGGTCGACAGGCCGGGCCGCGACTCAAGGACCGTGACCGGGACCCCGGCTCTGGCGAGCACCAGCGCGGCGGTCAGCCCGACCGGCCCGGCGCCCACCACGACGACCCGCGCGTTGTCGCTCATCGGCCCGTCGTCCTCGCCGCCAGCGACCGCAGCAGGGGGTGGACGTCGTCGGCGCCGAGCGGGAGTCCCAGGGTGCGCCGCGCCCACCACGCGGCGGCCAGGTTCGAGGTGATGAGGAGCCGGTCGCCGTCGCGCGCCAGTTCCTCCAGGGCGGCGAAGGTGAACATCCCGGTGCCGGTGAACACCAAGGCGAGGTCCTCGGGGACCGCGGCGCCGCGCACCTGGTCGATCAGCTCGTCGGGGCGCACGTCGTAGGGAGAGAAGACCTCCCCGGCCCGCACCTTGACGACGCGCTCGACGGTCAGGCCGGCCTGCGCCCAGTAGTCCCGGGAGATCTCGGTGAGCCAGGGTTCGTACGGCGAGATCAGCGCGATCCGGTCGACGCCGGCGGCCTCCAGGGCGGCGACGACGGCCAGCGTGGTGGACGCGATCGGCGCGCCGACGCGCTCGCCGAGCTCGTCGCAGATCTTCCGGTCGCCCTCGGGGGTGAGCAGGTAGTGCGAGCCGCTGCAGGCGATCACGGCGGCGTCCAGGTGGAGGCCGCCGAAGTTCCCCAGCGCCTCGGGGAGCACCTCGTTGTAGGTGTCGAGCCGCTCGCGCAGGCTCTTGCCCGGCAGGACGGGGAACCGGGAGGTGTGGACGTTGATCTCCGGGCCGGCGAGACGGCTCGTCTCGGGTTCGGCGGCGGCGTTACCAGATGGAACGACGATGCCGAGCCGGGGCGCACGATGGACGGCCATGGCACACCTTTCTTAATTCACAGACGTTACCAGATGCCGTATCACCGCATTTTCCGGGGAGACTCCGCGGTGCACGGCGGGGGTGCCGGATGAAACCCGAACATGTCGAATGTGAACGCATTGTTTCTTTTTCTTGAAGTATGTTTCGATGAATTTCAGACGGTTTCAGCCGACCCTGTCGAGCCACTCCTTGAGCACCTCTTCGGTGTGCTCCCCGGCGCCGGGCGCGGCGGCCGGAGCGCGGCGTCCGCTGCGGGAGAAACGCGGCACGGGACCGGGCTGGGGGTGACCGGCCACCTCGACGAACGTCCCGCGCCCGGCGAGCTGCGGGTGGGCCGGCGCCTCCTCCAGGGTGAGCACCGGGACCACGCAGACCTCCCGCCGGGCGAACGCCTCGGCCCAGGAGGCGGCGTCCCTGCTCAGGAACCGCTCGGCGAACAGCGCGCGCAGCGCGGGCCAGGCGGCGGCGTCCCCGACGTCGGGGACGGACTCGCCGTCGAGCCCCAGCTCCTCGAGCAGCTGGCCGTAGAGGTGCGGCTCCAGCGCGGCGACGGCCATGTGCCGGCCGTCGGCGCACTCGTAGACCGTGTAGTGCGGCGCGTCGGTGACCGTGACGTTGCCGGGCACCCTGCGCCACAGCGCGATCAGCGTCGAGACCAGGGCCGCGCCGTCGACCAGCGCGGTGTCCACCACCTGTCCCAGGCCCGAGCGCGACCGCTCGTACAGCGCCGCGAGGATGCCCTGGACGTGGGCCATCGCGCCGCCCGCGAAGCTCGACACGTACATGCCGGGCGGCATCAGCGGCCGGCCCTCGGGGTCGGTGTCCAGGCCGGCGGCCACGGCGAGGACCGCCACGTCGTGCGCCGCGCGGGCCGCCCACGGCCCCTCCTGCCCCCATCCGCTGATCCGGGCGTAGATCAGCCCGGGGTTGCGGCCGAGGCAGACGTCGGGGCCGATCCCCAGGCGCTCGCACACGCCGGGGCGGAAGCCTTCCACCAGCACGTCCGCGTGCTCGGCCAGGGACAGCGCCGTCTCCACGCCGTCGGCGCTCTTGAGGTCGAGGGCGACGGAGCGGCGGCCCCGGCCCAGCGGATCCTGCGGGACCCGTTCCGCTCCCCGCCCCGAAGGGCGGTCGACGCGCACCACGTCGGCGCCCAGGTCCGCCAGAACGGTGCCGCAGAACGCCGCCGGCGCGGAACCCGCGATTTCCAGAACACGCACTCCGTCGAGAGGTCCCAATCTCATCAACTCCAATTCGTCCACCGATGCACGGCAGCGGGGCCATGTTAGAAATCGCCGTCAAATGAGGTCGATGCGGAGGTCCGTAGTGATTCCGGGAATATCGGCCCCTAGCCTCGTACCGCGAACAGTCACCATGCGGATAAAAGGAGTAATGAAGTGCCGACCCTTTACACGGCCGAGGTGGCCTCCATCGGAGACGGGCGCAACGGCGAGGTGCGTTCTTCCGACGGAATACTCCGGCTCCCGCTGCGCAGCCCCAAGGAGGTGGGCGGGCCGGGCGAGGCCGCCAACCCGGAGCTTCTCTTCGCCGCCGGGTACGCCGCCTGTTTCCACAGCGCGCTCCGGCTGGCCGCCCGCGAGTCGAAGACCACGCTCACGGACGACACCGTGACGGCCAGGGTCTCGCTGAACCGCGACGACTCCGGCTACCACCTCGGCGCCGAGATCGTCGTGTCGCTGCCCGGGCTCGACCGGGAGACCGCCGAGGCGCTGGCCGCCGCGGCGCACGGCCGGTGCCCCTATTCGAAGGCGGTGCGCGGCAACGTGCAGGTGCGGGTCGGCGTGGCCGTGTCCTGACGGCGCCCCGGCGCGCCCGGCGGGCCACCGCTGAGACTTCGGTTTCCCGTAGTGCCGTCGGCCGCCGCCCCCGCCGGGCACGCGGAACCCACCTATCGTGATCGAGGGGCGATCACGACAGCCATAGACAGCAGGAGGGAGCCTGCCGTGCTTGACCGGGATGTCGTCGACGCTCTGTTTCCGCCGGACCTGCCCGAACCCGGCGAGTTCGAAGACCGCTTCCCCCCGCGCCGTCTCCCCGAGGGCGTGGAGGTGACCCGCTTCGCCCCCAGCCCCACCGGGCACCTGCACGTGGGGAGCCTCTACACCGCCACGGTCTCCTGGTCGCTGGCCCGGCAGACGGGCGGCGTCCACCTGCTGCGCATCGAGGACACCGACCGGGCGAGGCTGCTGCCCGGCGCGGCGGAGCGGTTCGTACGCGTCCTGCGGCACCTCGGGCTGCCCAGCGACGAGGGAGAAGGCGACGCGGCAGGGGCGTGGGGGCCCTACCGCCAGTCGCTCCGCGAGGACGTCTACCTGGCCTACGTACGCGACCTGATGCGCGGGGGATCGGCCTACCCCTGCTTCTGCGACAAGGAGCGGCTCGCCCGGAACGCGGAGGAGCAACGGGCCTCCCGCTCTCCCGTCGGCTACTACGGCCGGTGGGCCTCGTGCCGGACCCTGCCCCCGGACGAGGCGGCCCGGCTGCTGGACAGTGGCGTCCCCCACGTCGTCAGGTTCCGCTGCCCGCACGAGATCCCGCGCCGGATCCGCTTCCGCGACGAGATCCGCGGCACCGTGACCATGCTGGACAACGGCAACGACGTGGTGCTGCTCAAAGCCCCGCAGGAGGGGCGGCGCCTGCCGACCTACCACCTCGCGCACGTCGTGGACGACCATCTGATGCGCGTCACCCTCGTCGTGCGCGGCGAGGAGTGGCTGCCGTCGGTCCCGCTGCACCTCCAGCTCCACTCCGCCCTGGGCATCGCACCGCCGAGGTACGCGCACCTCGCCCCGCTGATGAAGGCGGAGGGCTCGGGCCGGCGCAAGCTCAGCAAGCGCAAGGACCCCGAGGCGTCGGTCGACTACTACCTCACGGCCGGCTATCCCGCCGCGGCGATCCGGCACTACCTGCGCGGCCTGGCGAACTCGCGGCTCATGGACCTGCCGTTCGACGCCGCGGCGGACGCGCCCCTGCGGCTGCGGGAGATGGGCCTGGCGGGGCCGCTGCTCGACCTGCCCAAACTGCGCTCGATCAGCCGCGCGTACATCGCCTCGCTGCGGCCCGAGCAGGTGTACGACGAGGTCGTGCGGTGGGCCGCGGACCACGACGGGCGGCTGCACGAGGTCTACCTGGGAGACCGGGCGGCGGCGCTGCGGGCCATCGCGGTGGCGCAGGGCGGGGACGGCCAGCCGCGCAAGGACCTCGCCTGCTGGGCGGACCTGCGCGAACGGTACGGCTTCCTGCACCCCGAGCTCTTCGTCCCGGTGCGCGAGCCCGGCGACGCCCGCTTCCTCGGCATGGACCCGGAGCTGGTCCGCCAGATCGCCGCCGACTTCGCCCTGCGGTACGACCACGCGGGCCGGCAGGAGACGTGGCTGGACCAGATCCGGTCCCTGGCCGAGCGGCACGGCTACGCGCCCGGGGCGCGGGCCTACCGGGAGCACCCGGAGCGCTACCTGGGCCCGGCCAGGCAGGTGGCGAACGTGGTCCGGGTGTGCCTCACCGGCTCGACCGTCAGCCCGGACCTGTTCGAGGTCGCCAGGGCGCTGGGCGAGCCCGAGGTGCTCCGGCGGATGCGGGCGGTCGCGGCGGACCCCGATCGGATCGCGGACGCGGTGAGCCGATGAGGCCGTGGTCCGGCCCGGCGGCAGGGGGAATGGCCTCGCTCGCGGCGGGGTCCTTCGCCGTCGGCATGGACGCGTACGTGATGGCCGGTCTGCTGGCCGGGATCGGCGGCGACCTGCACGTCTCGATCGCCGCCGCGGGCCAGAGCGTCACCGCCTACACGCTGTGCTACGCCGTCGCCGCGCCGCTGTTCGCCACCGCGTTCGGCTCGGGGCGGGCCCGCCGGGTGCTGACGGCGGCGCTGGTCGTGTTCACCGCCGCCAACCTGCTGAGCGCGGCGGCCGGCTCGTTCTGGCTGCTGATCGCCGGCCGCGCGCTGGCCGGGGTGGGCGCGGGGCTGTTCACGCCCGCCGCGGCGACCACGGCCGCCGCGCTGATGCCGGCCGCCCGGCGCGGACGCGCGCTCGGAGTGGTCTTGACGGGGATGTGCGCGGGCACGGTCGTCGGCGTGCCGACCGGCCTGCTCCTGGCGGGCGGCTTCGGCTGGCGGGCGGCCCTGGTGCTGGCGGCGGCGCTCGGCGCGCTCGCCCTGCTCGGGCTCTCGCTGCTGCTTCCGGACGTGCGCGAGAGCTCCGGCCCGTCGCTGCGCGCCCGGCTGGCGTGCCTGGCCGAGCGCGACGTCGTGCGGATCGTGGTGGTCACCCTGGCCCAGACCGTCGCGAGCCTCGGGCTGTACACCTACCTGCAGCCGCTGCTGCGGCAGACCGCGCACGTCGCCGACCCGGCCCTCTACCTGTGGCTGTGGGGCCTCGGGGGTGTCTGCGGCAGCATGCTCGCCGGCCCGCTGACCGACCGGGTGGGGCGTCCGGCGCTGCTGTCCGGCGTGCTCGTCGGCCTGCTCGCGGTGGCGACCGCGCTGATCCCCTGGTGCGCCCGGGTTCCCGGGCTCGTCGCCGTGCCGCTGGTGCTTTGGGGCGCGGTGGGGTGGGGGTTCGTCGTCCCCCAGCAGCACCGCCTGCTCGCCGTGGCCTCCTCGGGCGGCGCCGCGGTCGCGCTGAACAGCTCCGTCACCTATCTCGGCAGCGCCGTGGGCTCGGCGCTCGGCGGCCTGGCGCTGGCCTCCGGGCTCCACGTCTCCGCGCTCGCGCCGCTCGCGGCGGCCGTCGCGCTGCTCGGCGCGCTCTTCCAGGTCGTGTCGCTGGTGACGGCCGGACGTGCCGGGGCTCCGCTAACGGAAGGATGAATAGTGCAATTTGGGGTCAACATTCCTAACTACGGAGCCGAGGCGACTCCGGAGGCTCTGGTGCGGTGGACGGTGCGGCTGGAGAAGGCCGGGTTCCACTACGCCATGGTCTCCGACCACGTCGTGCTCACGCCGGACGTGAGCCGGCTCTTCCCCGCGCCGTTCTACGACCCGTTCGTCACGCTGAGCCTGCTGGCGGGCCGGACCGAGCGGATCGGGCTGGGCACGACGTGCGCCATCCTTCCGTACCGGCACCCGGTGCTGACCGCGCGCATGGCCGCGAACATCGACAGGTTCTGCGGCGGACGTTTCGTCCTCGGGGTCGCGGCCGGTTGGGCGGCGAGCGAGTTCGCCGTGCTCGGCGCGCCGTACCGGCAGCGCGGCGCCGTCAGCGACGAGTACCTCGCGGCGATCAGGGCGTGCTGGGAGCAGGACGTCGCCTCCTTCGAGGGGCGGCACGTGTCCTTCCGCCGCCTGCACACCGGGCCGCGTCCGGTGCGGCAGCCCGGGCCGCCGGTCTGGGTCGGCGGCCACAGCGGCGGCGCGCTGCGCCGCGCCGTGCGGTACGGCGACGCCTGGCACCCCACCTCGGTCACCCGCGACTGGCTGCTGCACGTCGGCGTGCCGGCGCTGCGGCGTACGGCGGAGCAGGAGCGCAGGCCGGTGCCCGCGCTGTGCCCGCGGATCAAGCTGCGGGTGACGCCGCGGCCGCTCGGCGGAGACCGGCTGCTCGGCGAGGGCACGCTGGACCAGATCCACGAGGACCTCGCCGTGCTGCGTGACCTGGGCGCCGCGGTCGTGATCCTCGATCCCACCTATCCCGCCGAGCCGCGTCGCAAGGGCCGTACGGATCGCGACATCGAGGTGCTGGAGAAGCTGACGACCGATGTGATCGATCTCGACGCCGGAACGGTAAGGTGAATTGATCGCACCCTTGGCCCGGCCGACCGAGACGGGATCAACCGACGTGATAGATCTTGACCTGCGCAAGCTACGCGTGCTGGCCGAGCTGGGTGAGCGAGGAACGGTCAGCGCGGTGGCGCAGGCGCTGCATCTCACGCCGTCCGCGGTGTCGCAGCAGATCAGCGCGCTCGGGCGGGAGCTCGGGGTGCAGCTCACCGAGCCGTCCGGTCGGCGGTTGCGGCTGACCAAGGCCGCCCGCGTCGTCCTGGAGCACGCGACGACGATCTTCGCCCAGGTCGAGCAGATGCAGGCCGAGCTGGCCGCGCTGGAGAACGGCGAGGTGGGCGAGGTCGCGGTGGCCGGCTTCTCCACGACGCTGTCCTCGCTCATCCTGCCCGCCGTGGCCCGGTTGAAGGACACGCGCCCGCACCTTCACGTCACCGTCGCCGAGTCCGACCCGCCCGAGAGCTTCGCGATGCTGCTCAGGGGGCAGACCGACGTCGTCATCTCGGCCGAGTCGGAGGGCAACCCCGCCGCGCTCAACCAGCGGCTGCGCAAGTTCGCGCTCTGTCACGATCCCTTCGACGTCGCGCTGCCGGCCCGTCACCCGAAGGCCGCCTCCACCGAGTTGCGGCTGACCGACCTGGCCGAGGAGAAGTGGATCTTCGCCACCGCCGGCATGTGCCACGACATCGGCGTGTCCGCGTGTCTCACCGCCGGCTTCACCCCGCGCGAGTCTCACGCTATCGGCGACTGGGACGCGACCATGACGGCGGTCGGGCTGGGGCTGGGCGTGGCGCTGCTGCCGCGGCTGGCCCAGGTGGCGCCGCGCACCGACGTGGTGATCCGCGCTTTGTCCGACGCCCCGTCGCGGCTGCTGTTCGCGGCGGTGCGCGAGGGCAGCCAGAGCGCGCCGGAGATCCAGGCCGTCCTCGACACGCTGCGCGTCACCGCCGCCGAGGTCGTGCGGTCGGTCCGCATCGCGCGGGGCCTGTCCGAGAAGCTCGGCACGGTGGTCGTCACCGACGCCCAGGGCCCGGAGGCCCGGGACCCGGCGCTGGCCGTCGAGGGGTCCGAGCCGCGCTAGCGGCCACGGTCAGCGGGACGCCCCGCACCCGGAGGCGCGGGGCGCGGATCGTCAGGCGATGAGGAACCAGAAGTTGCCCCCGCCGACCCCCCACTCGCAGCGGAAGCTGGTCCACCACCCCCACTGGATGCCGAGCCTGCCGCCGTTGTAGCAGTCCTCCTGCAAGTAGTAGGCGTAACGGATGCTCTCCGCGTGCGCCGGGGCCGTGGCGACGGAGACCAGGCCGGCGGCCAGGGCGGCGGAGACGAGTAGTGCCCGAACCGTACGCATGCGATCCTCCCGGGATAGACGCCCACAGGGCGAGCGGCCCCCGCACTATCGCATCGGTGATCAGGAACGGCCAGAGTGCCCCGGAGCGCGGCGGGCCCGACCTGCCCGGCTCCCGGGGCGGACCTGAAAGGTTCACGCTCCCGGTCCCAGGGGAGACGGCGGCTCAAAAGGGCGGCAATGATCCGGCCCGGTTTCCGCGCGGGCCGGGGCACGGGCCCGCGAGCGGGGTAGAGGCATCGGTGATGTCGATCATCCACACCCCGGCGGGGTTTCCCCTTCCGCGGCGGCCCGCGACGACCGCGGCCGTGCTCGCCGTCGCGCTGGCGTCGATCCTGGCGGCGCCGGCCGACGCGGCGGCGGCCGGAGACGGCAACGGGAACCGCTCGGCCGTACGCGTGGGCAACGGCTCGGCCAACCGGAGCATGGTGGTGATCGGCAGCACGCACCTGCGCGGCGTCCTGCAGCAGTTCTCGACGGCGGTGGGCGGGCTGAGCAGCGTGCAGGGCGGCCTGTGCAAACCGCGGGGCCGGCTCTGCGTGCTCTCGCAGCGCATCCGCGCCCAGGAGGGGGAAGCCGAGGAGACAGAGGCTGGGGAGAGCGGCTCGCCGGCGGACCGGACCCGGCGTTCCAGGGCCGCCGGGCGGTGAGCCGCCGATGCGCGCCTGCCTCGCCGCCCTGGCCGCGGTCGCGATCGCGGGGCTCCTCGCGTCGCAGTCCCCGGCCGCCGCGCACGCGGCGGTCAGCCGTACGTCCGGGCACGGCGACCGCAACGCCAACCACGTCACCATCCGAGTCGGCAACGGGGTCCGCAACATCGGCCAGCTCACGGTGGGCAGCGCGAGAAACGTGAGCGGCATCCAGCAGCGGACGGTGGGCGTCGCCGGCCCCGCGAACGCGCAGAGCATGAAATGCGGAAAGCGGTCCCGCTTCTGCGACGTGACGCAGCGGTTGTGGGCGTCGAACCAGGAGATCGAGGTGAGTCCCCCGGAGTCCGGGAAAGAGGCCAGAAGGCCCGGCAAATCACCTAAGAGCGGTTAATCCTCGTTCAGCGGCCGTGACGGGCGCGTCCGTCCCGGGTAGATGCCCGGCAGGTCCGCGCGAGCGGATCTCCAAGGCAGACGACAGGGCAGGCGACGGGGAAAGGCGCGAAAGACGATGGCTCGTCACAGGGGGCGGCAGGCCGGCCCGGCGGTGCGGCTGCTGGCGCTGACCGCGCTGGCGCTCACGAGCGCGGGGATCGCGCTCTGCCCCGCGACGGACGCGGCGGCGAGCCGGGGACGGGGCGGCGGCGACGGAAACGGCGTCGGCTCAAGGTATGTGGTCAACAACGGCCAGAACAACTTGAACTCCCTGTTCGTCGGCAGCCAGCGAAACCTGAGCGGCACCCAGCAGACCGTCGCGGGCGTGGACGCGTCGGTGAACACCCAGGCCTCCAACTGCAAGCGCCGGCCCGGGTGCAGGGGCTCCCAGAACCTCGTCGGCCGCAACCAGAGCTCCCCCAGGGTGATCGGCACCGTGGTCAACGGACGGCGCTGACGCGACCGGCCGGGAAAGGGCCGGGAAACGGCCGGCAACCCGGCGGGACACGCGCGCCGGGAGCCGCCCGCGGGCCGCGCCGGACGTTACGGTGTGACCATTCGGAAAACGACCGCCGCCCGCCTCGCGGGTGGCGGCGCACGGGCGGACGGGGGTGGCGAATGCCTCATCCACGCGGCGCGTCTCGGCGTCTCCCCCTGCTCGCCGCGCTCCTCGCGGCTGCCGCGGCGCAGGTCCTGCTCGCCGATCCCGCGACCGCGCGAGCCGGTCGGGGAGACGGGGACGGCCCGGTCTCCGTCGGCAACGGCACCCGCAACCGGAGCATCGTCTACCTGCACAGTCCCATGCGGCACCGGGGGCGCCAGCACGCGATGACCAGCACGACGGGCGGGGCGGCCAGCGTGGCGGACGGTTACTGCAACCGGGTCAAAAACTGCGACCTGCGGCAGAACATCGCGGTCACCGTCGCCGCCACGCCCCTGTAGTCTCGCCCGGTCACAGCCAGGCGTCGCCCCAGGCGGCGTCACGCGCCGCGCGGTAGGTCTCGCCCTGCCGCTTGGAGACCACCCGGTCGGTCAGCCCGTCCTCGGCCGTGCACAGGCGCAGCGTGACGAGCCCCTTGCGCTTGAGCGGATGGCGCAGGATCCGGCTTCCCGCGCGCGGCCACGGCCGGGCCGACACCGCGACGTAGGAGAACTTCTCGTCCTCGAAGCTCAGCGTGCCGTCCTTGACCCGCCGGTGCAGGGCGGTGCGGTTGAGGCGGACCGCGAAATGACACCAGTCCTGGTCGGGGCGGATCGGGCACTCGCCGTCGTGCGGGCAGGGGGCGACCAGGTGCAGGCCCAGCTCGGCCAGCAGCCGCCTGGCCGCCGCGATCCGGGCGTACCCGGCGGGAGTGCCGGGCTCCACGATCACCAGCATGCCGGCGTCGCCGGCCACGGCCGACGCCAGCGACCGCACCACGTCCGCCTGCACGGCGGGCGGCAGCTCGCCGAGCACGTACGACATCGTGACCAGGTCGGCCGCGGGCGCGGGCACGTCGCGGTCGACGACCGCCTGCCGCCAGCGCGCCTCGCGGACGGCCGGGGCGGGCGCGCGCCCGGCCAGCCGCCGCCCGAAGTCGATGGCGGACGGCGACTGCTCCAGGACGGTGACCTCGCGCAGGCTCGGCCAGACCGCGCTCGCGGCCCACACCGCGCTGCCCGTGCCGCCGCCCACGTCCACCTGGGTCTGCGGTGCGAAGCCGGGGGCGAGCAGGGCGACCTGGCGCAGCGCCGCGCGCACGGCGCTGTAGGTCGCCGGCATGCGATATCCGGCGTACGCGGCGACCGCGGCCTGCGAGCTCAGCGCGGGCACGCTCGGGTCGAAGCCCTCCCGATACCGCCTGATGAGCGTCCGGACACTACGCGTCAGCTCGGCCGCGGGGAAGCGTGCGAGCGACGCCTCCAGCGCCTCTTCGAGGTTGAGCGCGTCGTGCGGGCGATCGGGCGGGGTGAGCACGGCGTTCATGATGCCCGGCGCCGCCCGGGCTGTCGAAGCAGCGCGATCCCGGGCAGGCGGACGCGCCGCGGGAAACGGGCCCTTCCCGGTGTGGCGGACGTCATACGGACCCTTGCCGCCGCCCCGCTCACGAGTTAATTTGTTTGGCCAGTTGACGAACTAACAAAACCCCCTTTCCGGAAGGATCGCACCGATGAGCCAACCCCCCGGCGGCTTCCTGACCAGCCGCCGTGGATTCCTCGGCCTGGTGGGCGCCGGCGCGCTCGCCGCCGCGGGCCTGACCGGCTGCGCGGCGAAGAAGGACGTGTCCAAGGGCACCGCCGTCGCCGCCGACAAGCTCGCGGGTCTCGTGCCCACCCGCGTGCCGTTCCGGGTGCCGGGCCTGTCGCCCGACCTGCCCGCCGCCGAATTCGTCGAACCCGGCTTCCTGACCAGGCCGGCCACGATGATCCAGGCGGTCGCCGCCAAGCCGATCACCAGCGGCAAGCAGGTGACGGCGATGACCCCGCTGTGGGGCACCATCCCACCCGGCCTGGGCGAGAACTCCTACTTCGACGCGGTCAACGAGCGCCTCGGCGGCGCCGTACGGTTCAACATCTCCGACGGCAACACCTACGTCGACAAGCTGACCACCCTGCTCGCCAGCGGCGACGTCCCCGACATGATCCAGATCCCGGGCTGGAACATCGACTCCATCGCCCACTTCACCGAGGCGGCCCACAAGCTCTTCGCCGACCTGTCGCCCTATCTCGCGGGCGAGGCGGCCAAGGAGTTCCCGCTGCTGGCCAACTACGACACCGCCGCCTGGACGTACGGCGTGTTCGGCGGCGTGCTCCACGGCATCCCCTGGCAGAACGCGCCCTACCCGTTCGCCACGCTCGTCCGCAAGGACATCCTCGACGAGTTCGGCCTGCCCATGCCCGCCAGCGCCGACGATCTGCTCACGCTGGGCAAGGAGCTGACCGACCCGAGGAAGAAGCGCTGGGCGTTCGGCGACATGGACCAGGAGCTCCAGCGGGCGTTCGGCGTGCCGCGAGAGTGGCGCAAGCAGCCCGACGGCACGCTCATCTACAAGTACGAGACGCCGGAGTTCCTGCAGTCGATCGAGCTCATGACCAAGCTGTTCGAGCTCGGTTACGTCCACCCGGACATCGTGGCCAACGCGTTCGCCGACCACAAGGAGCCGTTCGGCAGCGGGCAGATCGTCATGTACAAGGACGGCCTCGGCGCGATCCACGAGCTGTTCGGCCGGTTCCTGCCCGGCAATCCGAAGTTCGACGTGCGGGCGGTCGACCCCTACCCGGCGCACGCGGGCGGCAAGGTCATCGTGTGGCGCAACGAGCCCGCCGGCATGTTCTGCTTCATCAAGAAGGACCTCGGCGACGCCCGCACCCGTGAGCTGCTCGGCATCGCCAACTGGTGCTCCGCGCCGTACGGCACGCAGGAGTACGACATGGTCAACAACGGTGTCGAGGGCAAGCACTTCACGCTGAAGGATGGGCAGGTCCAGCAGACCCCGCTCGGCCGCAAGGAGTTCGCCCCGACGTACATGTTCCTGTCCGGGCGGCCCGGCGCGATCACCGAGAACCAGTACCCCGGCTACGTCGAGACGTACCACGCGTGGCAGACCACGGCTTCGAAATACCTGGAGAGCGACCCGTTCGTCGGGCTCCGGGTCGAGCGGCCGTCCAAGATGGCCGCCTTGGTCAAGCCGACCGAGGACAAGATGAGAGAGATCTTCCGCGGCAAGCGGCCGATCTCGGAGTGGGCGCAGATCGTCAAGGACTGGCAGGAGCAGGGCGGCAACGAGGCCCGCGAGTTCTACATGAACGTCGCCAGGGAGAACGGCCGGCTGTGAGCGCCGACGCGGACACGAGGAGTGTGACGGAGGTCCGGCCCGGGGAGACGGCCCCGGCCGGACCGGCCGACGGCGCGCGGAAGGAGCCCTTCTCCGCGCGGCTGCGCCGGGACTGGCCGCTGCTGGTCATGGCCGCGCCGATGGTGGTGCTCGTCACCGCCTTCTGGTGGATCCCGGCGCTGGGGAACGTCATCGCCTTCCAGGACTACAACCCCTACAGCGGCGGCATCCTGGGCAGCCCGATCATCGGTTTCACCAACTTCGCCCAGTTGTTCGGCGACCCGCAGTTCGTGCGGGCGGTGGTGAACACGCTGGGCATCACCGCGTTCCAGCTCGTCTTCTACTTCCCGGTGCCGATCGCGCTGGCGCTGCTGCTCAACAGCGTGGTGTCCGGGCGGCTGCGGGCCTTCATCCAGGGCGTCGTCTATCTGCCCCACTTCTTCTCGTGGGTGCTGGTGGTCGCGATCTTCCAGCAGATGTTCGGCGGCGCCGGCCTCATCGCGCAGATCCTGCGCGACCACGGATACTCGGGCATCGACTGGATGACGAACTCCGACACGTTCATCCTGCTCGTGACCGCGGAGACGATCTGGAAGGACGCCGGCTGGGGCACGATCGTGTTCCTCGCCGCGCTCAGCACGATCGACCCCCACCTGTACGAGGCCGCCGCCGTGGACGGCGCCCGCAGGTGGCGCCGGATGTGGCACATCACCCTGCCCGGGCTGCGGCCGGTCATCGTGCTGCTGCTGATCCTGCGGCTCGGCGACGCGCTGAACGTCGGCTTCGAGCAGTTCATGCTGCAGCGCGGCGCGGTCGGCAGCAAGGTGTCGGAGGTCTTCGACACCTTCGTCTACTGGTCCGGCCTGCGCACCGGCGACTTCGGGTACGGCGCGGCGGCCGGCCTGTTCAAGGGCCTGGTCGGACTGATCTTGATCCTGGTGGCCAACAAGGTGGCGCACGCCCTGGGCGAGCGGGGGGTGTATTCGCGATCATGAGGAAGAAGAAGGTGTCCGGGCTCGCGCCCTGGGAGGAGCCGGGGTCGCTCGCGGGCCGCGTCGGCAAGGGCGGCGTGCTGGCGCTCATCCTGCTGTCGGTGCTGCTGCCGCTCTACACGATCGTGCTGACCAGCCTGTCGTCGGCGGAGACCGTGAACCGGGTCGGCGGCCTGGTGCTGGTGCCCGACGGCATCACGTTCGACGCGTACCGCCAGATCTTCTCCGACAGCGTGGTGAGCCGCGCGGTGCTGGTCAGCACCGGCGTCACCGTCGTGGGCACCGCGATCAGCCTCGGCGTGAGCGTCCTCGGGGCGTACGCGCTGTCCCGGCCGGGGACGCTGTTCCACCGGCCGATCCTGTTCTGCGTGCTGCTGATGTTCGTGTTCTTCCCCGGCCTGATCCCGACCTACCTGATGGTCGCCTCGCTCGGGCTGAAGGACTCGTACTGGTCGCTGATCCTGCCGTCCGCCGTGTCGGCGTTCAACGTCGTCGTGCTGCGCGCGTTCTTCATGAACATCCCGCACGAGCTGATCGACAGCGCCCGCATCGACGGCGCCGGGGAGTTCCGCATCCTGTGGCGGATCGTGCTGCCGCTGTCGAAGGCGGTCACGGCGGTCGTCGGCCTGTTCTACGCGGTCGGCTACTGGAACGCGTGGTTCAACGCCATGCTGTACATCGACGACAGCCGCAAGTGGCCGCTGGCGCTGGTCCTGCGGTCGTACGTCGTGGATTCCAACCCGCTGCCGACGGCCACCGTGGGCGTGAGCGGGTTCGGTCAGGTCGCGCCGCCCACGCTGGCGATCAAGATGGCCATCGTCACCATCGCCGTGCTGCCCGCCCTGATCGTCTATCCGTTCGTGCAGCGCCACTTCACCAAGGGCGTGATCATCGGCGCCGTCAAAGGCTGACGCCCTTCCCCCCGGCCGACGCCCCGCCGCCCCTCCCACCGGCGGGGCGTCGCCGCCTCCGGTCAGTGATCCGCCGGCCGGGCGGTGCTGCGCCGGATGGTGAGTGTGGTGGCCAGTTCGAGACCGACCTGCGGCGGCCGCTCGCCGCGTCCCAGCGCGAGCGCCAGCTCGGTGGCGGCCGCCGCCATCTCGGCGAGCGGCTGATGGACGGTGGTCAGCGGCGGATCGACCAGGGCGGCCACGGGTAGGTCGTCGAAGCCGACCACGCTCAGGTCGGCCGGGATCCGCAGTCCCAGCTCCCGCGCGGCCTCGTAGACGCCGAGCGCCTGCAGGTCGTTGCAGGCGAAGATCGCCGTGGGGCGATCCGCGCGGTCCAGCAGGGCGAGCGCGGCCGTCCGGCCGTCCTGCCTGGTGAGCTCGGCACGCACCACGAGGTCCGGCTCCACCGCCAGGCCGGCGGCCTCCAGGGCGGAGCGGTAGCCGTCCAGCCTGGCCCGGCAGCACAGGACCCCGTCCGGGCCGCAGACCATCGCGATGCGGCGGTGCCCCAGCCCGATCAGGTGCCGGGTGGCGGACCGGCCGCCCGCCCAGTTCGTCGCGCCGACGAAGGGAACGCCGTCCGGCAGCTCGGTCGTGGGGTCGAAGACCACGAAGGGGATGTCGTTGGCGCGCAGCCGCTCGCGCTGTTCCTCCGACAACTGGGCCACGGTCACGACACAGGCGGGGCGGCGGGACAGCGTGTCGTCGATCGAGTGGTCCCCCGTGTCACGCGGCGGGCCGAACTCGGTCAGCACGACCCCCACGCGATGCTCGCGGGCCACCCGCTCGACCCCGCGAATGATCTCAATCCCCCACAGGTCCTCCAGCTCGCCGAAGACGAGTTCCAGCAGGTTCCTGCGGTTGGTCCTGCGGTATCCGTACTCGTGGATGAGCGCCTCGACGCGGGCGCGGGTGTCCGCCGACACGCCGGAGCGGCCGTTGACGACCTTGGACACCGTGGGGATCGACACCCCGGCGGTCTCGGCGATGTAGGAGATGGTCACGGGCCGCGCGGGATCGCCTTTCCGGCGCTTCCGGTCGGCAACGGGTCCGTCCGACCCGGCATACGACAACTCGGCCCCCCTCCTCCTCGCCGGTCCGGCGCCGCGTCCTGCCGTCCCGCCCGTCGAACGTCGCGGGCCCGCTCACGGCGAAAGGATAACCCGCCTGGCCGCACCGGCCGTCCGCGTGCGTGCCCGTCGGAGGCGCTGAAAGTTTCAGCGACATTCTCCGACAATGTTTCACGAAATTATCGCGACGATCAGCCTGTCTACGGTAGGCCAGGCTCGGTGCCCATGGGCGAAATGGCACCCCTCGACCGATCAGTCTGTTGCCTTTCCGGCGATTCACCGGAAAGTTTTCCAAGAGATAAGCCGATGTATTTCGTAGTCGAGGTCGGCCGGCTCGGTCCACGGCATGTGGCGCACAAGGGAGAGCGAACGGTGAAGCTGCACAGGTTACGAAGAGCCCGGCTGCGGGCCGGCGCGATCGCCGGCACCGTGATCGCGCTGCTGATGGCGGGGATCTCGACCGCCGTGGGCGCGCACGCGGCGGCCGGCTGCCGCGTGGCGTACACCGTCCCGGCCGAATGGCCGGGCGGGTTCACCGCCGACGTGAAGGTGACCAACCTCGGCGACCCGGTCAACGGCTGGCGCCTGACCTGGACCTTCCCGTCCGGGCAGCGCGTGACCCAGGCGTGGAACAGCACGATCACCTCGTCGGGCGCGCAGGTCACCGCCGTCAACGAGAGCTGGAACGCGACCATCGCGACCAACCAGACGGTCTCCTTCGGCTTCAACGGGTCGTGGTCGGGCGCCAACACCGCGCCGGACGCGTTCGCGCTCAACGGCGTCCCGTGCACCGGGAGCGTCGGCGGGCCCTCGCCGTCCCCGAGCCCGTCGAGATCTCCCAGTCCCTCGCCGTCGGCGTCGCCCAGCCCGTCCCCGTCCCCCTCGCCCCAGCCGGGTGACGCGATGGCCACCGTGGCCGCCATGCAGCCCGGCTGGAACCTGGGCAACACCCTCGACGCCATCCCGGACGAGACGTCGTGGGGCAACCCGCCGACGACCCGGGCCCTGCTTCACCACGTACGGTCCCAGGGGTTCAACAGCGTCCGGATCCCGGTCACCTGGAGCAACCACCACGGCCCGGCGCCCGGCTACACCATCGACGCCGCCTGGCTGAACCGCGTCCGCCAGATCGTCGACTGGTCCCTGGACGAGGGCTTCTACGTGATGCTCAACCTGCACCACGACTCCTGGCAGTGGATCAACGGGTACCTCGGCGACCGCACGACCGTGATGAACCGATACACGGCGCTGTGGCGGCAGATCGCCCAGACGTTCCGCGACTACTCTCCCAAGCTGGTGTTCGAGAGTGTCAACGAGCCGCAGTTCGCCGGCACCTCCAGTGACGCTCAGGGTGATCAGTTGCTCGACGAGCTCAACACGGAGTTCGTCCACCTGGTGCGCGCGTCCGGCGGCGGCAACGCCACCCGGCTGCTCGTGCTGCCCACGCTGCACACCAGTGGCGAGCAAGCCCGGCTGGACGCTCTGACGGCCACGTTCAACCGGCTCAAGGACCCCAACCTCGCCGCCACGGTGCACTTCTACGGGTGGTGGCCGTTCAGCGTCAACATCGCGGGCGGCACGCGGTACGACGCCAATGTCGAGCAGGACCTGCTCGGCGCCTTCGACCGGGTGCACGACACGTTCGTCGCCCGCGGCATTCCGGTGATCATCGGCGAATGGGCGCTGCTCAGCTACGATCACACCCGGCCGGGCATCATCGAACGCGGCGAGTTCCTGAAGTTCATCGAGGCCGTCGGCTACCACGCCCGCATCCGGAGTCTCACCACCATGCTCTGGGACGCGGGCCAGTTCCTGAACCGCAACGAGCTTCGCTGGCGTGACCAGGGCGTGTACGAGCTCATGAAAGCCAGTTGGACCACGCGGTCGGGCACGGCCTCATCCGATCAGGTGTACCTGCCGCACAGCGGCGCCATCACCGCCAAGACGCTCACGCTCAATCTCAACGGCACCACCTTCCGGGGTCTGCGGCACAACGGCGCCCCCCTCGCCGACGGGACGGACTACACCGTGTCCGGCACCACGCTGACCCTCACCGCGGCGGCTCTCACCCGGCTGGCCGGGAACCGGGCCTACGGCGTCAACGCCACCATCGAGGCCCTCTTCTCCCAGGGGGTGCCCTGGCAGATCAGCGTCATCTCCTCCGACCCGCCGACCCACGCCGCCGCCACCGGCACGACCTCCTCGTTCGCCGTCCCCACCCAGTTCCGCGGCGACCAGCTCGCCACGATGGAGGCCAAGTACGCCGACGGCAGCCCGGCGGGACCCGCCAACTGGACCCCGTACAAGGAGTTCTGGCAGACCTTCCAGCCCGACTACGACGCGAACACCGTCATCGTGAAACCCGAGTTCTTCAACGAGGTGAACGACGGCCGCGTGACCCTGACCTTCCACTTCTGGAGCGGCGCGCGGACGACCTACTACATCACCAAGTCCGGCACCACGGTGACCGGCAGCACCTCCTGACGGGCGACGCCCGGGTGCCGCGGCCACACGCCGGCCGCGGCACCCGCCGCCGTCAGCGGCGGGTCCAGGGGGTGGTGACGGTGAGACGGCGGGAGCCGGCGCCGGTCAGGACGGCCTCGACGCCCGCGGGCGACCAGGTCAGGCGCTCGACGACCACGCCGCGCCGGGCGCGCAGGCCGCGCACCTCCCCGGAGGGCCAGGGGCAGGCGGGCAGCAGGTCGAGGCGGTCGCCCTCCGACCGCAGCAGCATCGCGGCGACCAGCGCGGGGACCCCGCCGCACACGTCCACATTGAAGATGGCGTCGCGGTTGTGGGTGGAGACCATGTTGGCCCGCCAGTAACGCGTGACGAGCAGGTCGAGGGCCTGTGCCGCCTCCGCCGTCATGCCGAGGTTCGCGGCGGCCAGGCCGAGCTGGACCAGCCCGAACGCCATCTCGTCCGACTCCGCGCCGCGCCACCACTCCAGCCGCCTGCGTACGGCCTCGGCCCCCGCGGCGCGCACGGCCGGGTCGACGGCGTCGCCGGTGTCGTACCAGAACGGGTAGAGATGCGAGGCGTGCCGGTGGGCGTGGTTGTCCCGCAGCGTGAGGCCGGGCGGCGGCGCCCACTCCGACAGCTCGCCCGTGGGCGCGATCCGGTAGGCCGGCAGCCGCTCGCGCAGGGCCCGCCACCGGCTCGCGTCGCGCCCCAGCTCCGCGCAGGCCCGCATAAGGTTGCGCAGCAGGTCGCGTACGGCGGCGATATCCATGGTGGCGTTGACGCACGCCTGGGCGTCGCCTCCCGAGGGGGCGTTCTCCGGCGAGTAGGACGGCGCGAAGTCGCCGCGCCCGTCCAGGAAGTCCTCGTAGAACTCGGCCGCCTCGGCCATGAACGGCAGCGCCCGCTCCCGCAGGAAGCCCAGGTCGCCGGTGTAGTCGTAGTAGTCGTAGTAGAGCCGCGCCAGCCAGGCCGCCCCGGCGGTCCAGAAGGTCAGGCACCACGTCGGGTGGAAGTGGTTGTGCCTGCCGTGGGTCGAGACGTGGGCGGGCACGAGGATCCCCCGGCAGCCGTACAACGTGCGGGCGTTGTCCCGGAAGTCGGGCAGGAACCGTTCGAGCAGGTCGAAGACGGGCAGCAGGAGCTCGGGCGTGCCGGTGGGCAGCAGCCCGGCGACCGCCGCCTGCAGGTTGCCGTCGAGCGTGTAGCCGGACTGCCACGGGGGCCGGAACGTCCCGCTCCACACGCCCTGCAGCGTCGGCGGCAGCTCCCCCACGCTGGAGACGATCGCGTACCTCGCCGCCGCGAAGACGGCCTCGACCAGCTCCGGCCCGCCGCGCGCGAGCGCCTTCTCGCTCTCCGGGCGCGACCGCGCGCCGCCGAGGCCGAGCCGTACGCGGCCGAACAGGTCGCCGTGGATCGCGGCGTGATCCCGCAGCAGCCGGTCGGCGTCGGGGACGATCCGGTCCAGCGGGCCGGGCTCTCGTCCGGCCGGATGGACGACGGTCCGGGCCAGGATCGTGACGGCCCGCGCGCCGCGCACCCGCAGCGCCTCGCCCTCCATCCACAGGCGGCCGCCCTCGGCGTGGACGCGGCACTCGACGGCATATCCGGTGACGGCCCCCCACGAGGAGGGGAACGCGGCGGTCAGCTCCAGCCGCCCGGGGTCGGCCCGGGTCGCGTACGCGATCGGCACGGGCGGCTCTTCCCCGACCGGGGTGAGCGCGAGGGTCCCCGAGACCTCGCCCAGCAGGCGGATCACCACGACGTCGTCGGCGCGGGAGACGAAGACCTCCTGCCTGAGGACCCCGGGCCACTCCTGGGTCACCACGCCCGTGGTGAAGTCGCAGGCCCGCGCGTAGTCCTCAGGCGCGCTCCCGTGCGTGTACGTCAGCGTTGCCGCGCCGATCAGCGGGTCGATCCAGCGCAGGTCCGCGTAGCCGGGGTCCTGCTCGACGGCCACCTCCATCACCCGCTCGGCCGCCCGCCGGAACCGGCCGGCGTACAGCAGCGCGCGCAGCTCCGGCAGGATCGGGGCGGTCCGCGGCGGCGCGATCGGCGGCAGCGTGGGCAGGAAAAGCCGCTCGTGCGAGAGCGTCACCCGCATCGCCGGCCCCGCGCCGTGGACCAGGGCGCCCTGACGGCCGTTCCCGCTGATCAGCGCGTGCTCCCAGTCGCCGGCGCGAGTGCGCGAGACGAAGCCGTTGACTCCTTGATCCACCCTATTTAGTTTGGTCTCCAGCCAAAAGAAGGGCAAGTGCATGCCGCTCTGGTACGGCGGGGACCACAACCCGGAGCAGTGGCCCGAACAGATGTGGGCCGAGGACGTCGCGCTCATGCGCCGGGCCGGAGTCACCCTCGTGACCGTCGGCGTCTTCTCCTGGTCGCGGCTGGAGCCGTCCGAGGGCCGCTACGACTTCGGCTGGCTCGACCGGGCGCTCGGCCTGCTCGCCGACGCCGGGATCGGGGTGGACCTGGCCGTCCCGACCGCGTCTCCCCCGCCGTGGTTCTCCCTGGCGCACCCCGACGCCCTGACCGTCACCCGGGACGGCGTACGGCTCACGCACGGCAGCCGCGACACCTACTGCGTGAGCGCCCCCGCCTACCGCGAGGCGTCGCTGCGGATCACCCGCGTGCTCGGCGAGCGCTACCGCGGCCACCCGGCGCTGACGATGTGGCACGTGCACAACGAGTACGGCACGCCCTGCCACTGCGACCACTCGGCGGCGGCGTTCCGCGCCTGGCTGCGGCGGCGGTACGGCACCCTCGACGCGCTCAACGACGCCTGGACGACGGCGTTCTGGAGCCAGCGCTACTCGGACTGGGAGCAGATCACCCCGCCCCGGGCGACGCAGTATCTGCCGAACCCGGCGCAGGCGCTCGACTTCCGCCGGTTCGTCTCCGACGAGATGCTCGCGCACTTCCGGGAGCAGCGCGACGTGCTGCGCGAGCTGACCCCCGGGGTGCCCGTCACCACCAACTACGTGATGGCCGGCTGGGCCTCGGTCGACCACTGGAAGTGGTCGCGCGAAGTGGACTTGGTCGCGATCGACCACTATCCCTCCGGACAGGGCATGGCGGCGGCCGAGCAGAGCGCGTTCGCGGCCGACCTGGCCCGGTCGTGGGCCGGCGGGCGGCCCTGGCTGCTGATGGAGCAGGCCACGGGATATGTCCTGGGCCCCCGTGTGACGCCCAAGGAGCCCGGCGAGATCGCCAGGCACAGCCTGCAGCACGTCGCCAGGGGGTCGAAGGGCGTGATGTTCTTCCAGTGGCGGGCCTCCCGCGGCGGCGCCGAGCAGTGGCATCCCGGCATGGTCCCGCACGCCGGCCCGGACTCCCGCGTCTTCCGGGAGATCCGCGCCCTGGGCGAGGCGTTGAAGCGGATTCCCGCGCCGCCCGACGGGCCGGTCCTCGATGCGGAGGTCGCGATCCTGTGGGACGAGGAGGCGTGGTGGGCCGTCCAGGGGCCCGGCCTGCCGTCCGCCGAGATCGACTACCTCTCCGCCGCCGAGCAGGCCCACCGGGTGCTGTGGCGGCAGGGCGTCACCGCCTGCTTCGCCCACCCGTCGCACGACCTGACGGCCTGCCGGGCCGTCCTCGTGCCGAGCCTTTACCTGATCTCCGACGAGGCCGCCCGCAACCTCGCGGCGTACGTCGAGGGCGGCGGCACGCTCGTCGTGTCGTTCTTCAGCGGGATCGCCGACGAGCACACGCGGGTGCGCCTGGGCGGATATCCGGGGGCCTTGCGCGAGGTCCTCGGCGTCCGGGTGGAGGAGTTCCGCCCGCTGGCCGGCCCGGTGACGCTCACGGACTTCGGCGCCGCCACCGTCTGGAGCGAGGTCGTCCACCTGCACGGGGCCGAGGCGGTCGCCCGCTACCCCGGCGGCGGGCCCGCCGTCACGCGCCACCGCTTCGGCGACGGCACGGCGTGGTACGTCTCGACGCGCCTCGGCGACTCCGGCTACGCCCGGGTCCTCGCCCGCGCCGGGCTGACCGGGAGCGGCGTGCCGGGCGTCGAGGTCGTCCGGCGGCGCGACCTGGTCTTCGCCATCAACCACACCGGGGACGAGCAGCCCGCGCCGGTGCGGGGCATCGATTTGATCACCGGCGATCCCGTCCCCGGCGTCCTGCGGCCGGGCGAGTGCGTCGTCGCGGCCCGCGAAGATACGGGCGGGCCCGCGGACCCTCGCGCCCGGTAGCCGCGCCCGTGACCCGGCGCGACCGGCCGGCCGGGGGCGTGCCGCGAACCGGCGAGGTCGGTAATGCCCGCACCAAGAACGAATAGGAAAATCAAGCATTCAGCGGGAGAAAACGCGCTACGGCTCGTTTATCTGGCTAGCTGGTATGTTTGAACCAGTCCAGTCTCCATCGGTACAAGATCACGGAAGGATCGCCTCCGGCGATCACTGTACGGGACGAAATCCCCTACCAGAGCGGGGATTCCGGTGACTCGGGGAGGCTCGGGGCAGACCCCCGGAGATCGCCGCGGAGCCCGACCTTCTTTACCTATTTGCCACAAGGTGGCATACAAGTGGGATTCCAGGATGGACTCGCATACCATCGACCGTCGCGCATTACTGGGACCTGACACTTCGCCGGGTAGCGTCGTTCCAGACAGTACGCCCGAAAAATATGGATGAAGGCGCGTATATGACAACGCAGCAGCTCGAGATTACTGTGAGCGATCATCAGCCGGCCGTCGTGGTCGCGCTGCGGGGTGAACTCGACATCGCCAGCGGGGACACGCTCCGGCGGGCGATCAGGGAGCTTGTCCGCCAGGGTCGCACCAAGATCGTGGTGGACGCGTCCGATCTGGGGTTCTGCGACTCCTGCGGTCTGGAAGCGCTGCTGGACGCCAGGGACGACATCCACAAGGCCGCCGGGGCGATGCGGCTCACCGGAGTTCACGGCATCTTGAAGATCGTCCTTGCGGCGACCCGGCTGCGCGACGCGTTCGTCATCGACGGCACGGCCGTCGAGGCCGTCGCCGCCTTGGTGATGTCCTCCTCCCGCGATGTGTCCATGGTTTGAGTCCCACGATCTGACCGATTGACCACCGGCCCCCGTCCTCCTGCCGAGGGCGGGGGCCCGCGACCGCCCGCCGGAGGACGGTCAGGCCCAGCAGGAGGCGACGGTCTGCGCCATGAGCATCTCGATCACGTCCCCGAGGCAGCCCGACCGGGCGTGCGCCGCCCGCTGACGGGCCGCCCCCGACCCGCTGTGCCGCAGCCGGTCGAGCTGGAGGGTCAGCGGGGTCCAGTCGCCGTTCTCCTCGAGCACCGGGCGCACGTGCTCCAACAGGCGGTCCACCAGGCGCCAGGCCGGCACGCGGGCCCCGGCGAGCGGATCGAGGGCCTCGCCGTCCACGCCGTCGCGGGCGGCCCGCCAGTAGGCCGCCCGGAGCAGGGTGTCTTCGACCTCCGGGGCGGGCACGCCCGCCCGCACCTGACGCAGCGCCGTCTCGGCCAGCCCCCGGACGAGCCCGGCCAGCAGCACGGCCTCACCCGCGGTCGGGCACACGTCGGCCGCGCGGATCTCCAGCGTCGGCACATGGTCGGACAGGCGGACGAGCCAGTAGATCATCCCCCGGTCCATGATCGTGCCCCCGGCCAGCATGCCGTCGACGAGGCTCTCGTAGTGCCGCAGCGACCGGAAGTACGGCGGCGGCTGCGTGCTCGGCCATCGGCCCATCACCAGCGCCCGCCAGCTCGCATAGCCGGTGTCCCGGCCGTCCGCGATCGGCGAGTTGGCCGTGAGCGCCTGCAGGACCGGCAGCCAGGGCCGCAGGTGATTGCTCACCCGCACGGCCTCCTCGCGGTCGGCGATGCCCACGTGGATGTGGCAGCCGCAGACTCCCTGGCCGTCCATGACCGCCCCGAACTCCCGCAGCATGGCGTGGTAGCGGGGGCAGGACGACAGGGGCGGCACCCCCGCGTTGCCGTCCAGGGGGGCGCCGCACGCGACGAGCCCGAGCCCCACGCTCGCGGCGGCGGCCGCGGCGGCGTGGCGCATCTCCAGCAGATCGCCGTGCAGGTCCCGCAGCGTGGTGTGCACGGCGCTGTTGCTCTCCAGTTGGAACTGCGTCAGTTCGAACACCAGCCGGTCCGCCCCCGGCCCGGCCGCCCGCCCGCGGATCTCCCGCGCCGCCGGAACGACCCGCCCGCTTCGGGGGTCGACGAGCAGGAACTCCTCCTCGACTCCGAGCGTGAGCGTCGCCGACTCCACGGTTGCCTGCGCGACGAGGGAGGGACCGTGCACGGTGTCGAACTGGACCTCCCTTGTCACGTCTGGCATAAGCGCTCTTCTTCAGCAGGAGGCTCCAGTCGGTCAGTTCCCCGTTCCCCTGATGATGTGGCCAAAAACCACATTTGGCGTTTCTTGACCCTCCGGTCCCGCCCCTCCGTACGCCGTGACGGGCCCCTCGGGCCGTACGGCCGGCCGCGGCGAGCCCGGCGAAAGCGGCAGGTAAAGGCAGTGAACGGGTAACGAGACGGTAGCCTCGGGACATCGACCGGCAACGGGCCGGGAAAGGCGGCGGCGAGGAGGACAGGTGGCGGAGCACCCGCCTCTGAGCGGGCGGCGGGCTCGGCAGAGGACCCGCACCGCCAAGAGGCGGCCCGTCGCGGACCCAGGCAGCGCCGTGGCGCTCCGGCTTGACTCCGGGTTGGCCCTGGGGATCGTCCCGATCCCGTAAACCGGGCCGTCACGGGTCTCCGGCCCCCTTAACCTGGGTCCGCGACCTCCTCATGGCTGCTGGACGGCTACCTGAGGAATGCCCACGACGCGGCGGCAACCGCGATCAGGGCGCAGAGGCGGATGGTCCGGGGTGTGCTGTCGACCACGTCCCGGACCGCCCTGGCCACCTCGCCGATCCATGAGCCGAACTCCGGGTCGTGAATCCGCCCGTCGTGACGGCGTCCCCCGCTCCCGCGGGGCCTGATAGCAGTCATCGGGGCCCCCTCCCCATATGCGCTGTCCGGGAATCGCTTCCCGGACGTGTCGATCGGCCCGATCAGGAATCCGTTCCCGGCCGGTCGAAAGCGCGCCATGGGCGGAATCCCCGCCGCCGTCGCGCCGCCGACCCGGTAGGAGGGATTCCGGACCTTTCCCTGATGTTCACAGGTGACCCACCGTGCACGCAACGAATACGAGCGGCATTCGGGGTTCCATACGAAGAGTGACGATCAGATCACAGCTTGCGATAGCTTTTGATCCCGCTTTGTCCCGTCGTGCGCGGTTGTCTGTCCGATTTGTCCGCGCCTCTTTCCGGAATTTTGGGTCAGCGCGCGACACGCCGTCATATGTCTTCGAAGACGGCGTCACGGGCGGGGGATGCCGCAGACGATGTTACCGAACGTGACGCAGCCGTCACGCATCGCCGGGTGGACGGCGAGTTCAGGCCCCGAAGTCGCGCACGGAGTTTTCCAGGCACCGGGTGAGCGCCTCGACCCGTTCCTCCGTCACCGGCTCGTCGCTGTTGGCCTCGGGCAGGTCCGCGCGGCGCACCACCACGAGCTTGCGGTGCCTCTCGTCGATCTCGTCCAACGGCAGCACGAGGCACTCGCCCCGGACGAACACCAGCGCGACGTCCGGGTCGGCCGACTCCAGCAGCCGCCGTACGCAGTCGGGATCGAGCAGCGTCATCGTGCCCCCCTCACCGAGGCCGTCTACGGCCGCCTGCCCACGCCCGTGGCGACCTCCTTGATCCGCTCCCGGCCGGAGTCCGGCGCGAGCGGCGGGGTCTCCATGCCCGCGCCGCGCCGCATGCCCTCGATCGCCGCGCGCAGGGCGTCCACCGCGCTGTGCCGGGGCCGCCAGCCCAGCTCCTCGCGGGCGCGGGCGGTGTCCATGATCGGGATCTGCAGGACCATCTCCACCATGCCGGGCGAGGCCGGGATCAGCCGCAGATGCCAGCCTGCCGACACCGCCGTGCGCACCACCGCGGCCGGGACCGACACACGCCGCGCGCCGAGCAGGTCCGCCAGCACGGCCGGGTCGATCACGGGGTCGGCGGCGAGGTTGAACGCGCCCCGCACGTCGCGGGTGAGCGCCAGCCGGAACGCCTCGCCGGCGTCCCGCGAGTGCAGCGCCTGGAACCGGAGGCGGGGCATGTCCGGCACGAACGGGATCAGCTCCCGCCGCATCAGCCGCTGCGGCAGGAACGGCCCGGCGAACAGCCGCCGCTGCTCGGTCGCGGCCTCCTCCTTGAAGACGAACCCCGGGCGCATCCGCACCACGCGGATGTCCGGGTGGTCGCGCTCGAAGACGTCGAGCACGCGCTCGACGTAGGCCTTCTCGCGGCCGTACGCGGCGTTGGGCCAGCCGTGGGTGGGCCAGGACTCGTCGACGGGCGGATCCTTGGGCCCCGGCGAGTACGCGCCCACGGACGACGAGTGGACGAGGACCGAGACCCCGGCCCGGACGGCGGCGTCGAAGACGCGCATGGCGCCCAGCACATTGGAGTTCCAGGTGGTGATCGGGTCGTGTGTGGGCTGGAACAGCCAGGCCAGGTGCACGACCGCGTCGGCGCCCACGAAGATCGGGTCCAGGTCGTCCCGGAAGACGTCGGCCGTATGCCACTCGGTCTTGGCCGGGCGCCAGCCCGGCATCCGCCTGGCCACCCCGACGATCGAGGTCACGCTCGCCTCGGACTCCAGGGCGGTGATCAGGCTCGTGCCGATGTTCCCGCTCGCGCCAACCACGACAACTCGCATGAAATACTCCGTTTCCTCATACCCATCCGGACAAACCGGACAGAAGCGTGCTATACGCCCATCCCCGGCAGGCGGCCGATCATGCGGGCAGGTGAAGCGACCCCTGAGACGGGTGAGATGCGGGAGCTCCAGATTTCTCCTGGGACAATGCGGGGGAATCAGTGGTGGCGCGGGAATACCGCTACCTAGGAGGATTAAGTTCTCAATCTGGTCGGAGAGGCGGAGCAGCAGAGATGGCTCAGATCGTCGGTGGCGGACGCCCCGTCAATGACGCCGAGCGAAGGGTCATCGCGCACCTGCGGGACAACGCCCCCGACGAGTGGCTGCTGCTCCACAACATCGAGATCCCCCGCGGCGCCGACCTGTTCGAGGTGGACGTGGTCGTGCTCACCGGCCACTCCCTCGTGGTGATCGACGTGAAGGGGGCCCGGGGCCGGTTCGAGGTGTCGGGCAACCGGTGGTTCCCCCAGCACCGGGAGGCGTTCGGCTCGCCGGTGGCCAAGCTGCGCGGCACCGCCCGGGCGCTGAAGGGCCTGCTGATCGAGGAGCACCGCGAGCTGGAGCGGTTGTACGTCGACAACGTGGTGGTGCTGACCGCCCCCGGAGCCGTCCTCATCGACCCCAGCGGCCGCGACGCCCGGCACGTCACCACGATCGCCGGGCTCATTCCCATGCTCAGCGACGTGTCCCGGGTGAGGCACGGGTGCAGCCGCGACGCCGGGCCGTACCGGACCGCGATCCTCGAGGCGCTGAACGGCACGGTGCGCCGCTCGACCGCCCCGCCGCGCTTCGGCAACTGGGAGGTCGAGGAGCAGCTCGGCGGCGACAGCCGGGTCACCGAATATCGCGCGGTCAACGCGACCGCCCCGACCAGCGGGACCGTGCTGCTGCGGGTCTACCGCGCCGACCCGATGGCCGAGCAGCGGCGGCGGGTGGCCGAGCAGCGCCGGATCGCCAACGCCTACCAGGCGCTCGCCAAGATCCCGCCGCACCCCTGCGTCGTACGCTCCCGGGACTTCTTCGCCATCGACGACGAGAGCCGGTTCGTGCTCGTGCTCGACGACGTCCACGGGCAGGCCCTGCACCTGCACCTGACCGGGCGCAAGCTCAGCGTCGAGGCCAAGCTCGGCGTGATGGAGGACATGCTGGACGGCCTCGCGCACGTCCACGCCAACAACGTCATCCACCGGGCGCTGACCCCCGCGTGCGTGCTCGTGACCGACGGCGGCAACGCGATGCTGACCGGCTTCGACTACGCCAAGCCGGGCCCGCGCAAGCACACCGTGGCCAACGAGCTGCCGAACATCCTCGACGTCCACTACGTGGCTCCGGAGTGCCGGGCCCGCCCCGACCGGATGACCCCCGCCGCCGACGTCTACTCGGCCGGGGTGATCGCCTTCCAGCTCCTGACCGGCGAGCTGCCCACGCCCGGCGTGGACGCCGAGCCGGACGCCGGTGGCGTCGCCCCCGAGGTCATGGACCTCGTGCGGCGGATGCGCGACCCCACGCCGGCCAAGCGCCCGGACGCGGCCACGGCGCTCGCGGAGCTGCGGATGGCCCGCGACGCCCAGCCCCGGCGGCGCTCGCCGTTCGGCGGCAGGATCAAAAGCGCCCTGCGCCGTCTGTCCCGCCGCTGAACCCGGGGAAGACCCGGGACCTTCGGCACTTATGCGGCGGACCAAGGACGGCTAACGTCCAGGTCATGATTCGGGTGTTCCTGGTGGACGACCACGAGGTCGTACGGCGCGGGGTGGCGGCGTTGCTGGACGCCGAAGGCGACATCGAGGTCGTGGGCGAGGCGGGCACGGCCGAGTCGGCCCTGGCCCGCATCCCCGCGCTGCGGCCCGATGTGGCGGTGCTCGACGTG
>NZ_BMPY01000040.1 GCF_014647835.1 Microbispora rosea subsp. aerata
CGCCTGGATCCGGGTGATCTGGAAATGCTGGAACGACGGCATCGCCTACGACCCCGCCAAACACGGCGCCGCAGCAGCTCTCCTCACCCCGAACACTGCGGGAGGTTGACACAGGGAGTATCACAGTGTCGGCCGGACGGCCGCTCCCGGACGCGCCACGGCCGGTGCCCGCATCGTGACCTGCCCCCGCACTGTGGCGCGTCCCCGCGCCGTCGCGTGCGCCACTGCCGGCGACGGCGTCATCGCCCCGGCAAGCGCCAACAACAGTGCCGAAAGCAGCGCCCCGGACTCCGGGACCGTCGGCTGCCCGGCTCCCACCGCGATACGTGTGACCGGTGCTCTTCCATGCGGCGGCGTCGGGCGTGCCGGTGTCGGGTGTGTCGCCACCTCGTGTGCTGCCCGTGAACGCGGCGCTGCCGCTCGCGGATCCGCTCGCGGATCCATCGGCGCCGGGGGCCGGACCACTGCCCAGAATGTCGGCCGCCCATGATGCAATCGAGAAAGATCCGGGGCGGCGGTCGTCACGGGCCGATGAGCCGTCCGGCGACCACAGCGGCGAACCGGCGATCAGCCGATCCCACCACTCACCATCGGCACAATACGAACGAGGAGAGTGCCCGGGATCGATATCAAACAGATCCATGACACCTCCCACACTTAGATCGAATGCTTGTTCTAATTTTCTCTCACTGTCATCACTCTCCGCAACCACGCGTCACGGATTATTGGAGTCACAGGCTCACAAGCCCGGCCGGGAGACCACACGAAACGCGCACCACCACAGCACCCCGGCACGAGCACGACGACCACACACCACTCGAGGAAGTGGCCTGACGTGTCTCGGGAAGGGGCTGACGCGCGAGCATAGAGGCGGGTGGATGCACCGCAAGGCGGAGAAGTTACAGCGGGAGCTATGGGCGAAGACTCCTGACCGCGCAGGCGAGGACTCCAGACCGCACGGAGACCCGAACCTGCGAGCAACCTCCGCGGAGGCAAGGCGACCATGCAGCCCGCCGCCGTCGACGGATGCCGCCGAGTTCCCTGACGTCGACGTGCACCAGCGAGACGGGCAAGTCACAATCGCAGCGACGGACGGGCCAACCGCACGCGCGATCCAGATAAGCCAGTGGCGGCACGCCACACTGGACCACGACCCGGTGCAGCGCAGGCGGGGCCAGCACCGGCCAGACCCACGCGGGCGGCTTGGGCGGCTCCGAGCCGATACCTGACACGCAGCGCGCCACTGCAGCAACCCGGTGCAGCGCAGGCGGGGCCAGCACCGGCCAGGCCCACGCGGGCGGCTTGGGTGAATATGAGCCGATACCTGACGCGCAGCGCTCTGCGGCTCCGGCTACGGCGCGGCGGCTGCGCGCGGAGCGGCGCGGTGGGGGACCCTGCGGCACAGCTTGCGGATGCGCCCGGCCCACTGTCCGATTCGGGCGAGTCTGAACCGACGCGTGACACGCAGCCGGCGGATGCGCCCGGTCCGCCGCACGGTACGGGCCGGGCCGCGACGCGGACGAGGTCAGGCCCACGCGGGCGGCGACTACCCCGGTTCGTGCACAACACCTCATTGAAGCGCGTCGTGGGCGGGCGCAGCGGGAAGACGATCCGCCCCTTCCCGAGCCAACTGTGCGACCGAAATTGACCCTGTAGGACGCTGTCCGGGGCGGCGTCGGGCGCCGGGATGGGGACCGCGTCCGGGAGGGCGTCCGGTGCCGGGTTGAGGGCCGCGTCCGGGGCGGTGCCGGATGTCGGGAGTCGAGATCAATTCTGTCTGACTAAGTCGGTAACCTTACGGTCATTTCGGACCGACCGACGACAGAAGGGACCCGGGCAGTGGTGGACGACGCCGGACTGCAGGCCCTCCGCGAGGCGGCTCGGCTGTCTCCGGACAACTTCCCCCTCCGACGGCATCTCGCCGAACAGCTCCTGGCCAAGGGCTACCTCGCCGACGCCGAGGCGGAGTTTCGGGCCGCCCTTCTGCTGTCGCCCAAAGATCCCGACGTCATCGCCGGGCTGGCGGAGGCATTCGTACGGCAGAGCGCCTACGGCGCCGCGCTGTCGGCCCTCGAACCGCTCCTGGCCGAGGCCGACTACTTGCCGAGAGTGGGGCTGCTCGCCGCCCGGGCGCTGCTCGGGGAGGGTGACGTGGCGGGCGCGGCACACCGGTATCACGACGCGATCTCCCGCGACCCCTCGCTGTCCGACCCCAACCTGGCCGCCCGGCTCGCGCCACAGCCCGCCGTGCCGGACCCCATACAGCCGCACGACGGCTCGACCGATCCCGCGCAGCCTCATGCCGGCCAGCCGGACTCCGCACAGACGTACGGCTCGGCGGACCCCGCAGCACAGCCCCACGGTGACTCGCCGAGCCCCGCACAGCCCCACGGTGACTCGCCGGACACCGCGCAGACGTACAGCGGTTCGCCGGACCCCGTGCAGCCGCACAACGCGCAGACCTCTACCGGAACAGTGCCCCAGCAGCCGTATTCCGCGCCGGCGCAACCGGCGACGACGCCCCAGTACCCGGTCCCGGCGCAGCCCGGACAGACGCACACCGGCACGCCCACGCAGGCGCAGCCGTACCAGTCACAGCCCTACCAGCCGCAGCCATCCAAAACGCAGGCGCAGCCGGGCACGCCGTACTCGCCGGGGCCGCATTCCGGCACCGTCCCGGCGTACCCCGCCCCCGCGTACCCCGCGCCGCCGTACGGCACCTCCCCGCTCGCGGAGGACAGCGACGCGGAGGTCGAGCGCTCCCGCGTCACCTTCGCCGACGTGGCGGGGATGGACGCGGTCAAGGAGGCGCTACGGGTCAAGCTCCTGCTTCCGCTGCAGCAGCCCGAGCTGTTCGCCGCGTACGGCAAGCGCGCGGGCGGCGGGGTGCTGCTGTACGGCCCTCCGGGCGCGGGCAAGACCCACCTGGCCAGGGCGGCGGCGGGAGAGCTGGGCGCGGCGTTCATCAACGTCGGCCTGGCCGACATCTTGGACATGTATATCGGCTCCAGCGAGCGGAACCTGCGCTCCACGTTCGAGATGGCCCGGCGCAACCGGCCGTGTGTGCTCTTCTTCGACGAGGTCGACGCGCTGGCGGCGCGCCGCTCCGACATGCGGCAGGCGCACATCCGTGGCCTCGTCAACCAGTTCCTCGCCGAGCTCGACGGCGTGGACGAGAACGCCAACGAGGGCGTCTTGGTGCTGGCGGCGACCAACGCGCCCTGGTACATCGACGCGGCGTTCCGGCGGCCCGGCCGGTTCGACCAGCTGGTGTTCGTACCGCCGCCGGACGCCGCGGCCCGCGCCGCGATCCTGCGGATCCTCTGCCGCGACAAGCCGCTGGCCGAGATGGACTTCGACGCGGTGGCCCGGGCGACGGAGGGGTTCGTCGGCGCGGACCTCAAGGGGCTGGTCGACCGCGCGGTGGAGACCAAGCTGCAGCAGTCGATCGCCGCGGGCCGCCCCATCCCGCTGTCCACGCCCGACCTGCTGGCCGTGGCCCAAGCCGTACGGCCCACGTCCGCGCGGGAGTGGCTGTCCACCGCGCGCAACTACGTGCTGCACGCCAACGACTCCGGCGCCTGGGACGAGCTGATGCCCTGGATCGACGGTAAGAAGGGCGGCAAGGGCAAGTGGTGACGGCCGTGGGGCCGCTCGAGCGGGCCCGCACGCTGCTGGAGCTGAACCGCCCGGCGGAGGCCGAACGGGAGCTGCGCGACCTGCTCGCCCAGGAGCCCGAGGACGTCAGCGGGCACGCCTTCCTCTCCGTGGCGCTGACGCGGCAGGGCAGGGCGGCGGAGGCGATCGACGAGGCGGCGGAGGCCGTACGGCTCGCGCCCGACCACTGGTTCCCGCACTACGTGGCGGGGCACGCCTACCACCGGGCGGGGCGTCCGGATGAGGCCGTCGCCGCGGCACGGGCGTGCCTGGCGCTGTCTCCCGAGCACGCGCCGGCGTGGGAACTGCTCGCCCGGGTCCACGCCTCCGCCGGCCGGTGGCCGCAGATGGCCGACGCCGCGGGACGCGGGCTCGCTGCCGACCCGGAGGACGTCGACCTGGCCGCCCTGCTCGCGCTGGCCCTCACCATGCTCGGCGACGCGCCCCGGGCACGGGAGGCCGCCGCGCGCGCCGTGGGCCTGGACCCGGAGAGCGCCATCGCCCATCTGGCGTACGGGCGGGCACAGCTCGCGTTCGGCTCGCCGGCGGAGGCGGCCACCGCGTTCCGCGAGGTGCTCCGCCTCAATCCGGGATTCGACGAGGCCAGAGACCTTCTGGTGGCGGCGTTGAAGCGGCGCAACCCCGTCTATCGCCTGCTCGCGCGCCTTCGCGCCAGGTTCTTCGGCGGGTGGCGGATGGTGTTGCTGCTGCCGGTCGCGCCTCCGCTCATCGCCGGTTTCGTCCTCATCGCTCTGCTGCACTGGGCGGCCTGGGTCGCCGAGGCGGTCACCACCCTGCGCCTGGCCCGGGCCAGGGCCACCAGGCTGCTCTTCGACGGCACGGAGGCGAGGGTGGCGGCGCTGTCGTGCTTGCTGCTCATCGCGGGTGCGGCGGTGCTCGTGACGGGCGCGACGACCGGGCGGGAGGCGCTGGGCACGGCGGGCGCGGCCGTCATGGCCCTGGTCACCGCGGTGCAGGAGGCGGCGCACACGAGCGCGCCCCGCGGCCGGGCCGTGCTGTACGGCTGGGCGGGCCTCCTGGGGCTGACCGCCGTCTCGTCGGCGATCGCGTCCTGGCCGAGCATCGCGCTGCTCACCACGTACGCCGCCCTGGCCACCATCTGGGTGGCGGCGGGCGTACGGCGCCTGTTCCGGACGGCCCAGGCGCTCTGACGGTCCGTACGGGGGCGGAGCGGGAGCCGGCGCTGGCGGCGCGGAGGGCCCGGCGTATGCGGGACATGCGATTGATCGGCCGGCCGGGGCCACGCATTATCGTGGGCCTGCTGGACCCGCGCCGACGGCCCCGACCGGCCCGCGCGGGCCGCGTCAGCTCAGGCGGGGAGGGACTATGACCGACGCGATGTGGGCAGGCACGGTCGGCGTGACCGGGCACGAAGGCGCCGAACTCGAAGCGTACGCGGCCCGGCCGCTGGACTCTAGGCCCCACGGCGGGGTCGTGGTGATCCATCACATGCCCGGCTACGACGAGGCCACCAAGGAGATCGTCCGCAAGTTCGCGGCGCGCGGGTACGCGGCGGTCTGCCCCAATCTGTACTCCCGTGAGGGTGCCGGCGTCAGCCCGGACGACCAGGCCGCCGCGGCCCGCGCCAAGGGAGGCGTGCCGGACGAGCAGCTCGTCGGCGACGTCGCCGGCGCCGCGGCCTATCTGAAGGGCCTGGAGCACGCCAACGGCAAAATCGGCGTGATCGGCTACTGCTCCGGTGGGCGGCAGGCGTTCCTCGCGGCGTGCTCGCTGGACCTCGACGCCGCGGTGGACTGCTACGGGGCCTTCGTCGTCGGCGAGCCGCCCGCGGACTCCCCGCTCAAGGTCAGGCCGCTGATCTCCCGCGCCGCCGACCTGTCGTGCCCGCTGCTCGGGCTCTTCGGCGCGGACGACAAGTTCCCCTCCCCGGAGGAGGTGGACGTGCTCTCGGCGGAGCTGAACAGGCTCGGCAAGGAGCACGAGTTCCACGTCTTCCCCGACGCCGGTCACGCGTTCTTCGCCGTGGACCGCCCCGCGTATCGGCCCGCCGCCGCCGTGGAGGGCTGGAAGAAGGTCTTCGGCTTCTTCGGCCGCCACCTCGCCGCCTGAGGAGACAGCATGTGCACCTATCTCACCGAGAAGATCCGGCTCGACGGCGCCGCCAAGGGGGCCTCCGGCTGGTTCACGGTCACCGACGGCATGGTCTACATCGACCATCCCTACCACGCCTGCCAGGAGCACACGGTGAACATCGACTTCACCAACCCGGCCGAGGGGCCCTCGGCCCGGGTCGCGGTCGAGCTCACCGAGGAGGCGGCGCTGGCCCTGGTCGACGCGATCCACAAGGCCCTGGCCGCGGCGCCGCCCGGGATCGCCTCGGCCTCCCGCCGATCCGCCCTCGCCTCCGCCTGATCCCGCCCCGCCCGCCGGCCGTACGGCCCCCGTCCTCCCGGAGCGGGAGCCGCGGGCGGCCGGCGGACGGCGTGCGTCAGGCTTCGAGCGACATGTAAAGGCGGGTGCCGCCCGGGCGGAAGCCCACGCGTTCGTAGACCCGGCGCGATCCCTCACCGCCGTACTCCAGCCACACCGACCGTGCTCCCCTGGCGAACATCGTCTCGGCGAGCGTGGCGGTGACCGCGCCGGCGATGCCCCGCCCGCGGAAATCGGGACGGGTGCCGACCCCGGCGAGCTCCGACGTCTCCACGGCCGGAGCGGAACACATGGCCGCTCCGGCGCAGCCCCCGCCGGGCGCCCGGACGAACCGGACCGCGCCGCCGCTGGCCTCCGTACGGCGCAGCCGGGCCGCGCCCTCCGGCGACGCGGCGTACTCGCCCTCGAACGCCTCGGACAGGGCGGCGTCGATCGCCGCGTAGTCCTCGTCCGTGGACGGCGTCTCCACCGGGAGAGCGGCCGGCCGCGTCGTCAGCGTGGCCGGGACGCAGACGAGGTATTCGTGCACCGCCTCGATGGTGAACCCGGCCTCCTGAAGAGCCGGCCGCACGGCGGGCGCGGCGTCCGGGGCGAACTCGAGACGGGGCTTGAGCCCGCGCTCGCGGAACGCGCCGATCAGCGCCGCGACGTCCCGCGCACGCGGCCGGGCGCCGGGCAGGGGTGTCGCGTAGTTGATGTACGGACTGGTGGTGCCGGGATCCACACCGAGAACGAAGCCCCCGATCTCGACGGCTTCGGGACGGCGGCGCAGGTTGGCCACGGCGAAACTCTGGACATCGATGCCCACGGTGATATCGACCTCACGAATGACAAAGCGGAGCGGTTCGCCCGCCGCGCGGAGCGGAGGAGTGAACGCGCACGGGAAAACCATCCCGGAGCGGGGATGGAGAAAGGTGCGCAGGGCACCGTCACGTGGGGCCGCCGTGAGGCGGAGGGCAATGGACCGGTGACGCGGGAGGCGTATCGGTCAGTGCCGCCGGCGGCCGCTGCGGGACGCCGAGAACATAGGCTTCATTCCTTCTGTGAATGCCCGATGAAGCGCACTCACCTTTCCACACACGTCCCCAGGCGCGCAAACCATTAGTTTCCGGCCAGGTCACCGTGTCATGGGGGCGAGCATGCCGACGAGGTCGGCGGCGTCGAGGAAGCGGATCACGTCGGGGTCGAGACGCTCCGGGTGCAGGGCGTAGACCTGTGCCCCCTCGCTGACTCGCACGTCGTCGTGCAGCACCACGGCGAGACCCGCGTCCGCCACACCGGCCCGCGGCCCGGGGTCTGCCGCCCGCCGCGCCCCCGAGGCGGGACGCGAAGCCGGCGACGTCCTCGCCGGGACGGCGCGCGTACCGGCTCACGGCGCCGTCGCGGTGCCGTACGACGACCTCGCGGGCGCGGGCGGCGGCGTGCCAGCAGGCGATCTCCCACAGGGTGACGCGCCCGCTGAGACCGTAGGCGTCCTCGGCCGCCGGCGCCCAGGCGGGCGAGCTGATCCTCGTATCCGTACACGTTGTGGAAGCCGCCGAACGCGGACACGTTGAGGTCCACCCGGCGCATCGTGCGCGACCAGAGGTCGGCGACGAGCGGGACGAGGATCTTGGCAGGGCCGGTCAGGTCGAAGCGCTGCCGTACGGCGAGCGGGTCGAACAATCCGTCCGGGTCGTCCATGAACCCGGCGAAACCACGCACCAGCTCGTCGAACGGCACGTCGTTGTAGCTGAACACGATGGGCACCGCGTATCGGCCGCCGATCGCGCGCAGCGCCGCCACGTCGAGGTCCACGAACTCCGACGCGCCCAGCGGCTCGGGCGCGGAGGTCAGGTCCCCGGAGTGGACGGCGGCGCTGCCTCCGAGCCGCAGGTTCGTGTAGTCGCACAGCCCGGTGAACCTCCACCGCGCGTCGAACACCGCCACCGACAGGTCCAGGTCGGCACATGGTCCTCGGGCTGCGCCCAGTGCAGGAACAGACGGATAAAAAGCTCGACGAGGTAGGTGCCGTGAGTGGTTATCAGGCGGCCTCGGTGATGGGTGCCAGGGCCAGGTCATCGGTTGGACGGAGCCGGGCGGGCGGATGCAGCAGCGCCCGGCGGAGGTCCTGCAGGACGCGCAGGCCCGTGCTGGTCATGGTGAAACCGCGCCAGCCCCGGGAGGCGCGGTCGAGCACGGCCCAGACCAGGGACACGCAGCTGGTTTCGCCGGGGAAGCGGCCGATGACCTTGACGCGGCGGCGGGTCTCGCCGAAGGTGCGCTCGATGAAGGTGGAATGCCGCACGCGCTTGTGGTGCTCGATCGGGAAGCGCAGGTAAGTGGTCAGGCTCTGGCGGTCGGACAGCAGGCACTTGACCGCCGCCGGGTAGCGACCTGCCCAGGCCTCGGCGAAGGTGTCGATGCGCCGCTGCACCCAGTCCACGAGTTGCCGGCCGGGCTTGACATTCTCGCCCAGCTCGCTGAGGTCGAAGATCTGCCAGTAGGCGGCCTTCACCTCGGCGCGCCGTCGGAGACGATGAGCAGCGGCGGGCGCGGGCCGCGGCCGGCCAGGCCGACGAAGACGGGCTTGCCGGCGGTGGTGATGCCCCAGGCGGCCAGGATCGGCTCGGCCCGGCTGCCGTCGTGCGTCGTGAAGTGCGAGGCGTCCAGGAACAGGTAGTCCAGCTCCACGTCGGTCAGGTCTCGGCGGCACCAGGCGTCGTACTCGGCGCGGACGGCCTGAACAGGCGGTAGTGTGCGTGCCACGAGCGTATGTCCTTACATTATGCGGACTTTGGTCGGTTCAGCACGGCAACCTACGCTCGTTCACATTTACACCGCATCTCGGACGCGACCGACTTTACGCTTTCCGATCACTGGGGCGAGGCATGGCCAGACATGCCCTGCTATGCCTCGCCATGAAGCGGCATGATCTGGTTGGTATCGGGACTACAGACAGCGATCAACCGTTACAGACAACGGCTCAATGCCCTATTCATAGGACGCGGAGCCGCCGCGCCAGCCCTTCCGTGATGGATTTCGAGAGCTCAATTAGGACATTATGAGAGCGACCAAAACATTCCCCTTGACAACCCCTCCGAAGTTAGCAAATGTAGATCACAACCGATTGCACCGACAGGATTAACATGTTCTCTTGCGGTGCTACCCCGCCTTAATCAGGGAAGTGGTGCTGTGTAAGGCGACGTTCACCGAAGGCGTCAGTCAGCCGCAGCACGGCACTCGCGAGAAGGAGGAATTGATACAAAACTTGCGCCGGCGTGGCAGCGAGGCCGACGGCGTCGACACGGGAGGCGCCGCTCTTCAGGTTTATGAGAATGCCGACCTTGTGATCATCGATCTCGATCTGCCCGACCTGGACGGCTTGGAGGTTTGCCGGCGGATCCGATCGGCTTGCGACATACCGATAATCGTCACCGCTTCACAGAGAAGCGAGCTGGACTGCGTGCTCGCCTTTCAAGCCGGTGCCGACGACTATGTGTCCAGACCTTATGGATGCCGTGAGCTGATGGCCCGCATGGACGCCGTCATGCGCCGCGCGAAGCCCAAACCCATTCATACGAAGATCATTTCTCATGGGCCGTTGCAGATAGACGTGAACTCGCGCGAGGTCCGGCTTGACGGGCGGCGCATCGACCTCACCCGCAAGGAGTTCGACTTGCTGCATCTTCTGGCCTCTCATCCGAATACGGTGGTCTCCCGAAAATTGCTCATGCGGCAGATCTGGAAGGACTCGTGGTCCCGGCGATCCGTGGACACGCATGTCAGCAGCCTCCGCAACAAGCTCGGTTCGAGCCGATGGATCATCACGGTGCGCGGAGTCGGTTTCCGCCTCGGCAGCGGATGATCCACATTCCGTGACGAGAAAGGGACCGCGCTCTCGGGCGACCGCCCGAGCCCGCCCTCCGCCACGCCGCGACCGGCCGAGATCGGCTCGGCCGGTCGCGGCGTGAGTCAAAGACCGCCTTCCTCGACGCCGCCACCCGCGCGGCAAGGGCGACGGGTCCCGGCCGGGGCGGCCATCCCGATGGCTGGACGGGCCCCGCGCCGCCGCACTGCGTGCACCGCGACACCGCAGTCGCCCTCGCCGCGACTCCGGCCCGATCATCGTTGCGAGAGATCCTTGGCGGGGAAGCCGTGGGCGCGCGCGCCGACCACGACGGCCAGCACCGGCGCCAGGAGCACCAGGACGCTCCAGGGGAAGGACGCCGAGCCGAACTGCTCAAGGAGGATCCCGCCGACAACACCGCCGCCGGCCATGGCCACGTTCCACAAGGTGACGAGCATGGCCTGCCCGGCGTCCGCCGCAGCGGGCCCGGCGGTGCCTCCAGCGAAGCTCACGGCGGTCTGCAGCAGGGTCGGGACCCCGCCCCAGCCGAGTCCCCACAGCGCCATCGCGAGGTAGACCAGGGCGGGGCTGTCGGCCAGCACGGCGAGAATGGCGGCCGCCACGGCGACCAGGAGGGTGCTGGCGATGGTGAGGCCTCGGAGCCAGCGCTGAATCAGGCTGCCCACGATCCAGATACTGATCATGCAGACGGCACCGAAGACCAGGAGCACGAGATCGGTGAAGTCGCTCATGCCGAGCAGCTCGAGCAGCGTGGTGATGTAGGTGTAGAGGATGGTGTGCGCGAGCACGAAAACCAGGGTCACGAAAAGTACCGGTACGACCCCGGGGACGGCGAGAGCCCGCAGCATCGGGATGCGGTTTTCTGGTCGCTGTCCCGGATAGTCGGCGACCGCTGCGATGATCCAAATGATCAACACGACGGTGAGCGCGCTCATGATCAAGAACGCCGCCCGCCAGCCGAGCACTTTGCCGAGGAACGTCCCAGCGGGCACTCCCAGCGACAGCGCGAGCGGAATCCCGGTCATGGCGATCGCGATCGCCCTGCCCTGCAGGTGAACGGGTGCCATGCGGCGGGCGTATCCGGCGAGCAGCGCCCAGGCCAGGCCGGCGGCCACACCGGCGACGAACCGGGCCGCCATGGTCAGGATATACACCGACGACACCGCGGTAACCGTGTTGGCGACCGCGAACGCCGCCATCGCCGTCAGCAGCAGGCGCTTGCGCCGCCACCCCGCGGTGGCCGCGGTCAGGGGAATCGCGGTAAGAGCGGTGGCCAATGCGTAAATCGTCACCGCCTGCCCCATTGCTGACTCGCTCACGTGCAAGTCGGCGCTCATTCCCGGCAGTACGCCCGCCGGCAATGTCTCGCGCGCGGCGGGATCCGCGTCTTGGGGCGGGCCAGGGACGCCATCCTGCGCGACGGAGTCATCGTTCCCGTGACCGAGCTCGAGGCGGTCATCGCCGGGCACCCCAAGGTGTCGGAGGCGGCGCTGGTGGGCCTGCCCGGCCAGAACGGCGAGACGATCTGCGCGGTGCTCGTCCTCAACGGCGACGAGCCCCCCTCTCTAAACGACCTCCACGAGCATCTGCGGGAGGCAGGCCGGCACCAGCGCTTCTGGCCTGATCGCATCGAGGTGCTCGACGCGCTGCCCAAGACCCTGACCGGAAAGGTCCGCAAAGCCGAGCTGCGGGAGCGCTATGCCTAGGCGCGAGCCCGTCTGGGCCGACGACCCGCCCCGCCATACCGCTGGAGCCGGCCGTGACTGAACTCGCACCGGTGACGATGTCGGCGACCCTCGCCGCCGAGGAGGCCATCGCGCGCAGGCGCCAGGCCGGAGAGCAGGTGCTCTCCATGGCAAGCGGCGAGATCGGCCTGCCGATCCTCCCCGAGCTGAAGGCGCGGCTCGCCGCGGCCGCGGGCCAGATCGCCTACGGCCCCGTGGCCGGCAGCCCCGCCCTGCGTGCGGCGGTCGCCGGCTACTGGCGGCGTCGCGGGCTGGAGACCGACCCCGACCTGGTCATCTGCGGGCCGGGGAGCAAGCCTCTGCTCTTCGGCCTCCTGCTGGCGGTGGGCGGCGACGTGGTCATTCCCATGCCGAGCTGGGTCAGCTACGCGGCGCACGCCCAGCTCGTCGGCGTGCGGGCCATCTCCGTGCCCACCCTGCCCGGGCAAGGCGGGGTGCCGGACCCGGATCGGCTCCGCGAGGCGGTCGCCGCCGCCCGAGCCACCGGGCAGAACCCGCGATCCGTCGTGGTCACCGTGCCGGACAACCCGACCGGCACCATCGCCTCGCCCGAAACGCTGCGGCGCCTGGGTGAGGCGGCCGAAGACCTCGATCTCGTCATCATCTCCGATGAGATCTATTGCGATCTGGTCTTCGAACCGGCGCCCCGAGCCGTGTCGCCGGCCGTGTTCGCGCCCGGGCGCACGGTCGTCACCACCGGGCTCACCAAGAATCTCGCCCTAGGCGGCTGGCGGATCGGGGCCGCCCGGCTCCCCGACAGCGACACGGGGCGAGCGCTGCACGCACGGCTGCTCGGCATCGCCAGCCAGATCTGGTCCAGCCCGACGGCCCCGGTCCAGGCGGCGGCGGCCTACGCGTTCGATGAGCCGCCCGAGGTGGTCGAGCATGTCGCCAATTGCCGGAGGCTGCACGCGACGGTGGCGCGGGCGGTGGCCGATCGGTTCACCGCCGCCGACGCGGTCCTGCCGCCCGTGCGGGCGACGTGTTACCTCTACCCGGACTTCGAGGGCCTGCGGGAACGCCTGGCACAGGCGCACGGGGTGCGCACCAGTGCCGAGTTCGCCCGGCTGCTGGCCGAGCGCCATGGTGTGGGGGTGCTGCCGGCGAGCGCGTTCGGCGAACCCGCGGGGCGCCTGCGCCTGCGGGCCGCGACCAGCCAGCTCTACGGGGACACCGAAGAGCAGCGCACGGCCACGCTGACCGCCGCCGATCCACTCGGCCTTCCCTGGATCCGGGCGTCCCTTGACCGCGTCGAGCAGTCCCTCGCCGATCTCACTTCTGGCACTTTCCGCTGATCACGCCACTGTCCTGAGGAGGGCCATCACGATGTCCGTCATCTTCGAATGTGAGTACAAGGGCGACCGGTACGTGGGGTTCGGCAAGCCGGATCCCGGCGAGACGCAGACCCTGTACCGGGTGACCGACGGCCTGCTGCAGAGCGTCGTCAGCGGAACCGGCGGCGGTGAAGGCGGTGAGGCGATCGCGGCGGCGATCAAGGGGGCCGAGGAGACGACGGTCGCGATCGGGGACCCCCAGCTGCGCTTCCTGCCGCCGCTGCTGCCCACGTCCACCGGCAATGCGCTGCTCAGCGGCTTCATGCGGACCCACAAGTCCAAGTTCGAGGGTGAGCCCGGCAACGGGGAGTTCGTCCCGCCCAACTGGTTCTTCAAGGGCTTCGGCTTGTGGCTGCGCCTACCCGGCGAGACCCTGGTCGTCCCCGAGAAGCCGGTCGCGCTGATCGAGGAGCCGGAGGTCGTGCTCGTCTACGTGAACGACGCCGAGGGCGACCCGCACTACGCCGGCTACACTTTCGGCAACGACCTGTGCGACATCGGCCTCCACCTCAAGAACCCGGGGTGGAACCCGTACTGCAAGCTCTGCGACACCGCCATCGCCCCCTGGCTCTTCCTCGGCGCGCCGCCGAAAACGGTGACCGGCCGGGTCACCATCGAGCGGGACGGCGGCACGGCTTGGGAGGGGAACTTCGACTGCGGCGAGGACGCTCTGTACTTCCGCGTGCAGGACATGATCGACCATCTGTTCCAGTACCCGGCGCTTCGCCGCCCTGGGCTGGTCAACTACGTCCTCCTCGGGGCCGACAAGGCCAGCTTCCACGACGGTTTCACAATCGCGGACGGCGACCAGATCACCATCGACGTGAAGAGCCACGACGTCGTGCTGTCGAACACCGTCCGGTTCGGCGGCAAGGCCGGGACGGCGTGAAGCCCGGAGCGAGCGGGATTCCGGCTCGCCGAACCGGAACCGGGTGACGCCGGGACCGGCGCGGGCGGGGAGGGCCGCCGCCGTCCGGCCGCCCTCCCCGGCGGCCAGAGCATCGGCTGACCGCACGGGCAGCACGTCAACCACCCGGCTGGCGGTGATGTCGATCAGGATCGTGCCGTAGGTGCGGCCCCGGCGCAGGGCGAAGCCGTCCACCCCCAAAACCCGGGGTCCTTCGGTGGGTTCGGGGTCGGGCAGGGACCGGGCCGGCCGGATCAGCGTCATCCGGTTCACCGCGACGGCCAGACGCTGGGTGGCCGGGCCCCGGCCCGGCCACCCAGAACCAGGGCGATCGCCGTCCGCCGGGCGGTCGCCACTGCGTCACGCGGTCGCGCGGCCGCGCCAGCTCATGCCGTACGTACGGCCGAAGGCCGACGCGCAGCCCATCGCGAGCGCCGCGACCGTCAGCCGACGATCAGGGTGTTGATCGCCAACCCGCCGAACCGGGTGAAGCCCACGATCCACGGCGAGATGGCGAGGTAGAGCCCGGCGAGGAACGTCACTCCGTCCATGATCTGGGCGGGTACGGTCGATCCCGCCCGGTCGTACGTCTGGCGTAGCTCAGTCGCGTCCGGACGGTGGGCCAACCCTGGTCGCCCATGTCACGTCACCTCTTCTCCAGGTGTTGTCCCCCACGCGGACCGGACCCGAAGACTCGGACCCCTCGCTTGCATCATCCAACGCCACGGGTACGTGACGCGCGGCTGCTCGGCCGCCGGGAGACGCACCCCCCGTTCAGCCGCGGCCGAGGACGTGCCGCTCGATGAACTCGTTGGCGAAGACGCCGCGCGGGTCGTAATGCCGCGCCAGCTCCGCGAAGTCGTCCAGGCGCTCGAAGCGGGACCGCAGGACGTCCGCGGGGAGGGTGAAGAGCTTCCCCCAGTGGGGCCGCGCGCCGAACGGCGCCAGGCGCTCCTCGATCGCGGTGAGCACGGGCGTGACGGCGGCGGTGTCCTTGATCCAGGTGAAGTGGAAGGCCACGGTGTCACGGCCCTGGCTCGGGCTCAGCCACAGGTCGTCGGCCGCGATCGTACGGATCTCGGAGATCTGCAGCACCGGGGCGATTTGGTCGCGGATCGCGTCGAGGGCGTGGTAGGCGGCGACCGCGTGCTCCCGGGGCACCATGTACTCCGCCTGGAGCTCTTCGCCGCTGCTGGGCGTGAAGTCGGGCCGGAAGTGGGGCAGGCGCTCGAACCAGGGGCCGGGGACGCCCATCTGGGCCGTGCAGTGCACCGCCGACATGCCGGGCACGGGATGCCTCGGGCCGTCGGCGGGCGTCGCCCCGAAGAAGCCGCCGGGCTCGCCGCCGGACAAACCTCCGGCGGGGTCCGCGGCGTCCGCGCCGAGCCGTTCCTTCACCCAGACCTGGTTGATCCGGGAGCTCCGCCAGTCGGTGAACAGGCTGACGCTGTACGCGGCGGACATGACGGCGTCGAACTGGTCGTCCAGCACCTCGGCCGGCAGGCCCTCGTACACCCGCTGGCGGACCTCGAACGACGGCACGACGTCGAGCGTCAAGGCGACGACGACACCGAGAGCGCCCAGCGCGACGACCGCCCCGGCGAACCGGTCGCCGTCCGCGTCACGGCTCAGTGTGACGAGGTCGCCGTCGGCGGTCACCATCTCGATCGCGCGTACGGAGGTGGCCAGGCCGCCGTTGCCGTCGCCCGAGCCGTGGGTGCCGGTGGCGACAGAGCCGGCGACCGAGATGTGCGGCAGGGACGCGAGGTTGGGCAGGGCGTAGCCCTTGTCGTGGAGGCGGCGGCCCAGCTCGCCGTACCGTACGCTCGCCGCCACCCGGACGGTGGACGACGCGCCGTCGATGTCGATCTCCGGCGGCAGCGCGTCCAGCGAGATCAGCGCGCCCGGCGAGTCGGCGATGTGGTTGAAGGAGTGGCCGCTGCCCAGCACGCGGACCTTGTCGCTGCGCGCCACCAGGGCGCGCACCTCCTCCACGGACGAGGGCCGCTCGACCGCCGCAGCCCGGAACGTGATGTTGCCTGCCCAGTTTGTCACCGTATGAGTCACAGATGAGTTTTACCGGAAACAACAACCCGCGTGCCGGTCGGCTCTCCCCCGCGCGTGGTTCCCCGCGGCGTTGCGGGGCGCAGGCTCAGCTTTGATCGTCTGGCGAGCCCCGCGACGGGCGCTGCCCACGGCGGCGTGCCCTCCTCCTCGCGGGTCCCCTCCTCGCGGGTCCTCCGTCTCCCCTCGCGGGCACGGCCGAAGTGGCGTTCCGCGGGCTGTGGCGGGCCGGCGCCTCCTCGCGCCTGGCCGTGCCGCCGCTAGTGTCGCGGGCCCGCGCGCCGACCGGGCCGCGGTCAGGCGCCGCGTCCGGGCAGGCTCGCGAGATACCAGTCGACGATCTTGAGTTTCTCGTCGGCCAGCCTGGCCTCCACCTCGGCCTGGGTCTTCGGCGCGCCCAGCAGCACGTCGTCGCCCGGCCGCCAGTTCGCCGGGCAGGAGACGCCGTCACGGTCGGCCGTCTGCAGCGCGTCCACGAGCCTGAGGATCTCGGGGACCATCCTCCCCGCGTTCATCGGGTAGTAGAGGATGGCGCGCACGACCGACTCCGGGTCGATCACGAAGACCGCGCGGACCGCCGCCGTCGCCGACGCGTTCGGGTGGAGCATGCCGTACGCGCGGGAAACCCGCGTGTCGAGGTCGGCGATGATCGGGAAGGGGATCTTCACGCCGAGCCTGTCCTCGATCGCCCGGGTCCAGGCCAGGTGGCTGTGCACGGAGTCCACCGAGTTGCCGAGCAGGGCGACATCTCGGGCCGCGAACTCCTCCGCCAGCTCGGCGAACGCGACGAACTCGGTGGTGCACACCGGGGTGAAGTCGGCCGGATGGCTGAACAGCACCAGCCACCGCCCGGCGTAGTCGGCGAGCCGGACCGGCCCGTGCGTGCTCTGGGCCTCGAAGTCCGGAGCCTTGTCGCCGATGAGCGGCAGCCGGGTGGCGGGTTCCCCGTCATGCGTCGCCGCGGGGCTCACCGCAGAGGTCATGGTCGTTTCCTTTCCGCGTCACGCCGCCCCGAGCGGGCCGGCCTGCGAGCGCCGTCGCGAGGGAGGCCGTCGCTCCCATCGCGGCGACGTCAGTTGACGGTGCCGTCGCGAGAGCGGCAACCGGTGCCATCGCGGGCGGCGCCCCGCCGCGAGTGCTGCCGCAAGGGCCACCGCGCCATCGCGGGCGGAGTCTGGCCGCGTTGCCCGATCGCCGCACCCACCGCGTCGTCCGACGCCGTTCAGTGTGTCGTCCGTCGTGTTCGTCCACCGAGCCCGTACCCGCGAGGACCGGCGGCGACCACGACCATTTCGCCCCGATTCGGTAATTACGGCAGGTCGCGGTTGCGATCGGATGGGAATGAAGGAGAGACGGGAGGAGACGCCATGCCGACGACCGGGGTGAGTCATCCACTGTTCGCCCGCTTCTACACGTGGTTGAGCCAGGTGCTCGACCGGAACGGCATGAACGCGCAGCGTGAGACGCTGGTGGCCGGGCTGTCGGGCCGGGTGATCGAGGTCGGGGCGGGCAACGGGCTGAACTTCGCCCACTATCCGCCGTCCGTCACCGGTGTGCTGGCCGTCGAGCCCGAGCCGCGGCTGCGGGCGGTCGCCCGCGACGCCGCCCGGAGGGCGCCGGTGCCGATCGAGGTCGTCAGCGGCCTGGCCGAGCGGCTCCCGGCCGCCGACGGCGAGTTCGACGCCGCGGTGGTGTCGTTCGTGCTGTGCTCGCTGCCCGATCCCGTCGCCGGGCTGCGGGAGATCCGCCGTGTGCTGGCCCCCGGCGGGCGGCTGCGCTTCCTCGAACACGTCCGCGCCGAGCCCGCGGGCTGGGCCAGGACCCAAGACCTGCTGGACGCGACCGTGTGGCCGCGCCTCGCCGGCGGCTGCCACACCGGCCGCGACAGCCTGGCGGCCGTGAAGGCGGCCGGCTTCGCCGTCGAGCGGGCGGAGCGCTTCGTCTTCCCCGGCCGCGTCCGCAGCCCCATCTCCTTCTGCGTACGCGGCGAGGCCCGGCGCTGAACGCGCTCAGCGGGCGTCCGGGCGTCCGGGCAGGGCCTCGTACTTGCGGAAGGAGGACACGGCGAAGCCGGTCACCAGGACGAGGACGGCGCACGCCAGACCGCCGCCCGCCCAGGACGGCACGAGCCCGAATGCGTCGGCGGTGGCGCCCGCCCGCAGGTCGCCGAGGCGCGGCCCGCCCGCGACGACGACCATGAACACCCCCTGCAGGCGTCCGCGCATCTCGTCGGGCGCGTACGTCTGCAAGATCGTCTGCCGCCACACGGCGGAGACGAGGTCGGTCGCGCCGCCGACCGCAAGCAGCGCCACGACCAGCCACAACGGCTGCGCCAGCGCCGCGGCGGCCACGGTGACGCCCCACAGGGCGATCACGAGCGTGAGCGCCACCCCCTGGCGGCGCACGCGGCCGACCCAGCCGGAGAACACCCCGGCGACGACCGCCCCGATCGCGATGCTCGCCGACAGCCAGCCGAACGCCACCGCCGACCCGCCGAAGCGCTCCGCCGTCATCTCGGGGAACAGCGCCCTCGGCATCGCGAACGCCATCGCGATGATGTCCACCACGAACGACATCAGCACGACGGGCTTGCTCACCACGTACTTCAACCCGTCGACCACCGAGCGCAGGCCCGGCCGGGAGATGTCGCCGACGGGCGCGAGCGGCGGCAGCCGTACGGCCGCGTAGAAGCCGGCGCCGAACAGGACGGCGTCGATGAGGTACGCGGTGGCGTACCCGCCCTTCGCGAGCACCAGCCCGGCCAGCAGCGGCCCGACCACCGTGCCGATGCTGCTGACGAGGAAGTTGAGGGTGTTGGCCGCGGGCACCCGCTCGGTGGGGACGATGCGCGGGATGATCGCGCCGCGTGTCGCCGAGGTCACGGCGAAGCCGATCGACTGCAAGGCGATGACGGCCAGGATGAGATGGACGCTGCCGAGCCCGGACCAGGCGTGCAGCAGCAGGGCGGCGGTGGACAGCCAGGCCACGACGGAACCGGCCAGCAGGAGCTTGCGGCGGTCCATCGCGTCGGCGACGGCGCCGCCCCACAGGCCGAAGACCACCAGCGGGACGAGGCTCACCGGCCCGAGCAGGCCCACCCACAAAGACGACCCGGTGATGGCGTACACCTGCCCGCTCACGGCCACCGAGGTGAGCTGGAAGCCGATGAACGAGACGCCCTGCCCCACCAGCAGCCGCCGGTACGCCGGAATGCTCAGGGGGCGGGTGTCCAGGGCGACGCGCTTCAGAACTGTTTGAACCCCCGCCACCCTTTACCTCGCCGATCTGGGCATAACTACCGAACGGGTACCTTACCCCTGTCATGTGAATGAGCCGCGAACCGGAGCCCGGGAAAGGATCAGCCCGGAACCGTCCATTCCCCACGCGGCGGCGCGACGGCCCAGACCGGAGCCGGGGAGCGCCGAAGAACGCCCACCCTGCGGCGGCCCAGCCGGTCCCGGCCTTCACGCCGCTGTGCGGGGTGTCACCCTAGGCCATCCCGGGGTCCGATCCGGAAATCCACGCGGCCCGGCCCATCCTGCTGAGCGGCTCGGCTCGCCGGGTGTGTTCCGCGGCGCGGAACAGGCGGAGGGAGATCACCGGGGCGGACGTCGGATGATCCCGTACGGTCGCCTTCCCGGACGGTCCGGATTGTGGAAGAACTCGGGCCGGCCAGAAACATTTCGGAAACATATCGGACCGCCGGAGTGGACTTTCGATTGATTTTCCGAAACTTCAGGCCGCGAGCGGGGCGGTGCTGCCACGGACGACGAGGGTGGTGGTCAGCTCCAGGCGGTTCTGCGGGGGCGTCTCCCCGCGGGCGAGGGCGACCACCATGGTCGCGGCGGCGGCGGCCATCTCGGTCAGCGGCTGGCGCACCGTGGTCAGGGCGGGAATGAACCACTGCGCCATCGGCACGTCGTCGAAGCCGACCACGCTCAGCTCGTCAGGAATGCGCAGCCCCACCTCGTGGGCCGCCTGGTACACGCCCATCGCCTGCGCGTCGTTGAAGGCGAACACGGCGGTCGGCGGCGTGGGCAGCGCGAGCAGGGCACGGGCGTGGGCCAGGCCGCCCTGCACGCTGAAGTCGCCTTCCCGCACGAGCTCCGGGTCGGTCGGCACGCCGGCCTCGTCCATCGCGGCGCGGAACCCGTCGAGGCGCGCGCGGCTGGACAGGGCGTGGGCGGGCCCGGTGATGACCGCGATGCGCCGGTGTCCCAGCTCGAGCAGATGCCGCGCGGCCGACAGGCCGCCGCTCCAGTTGCCGGCGCCGACCGAGGGCAGCTCGTGCCCCGGGTCGCCGGTCGGATCGACCAGCACCAGGGGGATGTCGCGCATCTTGAGCTGTTCGCGCTGCGCCCGGTTGAGACCGGAGAAGACCGCGATCACGCCGCTGGGACGGCGGCCGATAACCCCCTCGATCCAGGCCTTCAGGGGAGGACGGCGACCCTGCAGCTCGGAGACGACCACGGCCAGGTCGTGCTCGCGCGCCACCTGCTCGACCCCCTTGATGAGCTCCATCGCGTACGCGCCCTCCAGCTCGTGGAAGACGAGTTCGACGAGAGGGGCGGCGGAGGGGCGCTTCTTCTGCCGGCGATACCCGTGCTCGCGGATCAGGGCCTCGACCAGGGCGCGGGTCTCCGGAGCGACCTCGGACCTGCCGTTGACGACCTTGGACACCGTGGCGGGGGACACTCCCGCGAGCTCGGCGATCTGGGCGATGGTCAGCGGCCGGGAGGGCGTGCGGTCCGGCGGTGTCGGCTCCCTGGTCGTCGTCATGGCCGCAGTGTAACCCTAACTTTCGGACATCCCTACCGAATGTTTCGGACGTCTCACTGGCGGTTTCTTGACGCACTTCAGCTCAGCAACTTAGAGTCCGCATAAACTATCGGTCTTGATTCAGAAACTTTCGGACGACTCATCGGATGACAGGGGGGCGCTCGATGCGGTTGCTCGCGTACCGCCGTGTGCCGCCGCCGCGGCGCGGACGCGGTCAGGCCGACCGCCGCCGGAACTCCGTACGGCGTCCTCCCGGGCCGAGCCCCACGCGGTGGATCGACAAGCAAGGGATGTCATGACATTCGTAGACGCGCCGGGCATCGCGCCCTGGCGGGACGGCGACCGGCCTCTCGACGAGCGCGTGGAGGCGCTGCTGGCCGAGATGACGCTGGAGGAGAAGATCGCCCAGCTCGGATCCGTCTGGACCGACATCTCGGCGGCCGGGTCACAGACGCCGTCCGGCAACGTCGCCCCGTTGCAGGACCTGTTCATGAAGGACGGCGTGGACCTCGCCGACCGGATGCGCGACGGGGTCGGCCATCTGACCCGCGTGTACGGCACGGCACCGGTGAGCCCGGCGGAGGGGGCGGCCGGGCTGCGCGCGCTGCAGGAGCAGGTGACCGCGGCCAACCGGTTCGGCATCCCGGCCATCGCGCACGAGGAGTGCCTGACCGGATTCGCGACGTACGGTGCGACGGCCTACCCCACGCCGCTGGCCTGGGCCGCGACCTTCGACCCCGCCCTGGTGGAGCGGATGGCCCGGGCCATCGGGGACGACCTGCGGGCCGTCGGCGTGCACCAGGGCCTGTCCCCCGTCCTCGACGTGGTGCGCGACTACCGGTGGGGCCGGGTGGAGGAGACGCTCGGCGAGGACCCCTACCTCGTCGGCCAGATCGGCGCGGCGTACGTGCGGGGCCTCGAGGAGGCGGGCGTCATCGCGACGCTCAAGCACTTCGCCGGCTACGCCGCCTCCCGGGCGGGCCGCAACCACGCGCCGGTCAGCATCGGCCCCCGCGAGATGGCCGACGTCATCCTCCCGCCGTTCGAGACGGCGATCCGCGAGGGCGGCGCCCGGTCGGTGATGAACTCCTACACCGACGTCGACGGCGTGCCGGTCGCCGCGAACTCGGACCTGCTGCGGCGCGTGCTGCGCGACGAGTGGGGCTTTTCCGGCACGGTCGTGGCCGACTACTGGGCGGTGCCGTTCCTCGCGATGAACCACCACGTCGCCGAGGATGAGGCGCACGCCGGCGCGATCGCGCTGCGCGCGGGCATCGACGTCGAGCTGCCCGAGACGGTCGGCTTCGGCGCGCGCCTGGCCGAGCAGGTGCGGGCCGGCCACGTGGACGAGTCGCTCATCGACGAGTCGGTACGCCGGGTGCTGCGGCAGAAGATCGAGCTGGGCCTGCTGGACGGCGGGCCTCTCGTGCCCGAGGGCGCCGAGTCGGTGGACCTGGACAGCCCCCGCAACCGCGACCTGGCCCGCGAGGTGGCCGAGCGGTCGGTCGTGCTGCTGAGCAACCCCTCCGGCGTGCTGCCGCTCGCCGCCGACACGACCACCCGGATCGCCGTCGTCGGCCCGTGCGCGGACGACCCGCGGACCCTGCTCGGCTGCTACGCCTTCCCCAACCACGTGCTCGACCGCTTCCCCGACCACGGCATGGGCCTGCCGGTCGCCCCCGTCCTCGACTGCCTGCGGGCCGAGTTCCCGGCCGCGGACCTGCGGTTCGCGCGGGGAGCCGACGTGTCGGGCGACGACACGTCGGGCATCGCCGAGGCCGTCGCGCTGGCCGCGGAGTCCGACCTCGTGCTTTTGTTCGTCGGCGACCGCGCCGGGCTGTTCGGCAACGGCACCTCGGGCGAGGGCTGCGACGCCGCCCACCTCGGCCTGCCCGGCGTCCAGGGGGAGCTGGTCGACGCGGTCCTGGCCACCGGCACGCCGGCCGTGCTCGTCGTCGTGTCCGGCCGTCCGTACGCCGTGGGCGAGCACGCCGCCCGTGCCGCCGCCGCGGTTCAGGCGTTCCTGCCCGGCGTGGAGGGAGGCGCGGCGATCGCGGGGGTGCTCAGCGGCCGGGTGGAGCCCTCGGGACGCCTGCCCGTGCAGATCCCCGGCTCCCCGTTCGTCAACCCCTCCACGTATCTGCAGCCGCCGCTGGGGCTGCGGAGCGACGGCATCTCCGTGTCCGACCCCACGCCGGCGTTCCCGTTCGGCCACGGCCTGTCGTACACGACGGTCCGGTACGACGCGCTGACCACCTCCGCGGAGCGGTACCCCACGGACGGCACGGTCGAGGCGCGGGTGAGGGTCACCAACACCGGCGCCAGGGCGGCGGAGGAGGTCGTGCAGCTGTACGCCTCCGACCCGGTGGCGCTGGTGGCCCGTCCGGTCGCGCAGCTCGTGGGCTTCGCCCGGGTGCCGCTCGCGCCCGGCGAGAGCCGCGAGGTGATCTTCGAGGTGCCGGCGGACGCCTTCTCCTACACCGGGCCCGACCTGCGCCGGATCGTCGAGCCGGGCGTGATCGCGCTCACCGCGGGCCCGTCGGCGGCCGACCGGCCGCTGCGCGCCGAGATCCTGCTGACCGGCGACACCGTCGTGCTCGGCGGGACCCGGCGGCTCACCACCCACGCGAAGGTGCCGGAGTCGGCTTCCTGACCCCGGCACGCGTCCGCGCGTCCGGCGGGCGGCCCCACGGCCGCCCGCGGCGCCGCGCGTCGGGCGCGCGTCAGGGCCGCGTCCTCCTCTTGCCTCTGCTCCTTCCGGGGCAGGAAACGATAGAGATCTCCCCCAGGAAGGAGCCTCCCCCGATGGCCCGGACCGAGCCCGACGCGCGCATCCTGGACACGCTCACGCTGGAGCAGAAGGCCGCGCTGCTGTCGGGCCGGGACTTCTGGACGACCAAACCGCTGGAGGAGGCCGGGATCCCCTCCATCGCGCTGTGCGACGGGCCGCACGGCGTACGCCGCGAGGCCGGTGGCTCCAACCACCTCGGCATCAACGAGAGCCTGCCCGCCACCTGCTTCCCGCCCGCCGTCGCCGTCGGGTCGAGCTGGGACCCCGAGGTGGCCGCCCGGATCGGTGCCGCGATCGGCAGGGAGGGCCGGGCCCTCGGCGTGGCGGTCGTGCTCGGCCCCGGTGTGAACATCAAGCGCTCGCCGCTGTGCGGGCGCAACTTCGAGTACTACTCCGAAGACCCCCTGCTGTCGGGGGTCCTGGGGGCGGCGCACGTCGCCGCGCTGCAGGCCGAGGGGCCGGGCGCGTCGGTCAAGCACTTCGCCGCCAACAACCAGGAGACCGAGCGCATGCGCGTCAGCGCCGACGTGGACGAGCGCACCCTGCGTGAGATCTACTTCCCCGCGTTCGAACGGGTGCTCACCCAGGCCAGGCCCGCCACCGTCATGTGCTCCTACAACCGCGTCAACGGGGTCCACGCCTCGCAGAACCGGTGGCTGCTCACCGACGTCCTGCGCCGCGAATGGGGCTTTTCCGGCGTCGTGGTCTCCGACTGGGGCGCCGTCCAGGACCGGGTCGCCGCGCTGGCCGCCGGGCTCGACCTGGAGATGCCGGGCACCGGCGGCGCGAGCGACCGGCGCATCGTGGACGCCGTCCGCGCGGGCGAGCTCGACGAGGCCGTGGTGAACGCGAGCGTCCGCCGCGTCGTCGCCCTCACCGCGCGCCACAGCGGCGTGTCCGGCGCGTTCGACGCCGACGCCCACCACGCGCTGGCGCGCGAGCTCGCCGCCGAGTGCGCCGTGCTGCTGAAGAACGACCACAACGCGCTTCCTCTCTCCCCCCGCGCCCGCATCGCCGTGATCGGCGAGTTCGCGGTCAGGCCGAGGTTCCAGGGCGGCGGCAGCTCCCACATCAACGCGACCCGGGTCGACGCGGCGCTCGACGCGATCCGCGCCCACGCTCCGGACGCGGTCTACGCCCAGGGGTTCTCGCTGGACGGAACGGGCGACGACCGCCTGCTCCGCGCGGCGGCGGCCGAGGCCGCCGCCGCCGCCGACGTCGCGGTCGTCTTCGCCGGCCTGGGCGAACGGGAGGAGTCCGAGGGCTTCGACCGGGAGACGCTCGGCCTGCCCGCCGCCCAGGTCGAGCTGATCCGCGCGGTCGCCGCCGCGGCCCGCCGTACGGTGGTCGTCTTGTCCAACGGCGGCGTGGTGTCGCTGGAGGGCTGGCACGACGAGGTGGACGCCGTCCTGGAGGGCTGGCTGCTCGGCCAGGCGGGCGGCTCCGCCATCGCCGACATCCTCTTCGGCGTCGTGAACCCCTCGGGGCGCCTCGCCGAGAGCATCCCGATGCGGCTGCAGGACACGCCGAGCTACCTCAACTTCCCCGGCGAGGCCGGGCACGTGCGCTACGGCGAGGGCGTCATGGTCGGCTACCGCTACTACGAGACGGTCGAGCGGCCCGTGCGCTACCCCTTCGGGCACGGCCTGAGCTACACGACGTTCACGGTCGGCGGCCTCACCGTCGCCCACACGGGGGACGACACGGCGACCGTCACCGTGACGGTCACCAACACCGGCCAGCGGGCGGGCAAGCACGTCGTGCAGGTCTACGTGTCCACCACAGCGGGGCCCGTCCGGCGGCCCGCCCGTGAGCTGCGGGCGTTCACGAAGGTCTCGCTCGCCCCCGGCGAGTCGCGCACGGTCACCCTCCCCCTCGACCGGCGTGCGTTCGCGTACTACGACGTCCCGCTCGGCCGGTGGGTCGTCGCGCCGGGCGACTACACGATCCAGATCTGCGAGAACGCCTCGGCCGTCGTGGCCGAGACGACGATCCGCCTGGACGGCGACGCCCACGTCCCGGTGGTGTCGCTCGACTCGACGCTCGGGGAATGGCTCGCCCACCCGCTCGCCGGGCCCGCGCTCCTGAAGGTCCTCACCGGCGGCGACAGCTCGCGGCCCGCGGAGGACGAGGCCGACGGGCTGCGGATGGCCTCGTCGATGCCGATGGGACGGTTCCTGACCTTCGCCGGCATCCATCTGCCCGAGGAGACCCTGCGGGAGCTGGTGAAACTGGGCCAATCGGGCGACGCCGCGGCCTGACCCGCGCCACACCTCGGAGAACCCGTACGCCGGGTCACGGCGGGCCCTCGTAGCCCGGCGGCGGCGCGGCGGCGGTGTACGCGGGAAGAGGCAAGGGCCGGTGGGTGAGGAACGCCGTGACGGCGGCCGCCACCGTCTCGTTCCCGTCGTGGTAGACGTTGTGGCCCGCGCCCCGCACGTAGATCAGCCGGGAGTTGGGCAGCAGATCGCGGTACGTCGTGGCGGAGCGCCAGGACAGGTAGTCGCAGGAGCCCTTGACGATCAGTGTGGGCGTGGGAAGGCCGCTCAGCGCCGGGCGGGGGTCGGCGGGCCTGGGAGCGGTCGCCGACTGCGGATACTGCATCGCGTAGAAGCCGGTGCCCTCCACGGGCCGCTCCGGGAGCGCCGCGCCCCGGCAGTGCAACGCCGGCCGGGCCAGCTCGATCACCCTGTCGTTGCGGGCGTCGGCTTCGGCGTCGGGCAGGAACGCGTGCGCCGCCGACGGATTGACCTGCAGCAGAAGGTAGCCGAGCAGCGGGCGCGGCTGCAGCAGGGCGCCGTAGAGCCGCGCCTTCCTCGCCGGGTCGAGCCGGGCGCCGACCAGGTTGACGCTGGTGTCCGCCGGATCCAGCGGCCCGGGAGAGGTCAAAACCAACTCGGCGACACGGTCGGGATGGGCGGCGAGATATCGTGCGGCGATCTCGCCGCCGTACGAGTGGCCGATGAGGATGACCTTGGGCAGCCCGAGCCGGCCGCGCAGGGCTTCCAGGTCCGCCACCGCGCGCTCGCGGGTGTAGCCGCGCGGGTCGTCCAGCCGTGCAGAGCCGCCGGTGCCGAGCTGCGCGTAGAGATAGACGTCGAACCCCCGGCCGGTGAGGAAGGCGAACGCCGTGGCGTTGTCCCGCAGTTCCGGCACGCCGGGGCCGCCGTGCACGACGATGACCGGCGGGCGGCTCGCCGCCCGACGCGCGGGCAGTTTGATCACAGTGAGCGTGGACCCGGTGGACACCCGGACATACGAGGCGCCGGGCACGGGGGTGGCGGCCGATGGGGCGGCGGGCGCGAGGGCCGCCCAGGCGAACACGGCTCCGGGCATCAGCGAACCGGCCGCGAACGCCGCCCATCGCGCCGTGCGCCGGTGTCCGGGCGACACCCGCCTGGCCGTGACGAGCGCGGCACCGGCGTACCCGACCGCCAGGAAAACCGTCATGGCGGCGGTCATGAACAGCGCCGGCACGGAGGTGACCGCGGCGACCGCCACCAGCACGGCCAGGCCGCACACCCCCGCCCCGGCGGTGACGGCCGCCAGGGCCAGGCAGGTCACCAGCCGCGATCGCCGGCGCGCCGCCGGCCGCGCTCCCTCCTCAGTCATGTCGATGGTCGTGCGAGTCACGGGCCGCAGTTAACCCCGGCCCAGGATCCGCGCGCCTCCGGGAAACACCTGAGGGTCCCCCTATCGGCCCCCGAGAGCCCAGGGCCGCCGGGGCCGGCACGTGTCACGGACACCGCCCGGCCCCGGCTGAATCCGCGTCCGCGTCGCCCGGCCCGGCTCGTGCGGCTGCCGCAGCCGGGTCAGCCGAGCCGCTGGGCCCGGCCGAGCAGCCGCTGGGCCACCACGACCAGGGCGAGGAACAGCCCGCTGACCACCTGCTGGAAGGCCGACGTCAGGTTGCCCACCTGGTTGATCAGGCTCTGGATCACCCCGAGCAGCAGCACGCCGGCGATGGTGCCGGTGATGCCGCCCGCGCCCCCGGTGAGCAGCGTGCCGCCGATCACGACCGCGGCGATCACGTCGAGCTCCAGGCCGATGCCGAGGATCGTGACGCCGGAGGACAGCCGGGCCGCGTTCAGCACCCCGGCGAGGCCCGCGAGCAGGCCCGACATCAGATAGACGTAGACCTTCGTACGGGCGACGGGCACGCCCATCAGCGCGGCCCCCTGCTCGTTGCCGCCGACCGCGTAGACGTTCTGCCCGAACGCCGTCCGCTGAAGCAGGATCATGGCGGCGACCGCCAGGATCGCGGTGATGTAGACCGGCCAGGTCAGGCCGAGCACGCCGCCCTGGCCGAGCTGCGCGAACGCCGAGTCCTTCACGAGATAGGTGGTGGCTCCCTCGTCGGAGATCGCCAGCATCAGCCCGCGCACGCCGAGCAGCCCGGCCAGGGTCACGATGAACGGCGCCATCCCGGTCCTGGCGATGAGCAGCCCCTGGAGCAGCCCGACCAGCCCGCACGCGGCGAGCGGCAGCGCCAGCGCGACGAACAGCCCGTACTGCGAGCCATACGCCGCGAGGACGCCGCCGAACACGAACAGCGACCCCACCGACAGGTCGATGCCGCCGCTGATGATCACGAACGTCATGCCGATCGCGATGATCGCGGTGAACGACGAGGAGACGAGGATGCTGGCGGCGTTGCCCTCGGTGGCGAAGGAGTCGAAGGCGAGGCTGCCGACGATCACCAGCGCCGCCAGCACCATCAGCGCGCCGTGCTGCTGCAGGACGCGGCTCACCTGCTCGCGTCCGGGCGATCCGATCATCGGGTTCCTCGCTCCCTGGTGGCGTAAACGGCGGCCAGGATGATGACCGCCTGCACGATCTGCGTCCACGACTGCGGCAGGTTGTGCTTGATGAGGGTGGCCGACAGCAGCTGCATGAGCAGCGCGCCCATGACCGTGCTGAGCACCCGGATCCGTCCGCCGCTCAGCGGCGTGCCGCCCACCACCACCGCGGTGATGGCCGACAGCTCGATGAACAGGCCGAGCGAGGTCGGATCGCTCGCCTGCAGCCGCGCGGTCGCGAGCACCCCGGCGAGCGCGGCGAGCACCCCGGAGACCACGTAGACCAGCAGCAGCACCCGGCGGACGGGCAGCCCGGACAGCTCGCTGGCCGCGCGGTTGCCGCCGATCGCGACCACCTGCCTGCCGAACGTGGTCCTGCGGACCAGGAAGGCCATGAGCAGCGTCAGCACGGCCGCGATGACCACGATGACCGGCACGCCGTACAGCGAGCTGCTGCCGAGCGCGATCAAATCGGGGTTGCGAAACTCGACGAGCTGCGGGACGAGCACGTTGGCCAGGCCCCGCACGCCGACCAGCAGCGCGAGCGTGGCCACGATCGGCTGCACGCCCACGTAGGCGACCAGCGCGCCGCCCGCCGTCCCGGCCACCGCCCCGCCGACGAGGGCGACCAGCAGCGCCGGCCAGGCGCCGTACCCGAGGTAGAGCGCGACGAGCGCGGCGGCCAGCGCCATGACCGAGCCGACCGACAGGTCGATGCCCTGCGTGCCGATGACCAGCGCCATGCCGAGCGACACGATCACGATCGGGGCGACCTGCACGAGCTGCGTGCGGAAGTTCGCCACGTCCAGGAAGTGGGGGGTGAACAGCACGTTGAACAGCAGCAGGACGCCGACCGCGGCGTAGACGCCGTACTCCTGAGCCCAGGCGAGCACCCGCCGCCCGGGCGGTGCGACCGCTTCAGCCATCGGACTCCGCTCCTCGTTCGGCGATGGACGCCATGATCTTGTCCTCCGTGACGTCGTCGCCGGACAGCTCGCCGACGACGGCGCCCTCGCGCATCACCAGGATCCGGTCGGCGCCCTCCACCAGTTCCTCCAGGTCAGACGAGATCAGTAACACGCCGAGGCCCTCCTCGGCCAGCTCGTCCACGAGGGCCTGCACCTCGGCCTTGGCGCCGACGTCGATGCCGCGGGTGGGCTCGTCCAGCAGGAGGATCTTCGGCCGGATGGCGAGCCACCGCGCGAGCAGGACCTTCTGCTGGTTGCCGCCGGACAGCTCCTGCACCGGCTGGTGCGGCGAGGCCGCCTTGATCTTGAGCCGGCGCATGAAGACCTCGACGACCTTGTCGATCTTCGCGTCGGAGACGACTCCCGCGCGCGACAGGGACGGCAGCGCGGCGAGCGCGATGTTCTCCCGGACCGACAGCTCCGGGATGATGCCCTCGGCCTTGCGGTCCTCGGGCAGCAGGCCGGCCCCGGCCCTGACCGCCGCCGTGGTCGAGCCGGTGCGCAGCGGCAGGCCGGCGACGAGCACCCGGCCCGAGTCCAGCCGCAGCGCGCCGACGATGGCCTTGGCCGTCTCGCTGCGCCCCGCGCCCAGCAGCCCGCCGAGGCCGACGACCTCCCCGGACCACACCGCGACGTCCACCCCGTGCAGCACCTGCCGCCGGGTCAGCCCCTCGGCCCGTACGGCGGGCGGGGCGCCGTCCCGCTTCCCGGCACGGCGGCGGTCCCGGGAGAACCGGGTCAGGCCGCCGCTTTTCACCTCGTCGAGGTCGCGGCCCAGCATGAGTGAGATGAGCTTGAGCCGTTCGAGCCCGGCGAGCGGCCCGGTGTGCGCGACCTTCCCGTCGCGCAGCACGGTCACCCGGTCGCACACCGCGTACAGCTCGTCGAGGCGGTGGCTGACGTAGACGACGGCGATGCCGTCGTCCTTCAGCTTCCTGATGACCGAGAACAGCGTCTCGACCTCGCGCGGCTCCAGGGACGAGGTGGGCTCGTCCATGATGACCACGCGGGCGTCGATCGCCACCGCCCTGGCCAGGGCGACCATCTGCTGGACGCCCATGCCGAGGGTGCGCAGCGGGCGGCGCACGTCGGTGACGACGCCGTATCCGGCGAGGATCCGCTCCGCCTCGCCGTACATCCTGGCGGTGTCGATGACGCCCAGACGGCCGCGCGGCTCACGCCCCAGCATCAGGTTGCGGGCCACGCTCATCATCGGGACGAGGTTGACCTCCTGGTAGATGGTGGATATCCCGGCGCGCTGCGCGTCGAGCGGTGTCCCGAAGGCCGCCGGCGAGCCGTTGTAGATCAGCTCTCCGGCGTCCGGGCGGTGGACGCCGGTGAAGACCTTGATCAGCGTGGATTTTCCCGCGCCGTTCTCGCCTACGAGGGCGTGCACCTCGCCGGGGAAGAGGGCGAGGGACACGCCGTCGAGGGCCACCACGCCGGGAAAGCGCTTGCTGATCTGCCTGGCCTCGAGCACCGGTGCAGCGGACTGGCTCAATGAGTTCCCTTCCTTGCGCGGACCCGCGCGGCTGCGCGACGGTCCTGGCACGGTCGCGTACGCGGACGCCTGCGCGGGGCCGTGCGCGGCCGGCTCCGCGTCGTACGCGGGACGTGCGCGTGGCCCGTGCGCGGACGTCCGCGCGGCCTTCGCGGGTCAGTACGCCTCGCCGAGGGACGCCTCGGCGTTGGAGCTGTCGTACTCGCGGTCGGAGATGATGACCTTGTCCGGGATCGGCTGGCCGTCCAGGAACTTCTGCGCGGTCTCGAACGCGAGCGGCCCGAACCTCGGGTTGGACTCGACGACCGCCTGCAGCCAGCCGTCGGCGATGGCCTGGACCGCGCTGCGGGTGCCGTCCACCGAGACGATCTTGATGGCGCCCGGCTCCTTGCCCGCGCCCTTCAGCGCGGTCACCGCGCCCAGCGCCATCTCGTCGTTCTCGGCGTAGATGCCGTTGATGTCCGGATTGGACTGGATGAGCTGCTCGGTGACCTGCTGGCCCTTCTCCCGGGCGAACTCACCGGTCTGCTCGAAGGAGATCTGGATGTCGGGCGCCTTCTCCTTGATCCGGTCCTTGAAGCCGTTCGTGCGCTCGGTGGTGACGTTGTTGCCGGGCGCGCCGAGCAGGATCGCCACCTTGCCCTTGCCGCCGAGCACCTTGATCATCTGGTCGGCGGCCCGCTTGCCCTGCTCGTAGAAGTCCGAGCCGATGAACGTCAGGTAGTCGCTGCACGGCTTGGCGTTGATCTTGCGGTCGACCGTGATGATGGGGATCTTCTTCGCCGCGGCCTGCTGGAGCACCGGCTCCCAGCCGTCGGAGTTCAGCGGCGCGATGATCAGCAGCTTCACGCCCTGGGCGATGAGCTGCTGCACGTCGGTGATCTGCTTGGAGAACTGCGACTGCGCGTTGGTGACCTTGAGGTCGGTGATGCCGAGCTTGGCCGCCTCGTCCTTGATGGACTTGGTTTCCGCGATGCGGAACGGGTTGGCCTCCTTCTCCGACTGGGAGAAGCCGACCGTGGCGGTCTTCAGGTCGAACTTCGTGCCGCCGAACTGCTCAAGCGTGCAGGTCGGGCCGGCCTCGCCCGCCGGGGTCTGCACCACCTGCTGCTGCGCGGCCGCCGCGCCGCCGGGGGCGGCCGTGTCCGCCGACTCCGACTTGGCGCAGCCGGCCGCGCCGAGCAGCACGGCGAGGGCGAGCACGGCCGTGCGGGGGTATGGCTTCATGGATGGTCCTTCCGATCGGGGGGTGCCACGGCGGGTCCGGCGGGCCGGAGCATGACACGCCGTGGGTGATGTGTGATGCCGGGGGACGGCGGCCCGGACCCGATGTCCGGGCCGCCGTGGCGGCCGGGCCGGTCTCTTCCGGGGCCGGCCCGGCCCCGTGGGGCCTCGGTCAGGCGCAGGCCGGGAGGATCTCCCCGGTGAGCGCCTTGTTGGCGTCGCGGACGCGCTTGACGTCCGGCTTGGTCACGGCCCTGTCGTAGGTCATCAGGCCGTTGATCTCGGTCTCAACGTCGGTCGTCTGGGTGTAGACGGCCGCGCTCAGGCCGTTGCAGGCGTGCAGCTTGCGCAGGGCGTCGTTCATCTCCAGGAAGCGCTTGGTCAGCGCCTCGGAGTCGGGCTCGACCGCGTAGCCCCAGCCGCCGCCGGTCCAGGTGTGGCCGACCACCGGCAGGGCGAGGCCGCCGTACTCGCCGAGCACCGACGCCCGGAAGAAGCTGGGCTGGCCGGGGCTGCCGGGACCGGGGTAGATGTGGTAGTCCATCACGTCGCCGTTGCCGCCGTCCTGCGAGCCGCAGCAGTTGATGCCGCTCATGTTGTCGACGAGCCGGGAGGGATCCAGCTCCTTGACGTAGTCGGCGATCCTGGAGACGTCGTACTGGCCCCAGCTCTCGTTGAACGGCACCCACATCACCACCGACGGGCTGCTGCGGTGCTGGTCCACCATCTCCCGCAGCTCGCTTTCGAACTGCTGCTTGTCGGCCGCGGTCGGCGAGCCGGTCGCCGACGGCATGTCCTGCCAGACGAGCAGGCCCAGCTTGTCGGCGTACGCGAACCATCGGTCGGACTCGACCTTCATGTGCTTGCGCACCATGTTGAAGCCGAGCGCCTTGGTCTGCTCCAGGTCGTACCGCAGGGCCTCGTCGGTGGGCGGGGTGTAGATGCCGTCGGGCCAGTAGCCCTGGTCGAGCGGGCCGAACTGGAAGACCGGCTTGCCGTTGAGCATCATCCGGGTCTTGCCGTTCACCCGGCCGATCGAGATGGAGCGCATGCCGAAGTAGCTCTCCACCTTGTCACCGCCCTTGAGCTCGACCGTCAGGTCGTACAGGTACGGGTCGTCGGGCGTCCACAGGTGCGGGTCCGGGATCGGCACGGCCATCTCCTTGCCGACCGGGCCGGTGACCTTGCCGACGACGCGCTTGCCGGCGCGCGCGGTGACGACGGCGGTGGCGGCGCCGTTCGCCCTGACCTTCACCCGCAGGGACTGGCCGAGCACCTCGGGGATCGTGTCCACGGCCTCGATGTACGTCTTGCTGACCGGCTCCAGCCACACCGTCTGCCAGATGCCGGACGCCGGGGTGTACCAGATGCCGCCGGGAGTCAGGGTCTGCTTGCCCTTGGGCTGGCCGCCGGCGCCGGTCGGGTCGCTCACGCCCACGATCAGTTCCTGCTTGCCCTTGCCCGTGAGCGCGTCGGTCACGTCCACGGTGAACCTGTCGTAGCCGCCCTTGTGCGTGCCGACCTGCTTGCCGTTGACGTACACCACCGACTCGTAGTCCACGGCGTCGAGGTGGAGCAGGACGCGGTCCTTCTTCCAGGACGCCGGCACCTCGAAGGTGCGGCGATACCACATGCGGTCCTCGTGGCGGCCGATGCCCGACAGGCTCGACTCCACCGGGAACGGCACGACGATCTTCTCGGCGAGGTCCCGGCCGAACGGCGGCGCCTCACCCTCCTTCGCGGCGGCGAACTGCCAGACGCCGTTGAGGTTCTGCCACCGGTCGCGGACGAGCTGCGGGCGGGGATACTCGGGCAGCGGGCGGTTCACGTCCACCTTGTCGGCCCACCGGGTCTTCAGCACGTACGTGGAGCCGTTGGACACCGGGAACCAGTTGAACGCCTCAAGCGGGCTGCCGTCCGCCTTGGTGACGCCGCCCTGGCCGTCGTACGAGGCCCGGATGTCGGTGGCGAGACGCGGGACGGGAGAGCCGAGCTTCAGCTTGATCTTGCCGGTGCCGTCGAGGGCGGCCGACTGGACCGGCCACTTCGTGCCGGCGATCGTCAGGCCGAAGTGCTCGGCGGCTCCGGCGGGCGGCGCCGCGAGCGCGGTGCCGCCGAAGTCGAGGGTGGCGGTGTCGCCCGCCGCGTCGACGGCCGCGCCGTCCGGCCCCGGCGGGTTGAAGTCCTCCGGCAGGTAGAACGCCTCCGCGGGCACGGCCTGCTTGGGCTGGCTGGGGCTCTGCCAGCGCAGGTGCAGGTTGGCGCCGCCGTAGTGCTCGAAGTATTCGACCTTGATGTCGTACTTCCGGCCCGCCTCCAGGGCGATCGGGGTGCCGACCTGCTCCTTGTCCCAGTCGTCCACCCAGTGGTCGATGACGAGCGTGTCGTCCACCCAGAGCCGGAAGCCGTTGTCCCCGATGATCGAGAAGGTGTACGTCTCGGAGTACGCGGGCTGGATGCGGCCCGTCCACCGGACGGTGACGTCGTCCTCCCGCCCGGTCAGCGCGGTGAAGACCGGGTTGAGGTCGGGCAGCTCGAGATCGGGATCGATCACGGTGGCCTTGAGCTCGGCGAAGTCGAACTTCCCTGCCGCCGAGGACAGGTAGTAGTCGCCGCGCAGGCCGTGCCGCTCGCCGCCGGCGGCGGTCGCGGGGCCCTGCACCGCGACCTGCCAGACCGCGCCGAGCACGACGGCCAGCAGTAAGAGGACTGGCTTTCTCACAGGGATCCTTTCCAGCGGGCAGGACCGGGCGGCCGTGCCGTACGGCGTGGCGCGTCCGGCCGGCGCGGCGGCGGCGCTCCGCGCGATGACGGTGCCGCCGACGGCCGTCTGCCGTGACGTGGGGGGAGAGTCGGGATCGGAGCCGCCGGCGCGGCGCGCTGGGACGCGCCTTCCGACCGGTACCGATCAGATTCGGACAGGATCGAGTCGGTTATGGCCCTCAAATAAGCACCGCGACGGCCATCAGGTCAAGAGATTGGATCAGATTCGTTCAAATCCGGTCAGCCGTGCGCCGGTTTCACTGGTCGACTATGATCGGAACCGGTCACAGCGGAGGGTGGGGCGTGGTCGACACAGACAGCGACGGGCGTCGGCCTGTGTTCGCGGCCGAGCGCCGCCAGCGCATTTTGGAGTTGGTGCGGGCCAACGGGGCCGTCTCACTGCGCGAGCTCGCCCAGGCGGTGCAGTCGTCGGAGGTCACCGTGCGCCGCGACCTGCGCGCGCTGGAGTCGGAGGGCCTGCTCAACCGGCACCACGGCGGCGCCACGCTCCCCGGCGACCTGAACCGGGAGGCCAGCTACGTCCAGAAGGTGGCGCTCTCCTCCGCGGAGAAGTCCGCCATCGCCGACCTGGCCGCGTCGCTGGTCGAGGACGGCGACGCGATCGTCATCGGCCCCGGCACCACCACCCAGGAGTTCGCCCGCAGGCTGACCAGGCACGCCGAGCTCGCCGTGGTCACCAACTCGCTGCTGGTCGCCCAGGCCCTCGCCAACTCCCCGCGCATCGAGGTGATGCTGACGGGCGGCACGCTGCGCGGGCCGATCCTCGCCCTCGTCGGCAGCGCGGCCGAGCGGTCCCTGGCCGGCCTTCGCGTGCGCCGGGCCTTCATCTCGGGCAACGGGCTCACCGCCGAACGCGGCCTGTCCACCCCCAACATGCAGGTCGCCTGCGTCGACCAGGCCCTGGCCGCGGCGGCCGAGGAGGTCGTCGTGCTGGCCGACCACACCAAGATCGGCATTGACGCGATGGTGCAGACCGTGTCGGCCGAGCAGATCGACCACCTGGTCACCGACGACGCCGCGCCGCGCGACGTGCTCGACGAGCTGAGCGGCAAAGGCGTCCGCCTGCATGTTGCTCAGATTTGATCGAATGTGACGGCCTCGTTACGGAATTGTTTCCTCTCGCGCTCACCATTCGAGGCGGAGGCAACCGTGCTGCAGGCCGCAGGTATTTGCAAGAGCTATCAAGGCGCGCCCGCGCTCGACCACGTCACCATGACCCTGCGGGCCGGTGAGGTCCACGCGCTCGTCGGCGGCAACGGCGCGGGCAAGTCCACCCTGGTCAAGGTGCTCTCGGGGGTGTGCAGGCCGGACGCCGGCCGCCTGCGTTACCTCGGCGAGGAGGTCGCGTTCTCCTCCCCCACCGAGGCGGCCCGGCTCGGCATCGCCACGATTCACCAGGACGCGGGCCTCGTCCCCACGATGAGCGTCTCCGCCAATCTGTTCCTCGGCCGGGAGCCGCGCGGACGGTTCGGGCTGATCGACTTCGGGGCCATGCACGCGCGCGCCGCGGAGCTGCTGGCCTCCTACGGCCTGCGCGCCGACCCGCGCCGCCCGCTCGGCTCGCTCGGGGACGGCGCGCGCCAGCTCGTCGCCCTGGCCCGGGCGGCGTCCGCCGACGCGCGGCTGGTCATCATGGACGAGCCCGCCTCCGCGCTGGAGCGCGACGAGCTCGACGTCCTGTTCGGCGCGATCTCCCGGCTCCGCGAGGAGGGCCGGGCGGTGCTGTACGTCACCCACCGGCTCGACGAGCTCTACGAGATCTGCGACCGCGTGACCGTGCTGCGCGAGGGCCGGGTCGTGCACACCGGGCCGCTCGCCGACCTCGACCGCCGCAGGCTGGTCTCGCTCCTGCTCGGCAGGCCCTTCCACACCGGCGGGGCGGACGACGCCGTCGCCGCCGAGTCCCCCGGCCCGCCCGGGGACCGGCCCCTGCTCGAAGCCCGGGGGCTGACCCGCCGCCACGTGCTCCGCGACGTGTCCCTGGCCCTGCGTACGGGCGAGGTGGTCGGCCTCGGCGGGCTGCGCGGCGCGGGGCGCAGCGAGACCGCGAAGGCCATCGCGGGCGCGCTGCGGGTGGACGCCGGTCAGGTGACGATCGCGGGCGCGCCCGCGGGCAAGTGGTCGATCAGGAACGCGATCCGCGCCGGCGTCGGGCTCGTGCCGGAAAACCGCCGCGTGGAGGGCATCGTGCCGACGCTGTCGGTCCGCGACAACATCGCGCTGGCCGCGCTTCCCCGCCTGTCCCGGGCGGGGATCGTCTCCGACGCGCACGTGGACCGGATCGTCGCCACGTTCATGCGGCGGCTGGGCATCCAGGCCGTCTCCCCCCGGCAGGCCGCCGGCGAGCTGTCCGGCGGCAACCAGCAGAAGGTGCTGCTGGCCCGCTGGCTGGCGATGCACCCGAAGGTGCTGCTGCTCGACGAGCCCAGCCGCGGCGTCGACATCGCGACCAAGCTGGCCATGCGGGCGCTCCTCGACGACCTGGCGGTGGACGGACTGGCGATCCTGCTGATCTCCTCCGACGTGTCGGAGCTGGTGGAGAACTGCGACAGCGTGGTGGTCCTGCGCGACGGCGCGGTCGTCGGCCAGCTCGCCGGGCCCGAGGTCAGCGAAGACCGCATCATGGGCGCCCTCGCCGCAAGCTGACCCCGCCGCCGAGTCCGGGCACGCCGGGGGCGCCGCCGTCGGCCGCCCCGCGAGACGTACGCCGCCGGGAACGCACACCACCGATAAAGCACACCGCCGAGAACGCACGCCACCGAAGATGCGCGCCGCCGGTGAGAGCGGCGCGGCCTCTCGCGCTCACCTTGGCGGCGCTGCCGTCACGCCCGTCGTCCACCCTGCCGGGAAGTCATCCACGGCGGCGTCTGGGGGAGAGTGAACGGAACCCTCAGAGCGCAAGCGCACGCCTCGGGGACGCCATGCGGCGGGCGGCGGCACGGCGGCGCATCTCCGCGAGCACCTCCAGAGGGCTGGCCAGGAGCCTGGAGAAGGCCAGCTCCGCCGCGCCGACCAATGTGACGTCGTCGCCGAGCGCCGACACCCGCAGCCGCACCTGCTCGCGGGAGATCACCATGGCGTGCGTCTCCACCCTGCGGCGGACCTGCGCCGCCGAGCCCGGGTACACGTCCCGCAGCATCCCTCCGAAGATCACCATGCCGGGGTTGAACAGGTTGATGAGGTTGGCCACGCCGATGCCCAGCCAGTCGCCGATGCGCCGCAGCGCGTCCACGGCCGCCGCGTCCCCGGCCTCGGCCGCCTCGAGCACCGCGCGGACGCCCTCGCGACCGCTCAGTTCACCCGAGCGGCCAGCGGCGTCGATCAGGGCGTGCTCGCCGACCTCCGCCTCCAGGCAGCCTCGCGAGCCGCACATGCAGGGCCGCCCGTTGTACGGGTTCACCACCATGTGCCCCACCTCGCACCCATAGCCGCCGTCACCGTCCAGCAGCTTGCCGCCGACGATGATCCCGCCGCCCACGCCGACGTCGCCGTGCAGGTAGATCAGGTTGTCCAGGCCGCGGCCCACGCCCCGGTCGCGCTCGGCCAGCGCGCCGAGGTGCGCCTCGTTGCCGACGAGCACCGGCAGCCCGAGCCTGGCGCCGAGCTCCACGCCGAACGCCTGGTCCACCCACCCCATGTAGGGCCCGTACCGCACCGTGCCGTCGTCGGGCCGGATCATGCCGCAGTAGGCCGCGCCGACTCCGACGCAGACCGACCCCGGCCGCGCGCCGCGCCGCAGCTCGCGGCCGAACTCCGCGAGCACGCCGACGACGTCTTCCAGGTCCGCGCCCGCGCGCGGCCTGACCGCCTCCCGGCGGTCGAGGATCTCACCGCCGAGCGCCACCCGGGCCGCGACGAGATGGTCGACGCGGACGTCGAAGGCCAGCACGTGCGCCCGGTCGCGCTCCGGGCGGACCACCAGCGACGGCCTTCCCGCCCTGCCGGTGTCTCCCGGCAGCTCCTCGCTGACCAGGCCCGCCGCGGACAGCTCGGCGGTCAGCGCCATGATCGTGCTGCGGTTGAGGCCCATCCGGTCGGCCAGCTCGGAACGGGAGAGCGCGCCGTCCAGATGCACGTGCCGCAGCAGATCGCCCAGGTTCCGCCGGCGGGTCTCCTCTTGGGATCGACCGGCTTTCGACATGGTGCGCAAATCCTGACGACTCGGAGATTCCTCGTTGGCGGGCCGTACGGAGGACGGGACGCGGTTCCCATCCTTGCCTTGAGATTACCAACCGGGACGTCACGGGCCGAGTGCCGCGTTCGCCGGCGTGCTGCCCACCACGTCGTCCGCGGGGGACGGCGGCGCGGGCACTGGGCGCGGAACCACGCGCCCCCGGTTCGGCGCCGTCTGCGGGGTGCCGCCATGCCCGCCCGTGGAAACCTCGGGGTGACGGACCGCCGCACTCGTACGAGCCGCCGCCCCGGCGTCGGAGCCGATTCGCGCACGCGCCCCCGCGCCCGCGTGAGCACCCTCTCGTGCGCGGCCGCCTCCTCCCGTATGGGCGGCCGCTCGTGCACGGGAACCCTCTCGCGTACGGGCACCTTCTCGGGTGCGGGCACCCGCTCGCGTACCGGTGCCCTCTCTCGCGCGGGTCGCCGCTCGCGTTTGGGGCGACGGCTGCGGTGCCGGGGACGGTGTGGGCGAGACGTCCATGTACGGCATGCCGAGCGCCTGCACGATGTCGCAGTCCTGGTTTCTCCTGCACATCGCGTTCTGGATGCCGGTCCCGCCGATCGCGACGTTGATGGAGGTCTGCTGCGCGCCACGGCTGTTCATGGACGTCGACGCGGTGAGCTCCGAGTCGGAGAGGGCGGGCCGCGTGGACCGGAGCCCGGGCTCCTGCTGACGCTCCTGCCGGCGGGGTGTCTCCTGTCCGTGGGCGCGCGTGGCTGCGGCGGCAGGGCTCGCGGCGGCCAGCGCCGCCACGACCGACGCGCAGGCGAGGAGACCGAGGCCGATCTTCCTCGCGGCCGTCCCGCCGTACCATCGACACTTCATCGCGCGCTCCCGCCAGTCGCCGCAATGCTCCGGGCGGCCCCTTTCGCCCGAGCCTTTCCCACGCTAGTAATCCGCCGGTTTCTCATGCCCGGCACGCGCGGCGGCTTACGGCATCATTGCCATATCAGTCAGCACAACCCCCGTAATCGTGGAATTCGCGGCCCGCGTATTTCCGGGCGTTATCACCAGCCGTAGACGGTCGTGGGCATGTTCTGCCAAACCTTGCACTGCCTCGGGCCCGGACCGCAGAACACGCCCTGGGTGCTGATGCGTCCGCCATTCGTGATGCCGGTCTGCTGCTGGCCGATCATGAAGGTCGGGGCGTACACGCCGTTGAGGTTCTGGTTGAACCTGCCGTTGCCCGACTTGACCTGCCGCGCCGCGGCCGTTCCGCCCGCCGCGACCTGGCTCCCGGCACCGCGGCCGTGACCATCGCCCTGGCCGGTGACGGCCTTCGGCGTCCGCTTCCGCAGAGCATGCGCGCTCGCGTCCTGAGCCGCCGCACCCCACGCGACCGCGGCCACGAGAGCGGCCAGCGTCAGGCGGCGGGCCGTCGCAGCCAGAGACGGTCCGGGGCTGGACGCGCAGCGGCGAGACATCGCGGAAACGCACCTACCTAAGTGCCATGCGGCAATGGGCTTTCGTCGTGGACATAAGCAGCGTTGACCTCATACCCCGCGCCATGACGTCAGTCCCGCGCATGCCAAGCGCGGCATGGATGATGACGCATTTTTTGTCGCTATGCCCTCCGATCCGGCAATCACGACACATGCCACTATCCGCCGCTTATGGCATAAATCCTGAAATATAGCGTTTGCGCCGGATAGTGACATCCACGGGGTACGGTCGCGCCACCGCCGACCTCGCTCGTCCTGCTGCTGCTCGCCGTCGGGCGCGTCGCGCCCACCCCGAACGTTGTCAGCCGCCGACGGCGTCGAGATAGACCCAGGCGCCCTCGTGACGGACGAACCGGCTCTGCTCGCGCATCTCGCCGGGCTGCCCCCGGTAGTCGTACCGGGCGCGGAAGGTGACCGTGCCGTCCGCGTGGATCGGGCTCCCGCCGGTGACCGCCTCGATCTCAAGCCCGGTCCACCGCATGCCCCGGTCGAACTCGACCCGCGCCGGGCGGGTGGCGGGATGCCAGGTCCGCAGCAGGTACGCCTCGTCCTCCACGGCGAACGCGGAGAAGCGCGAGCGCATCAGCGCCTCGGCCGTCGGCGCGGCCTGACCGGCGTGGAACCTGCCGCAGCACTCGCCGTAGGTGCCCGGCAGACCGCAGGGACAGGGCTGGACGGCACGCGGCGTACGACGGGAACGGGAGGTACGGCTCACCCCCGCGAGGTTACCGTTCCCGGCCGCCGCCCATGCGCTGCGGCGAACTGGAAGCGCCCGAGACCGATCGCACGGCTTCGTCACCTCGGGGTCGTGCGTGTGACCGTCGCAGATCGCGGCGTCGGCACCGCCTCATCGGGGACGACGGACACGGCCTCCGAGGCACGCGGGTGATCGCGAAGCCCGAAAGCAGGGAGAAAGCTTCTGAAAATTGCTGCAAACTCTTGCAGAACCGAGTGCCGCTCAGTAACTTCCAGGCAACACCTCGGAAACCTGACGGAGGCCGCCGGTGGTGTGCCCTTGTCATCGCGGCGCGAGGGCGCCGCCGTCTCGCCCGTGTCCGGTTCCCCGCGTTCCGGTCCCCACCACCGGTCCGGGTGGTCACTCCGTCCCCCGCACGCGGCTTCCGGACGATCCCCCTGCCCCTATGCAGCATCACGGCGTACGCCTCGAACCGGCGTCGCGCACGGAAGCGGGCCGAGTGTCGGCTCCACCCGGCCCGCCTTCACGGGACCCCCGATCTCAGTCCAGGAGACCCGCACTATGAGACTGTACAAAGCAATCGCCGCGGGCGTGCTGACCGTGACCGCGGCCGCCGCGAGCGTGGTGGCCCTGCCCGCGCTCACCGAGACCGCCGACGCCGCCTCCGGCCCCGGTGTGACCGCCAACCTGTGGCACTGGAACTGGAACTCGGTGGCCAGGGAGTGCACCGAGGTCCTCGGCCCGGCCGGATACGGCTCGGTGCAGGTGTCCCCGCCCGCCGACTCCATGTCCAAGGGCGGCTCGGTGTGGTGGGACGTCTACCAGCCCGCCCGCTACGTCCTGACCAGCAAGTTCGGCGACGAGACCGCCTTCAGGAACATGGTCGCCGCCTGTCACTCCGCGGGCGTGAAGGTGCAGGTGGACGCGGTCGTCAACCACATGACCGGGCAGGGCTCCACCAGCTACGGCGGCTACAGCTTCAGCAAGTACGACTACCCCGGGTTCTACGCCCCCTGGGACTTCCACTCCCCCACCTGCGCCATCGACGACGCCGACTACGTCAACAACGCCTGGCGGGTGCAGAACTGCGAGCTCGTCGGCCTGGCCGACCTCAACACCGGCTCCGACTACGTGCGCGGCCAGATCGCCGCGTACCTGAACAAGCTGACCGACCTGGGCGTGGACGGCTTCCGCATCGACGCCGCCAAGCACATCAGCCCGGACGACATCGCCGCGATCAAGTCCAGGCTCAAGGGCTCGCCGTACATCCACCAGGAGGTCATCTACGGCGACAACGAAGCGGTCCAGCCGAGCTGGTACACCGGCAACGGCGACGTGGACGAGTTCGTCTACGGCCGCAAGCTGAAGGAGCAGTTCACCGGCCAGATCAAGTGGCTGCAGAGCTTCGGCCAGAGCTGGGGCCTGTCCGTGGGCAGCGACAAGGCCATGGTCTTCGTCGACAACCACGACACCGAGCGCAACGGGTCCACGCTCAACTACAAGTACGGCGCTACCTACAAGCTGGCCAACGTCTTCATGCTGGCCTGGCCGTACGGCAAGCCCAGCGTCTACTCCTCCTTCACCTGGGGTGACAGCGAGAGCGGGCCTCCGTCGGCGAACGGCGGGTTCGTCACCGACAGCAACTGCTCAAACGGCCGGTGGACCTGCTTCCATCGTGAGATGTCGGGCATGGTCGGCTTCTACAACGCCGTCCAGGGCACCTCGGTCGCCAACTGGACCGACAACGGCAACAACCTGATCGCCTTCAGCCGCGGCAACAAGGGCTGGGTCGCGATCAACAACGAGAACAGCAGCGTCACCCGTACCTTCACCACCGGCCTGCCCGCCGGGACGTACCCGAACGTGGCGGGCGGCGGCTCGGTGACGGTGAACTCGAACGGAACGGCGACGGTCACCGTCCCGGCCAAGAGCGCCGTCGCCATCCGCGTCGGCACGTCCGCCTCGCCGTCGCCCACCGGCAACAGCGCCACCGTCTACTACTACACGGGGTGGAACCCGGCCTACATCCACTACGGGATCAACGGCTCGTGGACCACCGTCCCCGGCGTCGCGATGGACACCGCCTGCACCGGCTGGAAGAAGAAGACCATCGACCTCGGCACCGCGACGAGCTTCCAGGTCACCTTCAACAACGGCTCCGGAAGCTGGGACAACAACCAGGGCAGGGACTACACCATCGGCACCGGCACCAGCACCGTGAAGAACGGCGTGGTCACCGGCAACGCCCCCAACCCCTGCGGCTGAGCCCTGTCGGCGGCGTCCCGGCCAGGCCGGGCCGGGACGCCGTCCCCCCTCAAACAACCGCGCGGACCCCGTCGAAACGCCGTCCCGTCTCGAACCGCGCGAACCACGCAGGAATGCCGTAACGTCGCGAGCACGCGCCCTGCACAGGTGAGTGACGAGTGCCCGTTCGGCAGCGGCGCATCCGGGCCGGACATCCCGGTGCAGCGCCGGCAACGGCCGCCCCGGACCGGCTGCTCGGGCAGGTGACCGCCGCGCGCGGAGCCGCCCCATCTCACGAAACAGACGGTGCCCCCACTCCGCTCCTGGGCGCCTCACCGCTCAAGCCCTCGGGCGGCTTCCTCTGCTCCGGCCTCTGGGCTGCTCCCCCACTCCGGCGCTGGGGCGCTTGTCGCCTCTCCCCCCGTTCGCGCCCCGATTGCCGTACGGCACCGAGCCCCAGCGGCCGGACTACGACGAGGTCCCCGGCGTCGGGGTTCGCCGTGGAACCATCCGCCGGAGACCTCGCCGTTCAGCAGTCCGTGCCGTCGGCGCGCCCGGCCCACCTCACGGGGCGGACCACCGCGCCGGAGCGGCTCAGTTGTAGGGGTTGTCGTAGGTGGAGCTGCTCTTCGTCCGCATCTGGTACTGGCCGTTGGTGCCGAACCACCCGCCGGTCACATCGAAGCGGACGTTGCGGACGGTGCTGCCGAAGTTCACCTCGTTGTTGTAGACGGTCGTCACCTGGCACCCGGACTTGGTCGTCGTGCCGGTCGAGGTGGGATAGTTCGTGGTGGTGCCGTTGACGATGACCCTGAACGAGGGCGCGGGGTAGGCGCTCTGCCAGCACAGGGTCAGCGAGTAGCGGTACTTGGTGTTCCCGCTGTCGAACGCCAGCGTGCCCTCAAGGCGGGCCAGCGGCGTCGCGTTGCCGTCGTTGCTCACCAGTTGCACGTACACCGGCTGGTCGGGGCCGTACGCCGCGTGCGCGGGCGTGGTCGGCAGGAGCGCGGTGGCGATCGCCCCGCCGGCCAGGGCGACGGACGCGGCGAGGCGGCGTCCTCTTGAGCGTGTGGTCACTTGACACCTCATCTGCTTCGGGGAGTGCGAGTGCCTGGAGGTTAGGGCCGCCGCCACACGCCGAACCAGGGCACCGATCACGGGGGCCGAATCCGGTCCGGCGTTAACTGATCAATCATCCGGGCCTGCCGGATTTCTCTCTTCCGCGACCAGGGCGAACACGGTGATCAAGAGGGTGGGGAAAGCGGTCGCGGTCGCTGAAATTTCACCGTAACGGAAGAGCCGGGGAGGAAAGCCGCTCGGGAGGAGCACGAAACCGGCCCCCGGCGGCACCGCGCCGGGGGCCGGGGCACGGCCGGGCCGAGGTCAGCAGATCTTGTAGTCGGCCCGGGAGGAGTTGTAGGCGCAGGTGTCGACCAGCTTGCCGGAGGAGTTCCGCAGGTATGCCTTGTCCTTGGTCTGGTTCCAGATGTAGGCGAGGGTTCCGCCGCTCCTGCCCCAGTAGAGGGTGGTCGAGGTGTTCTTCCCCCGGCCGGTCCGCAGGGTGACCGTCTTGCCCGCCCCGAGAGTGAACGCGCCGAAGGTGTAGACGTGGTCCGGCCGCCTGGTGTCGTCCCTGATGGTCCAGCCCTTGAGGCTCACGGCCTTCTTCGTCATGTTCTTGATCTGCACGTACTCGCCGTTCAGGCTCTTGTTCGACCCGTAGTCCGGCGAGCCGGGCGAGTCGTAGTAGATCTTCGTGATCTGCACGGCCGGGCCGGCCGCGTACGAGGGCTGGGCGACGGCGGCCACACCGGCGGCAACCACGGCCGCCGTCAACAGAGATCGGATACGCACCGAGTAATACTCCTGAAATAGGGAAACACACTCGAGACCGATCATAAAGACGATCTTTCGCACTGACGGACCATCTATACCGGTTTGGCATGTCGTGAGTCCCCCGCGGCGACGTGCCTCCGAAGGTCACCGGAGGACATCCGTGCGGCGGTCGCCGGGCGGCGGCTTACCACCAAAGATCGCCCGCCGACACGATCCCCCTGCCGGAGGCGGTTTCCATGAAGCGCGACGCGGCAGAGCGGCCCCACCGGGCAGCGGACGCCTGCCGCCGCCCGCGTACGGGCCGCCTCAGGGGGCTTTCTCGGCCGCGGTGTCGAGCAGGTCGTCCACCTCCGTGCGGTCGGGCAGCGAGGGGCCGGCGCCGGGCCGCGTGGTGGCGAGGGCCCCGGCCGCCATCCCCCGGCGGATGGCCGTGGCGGTGTCGAGGCCCGCCGCGAGGGCCGCGCCGAGGGAGCCGGTGAAGGCGTCGCCCGCGGCGGTGGTGTCCACCGGGGTGACGGGGTAGGCGGGGAAGTGCCGGGTGCGCTCGGAGGTGACCGACAGGGCGCCGGCCGACCCGAGCGTGATGAGCGCGTGCCGCACGCCGCGGTCGAGGAACCAGGCCGCGGCCCGCCCGGCGGACTCCACGTCGACGACCTCCACCCCGGTCAGCGCGCCGGCCTCGCTCTCGTTGGGGGTGACGACGTCGACGTGCGGCCAGACGTCGTCGGGAAGCGGCTGCGCGGGCGCGGGATCGAGCACCACGGTCAGCCCGGCCCGCGCGCCCGCCTCGGCCGCGTGGCAGGCGACCTCCACGGGGATTTCGAGCTGGAGGAGCAGCACGCTCGCCGTGCCGCGCACGGCCCGGATGCTCTCGTCCACCATCTCGGCGGTGAGGTCGGCGTTGGCGAGCGGGGCCACGACGATGTCGTTCTCGCCCGACGCGTCCACCCTGATGTGCGCGACGCCCGTGCGGCCGCCGACGGAGCGGACCTCCGTCAGCGCCACCCCGTGGGCGCGCAGCTGCGACGACACGATGTCGCCGAACGAGTCCGTGCCGACGCAGCCGACCAGCCAGGTGGGCGCTCCGGCGCGGGCGGCGGCGACCGCCTGGTTGGCGCCCTTGCCGCCGAGGTTCACGGTGACGTCGTCGCCGAGAACGGTCTCCCCCCGGCGGGGAAGCCGGCGGGCGAAGGCGGTGACGTCCGCGGAGATGCTCCCGACGACGACGACACCTTGCGGTCGCATGGCGTTCCTCCTGTTTCACGCTGTCGAACACATGGCGCGCGGGGCGCGGTGTGCCGCCGCTCGCGTCCGGCCGCGCCCCGCGCGCGTGGCCGGCCTGCCGTACGCCGCGAGCGGCGGCGCTCAGGAGGCCCGGCCGAGCTTCTCGATGGCGCCGATCATGAGATTCCAGAACCGGTCGCGGTCCAGGCCGATCCCGACGTTCGCGTTGGGCTCCCAGCTCATGCGGCGGTGCAGGTCGGCCACGGTCGCTCCCCTGGTGTGCCGGCCGTCCAGCTCGACCCGCAGACCCACCCGCTCGTACGTCATGACCTCGGGGTCGACCAGGTAGGCCACCGTGATCGGGTCGTGCAGCGGCGGAGCGGCGAATCCCCAGGTCTCGTGGTAGGTGGAGCCGAAGAACGTGAGCAGCTCCACGCAGACGCGGGCGAGCGGGGTGCCGAGCGCCTCGATCCTGGCGAGCACGTCGGCGGTGACCAGCGCCTGGTGGCTGACGTTGAGCCCGACCCACGTCGTCGGCACGCCGCTGTCCAGCACCTCCGCCGCCGCCTCGGGATCGGCGTAGACGTTGAACTCGGCGTACGGCGTGTGGTTGCCGCGCTCGGTGGACCCACCCATGATCACGATTTCCCTGATCCGCTCGCGGTCCCCGGGATGGCGGCGCAGCAGGGTGGCGATGTTCGTCAGCGGGCCGATGGCCACCACGGTCACCGGCTCGCCGGCCGCCGCCAGCGTGTCGTGGATCAAATCCACGCCGTGGCGGGGGTCGAGGGGGACGGTCGGCTCTCCGAACGCCGGGCCGTCCAGGCCGCTGTCGCCGTGCACGTAGTCGCCGATCTCCAGCGGGGCGGTCAGCGGGCGGTCGCAGCCCGCGGCGACCGGCACGCCTGCGGCGCCGGCCAGGCTGAGCATCCGGCGGGCGTTGAGCGCGGTCTTCTCCACCGTCTGGTTGCCCGCCACCGTGGTGACCGCGCGCAGGTCGATCGCCGAGTTGGCCACCGCGAGCAGGATGGCCATGGCGTCGTCGTGCCCGGGGTCGCAGTCGAGGATCACCGGGATCGGCATGTCACAGCTCCTTCGCCAGCCAGCGGACCGCCCGGGTGAACAGGGTGCGGTAGCCGTCCCAGGACACGAACTCGTCGGGGCACCAGTGCGGCGCGATGTCGGAGGCCCAGGCGAGCGTGCGGCCCGCCCCGGCGTGCCGTACGGCGAGCAGGGGGTCGCCGCCGACGGTCGCGAGCAGCGTCGCGTCGTCGGGCAGCTCGAAGCGGTTGTATCCGAGCAGGTCGGGCCACCGGGCGGGGAGCCCGGCGACGATGGGGTGGGCCTCGTCGGCGAGCAGGCCGGGCACGCCCTGCGGGGCCTCGACGCGGTCGTCGTGGCGGGAGATCCGGGCGGGGAGCACCCGTTCGACCGCCGTGCCGGCGAACGCCGCCTTGGCCTCGAAGCCCTGGAAGCTCAGGTAGCCGCCGGCCATGGCGAGGCCGCCGCCCCGCTCCACCCACTCCGCCAGCAGGTCGATCCGGTTGACGGTCTTCTCGCTGGCCAGCCAGGTGGAGGGGTGCAGCAGGATGCTGTTGGCCCCGATGTCGGAGAGCACGACCACGTCGTAGGCGTCCAGCGCCTCGGGCGTGCCGGGGAACAACGCCGGCACGTCGTGCGCGGGCAGGTGGTCGACCTCGATGCCCTCGGCCACCAGGACGTCCCGCAGCGGATCGATTCCGGTGTGGTAGGTCGTCGAGGTGAACGAGTCGAAGCCCTTGTAGTGGGTCGACACGCTCACCCACGATTCGCCGGCGACCAGCACGCGGGTCATGGAAATCTTCTCCTTCTGGTTGTGTGCGATCAGTGGCCGCGCGCGGCGGCGAGGAAGAGCTCGCGCGGGTTGTCCGCGAGCAGCCGGGTGGTGTCACCGGCGGTCAGCCCGTGCCGGTGCAGGCGCGGGACGAAGTGGGTCAGGATGTGGGCGTAGCCGGTGCCGCCGTAGCGGATGAGCATGATCTTCAGGAACACGTCCTGGGAGAGCAGCACCTTGTGCCCGAGCCCGGCGCGGACCAGCCAGGCCACGGCGGCGGCGTTCTCCTCGTCGCACGGGGACTGGCCCTCGCCGGGGTAGAGGTAGTCCATGCCGCACATGTCGTAGCCGAGGTAGGCGCCGCGCCGGGCGAGGGACACCTGGTAGTCGCGGTCCGTCCCGCTGGGGTTGAGGTGCGAGAGCACCGTGCCGGCGAGCAGGCCGCCCTCCTCGGCGACGACGTCGAGCACGCGGTGGCCGTGCCGCACCCAGCCGGGGAGGTGGACCGAGAGCGGCACGCCGGTGCGGGCCTGCGCCCGGGCCGCGCCGCGCAGCACCTTCTCCTCCTCGGCGGTGAAGTCCGGCGAGACGCCGATCTCGCCGATCACACCGGCCCGCACGCCGTCGACGCCCTCGGTGAGGTCGCGCTCGATCTCGTCGGCGATGTCCGCCGCGCTCATCGAGCGGACCCGGGCGGGGTGGGTCTTCTCCAGGTAGAAGCCGCAGCCCATGACGATGTTCAGCCCGGTGGCGCGGGCGATCGCGACCAGCTCGGCGGGCGCCCGCCCGATCCCCTCCGGGGTCACCTCGAGCAGCGTCCGTCCGCCGCGCTCGGCGAACCTGCGTACCTCCTCGATCGCGGTCGGCGTGTCGTCCAGCGACACGTTGTCGCGGGAGAGGTACGGGTCGTTGCGGAGCCTGCCGAGGAACTCGATCCGTACGGGGTCGCGGGCGATCAGCTCGCCCTCGGCGTCGCCCTCGGGGGCGGGGTGCCAGGCGCGGGCGCCGTCGTTGCGCAGGTGCTCGTGGCAGAGCGTGATCCCGAGGTCGTCGGGGGACACCGGGCCGAGCACCGTCGTCACGGTCGGCACGGCCGCGGGCCGGGAGGCCGGGGACGTCATTTCCGGATCGCCCCGAACCTCGCCCACACCTTGCTGTTGGCGAAGATGGCCAGCAGCAGGATGGCGCCCTGGACGATCTGCACGTAGAACGGCGAGACGTGCAGCAGCACCAGGCCGTTGGCGATCACGCCGAGCGTGAGCGCGCCGAGGATGGTGCCGAGCATGCTCGCCCGGCCGCCGAAGAGGCTGGCCCCGCCGAGCACGACGGCCGTGATGACCTCCAGCTCGAAGCCGTTGCCCGCGTTGGACGAGCCGGAGCTGAGGCGGGTGGCGATCAGCACGCCCGCGACCGCCGCCGCCAGGCCGGCGAGCACGTAGACGGTCAGCCCGACCTTCCGCGTGTTCACGCCGGCGCGGCGCAGCGACTCGCCGTTGGAGCCGAGGCCGATGACGTAGCGGCCGAACGGCGTCCGGGTGAGGACGAGCCAGCCGGCGAGCGCGACGACCACGGCGATGACGACCGGGACGGGCACCCCGGCGATGCGGCCCTGGCCGATCTGGACGATCCACAGGTCGCCGTCGATGGGGGTCGAGTAGCCCTCGGTGGCGCGCAGCGCCGTACCCCGCATGATCGACAGCATCGCGAGCGTGACGATGAACGGCGGGATGTTCTGGTAGGAGGAGAACCACCCGTTCACGAACCCGATCAAAGCGCCGAGGGCGAGGATCGCGACCAGGGCGAGCGTGGGGTCCCACCCGTGCTTGAGCACGATCGCGAGCAGCGACCCGGACAGCGCGACCGTGGAGCCGACCGACAGGTCGATCCCGGAGGTGCCGATCACGAAGGTCATCGCGGTCGCCACGACCAGCGTGGGAGCGATCTGCCGCAGCAGGTTGAGCAGGTTGCCCGTGGTGGCGAACCGGTCGGCGGAGGCGGCGAAGAAGATCAGCAGGACCACCAGCACGACCGCGATCGCGATCGTCTGCGCGTGCCGGCCGATGTGGGCGCTGGCCCGGGCCGACCTGGTGGTGACCACCCGCCGGCTGGTCCCGGGTCCGGTCGCGGTCTTGGCGGCGGTCACCGTCGCCTCCCCTCCTTCTCGTCGTCGTGGGCGACGATCTCGGCCACGAGCCGCTCCAGGCTGGTGCCGCGGGCGTCCAGGTCGGCCCGCAGCGTGCCCTCGTACATGACGCACAGCCGGTCGCAGACCCGGAAGAGGTCCTGCAGGCGGTGCGTGATGAGGATCACCGACACGCCCTGGGCCGAGACCGTCTTGATCAGTTCGAGCACGGTCTCCACCTCGGCGACGGCGAGCGCCGCCGTCGGCTCGTCGAGGATGAGCAGCTTGGGCCCGAAGGTCACCGCGCGGGCGATGGCCACGGCCTGGCGCTGGCCGCCGGACAGTCCCCCGACGGGGATGTCGGTCAGCGGGATGCGGATGTTCAGCGCGTCCAGGTGGCGGCGCGCGTCGGCGTGCATCGTGCGCACGTCGAGCAGCAGGCCGCCTGCCTTGCGCGGCTCCCTGCCGAGGAACAGGTTTCCGGCGACGTCGATGTCGTCGCAGAGCGCGAGGTCCTGGTAGACCATCTCGATGCCCAGCTCGCGGGCGTCCTTCGGGGTGGCGAAGGAGACCGGCCGGCCGTCGAAGACGATCTCGCCGGAGTCGGGCACGACCGCGCCGGCCAGCACCTTCATGAGGGTGGACTTGCCGGCCGCGTTGTCGCCGACGAGCCCCACCACCTCGCCGGGGCCGACGCGCAGCGTCACGCCGCGCAGCGCGTCGACCATCCCGTAGCGTTTGCGGATGTCGCGCATGACCACCCGGTCGACGCGACCCGCCTTCTGGTCCGTCATGCGATTCCCCTCGCCGCTCACTTGAAGGTGTCGCGGTACGGGTCGACGTTGTCCTTGGTCACGATGGTCACCGGCACGTTGATGGTCTTCTTCGGCTCGGCGCCGTCGAGCAGGGCCTTGACCTCCTTGACGGCCTCGTAGCCCTCGGTCTTCGGGTCCTGCTGGACCACGCCGGCCACGAAGCCCTCGTCGATGCCGCTGATGGCCTCCTTGGTCAGGTCCCAGCCGAAGACCTTGACCCGGTCGCCCGCGTTCTGCGACTTCACCGCGGCGACCGTGCCGAGCAGGGCCGGCTCGCCGGTGGCGTACACGATGTCCATGTCGGAGCGGGAGGTGAGCAGGTTCTCCGCGGCGGTCATCGCGGTCTCCTGCTTGTTCTGGCCGTCGACGGTCTGCACGATCTTCGCGCCGGCGCTCTCGACGGTCTTGTTGAAGTCGTCCTTGCGGATGTTCTGGATGAAGGAGTTGAGCGCGCCCACCACGCCGATCTTCGGCGCGGTCAGGCCCTGCGCCTGGGCCCACTTGTTGACGAACTCGCCCGCCTGCTTGGCGGCGGCGGAGTTGTCCACGCCCACCTGCGTGTCCACCGACGGCGAGTCGACGATGGCGTCGACGGCCACGACCTTCAGCCCGGCGTCCTTGGCGATCTTCACCGCGGGCTTGATGCCCTCGACGTCGATGGCGACCACGATGACCGCGTCGAACTGCTGCTGGACGAAGTTGTCGATGGCCTCGTTCTGCTTGGCCGGGTCGTCGTTGGCGTTGAAGATCGTGAGGTCGACGTTCGCCTCCTTCGCCGCCTGCTGGGCGCCGGCGTTCATCTCGTTGAAGAAAATCGCCTGCTGGTTGATCTGGACGAGCCCGACCCGGGGCCGGTCGTCGCCGGATCCTCCGGAGGCGCCGGAGTCGTCCGAGCCGCCACAGGCCGCCGCCAGCAGGCCGGTGGCCAGGATCGTCGTCGCCGCGGTCAGGCGGATGAATCTCGTGGATCGAGCCATGAGAGGTGAACCTTTCGGGGGGCCGGGGGTAGAGACGAGTCATCGAGCGGGAAATCGATTACCCGAGTTTCGGGCATGCTAGTGGGGACCAAAAAGCACCGTCAAGGTGCAGTTTCCTCACATAACCTCTATCGTTCCTTGTGATCCTGACGGCACAGGACGCCGCGAGGTCGATCGTTGGCAAAGATCAAGGGAAAACGATTACACGATGGGCGTGACGATTCACGACGTGGCGCGGGCGGCCGGCGTCTCCGTGGCCTCGGCATCCCGCGCGCTCTCCGGGCGGCGCAAGGTCACGCCCGAGACCGCCGAACGGGTCGCGCGGGCCGCCGCCGAGCTCGGCTACCAGCCGAACGCGGTCGCCAAGGCGCTGCGCGACCAGACCACCGGCACCATCGGCATGGTCGTGCCGGGCATCGGCAACCCGTTCTTCACCACGATCGTCGAGGCCGTGGAGCGCGAGCTGCAAAACTCCGGCGTCGACCTGCTGCTGTGCTCGTCCCGGTACGACCCCCAGATCGAGGCGCGGAGGCTGGGCACCCTGCTGGCCCGGCGCGTGGACGGGCTGATCATCAGCCCGTGCGACATCGAGGCCAGCGTCCCCGCGGTGCTCGACGCGGCCCGCCGGGTGCCGCTCGTGCAGCTCGACCGCCACATCGAGGGCGGCGCGGCCGACTGGGTGGGCGTGGACGACGAGGCGGGGGTGACCCTGGCGGTCGAGCACGTGATCGCGGGCGGGGCACGCTCGGTGGTCTTCGCCGGCAGCCGCCTGGTGAGCTCCTCGGCCCGGCTGCGGTTCAGCGGGTTCGAACGCGCCGCGTCGCGGGCCGGGGTGGAGGTCCTGCCGCCGCTGCTCGGCGAGTTCACGCTGGAGTGGGGCGTCGAGGCCGGGCGTCTGCTGCTCGACGCCGACCGGCTGCCGGACGCGGTGATCTGCGGCAACGACGAGATCGCCGTGGGCCTGGTGCGGTCGCTGCGGCTCGGCGGGGCGCGCATCCCCGAGGACGTCTCGGTGGTCGGGTTCGACGACGTGGGCCACGCGACGATGTGCGACCCGCCGCTCAGCACCGTGCGCCAGCCGGTGGAGGAGATGGCGGCCGAGGCGGTGCGCCTGCTCGGCCAGGTCAAGGCCGGCGACCCGCGGCCCGCGCAGCGGATCGCCATCACGCCCAGGCTCGTCGTACGGCAGACCAGCCGGCCGCCGGCGGCCGGCGGCGCGGACTGAGCGGGAAAGGGGGCCGCGTGGACGAGGCGGTCGCGCTGACACGCGAGCTGATCAGGATCGACTCGGTGGGCGGGGGCGAGGCCGCGGTGGCCGAGCCGCTCGCCGGGCGGCTGGCGGACGCCGGTTTCGCGGTGCGGCGGCACGAGCACGCGCCCGGCCGCACCGGGCTGATCGCCCGCTGGGGGACGGGCGTGCCGGTGACGCTGACCGGGCATCTCGACACGGTGCCGCTGGGCGGGCAGGCGTGGCGGCACGCGCCGCACGGCGCGGAGATCGACGGCGACCGCCTGTACGGGCGGGGGTCGAGCGACATGAAGGCCGGCGTCGCCGCGCTGGTGGTCGCCGCCGAGCGGCACGTGCGGCGGACCGGGCCGAGGGTCGCCCTGGAGATCGTCCTCACCGTGGGCGAGGAGACCGGGTGCGAGGGCGCGGCCGGCATGGCGGCCGCGGGCCTGGTGAGCACCTCGCGCGCGCTGCTGGTGGCCGAGCCGACCGCCAACCGGGTGCTGCTCGGGCACAAGGGCGCGCTCTGGCTGGAGGCCACCACGCGGGGCAGGACCGCGCACGGCTCGATGCCGCACCTGGGCGACAACGCGATCTACAAGCTCGCCCGCGTGATCAGTACGGTCGAGCGGTTCGATCCCGGCGTGCCGGACCACCCCTGGCTCGGCCCGTCCACGGTGAACGTGGGCACGGTGCGCGGCGGGATCAACGTGAACTCGGTGCCCGACCTGGCCTCGGCCACCATCGACCTGCGCACCGTCGCCGGCCAGGACCACGGACGGCTCCGCGAGCGGCTGCGGGCCGCGCTCGGCGACGAGGCGGCCCTCGACGTGCTCGTGGACCTGCCCGCCGTCTGGACCGAGCCGGACGCCCCCTTCGTCCGGGCCCTGGTCGACGCGGGGGCGGGCGCGCCCGGCGACCGCCCGGCGGCCAGCTACTTCACCGACGCCTCGGTCCTCGCCGCCGCCTGCGGCGGTGCGCCCGCGGTGATCTGCGGCCCGGGCGAGCCCGAGCAGGCGCACGTCACCGACGAATACTGCCTGGTCCACCGGATCGAGGAGGCCGTCGAGATCTACACCGCCGCCCTGGCCGCGATCGCCCCCTGACCGCCGTACCGGCACGGCCGAAGCTCCCGGTGCGGCGCCGAACCCGGGCCGTTGCGGCGGACGGGCCGGGCGGCCGAAGGCCTCGGCAGGCACGTGTCCCCGCGGCGGCTCGTCGCGGGGACACGTGCCACAGCGGGCCTCAGCCGTACGGACGGTTGGACATGCGATCGGACGCGCCCACGCGTTCCCTCTGCTTGCGCAGACCGGCGAGGCCGAGCAGACCGAGCAGGCCCAGCAGACCCCACAGGCCGCCGTTGCCGCCGTCGTCCCTGCCCTGATCCGGTGGCGGACTGGGCTGGCTGTGCGTGACCGGCGCGACTGGCGTCTCCGCCGTGGCCGCCGTGGCCGCCGCGGCCGGAGCGAGCGTGAGCATGAAGGCCAGCCCCAGGCTCGTGAGCATCTTTCGCATTGATTTCCCCCGATCCGGCGGTCCCGCGATTGGGAGACCGCCTCCTGTCCCCTCCGGACGAAGCCGTGCCGCGGGAGGGTGAACCCTTCGTCCCTCCCGGGCGCATCCCCGGCGACGGCCGGTCGCCGTCACGGCGAAGCGTTCTCGTTGTCTCGGGAGAGGCTCCCTGCCCGCCGAAGACATCGGCCGCCCACGGGGTTTCCCGCCGTGTCCCGCGACGAGGCGCTTCCCCTCCGTCTCTGTTGCACCCTCACCGCGAGCCTCCGATCAATGCGGGCATGATGCGGATACATACCGATAAGAGGGATTGAAAAGGTCAGCCTTTGACAGCGGAATCAGCGAAGGCGCCCAGCCACACCGGCCACGCCCGTCTCGCTCGGTACGTCCATCCAGCGAGCCGGTCGAACCCGAGCGCAGGACACCGGGCCGGAGTCGCTGGACGGCGAGATGACTCTCGACGGCCCTCGCACGGCACGACGACATCCGACTGGCCGAAGGCAGGCTTGGCTCGCCCGTGGTGCCCACAACCTCAAACTGCTCATGCCACCGCTCGGGCAGTACACGCAGGATCTCCGCGGGGTCGTCCTCGGCGTGGTGCAACGGCTCGGCCGCCGTGCTCGTCAGGCTACCGCCGCTCTCCGAGGCACCCCGGTTGTTTCACACATCGATCACTCAAAGACAGCGGCGGGCCGCTCCCCGGTGAGGTGCTGGAAGACCAGAAGAGGCCACTCGCGTGGTCGCGAGTGGCCTCCGAGCTGTGTGGGCGATACTGGGATCGAACCAGTGACCTCTTCGGTGTGAACGAAGCGCTCTCCCGCTGAGCTAATCGCCCGGGTTCGTCTGCGCCTCGCGGCGCCGACGGGGAAAACCATACCGCACCCGAGGGGGTGATGGCGAAATCGCGGGCCGGTCGGCTCGATCGTCCCGCCTTCGTCAACACCTTCGAAAGGTTCGCCAGACCGTCCCCGGCGTGGGGGTGTGGTGTCATAGCATCGTGATGCTCCATGCTCGACCTATACGCACGACCTGAGATCATTCGCCCGCAATGGCATCGCCGGCGCGGCCCCGCCGACACGCAAAGCAGAGGTAAGGACAAGCCTGTTGGTGATGTTTGAGCTGGTAGATGACCGAATGTCAAGCTGTGATGTGCGTTACAGAAGGGCCTGGAGGCGGAATCTTTCCTACGGGCCTCTTCGTTCGCCTCGTCGCGCGAGCGTACGGCGAGGCCCGGCCGCACAGTGAAGACGCAGTGAAAGCCCCTGACAGGGGACCCGACGACGAAAAGGTTTGGCTGACGATGAACAGCACCACCGTCTCTGCCGAGCTAGGCCTTCGGCTTGTGGTCCCCGACCGTACGACCGTCCCCCTGCTCGCAGGCCTGAGCTACACCGCCGAGGATCCGTACGCCATCCGGATGGCCTTCCATGTGGGGAATGACGAGCCGGTCGAGTGGATCTTCGCCCGCGAGCTGCTGACCGTGGGCATCGTGCGGCGTGTCGGAGACGGAGACGTCCAGGTATGGCCGGCCCGGTCGGATGGCGAGCGGACCCTCCACATCAGCCTCACCTCGCCCTTCGGGCAGGCCCTGTTCGAGGTGCCCCTGGCCCCCCTCACCGAGTTTCTGCACCGGACCTACGAGCTCGTCCCCGCCGGCCGTGAGACCGACTTCATGGACCTGGACGAGGAGCTCACCAACATGCTGTGGAGCTCCTGAAAGAGGGCTCCTGAGGGAGATCCCCGGGGTCAGCCCAGCCTCCGCTGGATCCCCCGCATGCGCGCGATCTCGATCTGCTGGCCGGAGACGACGTCCTGGGCCATCGCCCGCATGACCCGGTCCCGTCCCCGGCGCAGCTCCCGCGCGGCCATGCGGACCGCGCCCTCGTGGTGCCGGATCATCAGCGTGAGGAACAGCGTGTCGAAGGCGCGCCCGCGTGCCGTACGCAGCCGGTTGAGCTCCTCCTCACCGGCCATGCCATAGCCGCCTTGTCCGTGGTCGTGCGCGGGCGGCGGGGTGCGGCCGAGCCCGCGCAGCCACGACTCCATCACCGCGATCTCCCGGCGCTGCCCGTCCGCCACGCGGTCCGCCACCGCCGTCACCAGCGGGTCGCCGGCGCGCGCCGCGGCCAGCCTGGCCATCTCCAGCGCCTGCCGGTGGTGCGGGATCATCGCCTCGGCGAAGCGGACGTCCGCCGCCACCGGCCCCGTGTCCGCCGGCGAGCGGGCCGGCGGGGAGCCCGACTGCCCGGGGGCGCCGGGGGCGATCACCGGGGCGTCGGCGCGCGCCGGCGGAACGGCCTCGGACGAGCAGGCGGCCAGCGCCGGCGCAACTGCCAGCACAACCGTTACCAATCCGGTCCGCACTGGCCACGGGCTCGACATAACTTCCATAGTGGACGATCACCCGGGGAGATGGGGGCGATGTGAGAAGACCGAGGCTGAAGGCCGCGCTGATGGCGGCCGTCCTCCTCCTGGCCCCGGCGTGCTCCTTCGGCGACTCGGGCGGCATCGGCGAGTTCGGCGAGCCCGCGCCGCCTCCCGCGGCCGCCCGGGACGGCATCCCGGCCCAGGACGAGATCAGGCACAGCCCCAACATCACGGTGGTCGCCAACGTCCCCCTGGCGGCGCCGTTCGACGGCCCGGAGGACTGGGGCACCGACATGGCCTTCCAGGGCCGCTACGCGTTCGTGGGCAACTACCGCGGCTTCACGGTGCACGACATCGGCGACCCCGAGCACCCCAAGGCCGTCGCCCGGGTCGAGTGCCCCGGCGGGCAGAACGACATCTCGGTCTCCGGCGACCTGCTGTTCCTGTCGGTGGACTACCCGCGTACGGACGACACCTGTGCGAGCGACGACGCCGACCCGTCGGCCGCGAACATGTGGGAGGGCATCCGCATCTTCGACATCTCCGACAAGGCCCACCCGCGCTACCTGAAGTCCGTACGGACCGAGTGCGGCTCCCACACGCACGCGGTCGTGCCGGGCAAGGACGGCCAGACGCTCTACCTGTACGTGTCGTCTCCCGGCCCGGAGCCGGACACGGTGAACTGCCGCCCGCCGCACCAGAACATATCGATCGTCGAGGTCCCCGTCGCCGACCCCGGCCGGGCGCGGGTGGTGGCCAAGCCGGAGCTGTTCGCGGGCAGGCCGGAGGGCGAGACCTCGGCGGGCGGCTGCCACGACATCACCGTCTACCCGGAGAAGAATCTCGCCGCGGGCGCCTGCTACGGCGACGGCGTCCTGCTGGACATCTCCGACCCGGTGCGCCCCAGGCTGCTGCAGACCGTACGCGACGAGGAGAACTTCTCCATCTGGCACTCGGCCACGTTCAACAACGACGGCACGAAGGTGGTCTTCAGCGACGAGATGGGCGGCGGGCTGGCGGCCACCTGCCTGCCCTCGATCGACGCGACCAAGGGCGCGGACGCGATCTACGCGCTCACGGCCGAACGCAGGCTCGTCCGGCAGGGCTACTTCAAGATCCCCCGGGTGCAGGGCGAGCGGGAGAACTGCGTGGCCCACAACGGGTCGCTGGTGCCCGTGCCGGGCCGCGACGTGATGGTCCAGGGGTGGTACATGGGCGGAGTCTCGGTCTGGGACTTCACCGACCCCGCCCACCCGCGGGAGATCGCGTACTTCGAGCGCGGGCCGCTGCCGCCGGAGCTCCACCTGGGCGGCTCCTGGTCGGCCTACTACTACAACGGCTACATCTACTCCAGCGACATCACCAAGGGCCTGGACGTGCTGCGCCTGGACGACCCCCGCACCGACGCGGCCAAGTCCGTACGCCTCACGGAGCTCAACGCCCAGAGCCAGCGGTCCTACTGAGGGATCACTAGGGCACCCTCTTTCTCGCGGGCAGTGGCAAGCTGCTCGTGAAGGGGACTCGGCGGGAGCCGGGGTGACGGCCTGTTTTGATCGCCCATGAAGGGCCACTGTGATACCGCCGCCCCCG
>NZ_BMPY01000041.1 GCF_014647835.1 Microbispora rosea subsp. aerata
CCGCACGACGCTTTCCCCCTCCCCGCACGAACGCTTTCCCCCTCCCCGCACGACGCTTTCCCCCTCCCCGCACGGCGGTTTCCCTCCTTCCCCGTCGGCGACCGCCACAACGACCGCGTCCGGAGGCAGCGACGTAGCCTGCCGAGGGCGAAAGGCGGCGGCCGACCCGGCCCCCGGTGGTGGCGGTGGCCGCCCGGGTGGCGGCGGCGGTCGTCCCGGCGGTTGCCGGAGGTCGTGGCAGCGCCGTACACCTTGATCTCGGGCTGCGTCGCGGGCCAGCCCGTGTTGGCGGTGATGGTGATCGGGACGTACCGGGTCGTGGTCGCGGTGAAGTCGATCGTCACCGTGTTGCCGCTCGCGGGGCTGAAGGCGCGGCCCGCGGAAGCGGCGAGCCAGCGTAGACGCCGGTGCCTGCGGCGTCTACGGCCCGGTCGAGCACCGCAGCCGGCCTGCGATCGCAAGCGGCGATCGACCGGCTGGCGGCATCGACGCTGCGGTCCAACCCCTCCGGCACGCCCACGCGCCCCAGCCGGGCCGACTCATCCAACGCCCAACCCCCGCCGACACGCCACAGCACCCGGCCTCAGCGGCACACCCCACACATTCCCCAGCGGAGTCAGCACCGGAATCCGACGCCCAACTCTGGCCAGCACACCCCACACATTCCCCGGCCGAATCCACACCAGAATCAAGCACCCGGCCCCGGCCGACACATCCTCGGCACGCCGGAGGGCCGCGGCCGTACGCGCCTGGTTCGTGCCGCTCGCCAGGGAGAAGCGCTACGCACCCGACGCGGTCGAGCGGGCATGGAAAGTGCTCGACGCGTTCGGTGGGTTCGGGTTCTGCAAGACGTACGCGGCGGCGTTCGCGCTGCCCACCTACCCCATGCAGCCTCAAGGCAGGTTGACACCGGACTTCGGCGTCCGGCCCCGGCTGACCGGCGCGGTCCCTACTCCCGAGGCGGCTTCTTAACCCGTGCCACGGCGGAACCTCACGACGACGGCAGGCGACGGCGCAGAACCAGTTGCACGGCGCGGCGGGTCGGACTGCGGCGCGAGCTTTATGGCGCGGTGAGCTGCGCTGTGCGGCTCGGGACTTTCGGGCCGCGCGCCTCCGCGTACCTCCGCTGCCTCCGCCTGCCGCCGCGTGTCGCCGCGTGTCGACAGGCTCGAATCCCCGCACATAAATCGGGCATTCGAGACAATTCTCACTTAATTCCTCTAAGTCGGCCCATAAGACTCTAACTAGTGATCAAAAGGCTTAGATGCTCGTTTGTCGGCCCAGTTCGCAGGAAATCAACACAGCACAGGAAGTTAGGGCCCAATCGGGGGCCTGAAGGACATTTCGAAACACAAAAAGAAATGTCCTGAAAATTCAGGGGAACTGAATCCTGGCAAGGGGGACACGCATGTCCAAGCTGCACAAGATTGTTGCCGGTCTCGCCCTCAGCACCGCCACCATCGGCGGGGCGCTCGCTCTGGGTGCCGGCGCCGCCAGCGCCGAGATCGAGTTCGAGAAGAGCCACGAGCCCACCGTCACCAACGGCCTGGCCAACGGCCTGGACGACAGCACGGGCGGCATCGCCCAGGGCAACCGGGGTCTCGGTGGCGGGCACGGCTTCCCCGTCTTCCTCAGCCCGAACGGCAACGACGACAACCAGCTGCTCAACCACAACCAGAACCTGAACCAGAACAACGACCAGAACTGGTGGGCCAACCAGAGCTTCTGGAACCAGGGCGCGTGGTCCGACCAGCAGGATGACTTCTCCGGCTTCGGGCTCGTCGCCAAGGACGTCGCGATCGGCTTCCAGGACAAGACAAACAAGGACAACAGCTGGTTCAACAACAACTGGTTCGGCAACAACAACTGGTGGTACAACAACGACGACAATTGGTGGCACCGCAACAACCGCGACCACGTGAACGGCTGAGAGGCAGGTTCAGCGGCAACTGCGACGATCGCGCCGTGTCGGGAATGACGGACACGGAGGACCTCCACCGAGGTCTCCCGCCCCGACTGACGGACTGGCGCCGTTGAGTGCAGAGACACGTTCCTCGACCGGCCGGCCGCTCGCTCGCCGAGCGACCGGGACCCGATCGGGAACGGCCGTCCAATCCTCCTAGCAGTGACAACTAAGGGCTCCGGCGGGGAAGGTTCCGCCGGAGCCCTGCCTTTTCCCCGCAGCCGTCGTCACCGGCGCCCGCATCCCTCCGCGACCTACCTCCGGCCCGGCTCTCAGTGGGGGCGGGGACGAAAACCATGGCGGCCCGGCGCGCACCCAGACGGGACCACCACGAGGACAAAAGCACGGCGGGCGGCGGGACCAGGCCGCGGGGACGAGACCGGCGACGACGCCGGTCGCGCCCCCCTTGGCCAGGTAGCTCACCGCGCCGGGAGGCGTCTCCTCCGCTCCTCCCGCCGCCCGCGTAGGTCGCGACCACCGACGCGATTCCGAAGGCCGCGAGCCGGGCCAGCAGCAGGCGCTTGCGGCCGAAGCGGTCGCCGAGCGCGCCCGCGGGGAGCATGAGATCCCGCTCCTCCGGGCACATCGCTCGCACCCTCGCGAAGCCCGACCCGCTGGCACAAGGCTCGTGGTCCTCGGCGAAGCCCACTCCCGCCGAGTACAACGCATGCGGCCCTTCCAAGACCGCCCCTGGGCACAACGCTCGCAGCCCTCGCGAGCTCGATCCGCTCGGCACAACGCCTGTGGCCCTCGCGACGACTGCTCCGCTGGCACGACGCTCGCGGTCCCCGACGAAGCCCGCTCTTTCGCCACGCTCCTCGCCCTCCTCCGCTCCCACCATCCCGGTGAACGTCGGTGGACGACGCACCGGGCGGCCGACCGCCTATCCCCCTGGACGTACGGCATGCTCCCGGCCCAGACGGCGAGCCGAGGCGTCCCGTCGCGGTGGCGACGATCAGCCCGCCCCCTTCGCGGGCGAGCGGCGGACCGGCGGGATCGCGCCGACGTCGCGTCAGCCGACGCGGCGACCTCGGAGAACGGCACCGGGACAGGTTTCGAGCCAGCACTACCGCGCCCCGTCGCGGCAGCGATCTCTCCCTTCCCATCGCGGGCGAGCGGCGGACCGGCGGGAATCGCGCCGACGTCACCGTCAGCCAACCTGGCGACCTCGGGGAACGGCGCCGGGACAGCTTTCCGAGCCGGCACTACCGGGGGCGACCCCGCCGCCGGGCCCGCGGCGCCTTTCGCTCACCGTCCGCCGACTCCCGCACCGTCCTTACTTCGGGGCGCACGTCATGTCTCCGGGGCGCGCCGACGCGAGCGGCGCGGGCCCTCGCTCCCGCTTCGGGGGACTGAAGACCCCCGCCGGAAGTCAGGGGAACAAATCGTACCTATCCCTACATAAGGAGCATTATCCATCGTTTCAAGCCTATACGCAGCTAATCATTAATCAAAAGCAGCAGACGTCAGTTTGTCCGGCCGCCCGGCAGGAAATCACCCTAGCGTCGGATGCACGGCTCAATAAGAGCCAACAACAGATTTCTGTCCGCAATAGGCGGACGGGAAATGCCGATAGACGCAGGGCAATTCGAAATTGAATCCTGTCAGGGAGGAACCATAATGCCCAACCTCAAGAAGATCTTCGCAGGGCTCGCGGTCGGCAGCGCCATCGCCGGCGGGGCCGTCGCCATGGGCGCCACGGCCGCCAGCGCCGAGGACCACCCCTTCAAGTTCGGCGGGAACCCCTTCTCCTTCGAGAAGGAGGAGGAGCACAGCCCCACGGTCAAGAAGGGTGACGCCAACGCCGCCGACGACAGCACGGGCGGCATCGCCCAGGGCAACAACAAGGGCAACGGCTTCCCGACCGCGTTCGCCCCGAAGACCGACCGGGAGCACACCGACCAGCACCACAACCGCAACGACCGCAACCAGAACAACTGGTGGGACACCAACAACTGGTGGGGCCAGAACCTCTACAACGACGACCGTTCCGCGCACGACGCTTTCGGCCTCGTCGCCAAGGACGTCGCCTTCGGGTTCCAGGAGAAGGACAACAGGGACTTCAACTGGATCAACCAGAATTGGTGGGCCGACCAGAACTGGTGGGACTTCAACAACAACGACTGGTGGCACCGTAACGACCGCCAGAACACCCACGACAACGGCACCAACGCCTGATCCGCGAGGTCTGACACCTCGCCCGACGTCGCGCCGTACCGCCGGGTGACGGGAGGAGCGGGCGGGCCGCCCGTGCGTCCCTCCCCGACACCGGCCGGGGACGACGGCGCCGGTGAGTGCAGTCAGGCGTTCTCAACGCGGCCGCGCGCCGAGCGACCGGAAGCCTGAGAACGCCCTCAACCGGATGGCATGAGACAAGGGCTCCGGCGAGATCCTCGCCGGAGCCCTGACCTTTTGCACGCCCGGTCTCACCCCGCAAAGCTGCCCAACCACCCGCGCGCGCCGTGCCCCGCCGCTCCCCCGCACACCGCCGATCCGGCCGTCGCGCGGCGGTGCCGTACGAGGAAGGAAGCGCACGAGGACCTGGGATTGGGAACACCACGTCGCGGCGCGAGAGCCCGCCCTACCCCGGATCCCACCCGAACGCGTCAGCCATGAACGTCGATCAGGTCAGCGGTCGCCTAACGTGAGGCATCGCAGCACAACGCCGACCCAAATCCCGGGCGGCCGAGTTTGCCAGTCAGCCGCATCGGCAATTAAGACGCCACGGGCGATAGTCGGACAAACAGGACATCGCTCGGACATTTCCGGCAGACCCAGGAAATGTCGTACTCGGGCACTCCATCCTTCGAGGAGGACCGCAATGCCCATTTTCCGAAACGTCATCACCGGTCTGGCGGTAAGTACGGCTATGGCCGGCGGCGCGCTCGCGCTGAGCACCACCGCCGCCCAGGCGGCCACCCCTGGCACCCCGACCATCACCAGCAACTGGGGCCACGGTGACCACTGGGGACGTCGCGGCTGCCGTAACGCTGCCGTCAACCGCAACGACTTCCGCCTCTTCAAGCTCAAGTACGAGAAGGAAAAGAAGGTCAACCGCAAGAACGTGGCCTTCGCGTCCGGTGACGCCGTCATCGAGATCGACGGCGACGACGACGACTGACACTGACGGGTGACACCCACTCGTACGGGGCCGTCGGCGCGGTGCCCGGACCCGCCCTGATCACGCCTCCGCCACCTCCCGTGGCGATCGGGCGGCGGTGAACGGGCGGCCGAGAGCTTGCGGCCCTGTACGGATCGCCCACTTCCGTACTGTGAACGACGCCCCGGCGGAACAGCCCGCCGGGGCCCCTCTGGACCGGATCATCCTCACGCCGAGCGGCGCGTCTTGCGCTTCTTGGGGGCCTTCTCCTCCTCGTCCGCGCCGCCCGACGCGGGCTTCCCGGCGGCGCCCGATTCGGCGGCCTTGGCCTTGGCGGCTCTGCCGGGCGGCTTGGCCGCGGCGCCCTGACGCTCGCGCTTGGCCGCCTCGACGCTGGCCCGCAGCGCGGCCATGAGGTCGACGGCGGGCCCGGCCTCGGCGGGCGCCTCGGGGGCGACGACCTCCTTGCCGGCCACCTTGGCCTCGATGACCTCCTGCAGCGCCTCCCGGTAGGCGTCCTTGTACTCGGTCGGGTCGAAGTCCGCCACCATCGTCTCGATCAGGGACTGGGCCATCTTCAGCTCCTGCGGCCGTACGTCGACCTCCTCCTCGAGGAAGGCGAAGTCGGCCTTGCGGATCTCGTCGGGCCACAGCATGGTCTCCAGCACGAAGACGCCGTCCCGGACGCGGAGCGCGGCCAGCGACTCGCGCTGCCGCAGCGCGACCTTCACGACCGCCACCTGCCCCGACCGCTCCAGCGCGTCCCGCAGCAGCACGTACGGCTTGGTGCCCTGCCCGTCCGGCTCCAGGTAGTACGACTTCGCGAAGTAGATGGGGTCGATCTGGTCCGCGGGCGTGAACTGCAGCACGTCGATCCGGCGGGAGGTGGTCAACGGCAGATCGGCGAAGTCCTCGTCGGTCAGCACGACGATCTCGCCGGTCGCCAGCTCGTATCCCTTGGCGATGTCCGCGTAGGGCACCTCTTCCCCGTCGACCGAGCAGACCCGCTTGTATTTGATCCGCCCGCCGTCCTTCCGGTGCACCTGGTGGAACGTGACGTCCTTCTGTTCGGTCGCCGAGTAGAGCTTCACCGGGATGGTGACAAGACCGAACGAGATCGCGCCTTTCCAGATGCTGCGCATAGCCACATTCTCGTCTCTGTGTTCGAACGGCGCCATGGTGGGATTCAAGGGAGTTACCTCATGGGCAGGTACCCACTCTGGCGGTGCCGTATCCGGTCGAACCGCCCTGCGGCGGCGTCCCCCGCCTGATTGAGCCGCCCGAGACAGGGCAGAGCCCCGCCCGACGGCGGCGAGATTTCCGCGCGGGCGCGGCGGGAGGAGCGGCGATGACGGACAAGGTGCGGGTGAAGGTCGACGGCCGTCACCTGGCCCTGACCAACCTGGACAAGGTGCTCTACCCCGACGCCGTGTTCACCAAGGCCGAGGTGATCGACTACTACACCCGGATCGCGCCGGTCCTGCTGCCGCACCTGAAAGGACGTCCGCTCACCGTCAAGCGTTTCCCCGACGGCGTCGACGGCCAGTCCTTCTTCGAGAAGAACGCCCCCGAGCACACGCCCGACTGGGTCCGTACGGTGACCCTGCCCGCGCCGGGCAGCACCAAGAACCGCGAGGAGATCGGCTTCGCGGTCGTGGACGACCTGCCGACGCTGGTCTACTACGCCAACCTGGCCGCCCTGGAGATCCACGTGCCCATGTGGCGGGTGGCCGAGGACGGCGAGCCGCGGCCGCCCGACACGCTCGTCTTCGACCTCGACCCCGGCTCCCCCGCCACGATCGTCGACTGCTGCCGGGTCGCCGTCCTGCTACGGCGGGCCCTGGCCGACGACGGCCTTGCAAGCCACCCCAAGACCAGCGGCCAGAAGGGCATGCAGGTCTACGTCCCCTGGGACCGCGGCCCGGACACGTCCGGCTACGCCAAGGCCCTCGCTCGGCGGATGCAGGCGGAGCACCCGTTCGTGACCAGCGTGATGGCGAAGAAGGAGCGGCCGGGCAAGGTCTTCATCGACTGGAGCCAGAACAACCCCGCCAAGACGACGGTGGCGCCCTACTCGCTGCGTGCCGCGCGGCGGCCGACCGTCTCCACTCCCCTGCTGTGGGAGGAGGTCGAGTCCTGCGACGGCCCGGACCGGCTGGTGTTCACCCCCGCTGACGTGCTGGAGCGCGTGGCGGAACACGGTGACCTGTTCCTCCCCCTCACCGCTTAGCCCGACGGCCGCCCGAGCCGTAGTGTTGAACCTGTCGCAGCCGCCCTTCGAACGGAAGGACATGCAGATGCCCGACATGGACCCCCTCGACGAGGTGGTCGAGGAGATCTCGATCGAGGCGCCGGAGGCCGACGCGGTCGAGCAGCACCAACTCGTCAAGGTCCCCGACGACAGGCGCTGGCCCGAGCGCGTTCCGTTCGACGCCGACCCGGCCGACGTGGCCGAGCAGGAGCGTACGGTCGACTTCGACGACGACGACTATCGCTGAGCCGGATTACCGGCACGTAGGATGAGGCCCCGGGGCGGGAGCCCCTGATGCGCATCTTGCAAGGAGACTGCCGTGACCGCTACCCCGGACGCCAAGCCCCGGGGCACCCGGCTACCCCGGATGGCCCGCCGCCGCCAGCTGCTGAGCGCGGCACAGGAAGTGTTCGTGGAGAACGGCTATCACGCGGCGGCGATGGACGAGATCGCCGAGCGTGCCGGCGTGAGCAAGCCGGTGCTCTACCAGCACTTCCCGGGCAAGCTGGAGCTGTATCTCGCGCTGCTGGACCTGCACGTCGACGACATGGTGTCCCGGTGCCGGCAGGCGCTGGAGTCCACCACCGACAACAAGCAGCGGGTGCAGGCCGCGATCGGGGCGTTCTTCGACTTCGTCTCCAGCCAGGGTGAGGCGTTCCGGCTCGTCTTCGAATCCGACCTGCGCAACGTCGCGCCCGTACGGCAGCGCATGGAGCGCTCGCTGCACGAGAGCGCCGAGGCGATCAGCCGGGTGATCCAGGAGGACACCGGCTGCTCCAGCGACGAGGCGCACCTGCTCGGCGTCGGCCTGGTCGGCATGGCCGAGGTGAGCGCGCGCTACTGGCTGAGCAGCCACGGCTCGATCCCCAAGGAAGCGGCGACCCAGCTCATGGCCCGCCTGGCCTGGCGCGGCATCAGCGGTTTCCCCCGCACCGGCTGACCAGAATCCTGTTCGCTCCACGCGATCGCAGCGCGCGGCACTCCCCGCGGGCGAGGACGATGGGTAGGGTCCAAGCCCTCGCGAAAGGGGAGCCCGATGGAAGTAAAGATCGGCGTGCGGTCGGTGCACCGCGAGCTCGTCGTGGAAACCGACCTCTCGGCCGAGGAGCTCGAGGAGGAGCTCCGCAAGGCGCTCGCCGTCGACAAGGGCGTCTTCTCGCTCACCGACGCCAAGGGCCGCCGAGTGATCGTCCCCGTGGCTTCGCTCGGATTCGTCGAGATCGGCGAGGACGAGACGCGCCCCGTCGGCTTCGGCGGGACGCTTTGACGCTTGCGACGCCATGAGCCGCCCGGCGGCGCGCGCCCACCGAGCGCGCCGCCCCGGCGGCTCACCGCCGGCCCCGCCGGCCGGCCGTGCGAGATCCCCGGCCGGGGCCGAGATCCGCGACCGGCCGAACGCACGGCCGGTCGAAACCCACAACCGATCGAGACCCGCGGCCGGTTGAACACATGGCCCGCCGAGATCCGCGACCACGCGAAGTACGACAGCCCCGGAACCCGCCGCGGACGTCAGGTGCGCCGGTAACCGCATCCGCGGGGACGGCGGGTCAGATCCGCGTGATGCGGATCTCGCCTCCCGCTGATCGTCGGGCAGCCCGCGCTTCCTCTCCGCAACACCGCACGCGGAGTCCAGCTGTTCGGCCCACATCTCGTCAAGGAAGTGCCGTAGCGGCGCGAGGCCCTCATGCTCGCACCGTACATCCGTTTGACGGGTGCGCGACCCATGAACGCCGGACCGGCCGGTGTCCGGAACGTGCCCGGGGCCCCTTCCAGCCGCCGTGATTCCGGCATTCCGGCCAGGTCAGCGGGCTCGGGAGGCGCGAAACCGGGAAGCCGCGAAAACCGTGAGGATCAGGGGCCGGGCGTGAGGCCGAGGGCCTCCATGCGCTTGCCGTGCGCCTCGGTCAGCCTGGCGAACATCCGCCCGATCTCCGCCAGGTCTTCCCCCTCCTCGCCCACCAGCAGGGCGGCGAGCCGCGGCCGGGCGGCGGCGAGCCGCTGCCCCTGGCTCAGCGCCTCGCCCACCATTCGGCGGGCCCACAGCGCGAGGCGGCCCCGCAGCCGGGGATCGGCGTCCAGCGCGGCGCGCACCCGCTCCACCGCGAACTCCGCACGGCTCTCGTCGGCCAGCACCTCGTCCACCAGGGCGCTGATCGAGGCGGTGGTGTTGCGCGCCGCCTCACGGTAGAAGTCGCCCGCGATCCCCACGCCGACGTACGCCTTGATCAGCGCCTCGTACCAGTCCTTCGGCCTGGTCTGGGTGTGCCAGGCGTCGATCGCCTCCACGAAGGGGGCCATCGCCTCCTCGGGGTCGACGCCGAGCGAGGCCAGCCGGTCTCGCAGCACCCGGAAGTGCCCGTACTCGGTCGCGGCCACGTCCCCGAGGGCGGCCCTGTCGTTGAGCGTCGGAGCCAGCTTGGCGGCGTCCTCGGCAAGCCTGAGAAAGGCGGCGAGTTCGGCGTAGGCGAGGACGCCGAGCAGGTCCACAATCCCGGGAGAGGAATCACTCATGGGTGCAGCGTACGGCTCCCGCGCTCCCCCGCCGGTGCCGTGCCCGGCACGGCCCTCCGCCCGCGTCCGCCACGATCGGAAAAAGCTTTTAGTGAGAAGACGCGGAAATCGGTTCCGTGTTGTGGTATCGAGTAGACTGCTTCGTGGAAGTGCGACCGCACTGTGTCGATCTCGTATCGATCCCTGTGTCGATCCGGGGCATCCCCCGGACCCCCGGGAACCACTGGACGCGGCGGTCGCAGATCACGACGAGGGCGCGACTGTCCGCGAGGACCCGGACCGGGGAGGATCTGCCGGCCGGATGTCCCGGAAGGCCCCGCCTTCGCACTGATTGAGGCAGGCCACGCTGACAACGACGTTCCGAGACCTGGGAGTCATCCCGGAGATCGCCGATGCTCTCGAGACCGAGGGCATCACTTCACCGTTCCCGATTCAGGAAATGGCGCTCCCGCTGGCGCTGGCCGGCCAGGACGTCATCGGACAGGCGCGCACCGGCACCGGCAAGACCTATGCCTTCGGCGTCGCCATGCTCCAGCTCGTCGGCAAGCCGAGGAAGAACCGCAAGAAGCCCCGCGGCCTGGTCCTCGTCCCGACCCGCGAGCTGGCCCTCCAGGTGACCGAGGACCTGGTCCTCGCCGCGGGCAAGCTCGGCTCGCGCATCCTCACCGTGTACGGCGGGCGCGCGTACGAGCCGCAGATCGAGGCGCTCAAGAACGGCGTCGACGTGATCGTCGGAACGCCGGGGCGGCTGCTCGACCTGGTCAAGCAGAAGCACCTCGACCTCGGCCAGGTGACCATGCTCGTCATGGACGAGGCCGACCGCATGCTCGACCTCGGCTTCCTCCCGGACATCGAGCGGATCATCAAGCTGGTGCCGGAGAAGCGGCAGACCATGCTGTTCTCCGCGACCATGCCCGGCGAGATCGTGAACCTGGCCCGCCGTTACCTCAACCGCCCGACCCGCGTCCGGGCGGAGAGCGGCATGGCCGAGGCCGAGACGACCACGCTGACGACGCAGTTCGTGTATCGCACGCACCGCATGGACAAGATCGAGATCCTGGCCCGCCTGCTGCAGAGCAGGGGCGCCGGGCTCACGATGGTGTTCTGCGAGACCAAGCGGGCCTGCGACATGGTCGCCGATCAGCTCAAGGACAAGGGCTTCGCGGTGGCGGCCGTCCACGGCGACCTCGGCCAGGGCCAGCGCGAGCAGGCGCTGCGGGCCTTCCGCAACGGCAAGATCAACGTGCTGGTGGCGACCGACGTCGCCGCGCGCGGCATCGACATCGACGACGTCACCCACGTCGTCAACTACGACTGCCCGCAGGACGAGAAGACGTACGTGCACCGGATCGGCCGCACCGGCCGGGCGGGCCGCACGGGCGTCGCGGTGACCTTCGTCGAGTGGACCGAGCTGACCCGCTGGAAGGTCATCAACAACGCGCTGTCGCTGCCCTTCCCCGAGCCCGTCGAGACCTATTCGAGCTCGCCGCACCTGTACACCGACCTCGACATCCCCGAGGGGACCAAGGGCGTGCTGCCGCGCTCTCAGCGTTCCCGGGCGGGCCTGGAGGCCGAGGAGCTCGAGGACCTCGGTGAGACCGGCCGCACCCGGTCCCGCGGCAGGTCCGGCCGCGGCGGCGACCGGGAGGAGCGCCGGGAGCGCCCCGCCCGCACCCGCGAGCGGCGGCGGACCCGCGGAGGCCGCCTCCAGGACGCCGACCGGGCTCCCTCCGCGGAGACCCCGGCCGAGGGCGCCGAGGCCCCGGCGGAGGCCGCCGTGGAGACCGTGGAGGCCGCGCCGGGGCGCCGTGGGCGCAGAGGCGCGAACGCGGCGGCCCTGACCGGCGCGCTGGCCGACGTGGCGGCCGTCCGGCCCGGTGAGGACGCCGAGGGCGGTGTCGAGGCCGTCGCGAGCGACCTGACGGACGGCGCGCAGGACCACGCCGACGTCCCCCGGAGCGGGGAGGCCGCGTGGGCCGGCGAGGGGCCGGAGCCGAAGACCACGCGCAGGACCACCCGGCGCAGGACCCGCGCCGCCGACGTCGCGGACCAGTCGCCCGCCGGGCCGGCGCCCGCGGCCGAGGCCGCTGCGCCCGAGGTCGTGGAGGAGGAGCGCCCGGCCCGCCGCCGCAGGACCCGGGCCGCCGAGCAGGCGCCCGCGGTGGAGGAGCCGCCGGTCGCGACCACGGGCGAGCCCGCCGACGACGAGGCCGCGGAACGGCCGGCCCCGAGGCCGGAGCCGGAACGGATCATCCCGACCAGTCCGTTCATGATCATTTTCAGGTCTCCCGACCTCGCGACCGACGACGACGATCCCGCGCCGTCCGCCGCGAGCGAGCGCGCCCAGCAGCGGCGCCGCTCGTCGCGGCCGCGGCCCCGCCGTACGGGATGACGGACCGGCGCAGGCCCGCGCGTCGATGAGCACGACCACAGGGGCGGGGAGGGCACCGGACGACCGGCGCTCACCCTGCCCTTCGTGCTTTGAGGATTCGGGTGCCGCGGGCCGCCTCGCCCGCAGTGGGTATGACCTGGACAGGAGGCATGCGCAATGACGGCCCGAAACCCGCATAGTCGCTTCGGCAGTGTCGCCCGGATCTTTCCTGGGTATCGTGATGCCACGTGAATGAGCGAGCCTTCGGCAAACGGTCCAGGACGTGGGGCCGGTCCGGCCCATCGGTTCCCGGGATCCGGGGTGAGGTGGAGGAGGCCTCGTGAGCACGCCACGGTTCCTGACCCTTCCGCCGGGTGTCAGCAGTCAGCAGATCGAGACGCCGCTGGGCTCCTTCGCGGCCCTCGAAGCGCTTCCGGTCAGCGGTGTTCCCGAGCGCTGGCCCGCCCTTCTCGTCCCCGGATTCACCGGGTCGAAGGAGGACTTCATCGCGGTGCTGCAGACGCTCGCGCAGGCGGGCCGCAGGGTGATCGCCATCGACATGCGCGGGCAGTACGAGACGCCGGGCCCGGACGATCCCGCCGCGTACACGTGCGCGGCGCTCGGCGCGGACGTCGCCGCGATCGCGGCGGCGGTCGGACGGGGTGAGCCCGTCCACCTGCTGGGCCACTCCTTCGGCGGGCTGGTCGCCCGGGAGGCGGCGCTGAGCGGCGCCGTCAGGCTCGCCTCGCTCACGCTCATGAGCTCGGGGCCCGCGGGCATCGTCGGGCCGCGCGAGCAGCTGGGCCGGATCCTGCTGGCCGAGCTGCCGGAGTACGGCCTGGAATACATGTGGTCGAACCGGATGGAGCCCGAGGCGCTGGCGGCGGGCGTCCCCGACGACATCGTCGCGTTCCTGCGCAAGCGGCTGCTCGCCAACCACCCCACCGGGCTCGTGGCCATGGCCGAGGAGGTCCTCGGCGCCCCCGACCGCTGCGCCGAGCTGGCCGCGTGCGGCCTCGACCTCCTGGTGCTGTACGGCGAGCACGACGACGGCTGGCCGCCGACGCTGCAGGCGGAGATGGCCCGCAGGCTCGACGCGGAGTGCGTCGTGGTGCCGGGGGCGCTCCACTCGCCGGCGGTCGAGGCCCCCGAGACCACCGCGGCGGCCCTGACCCGGTTCTGGAACGCGGCGGAGAGCCGGCTGCTCCAGCAGCAGCACGGATGACCCGGCCGCGATGCCCGCAAGCAGCGGCCTGACCGCACAGCCGCCCGAGTCGGTGACGTGGCGGGTCCACGTCGACCGGACCATGTGGGTGGCCGGCGTGCGCGGCCTGATGCTGCAGGCCCTGCATCCGCTGGCGATGCGCGGCGTGTGGCAGAACTCCAACTTCCGGGAGGACCCCTTCGGGCGGCTGCGCCGCACGGCCGACTTCGTGGGCCGGGTGACGTACGGCAGCCCCGAGGAGGCCGAGGAGATCGGCAGGCGGGTGCGCGCGATCCACCGGACCCTGCGCATCCGCGATCCCGACACGGGCAAGATCCACCGGGTGGACGAGCCCGAGCTGCTGCTGTGGGTCCACTGCGCGGAGGTCATGTCCTATCTGGAGGTCGTCCGCCGCGCCGGCGCGCCGATCACCGACCGGCAGGCCGACCAGTACCTCGCCGAGCAGCGGCACAGCGCGAGGTACGTCGGGCTCCACCCGGACGACGTGCCGGGCTCGGTGCGCGAGATGAACGACTATTTCGCCCGGATGCGGCCGGTCCTGCGGGTGATCCCCGAGTCGGCCGCCGCCGTGCGGTTCCTGCTGTGGCCGCGCCTGCCGGACGGCATGCGCGTGCTGTCGCCGGCCAAGCCGGTCTACTTCCCGTTCGGCGCGCTGTGCTACTACACGCTCCCCGGCTGGGCCCGCCGGATGTACGGCGTGCTCCCGGAGGTGCCGCAGTTCACGGTCACCGCGGCGCTGCGGGCCTTCCGGCTGACCATGAACACGATCCCCGACGTCGTGCACCAGCGGGTGCTCGACGAGGGCACCAGGGCCATGCTGCGGGCCTCCCGCGAGCGCCTGGGCGCGGCGGGATACGACGTCGCCAAGGGCCTCAGGGCGCTGGTCGATCCTCGCCGCCATCCCGGCCGTACGACGGGCTGACCGGCGTCTCGGCCAGGCCGTCCCAGGGGAGCCGGTCGGGCGAGGCGGCCCGCCCCTCGGGGCAGTGGCGGCGGAAGTCGCACCAGGAGCAGAGCGGGCCGGGCTCCGGCGGGAACATCCGGTCGATCTCCGGCGGCACCGCCGGCGCCGCCGCGCCGTCCTCCCGCCTGGGCGCGGGCACGGCGCGCCCGGCGCGGCGCGCCCCCGCGTTCTCGGCCCATTCGCGGTAGGCGTCGTCGGCGTCGGCCGCCTCCGTCGCGATGTCCTCGGCCCTGCGCAGGTGCCGGGCGAGCGACTCGTCGGTGTGCTCCCACTCCGCGACCGTCCCGGTGGGTAAGTGGTGCAGCTCCACCCGGCGGCAGGGCCGGCGCATCATGCGGGACGACGCGACGGCGTAGACGGCCAGCGCGATCGAGGAGCGGGCGTCGTCGGAGGTCGGCGGGCGGCGGCCGGTCTTGTAGTCGACCACGACCAGCTCGTCCCCGCGCCGGTCGAGCCGGTCCACCCGGCCCGAGACCGCGATGACGGACGTACGGGTGGCGACGGTGCGCTCGACGCCCACCGGCTCGTCGCCCGGGTTGAGCGTGGCGACGTAGGAGGAGACCATCCCACGGGCCCGCTCCAGCCACGCGGCCGACTGCTCGTCGTCCTTGAACCCCTCGCGGATCCAGCCGTTGGTGAGCAGCACGGCCGCCATGACCGGCGTGCGCCGGTCGTACGGCTCCCGCCACCAGGCGGCCAGCGCGTTGTGGACGGAGGCCCCCACGCTGTTGTGCGCCCACGGGGGCCCCTTCTGCGGCGACGGCCGGTCGAGATAGGTGAAGCGGTAGCGACGCCGGCAGTCGAGCCAGGTGTTCAGCCGCGACGGGGTGCAGGTGTAGAGCCGCCTCGGCATGCCGTCGAGGCCGAGCTGCTCCACGGCCCTACTCGTCGAGGTTCAGCTTGATGCCGGACACGGCGGTGCCGTCGACGAGCGGCGTCGTCGGCTCGGCCTCCTGGGCGCCGGTCAACGACCCCGACAGCCACCGGTCGAACTCGGGCTCCAGGTCGCCGATCGTGCCCTCCTCGCCGTGCGCGGGCAGCACCCTCGTCTCGTGCGGCAGCGTGAACAGCCGCTCGCCGATCGAGGTGAGCTGGTCGGCGAGCGCGGGATATTCCCCGCCGAGCTTGCCGGGGCCGTCCATGAGCAGGGTCTTGCCGGTGAAGACCACGCCGAGGTCCTCGCAGTAGAGCGAGACGCCGCCCGGCGTGACGCCCGGGGTGGCGAGCACCTCCAGCTCGACGTCGGCCACGGCGAACAGTCCCTCGTCCTCCATGTCGATGTCGGGCCAGGTCTCCTCCCAGGTCTGCCGCCACAGGCGCTTGTCCTTGGGGTGCACGGCGATCACGGCCTCGTCCTTGGCCGCCACCTCGATCGCGGCGCCCACGTGATCGGGCAGGCCGTGCGTGCAGATGACGGCGAGGACCTCGCGGTCGCCGACCCTCTCCAGGATCTTCTCGGCGTCCCGCGCCGGGTCGATGACGATAACCTCGTCGTCGTCGCCCACGATCCAGGTGTTGTTCTCGACCTTGTGCTCGTCGCCTTCGATGTCCACCAGGCCCGAGGTCACCACTCGTTCGATACGCGCTGTCACGGCTCAGAACCTTACTATCCCTCGCGGATCCGGCCCGCCGTTCACAGATCCCCGTCAAGTCGCGGCGAGAACGCGCCGAACGGCAGGTCGAGCGCCTGGTCCTGGTCTCGCAGGTCGCGCAGCGACAGGTTGGCCAGCGCGATGAAACATCCGGCCTCGACCGGCCAGGCGACCGTCCACAGCCAGTTGCCGAGGGCCTCGCCCACGTACACGGCGCGGTCCCCGGGCACCGCCCGTCCCGCGCACCACAACGCCGTCGGATGACCGCGTGCGTCGATCTTGGCGTGCGGCGGCCCGGCGTCGAACCCCGCTCCGGGGTCCGGGCCGGACAGCCCGGCGTACGCGGCCCCGAGGCCGATGCCCGGTTCCTCGGCGATGAGCAGCATGTCGGCGGGCCCGGGGGTGACCGAGGGACCGGCGAGGGCGACGACGCTCGCCCTGACGCCGGTGCGCTCGTCACCCACCTCCGCGAAGCCCGTGACCAGCCATCCGGAGGGCAGCGGCCACGGGAGCCAGACCGGCACCCTGGCCGCGGTGCACAGGGCCTCCAGGGCGGCCTGAGAGGGCCGCCGGGGCGGCTGGAAGGGCAGAACGTCCCCGTGGGCGGCGCAACGCCAGGAACTCGACCAGACGTTCGGTTCGTGCAGCGGACCGAAGCACCGCGGACATGTTGGCGCGGTTCTCACAAATATTCACGGTGCTTCCATGGTGTCCCCACGTCAAGAGTCTGTCCGTTATCTAGTCGTAATCTTGGTGATGTGCGGTGCATCAGATGTGTGGGCGCGATCGTCACCGACGCCGAGGGGCGTCTCCTGCTGGTGCGGCGGGGCCGCCCTCCCGGCGAGGGGCTGTGGTCGCTGCCGGGCGGCAGGGTCGAGCCCGGCGAGACCGACGAGCAGGCGCTGCGCCGCGAGCTGCGCGAGGAGACCGGCCTCGACGTCACCGTCGTACGGCTCGCCGGGACCGTGCTGCGGCCCGCCCCCGGCGGCGCGACCTTCGAGATCCACGACTACGTGGCGACCGCCGCGGGCACCCCGGTCGCCGGGGACGACGCCGCCGACGCCCGCTGGTGGGCGCCGTCCGACCTCGTACGGCTCCCGCTGACCGACGGCCTCGCCGACGCGCTCGCCGAGTGGGGGGTCGTCCCCGGGATCACGGGGATCGCGGGGATCACCGCTCCGTGATCGTGCTCCGCCATATCGTCAGGTGGTCGTCCAGCGGACCGGTTGCGGACCCGGCCGACCTGCCGATGGCCACGACCCGGTCGCCGGAGGCCGCCACCGCGCCGAGCCACTGCGCCCCCTGACCGCCGAGACCGTCCTGGGTGAGCGTCCTGCGCGACCAGTCCACCCCGTTCGCGGAGATCCAGGCGGCGCTGTCGGTCTCGGCGCCCTCCGCGGACGACCGGTGCGACCCGACGGCGACCAGCCCCCGCCCGGTCACGGTCACGTCGAGGACCGAGGCGGCGGCGTCGGCGGGCAGCGTGCCGTACTCCCAGCTCTCCCCGTCGTCGGTGGACAGCGCGGAGAACGGGCGGGGGCCGTCCTCGGTCATCGCGGTGCCGACGACCACCACGCCGTCCTCGGTCGCGGCCACGTGGCGCAGCCCGGCCGAGGTGGCGTCCGGCGGCAGGACCCGGCCCCGCGCGTTCCATTCGAGCCCGTCGGAGGAGACCCAGACCACCCCCGTCTCGCGGTCGGCGGTGCCGGCCCCGCCGACGGCCACGAACCCGTGGGGCGTCGCGGCGACGTCGTGGAGGCGCACCCCCGCCCCTCCGGCCGGCATGCCGTCCGGCTCGGCGCGCTTGAACCGCTTGAGGTCGGAGCTGAACCACAGGGCGGGCAGCGTCCCCGTGGCCGACCGGTCCTCTCCCACCATGACGTAGCCCTTCGGCCCGGCGGCCACCACGCTCGGCGCGAGCAGGAAGTGACCCGCGGGCACCTGGACGGCCGGACCGGGCCGCCAGCTCTTGCCGTCGGCGGAGGTGACCAGCAGCGGCCGGGTCGCCGCGGGATCGGTCGTCGTGCTGCCGACGGCGAGCCACCCCTTGGGGCCGTGCGCCACCCCGCTGAGCGCCTGGCGTCCCGGCCCGCCCAGCAGGTCGGGGAACGCCATGTCCTTCCAGTTGGCTCCGTTGTTGCCGCTCGTCCAGATCGCGGCGTCGCCGTTGGCCGCGCCCACCGCGACGAACGCGCCGTCGGCGGCGGCGACGTCCGCGGTGTCCCTGGCCAGCCGGTTGAGACCGGCGATCTCCTTGAGCGGCACGGCGCGCGCCGTCTTGCCCTTCCCCGCCGTGATCAGCACGGGCAGGTTCTCCACGTCGCCCGGACCGCGCTTGTCGCCGCCCGCCACGAGCACTCCGGCGTCGGTGACGGCGAGCCCGCGCAGCGTCCCCGGGATGCCGCCGAGGTCGGCGCTCTTGGTCCACTTGCGCCCGTCTTTGCTGCTGTAGACGGCGTACCGTTCCCAGGCCGACTCGGCGACCGCCGCGACGCCCGCCGCCGAGGCCGCCAGGCCGCGCACGCCCGTCCCCTCCGCGCCGAGCGGCCCGATCGTGCCGCACCTGGCCCAGTCGGCGCCCTCGGGCGAGCAGTAGACGGGGACCTCGCCGCCGTTCGACTTCTGCCGGATCGGCACGAGCACGAAGCCCTTGCGGGTCGCCGCCAGCGCGCCGGGCTCCGGCCGCACGTCCGCCAGCGCCGCGGCCGTACGCGACCAGGTGCGGCCGCCGTCGTCGGAGCGCAGCACAACCGCGACCGAGTCTCCGGAGCCGGCGTCGGCCAGCGCGACCACGTGGTCGCCCCGGGCGGCCACCGCCCGCATCGCGCGGACCTTGTCGGGAGTGCCGATCTGGTCGGCGTCCACCCTGGTCCAGGCGACCCCGTCGGGCGACACCCAGGCGACCGGGCCCGCCGTGCCGTCGCGCAGGGTGGTCGCGCCCACGGCCAGGAAGCCGGACGCGGTCCGCGCCACGTCGGTGATCTTGTCCTGGCTCCAGAACGTGGCCAGCCTGGCGGGGTCGACCGCCGTCCAGGAGCGGCCGTCGTAGGAGACCCACATGCCGCGCGCGGCCGGTCCCGCCGAGCCGGGAGCGTCGGTGCCGACGGCGAGCCAGCGGCCGTCGCCACCCGCGACCCGGCCGACCGCCCCGGGCGCGGACTCGTATCCGGGGGCGTCCGCGACCCGGCCCGTCTGCCAGTGCCTGCCGCCGTCCGCGGACACGAGGAACAGCGGCCGGGTGATCGGGCTCGTCGTGTCGCTGCCCGCCGCGACGACCGTCGCGCCCGCCGCGGCGAACGCGGTGAGCACCTGGCTGGAGCCGTTGCCCGGCAGGCCGGGCGCGGAGAACGCCGCGTCGCCCGACTGGCCGTCGCCCGCGGCGAGCAGCACCCCGGCCGTGGACGTGCCGCCCGCCCACCTGACGACGGCCACCCCCAGCACGGCGGCCACCGCGAGCACGACGACGACCACCGCCGCGGGGACCGGCCGGGGCAATCGCACGGGCAGCCGCGGGGGGAACCGCCGGGCCGGCGGCGTCCTTCTGTGCCGGCGTCCGCCGCCGGGCCTGGGCGGGCCGACGGCCACGAGCACGTCGGGGCGGGCCGGACGGCCCCCCGGCGGGCGGCCGATCCGCTCCACCGGCTGTGCCGGCGCGTCTTCCGGGCCGGGCGGCGCGTACTCCTCCTCGGGCCTCCGCTCGGGCTCGACCGGGATCTCGGGGCTCATGCGGATGCCGCCGTGCTCGCCGTCCTCATCCGCCGGTTCGTACGGCCGTCGGAGGTCGTGACGCGGGGCGGGCTCGGGCGGGGTGTGCGTCCACACGTGCTCGCGCACCGGATCCGGCTGCATGGGGTCGAACTCGGGGGCGTCGGGACCGTCCGGGTTCTCGCGCGGGATCTGGGCACGCCGCAGCCGGGGCGGGCCGGAGGCGACCAGCTTGTCCGGCCGGTTCACGAGCCGGCGCGGCCGGCCCTCCTCCGATGCCGGGTGCTCTTGGGCGGCGGGGGTCTCCTGCGCTGTGGACTCCGCTGTGTCCCCCCGCGACCTGGCGCCCTCGCCGTGCCAGGTCGCGGGGGCGTCCGCGGGGCCGGTCGCGCCCGCGTCGCCGTACGCCGCGGGCTCTTCGCGGCCGCGCCCGCCGGAGCGGCTGTGACGGGGTTCGGGCGTCCCGTACGGCGCCGCGTACGGCCTGCGGCCGGTCCTCGGCCCATGGTCGCGCGGCTCGTCCGGGCCGGGGCGCGGAGCCCAGGGGTCCGACGCGGCGGGCGGGTCCGCGGGCCCGCCCCGGCTCTCGTCCGCGCCGCCGGATAAGTCCGGGTCGCCCGCGCCGCCGGGAGCCGCGCCGTCCGGGGCCGCGTCGTCGGGAACCGGGGCGGCGAACGGAGGCAGCGCCCACGGCGACGGGGCGGGCGGCCGGTGGTGCAGCTCCGGCGGGGGCAGGGAGGAGGGGGTGGACGGGGGCGTGGGAGGGGCCGCAGCAGGACGTCGCGACTCCCGTGCGCCCGGCGCGTCCCGGTCGTCGGCGGGGTGCCGGCGGTCGCGCTCGTGGGGGCCCGAGGCCACGCTCAGTACCTCCTCCCCGGAGAGGTCAATCCTGACCGTTCCGCCTGTGGCACGGCAAAGCGATCACAGTGATACCCCATCACGAATCCAGAGCAACACGGGAAAGCGCGCGGGGACCATACCTCTCTAGTGAGATTTATCGGGAGAGAGTCTGAATTGCCCACTTTCGGGCGATTATCAGCACGCCGACGCCGAAAACCACGAACTGAACGGCCGAACCGATCAGCGCCTCCCAGGGCACCTCGCCCTGTTCCAGGGCGCTCCCCATGTCACCGGAGGCCGCGACCACCCCGAACGCCACGATGTTGTTGGTCGCGTGCAGGGCGATCGGCGCCTCCAGCCCGCCGGTGCGGATCGCCAGCCACCCCATCAGCATGCCGAAGGCGAAGACGTAGACGAGCCCCCAGCCGGTGTATCCGTGCGAGGCGGCGAACGCCGCGGCGCCCAGCAGGATCGCCGGCCAGGGATTGCGCAGGTACGCCCCGAGCCCCTGGATGATCCACCCGCGGTAGGCGTACTCCTCCGCCGCCGACTGGAACGGCACCAGCATCAAGATCACGACGAGGGCCGGGAGGAACTGTTCCCAGCCCGCCCAGCGCAGCCCGGGTTCCACCCCGGTGGACATCAGCATCCCGATCTCGATCGCCTGGCCGAGCACGACCGCCACCAGCGCGACCAGCACGCAGACCCCCAGCCACCGCCACCGCAGGCGCAGGGCCACCGACGACAGCGACCCCGGCGGTCTCCGCTGGAACAGCCACGCCGCGCCGAACACCAGCGGCAGCAGCAGCGCGATGGCCCCGAGCTGGAACATGAGGTCGAAGACGGGGTCGGCGAACAGCCGCGTCCCCGACCGGATCAAGGGCACGCCGGTGAGGAGGGAAACCATGTAGGCCACCAGGCCGACCGCGATCGAGAGCGCCAGGAAGGCCACGATGATCGCCGCCGTGCCGGCGATCGGCCGCCACCAGCGGTGTGCCGGCGTGTGCGCCAGGCGGTCCCAGCGGGTGCCGGGCGAGGGCGGGACGTCCCAGCGGGCCCGCGCGGGCGGCCCCCACGGATACGGGCCGGGATACGGGCCCGGGAACGGCCCCGGGCTCGGCCACTGGGCCTGGTTCGCGGCCGGCGGCCACGCACCCGGCTGCTGCTGCCCCCACGACGGGGGCTGGGGCCGGATCGCCGGATGCGGCAGCGGCTGCGGCGGACCGGCCGGCCACGCCGTCCCGCCCGCGTACGGCCCGGGCGCCAGGTAGGGACCGGGCATCTGACCGGCGGCCCGATCCGGCTGTGGTTCGTTCATGTGTCCCATTCTTCGCGTCCCCGGCCCACGCCCGTACGACGCCCCCGGGGTAGGGACGGTCAGCTCGGCGGGGTGAAGGAGCTGGAGCGGGTCAGGCCCGCGGCGCGGCCCTTGGCCGCCACCACCAGGGCCATCTTCCGCGACGCCTCGTCGATCATCTCCTCGCCCAGCATGACCGCGCCCCGCTTCTCGACCGTCGTGTAGTACTCGTACGCCTCGAGGATGAGCTCGGCGTGGTCGTAGTCCTCCTGGGACGGCGAGAACACCTCGTTGGCCGCCTCCACCTGCGTCGGGTGGAGCACCCACTTGCCGTCGAACCCGAGGGCGGCCGACCGCCCGGCCACCCGGCGGAAGCCGTCCAGGTCGCGGATCTGCAGGTACGGCCCGTCGATCGCCTGGAGGCCGTGGGCGCGGGCGGCCATCAGGATGCGCATGAGGATGTAGTGGTAGGCGTCCCCCTCGCCGTACCCGGGGGGCTGCTCGCCCACGACCAGCGTCCGCATGCCGATCGAGGCCATGAAGTCGGCCGGGCCGAAGACCAGCGTCTCCAGCCGGGGCGAGGACGCCGCGATGTCGTCCACGTTGACGAGCCCCTTGGCGTCCTCGATCTGCGCCTCGATGCCGATGCCGCCCTCGGGCAGGCCGGTCGCCCGCTCGATCTGGCCGAGGAGCGTGTCGAGCCAGGCCACGTGGGAGGCGTCGGCGACCTTCGGCAGCATGACGCAGTCGAGCCGGTCGCCCGCGCCCTCGACGACCTCGATGACGTCCCGGTAGGTCCAGCGCGTGGTGAGGTCGTTGACCCGGACCACGACGGTCTTGCCCGTCCAGTCGCCCTCTTTGAGCGCGGCGACGACGTTGCGGCGCGCCTCGTCCTTGGCGCCGGCGGCGACGGAGTCTTCCAAATCGAGGAAGACCTCGTCCGCGGGGAGGCCCTGGGCCTTCTCCAGGAATCGGGGGTTGCTGCCGGGCACCGCCAGGCACGAACGTCGAGCACGCATGGGCCACACGGTAGCGAGATCCGCCCGCGGCCGGCGGGCGGGGGCACCCGTTCCCGGCGGCGTTCCCGGCGCGTCAATACGCTGGTCCCATGAGCGTGGCGGTGATCGAAGAGGGCGCGAAGAAGTCCAACGTGCTGTGGCTCGGCCTGCCGTCCGGGCTCCGGCTGGCCTGGCACGTGTGGCACGACGGCGCGATCCACCTGGTGACCGGCGGCGAGGAGCAGTCACTGCCCGGCCTCGCCGAGATCGCGGCCGGGCGGGGCGAGATCGAGGTCGTGCTGCGCAGCAAGGACAACGGCGCGGAGCTGATCAGGTTCACCGCCGTCGCCGAGGTGGTGGACCAGGCCGCCGCCCCGCAGGCCGTGGCCGCGCTGGCCAAGGAGCGCCTGAACGCCCGCGACGCCGCCGGCCTGACCGCCCGCTGGGCCGAGCGGTCCACGGTCGTACGGCTCGTCCCTCGGACCTGATCAGACGCGTACGGCCTCGGCCGCCTCCACCGCCTCGGCGGCGTGGCGCTCGGCGCCGGTGCGCGCGGTCGCGGTCTGCGCCAGCAGGGCCCCGGCGAGCACGATCAGGCCCCCGACGATCTGGGCGGTCCCCAGCCGCTCGCCGAGCAGCACCCACGCGATCAGCGCCCCCGCGATGACCTCCACCGACGCGACCGTCGCCCCGACCGCGGCCGACAGCCGCCGTACGGCGGTGACCCCGGTCGCGTACGCGACGACCGTGGCCACCACGACCAGCACCACGGCGGCCGCGGCGACCGGGACCGTCCGGCCGGAGACCTCGACGGCGTGGGCGAACGCCGCCCAGTCGATGTTCCAGGGCCGGGAGAGGGGCAGCAGGACCACCGCCGAGCCGAGCATGCCCCAGCCGATCAGGCCCAGCGTGTCCACGTCCTCACCGAACGAGTCGCTCATCAGGAAATATCCGGCGCAGCAGGCGGCGGCGATCAGGGCGAGCAGCAGCCCGAGCGCGTCGAGACGCAGCCCCTCCCACACCTGCACGACGATCGCCAGCCCCACGACCGCGATCAGCGCCCCCAGGTAGGCCGAGCGCGGCAGCCGCAGCCGCCGGACGAACCGCACCCACAAGACCACCAGCACCGGCGAGGTGTACTCGATCAGCAGCGCCACGCCGACCGGCAGCCGGGTGATGGCCATGAAGAACAGCGCCTGCACGGCCGCCACGGCGATCACGGCGTACGCCGCGAAGAACAGCAGGCGGTCGGGCGGAATGCGCAGCGCGCGCGGTCTCACGACGGCCAGGACCGCCAGCAGGAACACGCCGGCCCCCGCCATGCGGATCCACACGGCCTCCAGCGGCGCGAGCCCTGCCACGCCGAGGATCTTCGCCATCGGTCCGGAGAACCCGAAGCAGAAGGCCGAGACGCCCGCGATCGCCAGGCTGACAGCCCTCATCGTCACCTGCCCATGTAATTACCAATAACCGGCATTGATCCTGTCATAACCCGAAGCGCTCCGCATCCTTGCGTAACCTGGCATAGTGGATCGGATCTTCGTGGCCCGCCTGGCGGGGCTTGCGGTCTTCGACCCGGCCGGCGACCAGATCGGCCGGATCCGGGACGTCGTCGTCTCGCTGCGGGGACCGCTGCTCCCCCGGGTCCACGGCTTCGTCGTCGAGGTTCAGCCCCGCCGCCGGGTCTTCCTGCCGATCACCAGGATCACCAGCATCGAGGCTCGCGCCGTCATCTTCACCGGCAAGCTCAACATGCGCAGGTTCGAGTGCCGGGACGCCGAGACCCTGGCCATCGGGGAGATGCTCGACCGCGTCGTCGAATACAAGGGCGAACGGGTGACCGTGCAGGACCTGGCGATGGAGCAGCCGCGGCCGTCCGAGTGGCTCATCACGAAGGTCGCCGTACGGCGCGGCAGACGGCGCAGGGGCGAGACGCTGATCGTGGACTGGGACGAGGTCACCGGCTTCTCCGGGATTCAAAAAGACCAGGGCGCGGCCAACCTGCTCGCCGTCTTCGAGGCGCTGCGCCCGGCCGACCTGGCGAACATGCTGCACGAGCTGCCGACCAAGCGGATGGCCGAGGTCGCCGCGGCGCTGGACGACGACCGGCTCGCCGACGTCCTCGAAGAGCTGCCCGAGCGCGACCAGGTGCTCGTGCTGAGCCGGCTGCACAGCGAGCGCGCCGCCGACGTGCTGGAGGAGATGAGCCCGGACGACGCCGCCGACCTGCTGCAGGAGCTGCCCGCCGAGCAGGCCGAGGGGCTGCTGCGGCTCATGGTGCCCGAGGAGGCCGCGCCGGTCCGGCGGCTGCTGACCTACGGGGAGCACACCGCGGGCGGCATGATGACGTCCGAGCCGGTCATCCTCCCGCCGACCTCGACCGTGGCCGAGGCGCTCGCCCACATCCGCCAGCAGGAGCGGCCCCCGGCCGTCGCCGCCCAGGTGTTCGTCACCCGCCCGCCGACCGAGACCCCGACCGGGCGCTTCCTGGGGACGGCGCACTTTCAGCGCCTGCTGCGTGAGCCGCCGTCGACGCTGCTCGGCAGCGTGATAGACATCACCGTGGACCCGATCAGGCCCGAGCTCACGGTGCACGAGGTGGCGGCCTACCTCGCGACGTACAACCTGGTCGCCGTCCCCGTCGTGGACGAGCTGTGCCGCCTGCTCGGGGCGGTGACCGTCGACGACGTGCTCGACCACATGCTGCCGGAGGACTGGCGGGAGCGACCATGACAGAACGCCTCGATCAGCCGCGCGAGCTGACTCCGCGCCTGCGGCTCTACTACGACCCCGAGGCGTTCGGCGAGTTCTCGGAACGGTTCGCGCGCTTCCTCGGCACGGCGCGGTTCATCGTCTACATGACCGTGTTCGTCGGGGTGTGGCTGCTGTGGAACGTTCTCGCGCCCTACACGTTCGACCCCTATCCGTTCATCTTCCTGACCCTGATGCTGTCGCTCCAGGCGTCGTACGCCGCACCGCTGATCCTGCTGGCGCAGAACCGGCAGGCCGACCGCGACCGCGTGCAGTACGAGCAGGACAGGATGGCGGCCGAGCGCAACCAGGCCGAGATCGAGTACCTCACCCGGGAGATCGCCGGGCTGCGGATGGCGCTCGGCGAGGTCGCCACGCGCGACTACATCCGCTCCGAGCTGCAGCGTCTGCAGGAGGAGCTGGCCAAGGCCGGGCCGAGATCGCCCGGGGCGGGTACGGAGGACACTCGCTGAGTCCATAGCATGGATTCATGGCACCATCCCCTGAACAGGTCACGGCTGCGCTGGCAACGGTGAACGACCCGGAGATCCGCCGGCCGATCACCGACCTCGACATGATCAAAAGCGTGGACATCTCCCCCGACGGGGTGGTGCGCGTCGGCGTGTATCTGACCGTCGCCGGCTGTCCGCTGAAGGACAGGATCACCCGCGACGTCACCGAGGCGGTCTCCAAGGTCGACGGCGTCACCCGCGTCCAGGTGGAGCTGGACGTGATGAGCGAGGAGCAGCGCAAGGGGCTGCAGACGAAGCTGCGCGGCGAGCGCGGCCCGGAGAAGGAGATCCCCTTCGCCAAGCCCGGCTCGCTTACCCGCGTGTTCGCGGTCGCGAGCGGCAAGGGCGGCGTCGGCAAGTCGTCGGTCACGGTCAACCTCGCCGCCGCGATGGCCTCCCAGGGCCTCAAGGTCGGCGTGGTCGACGCCGACATCTACGGCCACTCGGTGCCGCGCATGCTCGGCGTGGGCGAGCGGCCCACCAAGGTCGAAGACATGATCATGCCGCCGGTGGCGCACGACATCAAGGTCATCTCGGTCGGCATGTTCAAGCCCGAGGGCAACTCGCCGGTGGTCTGGCGTGGCCCGATGCTCGACCGCGCGCTCTACCAGTTCCTGACCGACGTCTACTGGGGCGACCTCGACGTCCTGCTGATGGACCTGCCGCCGGGCACCGGCGACATCGCGATCTCGGTGGCGCAGCGCCTGCCCACGGCCGAGATCCTGGTCGTGACGACCCCGCAGCAGGCCGCCGCCGAGGTGGCCGAGCGCGCCGGGTCGATCGCCGCCCAGACTCATCAGCAGATCGCGGGCGTCATCGAGAACATGGCGTGGCTGCCCTGCCCGCACTGCGACGAGCGCATCGCGGTGTTCGGCGAGGGCGGCGGCCAGGCCGTGGCCGACGCGCTGACCCGCACGCTGGGCGCCCGGGTGCCGCTGCTCGGCCAGGTGCCGATCGACATGCGGCTGCGTGAGGGCGGCGACGAGGGCAAGCCGCTCGTGCTGACCGACCCCGACGCCCCGGCCGCGGCGGAGCTGCGCCGGATCGCGGCCGGGCTCAGCAAGAAGTCCACCAGCCTCAAGGGCCTCAAGCTCGACATCTCGCCGGTCAGGCGCTGACCGGTGCGGCCGGCGGCCGGGACGCGACGTCACGGCCGCCGGGCGGGATCAGGTCGCCTCGTTGTCGTACGGCGGGATCTCCCCCACGCCCAGCTCGGGCCGGGCTGCGGCGACCGGCTCGGCCGTCGCCGCCGGGGTGCTGTTCCAGTCCTTCTCGATGTCTTCGAGCAGGTGCTTGCGTACGAAGGTCTTCGGGTTGAGGTCGGCCGGGTCGAAGTTGGAGAACTCGGGTCCCAGGTTGGCCTGCAGGTCCGCCTTCGCGTTGTTGGCCATCTGCCGGAGCTGCCGCAGCGTGCGGCCCGCCTGCGAGGCGGCCTGGGGCAGCTTCTCCGGTCCGAAGACGAGTAGGGCGATCACCACCAGCGCCAGGGCCTCCCCCCAGCCGAGTCCGAACATGGCGATCTCCTCCTGCAGGTACGACTGAATTCAGACTAATGCCCGCTACCCGCGCCGAGGACGGCGGACGCGGTTCACGACGGCCGCGCGGTGGGGGCGGGCGCCGCGCCCACCGTGACCGTCGCCGTCCGCACCTCGCCGTCGTGCCGGAACTTGATCCGCACCTGGTCGCCGGGGGCCTTGCTGCGGATGGTGACGATCAGCTCCCGGCTGTCGCTCACCGGCTGGCCGTCGACTTCCAAGATGATGTCGCCCGGGCGCAGGCCCGCCTTCGCGGCCGGGCCTCCCGGCGTGACCGGCAGGGCCCCGCCCTCCGTCCGGGTGGCGATCCGCACCCCCTGCCCCTGGTAGGTCTGGTCGATCGTGATGCCGATCCGGGAGGTGCGGGCCGTTCCCGTGGTGATGAGCTCCTGGGCGATCCGGCGCACGTGGTTCACCGGGATCGCGAAGCCGAGGCCGATGCTGCCGGACTGCTGGCCCAGCAGGGAGCCCCCGATCGTGGCGATCGCCGAGTTCACCCCGATCACCTCGCCCGCGGTGTTGACCAGCGGGCCGCCCGAGTTGCCGGGGTTGATGGCGGCGTCCGTCTGGATCGCGTTGATGAGCGCGTAGTCGGACCCCGTGCTGCCGCCCGCCTCCACCGGGCGGTTCAGCGAGCTGATGATGCCGGTGGTGACCGTGCCGGTCAGGCCGAGCGGCGAGCCGACCGCGATGACCGGGTCACCCACGACGACGCCGTCGGAGTTGCCGAGCGGAAGCTCCGGCGCCTTGACCGGCGCGTCGGGCTTCACGACCGCGATGTCGGAGTTCGGGTCGCGCCCGACGACCCGCGCGCTGGTGGAGCTGCGGTCGTTGTAGCGGACGCGGATCTCGCCCACCTGCCCCGCGACGGCCACGACGTGGTTGTTCGTGACGATGTAGCCGCCCTTGATGACGAAGCCCGACCCGGTGCCCGCCTCGCTGTTGCCCTTGACCTCCAGCGAGACCACGCTGGGCAGGACCTTTGCGGCCACCCCCGCCACCGAGTCCGGGGGCCGGGCGGTGGGCTGCTTCGACGGCGTGCTGAGCGAATATCCGGGGTCGATGCCGGAGGGACGGGTCAGCAGGAACGTGCCCCAGCTCGCCACCCCGCCCGCCACGAGCGCGATGACCACGGCCAGGGCGACGAACAGCGGGATGTTCGGGCCGCGCTCCCGCTGCGCCGAGTACGGCGGCGGGGCCCAGCCGGGGCCCATGCCGTACGCGCCCGAGGGAGGCGGAGGAGCGCCCGCAGAGCCCCATGTGAGGTCTTCCCTGGGCGTAGGTGAGGGCTCCTCCCCGGCGGCGCCCCACGCGCCCGAGGAGGGCTCCTGGGAGGGCCCCTGCGGGGGCTCCTCGCCCGCGGGAAGGAACTCGGGCCGGTCCGACGCGCCGAAGGAACGCGTGTTGTCGGTCATCGCGGCAGTCACTCCTCGCGCACGGCGTCATCCGCTCAGCAACCCGCGGCCGTGCCGGAAATCACGAGGAAACCGGCACACGACGGCTGCGATCTCCGATCGTATGCCGACTCCCCCGATCAGCGCGAAAGCCCACCGGTCACGCTGGGTGACGGAGTGGGCGACACGCTCACCACGGGCGCCCGGTTCTGCGCGGGATGCTGTACGAACATCTGGCCGGGCGTCGGGTTCGGGGTGGCGGTGGATCCGCCGGCCATGAGCATGGTGCCGAGGGCGACGGCGGCGCCGGCCATTCCCATGGCGACGTATCCCGCGCGTCTGATCCTGCCGGGCCGCCCGGGGCCCGATCGTCCGTCGTCCCGGCCTCTGGGGCGGTTGTCCATCGGCCCGGCGGCGTGCATGCCGGGAAGCCTCCCGGCGCCGAAGGCCGGGTGGTCGGGAAAGGGCCGTATTCGCGGCGGCAGCGGCCCTCCCGGCTCCGCCATGCGCAGCAGCGACATGGTGAGGTCCGCCGGCATCGCGGGCGGCTCCATGGACCGCAGGCGGGTCTTCAGCGCGCGCATCGCGTCGACCTCCGCCCGGCAGTCCGCGCAGAACGTCAGGTGCGCGAGCGCGCGTTCCCTCTCGTTGTGACTGAGTTCGCCGTCGATGAGCGCCGAGACGCGCTCGCCAAGATGACTCACAGTCCCTCCCTGCTGAATGAAGGGGGGGTTTGATCGCCGTTCCGGTTCGCGGACGGCGCCCGGTGCTCGAGCGCCTCCCGCAGCTGGGCGCGGCCGCGGTGGATGCGGCTGCGTACCGTGCCGAGTTTCACGCCGAGCGTCGCGGCGATCTCCTCGTAGGACAGCCCCTCGATGTCGCACAGCACCACGGCCGCCCGGAACTCCGGAGCCAGGGCGTCGAGCGCGGCCTGGATGTCGGGCTCCAGGTGCGCGTCGTCGTACGCCTGCGCCGGGGACGGCTCGCGGCCGTGCAGCCGCTCGGCGGCGTCGTCCGCCAGCCCCTCGAAGCGGATGCGCTGCCTGCGCCGCGCCATGTCGAGGAAGAGGTTCGTCGTGATGCGGTGCAGCCACCCCTCGAACGTGCCCGGAGTGTAGCTGGACAGGGATCGGAAGACCCGGACGAAGACTTCCTGAGTGAGGTCCTCGGCGTCGTGGACGTTGCCCGTCAGCCGGTAGGCCAGCCGGTAGACGCGAGCGGAATGAGTTTGGACGACCTCCTCCCACGTGGGAGGCGTCCAGCCGGACACCGAAGTCTCCGCCTGGTGGTCGTACTCGTCCACCGGCATTCCTCTCTGCAGGACCGTCGCTACAGCCATAGTGCCTGGTTTCGCCCCTTCCTGCGCACCGCGGGCTGAGCGGCCTCGAACAAAGACCGTTCAAAGCGTGCAACGTCCCCGTTGTGGCGCGAGTTCCCGTTCCGGTCCGACTCCCCTAGGCTGCGTCCAAGATGAAGCAGGGGAGGGAGAGGCCGATGGCGACACCGGCCAGCCTGGAGTACGCGGAGGAGTTCGTCCCGGAGGACGACATCCTGCGGGCCGCGCGCCGGCGCGGCATCGAGGTGGGGGCGCGCCCGATCCTGCCCGGGTGCGGAGCCGCGCTCTGCTTCCTGGCCACCGTGGTGAACGCGCGCTCGGTGGTGGAGGTCGGCGCCGGCTGCGGGGTCTCCGGCCTGTGGCTGCTGCGCGGGATGCGCCCGGACGGCACGCTCACGAGCGTGGACGTGGAGCCGGAGCACCAGCGCATGGCGCGCCAGACGTTCGCTCAGGCCGGGTTCTCCGGCAGCCGGATCCGTCTCATCGGCGGGCGCGCCCTCGACGTCCTCCCCCGCCTCGCCGACGGCGGCTACGACATGGTCTTCTGCGACGCGGCCGTGCAGGAGTACATCGACTACCTCACCGAGTCGGTGCGGCTCCTGCGCAAGGGCGGGGTCGTCGTCTTCGCCGACGCCTTCTGCGACGACCGGGTGGCCGACCCCACCCAGCGTGATCCCGACACGGTCGCGATGCGGGAGCTGGCCAAGCTCGTCAAAAACGACGAACGGCTGCGCCCGCTGGTGCTCCCGCTCGGCTCCGGCCTGCTGGCCGGCGTGAAACTTTCCTGAAGAGCCCTCAGGCGGCCAGGTAGCGCAGGAGCAGGCGGACGCCGAAGCCGGTGCCGCCCTTGGTGATCTCCCCCTCGTCCGAGCCGGCCCGCGCGGGCCCCGCGATGTCCAGGTGCGCCCAGGGCCGCCCGCCGGTGAACTCGCGCAGGAACAGCGCGGCGGCGATCGACCCCGCCGCACCCGACTTCTCCCTGTCGACGTTGGCCAGGTCGGCCACGTCCGATTCGAGCATGGTGCGGTAGTCCTCGACGAGCGGCATCCGCCACAGCCGGTCCCCGGCGGCCTCCCCCGCCTCCAGCAGCGCGGCGGCCAGCGACTCGTCGGTGGCGTAGACGGCCCCGATCGACGGGCCGAGCGCCACCTTCGCCGCCCCGGTCAGGGTCGCGATGTCGATGACGACGTCCGGGTCCAGCTCGGCGTGCGCGTACGCCAGGGCGTCGGCCAGCACGAGACGGCCCTCGGCGTCGGTGTTCAGCACCTCGACCGTGCGCCCGCCGTACTGGGTGATGACGTCCCCGGGCCGCTGCGCCGAGCCGGAGATGGAGTTCTCCGCGCACGCCACGAGACCGGTGACCCGCACCGGCGCCTCGACGGCCGCCAGCGCGCTCATCACGGCGATGACCGCGGCCCCGCCCGCCATGTCGGTCTTCATCGCCTTCATGCCCTCGGTGGGCTTCAGCGACAGGCCGCCGGTGTCGAACGTGATGCCCTTGCCGGCGAGCACCACGTGGGCACGGGGGTTGTCCGGCGTGTAGGAGAGCTGGATGAGGCACGGCGGGCTGATCGACCCCTGCCCGACCGCCCGGATGCCGCCGAACTCGCCGAGCTCGGGCCCCTCCCACACCCGTACGCCGAGCCCGGCGCCGGCCGCGACGGCCTTGGCCTGCTCGGCGAGCCAGGCGGGCGTCTTCACCGAGGACGGGGTGTTGACGAGGTCGCGGGCGAGCGCGGTGGCCCGTGCGGCCGTCTCGCCCTCGCGCAGGTCCCGCTCGTCGCCGCCGATGAAGACGATCTCCTTCACCGGCTTGGCGCGGCCGTCGCCGATGGTGAACGTGTACGCGGCGAGCAGCGCGCCCTCGGCCAGGGCGGCCGCCCGGCCCTCGGACGGGACGACGACCGACAGCGACGCGCGGCCCTTGGCGCGTCTCGCGACGGCCGCCCCGGCCTTGCGCGACGCGGCGGCCGAGCCGTCGCCGATGCCGTACAGCAGGACGCGGCGCACGCCGCCGTCCCGGGCCGTGGGCGCCTCGACGACCTCGCCGGGCTCCCCCTTGGCCTCGTAGTGCGCCAGCAGCGCGTCCACCGGGACGGGCAGCTCCAGCCAGGGCGCCGCGTCGGGGGCCAAGGCCGGGCCGGGACCGAACGGCACGGCCACCAGCTCGGCGTCCGGCGCGGGTCCCGTGCCGCGAGTGACGAAGACCGGCGTGGTCTCGATGGGCACGTCCACCTCCAATAGGGCGGCCCCGGGGCGGGATAACCCGCCGCCAGGGCCGTCAGTAGTCGTACAGGTCGGCCGACGAGGTCAGCCGACCACCTTCTTCAGCGCGTCACCGAGGGCGCTGGCCTCGTCCGCGGACAGCTCCACGACGAGTCGGCCGCCACCTTCCAGAGGGACTCGCATGACGATGCCCCGTCCTTCCTTGGTGACCTCCAGCGGACCGTCACCGGTCCGCGGCTTCATCGCCGCCATGCGTGTATCCCTTCCCGCGTTGTCGGCCGCCCCAGAGGGTAACCGGCGTATTCACGTTTCTGTGATGTTCTATTATCCCGCCTCCGAGCTCAAAAAGGTAACGGCCCGGCTCCGGTCAGTGGATCAATGCGGAGGGAGAGTCGTTGTGGGCGGACCGGACGTGACCCCACACTGGGTGGGGTGAACGCCCGAGCCGCGCTTTTCGATCTCTATGGGGACCACCTTCGCACCCGTGGCGGCCGTGCCTCCGTGGCCGCGCTCGTGAGGCTGCTCGCACCGCTCGACATCGCGGCGCCGGCCGTGCGGACCGCGATATCCCGCATGGTCAGGCAGGGCTGGCTCAACCCCGTACGGCTGCCGCAGGGGCCGGGGTACGCGGTCACGCCGAAGTGCGAACGCAGACTCGACGAGACCGCCGCCCGCGTCTACCGCGGCAGCGACACGCCGTGGACCGGCCGCTGGCACATCCTGGTGCTCGACCCGGTGCGCGACCGGGCGCGGCGCGAGCGGCTGCGCGCCGATCTCGCCTTCCTCGGGTACGCCCCGCTGTCGGAGACGACCTGGATCGGCCCGCGGCCCTCGCCCGAACTGGACGCGCTGCGCGTGCCCGGCCACCGGTTCTCCGCCGCGTACGAGGGCGACCCGAGGGATCTGCTCGCCCGGGCGTGGGATCTGGACGCGATCGGCAGGGCATACGAGGAGTGGCTGGCCAGCGCGGCGGAGCTGGTGGGCTCGCTGCCGGAGGGCGCCCCGGACGATCAGGTCTTCGCAGTCCGCAGCAAACTAGTGCACGGGTGGCGAAACTTCCTGTTCCGCGACCCCGGGCTGCCGCCCGACCTGCTGCCGCCGGGCTGGCCGGGCGAGAAGGCCCGCGCCTTCTTCGAGCAGGAGGCCGCCCGGCTGCTGCCCGCCGCCGCCGCTTTCGTCGATCGCAACCTGATCCCGTCGTGAATGGAGCCCCGGAGATGACCGTGACGTATGACGTCGACGAAGCCGTCGCCACGATCACGCTGAACCGCCCCGACGCGCTGAACTCGCTGACCGTCGCGGCGAAGCTCGACCTGCTCGACGCCCTGCGGCGCGCCGCCGGCGACGCGTCGGTGCGGGCCGTGCTGCTGACCGGCGCGGGCCGGGCCTTCTGCGCCGGGCAGGACCTGCGCGAGCACGCCGGCAACCTCGACCGGGGCCTCGGGCTGATGAACACGGTGCGCGAGCACTACAACCCGATCGTGCTGGCCGTCGCCACGATGGAAAAGCCCGTCGTGGCCGCCGTCAACGGGGTGGCGGCGGGGGCGGGCGCCGCGCTGGCGTTCGCGTGCGACTTCCGGGTGGCGGCCGAGAACGCGAAGTTCTCCATGGCGTTCACCGGGATCGGGCTCGCGCCCGACTCGGGCGCGTCCTGGACCCTCCAGCGGCTCGTCGGTCCCGCCCGCGCCCGGGAGATGCTGCTGCTCGGCGAGGTCGTGGACGCCGCCAGGGCCCTGGAGATCGGTCTGGTGCGCGAGGTGGTCCCGGCCGACCGGCTGGCCTCCGCCGCCCGCGAGCTGGCCGTACGGCTCGCGCAGGGGCCCACGCGGGCGTACGCCGCGACCAAGGCGGCGCTGGACTACGCGGCGTCCTGCTCTCTCGCCGAGGCGCTGGAGCGGGAGGCGGAGCTTCAGGACCAGTGCGCGGCCACCGCCGACCACGCGGCGGCGACCAAGGCGTTCCTCAACAAGGAGAGGCCTGGCTTCGAAGGTAGGTAGGCGCTTCAGGCGCGGCGCAGGGCGTCGACGGCCTGCCGGACGTGGCAGTCGGCCACGTGGTCGTTGACCAGGCCGATGGCCTGCATCAGGGCGTACGCGGTCGTGGGGCCGACGAAGCGGAAGCCATGCTTCTTCAGCTCCTTGGCCAGCGCCGTGGAGCCGGGGGTGCGGGCCGGGACGTCGGCGAGGGTGGCCGGGACCCGCACGGGCTCCTCGGCGTACTTCCACACCAGCGCCGACAGCCCGCCGGGCACGTCGAGGGCGGCGCGGGCGTTGGCGACGGCGGCCTCGATTTTGGCGCGGTTGCGCACGATGCCCGGGTCGCCGAGCAGGCGCTCCACGTCGCCCTCGCCGAAGGCCGCCACGGCGGGGATCGAGAAGCCGGCGAACGCCTTGCGGAAGTTGTCACGCTTGCGGAGGATCGTCAGCCAGGACAGGCCGGACTGGAACGCCTCCAGGGTGATGCGCTCGAAGACGCGGTCGTCTCCATGGACCGGCCGGCCCCACTCTTCGTCGTGGTAGGCGACGTAGTCGGGCGTCGTGCCCGCCCAGCCGCAGCGGATCAGCCCGTCGTCGCAGGCCGTCACCAGGTCTCCTCGGCGTCGGCGTGGTCGCCGTCCCAGCCCTCGCGGGCCGCGGCCGCGGACACCTCCGGCTCGCCCTTGGCCTGCGCGCTCTCGGTCTGCGCGGTCTTGGTCTGTGTGGTCTCGGCCTGCGCGGGCTCGGCGTGATTCGTCTCCTCGCGCGGCTGCGGCCGGGCGTACGATAACTCGGCCACGCGCTGCTCGAGCACGGCGATGCGGGTGTCGCGCTCGCCGAGGGCGAGCGACACGCGGTGCAGGGTCTCGTCGACCGCCTGGGTGCTGTAGCCCACCAGGCCGATCGGAAGCTGCAGCGCGATCAGGTCGGCGGGGGTCATCTGGCCGGCCTCGGGCAGATCGAGCGGCGGCACGTCGGGCGGGAACTCCGCCATCTCGCCGCCGTGTCCCAGTGAGACCATGACCACGCAGGCGATCACAGCGAGCCCGGCGATGACGAGTACGACCAGCACATACGAATCGTGCCACAAGTCGTCGGCGTGCGAGCATGGAAGCATGACGCGCGTGATCGGGCCCGACGACGAGCTTGAGCCCGGCTGGGCCGAGGCCGCCTCGCTGCCGGAGGTGTCGGCGCTGGCCGGGGCGGGGCACACCGTCGTCGTGACGCTCCCCGAGGACGAGACCGAGGCGATCGCGGCGGCCGCGGCCTACGCCTGGGCGGGCGCGAGCGTCTTCCGGACCTCCCACGACGTACGGCAGGCCCTCGACATGACCGAGTCCCTGCTGGGCCGCCGTCCCCCCGCCCTGACCCGCCGCGGTCTCGCCTAGCGCCCGTCTAGCTTTCGCCGAGCTCCTCGCCGGTGGGGCTGAGGTGGGGCACGGACCGCTCCAGCAGGTCGATCGCCTCGTCCACCGTGGTCGCCCACGAGATCGCGTCGAACACGTTGGGCCGGGTGAAGCCCTGCTCGTACATGCCGTCGACCAGGTCGCGCAGCGGCCCGTACAGGCCCCACGGGTCGAGGACGACCAGCGGCCGCTCGTGCATGCCGAGCACCCGGGACGTCCAGATCTCGAACAGCTCCTCCAGCGTGCCGATGCCGCCGGGGAGCACGAGGAACGCGTCGGACCTGGCGTCCATGATCCCCTTGCGCTCGCGCATGTCGGCGGTGACGATCAGCTCGTCGGAGTCGGTGTCGGCGATCTCGATGTCGACGAGGGCCTGGGGGATCACGCCGACGGTGTGGCCGCCGCCGGCGCGGACGGCCCGGGCGACCTCGCCCATGCAGGAGACGATCGCACCCCCGCTGACGAGGCCGTGGCCGCGGCGGGCCAGCTCCGTTCCCACCTCCCGGGCGAGGTCGAGATACTTACGGTCGATCTTCTGGCTGGACGAGCAGTACACGCAGACGAACACGTCGCAACTTTACTGAGCGGCGGCGCGCCGGTCGGCCTCCACGATGAGGCGAACGGCTTCGTCGGGGTCGTCGGTGAGGGAAATCAGGTCGGCGTCCTCCCGGGAGATCTTGCCGGTGACCATCAGCGTGTCGCGGATCCAGTCGATGAGCGGCGACCAGAACTGGACGCCCATCATGATCACCGGGAACGAGGTGACCTTCCGCGTCTGCACCAGGGTCAGCGCCTCGAACAGCTCGTCGAGCGTTCCGAAGCCGCCGGGCAGGGCCACGAAGCCGCTGGCGTACTTGACGAACATCGTCTTGCGCACGAAGAAGTAGCGGAACTCGACGCCGAGGTTCACGTAGTCGTTGAGGCGCTGCTCGTGCGGCAGCTCGATGCCGAGGCCGACCGAGATGCCGCCGGCTTCGAGCGCGCCCTTGTTGGCGGCTTCCATGACCCCCGGGCCGCCACCGGTGATCACCGCGTAGCCCGCCTTGGCGAGCGCCGAGCCGACCTTCACGGCGAGCTCGTACTCCGGGCTGTCGATGCCGGTGCGGGCCGAGCCGAAGACGGTCACCGCCGGGGGAAGATCGGCGAGGGCGCCGAAACCCTCGACGAACTCCGACTGGATGCGCAGGACGCGCCAGGGGTCCTCGTGCAGCCAGTTCGCGGGGCGGCCACGGCGGTCGAGCAGGCGCTGGTCGTGGGTGGATTCCGGGACGAGGCCGCCGCGGACCAGCGACGACCCCTGCCGGCGTTCGGGTCGGGTGTGATTCATGACGGTCACGCTAACGGTCGGAATCGGGGAACGGTGCGAGACGCACGCACTGCCCGGGCGTCCGGCGGCCCGGACGCGCCGGAAGAATCTTGAAAAAGATCCCCGGAAGGATGGAACCGGCCGTCGCCGAGGCCCCGTCTAAGGAACGAGGGTGCTGCTCGGGACGAAAGTGGCTTTCCCCGCCTAATGGCCGGCGAGGAAGGCCACTTTCTTCCACTTACGGGCTCTGTTTGCGCCGCCTAGGCCGTGAGCCAGGCCGTCATCCGGCGCTCCGTCTCAGCGATCTTGGCCAGGCTCACGCTCTCCCCCGCCGTGTGGGCGACGTTCGGATTGCCCGGGCCGCAGTTCACGGCGGGCATGCCGAGGGCCGAGAACCGCGCCACGTCGGTCCAGCCGAGCTTGGCCCGAGGCGTGCCGCCGATCGCGTCGGCGAACGCCGCGGCCACGGGGTGGTTCAGCCCCGGCCGCGCGCCCGGCGCGCCGTCGGTGAGCCGGACATCGAAGCCGTCGAAGACCTCCCGCACGTGGGCGAACGCCTCCTCCAGCGTGCGATCGGGCGCGAAGCGGTAGTTCACGGTCACCACGCACTCGTCCGGGATCACGTTGCCGGCCACCCCGCCGCGTACGCCCACCGCGTTGAGCCCCTCGCGGAACCGCAGGCCGTCCACCTCCGGGCTGCGCGCCTCGTACCGGGAGAGGATCTCCAGGACCGGCGTGATGCCGTGGATGGCGTTGACGCCCTCCCACGACCGGGCGCTGTGCGCGCGCACGCCCTTCACCGTGATCTCGGCGCGCAGCGTGCCCTGGCAGCCGCCCTCGATGAGCCCGTCGGTCGGCTCCAGCACGACCGCGAAGTCACCCGTGATCCACTCCGGATGGGTGCGGGTGAGCCGCAGCAGCCCGTTCCGCTCGGCCTCGACCTCCTCGCAGTCGTAGAAGACGAAGGTCAGGTCGCGGTTCGGCTCGGCCAGCAGGCAGAGCTTGAGCTGGACCGCCACGCCGCTCTTCATGTCGGAGGTGCCGCAGCCGTACAGCACGCCGTCCTCGACCCTGCTGGGCAGGTTGCCCGCCACCGGGACCGTGTCGATGTGCCCGGCGAGCACCACGCGCTCGGCCCGGCCGAGGTCGGTGCGCGCGACCACCGCGTCGCCGTCCCGCAGCACGGTGAGGTGAGGCAGGGGCCGCAGCGCCTCCTCGATGGCGTCGGCCAGCGCCTTCTCCGCGCCGCTCACCGATTCGATGTCCACAAGTCGCGCCGTCAGCGCGCCCACGTCCTGGGCAAGGTCAAGCCGCATGTCACCCGACCTTAGTTGACCCGGTCACGCGATCTGCACGGTGGCGACGGGCTTGGTGTCCTTGCGCCAGCCGTCGTGGCCGGAGGCGGCCGTCCAGGTGACGCCGTCGTAGCGCACCTCGCGCAGGCCGTACTTCTGCGCGTGGGTGACGTACCAGACGGCGACCAGCCAGCCGCGCTTGGCCGTGTCCGAGCCGAGCGCGCGCACGAGCTGCTTGCGCGCCGCCTCCGGCCGCGGCTGCACCGGCTCGTCCGACGGGGGATACCAGCAGTGCACGGCCTGGGGCACCCGTCCGCCGAAGGCCGCCGCGAGGATCCTGGCGTTGTGCTCGTGGTCGGCGTACGCCGAGCCGTCGGCGGAGCGCTGCACGGCCTGCGCCGCCTCGTGCAGCGGCAGCGTGCGGTAGCCCTTCACCTTCTCCAGCGCGGCGAAGAACTTCCGCGTCGCGTAGACCGGGTCCTGCAGCTGCTCGGAGGTCCCCCAGCCCTGCGAGGGCCGCTGCTGGAAGACCCCCACCGAGTCGCGGTCGCCGTACGGCAGGTTGGCCAGCTTGGACTCCTGGATCGCGGTGACGTAGGCGATCTGGAGGGCGCGCTCGGGCAGCCTGCGCCGCGTCGCGACGGCGGCGATGGTCGCGGCGATCTGCGCCTGCTCGATGTCGAGGTCGAGCGTGCCCTCGGGGGTCGTGACCTCGCAGTGTTCGCCCAGCGCGAACGGCTCGGTCCGCTTCAGCAGGTGATAGGCGCCGTAGAAGATGGCCGCGCCCAGCAGGGCGACGATGACCACGACGGTCACGACAGGTTTGGTAAGGCGCCGTTCCACGTAGCAGAACCTACCCGGATGATCAGGGCAGTCGATCCACTCTGATCGAGCCGGGGGTCAGCGGACGGGCGTAGAACGCCTCCCACTGGCCGCCCTGCACGCGCTGGAACGACAGCAGACGGCCGTCGCCCGCCCGGTATTCGGCGAAGTCGAGCAGGCCGCGCTCGGGCAGCCCGGTGGTCCCCTCGGAGCGGAAGGCGGCCGTGCCGCGCTCGATCGGGGAGAACTCGATGCCGTCCACGATCAGCGTGTGCTTGGCCGGCACCATGCCCTGGGTCGGCACGTCGGTCCACAGCACGACCTCAAGGTGCAGGGGCTCGCCCTCCCCGCCCGGCCGTTCCTCGACCGATAACCACTTGCGGCGCCGGGCGCCCTCGTCCAGCAGATACTCCGTCCACTTCTCGCCCTGCATGACGCAGTGCAGGGCGCCGACGGCCCGGTAACGGGCCGCCTCGATGTAGACGGTGTCTCCCACCCTGATCGTGCGGGGGTCGAAGAAGTCGGGATCGGCCGCGGGGCCGCTCGCCGGGGCCGGACCCGCGGCGGACGAGGTGCGGACCGGCTGACGCGCACGCGCTCGCCGGCTCGCGGCGACGACACCCAGCACGACGACGACCGTGGCGAGGCCCAGCACGATCACGATCGGTGTCGTCATGGCGCGCGATATTACTGGAGGCGGCTGACCGCCGCATCGACGCGCTCGTCGGTGGCCGTGACGGCGATGCGGACGTGGGCGCGCCCGGCGTCGCCGTAGAACTCGCCCGGCGCGACGAGGATGCCCTTCTCGGCCAGGGCCCGCACCTGGTCCCAGCAGCCGGCGCCGTTCGTGGCCCACAGGTAGAGCCCGGCGGCCGAGTGCTCGATCCGCCAGCCGACCCGCTCCAGCGCGGGCCGCAGCACCGCCCTGCGCCGGGCGTACCGCTCCCGCTGCTCGTCGGCGTGCGCGTCGTCGTCGAGCACGGCCGCCATCGCGGCCTGGACCGGGGCGGGCATCATCATGCCGGCGTGCTTGCGCACCTCGAGCAGCCGTCGTACGAGCCGGGGGTCGCCGGTCACGAAACCGGCGCGATATCCGGCGAAGTTCGACCTCTTCGACAGCGAGTGGACCGCGAGCAGGTTCTCGTGGGACCCCTCGCACACGTCCGGGTGGAGGATGGAGACCGGGCGCTCCTCCCAGCCCAGCTCGATGTAGCACTCGTCCGACGCGACGATCGCGCCGCGCTCGCGCGCCCACGCCACGACCTTGCGCAGGTGCTCGGCGGGCAGGACCCGGCCCGTGGGGTTGGAGGGCGAGTTCACCCATACGAGCGGCACGCGCTCGGGGCCCAGCGCGAGGAGCCCGTCGGTCGCGTACGGCTCGGCCCCGGCCAGCCTCGCGCCCACGTCGTAGGTGGGGTAGGCCAGCTCGGGGAAGACGACGCGCTCGCCGGGGCGCACCCCGAGCAGCGTCGGCAACCAGGCCACCAGCTCCTTGGAGCCGATGGTCGGCAACACGTCCGCGGGGTCGACCGTGACGCCGTGCCGCCGCCGCAGCCAGCCCGCGGCCGCTTCACGCAACCGCGGGGTGCCGTACGTCAGGGGATAGCCGGGGCTGTCCGCCGCGGCGGCGAGGGCCTCACGGGCGACCGGGGGCACCGGATCGACCGGGGTGCCGACCGACAGGTCGACGATCCCGCCGGGATGCGCCCGAGCCAGGTCCTGGTAGGGCACGAGCCGATCCCATGGGAAGTCCGGCAACGCAAGCAAAGAAAATCCCCCAGTCGTCGCGGACCACGTCGGTCAGGCGTCGGTCAGTGATCCTCGCCCTGCGGCGGGAGCGCCGCGACCAACGGGTGGTCCTTGTTGATCTTGCCGACCTTCGAGGCGCCGCCGGGCGAGCCCAGGTCCTCGAAGAAATCGACGTTGGCCTTGTAGAAGTCCTTCCACTGGTCGGGAAGGTCGTCCTCATAGAAGATCGCCTCTACGGGGCACACCGGCTCACACGCACCGCAGTCCACGCACTCGTCGGGGTGGATGTAGAGCATGCGTTCGCCCTCGTAGATGCAATCGACGGGGCACTCCTCGATGCACGCCTTGTCCAAGACGTCCACGCAAGGCTGCGCGATGACGTACGTCACCTCGGGCTCCTTCTGGGTTGCACGGCTCGACCGCGGGTTGCTACGCCCTAGTATTGCGGTGCCTGCCGACTTGCCGGAACAGGAGGGGGGCAATCGTCTTGACCCCTCGCATCAAGGCCCGTCTCGTGGTCACCATAACCCCCGCCGACGTGGGCAGACGGGTGACGACACGGCGTGAGGTGCCCGGTGGATACCGGGACGCGGTCGGCGTGCTGGAGTCCTGGACCGACGGGGTGCTCGCCGTGCGGAAACGGGACGGCACCCTCGTCGAGATCCCCGAGGACACCCTGGCCGCCGCCAAGATCGTGCAGCCCCGTTCCCGGTAATCGGCGTTCATGGTGCGGACGCCGACTCGGTAATCCCGCCGCGCGCCGCCGCGGACGGCCGCCTCCGCGCGGGGAGCATACGCGGCGTGACCATACGTGCCTGCGCCGTGACGATCTCCTCCGCGGCGATCCTCCTGTCCGCGGTCTCCGCGTGTTCCAAGCCGTCGTCGCCGGACAAGCCGCTGCCGCCGCTGAACCCCCGGGCGGACAGCCTGGAGTCGGGGTTCGGCACCATGGACAGGCTCGTCGAGGCGGCCCGGAAGGAGGGCGCCCTCACCGTCGTGGGCCTGCCCGGCGGCTGGGTCGGCTACAAGGAGATCATCGCCCGCTTCTCCGACAAGTACGGCATCAAGGTGACCTCGCTCGCGCCGGAGGCGAGCAGCAAGCAGGAGATCGACACCGCGGCCCGCCTCAAGGGGACCGACCGGGCGCCGGACGTCTTCGATCTCACCTTGGAAGTCGCGGTCGCCAACGCCAAGCTCTTCGCGCCCTATCGCGTCCAGGGTTGGGCGGACATCCCCGGCGACATCAAGGACCAGCGGGGGCGCTGGTACGCCGCCTACGGCGGATACATGTCGATCGGCTACGACCCGCGGAAGGTCCCCGCCCCCACCTCGTACGGCGCGCTGGTCAAGCCCGGGACGACGGTGGCGCTGCCGGGCGACCCCCGCCAGGTGGCCTCGGCGTTCGACGCCGTGATGGCCGCCTCCCTCGGCCGGGGGCTGCCGGACGCCGCACGGGGCGTGAACCTGTTCGCACGGCTGAAGAAGGGCGGCATGCTCGGCCGCCCCGACCAGGCGGCCGTGGTGGTGGACTGGGACTTCATGAACGCGGCGCGCGCCGCCGCCGGCCGCGGTGAGTCGGAATGGCGGGTGACGATCCCGAAGAACGAGGTGTTCGCCTCCTACTACATGCAGGCGATCAACGCGAACGCGCCGCACCCGGCCGCCGCCCGGCTGTGGGAGGAGTTCCTGCTGTCCGACGAGGGCCAGAACCTCTTCCTCAAGGCGTTCGCGCGGCCGGCCCGGTTCGAGGCGATGGAGATGCGCGGCACGCTGGACGGGGACGCCGCCGCCAGGCTGCCCGAGGCGTCCGGCGACCCGGTGATGCTGAGCATCCCCGAGCAGGACAAGGCCAAGTCGTACGTGGCGGCGAACTGGGCGCGATTGGTGGGCTGAGCCGCTCGATCTCGCAGACGCGACGGAAGCCGTAAAGTGTGTCGTTATCCCAGCAGTCTCACAAGTCGGCATGAGATTGCGGCAATACGGACACCGAGCACCACGTGTCAGAATGCGAGCCGATCTTGCGGTACGAAACTCCCAGTCTCACCCGGTGGAACGCTCGCGCCTACGACAGCTCCTTCGGCTACGTCTCGGCTCACGGCGCGCCGCTGGTGGAACTGCTCGACCCGCGCCCCGGCGAGCGCGTGCTCGACCTCGGCTGCGGCACCGGCGTGCTGACCGCCGACATCGCCAGGCGCGGCGCCCACGTGCTCGGCATCGACGGCTCCCAGTCCATGATCGAGCAGGCCATCGCGCACTACCCCGGGCTCGACTTCACCGTGGGCGACGGCTACGACTTCACCGTCGCCCAGCCGTACGACGCGGTCTTCTCCAACGCGGCCCTGCACTGGATGAGCCGCGACCCCGACGCGGTGATCCGCTGCGTGCGGGAGGCGCTGCGGCCGGGCGGGCGGTTCGTCGCCGAGATGGGCGGCGCGGGCAACTGCGCGGCGCTGACCTCCGCCGTGCTCACCGCCTGGCGCGAGTACGGCCTGCCCGAGCCCGAGCTGCCGTGGTATTTCCCCAGCCCCGCCGAGTACGCCTGCCGGCTGGAGAAGGGCGGGTTCACGGTCCGGCTGCTTGAGTATTTCGACCGGCCCACCCCGCTCGACGAGTGCCCGAACGGCGCGGCCGACTGGGTGCGGATGTTCGCCGGTTCGCTGCTCGCCCGGGTCCCCCCGGCCGCCGTGGAGCCGCTGCTGCGCCGGGTCAACGAGCTGGCCGCCCCCGCCCTGCGCCGGGAGACCGGCTGGATGGCCGACTACGTCCGCCTGCGCTTCGCGGCAGAACGTCACTGACTCGCCGAACCACTGGTGGAATCTCCACCAGGACGGGGCGATTTGCCAGACTATGGACTGGTCTTTGTTAGTGATGGGGAAAGCATGAACTTCTGCCTGAGTGACCTCGTGCCACCGCTGCGCTGGAGTGACGCTGCCCGCATCACGACGCTGACCGACCGGCCCGATCTGCCCGACGCGTGGTGGCGGACGCTGCCCCTGCACCGGGTGCTCGCCGTCCTGGACGCCGAGGCGCTGGGCGACCTGCTCACCGAGCTCGCGCTCGATCACTGGCCGGCGGCGGCCGTCGGCGACGTGCTGCCCGCGCTGCACGTGCTGGACCCCGACGAGGCCGACGACCCCCATGTCGCCATCGCGCTCGATCGGGCCGGGTCCTGGCACGGCCTGCTGGCGCTGTCGGGCCGGGAGCTGGCAGACCAGCCGTTCGTCAAGGCCCGTCCGGTGCTGACCGCCCTCTTCACCGCCGTGTTCTTACGGATGTCCCCCGAAGAGGCCGGGCCGATCGAGGAGCCGACTCCAGAACCGGTCCCCGAGCCGGTCGCCGAGCCGATCTCAGAGCCGGTGCCGGAGCCGGTCGCCGAGGCGGCTTCGGAGCCGGCCGGGCCCGTGGCGGGTCCTCCGGACGAGCAGGATCTCCCCGAGCTGATCGACGCGGCGTTCGCCGACCTGGACGACCAGACCTGGATGGTGGCGCAGAACCGCGTCTTCACCGAAGAGCCGTCCGACCCCGAGCAACTGGCCAAACTCCTGGCCGTGCCCCCCGCGGTCATCCACGACCTCGAGGCGGCCCTGCGCGACCGGCTGCGCGGCTGGCTCACGCTGCCGGAGGCGGCGCCGTACCACGAGCACCTGGCCCGCCTCACCGACGCGTTCGGCGCCGCGGCCCCGAAGGAGCGGCTCGTCGCGGCGGCCGGCTGGCACGGGCGCGAACTGCGCTCGCTGGAAGTGCCGGCCTGGCGGTTCGTGCTCGCCACGCTGCCCCGCCACCGCCTGTACGGCGACTGGCTCGTGGCGGGCGACATCGAGGACCTGCGGGAGAGGACGCGGAAGCTGATCGCCTCCGCCGAGCGTCCGCCGACCATATCCCAGGCGCTGGAGATGGTCGCCTCTCTCGGCGTACGTCCCGACGTGGCCAGGCAGTGGCTGGACAGCGTGCCGCAGCTACGCGCCCAGAAGGCGTCGGAAGTCAACGCGCCGGATCGCCAGCCGGATCGTCAGCAGGACCGCCAGCAGGGCGGGCTGAAGGACGTGGCGCTGACCCGGCGGTGCTTCCGCCAGCCGGACGGCAGATGGTGGCTCAGGGTGGACGTCTCCGGCGACCACCTCGACGGCGGCGAGGTCGCCCTGCCGAGCGGGTTCGCCGCGTACGTCGGTCTCGCGCCGGGCGAGGACCGCACGGTGCGCAGCGCGGCCGGGGAGGTCGCCCTCTCCTGGCACGCGCGCCCCGCCCTCGGCTCGCTCCAGCGGATTCTCAGCGAGGTCTCGGCCGAGGAGGGCAGCCACATCTTCCTGACCCTGTCCGAAGAGGGCGTGCTGCGCGTACGGCACCTGCCCGCGGCGGCCGGCGGCGACGAGACGAGCCGGGCCCTGCGCCTGGTGGGCTACACCGCGCCGGGCGGCACGCCGGAGCAGGCGGCGCAGGTGATCGCGACGCGCGTCGGCCTCGCCGGACCCGTCGACCGGCCCGCTCTCCTCGCGCGGCTGCGCGAACGCGGGGACCGTGACCTGCTGGCCCTGCTGGGATAGCCCATGCCCCGGCTCGCGATCTCCCCGGAGTTCCTGCGCGGGCTCGGCGCGCTCACCCGGCCCGTCCGGCGCGACGTCGCCGTCGCGGTACGCCGCTTCCTGCTGAACGCCTCCGCCGCGCCGCACCCCGAGAAGGTGCGCAACTCCCGCGATCCCCGCGTCGCCACGCTGCGCCTCGCCGACCGCCACCGCGGGGTCGTGGTGCGGCAGGACGACGTCTACTGGCTGCTCACCGTGCTGCCGGACGCCGAGGCGTGGTCGTACGCCCAGCGGCACAGGTTCGGGGTCAACACGGCGATCGGGATCGTCGAGGTCTGGGACGCCGAGGCGCTGGAGCGGATCGAGCCGGCCCTGCGCCGGACGTCGGAGACCGGCGGCCGGCCGCTGTTCGAGAACTGGTGCGACAACGACCTGCTGAACATCGGCATCGACGCCCGCCTGCTGCCGCTGCTGCGGCTCATGACGGCCGAGTCGCACCTGGCGGCCATCGAGCCGCTGCTGCCGCAGAGCCAGTACGCGCCGCTCGCGGCGCTCGCCGCCGGCGGCTCGCTCGCCGCCGCCTGGCGGGAGCTGGACGCCTGCCGCTGCCGCGTCGCCGACGAGATCGACCCCGAGGACCTCCTCGCGGCGCTGCGCCGCAGCCCCGACCGGGCGGTGTTCGCGGCCGACGCCGCCGAGCTCGACCGGATCCTCACGCTGCCCGACTGGTGCACGTTCCTGTATCCGCCGCAGCACACGTACGCCAACTGGCCCGCGTACGAGCAGCCGGTGCTGATCACCGGGGGCGCGGGCACCGGCAAGACGGTCATCGCGCTGCACCGGGCGGCCCTGCTGGCCCGCGCGGCCACCGGCCCGGTGCTGCTCGTCACGTTCTCGCAAAGTCTCGCCACCGAGCTGTCCGCGCGGCTCGACAAGATCCTCCCCGACGAGGTGGTCCGCAAGCGCGTCGAGGTGGGCAACGTCGACAGGCTCGCCCACCGCATCGTCGCCGAGGCCGAGGGCCGCGCCCCGGCGCTCGTCTCCTCCGACGACCTGGCCGAGCTGTGGCAGGAGGCGGCCGCCGGGCGCTTCGGCAGCGCGTTCCTGCTGCGGGAGTGGGAGCAGGTGATCCTCGCGCAGGACCTGCGGACGCTGGAGGAATATCAGGCCGCCGCCCGGCCCGGCCGCAGCGTCCAGCTCGACGCCGAGGCCAGGGCCATGGTGTGGGAGGCCGTCCAGCACGTCGTACGGCGGCTGCGCGAAACCGGCCGGCGCACCCTGCTCCAGCTCGCCTCGGAGGCGGCGGGCCTGCTCGGGCGATCGGTCGGCGACCTGCTCGGCGACGAGGCGCCGGGGCGGGAGCCGTACCGGCACATCGTGGTGGACGAGGCGCAGGACCTGCACCCGGCCCAGTGGCGGCTGCTGCGGGCGGCCGTCCCCTCCGCCCCGAACGACCTGTTCATCCTGGGCGACCCGCACCAGCGCATGTTCGACACGCGGGTCGCGCTGGCGGACGTCGGCATCCGCGCCCGCCGTTTCCACCTGAAGATCTCTCACCGGCTGTCCACCGAGACCCTGTCGTGGGGGGTGCGCCTGCGCGGCGGCGGCCCCGCCGACGGCCTGGTCGCCGGCAGTGCCGGCTTGCACGGCTATCGCGCGCTGGGCTACGGCCGGCGTCCGATGGTGCGCGGGTACGCCGACATCGAGGCGGAGATCGCCGGGCTCGTCTCCACCGTGGCCGATTGGCTGGAGGAGGGCGTGCCGACCGCCCAGATCGCGGTGGCCGCACGCACCCCCGACCTCGTCCGTACCGCCCGCACCGCACTACGTGAAGCAGGCATCACGGTCAAAGTCACATCACTGCACGGCATGAAAGGGCTGGAATTTCGCCGCGTGGCCGTGATAGGCGTGGCTGACGGAATCGTGCCGGCGCCGGACGCGCTGACCCCGGCCGACGAGGACCCGACGGCCCGGGCGCACGATCTGCAACGCGAACGGGGGCTGCTCTACGTGGCATGTACGCGGGCAGGGGAGCTGCTCTACGTGTCCTATTCCGGCCGGGCCAGTCCCTTCATCCCGGCCTGACACCCCGATCCCCTAGTCTGAACTGCGGATATATTCCCCCTGCCGGTTGGACCTGCATGAACCTCAGCCTTAGCGACATCGTGCCTCCGCTGCGCTGGACCGCGCCCAGCCAGGTAGAGCCGATCGCGAGCGACCCCGGTCTTCCCGACGCGTGGTGGCAGGCGCTTCCCCTCGACCGGGCGTGCGCGGCGGTGGGGACCGGCCAGGTCGCCTCGCGGCTCGCCGATCTCACCATCGCCTGCTGGGCACACCTGGTCCTCGGCGACATCCTCCCCCTGCTGAGGTTCACCCACCCCGAGGCGAGCCTCCAGACGCCGGGCCCCCGGGAGAGCGTCCACGAGCTGTACGTCGACGTGATCGACAAGCTGCTGGCCACCGAGCCGGCGACCCGGGAACCGGCCGGGGCGCCGGTCCCGCCGGCCCTCCCCGACCGGCCGATGCCCGAGATCATCGACGAGATCTTCGCCCGGCTGGACGACCGCCAGCGGGCCATCGCGCGAGACCGGCTCTACTACGACACATCCCAGCACCCGGGCCAGGCCCAGCGGGCCACCCTGGACGAGCTGGCCCAGCGCTTCTCGGTCACCCGCGAGCGCATCCGCCAGATCGAGCGCGACCTGCGCGACCACGTGATGGACTGGCTGAACAGCCCGGCCGCCGCGCCGCTGAACGCCCACCTGTCCTGGCTGCGCAGCCGGCTCGGCTCGGCCGTGCCCACCGACGACCTCGCCGCGGCCGTGCCCTGGCACCGCACCGAGCTGATCACGCTCGCAATCCCGGCCTGGCGGTTCGTCCGTACGCTGCTCACCGGGTACGAGCAGGTGGACGGCTGGCTGGTCGCGGGCGGCGCGGACGAGCTGAGGGAGAAGACCCGGCAGCTGTTCACCGACGGGCCCCGGCCGCTCGACGAGGCGGTCTCCCTCGTCTCCCAGCTCGGCATCCGGGAGGACGTCGCCGAGCGCTGGCTGGCGTCGGTGCCGCACCTGCGGGTAATGGAGGGCCACGTCGTCCCCTGGCCCCGCAGCATGGGCGACAAGGCGGAGGCCGTGCTCGCCGTCGCCCGCGTCCCGCTCACGCCCGAGGAGATCCAGGCGCGCATCGGCGAGGACTACAGCATCGTCGGCATCCGCAACCAGCTTGCCTCCGACGAACGGTTCATCCGGCTCGACCGCAGCAAGTACGGCCTGCGGCGCTGGGGCGGCGACGAATACCTCGGCATCCGGGAGATGATCACCCGGGAGATCGAGCGCGCGGGCGGCGAGGCGTCCGTCAACACCATCGTGGAGAACCTGACCTCCCGCTACGACGTGAGCGAAAGCTCCATCAGGGCGTACGCCGGAGGGCCGGGGTTCGAGCGGACCCAGCGCGGCTACATCAGGGTGGCCCCCCAGGATCAGGCCGAGGCCTACCAGCCGCGCCGGGACGTCTCCATGACCCGCCGCTGCTTCCGCAGCAGGGACGGCCGCTGGTGGCACCGTGTCGACGTCAACGCCGAGCACCTGCGCGGCTCGGGCTCGCCGCTGCCGACCGGCTTCGCCGCGCACCTCGGCATGGCGCCGGGCGGCCAGCTCACCGCCTCCACCGCCTCGGGCGAGGTGGTGATCAGCTGGCACAACCAGCCGACCATCGGCTCGATCAGGAACGTCCTCGCCGAGTACAACGCGTCCGAGGGCGACCACGTCTTCCTCACGGTGTCCGACGGCGGCGAGCTGCTGACCCGCTTCCTGCCCGCGGCGGGTCCCGGGCTGCCCGCGATCAACCAGGCGCTGCACCTGATCGGATACACCGCTCCGGTGGCGTCGGAGGCCGAGGGCCTGCGGCTGATCGGCGCCCGCATCGGCCTGCCCGAGGGGGTCTCCCGCGAGGAGGTCCTCGAACGCCTCCGCGAACGCGGCGACCGCGACATCCTGCGCTTCCTGACCGGCGCGGCGTGATCAGGGGCCGGGGCGGGAATGTCGGGGGCGGCACGTAGGCTCGGAGCATGTTGCGGCTCCACGACACCCTGACCCGGCAGGTCGTGCCCGTCGCCCCGGCCGGTTCGCGGATCCTGCGCATGTACACCTGCGCCGCGCACGGGCCCGCCGGCCTCTCCGACCTGCGCCCCGCTCTGCTCGCCGACCTGATCCGCCGCGTCGCCGAACGCGCCGGGCTGCGGGTGCTCGCCTGCCGCGCCGTCTCCGACCTCCGCCGAGAGGGCGGAGACGGCCAGGCCGCGTCCCTCGACGCCGACGCGCTCGCGCTCAACATGCGCGCCCCCGAGCACTCCCCCAGGACCAGCGAGACGATGGGCCTGGTGATCGAGCTCATCGGCAGGCTCATCGAGCGCGGCCACGCGTACTCCACCCCGGAAGGCGCCGTGTTCTTCGACGCGGCGTCCTTCCCCGCGTACGGCGAGATCTCCGGCGAGCCCGGCTCGGCGTCCGACTGGCCGCTGTGGGAGCCGCTGCGGGAGCCGTTGCGGGTGCCGGCCGGCGGCGGCGCGGGGCAGGCGTGGGACGCGCCCTGGGGTCGCGGGCTGCCCGGCCGCGACATCGAGTGCTCCGCCGCGCCGCTGCGGTTCCTCGGCCCGCGCTTCGACCTGTACGTGGGCGGGTCCGACCTGTGTTACCCCCACCACGAGAGGGCGCGGGCCCAGTCGAACGCCGCGACGGGCCAGGAGAGCGCCGCCCACTGGGCCCACTCCGGGCGCCTGCTGTTCGAGGGCCGCCCCGCCGACGTCGGCGACACCGTGCCGCTGTCCGGCATCGTCTCCGCCGGCCTCGACCCCCTCGCCGTACGGCTGGCCCTGCTGGAGCACCACTACCGGCGGCCGATCGACCTCACATGGGACGCCCTGCGCGCCGCCGACGAGGAACTGCGGCGGCTGCGGCGGAGGGTGGCCGAATGGGCGGAGTCGCCCAGCCGCCCGATCGACACCGCCCACGCCGAACGCGTCCAGCGGGCGCTGGACGACGACCTCGACACGCCCGCCGCGCTGCGCCTGCTGCGCGACCTGGAAGCCGACGAGTCGGTCGCGCCGGGGTCCAAGTTCGAGACCTTCCTCCACTTCGACCACGTGCTCGCCCTCGACCTGCCCGCCGCCATCGGCCGAATCTGACGCCCCGGGCCTCACCGACAACGCCGGGGCACGCACCTCACGCCGTGGCCGCCCGTGTGAAGCCCACTGCGCGAGCGGCCGCCTGTGCGGGCCCCGCTGCGAGAGCGACCACTTGTTCCGGGCCTCCGTCGTTACCTGGGCACGCGGCGGACGGAACGGCGCGGGTCGCGGCCGGTAGGAGACAAGGCAGCGACGCGTGAGACCACCGCCACCGGGCGGGCCGCTACCAGTCGTGCGCGCCGCCGTCGGCGTCTCGGGCGCCGGCGGGGATGACGCCGACGGCGTCCGTCGTGCCGGGGGGCCGAGGCGGTCCCGTGACCCCACGCAGGACATGATCGACGGCTACGCCGCCTCGACGTGCTTCCCGTCCGGGGAAGAGCGTGTCGCCCCGTTGTTCGCGCGTGGCGCGCTTGGCGCGGACTTGACCTGCTGCTCCAACTATTCGCTTCCGGCAGGTTGCCGACAGTGACGGGACCTTGCGACAATTAATACAAGCTTTCGAATCCAATTGAGGAGGTGCGATGGATCTGTTCGACTTCGATCCAGAGCACCTTCGTCGTTCGAATGGTGACGATGAGTGGTGGGACCGGCTGATCGCCAATTCCCCGCTGTGGTCGTCTGAGGGTTCTCTCGCCCGCGAGCCCTTTCCGATCGTCGGCTTCAATCCGACGCGGCACGCGAGATGGAACACGGGCACGGCCACCGGCGACGACACGCCCGGTGCCGCAAGCACAAGCAGCCCGGGCACGAACGCCGCCGACGCGGCTGCCGGTCGCGCTCGCACCGACGGGGCTGCCGGTGATGACATGTGGGCCGGCACCCGCGCTGATACCGGCGAGCGGCATGCCGACGCGGGTGCTGCCGATGGTGGTTGTCCTCGGCCTGCCGGTGGCGCGGCTGCCGGTCCCGCGGATACCGGTACCGATGCTGCGGCTGCGGCTGCCGGTGCCGGTTTCGGTGACGCGGGTGGTGCCGGTGGTGGCGGC
>NZ_BMPY01000042.1 GCF_014647835.1 Microbispora rosea subsp. aerata
GTGGCGGGGGTGAGGTGTGGGGTCGGGGTCGATGGTTGGAGAGGCGGCGTGGCAAAGGGGGGCTTGAGGTCAGGGGGGACGGTGGGAGAGATGTCGGGGCGAGAGGGAGGTGTGTGGTCGGGGTTGGTGGTTTGAGAGGTGCCGGGGTGGAGGGGGTGTGGGGTCAGGACCGGCGGTTGGAGAGGCGCCGGGGGCTGGAGAACTTGATGTAGCGGCGGAATGCGATCGCAGGCCGCTCCCCGGCCCAGCCCTCCAAGTTCCCGGCCGGGCTCTCCGCGTTCTCGGCCGGGACCTCCGCGTTTCGGGTCGAGTTGTCTGCGTTCCCGGTGGAGCTGTTCGTGTTCTTGGCCGGGCTCTCCGCACTCCTGGTGGAGCTGTCCGCGTTCTCGGCCGGGACCTCCGCGTTTCGGGTCGAGTTGTCTGCGTTCCCGGTGGAGCTGTTCGTGTTCTTGGCCGGGCTCTCCGCACTCCTGGTGGAGCTGTCCGCGCTCTTGGCCGGGACCTCCGCGTTTCGGGTCGATTCTTTCGTGAGCGGTCGGCTCCCGTTCGTGTGGATGGGGCCGTGCGCGTCCACACAGTGCGGCTCCGCCGCCCCCGCGCGGTGCTGGTCCGCCGCCGTCGTGGCGCAGTGCGGCCTCGCCTCCGCCGCCGGTTCGCCGATCGCGAGGAGCTCCGGTGGGGCGTGGTCGACCTGCAGTGTGGTGTGGGCGATGCCGTACTCGTCGTGGACCATCCGCTGCGCCGCCTGCCGTACGGCGTGGCAGTCCGCGCCCGGGGCGACCAGGATGTGCGCGGACATGGCGGGATAGCCGCTGGTGACCTCCCATATGTGCAGGTCGTGCACCTCCACCACATGCTCCAGGGCGGCGGTCTTGCGGCCGATCTCGGCCGGGTTCATCCCGGCGGGGGCGGCCTCCATGAAGACCCGGCCGGACTCGCGGACCAGGCCCCATCCGGCCTTGAGCATCAGGGCGGCCACGACCAGCGCGGCCAGGGCGTCCGCACGGCCCCAGCCGGTCAGCCAGATCACCGCGCCGGCAGCGGTGGTGGCGATGAAGGCGAACAGGTCGTTGAGGATGTGCTGGAAGGCACCCTCGACGTTCAGGCTGGCGCGGTTGGCCCGGCTCAGCAGCCAGGTCGCGGCCAGGTTCACCGCGATTCCGGCGATTCCGGTGGCGACGACGTAGGGGCCGTGGACCTCGGGCGGCTCGATCAGCCTGCGTACGGCCTCGTAGACGAAGTAGACGCTGAGCAGCAGCAGCGTGATGCCGTTGATCTGGGCGCTGATGATCTCGGCGCGTTTCAGGCCATAGGTGAAGCCGCCCTGCGGCGGGCGGGCGGCGATCCGCATCGCGATGATCGCGAAGGCGATGGCGATGGCGTCGGTGAGCATGTGCCCGGCGTCGGACACCAGGGCGAGGGAGTGCGCGATGACGCCGATGACGACCTCGATCGCCATGAAGCCGAGGATGAGCGCCAGCGCGCCGGACAGCAGGCGGCGGTCCGCCTCGGCGCTGACCGCGTGTCCGTGTCCGTGACCATGCGCGTGGCCGATGCCGTGTCCGTGGCCGTGACCACGCTCGTGGCTATGACGGCGTCCTTGGCCGTGACCGCGTCCGCGCCCGTGGTCGCGGTCGTCACCCGTCTCGCTGCGGCGTCCGCGTCCCTTGCCGGTCTCACCCATCGTCCCGGTCCTTCTCCTTATGTCCGATGTGCGTGATCGCCAGGTCGAACAACATCCGCACGTGCGAGTCCGCGAGGCGGTAGTAGGCCATCCTTCCCGCCCGCCGCACTTTCACCACGTTGTGGACGCGGAGCAGGCGCAGTGCGTGAGACGCGGCCGACATGCTGTGGCCGGTCGCCGCCGCGAGATCGCACACGCACATCTCACCGCCCTCCAGCAGCGCCGCGATCAGCCGCAGCCGTCCGGGATCGGCCAGGAGCCCGAAGATCTGTGCCAGGTCCTCCACCGTCTCGGGGTCCGGCATGTTCCTCCTGACGGACTCCACCCGGCTCGCGTCCACCACAGGGAGCGCGCAGGAGTCGGCCGTCACGAGTTCCACAACGTTTGAACGATCGTTCACGTGTTTGAGTGTAGGTCACCCGTCGCTCAAGTCAATGGAGGACCGGCAAGGACGCTCCCCAACCGGCTGGGGACGTACGCCTGGCCATCGTCGGCCGCGGGGGAGAGCCCGCACCGCCATCGCGGTGGGTGCCCGCCGCGAAACCGAGATACGGCAGGGATGCTCCGCCGCCGTTGCGGCGCGTTTGGCATCGCGGCAGGTAGGGGGCGCGTGCCGAAAGCGGATGAACGTCGTAGGCCGCGCGAAATCCCCACGGCTTCCTTCTCCGCGACGTGCCCGAGGGAGTGTCTGGCAAATTGCCTATCGCGAGCGTGGATCCAGGTGGACGCATCGCAAGGCGGAGGAGGAGCCACAGCGGAGCTACGAGCGGCGACTCCGGGCCTCACGGAGATCGCGGGCGTTTCGTGCTTAGGGCTACGACGCAGCGAGGTGCCGCCTGGGACACACGCGGCAGGGCTTGATTGGTTGAACACGACTCGCTGCCGTGCGTCTCGGCTCAGGGCTCGGAGTCGAGGGCGATCGGCAGCCGCAGCACGAAACGCGCCCCCTCGGCGCTGTCTTCGATGGCCAGGCGGCCGCCGTGGTTCTCGGCGATCTGACGGGCGATGGGCAGTCCGAGCCCCGCTCCTCCGGCGTCCCTGCTGCGGGCCGAGTCGAGCCGGGTGAACCGCTGGAAGACCTTTTCCCGCTGCTCGCGGGGAACGCCGGGGCCGTCGTCGGCGACTTCGAGCACCGCCGTCGCCTCCGATGACTCGTCGGTGCCGGACGGCTCGCGCCGTACCGAGACCGTGATGGTGCCGGCGGCGTGCCGCCGCGCGTTGCCGAGGAGGTTGCTGATGAGGCTGCCGAGGGCATGGGGATCTCCCAGTACGACGACGTCCGGGCTCAGCCGGCGGACGGTCCGCTTGGTCATCGGCGTCATCTGCAGCTCACCTTCGGCCAGCTTCCCGAGATTTACCCGCTGCCGCCGGACGGGGAGTGCTTCGCTCTCCAGCCGTGAGAGCGTCAGCAGGTCCGTGGCGATCCGCTGCAGCCGGTCGAGGCTTGGGAGCAGCGCCTTGGCCAGAGTGACGACGTCGGTCTCCTGCGGCGCGTGGAGCGCGTCCTCGATCTGGGTGCGCATGGCGGTCAGCGGGGTGCGCAGTTCGTGGGATGCGTCTGAGCTGAAACGGCGCTGCCGCTCCAGCGCCTCCTCCAGCCGCCCGAGCGTACGGCTCACACCGCCGGTCAGATCGCCGACCTCGTCGTGCTGAGGACCGGCCGCCTCGATCTCGTCCGTCGTGGTCTCATCCGTCCTCGTACGAGGCTCCGGTGGCGGGCGGACGGCCCTGCCGGTGAGACGGAGGCCGAAGTACATGATCGCCCAGGCCAGCAGGATCACCCCGCAGAGCAGCAGCACGAATGACGCCGGGTGCGTGTCCGCCGGCGTCCCCGTCATGACTTCGAACGCGTTGGCCTCTGGATCGCCCGGCGCGGTTCCCTGCCGGGCGAGGTCGTCGTATGAGGCCGTGCCGTCGGCGGCGGCCTGGCCGGTCTGCGGCGTGACCGACATCGCCAGGCAGAGCGCCACGACGGCGACATCGTGGACCCGTGCCGGCCTGGCCCTGATCATCGAATGTTGGGGCATGGCACACATCTCCATAGCTCAGTGCACCACGAGCGCCCGCCGTGGCTTTCGCTGGGGGCTCACCACGGTGTCTGCCGTATGAGCAGGTCGCCCTGGTACGCGCTGCGGGTTGCGTTGGGAGTCCCGTTACGGCCGAGCTGATCGCGCCCGCCGTCCGTCATGCAAGCGGGGTGCTCGGATGCCTGCCGTGGGTTTCGGGAGCCACTGTGACGCCGGATGAGCAGGGTGCTTCAGTGCCACAGCCGACCGAGACCGGCCCGAAGTTTCCTGACTGGCGCAGTCATTGGGTCTTTACTGTTAAGAAACTTTCTTTTATATTTGCGCCACCCCCCAGCAGTAAAGGAGCACTACATGCGTAGAGCGCTGACTTTCCTCGGGACGGCGACGATGGCCATCGGCGCCACGGTGTTCGTCGCCTCACCGGCTCAGGCGCACGGCTACGTCTCGTCGCCGCCCAGCCGCCAGGCGATGTGCGCCCAGGGTCGCGTACCCAACTGCGGCGAGATCATCTACGAGCCCCAGAGCGTCGAAGGACCGAAGGGGCTGCGGAGCTGCAGCGGCGGCAACGCCCGCTTCGCCCAGCTCGACGACGAGAGCAAGCCCTGGCCGGCCACCAGCGTCGGCAACACCGTCACCTTCACCTGGACGCTGACCGCCCGCCACAGGACCAGCACCTGGGAGTACTACATCGGGGGCACGCGGATCGCCGTCTTCGACGATCACGGTGCGCAGCCCCCCGCGACCCTCAGTCACACGGTGAACCTGGGCGGCCGGACGGGCCGGCAGAAGGTCCTCGCGATCTGGAACGTGGCCGACACCGCCAACGCGTTCTATGCCTGCATCGACCTTCAGGTCGGAGGGGGCGGGACCCCGAACCCCACGCCCACGCCCACTCCGAGCCCGACGCCGACGCGTACCCCGACCCCCACTCCCACTCCCACCGTTCCCGGTGGCACCTGGACGCCCGGCAAGGCGTACAAGGTGGGCGACGTGGTCACCTACGGCGGGGCGAGCTACCAGTGCATCCAGGCCCACACGGCGCTCGTGGGCTGGGAGCCGCCGATCGTCCCCGCGCTGTGGAAGAGGCTCTGAGAGGAAGAGGCCCTGAGATGACCGGGCGGACCCGTGGCGCGGGGCTGCGGGTCCGCCCTCCAGCTCTGCCCCTGGCTCCGCCCGCACCCAGCCGGGCGGCGACCTCATGGGCGCAGCCGCCCGCATCGTGCTCGAAACGCGTGTCTGCCGGTGGTCAGGCGAGGTGGACGTGCACCTCGGCGCCCTGCATGAAGGCGCGTGAGTACGGACACTCCCGGTGGGCCTGGTCCACCAGCCTGCGGGCCGTCTCGGGTTCGACCTCCGGCAGGCGTACGGTCAGGTCCGTGGCGATCGTGTAGTCGTCGGCGGTGCCCCGTTTGCGCAGCGTGACGGTGGTGTCCACGGTGGCGTCGGTGGTCGGGACGCCTTGCCGCCCGGCGACCAGCGTGAGCGAGTTGTGGAAACAGGAGGCGTACGCCGCCGCGAGCAGTTGCTCGGGGTTGGTCGCCCCGCCGGGGCCGCCGAGCTCTCCGGGGGCCTTGATGCGGACGTCGAGCATGCCGTCGTCCGACGCCACCTTGCCGAGGGATGACGAGGCCCGGGCCGTGTAGAGATCGTCGTACGGCTCGCCGCCCCGCGCGGGCCGCGCGGACGGGCGGGCCTCGGGCATCCGCCCGGTGAGCTCCGCTTCGACTCCGGGCCCCGAGTAGTCGGGCCCCGGCGCCCGGTCGCTCGGCGAGTGGGTGAACCGCCGTGTTTCCTCGCTCATCAGACACCTCCGAGGACAGACGCGCGTCCTTCGCCGGTCCGCGCCGCCTCCCGGTCAGGATCGGCGGGTCACCTACCCCCGTGAACTTTCTGAAATCGGACTACGGAACCAAAAGTTCACATCGGCCGCACTGTGCTACGGTCCCGGCAGATATTTCCCAATCAAGCGGTGAAATGTCGGCAAAGGCTCGCGAGGGAGATCGGTATGAGCGGGACCGTCCGGTGGGGGATCCTCGGCACTGCGGGCATCGCCGCACGGGCGTTCCTGCCCGCGCTGCGCGCGGCCGGCGGGGGCGCCGCCGCCGTGGTGGCAGGCCGTGATCTGGCCCGGGCCGAGGCGTTCGCCGCGGACAACGGCGTCGAGCGGGCCGTGCTGGGCTACGAGGCGGTCATCGAAGACCCCCTGATCGACGCCGTCTACATCCCGCTGCCGAACGCCCTGCACGCGAAGTGGACGATCGCCGCCCTGGAGGCGGGCAAGGCGGTCCTGTGCGAGAAGCCGCTGTGTCTCACCGCCGAGGAGGCCGAGAACGTCATCGAGGTGGCGCGCGGGTCGGCCCGGCCGCTGTGGGAGGCGTTCGTCTTCCCCTTCCACCCCCAGACGGCGCGGCTGCGCGGCCTGCTCGCCGACGGCGAGATCGGCGAGCTGCGGGAGATCTGGTCGTCCTTCCACTTCACGATGGAAGGCACCGAGAACATCCGGCTCGACCCGGCTCTCGGCGGCGGGGCGCTCTACGACGTGGGCTGCTACCCCGTACGGCTCGCGAACCTGCTGTTCGGCGACGCCGTCGCCGGTCACGCCGTCGCGGTCAAGGGCGAGGCGGGGGTGGACATCGAGACCGCCGGGGTCCTGGAGTTTCCCGCCGGCCGCCTGCTGATGAGCTGCGGCTTCGACCTGCCGTTCACGACGTTCACCCGCCTGGTCGGCACGAACGGGGAGATCCGGCTGACCAACCCGTTCCACCCCGAGCCGCACGACGTGTTCGAGGTGTGGCGTGACGGACGCCTGGTCGCGCGGCACGAACCGGGCGAGGGCACCGCGTTCTCCTGGGGTGTCCGCCACATCCACGAGGTGCTGCGCGGGCGGGCCGAGCCCCGGCACACGGCGGTCGACGACTCCCTCGCCACCGCCCGCGCCATCGACATGCTGCGCTGACCGACGTCCTGCGCTGACGGCGGCCGGGTCAGGGCGCGGTGAGCTTCGCGCAGAGCTCGCGCGGGAAGCGCGGCTCCGCGACGAGCACGTCGTCGCAGCCGGGCCCGGTCGTGGCCGTGATCACCCGCCATCCGGCGGGCGTCGCGCGGTAGAAGTATCGGGTCGTCCGGGACGCGCCCGCGCACTCGCCGGGCCTCTCGCACACCGGCCCGCCGCTGATCGAGATGTCCATGACGAGCCACTTCCCGTCGCATCCCCGCTCACGGTGATAGCTGTGCTCCGGCGCGTCCGCGTCCCCGGCGGCCTGGTAGTAGGAGTCGGAGGTGCAGCCCGTCGGCGCCGGATGACAGCCGAGCTCGCCGCAGCGGCGCAGCAGGCCCGGCCGGTCGAGGGTGTAGCGCTGGTCGAGGTTGACGACCACGTCGCGCTTGCCGAGCGGCTTGGGCAGCCGCACCTCCACCGGCACCGTACGCTCGCCGGGGCAGCCGTTCCCGGCCGTCAGCAGACGCGACTCGAAACGGATGTCGACGTGGACGAGCTTCGGCTCGAAGCCGTCCAGCCTGCCGGTCGGCCCGCGCAGGCAGCCGTCGGGACCGTCGGGCACCCGGGTGTCGAGCGTCAGGACCCTGCCGTCGCGGGAGACGCGGACCTCGCTGATCACGGACACGGCGTAGGCGACCCACCGGGTGGTGTCCTCGTGCGTGACGACCGAGGGGGTGGCCTCTCCCGTCGCGCCCGCGCGGCGCAGCGCCCGTACGCCGATCTCGTTCACCAGCGTCGCGTCCCCGGCGGTGCTCTCCAGGACGGAGACGAGTCGGTCGCCGGCCCGGCCGACCAGGTAGACGCCCGTCTTCTCGACACCGCCTTCTCGATAGTCGTGCTGCACCAGCATCGTGCCGGGCACGCCGACGTCCCTGGCGACGAGGGAGTAACGATCCGCCTCGTCCCGGCAGCGGCCGAGCCGCTCGCCCAGCTCGTCGAGGTACGCCTGCGCGCCGCCGGGGCGGTAGTCGGCCACGTATTCGTAGACCTGGAAGCGCCGGTCGCCGCCCCCGGGAGCCACGCTCGCCGTGATCGCCCGCGTGTCCAGGCGGTCGCCGTCACCGCGGAACGGCTCGGACGCGCAGGGCGCGGGCACGAGCGGCGGATGAACGCCGGACACCTCCTCGGGCCGCGCGCCGTACAGGTCCGCCGCGCTCAGCATGCCGTCGCCCCCCGCACCGGCGAAGACGAGGCCGCAGGCGGACAGCGCCGCGCACAGGACCCCGCACAGCACCGCGTACAGCACGAGGAGAGGCAGCCGTCTGACCGTCACCCGTCGATCATCCCATTGGGCCGTGCGGCCACCCGTGGTATGCATGGGCGGTGACGATTCCCCGGCCGTACGACGCGGTGCTGTGCGACTTCGACGGTGTCATCCGCTTTTACGATCAGTCGGAGCTGACCGAGCTGGAACGATCGGTGGGCCTGCCCGAGGGGACCACGATGAAGACCGTCCTCGTGCCCGAGGTGGGCGGCCCGGCGATGCTGGGCCAGATCACCGTCGAGCAGTGGGTGGAGGAGGCCGAGGCCGCCCTGGCCCGGCAGGTGGCTCGGGATCAGGCCCGCGCGCTGGTGACGGCCTTCGTCAAGGCTCCGTCCCGGGTGGACGACGACGTGCTCGACCTGCTGCGCCGGGCCCAGGCGCACGTGCCCGTCGTGCTGGTCACCAACGCCACGCTGAGCCTGGAGGACGACCTCGCCTGGCTCGGCCTGACCCACTTCGCCGACGAGGTGGTCAGCAGCGCCCGGGTGGGGGTGGTCAAGCCCGACCCGCGCATCTACGAGATCGCCGCCGAGCGAGCGGGGGTCCCGCTGGAGCGTTGCCTGTTCGTCGACGACCGGGCGGAGAACGTCGAGGCGGCCAAGGCGCTCGGCATGACGGCCGTGCTGTTCACCGGCGTGGCCGACCTGGAGACGGCGCTCGCGCCGCTGCTGGGCTGACCGCCGCGCGGCGGATAGCCGTACGTGTCGAGGGCGACCAGCCGCTCGACCGCCTCGGCGCCCAGGCCGTGGCCGTCCGCGAACTCCTCGGCCCACCTGCGGAACGCCTCGTCGCGGTCGATCAGGGTGTTGTCCAGATCGAAGAGCGCCAGCCTCGTCACCGTGATCACGTTACCCGGCCTGACCCCGGTGTGGCGGCGAGCGCGCTCCCTACGCTCGCGGCTCGGTGCGTACGACGCCCGCGATGACCGTGGTCACCATCTTGTGGACGGCGTCGGCCCGGGGCGGGCCGCTGTCCCGGTCGGCGAACAGCAGGTGTGAGGCCCCCAGCAGCGTGGGGGCGAGCGTGTCGACGTCGGCGTCCGGCGCGATGCGGCCCAGGTCGCGCTCGGCGGCGAGGTAGGAGGCGAGCATCGCCGCGGCCTCCGTCACGAGCGGCAGGCCGGGGCCCGGCCTCGCCTGGCGCAGCCGGGCGCGCAGGCCGTCGCGGGAGATGATCAGGCCGACGACCGCCACCGCGACCGACCCGAACAGGTCCGTCAGCACGGTGGTGAGGTTGCCGGCCACGGTGCCGGTTCCGGCGGCCCGGCGAAGGGCGGCGGCCTGGGCGTCGAGCCTGGCGATGCGGTCGAGCACGAGCTCGGCGAGGAAGGCGTCGAAGTCGGCGAAGTGCCGGTGCAACACGCCCTTGGCGCAGCCCGCCTCGGTGGTGACCGCCCGGCTGGTCAGCGCGCCCGGCCCGTCCCTGAGCAGGACCCGCTCCGCGGCGGCGAACAACTGCTCCCGCGCGTCGCGGAGGGCAACCCCCGTCGGCACCGTTCCATCCCTCCTCGTCGGTCGATCGACTTTAACCGAATTGACGAGTGGGCACTTGCCCACTCATAGTGGGCGCATGCCCACTTCAGTTTCCGAGAGCGAACCCCACAAGGCCAGAGGGATGGCGGAGTCGTTCGGCGTGGACGCCGAGCGGTACGACCGGACCCGGCCGCCCTACCCCGACGCGATGGTGGAGCGGATCGTCGCCGCCAGTCCCGGGCCCGACGTCCTCGACGTCGGCTGCGGCACCGGCATCGCGGCCCGGCAGTTCCGCGCGGCGGGCTGCACGGTGCTCGGCGTCGAACCCGACGCCCGCATGGCGGACTTCGCCCGCCGCGACGGGCTGGAGGTCGAGGTGGCGACGTTCGAAGCCTGGGACCCCGCCGGGCGCGGATTCGACGCGGTCGTCGCGGGGACGGCCTGGCATTGGGTCGATCCGGTCGCCGGAGCGGCCAAGGCCGCCGAGGTGCTGCGTCCCGGGGGTCGGCTGGCGGCGTTCTGGCACGTGTTCGAGCCCCCGCCGGCCGTCACGGAGGCCCTCGCCGCGGTCTTCCGGCGGGCGATGCCCGGCTTCCCGGCGCGGGACCGGCCCGCGGGGTCGGCCCTCGACGGCTACCGCCCGCTGCTCACCAAGGCCGCCGACGGGATCAGGGACGCCGGAGCGTTCGGCGACGTCGAGGAGTGGCGGTACGAGTGGCAGCGGTTCTACACCCGCGACGAGTGGCTGGACCAGATGCCGACGTCGGGGGCCCTCACGCGGGTCCCGCCGGACACGCTGTCGGAGCTGCTCTCCGAAGTCGGGGCCGCGATCGACGCCCTGGGCGGCGGCTTCACGATGTCCTACGTCACGGTGGTCGTCACCGCCGCACGCCTCCCGTCGCCCGGCCGGGCCTGACCGCCGCCGCCATGCGCGAGGCCGCCGGCGAATAGGCGGGTGCGGTCCACGCGGCGTTCCCCCACGTCACCACCCCTCGGGTGGTGGAGAAGCGCCTCGGCGCATCCGTCGACGCGCTCCTCGCCCCGCGCCCCGACTCCCCGCGCAGATCGGTGCCGACTCGTACGGCCTGCGCATGCCGAGCGCCCATGGTGGCCGGCGCGGTGCTCCTCACCGGACGGGGTGTCCCGCCTCGATGTCCTACCTCGACGCGCACTTCGCGTACGCGGGTGGTCAGAAGGCGTAGCGGACGGTGCAGTACGGGATCTTCTCCGCGATCAGGTCGGTGAGCGCGGTGACGTAGCGGCCCTTGTGGCCGGTCTTGTAACGGACGTTCCAGCCGCCCGTCTGCGACCGCTTCGGCTGCTGCAGGTCGGGACGCCACAGCACCTCCTCGGCCTTGGGATGCCAGCCGAGGTTGACCTCGTGCAGGCGGTCGTTGTGCGTGAGGAAGATGACCTCGGCGGCGAGCTGGGCCCGGGCGGCCGGGCTCAGCGCGTCGTCGAGCTGCCCGAGCAGCTCCGCCCAGTCATCCAGCCAGCCGTCGCGGACGACCACCGGGCTGAAGTTCACGTGCACCTCATATCCCGCCTCGACGAAATCCTCGATGGCCGCGATCCGGTCGGCGACCGGCGAGGTGCGGATGTCCAGCAGCTTGGCGTCCGCGGCCGGCATCAGGCTGAACCGGACGCGCGTACGGCCCCGCGGGTCCCAGTCGAGCAGCTCGCGGTTGACGTACTTGGTGGCGAAGCTCGCCTTGGCGTTCGGCAGGTCGCGGAAGAGGCCGACGAGGTCGCGTACGTTGCCGGAGACGGTCGCGTCCACCGAGCAGTCGGAGTTCTCGCCGATGTCGTAGACCCAGGCGTGCGGGTCTACCTGGTTCGGCTCGGGCTTGACGCCCTGCCGCGCGGCGTGCCCGGCGAGATACCCCATGATCTTGTCGATGTTGGCGAACACCGTGATCGGGTTGCTGTAGCCCTTGCGGCGCGGCACGTAGCAGTACGCGCAGGCCATCGCGCAGCCGTTGGCGGTCGAGGGGGCGATGAAGTCGCTCGACCGGCCGTTGGGCCGTGCGGTGAGCGACTTCTTTACGCCGAGGACCAGCGCCTCGGTCTTGATCCTGACCCAGCGGGCCACGTTCGTCTCGTCCCCGTACAGCTCGGGGATGCGGTGGTGCGCCTCGATCTCGACCCGCTCGGCCTCGGGGAACCGCGCCAAAATCTCTTTGCCACGCGGCAGCTCGGCCGCGGCGGGCTCGACGTAGATGCGGCGGATGTCCAGCAGTCTCTGGCCTTCGTTCACCTGGATATAACAACTCGATAAAGGTGTGACTTCCCAGGTCAGCGGGCCTGGAGATGCTGGTCGGCCGGGCACGCGTACGCCGTCCTCGAGGCCAGCGTCCAGGTCCGGACGGCGGCTCCGCAGCGGCGGCAGCGCTCACGCTTGTAGACCCACCGCTCGTCCGGCGCGTCCGGATCGCTGACCACCTGCCCGGCGTCCCGGCCCAGGGCGAGGTAGCGTACGGCGGTGTCCCACAGCCGCCCGGCGGCCTCCGCGCCGATGTCGCGGGCGCCGGGGTCGAGGCCGGTGAGGAAGAGCAACTCCGCCCGCCAGGCGTTGCCGATCCCCGACCACACGCTCTGGTCGAGCACGGCCGCCCCGACCGTCGTACGGGCCGCGAGCAGGCGGCGCACGGCCTCTTCCCGGATGGCGGCGTGCTCAGTGACCCGGGCGGTGTCGTGCTCCGTGTTCCAGGCGGTGGCATGCCCGGCGTCGTGGCCGGCGTGACCGCGCGGCGGGTCGGGGCCGGTGGCGGCCCATAGTGGGTCGGGGCCGGTGGCGGCCCGCAGCGCCGCCACCGCCCGCTCGTCCATCGGCGCGCAGCGGGCGGGTGCGATCAGGTCGAACGCCGCGTCACCGGTCGCCAGCCGCAGCCGCGTGCCCTTGCGCGGCTCGGCCGCCGGGTCGTCGTACCGCAGGAAGAGGCCTTGCATCCCCAGGTGCACGTGGATGGGCGGAGCGTCCTCCAGCCAGTAGAGCAGGTGCTTGCCGAGCGCCTCCACGCCCATGACGACCCTGCCGTCGTACGGCCGCGCGTCGAACCTGCCCTGCGGGCTCGTGGCCCTGACCACGCGCCCGGCCAGCGCCTCGTGCTGCTCGTCCGCGTAGCGATGGATCAGATGCCCCTCCGGCATGCCCCTCGCCCTACCCGCCCCGTACGGAGTTACCGTTTCGATCATGAGTTACGAGCCGACACCTGAGGAGCTGCGGCACCTGCGTCGCTGTGTGGAGCTGGCGAAGGAAGCGCTGGAGGCGGACGACGAGCCGTTCGGCTCGGTCCTGGTCTCCGGGGACGGGAAGGTGCTGGCCGAAGACCGCAACCGGGTGGCGGGCGGCGACCATACGCGGCACCCCGAGTTCGAGCTGGCCCGTTGGGCCGCCGCGAACATGACGCCGGAGGAGCGCGCGAAGGCCACGGTCTACACCTCCGGCGAGCACTGCCCGATGTGCGCGGCGGCGCACGGATGGGTGGGGCTGGGGCGGATCGTCTACGTGGCGTCGTCGGCGCAGCTCGCGCAGTGGCTGGCCGAGTGGGACGTGCCGCCCCCGCCGGTGCGGACGCTCCCGGTCAACGAGGTCGCGCCGGGCGTTCGGGTGGCCGGGCCCGTGCCCGCACTGGTGGACGAGGTCCGCGCGCTGCACCGCCGCCTGCGCACCGGCTCCTGAGCCCTGTTCCCGAAGCTATGCCTGCGTACGGACCCGGTGCCGGGGCCCATGGTCCTGCTGGAGCTCTCGGTGCGAGGCGAACTGGACCCGGACGACGTCGACGCCGATGAGCATCTGCTGGTGACGACGGAGGGCGTGCTGGGCTTGCTCGAAGTGGCGGGCCCGGACAAGGTGCTTGGAGCGGATGCGCGCGATGGCAGGGCAGAACGCGCTCGCACTCCTCGATGCGATGGCCGCCTCCGGCCACCCCGCCGAGGAGAGCATGGAGGAGCTGCGCAGGCTGGTGCTTGACGCCGTGCGTGCGCGGTCCCACCCGTTGCGGTTCGCACCCGGCTCTCGTCCCGGCACCCGGGGGCGTCCCGGCGGCCGTACGGGCGGCCGGAAGCGCAGACGCTGAGGCGTCGCAGGCGCTCGGACGGGGCGGGGGAGCCCGGAAAGGCGGGCCGGGGGCGCAAGCACCAGTAGGATGCCACGGTCCAGATAGACGGAGATCCACCCTGGAAGGGCTGCACGTGGCGCAGAAGGTGATACTGGTTGACGACCTCGATCATTCCGAGGGCGACGATGTGGCGCGACGGGAGTTCCCGCTGCTTAACCGGACCTTCGCCATCGACCTGTCCGACGCGAACCAGAAGAGGCTGAGCGAGGCCCTCGCGTTCATCGAGGAAGTGCTGCAGAACGCCCGTGAGGTGAAGCAGGCGTCGCGCTCCAAGAAGGCCGCCGACACCTCCCCGCGCCTGCGCGGCTACACCCTGACGGACGTGCGCGAATGGGCCCGCGAGCAGGGGCTGGACGTGCCCGCGCGCGGGAAGATGGCCGACGAGGTCATCGAGCAGTTCATCGCGGCGCACCCCGACGCCGCCGCGGAGGAGTCCACCTCGGAGCCCGCCGAGGCGGAATCCGAGGAGACGACCGCCGCGCACGCGGAGGCGACGCCCGCCGCCTGAGGCGCACGCCCGAGCGTGTGATTTCGCCCGGCCGGAGAGCCGCCAGAAAAGCTTTTGAAGGGCCCTCCGCGCCGGGCGAAGGTTCTCGGGCTCGTTGATCGTGAAAACCGTCCACCGAGCCCGTCAGGCGGTCTCGGGAGGGGCGAGCGGGCGAACCTGGTCGGCAGAGCCCGCGCATTGGCCCGAGCAGTAGTCGTCGGGCGGGTAGCCGGAAACGGCTGGACGTCGGCATCGGTCTGGGCCGGTTCTGCGACGAGTGCACGGCGATGAGTACACGACGGCCGGGGTGCGCTGGCAGGGGAGGGGCGCTCGGCGACCGTCACCCGATGGCTCCAGCACGCCGAATCGGACACTAAGGGATAAAGGCGACATAAGTGCGCTGCGAATGTCCGCGAATGGGACAATAGGTATTAAATACCGTAGATCGCCGTTTGTTGCTCGTTCTGCCCGGAAACACTGACGTCGTGGGGCAATGACCACTTAACGGTCATTAAGCGTCATTCCTGTTCATTTAGGAATGACACACACATTAGGCAGTTGATCCTTTAGAGGGGGACGAATGCCCAAGCTCAAGAAGGTCATCGCCGGACTCGCCCTTTCCACCGCGCTTGGTGGTGGTGCCCTCGCCGTGGGCGCCACAGCCGCGAGCGCCTCCACGATCCCGAGTTGTGGCTACCCGTACAGCAACGAGTTCGACGGCGGGTTCAACAACACGTTCCAGAACGCCTCCTTCCACACCGCGCCCTTCCTGACCGACAGCTTCCGGAACGGCTGTGGCTCCGGCGTGGACCTCGACGACATCTTCTGGGACATCTACGTCGCGGGCCACCACTCCGACGCGTACGCCGCGTACTAAAAAGCCGTTCTGACGGCCTGCGGAATGACCCGCTTGCTTCTGAGGTGAATGGCCCGAAGGTTCGATTGACGATTTCCTCGGGGCACCGTGATGTCGGCTTGCGCAAAACAGCGTGAGCGCGCGCCTATAGACGTGTCGGTGCGCGCTTTCGGGCCCGGAAGCGTTCATTCCGCAGAGCAGGGACAAGGGCTCCGGCGACTGAACCGCCGGGGCCCAGGCTTTCAGCGGAGACAAGCCGGCCGGCCGGGGTCACCTGTGGCGGGCCGGCGGGGGTTGGCTGGGGCCACCTGCCGCAAAGCTGCCGCCGGTAGCCGTAGACCTCCTCGGTCAGGCCCAGAGGAAAATACGAATTGCCGTCGATTGCCGGGCAGGATAGGCGATTGCTACCGGTGAATGGCGCCCCATGCCCGGGCGGGCCGTACGAGTGGTTCCATGCGGCGTGACGTGCGCCGGAAGGTCCATGAGAACGTTTCTTCGATTGGCGTCATACCGTTGCTCTGGTCGTTCGGTTCGGGGTTCACAGGGGAAGGCGCCCACGCCGTATCGCCGTCGTCGCACGCATTGTCAAATCACATATTTACCAACTTTTACTGATTTATCCCCCCGAAGTGGGCGGCCGAGCCGCTCGCCCCTGTCTTCGCGGGCGTGAGGCCCGGCGCCCGGGTCACGCGGGGCCGGCGGATTCGGTCTCGGCGAGTTTGCGGCGGCGGTGGCTCCAGTCGACCAAGGGCTGCAGGACGGACATCAGCTCTTCCCCGTCATCGGTCAGGGCGTACCGGACCTGCACCGGCGTGGTGGGGATCACGGTGCGTGAGATCAGGCCCTCGGCCTCCAGCTCCTTCAGCCGCAGGGCGAGCAGCCGATCGGAGATCCCCGGCACCGCCTGGCGATACTCGCCGAACCGGCGCGCGCCGCGCCTGCCGGCGAGCAGGATCGCGCTGGTCCACCGGCGGCCAACCAGCTCGACGACGTTCTGAAAGCTCCGGCAGCCCGGTTCGTCGATGGCCGGGCCGCCGAAGCCGACGCTATCGATAGTCACTTACCTTAGATTAGTACCTAATCTGGCGTTTGCCCATTGAGGGACCCGTACGGACGATTGGCTCCGTGACCGACTACGGACGATCCCTCAGCTTCGGCGTGGCGCTCGATCCCGACGTGCGGCGGCTCGACCAGACCACGCGGCTGGCCAGGAGCGCCGACGAGAGCGGGCTGGACTACCTGGCCGTCCAAGACCACGCCTACCAACCCCGGCACCTCGACGCCTGGACCCTCATCACCCGGCTGTCCGCGCAGACGAGGCGCATCTCGTTCCTCACCGACGTCCTCGACCTGCAGTTACGCCCCCCGGCCATGCTGGCCAAGGCCGCGGCCTCGTTCGCAGTGCTGGCCGAGGGCCGCCTCGTCCTCGGGGTCGGCGGCGGGACGTTCACCGACTCCATCGCCGGCATGGGCGGCCGGCGGCGCAGCCGCGGCGAGATGGTCGCCTACACCGAGGAGTCCCTGCACGTGTTGCGTGCCGCGCTGGCCGGCGGCGAGGTGCGCCTGCTCAGCGACCACCACGCGATCGAGGGCTACCCGGCGGGCCCGGTGCCGCCCGCGCCGATTCCGCTGTGGCTCGGCGCGATGAAGTCCAGGATGCTCGCCGTCACCGGCCGGTCCGGCGACGGCTGGATCTCACCCCTCAACATCTACGTCTCGCCCGGCGAGGTCCCCGCCAAGCAGAAGATCATCGACGACGCCACGCGCGCCGCGGGCCGCGACCCGGCCCAGATCCGGCGGATCTACAACGTGATCGGCGCGATCGGCCCGTTCAGCGGCGGCAACGGCCTGATCGGCGACGTACGAGTGTGGACGGAGACGCTCACCGAGTGGGTGGTCGAGCTGGGCTTCGACACGTTCGTCTTCTGGCCGGTGACCGCTCACCACGCCCAGTTCGAGGTCTACGCCGCGGAGGTCGTCCCGGCGGTCCGCGAGCAGGTCGGCAAGATCCGGGGGCGGCGATGACGTCCCTCACGTCCTCGGTCCCGCCCGAGCTGCGCGACAAGATCGTGCTGCCCGGGGACGGCCGATATCGGCTGCTGCGCTCCACGTACACGACCGTGGCCGGCCCCGCCGCCGTACTGCTCCCAGAAAACACCGCGCAGGTGGCCGCCGCGCTGCGCTACGCCCGCGAGCGGGGCCTGCCCGTGTCCGTACGGAGCGGAGGGCATGGCCTGTCCGGCCGTTCGTCCAACGACGGCGGCGTGGTCATCGACCTGTCGGCCATGAACCGGATCGAGGTGATCGACCGGTCGGCGCGGATCGTCCGGGTGGAGGCGGGCGCCCGCTGGGCGCACGTCGCGCGGGCGCTCGCGCCGTACGGGCTGGCGATCAGCTCCGGCGACCACGGCAACGTCGGCGTCGGCGGCCTGGCGACCGGAGGAGGCGTCGGCTGGCTGGTCCGCCACTACGGGCTGACCATCGACCACATCCGCGCGGCCGAGGTCGTCCTGGCCGACGGCCCCGTCGTACGCGCCGACGCCGAGCACGAACCCGACCTCCTGTGGGCCGTGCGCGGCGCCGGAGCCGGAGCCGGCATCGTGGTGGCCTTCGAGATCGAGGCGCTCGGCCTGCGCGAGGTGGGATACGCGCAGATCGCCGTGGGCCTCGACCCGGACGGCCGCGCCCTGCGGCGATGGGCCGACTACATGGCCTCCGCCCCGCGCGAGCTGTCCACCGCCGTCACCCTCCTGCCGTACGGCGACTCCGCGGTGGCCTCCATCACCGCCGTGGTCGCCGGAGGGAGCGAACGGCGGTTGCGGGCGGCGGTCGAGCCGCTGCGCGGGATCGGCGCCGGAGTCCTCGACGAGCACGCGCGGCTCGCCCCCTACCCGGCCCTGGTGTCCACGGCGCACCTGCATCCGAACGTCGGCCAGCAGCCCGTCACGACCACCAACGGCCTGCTCGTGGCCATGACCGACGACGACGCGGCGGCGATCATGGCCATGGCGACCGGGCCGCATCAGCCGTTGGTCCAGATGCGCTCGCTGGGCGGGGCGGTGAACGACATGCCGGCGGACGCCACCGCGTACGCCCACCGGCGCCACGGCGTGTTGGTGATCGGCACGACGTTCCCGCCGCGGAGCGGCCGGCAGCTGGACGCGGCCTGGCGGCCGCTGGCCGGCCGGGTCGACGGCGCGTACGTCGGTTTCGAGAGCCGCCCGGGCGAGAGCGCCTTCGCGCGGATCTACCCGGGCGCGACCGGCGACCGGGTAAGACGCGTGTGGCGTCGGTACGACCCCGACGGCGTGTTCCAAGCCCTCTGGCGGCTCTCGCCGGCGGAGTCGTGAGGGGTGGAACGTGCCATCTCAGATCACGCGGCCGATGGGCGCGCCGCTGCTGGCGCGCCCATCGTGCGGGTTATGACGAGGAGAGCTGAGACAGCCATTTCTCGAAGGCGTCGAGATCGCGCAGGATCCACGTCGAGACCGAGGCCACGGCGAGGTTCGTGACCATCTCGGTGATCGTCACGACCGGTACGCCGCCGAGGTGGGCGGCGTACATCTCCATCGCCGTTCCCATGCTCGGTATGTGCCCGGGAAGGTAGGCGACGCAGAGGTCGCATTTGGCCACCTCGCGGGTCATGGCGTGGAAGGTCTCCCTGAGCCCGGTGAGCTCAGGGGGGAGCGAGGCCGTCTCGAGGATGGGAGGGACGTCCCGGCGCAGAGATCCGACCAGCGCCGCGACTTTCGCGTCCGCCAGCGTGTTCGTCACTGCGACGCTCGGGTCGAAGCACTCCGCGTCGGGGAAGAACCGCGTGACCATCGAGGGGATCGTGACCCGATAGCTCTGGTCCTCGATGTCCGTCCCGCGGTTCGATCCCTGAATCGTGCCGGCGATGAAGACTCGGGAAAGCTGCACTGTTTATTCCATCGAAGTTATTCCACTAAGGCGTACGGGGCGAGCTCTTGCTTGGGGTCCGCGATGCGCTGGTATATCTCCGCGGCGGAGACCAAATGGTCGGCGATATCCGCCCGGGGCAGGCTGAGCGAGCCTTCGAGCTCCTCCCACACGGCCGACGAACCGGGGTCGGAGTTGCGCGACACCACCCCTTCCCCGGTTCGCAGCCAGATGTCGTCGGCGGTGAAGACCCGCTCTGCGAAGCCCTTGAGCGGGATGATCGCCTCCGCGGTGCGCTGCAAGCCCGGCAGCACGGCGCGTATCGACACGCTCGTCTGCTCCGGATGCGTCATCAGCCCATGGATGTCCGCCGTGAACTCCCGCATGTCGAAAAGCTCGTTCTCGCGGAGCGAGAAATGCCGGCTCAAGACGTACTTGTCCTGCGAGGGGCTGAACTTGAAATAGTCGAGCCTTATGACATAGCCGTTGCGGTTCTTCTTGTATCGGGCGTGCAGCCGCCCGTCCCGCCGCGCCCCGGTGCTGTCGCGCCGTACGGGCGCGGCCGGCACCTCCACGGTGGCCTCACCGGACTCCACCGCCTCCGCGGAGAACCTGATGGGCTCGCGGTGCAGCAGGTACGGATCCAGGACGATGACGTCCCCGTTGTCGTGGAAGACCGCCCCGACATGCCGCATGTCCTGCAGCAGCACCGGCTCCGGAGCGCCGAGGTCGACGGCCCGCCGCGCCACGTCGATCGTCTGCATGATGCACGCGGCGCCGAACCTCGGGTCCGCCGGACCGTCGCCGAAATACTCGTGATAGTGGGTCGCGCTGTTGTAGGGGATGTCGGTCAGGGTGCCTTTCAGAGCCTTTGCGTAAATGTCCATGGCCGAACACCTCAACTGTTCCGGATGTTCGTCTCGGTTGAGGCGATGATCACGTGAATCTGTCCTCCAGCACCGTGTCGTCGGCCCGCCCGGCGAACACCTTTTCCCGGAGTTCTCTGCGGCGGACCTTCCAGGTCGAGGTCAGCGGCATTTCCTCCCAGGGGACGAGCACGGGCTTGTCCAGCGGGGGAAGCCCGCGTGTGGCGCGCGCCCACGCCTCGTCGCTGAGCGTGTTGTCTTCCGTGCTGATGACCGGAAGCGGGGGGTGCTCGCCTCGGGTGAGGACGATGACCTCGAGCGCGTTCTGCAGGCGCTGCAGAAGGACGCTCTCAAGCTCGGTGGCGCTGCCGCCCGGCACCGCGTCGACCGCCCGGTCCAGGAACTGGATCCTGCCGAGCGCGTCCTTGTAGCCGACGTCTCCGGTGTTCCACCAGTCGCCCGCCCGCTTGGCCACGTGGCGATCGGTCTCGCCGAGATAGTCGATGCAGACGGACTTGCTTTTGACCATGAGCACGCCGACCTCGCCCTTGCGCATGCGGCGGCCGGTGTCGGGGTCCATCACCCTGGCCCGCACCAGTCCGGGCCAGGGCCACCCCATCATGTTCATGTTGTCGTTCGTGGAGCCCGCGAGCCGGTTGAGCTTTCTGCGGGTGTACGGAAGCCCGGCGATCGGGCCGACCTCGCTCTGCCCCCAGCTGTGCGCCCACAGCACGTTGCGCCGCTTCGACGCCTGCATGAACGGCCGTGCGATCGACGGGTGCATCATGTCGAACGTGTTCATGTAGTAACGCACCTGGGCGAACAGCTCCGGCCGGCGCCGGACGAGAGGGAGCCAGTGCTGGAACACGTTCGGCATCGCCTCGACCATCGTCGGCCGCTGCGACTCCATGAGGCGCTCGACGTCGGCGAACGCGTGACTGCTGGCGATCACGAGGCGGCGTGGCGCCCACCGGAACTGCGCGGCGGCCCACGCGTACGCGCGCGAGTGAGCGAACGAGATGGAGCTGAGGTAGACGTCGTTTCTGCGACTGACGGCGAAGGGCAGGGGAAGAAGCTCAAGCCTGGTGGCCGCCCGGTTGGTGTCGGCCGAGTGCACGACGAGCTTGGGCGTGTTCGTCGTCCCGGACGTGTGAGTGATCATCATCATCTCGTCGTCCGGCCGGATGTCGGGCGCCGGGATGGGAGCCCCGCGCAGCTCGTCGAGATGCACGCACTCGCCGCGGACATCGTGGTCCTTGTCCAGCAGGACGGTCCGGCCGAACGCGGTGAGGTCGATGTCTTGGCTCTGGGCCTCCTGCAGCTTCTGCGACGAGATCACCGTCACCACCGGGTCAAGCCGCTGCAGCATCTCGAAGAGATGCGCCGGGCGGTTGGCCGCGGAGATCGTCGCCGCGACGGCCCCGATCCGCGCCGCCGCGGCGGACAAGATGATCATGTCGAAGTGGTTCCGCTTGATGACCGCGATGCGATCTCCGCGGCGGGCGCCGGCGGCGTACAACCACGCGGAGGTCTCGCCGACCAGCTGTGCGAGGGCGGCCGCGTCATAGGTCACGCCGCCCCCCGGGTTGATGTCGAACGGATGGTCGAGGTAAAGCTCGGTGGTTCGCGACTTGGCCGCGTGCCAGTCGAAGAGTAACCCGATGTTCTTGGGGGGATGTACGGACATTTCTATCGGCCCTCGATTCCCTCGCTGTGTGCCGGCCGTTACACGAAGAACCCGAAGACGAGAACCAGGATCGAAACGATCAGGAAGCCGAGGCAGTTGACCCAGAACTCCTTGCCGACGAAGCGTGCGCGGAAGTGCGCCGCGGACGCGCAAAGGAAGTAGGCGATCACCCCGACGTTGGCGGAGAACGCGACGCCGGGCACCCACAGGCCGACGATCAGGCCGGCGGTGGCCAGCAGCTTGATGACGATGAGCGTCCACCACCACTCCTCGGGGAAGCGGACGCCGTTGAGGCAGTCACGGATGAACTTCGGCGGGCGGATGGACATCACCGCGTCCAGGAGCAGCATGCCCGCAAGCACTAAGACAAGCCATGCCGGGTCTGGGATCTCGGCCATTTATGCCTCCTTTGATTCGGTCACGAAATTGAGCACCAGGCGCAGGTTTCGCAGCGGCTTGGAAATGTCGGCTCCGCTGCCACCGGCCCATTCGAAGAGACTTCCGAGATAAGACAGATAGATGGTTCGAGCGGCTCCGGGAACACTGGCGGGAGGCATGCCCTCCTTGGCGAGCGCGGACTCGATCTCGGTGATGAGAGCCGCCTCCAGGTCTTTGAAAATCACCGACGAGTGGGCCCCGCTCACCAGCGCCGCCGCGTATTCCCGGGCCAGATCGCTCTGGGTGGAGAAGATTTCCAAGAAGGGGCGAACAAGCTCGATCAGGCTGTCGGCAGTGCTCGTGCCCGCACCTCCGGGTGTCGTGGATTGGTTTTGCCGCGCGCGTTCCTGGTGCACTTCCGCGATATACCTGTCGAACATGGCGACCAGCAGCGCGCGCTTGTCTCCCAGTGTCATCACTGAACCGACGCTCACGCCCGCGGCGGCGGCGATGTCCCTGATGGTGGTGGCCTTATAGCCTCGTTCCCGGAAAAGTCGCTCGGCGGTGCGCGCGATCTTCGCGCGGGTGGCTTCACGGTGTGCGTCGCGTGATGTCATAAGGTCGCTCTATAACGTGATGAACATGTTCAGTGAACGTGTTCAGGACTTTAATTGAACGACCGAACCGAGTCAAGCTGTGGTTTACTTCTGTCAGCTCGCACTTGACACCAATCCTCGTGGCGCGGGGACGAGAGCCGCCCGGGTGGTCAGTTCTCCGCTATCAGCTCATGCAACGCGGCGGCAAGCCTGCGAATAGTCGGGTTGTCCCAGACGATCGTGGGCTCGACGTCCACGCCGAATGTGTCCTCGATGTCGCCGCACAAGGTCAAGGCGTATACCGAGCTGAATCCCAGCTCGGTCAACGGCGTGTCCTCCGTGAACGTGCTCGGGTCGACTTCTCCATATGTCGCCACTCGGTCTCGGAGCCAGGATTCCAACGCGACGACCGTCGGCACTTCAGTGGTCATGACTTCCTCTCTTCCGGGCTGCGGGAAGGACCGGTTACCGCGACCTCTTCGACGCCGAGGCTGAGCCCCGCGCCGGTCGTGGAAGCTATGTGGGCCGCCGCGGCGTCGGCGACGTCCTGCGGCCAGCGCACCCGCGACGGAGCCGGAAGGGGCGCGCCCGGGGCATGCGGAGCCGGGCCGAGCAGTTCGGACAGGCGCAGGAGCGCGGCCTCGATCGCGACCGGGGTCCGGCTGAACGGGCTCGTCGCGTGCGAACGGCCCTCATACCACGTGCCGAGCAGCGCGCCGGCGGCCATGACGGCGGTAAGCCGCCGAGCCAGGTCGAACACCTCCGGCGTGGCGTCGGGCCGCAGCGACGCGGGACCGAGCGCGGCCGCGGCGTCCCGCAGCGTCGCCAGCTCGCCGGCCCACCGGTCGACCAGGCCGGCGACGGCCGGATGCGCCGAGCGCAGCGCCGAGGTGATCGTCTCGTCCCGCAGCGGCGCGGTGACGGAGTCGACGCGGCCGACGCCGAGGCCCAACGCCGAGAAGGGAAGCTCGCCCAGGTCGGCCGTGGTGGAAAACAGCGCGGGCTCGTGCTGCGCCGGTTTCCGGGCACGGCGTGCCCACGTCGGGAGGTACGGAATCACGCTGAGCAGGCACGACGTCGAGCCGGCGTGGCCGATCGGCAGGATCGTGAGATCCCGCAGCCATTTTTCGACGATTCCGTACGGCGGCGTCACCGCGTAGAAGCTGGAGCCGAACAGCACGCTGAGGTCGTGCATCGCGTCGTTCAGCAGCTTCGGCACGAGATATTTCGTCGCGGCGCTCAGCATGTAGGACTCGTCCGGCCGAAGATGCAGCGCCCTGACGGCGGTCCGCGCGAGCGCGTCGGAGACGAGCAGCGCGGCCCACGCCCGGGTCAGGAGCAGCCGCGCGTGCGGAAGGTCCCAGACGGTTTCCCCGTAGAGCGCGCGTCCGCGCATGTACGGCACGGCCAGCCGGGTCGCGGCGTCGACGGTGCCCGTGGCGAGCGCGGAGACGACCGCACGCGTGATCTGGAAAGCACGCAGGGCAATGGACGCGCCCCCGCCTTTGGACCCGATCAACGCGTCCTCGGGGACGACGAGCCGGTCGAAGGTGACCACGCCGATCTGGCAGCCGCGAACCCCCGCCGTCAGGACCCGGCGGCCGGTGTCCGCGCCGCCGGACAGTGAGGCGTCCTTGTGCCAGAGCAGCAGGCTGAAGGCCCCGGGCCCCGGATCGTCCGACGTGCGGGCGAACACCAGCGCCGACTCGGCCCGGTCGATGTTGTTGATGACCTCTTTCGTGCCGTCGATCCGCCAGCCGCGAACCGCGCCGTCGTGCACGAGCGTCGCCGTGCACTCGTTTTGCAGCAGGTCGTTGCCGTGGGCCAGCTCGTGGAAGCACACCGCGACGCGGTTTCCGCGCAGCAGCCGGGCCGCGAGATCCCGCTGGGTGCGCTCGTCGCCGCCGAGCCACACGTTCACGGCGGCCATGAACGTGGTGATTCCATGACCCAGCCCGAGAGCGAGATCGCGCCGGAATATCGGCAGCAGGCGCCGTACGAGATCCTCCGTGGAGCGCCACCGCCCGCCGAGGCGCTCGGGCACGAGCTCGGCCCCGAAGCCCCACCGGCTCAAAATCGTCTCGGCGGCCTCCACCAGGCGGCGCTCGGCGTCCGCGGCCAAGATGGCCTCGTACGTGAGCTCGCCGGCCGGGGCGAGGGGATCGCCGAACAGCGTTTCCAAGTCCGCGATCTGTGCTGTCGATGCCTGGCTCATGCGGCGTACCAACCTTCGAAGAGCGTGACGGGGGTGCCGCGCCGGCTGGTCTCGAGGGCGTGTCCGGCCAGTGCCCGGCACGCGGAGGTCGTGCCGAGGAGGGGATATCCGAGCCGCTCGCAGATCCGGCCGAGCGCCGCGGCGGCCCAGGCGTCGTCCCGGGCGAGGGACGAGGAGACCGTGTTGTGGGCACGGACGAGCAGGCAGCACGCGCCGGCGAAGGTCTCCGCCACGAGCTGGGCGAGCTCGAAGTGGGCGGCGCCGGGTCTCGCCGCGGGGACCGCCGCGGACACCTCGCCCAGCACCTCGGCGGCGGCGCTTTCGAACACGGCGATCGCGTGGGTCAGGTCCGGCGACGCGTTCCGCCTCGCCAGCGACGCGAGCATCGGGATCGCGCGCAGCAGGGACGACCCCGCCTTGGTCAGCAGCCGGAGCCGCCCGAAGTCGAGACCCTGGGACGCGGCGCCGGCGTCGAGCACGGCGGGCAGCGACTGGAGATCGGCCTCGCGTCGTGCTCCCCGTGCGATCGCCCCGAACTCGTTGACGATCGCGTTCAGATTGACCACGGAGTTTCCGTCGAAGATGCCGACCACCCGGTTGTCGCGCGCGGCCTTCTGGAAGGCCCCGGCCCGCGCCGTCCCGACGAGCTGCGATCGGGCGCCGAGGAACTGCGTGGCATTCCGGAAGAGGGTGTCGACCGTCGCCGGCACGACGTACTTGACGAGGGCGCTGACGAGCCCCATCTCCTCGGTGTACGCGGTCACGTGCCGTGCGCCCACCATGGCTGTCGCCTCGGCGATGAGCATGTCCGCGACGATGGCGCCGGCCTCCGCGGTCGCCGTCGGCAGATCGACAAGCCCGCGTCCGTACAGGCGCCGATCGGAGGTGAACGCGAGCACGGCCGCGACCGCGGCGTCCGCGGCGCCGAGCGACAGGGCGGTGCAGACCGGACGGGTGATCTGGAGGGCCTTCAGCACGGTTTCGAAGCCCCGTCCCGGCTCGCCGACGAACCGGTCGGGTGGGAGCGGCACCTCGTCCCAGTCGATGCCGCTGATGTCGGCGCCCTTGATGCCGTGTGTGCGGACCTTCGGCCGGTAGCTCACCCGCCGCAGGTCGATCTCCTCCTTGTCCGCGAGGACGAGCGAGAGCGACCGCGCGTCGATTTCCGGGCGGGTGCGGACCAGCACGCACATGGCACGGCCGCGGGTGGCGTTGTTGATGGGCCATTTCCCGCCGCTCAGCGTCGAGCCGTCCACACGCGTCTGGGTGTGGAGCAGGTCGGATCCGCGCCCCTGCTCGGTCAACCCCCAGGAGACGGCGGCCCCGGAATCGACGATGGACGCCATCCGCGCGGCGATGTCGCCTCCTGCCGGCCACGCGCACAGCGCGCCCAGGAAGGTCTTGCCGTGTGCCACCGCCGCGGTGAGATCGCGCCTGGCGACGTGCCTGATCAGCAGCATCGGCAGGAGCGCGTCGTCCAGCTCGCCGCCGAACCGGGCCGGGATGTACGCGCGTTGCACACCCCAGTCGTTGAGCGCGTCGACCGCCTCCGCGGGGAAGAGCGACTCCTCGTCCGCCGACAGCACGTCGTCTTCCCGGATCCGGGCCTGCGGGTCCCTGGGGTCCCCGAGATATTTGTCGATGTCGGCCGCGCGGTGGAACGCCTCGTTCACGACTCGCCGACCTCCAGGCGCAGGCCCGTGGAGAAGAGCACGGGCAGCTCGCCGGCCGCGAGCAGCTCACGCGTCGCCTTGCGCTTCACCTTGCCGCTGGAGGTGCGCGGAATGCTCCCTCGCCGCACCACGACGAGACCAAGCGGCTCGAGGGAGAACTCCTGGGAGATCTTGCGACGGACGTCGGCCGCGACCTCCGCGATGTCCTCGGTGCGCGGCCCGGCCTCCACGACGATCATCACCACGTCTTCGGACCATTCGAAGGCCGCGCTCACCGGGTCGAGCCGGGAGGCGAACGCGTCGGACGCGGCGCTCTCCAGGTCGCTCGGATAGATGTTGCGCCCGCGGACGTTGATGACGTCGCTCATCCGGCCGGTGACGACCACCTCGCCCGCGGAGAGGAAACCGAGATCGCCCGTCCGCAGATATTCGCCCCCGTCCTCCGCCAGCTCGGCCTTGAACTTCTTGGCGGTCTCCTCGGGCTGTTCCCAATATCCCTTCGCCACACTGGGGCCCCGCACCCAGATCTCGCCGATGCGCGAATCCGGCAGGCGGGTGCCGGTTTTCGGATCGACGACCACGACGTCATGCCCCGGTGCGGGTGTCCCGCACGGCACGACGTCGACCGACCTGCCGTCGTCGGCGGGCCGTACGATCCCCAGTTCGAGCGCATCGGCGTCCAGCGACAACGGGGTGACCGGAAGCCGTGACCGCTTGGCGCTGACCAAAACCGTCGCCTCCGCCATTCCATAGGCGGGCACGAAGGCGCCGGGGTCGAATCCGGCCGGGGCGAAGCGGGTCGCGAAAGCGGCCAAGGTGCTCGCCCGCACGGGCTCGGCGCCCGTGATGACCGTCCGCAACGACGACAGATCGAGCGTGGCCAGTTGTTCGTCCGTCACCAATCGCGCGCACAATCTGTAGGCGAAGTCGGGGGCGACGGTCGAGGTGGCGTGATAACGCGTGATGAGCTGCAGCCAGAAAGCCGGTCGCCGCAGAAATTGAGCGGGGCTGGTGGCGACCAGGTGGAAACCGCCGAAGACCGGCTGCAGGTAAAGGCTGAGCCCCATGTCGTGGTAGTGGGGCAGCCAGCCCAAAAGCATCGAGTGGGCGTGGTAGCCCATCGTGTCGTAAACGCATCGATGGTTAGCGACCAGGTTTTCGTGGGTGATCGCCACGCCCCTGGGCGTCCGGGTCGAGCCCGAGGTGTATTGAATCAACGCGACGTCGGCGGCCTTGGTCCCCGGATGCCGCCAGTCGTTCATCAGCGAGGGTTCGCCCAGGTCGGAGAGAATCAGGATCGTCAGCTCCGGCCCCAGGTCGCCCAGCTCGGCGGCGAAGCCCGCGGTGCTGAGAATGTGCCTGGCGCCGGAGTCGGCCGCGATCGAACGGATGCGCTCCCGCACCACGTCGATGCTCTGCGAGACGGTGATGGGAGCGGGGATGAAGACGACCCCGGCGTACGTCGCGGCGTACATCGCGCGGAGGAAATCCAGGCTCGGCTGAAAGGCCAATACGACCCGGTCGCCGGGGTTGAGCCCCGCCTGCCGCAGCAGCACCGCTTCATGCTGCCCCTGCCGATGCAGGTCCGCGTACGACAGGAATATGGATTCCTTGGGAGAGACGTGGAAGCGCGCACCCGCATCGGCTGCCCGTTGCGCACCTCGAAACATCACTTCGAGCATCGTTGAAGGTGTCATCACACTCCCACGGCGTCAGTGGCACTGAAATGCGCCGCAGCCCGCGCACTCGCCGCGTATTCGCCGCGTACGAGCACTTCTGCCGACTGCAGGAGAAGAAAACGACGGCCTTACGCGGTAGCGCTCGCCGCCCGCGAACCGGCTGACGTCACATCAGCGCACGTGCTTCCCGGAATGCTCTTTCGACGTGTGCTGAACGCGTTCAGTGAACATGTTCAGCACAGTAGTGACGACGATCAAGACGTGTCAATAAGTGATTTGCTCACGTCTCACTATGTAAAATTCCCTAATTTTTGGGCCCGCGAATTCATCAATAGTGTGCGGCCCGTTTCGGCCGATGCGGTTCCGGCGGCCCCGAGAGCTGTGGGACGTTACATCTAATCGCGGTTACCGGGCCGGCCGGCTTCCCCGCCGCACCACCAGGTGGTCGTCGTCGTACCAGCCGAGGAGCCGTTCGGCGTTCAGGTTGATGCGAACCAGCGGCGTCCCGGTCGCCGCATCGCCGACGCGCGAAGCCAAGCGGCGCGGGCGGTGCGTCATGAATCTGGAACGTCGGTCGGCCGGCAGGCGGGTTCGCGCGGGAGATCGAGGCTGACGAGGCCGTACGTCTGCCGCTTGAGCATCTCGGTCCGGTTGAGGTGCCCTTTCGCTCATGACGGCTCCGACGCTACGGGCCGCGCAGGGCCTGGCGCCGGTGCATTTCCCAACCTCGCGCGGAGGCGGCTCGTACACCAGGCAGGGAAAGACGGCGTGTCGCCCACGGACTGTTCGTACCCTGAGTCGGTGCGTACCGGCTCTCCCGATACCCGTTTGATCGTTCTTCGCGGGAACTCGGGCTCCGGGAAGACCAGTGTCGCCCGGGCCGTGCGGGCCGCCTACGGCCGTGGCCTGGCATTGGTCGGCCAAGACGTCGTACGGCGGGAGCGGGACGCGCCTGGCGGTGTGATCATTGGCCTTGCCGACCGTCCGATGCGGCGGCTCGACCTCACGCCCGGGCACCATGCTTGCCGCTGATCCGGACTTCGCCCGCCACACTTTCGTGGTCATCGACTTCGAAGGGCTCACCCCGGCGGGGCGGTCGCCGGTGCCGATCGAGGTCGCTGCCGTGGCGCTGGTCCCCAAGGACGGCGAACTACAAGAAATCTGGCGGTTTGAGTCACTGATCCGGCCGCCCGCGGACGTGCCGGTCACCGCCTTCGACACGCGTCAGACCGGAATCACGGCCGCCATGCTGGCCAGAGCGGCTGGGCCCCAGCAGGTCATGGCCGCCCTGGACGCCTTGCTGGATGCGCCGCCGTACCGGCTGGTCGCTCACGGCGCCGGCACCGAAGCGACACTGATCGCCCACCAAGCGGCGCACTGCCCGGTCCTGGCGGCCACCCCACTGCTGGACACCGTCCGCCTGGCCCGCGCCGTCTACCCCGAGTTGCCCTCGCACGGGCTGGACGCGTTGATGCGTTACCTGCGCATCCCGGTCCCCGCCGACCGGCACCGGGCGATGCCGGATGTAAGGGTCACCGTCCAGGTGCTGCGACGCATCCTCGCCGAGAACGCCACGGCGGGCCTCTGGGCCGGCCTGCACGCCATGGACCTCGTCGCAGGCCTGCCGCCCAAGCGGCTGCCCGCCCTCGACGGCATCCAGGACAAACTGTTTTGAACGCGGACGGACAACATGGGCGAGATCGCGGGCGTGGCTACTCGGACCGCCTCGGCGTCCTATAGGCAGTGTCCTAATAAGCGGAGCCCCATAAGCGGCCGGCTACGGTCGCCGCCGCGCAGGCCACCGTACATTCACCAGACGGACCGTATCCTCGCGATCCGCCGTGGACCGCACATCCGCTCAGCCGACGCGCTTGCGAGATCACGCGTGGCGATTGGTCTCGAAGGGGAGTCGTCCCAGCCGCCTGGCCACGAAGCAGGCAAGGTATCCCGCGAAGACGTGATACAGCAGCGGGGAGAATTCCTCACGCACCTCGCCGTGCACCGGCAGCACCTCGTCGGCCGCCTTGGCCAGCTCGTCATCGGCGGCGTCGGCGACGGCGATGACGGTCCTGCCGAAGGAGCGGGCTTTGTCGAGAACCACGTGTGCGCGGTCGTGGCTGCGGCCCGGAGGCGCGATCACGAAGGTGGGCATGTCCCGTGGGCGGGCCAGAGCCTCGACGTGTTCCCATTCCTCCAGATCCTGGCCGGCGGCGAACACTCCGGCCGCCTCGACGACCTTCGCCGCGGCGAACTGCGCGGTGCCGTAGCCGGGACCGCTGCCGAGCATGATCATGACGGGCGCGTGGGCGATCCGCGCTGCGAGCTGTTCGCATCGCTCCTTCGCCGCCGCGGCGGTGGCCGCGATGGAGTCGGCCGCGGCGAGCAACTCGCCGCGCAACCGCTCGGCTTCCGCCGCCGAGTGCCGGCCTCGACGGTGGCCCAGGCCGATCGCGGTCAGGGCCATCCCCAGCAGGCTCGCCTGGTAGGTCCGTATCCCCGGCGACGGCTTGGCGTGGGACAACGGCAGCACGAGCGCGTGGTCCGCGGCACGAGTGATCGCGCTGTCGGGGGTGCTGGTGACGGCCAGGGTCAGCGCTCCGTGCTCGCGGACCCGTTCCAGTGTCTGCAGGACCCGTTCCGTACGGCCCGAGGCCGACGCGGCGATGACGACCGTCCCCGGGGGAAGGGCGGGAGGGCGGTCCCAAGCCGCGCCGTACCGAAGAAGCCGAAGCGCGCTCAGCGGCTCACAGGGGACATCGGCCAGCGACTCGAAGGCCAGCTCCGAGGCGAGCGAGGCGTGGAAGGAGTCGCCGTCGCCCGTCAGATAGACGCGGGACGCCGTCCCCCAGCGGGCGTCGTCCAGCACCATCTCCACCTGTTCGGCGGTGGGGCCGATCAGAGTGCGGAGGTCCGCGGCCAGAGCGTCGCCTTGAGCCGGCATTTCCTCCAGCAGGTAGGGGTGCCGCACGATGGTCCGCCTTCCGTCTTGTCAATCGCGGGGCAAAGCGTCGCCGCCCTCACGGCTGCAGCCCGCGCACGATCTCTACGTACGCCTTGACCTTCTCGACGTCGATGAGCCCGCCCCAGCCGCCGCGCTCCAGGCAGGTCCCGACGAAGGCGCCGTCCGCCGCGCTCAGCAGCCGGGCGGCGTTGTCGTGGTTGGTGTGGCCGGCCAGGACGATCGGCAGATCCGGCGTCGCGGCGCGGACCGCGGCGATCATCTCCAGCGCGACCGCCTCATCCTCGTGACACAGGGAGACGGCGTCCGCGCCGACCTGCCGGGCCGCCTTCGCCACCTGCCCGACGGTCTTGCCGCCGCCGAACCAGGTGAAGTGCATCGACTCCACCTCGGCGATGACGCCGACGTCCCAGGCGTCGATCTTCTTGCGGTATTCCATGACCGCCAGGGGATCGGCCTCGACCATGCCGTGCGTCGTCAATGTCGCGCCCACCAATGCGCCCGCGCGTACGAAGGAGCCGCCGGCGACCTTCGCCACGGCCAGCGACGCCTGCACCGCGTTGCGCATGAGCTGCACTCCGATGTGGAAATCAGGACGGGTGGCCTGCGCGACGGCGCGAGTGATGACGCTCATCGCCGCGATCCGCGCCGGATCGGACTGCTCGCCGGTGCTGTAGACGCGGTCCACGGTCTGGATCAGACACCCGTCCGCGCCGCCCTCGTCCAGCGCGCGAGCCGAAGCGACGGCGTTGTCGAGAATCTGCTCGAAGCTGCCCTCGCGATGGAACGGGGTCCCGGGCAGGGGCTGCAGATGAATCATGCCGAGGATGACCTTGTGCCGCCCGAACGCCTCGAGGTTGCGCACGCCGCCTCCGATGATCAGTCGCTGCCGCGATGAACGTCGTGCTCGTCATGCCAAGATCGGCAAATCCGACCATGTCACCTTCTCGGCGGGCGGAACAGTGATGTGAAGGTGACAACATCACTTACGCGGCGTCCTGGAGGACTACCCGGGGATGGCACGCAGGGGCAGCTCGGCCAGGGCGTTGAGGCTGTTGTTGGGGCGGGGGCGGGGCGGGCCGGCGAGCTCGAGCGTCCGGACATGCCGGGTGAGGGCGGTGAACAGGGTCTCCGCCTCCAGGCGGGCGAGGGCCGCGCCCACACAGGCGTGGATGCCGGTGCCGAACGACAGGTGGTGGGCCGCCTGCCGGTGGATGTCGAAGCGGTGGGGGTCCGGCCACTCCCGGGGGTCTCGGTTCGCCGCGGCGATGAAGAGCAGGACCTTCTCGTCGGCGGGGATGGTGGTGCCGGCGACGGTGACTTCGCGGGTGGTGGTGCGGAACATCGTCAGGACGGGGGAGGCCAGGCGCATGACCTCCTCGAATGCCGGGCGCACCAGGGTGGGGTCGGCACGTGTCTCCGCCCACTCGGCCGGGTGGGTGGCGAAGGTGTGCAGCGCCCAGGCGAGGGCATGCGCGGTGGTGTCCACGCCGGCCGACAGCAGGGAGCGCACCAGCAGGGCGGCCTCGTCCTCGGTGATCTCACCGCGGTCGGCGGCGTCGTACAGGCGGGCGCCCGGGCCGTCGGGGCTAAGGGCGGTGCGGAGGGTGTGCTCGGCGATCCACCTCTGGACGGGTGCGGCGTCCCGCATCGCCTGCCGGAACAGCTCGCTGGGCGGGCCGAAGCTGTTGAACACCATGCTGCCGTAGCGGATCAGGTTCTCCCTGCCGTCTGGGCCGAGGCCGACCGCGTCGGGGAAGACCAGCAGCGGGTACGCCTGCGCCAGCTCGGCGACCCCGTCGAACTCGCCACGAGCGGCGACCCGCGCGGCCAGTTCGTCGGCCCGCCGTTCGAACTCCGGGCGGAGGCTTTCGATGACGCGCGGGGACATGATCCGCGAGACGATCCGCCGGACCCGGGTGTGATCGGGTGGATCGGCTTCCAGCAGCAGGCTGGGCGGGCGCCAAGGTTTGTCCTTCTTGAAGTTAGCGAGGCCGGCGCCGCCGGAGGAGTTGAGGGCGTCGTGGTCCCGGAGCACGGCGTGCACCTCGGCGAATCGGGCCATCCCCCGGATGCCGTGGCTCTCCAGGTAGACCACCGGCCCGGCCTCCTGGAGCCGCTCGCCCGCCGGCTGGGGGTCGCGGCGGAATTCGTCACCGAACGGGTCGATGTCGATGACGGGTGCGTCCACCGTTTTCGTCGCCTCTCATGAGAAACGCCTCTCATGAAATTGACACTGCCTGGGACTCCCGCTTCGTGCTTTTCCCGCATCCGTTTCCGGCGAACGGTTTCGCGTCGCGAGGGAGGCGCTTTCGAGGCATTACAGGCCGACGGGTGGTTCAGCCCTCTGGGCCGCTGCCGACGGTCGAGTGCCCCGGCGGCGTCACCATGTCGTACCTATAAATCGGTTTGCTGGCTCAGCACCTCACGGAAAGTGCGCTCGCCGATGCCGCGCATCAGCGGGTTGTCCGCGGAGTGCGTCAGGAGGACCAGGGACAGGGCAAGCGCCCACCCCCGCGCCCGCTCCCAGGTCGCGTCGTCCGCGCGGCCGTACGCCTGTCGAAGGACGGCACGCTGCTCCGCCGTGAACAGCATCCAGGCCACGGCCAGGTCGGTGGCGGGATCGCCCGAGGTGATGTCACCGAAGTCGATCACGGCGCTGATCCGGCCGTGGTCGACCAGGATGTTGGCCGGGTGCAGGTCCCCGTGCAGCCACAGCGGCGGGCCGTCCCACGCGGGTGCGGCGGTGGCCGCCGCCCAGATCCGTCGCGCGGCGGCGCGGTCAGCCGGGTCGATGTGCGTCAGCGCGGTCAGGACCCCCTCGGCGCGTCCGGTCAGCGGAATCCCGCGGTACGGGTTGACGGGCGCGTCCGGAGGAGCCGGGGCGTGCAGCGCGCGCAAGAATTCGCCGAGCGTCGCCGCGGCCGATCGGGGGTCGTCGAGCTCCGACCGTGCCGCGATCCGGCCCGGGAGGTACGGCACGACACTCCATGACCACGGGTAGTCGGCGGTGGGGTGCCCGACACGCACCGGCGCCGGTATCGGCAACGGCAGGCGGCCGGCCAGCTCCGGAAGCCACCGCTGCTCGTGCGCGACGAGTTCGGCGGCCATGGCGCGGCGCGGCAACCGGACCAGTAACTCCTCACCCAGCCGGCAGACGAGGTTGTCCCAGCCGTTGGCCAGGACGTCGATCGGCAGATCCGCGAGATCGGGGTGCTGCCGGCCGAGCAGGCGGCGTACCAGCTCGACGGAGACCGGAATCTCCGCGGCGGGCATGCGGTGAACTGTCACCGGGACCTCCGGAGGAGGCCCCGGCCTTCAGGCCGGGGAGGAATCCGGACCCCTTCAGGGGTGGCCCGGCGAAGCCGGGACAGCCCGGAGCGCGAGGCGCTCATGACCTTCTCCGTTCGCTGACCTATCAGACAAAGGACGCTGCGTGCGCTTGGTCTCGCATCCCGGTGCGCGTGGAAGCCGGTCAGGGAGACATCCCTTGGTTGTCGGCGGGCCGTCTGGCCGCGCTGCGCAGAAGGGCGAGGGCCGCGTCGCGGGCGTCGTCGGCGGCGTCGGGGCGCCCGAGGTGGTCGGCGACGACGGTCGCGCCCTCCAGGAGCAGGAGGAGCCGCCGTCCCAGCGCGGCGGGATCTTCGGCGCCGGCTCGGGTGGCGATGCCGGTGAAGAGGTCCAGGTAGCGGCCGAGGTGCGCGGCGGCGATGGCGCTGGCCGGAGCCCTGTGGTGCTGGGTGGCGGCGTTGACGATCGCGCAGCCCCGGAAGCCGGGCTCGCCGAACCAGTCGCGCAGGGCGTCGAAGACCGCGGCGAGTTGGGCCGCCGGGTCGTCGCCCGCCTCGGCGGCGGCGCGGGTCAGCCAGCGGGTGACCCGGTCGCTGCGGGCCTCCAGGATGGTGCGGATGAGCCCGTCTTTGGACCCGAAGTGGCGATACAGGGTCTCCTTGGAGATGCCCGCCTCGGCGCACAGCTCCGCGATGCCCACGCCGTCGAGCCCGCGTTCGTAGAGGATGCCTTCCGCGCAGCGGAGGATCGCGGCGCGGGTGCGGTCGGGGTCGAGCGTGCTGCCTTTGGGAACGGGCATGCCGACATGGTACCGGCCGGTTCGATGCTCTGTTAGCGTGACATCGAACCGATCGGTTCCATCTAAGGAGGATGCCCTGTACGACCCCCTCGTCAGCGATCCCGTCGACGTGCCGGGACCGCCCGCGCGTACCGTGCCGATGACCTTCCAGAGCGGGGACGCCACGCTGGTGGGCGTCCTTCATCTGCCGGCCGGGCCCGGCCCGCACCCCGTCGTCGTGGTGCTGCACGGCTTCCCGGGCAACGAGCGGAACTTCGACCTCGCGCAGGCGCTGCGCCGCGCGGGGTACGCGGCGCTGGTGTTCCACTACCGCGGCTCGTGGGGGATGGACGGCTCCTGGTCGTGGACGCATGTGCTGGAAGACTCCGCCCGCGTCGTCGCCCATCTGCGTGAACCCGAGGTCGTCGCGGCCCACGCCCTCGACCCGTACCGGCTGGCTCTCGTCGGCCACAGCGCGGGCGGTTTCGCCGCGTTGATGACCGCGGCCGCCGACCCTGGTGTGGCCGCGGTCGGTTCGGTGGCCGGGTTCGACTTCGGTAAGGCGGCCGCCGCCTGCCGCGGCGACCCGGCCATACGCGCCGCCTACCTCCACGACTGGGCGGGCGAACTGCTGCCCCTGCGCGGCACCAGCGCCCAGGCGCTGGTCGATGAGATGGAGGAGGCGGGGGAGAGGTGGAGCCTGGCCCGCCTCGCGCCCCGGCTGGCCGGCCGCCCCGTGCTGCTGATCGGCACCGGCCGCGATCCCGTCACCCCCGCCGACGTCCACCACAGGCCGCTGGTGGACGCCTACCTCGCCCACCCCGTCCCCGGGCTCGAGCACCACGTCTTCCACACCGACCACGCCCTGTCCGACCATCGGGTCGCCCTCGCCCGTACGGTGATCGCGTTCCTCGACCGGCACCTGACGGACGACGCCCGGTGAACCGGGTCCTCACCGTTGCGGGTTCGTCCTCCCGGTCGGCTCCGGGGGTTTACTGGACCGCCGCGCGGCTCGCCCTGGGCACCGCCTCCGCGCTCGGGATCTCCCGGTTCGCGTACGGCCTGCTCCTGCCGGCCATGCGCACCGAGCTGCGGTGGAGCCTCGCCCAGGCCGGTGCCCTGACCACCGCAAACAGCGTCGGATATCTGCTGGGCGCCGCGTTCATCGGCGTCGCGGCACGGCGGTGGGCCCCACCGCGGTCTTCCGCCTGGGCATGCTGCTCACCGCCGCCGCCTTGGCCGCCACCGCGGTGAGCAGTGCTTACTCGGCGCTGCTCACCGCGCGTGCGGCGGCAGGCGTCGGCGGCGCCCTGGTCTTCGTCGCCGGGGGCGTGATCGCGTCGCGCAACGCGGCGGCCGCGGGGTCACCCGCACCGATCACGATTTACTTCTCCGGCGCCGGGCTGGGCATCGCCGTCAGCGGTGCCTGGCTTCCGAGCCTGGTGACGCACGCCCCGCAGGACTGGCCGGCCGCGTGGGCGGGACTGGCCGTCTGTGCCCTTATCGCCACCGTCGTGAGCTGGCCCGCCGCACGGGCCGGCGAACCGGAACGTACGTCCGCGGCCGGTCGACGCCAGATGCTGCGGCTGTGGCGCACCGGCGTCGCCTACCTGCTGTTCGCAGGCGGATACATCGCCTATATCACCTTCCTGCCGGCCGCCCTGGCCGGCGAGCACACCCTGGTGTGGCAGGTCAGCACCCTGTGGATCCTCCTGGGAATCAGCGCCACGGCCGCGCCGCGCGTGTGGGATCGCGTGATCGGCGCGTGGCCGCCGGCTCGCGTGCTCACCATCGTGCTCGCCCTGCTCGCCGGCGCCAGCGCTCTGGGCCTCGCCGGTTCGTCCTACGTCGTGCTCGCCGGGTCGGTCGTGGCCTACGGCGGCACGTTCATGATCGTGCCGGCCGTCGTCACCGCGACGATCCGTGGTGCGACCCGCCCCGAGACTGGGCTCCCACGCTCGCCGCGTTCACCACGATCTTCGCCGTCGGCCAGACCATCGGCCCGTGGGCGGCCGGAGTCATCGCCGACCACACCTCGGCTGACGCCACGCTCGTCTGGGCGGCCGTACTGTGCGCCGCCGCCGCACTTGTCGCCGCGACCCAGAAGCCGACGGGCCCCGTGGCAGGCGATTCCGCGATCCGCTGAGGCACGCGCTGGCCGGCCGCGTAATCGGGGGCGCGCATCATGGGCGCGGGCGGCGGGCTTGGTCTGGCGTGCCGCTGTTCAGGAGCTGGTGCCCATGACATCGTCTCGGTATGTCAGACGTCCGAAGTCGGCGAACTGTCGGTGTTCACTCATCAGCCGCAGGTGCAGGACGGGAGCATTGCCGGCGGGCACCCCGCACACGTGGGTGTCGATGAGAAACCCGCCGTTGAAGAGCAAGTCCCCGCGTCGAGCACGCCACCATCCCCGCGTGCGCGGGGAGTACTCGATTTTTTGAGCGATGGCGTCCATCGTGGGCGGACCATCTTCGCATACGCGGGAGAAGACTCTCTGGCTGCTGCCCGAGCCCACTGCTGGGTTCCCACCTCGGGATTTACCTGCTTGCTCAGGAAACAGCTCGTCTGTGTCCATCAAGGCGTCGTTTGCCGAGGGGCGGCTAAGCTGATCAGCCCACACCCGTACCCCCTCGCCCGCCCGATGCCGCACGTCAGCGCTTCGCGCAGCAGTTCGGGATCGGTCACTCGCAGCAAGCCTTCCAAGGTCACCGTTTGCAGCGTCACCGGCTTCTTCTCGCTGTCCGATCGCCAGAATCGGAGGCGTTTGCTATCTCGGATCTCCACTGCGAAAGGGGTGGGGGTCTCCGATGGGGGATCGGTTTCGGGCATCGGAACGGATCCGGGCAGGAGCTCGAACCCCCACTTGCCGGCCCGTTCCGCGAACCATGAGATCTGATTGTGGACGCCGACCAACGGGACGATCTTGCCTCGTACCTTGGCCCTGGCTTCTCTCGCTTCAGGTCCAGGGTGTTCTGACTTGACGGGATTGACCGTCACGCGGAACACGTAGCGCTGTCCGGCGGCCAGGCGGTTCAGCAGGGGGAGGTAATCCTTGGTCTCGAAGGGGCGATCTGATTCAGGCCATCCGTAGAAGTCCGTGACGTGGTGCAGGTCTGGCTTGTCGGGCGACACGATCCACAGCACCGGCCGTCGATGGTCGTCGTTGTCCAGGCGCCACAGCACGCGAGGGCCGATCGCGGCGTCTGAAGCAGGAGAAACCGGAAAGGCCTGCATCACGGCGGCGTGGATCTTCTGGGGGTTGCCCAGGAACTTAACGGCTCCACGCCGTCGTGGATTGATGAAGGCACGGGTGAGATACATGTCATCCATCCAGCAGGTCCATGGCCGCGTCTCCGGTGAAGCCGTAGCCGGCCTTCTGGCGCGCCGGCAGGTCCTGCGCGTTCAGCACGTCGTGGTGCACCGGACGCTGCGTGAACTTCCGGTCGAACGGAGTCCCTCCCTCTGCGGGAAGGTCATCCAGCAGTTCCTCTCCGTCGGGTTGATCGAGGATCAGTGCCAGGGACGTGTTTTCGGGTCGCTGCCGCCACTCAGGCACCTGCCAGGGAATGGTCTCGCGCAGCACAGTCTCAAGACCTGCGGTGTCGCGCAGCAGACAGACCAGCACGGGCTTGTCCGGCGGGCAGGAGCGACGTCCCAGATACAGGGGATAGCGCGGGGTACGCAGGGCGGCCGCGATCCGCTGGAGCAGGTCGCGCTGATCATCTCGATCGCCGGCGAGCGCCGCGACGAACACGGCGTCTTGGAGGTAGTACCGGCGGGAAACCTTGCTCTGCCCGGGCTTGAGGGACTTGCCGTCAGCGGTGGGCAGTCGTTGCCCCTGCGGATTCAGAGGATCATGCGAGGCCGCTGACATCGTGTGGTAGTCGATGAGGAGTTTTCCCGGGCGATCGACACGTACGCCGAACCGCAGCTCCGCCAACGCGGAGAGGTCCGTTCCTCGGGGCCATCCCATGGCGCCGGCGCACAGGCCGATCACGCCCGATTTCGTGGGGTGACTGAGGGTGCCTCGCACGTTGTACCGTGTGGCACCGCCCCAAGATTGGAGCGGCCCGCTCAGGCGTAGGACGAGGACGTCAGTCATGCTCGACGCCGATCACTCGCGCTAGGGCATCATGAATGGCTGCCAGCCCTGCAGGGAGTGGCTGAGGAGCGGGCAACCCCGAAATCCGGCCCTGCTCATGGCCGTCGCCGAGCCACGCTGGGTAACTGGCCGTGTGGAACGCGGGTGCGGTGCCGTAGAGCTCGTCCTGCTCCCGGTAGTACCGAGCGAGAGCGGATACGGAACGCCCCAGATAGCCGACGGTTTCGCCGTCGTAGCGTTCGGCCAGGACAGGACGCTCGAAAGCGCCTACGAGGCTCACCGGTTGGTCAGTCCGTACGGAGAGCAGGATGAAGTCCGGCCGGGTGTTGTTGGCGAACGTGGTGCGCTTGCCTGTCGGCATGCTGAGGAGGAAGGCCTTGGCGAACTCTACGGCGACGTCTATGGCGAACGGTCGATCCGCGTCCAGGTTGTCGATCAGGCTTCGCATGTCGACTGTCGCGTAGCGGTACATGGTGGCCGCGTTGAACTCGACGGTGCCGATCATGCCCGCGCCGGTCTCGTCGGCTGCCTCGTCCTGGTCGTCGACGGCTGTGTAGTAGTCGAATTGCGGCTCGACAGCGTGAGTGGAGATGGCATGCGCCACTTGGCAGGCGGCGTCGACGTTCAAGGTTGGATCGGTCGCGATCATCCGGCCGAACAGCGCGACTGCCGGTGGGTGCCCGCTGGTGACGGCGTCCCGAAGCTTCAGATCGTTGAGTGTTTTGGTGAACTCCTTCGTGTTGCCGACCGTCTTCAGGACCCGCTCCGTGTCCTGTAACAGGACATCGACTATGCGGGAACGCTGGGCTTCGCCGAGGAACAGGAGGAACTCGGTAGCGGCTCGCCCGTTCTTCTTCGGTGTCTTGGCTCCGAACAGGGCCGTCACCGTGGCTTCGGCGACTTCGGCCGCGCGCTCGCCCAATTGAGGCTGCCGCTCGAGCAGATCGGCAGCGAGCATCTCCGGCAGCCTCTTGGTGCGTTGGGACGGCTGGAAATTCGCCGTGCGCTCCAACTGTTTCCGTGCCGCACGCTTCCAGGCTTGTGACGAGACTCGCATCCGCCGGGCGCCGCCGTACAGGGCGGTTTTGGGGCTGCCATTCTCATCGCGGTTGATGTTGGCGGGCGGCACGGGCTGGATCGCATGTACGTCCAGAAACACCATGGATCTTCACTCCTTGTTCGTAGTCTGCTTGTCCTCTACGGGGAACGGCGTGTAGAAATCACGCCCCCAGCGCAGAGCCGTCGAACCGCGGGAGGGCGCGTAGGCCCATGCCGCTAGATCCGAGATGAACTGGACATAGTCCAGGGCGATGGACGCCTCTCGCAGCATCGGAACCAGGCCGCGCGCATGACCGACGAGTTCGGCCACGGACACCGAACTCATCGCTGCCTCCAACCGCCGCACGATTCCGCGATTGACTGCCTCGAACTGCGGTGTCGCCGGACTGAACTCGCGCCGTTCCAGATCGTGCGCCTGATGCCTCGCGAGCAGTCGGCCGGCTTCTCCGAGGGATCTCCTGGAGAGCTCGTGCATGGGGCGATCTTGCGATTGCTGGTGGACGGCGAAGAGGCCCAGGCCGTAGTGAATCGCGACCTCCCATGCCCGCGCTTCCCGATCGTGTTCACGCTCATCGGGATGACTGAGCACATTCGCGATCTGCATGGCCAGGACCGGCATGGTGTCGGGTGAGTGGCTCAACCCCCGGCGCCATCTGCTCAAAGTCGCTGGCGCGTCGTCGCGCAGCTCGTTTGCCGGCGGTTGCTTGAACAGGGCCTCGAGTTCATGGTGCAGCCGCTTCCTGCGTTCGCCGTTCAAGTCCTTCCGACGTGATGCCTCGGACGCTGTCACTCCTGGCCTCCGTTCTCCGAACTTGCCTGATCAGGGTCCTGGGGCTTCGGCAGCGAGGCGAACAACGCCTGAGTGAACCGTTTGTGAGCGATCGCGAGGTTGATCGGTTCTGGCCGACCCTCCTTCTTCGGCATGCGCATGCGGGTACGAAGTGCGGTCGGGGGCGCATCGTCCACGATCGACTGCGCCAGTCGCCAGGCTTCTGTTCGGACGCGGTCATGCCACTCCGCTCGATAGGCATCCGCGGCTTCCTCATCGCGAAGCTTCGCTATCCAGTCGCGGAAAGGCTGGTCAAGCACGAGGTAGAGGCGGTTCTCAGCGCTGTTTCGCCGAGCGAGCTGGGCTTTCTCATCGCCGCCTGAGCACAGCACGACGTCGGCTGCGAGTTGGCCAAGCGCGTATGCCACCCTGGACGAGTCCACGACACACTGGACGGCCATCGCATCAAGACCTTCTCTGCCCGTCGGGCGCAGTAGTGCGACCGGCAAGGGGAGAACGTCCGTGTAGGTCTCTTCGATCACGGCGCTTTGCGTGCCGTAGACCATGCCGTACGCACGAAGCCGCAACACCTTGTCTTTGGGCAGCCTGACCGACCGCAAGTGCGTCAGCATATGCGGCGCCATGGAGCGGCGGCCTCCGTCACCCTTCTCGAAGCGCCGTCCCAGGATGCCCCCGAGACCACGCCACAGCTGCTGCCCCGGGCGGTGCCGAGATGGGCGATAGCGTACGGAACTAGCAGCGTCATCCACCGCATACCAAGCGGTGTGCGGCTCCAGGCTGTCGAGTGTGGTTTCGTCCTTCAGGCGGTCGCCGGCACAGACGAGGACCTGCCGGACGGTGATCTCACCATCCTTGCGTTCGGGGAAGAGCAGGACGCGCCGGCCGGGCCACGCGTAGAGATCGAGGACGCCGTGTGGCAGCCGCGCCTGCCAGGCAGCGGTCAGGGGGTCCCGTTCCCACGCAGGCGTGTCGTCCGCCGGAGAGATGTCCTCGTTGAGGACGAGCAGGTTGTACATGAGCGTTTCCCACAGCGTTGTGCCTGTCGGGATGAGCACGCCCAACGAGCCGAGAAGGCCCGTGCGGTTGCCGGTCGTCTTGCCCTGCTTGGCCTGAGGATCATCGCGGGCTCCGGTCTTGATGCCCGCGGTGTCCCAGCAGTGGACGTGAAGCAGCCAGCGGGCGGCCTCGGGCGGGGTGAGTTCGACCGACTGCCGCTCTGCGGACTGCGAAAAGATCGGAACGTTGTTACCGCTGGCGGCATAGGGGATCAGCAGGCCGGCCGGCTTCCTTTCGCCGCTCAGACTGGTCAGATCGCCCACCTGGAAGAACGGATGTTTGGGGTGGAAGAGATCGAAGCGATCTCGCCAGGTGTCCAGGTAGTTGTTGATGGGCTCCACGGGGAAGCGGCCGAGTGAATAGAGGTACTCCCAGTCACCTTTGATCCTCGGCTGAGACTCGTGCTGCTTTCCATCACGCATGCCGAGCGCGCGATGGAGGACGGCCAGCAAGAATCGGATCAGCGCGGGGTACTGAGTGGGGACCTCGACGCTGATGTCCCGGATGATGTGCGCGTTGAGCAGCACGTCACGGAGGGAAGCGGTGGCAGGCGCCCCGCTGATCGTGACATGGTCGAGCCACGGTTCGTCCACCAGATTGAACGAAGGCTCCGAGGCCGACGAGCTGGCTTCGCTGATGGTCCACCCCATTTCAGTGCTGTAGGTGAAGCTCCTGGCACCGTGGCGTGCTATCGCGGTGACCTTGCTCAACATGAGTACACGAAGGGACCGACACCATGGCGCGTTCCGCCATCCCGGCGGACACTCCAACCGGCTTTCGTCCACCATCCGGGATGGAAGACGAATCGCCTGACCGAGCACTGCCTTCTTCTGCTCCGGTGTGGGCGTACGGTCGAGCGGAATCACCACCTGCTCGCCTTCCGACACCGTCACCGCGGTCGTCGCGTCCACTCTTCGGAGCAGGATGACTTCAACACTCGGCTCACCGGAACGCACTCGGAGGCGGTTGCCGGCGACCTCCTCGTCCGCTTCGTGGGCAGTGCCTCGTTGCAGCTCACTGAGATCGGGCGCGATCGGATCCGGCTCTGCGAGCAGCAACGCGTTAGCCTCTCGCCGCATCTGCGCGAGGGTGTCCCGCATCCGGGCCGTGGCCGCGGCCATCCGCTCGCTCCAGGCATCCGGAACGACCGGCCGGTCGCCGTAGACCTCTTCAATCAGAAGCGGTACGTCGTCCGGAATGCCGACGCGCTCCCTGCCGCGAAGTACGGCCAGGGTGCGAAGCAGGAAGTGATGCAGGTAGGGGCGATCGTCGAAGGTAGGGAAATTCGGAAGACCGTCGACTTCGTGATAGCCCGTGACGATCATTGTCGGATCGGCCAGTCGGTCAGGTCTAGGATTTGGGCGCTGATGCCGGTGAAGCCTCCCTGCTCTCTGTAACACAAGGTCGATCGGCGCGAGATCTGTAATCAACAAATCGAAGTCCACGTCGAGCGATTGCTCCGCAACCTGAGTGGCTACGACTATATGTCTGGCCGGTCTTTTCGGGTTCTCGAAGATTGCCCCGGTGGCCTCGTCAGTCGTGGGAGGGCCGAAGGCCGTGGCCAGCCAGTTGTCGAGGCGCGCGCGATCGGAGCTGGTGAAGCGCGCGTGAAGCAGCGTCACTTCATCGGCGCCTAAGCGCTTTCTCAGTTCCTGATAGGTCTGCTGCGCCCGCGGGACGGTATTGCGCAGGATGAGAACGCAGCCCCGTTCGGGGATCCACCGCATGATGGACGCTTGGTCGTCCGTGTCCTCCGGGGCGAGGACAACTCTGACCGCAACGTCACGAGACTCGGTTTTCTTCGCGACGCGAGTGCGTACAGTGGGGATGGCTTGGTCCGCGTTGGCGGCAGGCCTGAAAAACGACGCGCTTGCTTTTCTACTGGCTCGGCCTGGCGCTGCGACCCATGAGATCTGCGGATATCCGGTCGAATCTACGCCGGTCTCGGTATTCCCCGCGTACGCTCTGAGCAAGGTGGAGCGCTGTTCCGCCGGCAGAGTCGCGGACAGCAGCACCACGGGCACCCGGTGCACCCCGAGCCAATGCAACACCCGATGCAAGATCCGCGACATGTACGCGTCGTAGGCGTGCACCTCATCGATGATCACGACCTTGTTCGCGACAGCGAGATGCCGCAGCATCACGTGTGGAGCACTCACGCCGGCGAACAGCAACTGGTCGATGGTTCCCACCGATATGGGGGAGAGCAGCGCTTTCTTTCCGCCCCTCATCCACTGGGAGGCGGTAGCGGAAGCGCTATCGAAGTCGCCTACTCCTCCGAGAGGCAGGTCCTCGAAACGTTCGTGCTGCCTGGCCTTGCCATGCACCAGGCCGACAGTCGGAGGGGGACTCTGCGGCAGGCGGTTCAACCATACGTCCAGGACCCGATCGAAGATGCGATTGCTCGTGGCCTGAGTGGGCAGCCCGAAGAACAATCCGTTGAATCCGAACCGAGCGGCGAGAACCTCGGCGATGACCAGCGCGGCTTCTGTCTTGCCCTCGCCCGTGGGCGCTTCGACGATGACGAGACCGGGCTGATCCATGTCGGAGGCGACCTGATGCGCGACCAGTTGCGTATCTCGTGGCGTCCGGATGCCGAACCGCTGGGAGTACATCTCCCTGGCATCAGAGATGTTCACCGGATGCCAGACGGCTTCCAGCTGCATGATCCGCTGCGTCTGCTCGGCCCTGCGTGCCGCTTGCGCCGGATAGTCATCGGACCAAGGACCTGCGTGCGGGAACAGCCTTTCATTGGACGCCAGCCAGTCGCAGAGAATGACGGCGCCGGAACAGACGACCTGGCCACCGATAGGCGGGACGTGGTCGGCCAGCAGGTCCAGAGGGACGCCTGACCGCCGCGTCATCTCCCGGAACAGCTCGCGCTGGATCTCTCGCCACTCCGGTCCCCCGATCTCCGAGGTCAGCAGCGGGATCTCCACCGATCCCGGCCGAGGGTAGACCCCATGATGTCCCCCTACGACGTTCGCCACCCAGGTGCTCGCCCGCGGAGTCCAGCCGGCCTCGGACGTGAAGAGGTACATGAGGTGTGCTGACACCATGCTGTGTGGCTGCGTCGCGGGGCCGGCCGGTAGAGCGATCACATCGTTGACCCTGGGGCCGTGTCGCCGGCTCTGACCTTGAAAGCTGCCGGCCTTGCCCAGGTCGTGCAAGGAGGCCAGCCATCGGAACAGGGCCCGGGCTGCCTGAGTGCGTTCTTGCTCTGTCCCGGGGATGCCCTCGGCTAGGCGCTCCTGGAACGCCGGCGATAGGTAGGAGTCCCAGAGTTCGTCCGCGACTTCCATGGCGTCCACCATGTGCGCCAGCAGGGAATGCCATTTGTCAGTGGGAGTGCTGCGGCCGCTTCGAACTTCGCCGGTCTTGCCCCATAGGGCCCGGGCGCGCCTGCTCAGAGCCGCGCCGGTGCCCTGTGGGGTGTTCTCGCGACGCAGTGAGGTCATGTGCTGGTTCTAGCGCGACGGAATGATCTCCGCCACGGAAGCAGCGAAGAAGAAGCCCGCGATCACGATCGCGAGGAGCAGGGCGCTCGCATGAGCGATGTTGAGCGAGATCGCGACTGAGAGCTGTAGGCCCCGCAGCTCGATGTGTAACCGAGACTGCCGCTTCTCGAGGCTTCCATCGGGCTTCTCCTGGTCATCCATCTCTGTCTCCGTTCGGATGCTTAGCTATCCCACTTTGGGGTAGTTGGATCTTAGCCCCTCATTGGCTCAGGCATCATTGCTTCTCCCTCATTCACACTGATCGAGTCTCGATGACTGCCGTACACTCGTGGCGCGCCGGACTAGTGCCTGCCAGTAGCGGGATCGCCCAGAGGGTGAAGGTCTGTGGTCGAATGTCCGTTTGAAGGCCCTGCGCATGCAGGGATGGCGTACGCGGTTCAGTCAGTCACACCAGCTGGGAGGAAAGCCATACACCGAAGGCGATTGCTCGGCGGTGGGCCATTCCGCCGGGTTGGTACTCGTCACTGGCGATCCGCCAGGTGGCTGGACGAGGGGGAGGGCGCCCGTCTCCCAGATCCGCCGTACGGGCGGTTGTCGGCAGCCGATCCACCTGCGCGGCAAGGTCGAACACTGGGACAAGGCCACCGGGACCCTGTGCACCGCTACAGCACCCACCTCGAACCCGACGAGAGAGGTGTCCTCATTCGGGCAGGGGCAGGCTGCCCGTCGTGATCTGCTCATCGCGAGCATGTTCCTGCCGTCCGGCCCAAATGGGAAGATCAACGACGCCCTCGGATAGCCTGCCTTCTTCACCTTGGCCCCGGCCTGGCAGCCGGGGCCTTTCGCGTGTCATCTCGACAACCTTTCACTGAGGCAGCGTCCCGTACGATGCGCTGGTGATCGAGAAGGTGGGGCGAGAGCGAGTCCGCCGCCGGGCGTGGCCCTGGATGGTCTTGGCGGTGCTCGTCTCGGCGGTGCCGTTCGTGCTGATGGCCAGGACCGAGAACGGCGTCATCGATTACCTGCCGATCGTTTCTTTCGCCTGGCTTTTCATCGGAGTCGAGGCGCGATACCTGCTCCCGCTCGATTTCCTCGGGGCAGGTGGCCTGCCGTTGCTCGTCCTGGTCGCCGTCGGCGTGTCCTGGCGATGGTGGCAGGCGGGGATGGCGGGCGCCGCGCTTTTCGGCGTCCTGGCTGCGGTCAACCTGGTGGTCTTTGTGGACTCCTGCCCTTGGCCATTCACGCCTGCCGATGTCAGCGTGGGTAGCCAGCCTGATTACTCCACGGTCTCCGGCGGTCCAGAGATGTCATCGCTGCTGGCGGCTGTCGCTTGCGCTATCGGTGCCGTGGCCCTGTCCGTAGGCTCCCGGCGACTGCGGGCGAACCGCCGCCGATGAGGAACGGGCAGCACCCACGCTTGTGATCTCCTGCCGATGGCCGCATCAAGACCGGCTTGCGAAGTGCGGAAACGGCGTGACGATTGGTTCGCGTGTGGTTCGCGATCATTGTGACTCGTGGTGGTCTGGAGGGAATGAAAGGGCCTCCGGCCGCCCGGGACCGGGGCGCCGGAGGCGACCTTGTCACGATTTACCGGAAGGCTTCGACGTTGCGGCGGGCCCACTCGGCGAAGGGGCGGGGCGCGCGGCCGAGTACCCGTTCGACGTCTGGGCTGAGCCGCAGCTCGGCGGCGTTGGGCTCGCCGAGGACGGCCAGCGTGGTTTCCACGACCGGCTCTGGCATGAACGCGGTCATCCGTGCGTGTGCCTCGGCCCGGGTCAGCTCCACGAACCGCACCGGTTCACCGAGGGCCGCGCCGATCGCCTCGGCCTGCTGCCGGGGCGTGACGGCCGCCGGTCCGTTCAGTTCGTAGACATGACCCGCGTGTTCGTCCTTGCGCAGGGCCACGGCCGCGACCTCCGCGATGTCCGCCGGATCGATCACCGGGATCCCGACGTCACCGAACGGCGCGGCGACGGTCCGCTCGGCACGCACCGACTCCGCCCAGGCGTAGGCGTTGGACGCGAAACCGCCGGGCCGCAGGATCGTCCAGGCCAGGCCCGATCCACGCACCGCTTCCTCCACTGCCCGCATGACGCCTCCGTGCGAAGGCGACTCCGGCCTGGTAACCACGCCCTGTGAGGAGTGAACCGCGCCGGGTTTTGTGGAGGCCGGGTTAGCTGGCTGGGGTGAGGATAGCCGGGTCGATGTGTGTTCGGTAGCGGGTCTCGAATTCGGCTGGTGGGAGGTCGTTGCAGGCGCTGTGGAGG
>NZ_BMPY01000043.1:0-1992 GCF_014647835.1 Microbispora rosea subsp. aerata
GGCGCTGGCCCCGGCCCCGGACGACGCGGGGATCTGCATGGCCGAGGCCGAGCGGTTGATGGCCGCCCGGGACCGCATCAGCTGTGCGTTGTCGGAGCGGGTGGGGCGGGTGCACCGTGCGGGGGAGGCCAAGCGGCATGGGCACGCCTCCACCCGGTCCTGGCTGCGCACCAGTGCGGGGATGACCAGTGCGACGGCGGGGCGGGTGCTGGCGTTGGCGGTGGAGTTGGCCCGTATGCCCCGGGTGCGGGAGGCGTTCGCCGCCGGGCATCTGGCGGCCGGGGTGGTGGAGGCTATCTGCCAGGCGATCTCGGGCCTGACCGACGACCAGGCGCGGCTGGCTGAGCCGATCCTGCTGGAGCTGGCGGGTAAGGCGGGCCCGGCGGAGGTGGCCAAGGCCGGGCGTTACCTGCGGGCGGTGCTCGACCCCGACGGCGAGGAACGCGATGAGCAGGCCGACTATGGGCGGCGGTTCCTGCGGGTGCGGCCGGGTGCGGGTGGCGGGATGGAGGGGGAGTTCTATCTGCCCCGGGAGGCGGCGGCCCGGCTGCGGGCGTTGCTGGACGCCTACGCCAAACCGAAGGCGGAGGGGGACGATCGGCCGTTGCGGGTTCGCTACGCCGACGCGTTCATCGCCCTGCTGGAGGACAAGATCGTCACCGAACTCCTGGTGCTGGTCAGCGCCGAATCCCTCCCCACCGACCCCGAACCCGCCAACCCCGCCCGCGACCCCGAGACCGACCACCCCGAGCCCGACGACCCGGAGAACACCGGCCACCCTGAGGGCGAGCGTCCTGATAGCACCGACCACCCTGAGGCCGGGCACCCTGCCACAGACCCCTCGGAGAGCACCGGCCACCCTGCCACCGGGAACCCCGGCAGCGCCGACCGCCCTGCCGTCGAGGACTCCGCTGCCACCGGCCCCGCCACAGATCACCCCGAGGCTGACCACCGCGAAGACATCAAAGACACGCAGAACGCCCAGGACGCCGAGGACGTCAGCGCCTCCGACGGCTTCGAAGGCTGCGATGCCCCGAGCGGGGCCGTCGACCCCGGCGGCTCTGCTCTGGGCGAGACCGACGACACCATCGACCCCGCCTGGAACAGTGCCGGGAACCACCCCGACCCTACGGACGACTTCGCCGCTGCCCCCGGCAGCGCCCGGAACCCGGGCGGCACCGACCGCGCCGGGACCCCCGGGACCTGCCACCCCGCCACGGCCCACCCTGAGGCCGGGCACGCTGGGAGGGCCGCCCGCTCCGCGGCCTGCGAGGCCGAGCGCGCCGACAGCGGCGAAAGGTGGGAGGACGCCCAGAACGCCGAGGCGATCGAAGACAGCGAAACCACTGAGAAGACCGAAGACGGCCGAGACGCCGAGACGGCCCAAGAGAGCCGCCGGGCCACCACGCCTGCGGACCACGCAGAGAACACCCGGCAGCAGGGGCACACTCAGGGGCAGGGGCCGCGCTCGGGAGAGCCACGATGGGGCGAGGAGCGGCGATCTTGCAATCCTCCCGGGGACACCTCTGCCCATCACGCTCCCGGAGATGCCTGCGCCCATCACGCTCCCGGGGATACCTGTGCCCACCACACCCACGCCGGGCCGCGGCCCGCGGGGGAAGTCCCGCATGGGCCGATCGGCGGTGCAGTCTGCAATGGCCGGGACCACGGCTGCCGTGAGATTCATGGTCGCCGGCACCACGGCCGCCATGCCCACGGCTGCGAGAGCCACGGTCGTCAGGTTGACGGCCGCCAGGTTCGCGGCCACGAGCACCGAGAGCACGGAGAGGACACACGCGCCTGCGGGTGCGGCAGCCGGGTGTGGTGCTTGTCCTGCTCATCGGCAGCGCCGGGCACACCGCACACACCGGGGACGACACCCCCGCTGGGAACGCCGGGCGCATCGCGTACGTCAGGGACGACACACACGCCGGGAACGCCGGGGACACCGCAGGGCGCACCGGGACCAGAGCCGGAGACCTCACCGGGAAC
>NZ_BMPY01000043.1:2143-46458 GCF_014647835.1 Microbispora rosea subsp. aerata
GTCAACCCATTCAGGACCGGGCGACCCGGCGGGGGCACCGTCTGGGACGGCGTGGAGGCCTGGGGCGGGTGCCGGGACGGGGACCGCGTCCGGGAGGGCGTTCGGTGCCGGACTGAGGGCCGCGTCCGGGGCGGCGTCAGATGCCGGAATGGGGGCCGCGTCCGGGATGGCGTCGGACGCCGGGATGGGCACGGCACAGGGTGCCGTGGGTGCCGGGCTGGGCGCGGCGCCGGGGGCGGAGCCTGGATCGCCGCGTGGATCGGAGCCTGGACCGGGGCTTGGATCGGTGCCTGGGCCGGCTGGCTTGGGGCTGGGGGTGGTGCCTGGTCTGGTGCCGGGGTTGCTGCTGGCGACCGGGCAGGTGCTGCCCGTCTCCAGCGTGCACCGCCTGGCCCGCACCTCCACCCTGGTGCGGATCGTCATGGACGCGCAGGGGCAGGTGCTCGACATGGGCCGCAAGGTCAGATTGGCCACCCCGGCCCAGCGCAGGGCGATCTTCACCCGCTACGCCACCTGCTGGATCGACGGCTGCCCCCTCCCGGCCACCTTGTGCCAGATCGACCACGCCGACAACTGGAGCAGTGGAGGACTGACCGATCTGAAGCTGCTGGGTCCGGCGTGCCAGTTCCACAACCGCGACCGCTACCGCCACCCCGACCGCTACACCCGCCGAAAGGTGGGCAAAGACCGCTGGGCCTTCACCTACCACCGCCTCGCGGGAGTTCGGAGGCCACGGGAATGACAGCAGAGACGCCGTCACCTGTCGTCGCGGCCCGCCCTTGGACGCCTTCGCGACCGGGGGTGATCGACGCCCGGTCGGCGATCCGTGCCCGGACCGGGTGCGCGAGCACGCCTGCCTGTCCATGCAGCGGCGTCACCGAAAGGCGGGCAAAGACCACTGGGCCTTCACCGACCATCGCTTCACAGCGGACCGGCGGCCGTGAACAGCCGCAGCCCTCGTATGCCCTGGCGGCCGGGGCGGTGGACGGTAGCGCGGGTCCCGGTCACCCGGCGGCGGGGTCGGCGGCGAACGCGGCGGTCAGCTCGGCTTGGGCGGCCAGCGCGGCGGCGAGGGACTCGGGATCGTCGGCGTCCAGCGTCATCGCGCATCCCATCCTGATCGCGTCGAGGTCCACCGACCCGCGCCTGGTCGCCCACCAGCGGCCGACGTCCGACCGCCAGATGATCCAGTCGGCATGGTCTCGTGCGATGTCCTCCGGCGTGGTCATGTCACCCATCTCCATCGGCTGCTCGTGGAAGTGGGCCAAGCTAAGCGCTTTTGAAGCGGTTGGAGTATCAGCCAGAAGACGTCCAATCACAGCCAGTAGCCACGCGAACACGGAATCTCCCGTAGTGTCGGCGTGTCACGCTGACACAGTGTGCATGCGATCGTGCGACAAGCGGTCGGGTGCGAGGAGGGGTGCGACATGCCGGCCAACCACCGCCATCCGCCGAACCGCAGGCTCGCGTGGGAGCGCCTGCAGCGTGGGTGGTCCTACGAGGAGCTGTGCGAACGCATCCGTACGTCCATGCGGGCGTGCGACGAGAAGGACACCGGCCTCACGGCCAACACGGTGCGGCGGTGGGAGACCGGGGAGCGGTGGCCGGACCCGCGCTACCGCAAGCATCTGGTGACGATTTTCGACAAGCCCGCGAGTGAGCTGGGACTGCTCACCCCCGACGAGATGGCCATGCGGCCGGTCACGGAGGTGGTGGACGAGATACGGAGGCTGCTGAGCATGATCGTCGAAGACGGCATCGACCGCTCCACGTTCCTGCGAGGGTTCCTCGGCGCGGGCGTGCTCGCGCCGCTCCTCGGCGAGGGCGGCGAGCGTCTCCCCACGGCGGTGGAGCGCGGGCGCGGGGTCGACGCCGAGACGGCCGAGGCGTTCACCCGGGTCGTCGACAAGCAGGCCGCCCTCTATTGGACCTCACCGCCCGACGACATCTTCCAGGCGTCGGTCGCGCACACACGGCTCGGCATGAGCCTGCTGCGGGGGACGCCGCAGGGACCGGTACGGCAGACGCTGGCCGAGGCGGCCGCCCGCTCGGCCCTGCTGTCGGGCAGGGTCGCCTTCTTCGACCTGAACGACGGCACCACCGCGACGCGACTGTTCCGGTTGGCCCTGTCGGCAACCCGGGAGTGCGGGGACCATCCGCTCGCCGCCGCCGTGCTCGCCCACGCGGCGTTCGTGCCGGGGTTCGAGGGCAACCGTACGGACGCCCTGGGCCTGCTCGACGCGGCGTTCGCGCACGCCTGGCACGGCGTCGGCCCGCTGACCAGAGCGTGGCTGCACTGCGTGGCGTCGGAGATCTCGGCGCGCTGCGGCGAGCCGAAGGAGTGCATGCGCCACATCGACCGTGCCGACCACATGGCGGACGCCGAGGGCGACGACCCGCCGTGGCTGGACTTCTTCGAGCGCGCCAGGCTCGATGGCTTCGCCGGTTACAGCGCGCTGACGGCGGGCAACCACGAGGAGGCGGCCCGGCGGCTGCGCAAGGCCCTCGACGACCTCGGCCAGAACGGCGGCAAGCAGCGGTCGGTGCTGCTCGCCGACCTCGCCGCCGCGCACGCCCCCACCGACGGCGACCAGGCCGCCGAGCACCTCGGGCAGGCGGTCGACGCGCTGGAAGACCAGTGGTACGCGATCGGCCACGACCGCGTCCGCGGCGTGCTGAACAGCCTGCCGCCCGCCGCGCACACCCGGGCGCTGCACGAACGGCTGACCGACCTGGGCCGTGCCAGGCACCCCGAGCTGGCCATGTGACGGCGGCCCCGCCACGCCGCACCGCCTCCGGCCGGGGCCGAGCGGTGGCACGAGATCGGCGTCTCGACCTCCAGTCCGTCACCCCGGCGGCGTCGAAAAGCTCGTCGCCCGGCTGAGCGTCTCCCAGCGGTCCAGGTCGGCGCGGAGCGTGTCCTGGTGTGCGCGGATGGCGTCCACCGCGTCGTCGCCCAGGGCGAGCCGCAGCGGAGGATCGTCGTGGTCGAGGACCTGGAGGATCGCCCGTGCGGCCTTGGCCGGGTCTCCGGCTGGCTGCCGTCCGTCCGGTCCACCAACGCCCGGGTCGCGCCCGCCGACACCCGGTAGGCGTCGATCGGCGCCGAGCGGCGCAGGCGGTGGCCGCCGAATTCGGTGCGGAACGCCCCCGGCTCCACGATCAGCACCCGGGGCACGCGCCTGGCCGAGGTCGGCCGCGTGTTCCCGCCCGAGGCGCGAGCCGTCCTCACCCGCGCGGACGCGGCCCTTGAGACCGCCCGCAGAGCGGTGCGCGGCGAGGCCGGGTGAGCGGTCAGTCGCCGTTGTGCTTGCGAATCAGGGCGGGCAGCTCGGCCAGCGAGTCGACGCGGAACAGACACGCCCGCGCGGCCCGCTCGTCACGGAGGATGTGTCCCCACGGGCCGCGCCGTACGAGGGCGGTGCGCAGCCCGGCCCTCTGCGCGGGCTTTATGTCGTTGTCGAGGCGGTCGCCCACATAGAGGACGGACTCCGCCGGGCAGCCGGCCTCCGCCACCACCCGGTGGAAGAAGGACTCGTCCGGCTTCTCCACACCCCAGCCGTCGGAGGTGCCGATGACGTCCACGGGCAGGTCGAGCGCGCGCAGGATGGTCTCGGCGCGGGCGGTCTGGTTTCCCGCCAGGCCCACGCGCAGCCCCATCTCCCGCAGCTCGGCCAGGCAGGGCCGGGCGTCGGGATAGAGGTTCTCCTCGCCGAACGTCTCGGCCTGGCCCTCCCTGGCCCTGCGCTCCCGCTCGGCCCACAGGTCGAAGCCGGGCCGGAAGTGCTGGAAGGTGTCCCGGTAGTCACCCCCGCGCGCGATCACGGCGCCGAACACGGCGGAGAAGGTGTGCCGGGGGACGCCCAGCCAGTCGGCCCAAGTGCCGTACTCGCGGGTCTCGTCCACGAGCGTCTCCCCGACGTCGAAGAAGACCGCCTCCAGCCGCATCGGTACCTCCCGTCACTCGCGCTGCATGCACCTTACGCGGATTCGGCCGGCGTCCACCGCCCCGTTCGACGGGACCGAAGCCGCCAGGAGTACGACGTGGAGGCGGCCGCAGAGGCCCGGGCCCGGCCGCCGCTCCGCACCCCCGGTGGATGAGGACGGTTCGCCGAGAGCGTGGGAGCCGGTTCTTGCCGGGCGCTCGGCGCGCTCCGTACGGTCCGGGCATGGCCACTCTCCCTTCCACCGAGCCGGCGATGGCGGTGGTGCGCGCCGCGACCGGCGACGAGCGGCAGGTGCTGGAGGCGTTCCTCGACTTTCTCCGCGCAATGGTCGTCCGCAAGGCCCGGGGACTGTCCGAGCAGGACGTACGCCGGCGTCACGTGCCCTCGGCGACGACGCTGGCCGGGCTGATCAAGCACCTCACCGTGGTGGAGCGGAACTGGTTCGCGCGGGTGCTGGCCCAGGACCCGGCCCTGCGGCCGCCCTCGGAGGAGGACGCCAACAGGAGTTTCGCCGTCGGCGACGACGAAACCATCGAGGCCCTGATCGCGGCGTACGAGCACGCCTGCGCCGACTCCCGGCGCATCGCCGCGGGCTTCCCCCTCGATCACGAAGTGCCGCACGAGCAGGTCGGCGCGGTCTCGTTGCGGTGGATCTACGTCCACATGATCGAGGAGACCGCACGCCACGCCGGGCACGCGGACATCCTCCGGGAGCTCACCGACGGCGCCACCGGATCCGTCGTCTGAGCCTGCTCCAGCGCACCTTCTCCACCGGGCCCGCTTCACCGCGCCTGCTTCACTGCGCCTCCTTCACCGCGCCTCCTTCACCGCGTCTGCTCCACTGCCGCCTGCTTCTTCGGGGCGTGCGCGGCGATCTTGTCGTGCAGCGGTTTCGGATCAACCGCCTCCCTCCGCGAGCTTCCGGTGTACGTCGAGGACGGCAAGGTCGGCGGCGGCCCGGCCGGAGATCCAGCCCTCCCGGTTGCTGATCGCGCCCGCGCCGACCAGGGGCAGCCTCGGGAAGAGCTCCTCGACCCGCGCCTCGACCTCGGCTTCCCGGGCCGCCAGCACCGGCAGCAGATCCCGCCCGCTCTCGGCCGCGGCCTCCCGCACCGCTTCGCCCGCCGCCTCCCGCAGCCGCTCGCCGATCCGCTGCGCGTACGCCGCGAGGAACGACTGCCGGAACGACCGCGTGCGTGAACGGCCCGAGCCGTCCCGGTGAGACCCGGCCAGCCTCATCGCGGTTGTGGCCTGCACCAGCAGGGAGGTGAACAGCACCTCCACCGCGGCCAGGTCGGCGGGAAACCCGAGCACGGTGGCGAACCCGAAACGCCGGTTCCACACCGAGCGGCAGCGGTTGGCCGAGGCGATGACGTCGAGCAGCATCGCCTTCGGGCCCTCATACGGCGCGTCCACACCCAACCGGCGTCCCTCCGGCCGGCCGTCGCCTCCCCGGCTCGCCTCCCGGGCGGCCAGCAGCGCGGCGTCGATGCTGTATCGGGCCATCAGCGACTGCGCCGCGGCGGTGAACGTCTCGGCCTCCGCCTCGAACTCGGTCGACTCGGCCTTCGCCAGCAGGGCCCGCACCCGGGCGAGAATCCGTTCGTCGACGACGCCGCCCCGAGAGCCGGACGTACGGCGAGCCGTCCCCGGCGGAGGACACAGCAGCTCCAGCGGCGGCAGCGTGGCCAGCAGATGCACCACCCGGAGCACGCTCGCGACCATCGCGATCCGGTCGCCGTCCTCGCGGAGGTACTCCTCGTCGCGCTGCCACCACACCCGCGCGCCGATGGCCGCCATCTGGTCCAGCCAGCGGTCGTCCACGGTCGCCTGGGCGTAGGCGCGCATCTCGGCGGCGATGGCGTCGGTCACGAGGCGAATGTCCCGGGCCTCCAAGCGTCGGCCCGCCAGGCGGACGACGTCGGCGGGCTGCCAGCCGCCGCGCCAGGCGAGCGTCACATGCCGGTTCAGGACATCGAGCAGGGCGCGGTCCACGGCCTGGCGCAGCCCCTGGCCCAGTGCCAGGACCTTCACGCACCGCTGGAACTCGGTCTCGTCGCGGCGACGCCGCGCCTCCAGCGCCGCGGACAGGAGCCCGGCCACCAGTTCCTCGGCCGCCTCACCCGGAGCAGCCGACGACCAGGGGAAGCTCCAGGCGGCCCCGCCCGGCGGCGCGAGACTCCGCCGCCGCGTGCCCTCCCGCTCTCCGTCACCACGCCGCCCCGGCTCCGCCACCCCGCGTGCCCCCTTTCCCCCGCGACCGCCACGCGCGCCCCCGGCATGTTCCTCTCGCGCGCCTCCGGCACGGCCTCCTTGCGTGCCTCCGGCGCGGCCCTGGTGGTTCCAGCCCCGCATCCGCTCGTCCTCCCCCCCGATCGGCGCCCTCCGGGGGCCTCGACGGCCGCCCGGTCGGTCACGCGAGCGATTCTGACAGCCCCCGCCACCTGCGCCGTGACGTTATCCACAGGCGGAGCGACCGAGGCAGCGGTCAAAGGCGGCAGAGCAGGCGGAAGCGCTCGGCCACGACCTGCGTGTCGTCATCGATCACCGGTGTCTCGCCCAGGACGGCGGACATCCGCGGACCGGTCCGGAAGCGCTCGTGCGCGGCCCGCTACTGAGCGACGGCTCGACGCCCTCGCCGCCGGCACCACACGCACCCGCGTCGTCTCCAGCAGCGCCACCCGCCGCCCCCTGGAGTCGATCAACGCGCTTCCACCGACCGGCCACCGGGAGCGGATCAGCGCTGTGCTCGTAATACGCCAGCAGGCCCGTGGTGGCCGCGCCGCGAACAGGTCCCGCAGCGCGGCGAGCACCCCCTCGTCGAGGCGTTCCCGCCGGAGGAACGGATACGGAATGGTGATGTGCGCGGGCATGCCGTGCGCCGCGGAGGGGTCGTAGCGTTCCCGCAGGCTCCTGACCAGGGGCTCGGCCGAAGGGACCTCCACCGTCAGGGCGGTCTCACTGATCTCGAAGGGCGCCACCTTCGTGGGACACATGCCGCTCTGCCATTTACATGGCTGATTCAGGCGGATTAAATCTAAATTTCCAGATACATAGTGATCTGGGCCACATTGTGCGGTGCCTGATCGTGCGAGGAGTGGTGCCCGATGGTGTGCTCGCCGGCGAAGCGGATGCTCTTCGCCCTCGGACGGGGATTCGTGCGACTCGGACGGTGCTGGGCCACCCAGTTCGGCCTCGCGTACGCGCTGACCTGGGCTCCCGATGCGGCTCACCTCGCACGTGAGCAGCAGCGGGAGGAGGAGACCGAGCACTGGGACTGGTCGATTCCCTACCACTGGTACGAGATTTCCCGCTGACGCCCGCGACACCGCTTCGGTCTCCGTCCACGGTGCTCACGGCTCTGCGGGATATGTCCGGAGGATGACGTCGATGCGACAAGAGGCGGCCATGCCCTAATCCTCGGATTCCGCGTAGGCCCCGGCCGTCGCCGGGTCGCGCCACGCTTCGGCCATAAAGCCACGAGGCCGCGCGGGACCCGCCCGGAGCGCACCGCGTACGGAGAAAACAAAAACCTGCGGCCTCCCGATGCGTCGCCGCCGGGAAACCACAGGTCACAAGTTATGTGGTGCGCCGCCAGGGACTCGAACCCCGGACCCGCTGATTAAGAGTCAGCTGCTCTGACCAACTGAGCTAGCGGCGCCTGCACCTCAAGAGTAGCGGCTTCCGGAAGTGGTTCGCACCATACGCGGCCTCGTGACCGGAAAAACGGTGCGACCAGACCATGCCCTGCCGTTACGTGTCCGGGATGTTCCCCTTCTCCCCTTCGGGTACGTGGAGTGACGACGAAGGGAGTGAGCACCATGACACCGGATCTTTGGTCGTACTCCGACACCGTGTCCGGCACGGGACAGCAGATGGACATCGCCGGGTACGACGTGCAGGCCGTGGATGGGAAGATCGGCTCCGTGGACGAGGCCACCTATGAGGCGGGCCAGAGCTACATCGTCGTGGACACGGGTCCGTGGATCTTCGGCAGGAAGGTCATGCTCCCCGCGAGTGTGGTGACGAGGATCGACTTCCAGGATCGCAAGGTCTTCGTCAGCCGCACGAAACAGGAGATCAAGAACGCGCCGGAGTTCGACGAGTCGGCGATGAACGATCCCGGCTACCGGGACCGCGTAGCGGAGTACTACGGGCGCTTCCCCCGCACTTCGTCCATGTGATGCCCTTGACAGGGGGCCGCGTCGCCATGGCGCGGCCCCCGTTGTGCCGGCCGAGGCGCGCGCACGGTCCCCTCCTCCATCTGGACCGCCTTCAGGGCCAGGTGCCGTTGGGTCCCGGTGTCGTAGGGGCGATGACGCGCAGCCGCTCCAGGAGCGTGACGAACGTCGAGGCGTACGGCGAGGGCGCGGCGACCGAGGCGACCCGGTCCCAGTCCACCTGCTCACGCATGGCGCGGACCATGGGCAGCAGCGCCCCGTAGTCGCAGGCGTGCTCGGACATCGGCAGTATCCAGGAGATCACAAGGTCGGTGGCTTCGAGGACGGGCAGGCTCAGCGCCGCCGTGTTGATCGGCTCGGCGCGGGCGATCATGGCCTCGGTCACGGGCCTGTCGGCCAGCGAGAAGATCAGGTCGACGAGGACGCCTTCCTCGTCGAACGCCTTGACCAGCCAGTCCTCCGGTGGTTTCGCGGTGCGGAAACCCAGGCCCTCCAGGGTTTTCAGCGCGAGCGGGACGTCTTCCTCGACCAGGGCGAAGTCGACGTCGTGTAGTGATGGCGCGGCGCCCCTCGCGTAGCCGGCGCAGCCTCCGGCCAGGGCGAAGCGCACCCCGGCCTCTTTGAGGCCGGCCCCGGCGCGCTTGAGCGTTTCAAGAATCGCGTCGGTGACTTCGTGACTGTGACTACCCACTTACGTCGCTTGCCCAGCCATGTTCGCCGCAAACAATTCCGGGTAGAGCGCGCTCATGACCGAGACCCTGCAGGAGATCAAACGCGAATACGAGGGGGAGGACAGCCGTCCGCTCGCCTCGTACACACGTGTTCTCGCGGCGTACGGCGGGGCCGTCGGGGGGCTTGTCACCGCGGCGAAACTGACGGGCCGCGAGGCCCCGGAGAAAGTCACGGTGATGGACCTCGTGCTCATGGGGTTGTTCACGCACCGGCTCTCCAGGACGGTCGCGAAAGACCCGGTCACCAGCCCCATTCGCGCCCCCTTCACCCGGTACGAAGGCCTCTCCGGCCCGGCGGAGCTGAAGGAGGAGGTCCGCGGCCACGGTGTGCGGAAGGTGGTGGGTGAGCTGCTCACCTGCCCGTTCTGCCTGTCCCAGTGGATCGCGACGGGGTACGCCGCGGGCATGGTGTTCTTCCCCCGGCTGACCAGGCTCGCCGGAGCCGCCATGACGGCCGTGGCGATCTCCGACTGGCTTCAGCTCGCCTACACGCGCTTGATGAAGGCGGCGGAATGAGCGACGTACTCGAGCCTTTGGAGAACACCGGCGAGAGCCCGAAGGAGCGCGTCGACCGCGAGCTCGGCGAGCTTCTGCAGGGCCTCCGGGTCGCCGCCACGGGGGTGCAGGTGCTGTTCGCGTTCCTGCTGACGCTGCCGTTCTCCTCCGGTTTCGGGAAGATCGACACGACCGGGAACTGGTTGTTCTACCTGGCGGTCGTCAGCGCGGCGGTCGCGTCGATCTGCACGATCGCCCCGGCGACCCAGCACCGGATCCTGTTCCGGTCGGGGCTCAAGGAAGTGCTGCTGCGCCGGGCCAACCGGCTGAGCGTGGTCGGAGGGCTGGCCCTGGCCGTGTCCATGACCTGCTCCACCGCCCTGGTCTTGGGCGCGCTGACCGGCCCCTGGCCCACCGCGCTGGTCGGCGCGGGTGTGGCGCTGCTGTGCGCCTGGCTCTGGTTCATTCAGCCGCTTCTGTCGCTACGCCAGGTCAAAGACGACTAGGGATCGCTCCGTATCCGAAAGCAACCGTCCATCGCCACTGCCGCCAAGAAGACGTAACGATGAGCGCTTCGGGGGCAAATTAAATCAGCCCAGGGGCCGGATGATGTTACGAGCCCTTTTGTACGGGCAGTGGAGGGCCATGGCTACTCTGCTTTGGATCATCGCCGTGGTACTGGTAATCGCCGGGATCTACGTGATCCTGGCCCGCAGGGACATCCTCTGGGGGATCGTCCTCATCGTCCTCGGGTTCCTCGTCGGCCCCGGGGGCGTCAGCATTTTCAACCCCTAGCGGCAACCTCACCCACCCGCCCCGGCTCACCCGCGGTCGAAATCGAATTCACACTCACGCGGCGCAAAGACGGCGACCGGCCGGATATGGCTTGGTCGCCGTCTCACACCCCACACGACCAGCGATCATCAATAGCCGCCGTTCAGGCAGTAAACGGTGTACGCGTGCTTGATGACCGGAAGAGCGACGTTCCGCACCCGGATTCCTCCCGGGGTGACGCCCTTCTCGGTGCCCGCGTGCGCGTGGCCGTGAATGAAAAGATCCGCGCCCTCGGCGTCGGCCGCCTCGGCCAGCATGTAGCTGCCGAGGAACGGATAGATTTCCGGCGGCTCGCCCATCAGCGTGTCCTTCACCGGCGAATAATGACTGAGCACGATTTTGTAGTCGGCGTCCAGCTCCTTGAGCGCCCGCCGCCACCGCTCGGCGATCTCCTTCGTGTGCCGGACGAACGCCTTCGTCTCCGGCTCGCCGAACTCGCTCGCGCATTTCCCGGCGAAACCGCCGCCGAAGCCCTTGCCGCCCGCGACCCCGAGCCGTACGCCGTCGATGGGGACGACCGTGCCCTCGTCGTCGAGGACGGTGATGCCGGCGTCGCGGAGGAGATCGATGATCTCGGCGTTGCGGTCGGAGTGGTAGTCGTGGTTGCCCAGCACGGCGACGACGGGGATGGGCAGGCCGCTCAGCTCGTCGGCGACCACCCGCGCCTCGGGGATCGTGCCGTGCCTGGTCAAATCGCCCCCCACCAGCAGCACGTCCGCACGGCGCTCGATGCCCTCGATCTTCTTGCGATAGTGGCCGCGCAGGTCTTCGCCCAGATGGATGTCCGCGACGGCGGCGATCCGCAGCTCCCTCACAGGTGCTCCTCCTCTCCCGGCTCCCGGACCTCCACCAAGGTGAGCTCGTTGTGCACCCGCAGGCCCGGGGCCGCCTCCCGGGCGACGTTCACGATCTGGTGCCGCCGCTCGTCGCAGGAGACCTGCCCGCGCAGGTAGACCTCTTCTCCTCGCACATCCACCCGAATGCCCAGCTCGGTGGTCCGTTCGTCCTCCGCGAGAGCCCGCTGCACGCGGGCCGCGACATAGTGCGGCGTCTCCATCTCTTCCCCTCCCGTCCCCGCTAGCGCTGCCCGGCCGTTGCCGGGCGAAACCAGGCGCAACCGGGGGTCCGACGCGCGCGCCGGCCGCCCGGGTCGTACGTCAGCGCCGCCGTGCGGGCGCCCGGCGCAGGAGCTCGATGACGGCCTCCTCGACCGGCCCGTGGGTGGCGAGCCGGCCCTCGCCGGTGTCCTCGCCCAGCCGTTCGAGGGGGACCGTCCGCCCCTTCTCGTACAGCGCGACGATGCGGGGGTCCACGTAGGAGGCGCGGCACACCGACGGCGTGTTGCCGAGATAATCCGACACCTCCCGCATCACCCTGGAGATCGCCCGCTTGCGTCCCGCGCCGCTGCGTACGGGGCGGGAGACGGCGAGCCCGACCGCCGCGAGGACCGTGGCGTGCCAGGTGCGGAAGTCCTTGGCGGAGACCTCGGTGCCGAACGCGTCCTTGAGGTAGGCGTTGATGTCGGCGCTGCGCACGTCCATCCAGGTCCCGTCGTCGGCGCGGTAGCGCAGCAGCTCTCCCCCGTGCCCGTTCGACAGCGCGGCGAGCACCTCGCACACCTCGGCGTCGGCCAGCACCTGCTCCCGCTCCTTGCGGCCCTTGGCCAGGTAACGGCACACGACCTGGCCGTCGCCGCACTTCACGTGGGACGTCTTGAGCGTGGCCAGGCCGTACGAGTCGGTGTATTCCTCGCCGCCGACGCGGAAGAAGCCGATGTCGAGCATGCGCGCGGCGGCGGCCAGGACGCGCCGGCGGCTCAGCCCGCCGCCGCGCAGGTCGCGGGCGACCCGCCGGCGGAACGCGGGGAGCCGCTCGGCGATCTCCAGCACGTGATCGAACTTGGCCTCGTCCTGCTGCCTGCGCCACTCGTCGTGATAGCGGTACTGCCGCCGGCCGGCGGAGTCGGTGCCCACGGCCTGGAGGTGGCCGTCCGGGTGCGCGCAGATCCACACGCCGGTCCAGGCGGGCGGGATCGCGAGGCGCTTGATCCGGTGCAGGGTGGCGCGGTCCTTCACGGTCCGGCCGGAGGCCCAGATGTAGCTGAATCCGCGCCCGCGGCGGCGTCGCCGGATGCCCGGCTCGTTCGGGTCGCTCTGCCGCAGCTCGACCGGCGACGTCTCGAAGACCCTCGCCTTGTCCGCGACGGCCCCGTCCGCGAGCGCCCGTTCCACCACGGTGCTCATCGCAGCAGGTCCCAGGCTTGTTCGAGCACGTCCTCCACGGTCACGTCACCCACCCACGACACGTCGCGGTGGCCGCACTCCCGCATGCCCTCCGCCCCGGCGGGCAGCCCGCAGACCGGGCAGCCCGAGGTCCAGGAGATCAAGGGCCGCTGGTGGCCCCTGCTCAGGGGACCCCAGTTGATCAGGTTGCCGCACCAGTAGATGCCCACGGTGGGCGTGCCGGTCGCCGCCGCCAGGTGCCGCGGTCCGGTGTCGTTGGAGACCAGCAGGTCGCAGGCGGCGTACAACGCGGCGAGCCCGCCGAGGGACAGCTCCCCCACGACCGCCCTCGCCGGGATCTGCGTCTGCGCGACGACCTTCTCGACGACCTCCCGCTCCTCCTCGACGCCGGTCACCACGACGGGCCGCCCGAGGCGGTCGGCGACCTCGGCGAAGCGCTCCGGCGGCCACCGCCTGCGCCGGTCTCCCGCGCCCGGGTGGATCGCCACCAGGCCCCTGGGCACCTTGCCGAGCGTGCGGTTCAGCTCGGCCCAGTCCTCCCGGACAACCGCGATCCTCGGCTCGATCTCGCTCGTGGCCGCGCCGAGCAGCCCGGCCACCTCCAGGTAGCGCAGGGTCTCGTGCTGGTAGTGGACGTACGGCACCCAGCGGTCGAGCGGGACGGCGTCGGGGGTGCGCAGGCCCGCCGTCACCCGTGCGCCGAGCCGGCGGATGAACGGGTTGGAGTTGCGCCCGCCGCCGTGCATCTGGACGGCCAGGTCGAACCCGCGCTCACGCAGGTCCTCGTACAGCTCCTCGGGGGCGGCGGAGCCGTCCCGCATGGAGGAGACGCCGGAGATGGGCGGCAGCGGCACCACCTCGTCCACCGGCCCCGGGCGGTCGCGCAGGAACCGCGCGTGCCATTCGCGGCCGAGCAAGGTGATCTTGGCGGCGGGGTACGCCCGCCTGAGCGCCTCGACGGCGGGCAGGGCCAGCAGCAGATCGCCGAGCGCGTTGGCGCGCAGCACGGCGATCCGCTCGACTCCTGCCACGAGCAGCTCGTTCATGCCGCCCCCTCGCCTCGCGGCGTCCCCTCGCCCATCGCATCCCCCGTTCGTCCGGCCCGCCGGCCGGCCCCAGAGCGACGTCTGATCCCGGCTACCCCGGTGCGACGAGTCCAAACCGGCCGGCGTGGTCTGCCGTGCCTGTTGTTTTCCCTGCGTCTGCCGGGGTAGCCGCCGAGGTATGACGGAAGAGACGCTCAACCGTTTCGGTGATGTCACAGCCGTCGTGGTCGGGGACGTGATGCTCGACTCGTGGCTTCGGGGCCGCACCACGCGCATGGCGCAGGAGGCCCCGGTGCCGGTGGTGACCGTCGAGCAGGTCGAGGACCAGCCGGGCGGCGCCGCCAACACGGCCGTGAACCTGGCCGCCCTCGGCGCGCGGGTCCACATGGTGGGGGTCACCGGCGCCGACCCCGCAGGGGCGACGCTCAACGCGGCTCTGGGACGGCTCGGCATCGACGGCCTCGTCGTCGTCCGCAGCCGGCGCACCCCGGTCAAGCGCCGGGTGCTGACCGACGGCCAGATCGTGGCACGCTACGACGAGGAGGACGACGCCCCGTTACCCGAGGCGGCCGAGCGGGAGCTCGTCGAGCGGATCACCCGGCTCGCGGCGCACGCCGACGTCGTCGTCGCCTGCGACTACGGCCGCGGGGTGTGCACGCCGGGCGTCCGCCGGGTGCTGTGCGACCTGAGCGTCGCGCGCGGCGACGGGTCGCGCGGCGCGCCGATCCTCGTGGTGGACGCCCACGACGTGGCGGCCTGGCGCGACTGCCGGCCGGCGGCCGTGCTGCCCAACTACGCCGAGGTACGGCGGCTGCTCGGCGAGGGAGACGACCGCGACAGGGTGGCGTTCCTGTCCGCGCGGTCGGACGACCTCATCGCGGCCACCGGCGCCGCCCTCGTGGTGACCACGCTGGACGGCGAGGGCACGCTGCTGCACCGGCGCGGCAGGCCGCCGCACCGCACGTACGCGACCCCCGCGCCCGACACGATGAGCATCGGCGCGGGCGACACGTTCACCGCGGCGTTCGCGCTCGCCCTGGCGGCCGGCGCGGAGCCCGAGTGCGCGGCCGACATCGGCCAGGCGGCGGCGAGCGTGGTGGTACGCCGCCGGGGGACGGCCGCCTGCTCCCACGACGACCTGTTGCGGGCGCTGCGCCCCGGCACGCCGCTGCCGCCCGAGCGGCTGGCCGCCTGCCTGGAGCGCGACCGCGCCGAGGGCAAGCGCGTCGTCTTCACCAACGGCTGCTTCGACGTGCTGCACCGCGGCCACGTCGCCTGCCTGGAGGAGGCCGCCCGGCTCGGCGACGTGCTGGTCGTCGCGGTCAACAGCGACGACGGCGTGGCGCGGCTGAAGGGACCGCGACGCCCGATCAACCGGTGCGAGGATCGTGTCGCGGTGCTCGCGGCGCTGGGATGCGTGGACTACATCACCGTCTTCGACGAGGACAGCCCGGCCGAGCTGCTGCGGCTCGTCCGGCCGGACGTGTACGTCAAGGGCGGCGACTACCACCCCGACCTGCTGCCGGAGGCGGAGCTGGTCCGGGAGCTGGGCGGACAGGTGCGGGTGCTCGGTTACGTCCCGGATCGCTCCACCACGGCGATAGTGAACCGAATTCGAGGGTAGGGGGCGCCCATGACCGAAGAACAACGCTCGCCGACCGGCAAGCCCATGGTGGAAGCGACGCCGATGGACGTGATCCACGTCCGGATCGCGTCGTTCGCCCTGGTCTTCTGCTTCGCCGTTCTGGTGCTCTCCATCGTCGGGCGCATCTGGGTGCTGACCGGGATCGTCGTGGCGCTCATGGTGATCATCGCGATCTACATGGCTATGGCCGTACGCAGGCAGAAGAAGCTCGGCGGCGGACCGCGGTCGAGAGGGTGACGAGGTGACCCTGCGGGACAAGGTCGTCGTGGTGACCGGCGCGAGCGGCGGAGCCGGCCGGGCCGTGGTCCGGCGGCTCGGCGCCGAGGGCGCGAAGGTCGCGCTCATCGCGCGCGGGGAGGCGGGCCTCGCCGGGGCCGCCGTGGACGTCGGAGCCCTGGGCGGCGTGGGCAAGACCTTCGCCGCGGACGTCTCCGACTACGACCAGGTCCGCCAGGCCGCCCATCGGGCCGAGGCCGAGCTCGGCCCCGTCGACGTGTGGATCAACATCGCGTTCACGACGGTGTTCGCGCCGTTCCTGGAGATCACTCCGGAGGAGTACGAACGCGAGACCAAGGTGACCTACCTCGGCTACGTGTGGGGCACCCGGGTGGCCCTGGAGCTGATGAAACCGCGCGACAAGGGCGTCATCGTGCAGGCGGGCTCGGCGCTGGCCTACCGGTCGATCCCGCTGCAGACGGCGTACTGCGGCGCCAAGCACGCCATCATGGGGTTCACCGAGTCGGTGCGGACCGAGCTGCTGGCCGAGGACTCGGGCGTGAAGATCACGATCGTGCAGCTCCCGGCGCTCAACACCCCGCAGTTCGACTGGGGGCTGAACCGGATGCGGCGGCACGCGCAGCCGATCCCGCCGATCTACCAGCCGGAGGTGGCCGCCGACGCGCTCGTCTACGCCGCCGAGCATCCGGAGCGCAAGGAATACTGGGTCGGCGGGATGACCGCGGCCACGATCCTGGGCCAGCGTACGGTGCCCGCCCTGCTCGACCGCCACCTCGCCAGGACCGGGGTGAGGTCGCAGCTCACCGGCGAGAAGGCGCCCACCGGGGTGTCGAACCTGTGGGAACCCGCGGACGAGGACAAGGACTACGGCGCGCACGGCAGCTTCGACCGGCGGTCGCACGGCCGCAGCGTGCAGATGTGGATGTCCCAGCACCGCCGCCTGGTCACCGCCGCCGTCCTCGGGCTCGCCGCCGTCGCCGGTTTCACCCTGCGCCACCGCTGACGCCCCAGCCCGGAAACACGCCCGGCTGAGTCATCGCGGCAAGACCAAGAGTGACGAGCTGATCATAATTCGTTACGACGTGCTCCTCATCCAGCCCGGCGTGGATACGGTCACCAGCCCCGACCTCGCCGCCGACGGCGCCGCCTCGCAAGGTCGGGGATCACCTGGAGGAGCACTTGAAGGCGGAAACCTACGAGTACCTCAGCGACTGGGCCCGTGAGAACATCGCCAAGGGCAAGGCCGAGGGACAGGCCGAGGCGATCTTGACGGTTCTGTCGGCTCGCGGCATCGAGGTGTCCGAGGACCTTTCCGAGAAGATCCGCAAATGTAATGACCTCGACCGGTTGGCCGCCTGGCTTCGAGCGGCCGCCACGGTCGACTCCTCTGACGCGCTGCTCGATGACATGTCCTGATCGCCGTTATCGGCAGGCGGCGAGGGCACGGGCCGTCGGCGTTCCCGCGTCCGGCGGATAGTCCGCGACGTGCCCCCGGAAGAGGACGCGCCCGCCGTGCCTGCCGGGGCCGGGCCCGAGGTCGATCAGCCAGTCGGCCTGCCGGATGACGTCCAGGTTGTGCTCGATGACCACGACGGTGTGCCCGCGGTCGACCAGCGCGTCCAGGAGCCGGAGCAGGCCGTCGATGTCGCTCATGTGCAGGCCCGTGGTGGGTTCGTCGAGCACGTACGTCGCGGGCCGCTCGGCGTCGCGCAACTCCTTGGCGATCTTGAGTCGCTGGCACTCGCCTCCGGACAGCGTGGTGAGCGACTGACCCAGCCGCAGATAGCCGAGGCCGGCCTGCGACAGGTGCCGCAGCGCCCGGTCGACGGCCTTGTCGGGCAGCCGGCGCCTGGCCTGGTCGACGGACAGAGCGTCGACGTCGGCGATGGACAGGCCGTCGACGGTGTACGCGAGCACCTCGGGGGTGAAGCGCCGCCCTTCACACGCCTCGCAGACGACCTCCTGGCCGTCCATGAACGCCAGGTCGGTGTAGACGACGCCGAGCCCGTCGCACTTCGGGCAGGCCCTTTCGGAGTTCGCGCTGAACAGCGCGGCGGGGACGCCGTTGCGCCGGGCGAACAGCCTGCGGATCGCCGGCGCGATGCCGGTGTAGGTGATCGGCGTGGACCGGCGGTTGACGGCGACCGGCCGCTGATCGATCACGATGGCGTCGTGCTGCCCGACGAGTTCGGCGGCCAGGCTGGACTTGCCCGAGCCGGCGACGCCGGTGAGCACGGTCATCACCCCGGCGGGGATGTCCACGGTGACGCGCCGCAGGTTGTTGCGCGTCGCCTCGGCGACTGTGATCACCCCCTTCGCCGTACGCGGAGCCGTCTTGAGCGGCGCGGGCCGCCGCAGCGCGCGTCCCGTGGAGGTGTCGGCCCGCCGGAGCTCGGGGAACGTGCCCTGGAAGACGAGCCGTCCTCCATCGGCTCCGGCCCCGGGGCCGATCTCCACGATCTGGTCGGCGACGGCCATGACGGCGGGGTCGTGCTCCACGACGAGGATGGTGTTGCCCCTGTCGCGCAGCCGCTCGAGCAGCCTCGTCATGGACTCGACGTCCGTGGGGTGGAGCCCGGCCGTGGGCTCGTCGAACACGTAGAGCATCTCGGTGAGGCTCGACCCGAGATGCTTCACGATCTTGACGCGCTGGGACTCGCCGCCCGACAGCGTCGTCGTCGCGCGGGCCAGGTGGAGATATCCCAGGCCGATGGCGTCCATCGCGTCGAGCCTGGCGGTCAGCGCCGCGACGGCGGGCGCGACCTCCGGCGCGTCGATGCCCCGCACGAAGGCGGCGAGCTCGGCGACCTCCAGCCGGGACAGCTCGCCGATGGTGCGCCCGAGGACGGTGGCGGTGCGGGACGCCTCGCCAAGCCGGTCTCCCCCGCAGTCCGGGCAGACCCGCGACCGGGTGAACCGGCGGATCGTCTCCTGCTTGCGCTCCGACAGCTCCCCCGAGGCGCGCAGGTAGATCCGCTCGAACCGCTCGACCACCCCCTCGTAGTCCTTCGGCAGCCGGCGCCCCAGCCGTGCCGCCGCCTCGCCGCCGTACAGCAGGGCGTCGCGCTCGTCCCGGCTCCACTCGCGCAGCGGCGTGTCCGCGTCGAACACGCCGATGTCGGCGTACTGGGAGTACCAGTAGTTGCCGTCGCCGAACCCGGGCAGCCGGATCGCCCCCTGCCGCAGCGACTTGTCCGGGTCGAGGATGCGGTCCACGGCCGTGACGACGACGTCGCCGAGTCCCGAGCACGTGGGGCACATCCCGGCCGGGTCGTTGAACGAGAAGTGGTTCGACTCTCCCACGTGCGGCTCGCTGAGGCGGGAGAACAGCAGCCGCAGGTAGGTCCAGGTGTCGGTGATCGTGCCGACCGTGGAGCGGGCGTTGCCGCCGAGACGTCGCTGGTCGATCACCACGACCGGCGACAGCCCGTCGATGTGCTCCACGTCGGGCCGCGTCCACTTCGGCAGCCGGTTGCGCGCGAACGGCGGGAACGACTCGTTGAGCTGATAACCGGCCTCCGCCGCGATCGTGTCGAAGACCAGCGACGACTTGCCCGACCCCGAGACGCCGGCGAAGACCACCAGGCGGTTGCGCGGGATGTCCACGTCGACGGCGCGGAGGTTGTTCGTACGTGCCCCTCTGATGGAGATGTGCCGTGTCGCCATGCTCGTGACCGTACGGGCAGTCGCGGCCGGATTCTGACCGCGATTGCGGGCATGATGAGCGGGTGGCGGACGTGACCCGGCGCATGCTGGCCCTGCTGTCGATCCTCCAGACGGGTCGGCCGTTCAGCGGGGACGACCTCGCCGCGCGCCTGGACGTCAGCCCGCGCACCGTGCGCCGCGACGTGGACCGGCTCAGGGAGTACGGCTATCCCGTGGAGACCCAGCCGGGACCGGGCGGCCACTACCGGCTGGTGGCGGGCCGGACCATGCCCCCGCTCGTCCTGGACGACGACGAGGCGGTCGCCGTGCTGCTCGGCCTCGCCACTCTCGCCTCCTCCGGCTCCGGCGAGGACGGGGCGCTGGACGACGCGGCGACCCGCGCGTACGGCAAGCTCGACCAGTTTCTGCCCGCGCGGCTGCGTCCGCGCGTGGCCGCGCTGCGGGCGAGCCTGGAGACCGACCGGCGGCTCGCGCCCGCGGTGAACGCGGCGCTTCTCGCCGGGCTCGCCGAGGCGATCAACGACCGGGAGGTCGTGCGGTTCGGCTACCGCGACAGGCACGGCGGGGCGAGCCGCCGACGGGTGGAGCCGCACCGGCAGATCCACCTGCTCGCGCGCTGGTATCTGCTGGGCTGGGACCTGGACCGGGACGACTGGCGGGTGTTCCGCCTCGACCGCGTCCGCGACCTGGTGCGCACCGGCGTGCGGCACGCTCCCCGCGACCTGCCGGCCGACGCGGCCCTGGCATACCTCCGCCGGGGCCTCAACGCGGACCGCCGGCGCGTGCGGCTCGTCGTGCGGGCGCGGCCCGACCGGGTGGCCGACGCGTTGAAGTTCGAGGACGCCGAGATCCACCGGGGGCCGGGCGACGGGGAGACCCGGGTGACCGTCTGGCTCGACTCCTGGGAGTGGCTCGTCCTCGCCCTGGCCCGCCTCGACGCCGACTTCACCGTCGTCGAGCCCGAGGACTTCCGCGGCGCCTATGCCGCGTTCGCCCGCCGTCTTCTCGCCGCCGCCGATGAGCCGCCGCCCCGGCGGTGAGGCGGGGGGACGGTCAGCGGGCCTTGGCGGTGGCCTTGCGGTTGGCCTTCTTGATGGCGTCCACGAGCTCGTCTTTGGTCATCCTCGACCGGCCCGGGATGCCGAGGCGGCCGGCGACGTCGTAGAGATGCCGCTTGGAGGCGTTCGCGTCGACGCCCTCGGCCGTCTCGCCCTGCTTCGGCGTGCTCTTCCTCGCCTGCCGGTCCGACGGCCCGCGTCCCTTCTTCTTCTCCCAGTGGTCGCCCACCTTCTCGAAGGAGTGCTTGAGCGCGGCGAACGCCGTACGGTGGGCGCGCTGACCCTCGCCGTACGTCTCGACGGCGGAGTCGTGCGCCTTGATCCACGTCTCCTGGGCCTCCTTGGGCGAGCGCTCCAGGGTCGAGGGCAGTTCCTCACGTCCGGGCATCGTGATGCCTCCCTTCGGGGGACCGTCGGAAGTCCGCCTCCTTCGCCTCTATCCCCTCCACGGGTTCCAAACGTCGCGGGCCCACGCCGTTATGAGGCAGCATTGCGACTTATGACCGATATCCCCATTGTGGTGATGGGCCTGATGGGCGCCGGGAAGAGCACCGTCGCCCGGCTCCTCGCCGACGCGCTGGACCGGCCGATGCGCGACAGCGACGCGGATCTGGAGGCCAGGTATGGCGCCACCGCCGCCGCGATGGCCGGCAGCCTGGGCGCCGACGAGCTGCACGCCCGCGAGGCGGAGGTGCTGCGGGACGCGCTGGCGGACCGTCCGGCCCCGGTCATCGCCGCCGCCGCCAGCACGGTGGAGGATCCCGGGACGCGGCGGGCGCTGGACTCCGCCTTCGTGGTGTTTCTCGACGGCCCGCCCGAGGTGCTCGCCGAGCGGATGAAGTCGAGCTCCCACCGCCCGCATTTCAAGCCCGACCTGGTGCGCATGCTGACCGAGCAGCGCGACCTGCGGCTGCCGTGGTTCCGCGAGGTGGCGGACGTGATCGCGGATCCCTCCGCGCACGGGCCCGAGGAGATCGCGGCCACCGTGCTCGCCCGCTTCGAGGACGCGAAGACCTCGTGAGACGCCGGGTCAGCCGACGGCGATGCGGGACTGGTGCGGGACGACGGGAAACAGCGACGGGCTGCCCGCCCCGGCGATGAACCAGACGGTCTTGCCGCCGCGCCCGGAGCCGGCCACTCCCCAGTCGTCGGCGAGCTCGTCCACGATGAGCAGCCCCCTGCCGCCGAGGGAGTCGAGGTCCGCCTCGCGCTGGCGGGGCACGCCCTCGCCCTGGTCGAAGACCTCGCCGTACACCCAGGTGCCGTTGCTGCCGAGCCGGAGGGCGAAGACGTTGCCGCCGTACCGTACGGCGTTCGAGGCGAGCTCGCTCACGATGAGACAGCAATCGTCGATGAGCTCGTCCAGACCCCACCGGGACAGCTCACGACGGACGAGGGCGCGCGCCTCGGCCACACTCGCGCCGACTGCGGGCAGGAGGCATTCGGCGGTCCAGACGGGGGCCGGGTCAACCGGAGCCGTGCCGAAAGGGAGAGTCACGCGCGCCTCCTTAGCTCGTGGGAGCGCTCCCACGGCTCAAGATACGACACGCAACGCAGTCATGTGAATTCAAAGAAACAAGATTGTTTCCGGTCAATGCCTCATTCGTGATGAGCGTGAACGGGGGAACATCGGCATTTCCCCCGGACGCACCGCGTGGCCGCAGGTCAGCGGGATCGGTTTCGACGGCGCCGGCTCCTCGCATAACGCCCTCGGGAAAGAATACTTGACTGCCTCTGTCATGAAAATAGCTGAAAAATGTACATCTCGGCATGATGATGTGCACGGACCGGAATAACCTACCGTGATCGGACGAACCGCCCGTGCGTCTTCCCCGCGCCCTTTCACCCGAGTGCGGTGATCCCAAAGCGGTGGGCGGCCCGCTCCCCCGGCGCCAGGCGCACCAGGCACTCCCCCGTCGCGAACGCGTTCGGCGGGCAGCTCATCGGCTCGATCGCCACCCCCGCCCGCCGGTACGGCTCGGGCAGCGTGTCGCCGGTGAAGACCTGGAGCCACTCGACGCCGGGCCCGCCCCACAGCTCCACGCCCCGGGAGCCGTCCGCCGCCCGCAGCCGGGCCCGCACCCGCCCGTCGTCGTCACGCCGCAGGGCCGTATAAGGAGTGTCGAGCACGGTGCCGCCGACGCGGCGTCCCTCGCGGAAGTCATACTCCGTGCCCTCGACCGGGCGGCGGCCGATCGGGATCTTCTGCTCGTCCACCGGGGTCCACTCGGCCGCGGGCACCTCCAGCACGGCGTCGTCCACCGTCTCCTCGCCCAGGGTGAGGTAGGGATGCGCGCCCATGCCGTACGGCGCGACGCCGTCGCCCACGTTCACGGCCGACACCTCGACCTCCAGGCCGGCCTCGCCCAGCGCGTACGACACGGTCAGGTCGAGCACGTGGGGATAGCCGAGCTGGGGAAACAGCCGCAGCCCGAGCGTGATCGCGGCGGCGTCCCGCTCCAGCACCGTCCAGGGCATCAGGCGCGCGAAACCGTGCGTGGCGTTGCCGGTCCCGGGCTCGGTGATCGCGAGCTGCCTGGTCTCGCCGTCGACGTCATACCTGCCGTCGCGCACCCGGTTCGGCCAGGGCAGCAGCAACTGCCCGGCGGCGCCCACCGGATGCGCGTCCGCGGGATAGGACATGACCAGCGGCCGGTCGTCGTACGTCAGGACGCGCAGGCCCCCGCCCACCTCGGTGACGGTCGCCGCGTATCCGTGCGCGGCGATCGTGTGCTGTGCGCCGGTCGGGGGAACGGACTCGCGAACCGCTGGTTCTGTCATAAGAGGGATTTTCCCACCCGTCCCGGCGCATTTCTCCGGTCGTTTCCGACCGTTTTCCGGCTCTGGGCCGTGAGCCCGGCGGTCCGGGCCCACGCCCCGGGTGTCACGAGGAGAGCGTCTGGCCCGCCAGGCCCTCCTGCGCGGTGAGCAGCGCGCGCAGCTCCTCCGCGCTCTCGCCGCACGCGGTCATGATCAAGCCCCGGTCCATCTCGATCCGGGACAGCGACCTGGTCAGCCGGGTCGCGTACCAGCGGCCGGCGTCGCTCCTCCAGATCGACCAGCGGCCGGCGTACTCGCTGCTCAGTTGTCTCCAGGCAGCGTCCTCGGCTGAGAACCGCACTCGTCACCACCTCCAGGCTCTGTGCCGGGAGACAACGATGTGCTCATCCGGACACGATTGGTAGTGAAAAGCGGTCTCCCCCTCCGGCGGCGCCGCCACCGCCGCCCCGACGAAGATCTCCCGCCGGATGCGGTGAATTCACCACTGCTTGAGCCCTGTTTCTTCCGCACCACCCGTGTCATGCCGGGTCGCGGAGCGGCGCTGGTGTTCTCGGGGCACGCAGCGGGGCAGACACGGGCAGAGCCGTACGGCAAACGCCTCGTCTCCGATCACACCGGACATGGTTTTACTACCTTGCCAGGCTTCACGTCAGGGAAGAGAGTCAAGAGCGTCCATATCGAGCGAAAGGAGGACCGTTCATGCCCGGACTCCCACAGCTGCCGTTCGACCGGCCGGACGTCCTGGAGATATCCCCCGGCTTCCGCGAGCTGCGGGCACAGGCACCGATCACCAAGGTCACGACCGCGATGGGCGACGAGGCGTGGCTGGTCACGGGCTACGAGGAGATACGGCAGGTGTTCACCGACGACAGGTTCGGCCGGTCTCACCCCACCCCCGAGACCGCGGCCCGCCTGTCGAACAACGCCCTGCTCGGCGGCCCGACCGGCCAGTACGCCACGGAGCGGTCGGTGCACAGGCAGATGCGGCGGCTGCTCGCCCCCGCGTTCTCCGCCCGGCGCATGCGGAGACTGTCGGAGCGGATCGAAACCCTGGTCGGCGTCCTGCTCGACCGGCTCGCCGAGCAGGGCCCGCCCGCGGACCTGCACGCCGGCCTGTCGCTCCCGCTGCCGATCCAGGTGATCTGCGAGCTTCTCGGCGTGCCGTACGAGGACAGGGACAGGTTCCGCGCCACGGCCGAGGCGATGACCGACCTCAACCACCCCGAGCGGTCGGCCGCCGCCCAGATGGCGATGGAGGTCTACACCTACGAGATCGTGAAGGCCAAGCGGGAAAACCCGGGCGAGGACGTGTACACCGACCTGGCCAACGCCTCGCTTCCCGAGGACGACATCGCCAGGATCGCGGGCGGCCTGCTGTTCGCCGGCCACGAGACGACGGTCAACCAGATCGACTACGGCGTGCTGCTGTTCCTGCGCAACCCGGCCCAGCGCGACGCGCTGCTGCGCGACCCCTCGCTTCTGGACGGCGCGATTGAGGAGATCATGCGGGTCGCCTCGCCGAGCGAGCACGGGCTGGTGCGCTACGCGCACGAGGACGTCGAGGTCGCCGGCGTGCGGATCCGCGCGGGCGAACTGGTCGTGCTGTCCATCCCCACGGCCAACAGGGACGAGCGTGTCTACCCCGACCCCGACACGTTCGACATCCGGCGGCGCGACCCCCAGCCGCACGTCGGGTTCGGCCATGGTCCCCACCACTGCCTGGGCGCGTCCCTGGCCCGGGTCGAGCTCCGCGCGGTCTTCGGCTCCCTCTTCACCCGCTTCCCCACGCTGGCGCTCGCGGTTCCGTACGAGGACCTGAAGGCGCACACCGACAGGCTGACCGGAGGGTTCGACGCGCTGCCCGTCACCTGGTGAGGGACGCCGGGCCCGGGGTCACCCGCCGTATGAAGGGAGGTCGCGGGTGGCCACGGTCCCGGCACGCTCCGACTCGGCGTGCTCGGCTTCCGCGCGCTCGGCCTCGGCGAGCCGCCGGTACGCGCGGTCGCGCAGCCGCAGCACCACCGTCGCCAGCAGTGCCGCGATCAGCGAGCCGGCCAGCACCGCCAGCTTGACCTGGGCGTCGCGGGGCGTGCCCGAGCCGAACGCCAGCTCGCCGATGAGCAGGGACACCGTGAACCCGATGCCGGACAGGATCGCCAGCCCGGCGACGTCCACCCACGCCAGCCCTTCGTCGATGTCGGCGCGGGTGAACCGGGCGGTCAGCCAGGTGGCCGTCATGATCCCCAGCGGCTTGCCCACGACGAGCCCGGCGACGACGCCCAGAGGCACCGGGTCGGTGAACAGGTTCGCCACCTCACCCAGCCCGTTGAGCGGCACCCCCGCGGACAGGAACGCGAACAGCGGCACGGCCACGCCCGCCGAGATGGGGCGGAACCGGTGCTCGAAGTGCTCGGCGAGCCCCGGTCCCGCCTCCGGGCCGCCCGCCTTCTCACTGCGCAGGACGGGTACGGCGAAGCCCAGCAGCACCCCGGCGACCGTGGCGTGCACACCCGAGGCGTGCACCAGCCCCCAGGTCACGACGGCCAGCGGGAGCAGCAGCCACCACGAGCGCACCCGCCGCCGCACCAGCACGGTGAAGGCGCCGAGCGGCGCGAGCGCCGCCAGCAGCGGCACCACCGATAGGTGCGACGTGTAGAAAACCGCGATGATCACGATCGCCAGCAGGTCGTCCACGACGGCCAGGGTGAGGAGGAACGTGCGCAGCGCGGCGGGCAGGCGCCGCCCCACCACCGCGAGCACCGCCAGCGCGAACGCGATGTCGGTGGCCGTCGGGGTCGCCCATCCCCGCGCCGCGCCGTCCGGGAACGTGTTGACGAGCAGATAGAGCAGCGCCGGGACGATCACACCGCCGACGGCCGCCGCGACGGGAACGACGGCCCGCCGGGGGTCGCGCAGGTCCCCCGCCACGAACTCGCGCTTCAGTTCCAGACCCGCGACGAAGAAGAAGACCGCCAGGAGCCCGTCCGAGGCCCACTCGGCGAGATTGAGGTCGAGGTGCAATCCGGCCGGCCCGACCGTGACCGACCGCAGCCCCGCGTACGCCTCCGACCAGGGCGAGTTGGCCCAGGCGAGGGCCGCGACGGCGGCGACCAGGAGCAACGCGCCGCCGATCGTCTCCTTGCGGAGGATGTCGGCGATGCGGCGGGCCTCCGCCCGGGAAGCGGGACCGAGGAGGGACAGACGGCGGGGAGTGGTCACGGGCGCTCCGTTTCCGGGATCGGGTTCGACGACCGCCGACCAGGCTTCCCGGCACTCCGCGTCCATCCTATGGCGTGTCCGGCCGGGTTCTTGCCCGCCGCACCTTTCGTGCGCATAGAGAAAGCCCAGGCCGGACGCTGCCGACCTGGGCTTTTCGTATAGTGCGCCGCCAGGGACTCGAACCCCGGACCCGCTGATTAAGAGTCAGCTGCTCTGACCAACTGAGCTAGCGGCGCTCGCGATGTCCGTAACCTTAGCAGCCCCGCGAAGGTCGCGCACATCGCTCGTCGATCGGAGTTTCGGGGGTGTCAGCTCCGCCAGGCGCCGCTGGAGAAGGGCACCGGCTCGCTGCGCAGACCCGGCCCGTCGCCCCACTTCGTGATGACGTACTGGATCGGGATGTGGCCGAGGTCTCCGCTGACGGTCAGCGTGTCCTCGTTCCAGGTGGTGCCGGTGAGCTCGGCGAAGGTCTTGCCGTCGATGTCCAGCATGACGCCCCTGTCCGACGGGATGCCCGGGCCGCGGTCGCCGATGAAGAACTTGGCCTTTTTGCCCTTGTAGAAGACGTAGCCCTCGGTGCCGAGCGGCCAGCTCGGGCTGGCGAACAGCCCCTTCTGCATGGGCTTGCCGATGGCGGGCAGGCCCGTGTCGCCCTGGCGGCCCGAGGCGTCGTCCCAGAAGTACGAGCCGGTGGTGCTGCCCTGGAGGAGGACCTCCTCGTGCGCCGGAATGGCCGCGGAGAGGTCGTTCATCGGGACGTCGACCGAGACGCCGGCGGCCTCGTTGACCGGCTGCTCGACGGGCGCGGGCGCGGCGGCGACAAGAGACGCGGTGACGGCCGCCGCTCCGACGAGCGTGGCAGCGGCGCAGAGGCGACGGTTGCCACGCATGTCAAACAGAGTCTTCATCTGGGCTGGGGATCTTTCGTGAGACGACAGTGGATGGCCATGCGTCATCTAGGGACCTGCGTACGGCAGACCGCGAAGACGGGCCACGTGTCCGGGCACGAGAGGCCGTTCACCCGGAGGCGTGTGCGCAAAAGCTATGGCGATCGGCCGGAAGGCCGTCGTGAGTCAGACGTGTGATCCGATAAGTCTTGGCTCAGAGGTCGGTGTGGGGTCACCCACGGTGATCTCCTCTCCAAGTCCAATCCAGCCACCGGTCGGCGGCAAACAGGACACTACAGGACGAGTCAGGACGAAGCAAAGTAAAAGCCCCATACGGGTCAGAAGATCTACTGTCGGCACTGTTTACCCCAAGACGGACCTGTCACCATCGCCCGCTCCCGGTGTCCGTTGACGGTGCGTGGCGGGACGTTCGGTCCGGGCACGGCAAAGCGGTGAGCCCGTACGGCAAGGGATCACCAAGGGAACCGCCGGGAACGGCGGGATAACGCAACTCGCCACAAAAGCGAAGCCGATCAACGACGCGACGACCGCGGTTTACCAAGGCAAAGGTCGTTTACCGTCCGCCGCGGACGTCGTTCGCCGGCGGCGGTGGGAGTGCGGGCGGGGACGTCGGGCGGCGGTACGGATGGGAGGAGGAGCGACAGGGACGCGCGCATGGGTGCGCGCGGCGCGTGGAGGCGCGGAGTACAAGTACGGGCATGCGGAGGGGTGGGGGTACGGGTGGGAGGAGGGGCGCAGGACCCCGGAAATGCCGGAGCCGGGCAGTCCCCCAACTGCCCGGCTCCGGATCAAAGCGGTTCCGCCAGGAATACCCTCCCCAAAGGCACCGGCGGGCCCCCGCTTTCCGGACGCGGTTCCCCCATCCGCGTCCTTTATCAAGAAAGTCTGTGTGGTCTCTCCCCCGAGGACCTGCTTCAACACTACAAGGGGCCTCGTCATGAAGGCGTCATAGACAGGTTGTTTTCCGGCCTACATCCGGGCGGGCCCCGCCCGCCCGTGCTACCTCCCGAGATCCAGCTTGACCTCGGTGCCGTTGCGCAGCGACCGGCTCACCGTGCAGTGACGCTCGTGGACCCGCTCGGCGACGGCGGCGAAGACCTCACCGGAGTCCTCCCCGGGCAGCTCCACGTCGTACGTCACGGTGATCGAGCGCAGCAGGGTCGGGCTCTCCTTCTCGGCGGAGACCTCGACGGCCAGCCGCAGGAGACGGTGGCCGCGCTGGGCGGTGAGCGGCTCGACGGTCATGATGTTGCAGCCGCCGACGGCCGCCAGCAGCAGCTCCACCGGACTGAACACACCGTCGCCGGAGCCCATCGCGATCTCGGCGCCGCGCTCGTTGCGGGCGACGAACCCGTCTTCGGTCCGCTCGACGCGTACAGAGCCCATGACCTCAGCCTACTGGCAGGGCCAGCCGGACGAGCGTGCCACCGCCGGGTGCGGGGCCGGCCGACACACTGCCGCCGTGGCTGTCCACGACCTGGCCGACGATGGCCAGGCCCAGCCCGGAGCCGGGCAGCGCCCGCGCCGAGGGGGCCCGGTAGAAGCGGTCGAAGATGTGCGGCAGGTCCTCGGACGAGATGCCGGGGCCGTGGTCGCGCACGGTCAGCACGCCGCCCCGCAGCGCCACCTCGACCAGGCCGCCGGCGGGGCTGTACTTGGCCGCGTTGTCGAGCAGGTTGGCCACGGCCCGGGCGAGCCGGTCGGGCACGCCCCGCACGACCGTCGGCTCGACCGACACCGAGTAGGCCGTCGACGGCCAATGCCTGGCCGCCCGGGCGACCTCGCGCTCCACCAGCTCGTCGAGGCGCACGCTCTCCACGAGCACGGCGGGCTCCTCGTCGCGGGCCAGCTCGACCACGTCGGAGACGAGCGCGGTGAGCTCCTCCATGCCGCTCATCACGGCCCGGCTCACCTCCTCGTGGACCTCCTGCGGCAGGTCGCCTCTCATCAAGAGCTCGACGTTGGTCCGCAGGGCGGTGAGCGGGGTGCGCAGCTCGTGGGAGGCGTCGGCGACGAGGCGCTTTTGCGCCTTCGAGGAGCGTTCCAGCGCGTCGAGCATCGCGTTGAAGCTGCGCGCCAGGCTGCTCAGCTCGTCGTCCCCCGACACCTCGATCCGCGTGGTCAGGTCGCGGGTCTCGGCGACCCGTCCGGCGGCGTCCTTGAGCGCGTTGACCGGCCGCAGCGCGGCGCGGGCGGCCAGCCAGCCCAGCGCGCCCGACAGCACCAGGCCGCCGAAGGCCACGGCCATGAAGGGCCAGCCCAGGTCGTCCACGTCGGCGAGGGCGGCCAGCACGCCGTTGGGGGGCGGGGTGCCGTAGCCGCCGTACCTCTCGTACGTCCCGTAGTGGTCCATCGCCCACTCCACCCGGCGGCAGGTGATGAGGTAGGCGGCCACGATCGCGACGATCACGCTCACCGCGCCGGCCAGCGCGGAGGCCAGCGCGAGCCGCCAGCGGAGCTTCATCGCTCCTCCCCGGCGGCGGGGGAGGCGGTGGGCTCCCGCAGCGTGTACCCGAGGCCGTGGACGGTGTGGATGAGCCTCGGCTCGCCCCCCGCCTCGGTCTTTTTGCGCAGGTAACCGATGTAGACCTCCAGCGGGTTCGACCCCGGCCGGAAGCCGTAGCCCCAGATGCGTTCGAGGATGACCTGCCGGGTCAGCACCTGGCCGCCGTTGCGGATCAGCAGGTCGAGCAGGGCGTACTCGGTCCTGGTCAGGTCGATGAGCCGCCGGCCGCGCCGGGCCTGCCTGCTGTCGGGCAGCAGGACCAGGTCGGCGAAGCCGGCCTCCGGGGGCGGCGCGGCGCGGCGCAGCAGGGCGCGCACCCGGGCGAACAGCTCCTCGAGCGCGAACGGCTTCACGAGATAGTCGTCGGCGCCCGCGTCGAGGCCCGCCACCTTGTCGCCGATGCCGTCCAGCGCCGTCAGCATGAGCACCGGCAGCCGGTTGCCGTCGTCGCGCAGCGCCCGGCAGACCTCGATGCCGTCCATGCCCGGCATGAGCACGTCGAGCACGACGAGGTCGGGCGCCGCGCCGTCGATCGCGTCGAGGGCGCCCATGCCGTCGGCCGCGGTCGCCACGCCGTACCCCTCGACGCGCAGTGCTCGCGCGATCGCGTCGCGGACCTCGGGTTCGTCGTCGACGACGAGCACCTGTGTCTTGACCACGACGCCATTGTGACGTGCGGAGATGAGAGGTTGCTGAGCGTCTTCCCGCGACGGGACGGGCTCAGGCGTCGGGGTGTTTGGACAGGTAGTCGACGTAGACCGGCCGGAGCGCGTCGCCGAGCTCGCCCTCGCCCGCCGCCATGGCGTCGCTGAGGAGCGCGGAGACCCTGCTGAGGTCGTTCGCGGTCTGGTCGCTGTTGCCGCTGGCGGCCTCGGCCGCCGGGATGACCTTCAGCAGCTCCCACAGGAACCCGAAGTCGCCGTGCCGAACGGCGTAGCGAACGGCACGGTCGTGCAGCTCCTTGGCGGGGAGCGTCTCGAGCTCTTCCACGTCCATCCGATCTCACCCCCAACTCATCGGTTTCCCCCAGGTTTGCCCCTCATACCCCCGAGACGGGAGAAGGACCCCCATAAACGGACATCCTTTTTGCCGCTCCTCCCCTGCCCCGTGCGGGAGCGCCGATTCCGGCCATACGTGACCCGCGCGCTCTTTGCCATGCCGTGGAAGGATTCTTGAGATGAAGGTCATACTCAAGATCATCGTGGTGGCCGCGGCCCTGTGGGCGTCCACCAAGCTGGTGGACGGCATCACCGTCAGCGCCGAATCAACGGCCAAAGAGATCGGCACGCTCCTCGCGGTCGCGCTGATCTTCGGCCTCGTGAACGCCGTCATCAAGCCGGTCATCAAGACGATCGGCTGCGCGTTCTACGTGCTCACGCTCGGGCTGTTCGCCCTGGTGGTGAACGCCGCCCTGCTGCTGCTCACGAGCTGGCTCGCCGGGCAGCTCGACCTGCCGTTCCACGTCGACGGATTCGTGGCCGCCTTCTGGGGCGCCATCGTCGTCGGCGTGATCAGCTGGGTGCTCAACATGATCCTCGGCGACGACTGACCCGATCCCGAGGGCGGTGGACCCCATCCGCCCCGGGGTCACACCCGCTCATAAATCATGTATTCTGAGTAGGGAATAAGGACTTATCTGGAAGGTCGGCCGATGAGCGTGGACGTGCACCAGCACCTGTGGACGCCGTCCCTCGTCGACGCGCTGCGCCGCCGCACCCGCCCGCCGCGCCTGGACGGGTGGACGCTCGTCCTCGACGGCGAGCCGCCGTACGAGGCCGACCCGGCCGACCACGACGTGGAGATCCGGCGCAAGCGCAACGCCCACCTCGACCTCGCGCTCGTCTCCCTGTCGAGCCCGCTCGGGATCGAGCACCTGCCGCCGGAGGAGGCGTGGCCGCTCATCGACGCCTACCACGCCGACGCCGGCGCGCTGCCCGAGCCCTTCGGCGCCTGGGCCGCCTCCCCGGTCGCCGACCCCGATCCCGTACGGCTCGCCCGCGCCCTCGACCAGGGCCTGGCCGGGCTGCAGCTCCCGGCGACCGCGCTCGGGGACGCCCGGGGCCTGTCCCTGGTCGCCCCGCTGCTCGACGTGCTGGAGGAGCGCGGCCTGCCGTTGTTCGTCCACCCCGGCCCCGCCGCCGCGTCCGGCCCCGCCTGGTGGGCCGCCGTCGTGCCGTACGTGCAGCAGATGCACGCCGCGTGGTACGCGTTCGAGGCGTTCGGCCGGACCCGGCATCCCCGGCTGAAGGTGTGCTTCGCGCTGCTGGCCGGGCTCGCCCCGCTGCATCGGGAGCGCCAGCTCGCCCGGGGCGCCGCCGGACGCGGCCTGGTGGACCCCGACGTGTTCCTCGAGACGTCGTCCTACGGCCCCCGGGCCGCCGACGCGGTGATCCGCGAGCTCGGGATCGACGTCCTCGTCGCCGGCAGCGACCAGCCGTACGCCGAGTCGGTGTGGCCGGACCCCGGCGACCCCGCGCAACGCGCGATCGATCATGCCGTCCGCGTGGCCAATCCCGGCCGCCTGCTGTCCCGAAAGGAGTCGCACTCATGAGCACGCCAACGATCCAGGAAGGCGCGCTCTGCGCCTCCTTCGACGAGCTGCCGGCCCGCGCGCTCGACCGCCGCGAGCTGCTCGCCCTGGTGGAGGACCTGGCCAAGCGGCCGGAGCTGTGGCGTCACCACCTCAACTTCGAGGGCTCACAGGACGGGGGACGCCACTACGTCTCCCTGCACCGCGACTCGTACGTGGACGTGTGGCTGCTGTGCTGGCGTCCGGGGGACGACACCGGCTGGCACGACCACGACGTCTCCTCCGGGGCGGTCAAGGTGGTGGCGGGCGAGCTGAAGGAGTCCAACCCGCGCATCGGCGGCAGCCACCTGGAGACGAAGGTCGCGGCGGGCGACGCCTTCTCGTTCGGGCCCGACCACATCCACCGGCTGACCGGCGAGGCGCCGGGCTCGGTGTCGATCCACGCGTACTCGCCGCCGCTGTGGCGTATGGGGCAATACTCCATCGGCGCCGACGGGACCATGCGCCGTCTCTCGGTGGGGTACGCGGACGAATTGCGGCCGCTCGACCCCGCATAGGCCGATCTGAGTAGTTCGGCCATCACGCTGTGTGACGCTACGCTGATCTCATGACCAGCGTGCTCGATGACTGGCTCCAGCCCCGTCCGGGGTGCGGGGCCGGAGGCGTCTCCGATCGCCTCTCCCGGCTGGGTCCCGCCGCCCGCGAGCGGCGGGACGGCGCGGACGACGCCGATCACCCCGACACGGGCCTGATCTCCGCGGCCCCCCAGACGCGGTTTCGCGAACGCGTGACCTACGGCCTGCGCACGGCCCTGAACGCGCAGGCGCCGGGCGACCTGGTGGCGGTCAGCCGGATGGACGTCCTGCTCGGGCCGGAGCGGCGCGCCCGTCCCGACGTGGCGGTGGTGGACGACCTCGCCGCCTCCGACGATCGGAGGACCTGCTACCTCGCAGAGGAGGTGCGGCTGGTCATCGAGGTCGTCAATCCCGGCTCGGCCCTCTCCGACCGCGACCTGCGGCCGCTGCACTACGCCGCGGCCGGCATCCCGCACTTCTGGCGGGTCGAGGGCACCGACTCCCGGCCCTTCGTCTACTCCTTCCGGCTCGACGCCGAGGGCACCGGATATCAGATGACCGGCGTCCACCACACCCGCCTGGCGGTGGACGCCCCCTTCCCCATCGCCATCGACCTCGAACGGCTGCCGCGCTGACCACCCGCCGGGGCGGATGGCGGACGCCTTGGACGGCCGGTTCGTGCAGGATCGAAAGGCTCAGGCAGCGACTGCGCCGGGCACCTATGCGGGTGGTCCTGGTACGGCGGTCTCCGTGACGAGCGGGGCCGGCGCCCCATCGAGTGCCCGGACCGGACGATCGCGTCGAGGTCGGCGCCGTACCTTCGAGCGCCGTCGCTCAGGAGCCGTCGAGAAGACCGTTCTCCTCGGCCCACCGCGCGAAGCCGCCAGGCCGGAACGGCAGATGGTACTTACTGGACAGCAGGTCGTCGGCCAGTTCGGCGACGAGCGGGACGGTCAGCAGGCCGTCCCTGATCGACCAGCACAGCAGCCGTAGCGTCGGGCAGTAGTCGACGCCGAAAGAAGCCGCGGCCTTTCTCGCTGCGGCATCGTCCACGACGGCGGTGGCTCGCATCGTACGCGCCAGGGCGAGCACGGCCGCCTCACCGAGGTTCCTGTCGCCGACGACCAGCAGTTCCGCGAAGTCGGCGAAAGCCTCCCTCTCGCCCTGGGATCTGAGCTCACGGTGCTCGATCCAGTCGGCGGTGAGAGCGGCGCCGATGCGCGAGTCCATGGCCTCGCCCTCCTTCAGTTCCGCCACGACGACGTCCGGGATGACGGCGCGGCGTTTGCCCACAATCGCCTTGAGGACGCCTAACCAGTTGTTGATCGCAAAAGCGCTCAATGGACCCGTGTCGAAGACGAATGTCTCACCGGCATCCTCCGTCACGACACGAACTCCCAGATCGCCTTCTCCGGCAGTTGCGGCACCGAGGGAAGCTCGTCCTCGGTCCACGTGTCGAACAGCAGGTCGATGGCACGAGCGGCGGAAATGTCAGTGCCCCGATAGAGAGAAAGGACGGACTTGACGTAGGGCTTGGGGAGACACGGAGGCTCGAGCTCGTGCTTGGGCACGAGGTTCAGTTCGATGATGTCGGCTCGGCTGGTGCGCACTGAGCGGACAAAACCGGCCTCGTCCGAAGAGATCAGGCCGATCTCGGTCATGCGGCGAGCCAGAGTCGACATGTCCACCTGGTACTTGCTGCCGAGCAAGACAGCGATCGTGCGCAGGTCTGTCCGCTCATCTGTCAGATGTCGATATATATCCCGTAGGTCGGCTTCGGGCAGCAGAAACGCACGCGCAAACCGATCCAGGCGCGACTCCCAACCTTCGACGCCGTCCTGCTCGGCGATCCGCCAATCAACGGTGTACTCGTCGGCGAACAGGAAGTGGCCGAACTCGTGCGCCAGCGCAAGGCGCCGGCGCCCGACCTGGCGCGCACCATTGATCACGGCCACCCCGCCACGGCGAAGGAGCAGAGAGGCGCCGTCGGCGGCGTCGGTGCCCAGGTCAAAGGCGAACGCGAACAGGCCCTGGCCGGCCATGAGGTCGGTCAACCCCGAGACGGGGCCGTCAGGGGCCATGCCCAGCAGTGTACGAGCCCTCGCGGCGGCTTCCTCGGTCTCAGCCGAGTTCCCCGGCCGGGTGAGGACGGGAGTGTCGGGCAGCGCCTGCCTGACACGCTGGGTGACGAACTCGACATGGCGCGCCACCCTTTCTATAAGCCGGTCGACTCCGGGGCTGGCCGCGCCGGGTTCCTGCATGTTGCGATGGGAGATCACAGCGGGCGGAGCAGGCCGGAAGAACCACTCGATCCGTTCGTTCACCGCGTCCGCTATTCGGGCCAGTTCCAGAGCGGAAACCCGGCGACTGCCGTTCTCAATCTTGGCGAGACTCGACCGGTCGAGCGCCACCGCGGAAGCCAGCTCTGCCTGTGTCATCGCGGCGCGCTGCCGAGCCGCAGCGATTCGTTCGCCCAGCTCCTGCCCGTCCACAGTGTTCATTGTGCGATTCTAGAACAGTCGATGTCCAGCCACGAGCGTCCACCCCCGAGCCCGCGGCCGGAGTGCACAAAGAAAAATCAAAGCACCAGCCAAAGTGACTCATGTCCCCACAGAAGCCACCATCTCTCACCATCCGACTGACAACGTTGTCTACCGGGGTGAAATGGGAGATGATCTCCTCGTGGGAGAGACGAGACGCGGCCGTCCGACCATGAACGACGTGGCCGCGGCGGCCGGTGTGGCACTCAAGACCGTCTCCCGCGTCGTGAACAACGAACCGGGGGTCAACGCCGCGACCGCCGAGCGCGTGCTCGCGGCCATCGAGCGGCTCGGCTACCGCCGCAACGACAGCGCGCGCATCCTGCGGCGGGGCCGTACGGCGAGCATCGGCCTGGTCATCGAGGACGTCGCGGACGCGTTCTACTCCAGCCTCAGCCGGGCCGTGGAGGACGCCGCGCTGCACCACGGCTACCTGCTGTTCACCGGGTCGTCCCGGGAGGACTCGGCCCGCGAGCGCGACCTGGTGCTCGCCTTCTGCGCCCGCCGGGTGGACGGGCTGATCATCGTGCCGGCGGGCACGGACCACGGCTATCTCAAGCCCGAGTTCGACGCCGGGATCAAGGCGGTCTTCGCCGACCGGCCGCCCGGCGCGGGCTGCGAGGCGGACACCGTCCTGTGCGACAACGCGGGCGGGGCCCGGGCGGGCACGGCCCACCTGATCGCCCATGGTCACCGCCGCGTCGCCTTCCTCGGCGACTCCCCCGGGATCTTCACCGCGGCCGAACGGCTGCGCGGCTACCGCGAGGCGCTGGCCGCCGCGGGCCTGCCGTACGACGAGGGCCTGGTGGTCATGGGCCCGCCGGACCCCGCGCGGCTGCGGGCCCATCTGACCCGGCTGCTCGCGGCGTCCGAGCCCCCGACCGCGCTGTTCACCGGCAACGGCCGGATCACCGTGGAGACCCTGCGGGTGCTGGCGACGCTCACCGACGCCGCCGACGCCGGCCCCACGGGCGGCCTCGCCCTGGTGGGGTTCGACGACTTCGAACTGGCCGACCTGCTGGGCGTCACCGTGGTGGCGCAGGACCCCGCCCGGCTCGGCCGTACGGCCGCCGACCTGCTGTTCATGCGCCTGGCCGGGAACGACGAGCCGACCAGCAGGATCGAGCTGGCGACGCGGCTGGTTCCGCGGGGCTCGGGCGAACGCCCTCCGCCGCCCCGCGGGAACCGTACGGCCCGCTGACGCGGGCCCGCGAGCACGGGCGCGGCTCAGCCCTTGAGCGCGCCCGCCATGAGACCACGCATGAAGAACCTGCCGAGCAGCAGGTAGACGACCATCGTGGGGATCGACGCCAGGATCGCCGCCGCCATCTGCTGGCTGTACGGCGTCGTCACGGCTCCCGCGATGTTGTTGAGCATGACCGTGGTCGGCCACGAGCTCGGCCCGGTGAGGAAGACCGCGAACAGGAAGTCGTTCCACATCGAGGTGAACTGCCAGATGATCACCACCGCGAACGCCGGGCCGGAGACCGGCAGCACGATCGACCAGAGCGTGCGCAGCATGCCCGCGCCGTCCACGCGGGAGGCCTCGATCAGCTCGTCGGGGATCGTGACGTAGTAGTTGCGGAAGATCAGCGTGCAGATCGGGATGCCGTACACCACGTGGGCCAGGACCAGGCCGGGGATGCCGCCGTACAGCTGGACGCCGAGGGTGTCGCCCACGTTCACCATGAGCTGCACCAGCGGGATCATCACACCCTGGTACGGGATGAACATGCCGAACAGGAACAGCGTGAACAGCACGTCGGCGCCGGGGAAGCGCCACTTGGACAGCACATATCCGTTCAGCGACCCGAGCGCGGCGGAGATCAGCGAGCCGGGCACCGCGAGCAGGAAGCTGTTGACGATGCCGGGTTCGAGCTTCTCCCAGGCGACGCTCCACGCCTCGGTCGTCCACACCTCGGGGAGGTTCCACGCCTGCGCGGGGTCGGCCTCGGTGAGCGGCTTGAAGCTCGTCACCAGCAGCACGTAGACGGGGATCAGGAAGACCAGGACGAACAGCAGCAGCAGGACGAGCCGCACCCACGTGCCGGCCCGTCCCTTCTCGCGGACCCGGGCGGCGGGCGCCGTGCGCGGGGCCTTCTCGGCGACGTGCGCGGTCATGAACGCTTCCCCTTACGGGCGTCCCAGATCAGATAGGGCACGACGAAGACGGCGACGGACAGCACGATGTAGGACGCGATCGTCGCGCCCTTCGCCGGGTCGTGCGAGTCGTAGACCGCCGTCCACATGAACGTCGCGGGCACGTCGGTGATGATCTGCTTGCCCGACACCGCGACGACGAGGTCGAAGACCTTCAGCGAGATGTGGCCGAGGATGATCAGCGCCGACAGCGTCACCGGGCGCAGCATGGGCAGCACCACGTGCCGGTAGACCCCCCACTCGCCGCAGCCGTCCACCCGGGCGGCCTCCCGCAGCTCCTCCGGCACGCCGCGGAACCCGGCGAGGAACAGCGCCATGATATATCCGGACATCTGCCAGATCGCCGGGATCGCCATGGCGGCCATCCCGAAGTCGGGGTCGCGGAACCACTGCCACTGCAGGAAGTCCAGCCCGAGATAGTGGAAGAGCCGGTTGAGCCCGACCGCCTGCTCGCCAGTCGCGCTGTTCATCAGCCACCGCCAGACCACGCCGGTGGCGATGAAGGAGACGGCCATCGGGAAGAGATAGACGGCGCGGAAGCCGCTCTCCGCCCGGATGCCCTTCTCCATCAGGAAGGCGAGGAACCAGCCGAGGACGAGCGCGCCGCCGACGAAGACCACGGTGAAGACGATCGCGTGCCGGACCGACAGGCCCCAGCGCTCCTCGCTCCAGATGCCGATGAAGTTCTCCAGCCCGACGAAATCGCCGGGGATCTCCGCGATCTCGTCGTGCTTGTCGGTCATGGCGAGCTTGAAGTTCCAGCCCAGCAGGCCGTACACGAAGACCGCGATGAGGATGATCGACGGCGACACCAGGAGTAGCCCGGGAAGCCATCTGCGCACCCGCGTCACTTGTACCTCTCAGAAGTCAAGTACGGCCCACGCCGGTTGTGGACTCGGCGTGGGCCGTACGAGGAGATCAGCTCACTGACCGCTGTTCTTGGCCGCCTCGACCAGCGCCTGCTGGAACTTGGCGACGTCCTTGTCCTGCTGGAACAGGCCCACGGCGTCGGTGATCGCCTGACGCCACTGGTCGTCGGCGACCACACCGTGCTGGATCGAGCCGGCCAGCTTGCTGTTCGCCCACTGATCCAGGTCCCACGACAGGTAGTCCTGGTAGAGGGACTTGTCGGCGTCCTTGCGGGCCGGGATCGAGCCCTTCAGCGGGTTGAACGCGTCCTGGCCTTCCTTGCTGGCGGCCACCTTCAGCCACGCGATCGCGCCGTCGCGGTTGGGCGCGCCCTTCGGCAGCGTGAAGCTGTCCGACAGCCACATGAACGTGCCGTCCGTGCCCGGCGACGCGGCCCAGTCGAAGTCCTTGTGCGACTCCTTGCCGAGGCCGCCCTCCGGCGGGTTGTGGAAGTAGCCGTAGGCCCAGTCACCCATGATGTTGAAGGCCGCCTCGCCGTCGGCGACCTGCTTGGCCGCCGGCTGCCAGTCGTCCTGCGGGCTGCCGGCGTACGACAGGATGGTCTTGAAGTTCTCCAGCGCCTTGGTCACGTTCGCGTTGGACCAGTCGGCGCCGGCCGTCCACAGGGCGTTGTAGGCGTCGGTGCCGAGCGAGCCGAGCAGCACGGACTCGAGCAGGTGCACCACGGTCCACTGCGAGCCGATCGACAGCGGGATCTTCCCGGACTTCTTGACCTTGTCGAGGTCGCCGATGAACTCCTCGATGGTCGCCGGCGCGCCGTCGACACCGGCCTCCTTGAGGACCGAGGGGTTGTACCACAGCACATTCGACCGGTGGATGTTCACCGGCACGGAGTACACCTGGCCCTGCACCGAGATCTGGTCGATGAGCTGCTGCGGGAAGACCTCCTTCAGCTTCAGCTCGTCGTACAGGAAGTTCACCGACTCCAGCTTGCCGCTCTTGATGTAGCCCTGGAGCTCCGCGCCCGCGTGGCCCTGGAAGGTGTCCGGGGGTTGGTTGGCCTGCAGCTTGCTCGACAACAGCGCGCGGGCCTGGTCGCCCGAGCCGCCCGCCACCGCCGCGTCGAAGAACTCGAAGTTCGGGTTCTGCTTGGCGAAGATCTCACGCATCGCCTTGAGGCCGTCGGCCTCACCGGGACCCGTCCACCACGAGAAGACCTCGACCTTCCTCGCGGCCTGACCGCCTCCGCTCTCCTGCTTGTCGCCGCCGCCGCAGGCGGAAAGAGTGAGCAGACCTGCAACAGAGACCGCGACGGCCGCCATCCACCGTCGTCTCATCGCAACATTCCCTTCAGGCTTCTCGGGAGGATTTCGGGCCCCCGAAGAGACATATGGCTGACAACGTTGTCAGCAGCCCCATCAACCCACTTCGACCGGCATTTCGTCAAGTTTGTCCCGATAACGTCTCTGCATACCGGTGCCCCCCCGACGTGTTAGGGGCGTACGGCAAAGGGGGAGCGCCGCCGGAAGGCCCCGGAAATTGTCGGCGCGGGCGCTCACACTGCAGGCATGACGGTCACACAACAGGGGGGAGCCGATCACCTGTCGGAGGACGACCTGCCGGACCTGGCGGACGTCGAGTCTCCGCAGTGGGCGCGGCACTACGGGACGATGGCGGGGATCGGCTTCCTCACGGTCGCGCGGCGGCTGCCCCGGCTGATCCGCCAGGCGCTGGGCATCGCCTGGGAGGCGAGCCCCCGCGACACCGTGGCCACGGTCACGCTGAGCCTGCTCGGCGGCGTCTTCACCGCCTTCGGGCTGCTCGCCACGACGGGCGTGCTGACCGCGCTGTTCCAGGCCGGCCCCACGCCGGAGCGGGTCAAGGCGGCGCTGCCCAGCCTGCTGCTCGTGGGCCTGGCCGCCGCCGCGCGCACGACCCTGCAAGCCGGGGCCGGCTGGGCCCAGTCGCGGCTCGAACCCCAGGTCACCCGGATCACCGAAGAACACCTCTACACGCTGACCAGCCGGGTCGAGCTGGTCTGCTTCGACGATCCCGAGTTTCACGACGCGCTGCAGCGGGCCCGCATGCGCGGCATGCGGATGGCCGAGATGGTCGTGAGCACGACCATCGACACGCTGTCCGGCCTGGTCGGCATCGTCGCCGCCGCGGGCGTGCTGGGCGTGCTGCATCCCGTGCTGCTGCCGCTGCTCCTGCTCGCGGTCATCCCCGACGCCTGGGCGGCCGTACGGGCGGCCAGGATGCGCTACACGACCGCCCTGGCGCTCGTCTCGGCCAGACGGCGCAAGTGGATCATCGAGGAGCTGCTGGCGGACAAGGACACCGCCGCCGAGGTCCGCACGTTCACCATGCGCGGCTTCCTGCTGCGGATGTTCGACGCGGTCGCCCGGGGCGAGCAGCGGGTCATGCTCGACCTGGCCCGGCGGCAGACCGTCGCCCGCGTCCTCGGCGAGGCGCTGGGCGGCCTGGGGCAGGCGGCGGTCTACGTCGCGCTCGGCCTGCTGCTGGCGGCGGGGGCGGTGCCGCTCGCGGTCGCCGGCACCGCGGTGCTCGCCATCAGATCCGGGCAGACGTCGCTGTCGAACTTCCTTCACGCGACGAACCGGCTCTATGAGGAGGGCCTCTACTTCACCGACTACCTCGAGTTCATCGCCCACGCCGAGGCACGCATGCCGGCGGCCCGCGACCGGGAGGCCCCCGGCTCCTTCGAGCGCATCACGGTCGAGGACGTCACCTTCTCCTATCCCGCCGCGCCGGCGCCCGCCCTGCGCGGGGTCTCGGTCCGCATCGAGCGCGGGGAGGTCGTGGCCCTCGTCGGCGAGAACGGCTCGGGCAAGACGACCCTCTCCAAGATCCTCGCCGGGCTGTACGAACCGGACAGCGGCCGGGTCCGGTGGGACGACGTCGACCTGGCCGAGGTCGATCCCGACAGTCTGCGCCGCAGGATCGCGGTCATCGCCCAGGACCACACCCGGTGGCCGCTGACCGCGCGCCACAACATCACGATGGGCACGGAGAAGGGCGAGGCCGAGGTCGCCCGGGCCGCGGAGGTCGCCGGCGCCGACCAGGTCATCGCCGAGCTTCCGTACGGCTACCGCACGCTGCTCGACCGCCGGTTCAAAAACGGCCACGAGCTGTCGGGCGGGCAGTGGCAGCGCATCGCGGTGGCCCGCGGGTTCTACCGGGACGCGCCGCTGCTGATCTGCGACGAGCCCACCGCCGCCCTCGACGCCAGGGCCGAGCACACCTTGTTCGAGCGGATCAGGCGGCACGCCGACGGCCGGACCGTGCTGCTCATCACCCACCGTCTGGCCAGCGTCCGCTACGCCGACCGCATCTACGTGCTCGACCACGGCAGGGTCCGCGAGCACGGCACGCACGAGGAGCTGCTCGCCCTCGGCGGCCTCTACGCCGAGCTCTACAACCTCCAGGCCGAGGCCTACCGCACGGCCTGAGCCGCCCGCCCGCCCGGCTCGCTCGCCGAGCGGGCCGGGCAGGCGCCCGGCCCGCGGCGTCGAGGGCGCGCCGGCGCAGCGCTCAGGACGACGCCTGCTCGGGGAGCATCTCGCGCATGGTGAGCACGTCCTTGTAGTACTGGATCTTCCGCTGGATCGCGCCCTGCTTCTGGCGCAGGTCGGCGATCTGGGCCTCCACCTTCCGGTCGTGCTCCTCCAGCAGCGCGATCCTGTCCTCGATGGTGTGCTCGCCCTGCCGTACGAGCTGGGCGAAGCGCAGCATCTCCGCGATCGGCATGCCGGTGTCTCGCAGGCAGCGGACCATGCCGAGCCAGCTCACGTCGTCTTCGGTGAACCGCCGCTGGCCCGCCGCGTTACGGCTGATGGGCTCCAGCAGCCCGATCCGTTCGTAGTAGCGAAGGGTGTCGAGGCTGAACCCGGTCTGCTCGACGACCTGTCCAGGTGTGTACACAGCCACACCATTGATCCTGGCACATCGAATGTCGGATGCATGTGCGCTTTCTTGAGCGCCGTCCCTGTTGGCGTTTCGCAAGCGTTCCGCAACTCGTGCCCATATAACGGGTCCTGTCGCATAGGACGGCCTCACCGTGCGGAGCGCCAGGCGCGTCCAGGAGGAGAACGTGACCAGGCTGGGCGAGGAGATCAACGGCCAGGCGGACAGGACTGGTGACATCGACTGGAACGCGGTCCTGGACGCGTACGACGCGGCGAAGGAGGCGCTGGCGCGCGCCCACGACATGAGCGATCTCACCGACGTCGCGACCATCGTGGCGCGCGGACGCAAGGCCCTCACCCGCCGTCGGTGAAAGCCGCTTGCGCTGGAGTGCGGTCCAGGCGGCAAGGTTGTCGGCATGAGAATCGCTCTGGGAACGATCCCCTTCGGGACCACCGTGGACGAAGCCACCTCGTTCGCCATCCTCGACCGCTTCGTCGAAGGCGGCGGAACGATCCTCGACACGGCCAACAACTATCCGTTCTGGGTGGAGGGCGCGACCGGCGACGAGAGCGAGACCACCATCGGCCGCTGGCTCGCCTCCCGGCGCAACCGCGACAAGGTGATCATCAGCACCAAGTGCGGCGCCCGCCCGTCCGTGCCCGGCGCCCGTACGCTCGACGCCGCCGAGGGTCTGTCCGCCACCGTGATCCGAGCCGCGATCGAGGGCAGCCTGCGGCGGCTCGGCACCGATCACGTGGACGTGTACTGGGCCCATATCGACGACAGGTCGACTCCCCTGGAGGAGACGATCGGCGCCTTCGACGAACTGGTGCTCGCCGGCAAGGTCAAGGAGGTCGGCGCGAGCAACTACGCGACCTGGCGGCTGGAGCGGGCCCGCTCGCTGGCGGCCGCCCGTGGTGCCACCCGCTACAGCCATGTGCAGCTCCGCCACTCCTACCTGCGTCCCCGCCCCGGCGTACGGCTGCCCGAGGGCGGCCACACCCTGGTGACCGAGGAGCTGCTCGACTACGTGCGTTCCGAGGGCGACCTGACGCTGTGGGTCTACACCTCGCTGCTCATGGGCGCGTACGCCGGCAAGCCGCTGCCCGAGCACTACGAGCACCCGGGCACCACCAAGCGGCTGGCCGTGCTGGACGAGGTCGCCGGCGAGCTCGGCGCGACGCGCAACCAGGTCGTGCTCGCCTGGCTGCGGGCGCAGGACATCACCCCGATCGTCGGCGTCAGCTCGATCGCCCAGCTCGAAGAGCTGCTCGTCGACGTCAAGCTCGACGACGAGCAGATCGCCCGTCTCGACGCCCCCGCCTGATCGTCTCTGATCGTCTCCGCCCCGGGGCACGCCCCGTGCCCCGGGGCCGCTTCCTTCGAGGCCAGCGGACGGCGGTCCCTCTCGATACACGTCTTCCCGGCGTCACTATCGGACCGTCCGCGAGATCCCGGACGTACTGCTTGGATTGACGGCATGCTGCACCTGCTGGTCGTGAACTACACGCGCTCCGAGGAGGACGCCGCCCCCTATGTCCGCGATCACGTGAAGTACCTCGAACGGCACCACGCCGACGGCACCTTCCTGGTCTCGGGGCAGACCGTGCCGTCCTCGCAGGGCGGGGCCATCGTGGCGTGCGGCGTGAACCGCGCGACCATCGAGCGGATCAGCGCGGAGGACCCGTTCGTCGTGAACGGCGTCGCGACGTACGCGATCACGACGATCGAGCCGGGCCGGACGCACCCGGCACTGGCGGAGCTGCTGACCACGACGATGCCGAAAGAGTGACCTTGCCCAGTGCGGAGCCAGTTCTCTACCTAGTACTCCAGCCGTAGTTCGTGATCACGGCTCATAAAGAGCTTGCCGCCGGTAATGGCTGGCCTGGGCGCGGGCTTGGTGGCGTCGTCGCCAGCGGGACCAGCGCAGCAGGTGGGTCACATTGCAGGCGGTCTGGATGAGTACGCGGACGAGCAGATGCCGGATCTCGCTGAGCGTCGGCGGCACCAGCCCGGGTTCGGCCGGCTGGCCGGCTCGCTCGTGGGCGGTGACCGCGGCGAGGAAGGCGTGGGCGAGCATGGCCAAAGTCGTCCACCGATACCACGACCTCCACCGGCGGACCTGATGCTCGTCCAAGCCCGTCAGCCCCTTGCCCGTCTGGAAGGACTCCTCGATTCTCCAGCGGCGGCCCGCCACCATGACCAGGACGGCC
>NZ_BMPY01000044.1 GCF_014647835.1 Microbispora rosea subsp. aerata
ACCTCGTCGCTCTGGTCCGCGCCGGGGCCACGTTCGTCAACGGCAAACTCATCGAACGCCCCGACGATCAGCCCTCACACGCAGCCGCTTAAAAACTCGTGATCCACAGGTCTTGACGATTGCTCCTCCACCTCGCTGCGACCGCCAAGCCCGTTGTTCACCGCGCCGATACGGGGGAACTGCGCCTCATCCAGCCGGTCGCTGACAGAGTTGTCCAGGAACGTCGGCTCGAACGTGGTCGGCGGCAGCGTGATGGAAGTTCCGTTTCCGCCGGCCTCGCCGGTCTGCTGGATCGAATCCAGCCACAAGATCGGGTGCTCACCCAGCCAGTCGTTGTCACCGTACTGCCACTGGTACGACAGGTCCCACCAGGTGACGTCCTCCCAGCTGTCAGTGGTGCCCGGGATCACGGTCTGGGTGGTGATATAGACCAGCTTCTGGGTGGTGTAGAAGGTCGGCGGCTGGTAGAGGCAGCTTCCCCAGTCCCCGTCCGGGCACCACTCCGGTTCGTCGGTGATGTCATCTTCGGCGCGGCCGGTGGTGGTGAACACGATCCGCGCGGTCGGGGTCGAGCCGGCGACGTTGGTGTTGTGGCCATAGCGCACCTCACTGAGGTACGCGTCCCTGTCGTACATCGGATCGCAGGTGCGCTCATAATCCAGCGCCAACGTGCAGTAGAAGTCGAATTCCTTTATGTAGGAGTAGTCGATCACGTTGCCGTTCGGATCGACCTCCCGGTCCAGCATCCAGCGCCAGGTGCCTTCACAGAGCTCCTCGACGGTGGACTCGCCTCTGCCGGCGTCGGGGTAGTACTCATGACACGGCTCCCCCTCGTCATCGCCGATGAACGGCAGCAGCAGGGAGGAGTCCTCGGTGGAGCCGAACCGGTAGACCGTGCCGTCCTGGGTGGTGATCTTCCACCACGCCCCGTACACGCCGTCGGGGCCGACCTCCTCGATCTTCCAGCCGTAGTCCTCAACCGTGCGCCACTTACCGCTGGAGTCCTTGACAATGTCGGTGGACCGGCCGTCCAGCGACAACGTCAGCTTGGAAGCCGCCGGATCGGAGGAGTACGGCGACTCCCAGCACTTGTCCTGCCAGCCCTGCTGCGCGGGGTTGTAGCCCATCCGGCCCGACTTCGCATACCCCGCGCACGACACATACGACCGCTCGATGAACCCCGGGTTCAGCTCCCAGCCCATCCCAACAAGGCCGGACTGGTTGTTGGTCTGCGAGGTCAGCGAGTCCACCGCCGCCGAGGAATACTGCAACGCCAGCTCCGGGGCGTCCCCCGACGGGGCCGGCGGGGCCGTGATCGGGTAGCTGTAGGTGAACGCCCCACCCGACTGACCCGCCTGCCACGTCCCCGACGGCTTCAACGGCGACGCCGTGAAATCCCCCACCAGCGACCCCGACGCCGTCGCCGCGGCGGAGGCCGCCACCGCGTACACAAACCCACCGGCAGGAGCAGCAGCGGCCCCGCTGCCAGCCGACGCGTTCGGCGACGGCGCGGCCTGCGCTCCACCGGCTCCGGCGCTGCCGGCCGCGGCCTGCGAGGTGCCGCCCGCCGCCGGGGCGACCTCGATCTCGGCGGTCAGACGGCCGGCCTTCACGTCATTGACCACCGGCAACACCCGCAGCTGAGCCGCCCGCTGCTTGGCGCACTCAGCTGTCAACGGCTGCTTCAGCACACATGCCGGCAACCGCACCAGCGTCAACCGGGAGGCGAACCCACCCGTGCCCGCACCACGGAACGACGAGTAGTCCACGATGACTTCCGCCGCCGCCGGAGCGGTGCCGCCGTCCGCCCGCGTCAGCTGCAACACCAAGCCGACACCGCCGACCTTGCCGGCCACGGTGTGGTCGAACGTCTTCACCGTCACCGACGCCGGGGCCTGCTTCACCGGTTCCTGCGACGGGGCGGCCTCGGGCGACTTCTTACCCCGAGACGCGGACGCCGACTTCGAGCTCGCCGGGGAGGACGACACACCCGGCGACGGCACGGCGCCGGCTCCCGCCTCCGGCGCGGCCACCGTCACCGGCAACCCCGGCACGGCCACCGCCTTACCCGGCACGACATCCACCCTGGCCGACCCACTCTTCGGCCACACCGGCGCCGGCAGCTTCTTCGCCGGACGGGACGCCTTCTTGCCCATGACACGAGGAGTCGGCGTCACAACCGGACGGCCCTCAACGCTGCGCTCCGGCTGAGCCTGCGCCTCGGTCGCGGCGCTCGCCGGAGTGACCAAACCATCCGGCACGCCGACCCCGGAGACGAACACAGCGAGAACGACCGCCACCGCAATCCACGGCCGGGAAAACCGACCATGAGCAGTGGCAGGCAGCAGTTTCCGGGCACGCGAAACCGGCACGCCGAACCCCTCCGCACGCACAGCGAAGCGCGCGGCACGGCACGGCCGCTCGCCCCCATAAAGCCGGACTAAAGACCAACGCGATCATGCTGATCTGACAAACACGGGTCAAGATCTACTTCGCGTCGGGAAAGTCACTCACCGCTATTTGGAACCAAGCCTTCATTCCCGGCTTCAGCGCCCGACCAGGCACGTTCCAAAGAGAGGAGAGGGAAGCACGGAGAGGCTCTGCGATTTACATCACATAACGCAAGTGCTCTTGACATGACGAGCAGAAGCTTGTCCGTAACTATCGACGGCCCTATCCCTGCCATGCCGAGGCGGCCGAGCACGCTCAACCGTAACCTTGCCCCCGGCCGACCCGATCTCACGACACTGGATAAGCGTGGATCAAGCGCGCTACCGGTTGCCGTGAAGCTTGTCCGGACGTCGCGAGCGACGGGCCACACTGTGGCGCCGTTCCCTTCCTGAGCGCGGCGGTTTTCTGGGTGCTCGCCCCCCTGTCCCTGGCGCGCACCCGCGAAAATCACCACCTTCACCACGACCGGTCAGCCGCCCACCGGACGGCCGCACGATCAGCCTGTGCTACCGGGCATAGTCATCGGCGCCGGGCTGCGCAGCGCGAAGATGTGCAGTCGCCGTGTCGGCGGCGCGACCCGGCAGCATGGTGGATGCTTCGCTGGTCGGAGCCTCCGCGTGTACCGGCGCAGTTGACTTCACTGCAAGCGGCAACCGGTGCGTAAGCTCAGCCGGCCCAGATGATGTCGATGACGCGCAAGAACTGTGTCTCCTAGTCAAGGATGAACGTCAGCATTCCCTGGCTCCTGTCTCCGAAGAAGGCATGTCACCAGAGACTGGCCGGGACGCTCCGCAACCGCATCCCATGGGTCGCGGAGGAGATCGATGAGCCGCTCCAAGAGGGGGCCGTCGCGGACCTTCTGGGGAAGACCATTCAGCTCGTGAAGGGCACGTCCATGGAAACGGCTTGTACCCGGCCTTCCCACTCCGGCGGGGTGTAATGGGTGAACATCTCGGCACGCTCGTGAAGGGCGTCCTGGACGGCCTCCTCATAACCCGGGCGAGCGTAGGCGATCGCACGCAGCCGCCACTGACGCAACAGCGTCTGCACCTGCTTGAAGCGGGCCAGATCGTGCGCGGCTACCAATGCCTCGTCATACTCCGCCCGGAACCGCACCCGATGCGGCGGCGGAAGCATCTCGAAGATCGCGGCCGGGTCCTCACCGGGACCACCAAATCCGACGGGAACCACAGGCTGAGCGCTCACAGCAACCAAGCTATCGCGCGAGCCAACGACGACAGCTCGTATTTCATTGATCAGGTAGCGCTAAATTCACTCATAGGCAGCGCCGAGGATCTCAAGACCCATCGGACACGTGCGGCGAAGGGAGTGGCAACCGACGCTCCACGGTCGCATCATCCCGCAACCCGTCGTTGGCCCCCTGCGTTCCGGGAAGGACCAGAGGTCTTCAGCGCGATCTCCAAGACGACCGTAACGCCCGTGGCCGTCCCACATTAGTCATCGCCCAGAACAACCGCTCGGCCGAGACCTTACGCGTCGTTCACATACGGGCCGGCCCGCCGCCTGCGGCTTCGCCTGTTCGCCGTTGCCGCCCGCCTGGGCCGCGGCGGACGACGACTACGTCTGCGCATTGCCGCGTCCTGGTCCTGGGCCGGCTAACTGGTCACCGCCATCACCCGGCCGCTGTACGCCGTCGTCACCCCCGAAGGGATGGGGCCGCCGCCGGCGTGGTGTCTGCCCGGGCAGAGGTTCTGGGCCGGGGCGGTCTGGTTCCTGGCCGGGCTTGTCTCGACCGCCGTCATGACCGCCCTGCGCCGGCGTGGCGCGGCACAGGGCGGTCCTCCGGGTCCGCCGGTGAAACAGGGGCGGAACGCGGCTGCCCAGGGGTGACTACTGCTCCCGCATGCCCCACGGGCTGCCGTACTCGGTGAGCAAGTCGAGGTACGGCCGGGGCGGCAGGGCCTCCGGGCCCAGGACGCCGACGCCGGACCAGACGCCGGTGGCGATCAGTTCGAGGGCCACGACCGGGTTGACGGCGGTCTGCCAGGCCACCGCCTGCGAGCCGTACTCGCGCATGGACCACTGGTTGTCGACCACGTGGTAGAGGTAGACCTCGCGCGGCCTGCCGTCCTTGGTGCCCTTGACCCAGGTGCCCGCGCATGTCTTGCCGCGCATGCGGTCGCCGAGGGTCGCCGGGTCGGGCAGGCACGCGGCGACCACGTCGCGCGGGGCGACCTTGACGGCGGTGCCGCCCTCGGCGACGACCCGGACGGGCTCGGTGCGGTCCAGGCCCAGCAGGTGCAGGGTCCGCAGCGTGTCGATGAACTCCTGGCCCAGCCCATATTTGAAGGTCACCCGCTCGGCGTCTATATAGCGGGGCACGAGCAGGACCTCCTCGTGCTCGACGTTGACGCACTCGACCGGGCCGATGCCCTCGGGGAAGTCGAACACCTCCGGCTCGCTGAACGGCGGGGTGGTGAACCAGCCGCGGCCGGCCTCGTAGACGACCGGCGGGTTGAGGCACTCCTCGATGGTGGTCCAGATGCTGAACGAGGGCGCGAACTCGTACCCGTCGACGGTGAGGTTCGCGCCGTCGCGTACGCCGATCTCCTCGATGTGGTCGAAGAGCTCGTCGGCGGCGTACCGGGCGAAGACGTCCGACAGCCCCGGCTCCACCCCGATGCCGACGAGGGCGAGCCGGCCCGCCTTCTCCCACTCGGCGGCCATCGCGAACTGGGCGTCCCCCAGCTTGACCCCGCACAGCTCGTGCGGGCGTTCCGGATGCGGGCGCGACAGCGACATCGCCATGTCCAGGTAGTGCGCGCCCGCCGCCAGCGCCGCCCGGAACAGCGGCATCACGAAGCGCGGGTCGGTGGCGTTGAGCAGGACGTCGCAGTGGTGCTCGGCCAGCAGCGCGGACACCGCCGCCTCGTCGCTCGCGTCCACGCGTGCCGCGCCGAACCGGGTGCCCGCCTCCCCCAGCATGGCTACGGCCGCCTTCGCACGAGACAGGTCGTAGTCGGCGACCACCATGTGCTCGAAGAAGGACCGCCGCGCCGCGATCCGGGTGATCGCCGTGCCGACCGCGCCGGCGCCGACGAGCAGAATACGCATGACAAACCTCACACTTCAGGACAAACGCGCCTTTCGTGCACTCGATCCAACGCCACCGCCGCATGAAACGTCAATGGTGTTGGCATAAGGTGGAAGTCGAAAGGGAGGAGGCAGCATGCCCAAGCCGGTGGTCCCGGAAGCGGCGCGGCGGCGGCGCCGTCCGACGAAGAACGGTGTGGTCCTCTCCGCGGACCTGATCGTGCAGACCGCGCTGCGCATGCTGCGCGAGCACGGCCCCGCCGGGCTGTCCGTACGGCGGCTCGGCATGGCCCTGGGCGCCGACCCCAGCACGCTCTACCGCTACTTCGCCGGCATCGACGACCTGACCCTGGCCATCGGCGACATGCTCATCGGCCGGGCCATGACCGGCTGGCAGCCCACCGGCGACTGGCGCGCCGACCTGCGCGACCTGGGCATGCGCATCTACGGCGCGTACCTCGAACACCCCCAGGCCGCGGTGCTGACCGCCAGCCGCATCACCGGCAAGTCCCACGAGATCGCGGCCGACGAGGCGATCCTCGGGCTGCTGCGCGGCGCCGGGTTCCCCGACCGTGAGGCGGTGCGCGTCTATCACGCCTTCATCGACATGACGCTCGCCTTCGCCGCGCTGGACGCGGCCACCGTGGCGCTGCCCGAACACGTGCGCAAGGCGGACGAGGAGATCTGGCAGGCGACCTACGCCCGGCTGTCCCCCGCCACCCACCCCAACATCGCGGCGGTCGCGCCCCTGCTGGTGGCCGACATGAACAACAGCGCCTATCCCGCCGCCCTGGACATGCTGCTCGACAACGCGCAGTCGCGGCTCGCCGCCCGACGCGGAACCGGCCCCGGGCGGTGAACACCACCCGGGGCCGGGACTGCACGGAACGTACGACGGCCTTCGCGAGGCACGCCTGCCGCAGGCCGAAGACGACGGGCTCGGCCAGGCGTCACCCTTCGACGCGGGCGACGCGGCCGGGGCCGAAGGGACGGTCGCCGCGGAGGGTGATGCGGTGCATCACCCGGCGCGCGTCGCCGTAGTCGCGGTTGGCGTAGTGGGCGGTGCTCCGGTTGTCCCACATGGCGACGTCGCCGACCCTCCAGCGGTGGCGCACGATGTGCTCGGGCTTGGTGAGGTGGGCGTAGAGCAGGTCGAGGATGGCCCGGCTCTCGGCCTCGGACACGCCCACGATGTGGGAGGTGAACCCGGGGTTGACGAAGATCCCCTTGCGGCCGGTCTCGGGGTGGACGCGGATCACGGGGTGCTCCACCGGATCCAGCCGGGTGACGACCTCGCCGTCCCAGACGTTGCCCCGGCCGCCGCGGCGCTGGGCCAGGTAGTAGCCGAACTCCCGGTTGCCGTCGTGGACCGCGGTGAGCTGGTCGACCAGCTCCTTCACCGGTTCCGACAGGGAGTCGTACGCCAGCTGGGCGTCGGCCCAGCTCGTGTCGCCGCCGGTGGGCGGGAGGACCACCGCGCGCAGGATGGAGCCGAGCGGCGGGCGCGGCATGAACGTGACGTCGGTGTGCCAGACGTCGGCGAAGCCGTTGTCGGCGCTGTCGAGCGCGTAGATCTCGGGATGCGCCTCGTCGACGCCCCCGACGACCGGGTGCGACGCGGTCAGCTCGCCGAGACGACGGCCGAGCGCCACCTGCCCGTCCTCGTCCAGGCGCTGGTCGCGGAAGAACAGCACCTTCCGCTCGACCAGGGCGGCACGCACCGCGGCCAGCTCCTCGTCGGTGGCGGTCGCCAGGTCCAGTCCCTCGACCTCGGCGCCGAAGTGGGGCCCGAGGGGCCGCAGGTCCAGCCTGACGGCGGCCGGTGTGGTCATCTCACTCTCCTCATCGTTGGTGTGGGCGCGTCACGCGGCGGCGGCGCGTACGGCATGGCCGATCTCGGCGCGGAGCGCGGCGTATTCGGGCAGGGCGCGCAGTTCGTCCGGCTCCACCCCGGTGCGCGGGAGATCGACCTCCAGATCGAGCGCGACACGGCCGGGCCTCCGGGTCAGCACCACGACACGGCTGCCGAGGAACACGGCCTCCTCGACGCTGTGGGTGACGAACACCGACGTGCGGCCGGTCCGCGCGCTCACCCGGCGCAGGTCCTCCTGGAGGCGCTCGCGGGTGAGCGCGTCCAGGGCGGCGAACGGCTCGTCGAGCAGCAGCAGCGGGTCGTCGCCGGCGAGCGCCCTCGCGATCGCCACGCGCTGCTGCTGCCCTCCCGAGATCTGCCAGATCCGGCGCTCGGCCACGTCGTGCAACCCCACCCGTTCCAGCAGCTCCGGCACCCTGCGGGCGCGCTCCGCGCGGGGCACGCCCGCGTAGCGCAGGGCCAGCTCGACGTTGCCGCCCACGGTCTTCCACGGGAACAGGCGCGGCTGCTGGAAGACGATCCCCGCGCCCCTGCCGGGCACGGGCTCGGCCCCGCCGGTCCGTACGGTGCCTGAGGTGGGCTTTTCGAAACCGGCGATGAGGCGCAGCAGCGTGCTCTTGCCGCACCCGGAGGCCCCGACGAGCACGAGGAACGTACCGGGAGGGACGGTCAGGGAGATCGGCCCGAGCGCGGCGACCGGCCCTCCCGCCCCGGCGTAGACGTGCTCGACCTCGTCCAGGTGAACCGCGGGGACCTCCGTGCCGCCCGGCACGGCCGAGTCGGCGGGCGCGACGGACGTACCGGACTCACCGGGCGTGACCGGTGCGCCGGACTCGCGGGGCGTACCGGACTCGGCGGGCGCGTCAGGGCGCGAGGACATCGGGCAGTCCCCTGGTGTAGATCGCCCGCTCCACCGTGGCGAGGTCGGGCACCGCGTCGATCTTCTGCTGGTCCTTGAGGAACTGCGCCGCGCTCACCAGGTTTTGCGCCAGCTTGCCGACCTTGCCCGGCGTGCCGAGCCACTCGGGCGAGGCCAGGTCGGCCGGCTTGAGGAAGACGCCCTGGCTGAGCTGCGCCTTGGCCTCCTCCTTGCTGAGGTTGAGCTCGGCGCCCACCGCCTCGGCGGCGGCGTCGATGTCGGTGGCGATCAGGTCGAGCGCCCTGGCCTCGACCTTGCGCCAGGCGTCGACCGCGTCGGGGTGCGCCTCGGCGAACGCGGTCGACACCACGCCCAGGTCGAGGGTCGGCTTGCCCGCGGTGGCCAGCTCGCGGCTGGTGATGAGCGTCTTGCCGGTCTTCTTGATCTCCTCCAGCGTCGGCAGCCAGACGTAGGCGGCGTCGATGTCGCCGCGGGTCCACGACGCCAGGATGTCCTGCGGCTCCAGGTCGACGAGGTTCACCTCCGACTCCGGCACGCCCGCCTTGTCGAGGGCGGCGAGCAGGCTGTAGTGGGCCGTCGAGGCGAACGGCGTGGCCACCTTCTTGCCGCGCAGGTCCGTGATCGAGGAGATGCCGCTGCCGTCGCGGGCGACCAGGGCCTCGTTGTCGCCGGCCACGTCGAGCACGAACGCCACCTGGTAGGGGATGTTCAGCGGCGCGGACAGCCCGCGCGCGACCGGGCTCGACCCGATGGCCGCGATGTCCACGCTCTTGGCCACGAACGCGGTGTTGACGCTGGCGCCCGAGTCGAACTTGATCCATTTGATCGTGTAGCCGGGCAGCGCCTGCTCCAGCCACCCCTTGTTCTTCACGATCAGGTCCCCGCTGGGGAACGCCTGGTAGGCCATGCGGATGGTCCGGCCCGCCGCCCCGTCGCCTCCGCCCGCCCCGGACGCGTTGCCCGAGGCGGTGCCGTTGCCGCACGCGGCCAGTACGGCGGCCGTCGCGGCGGCCAGGACGACGGGGAGCAGACGCGTGAGGCGTGGTCGTGACATGGCGGGAAGTTCCTTTTTGTACGGAGGTTGCGCGGAGGTTGTGCACGAGAGGAGGGAGCGAGAAGCGGTCAGGCGCGTCCGCGCCAGGGGATGAGCCGGGTCTCCGCGGCGCGCAGCAGGCCGTCGATCAGCAGCCCGGACAGGCCGATGGCGAGCAGCCCGAGCACCACGACGTCGGTCTGCAGGTAACGCTGGGCGTCGCGGACCATCCCCCCGATGCCGGGCACGCCGTTGACGGTCTCGGCCGCGACGACGGAGGAGTACGCGACCCCGACGGCCAGCCGGACCCCGGTGAAGATCTCGGGCAGTGCGGAGGGCAGCACCACATCCTTGATCACGTCCCATCGTGAGGCGCCCAGCGCCCTGGCCGCCTCCACCAAGCCGGTCGGCGCGCCGTGGACGGCCGCGGCGGTGGCCACGGCGACCGGCGGGAGCGCGGCGACGGCGAGCAGCCACAGCTTGGGCGTCTCGTCGATGCCGAACCAGATGATGAGCAGGCTGAAGTACGCCAGCGGGGGCAGGGCTCGTACGAAGGTCACGACCGGCTCGGCCACGAGGCGGATCCACGGCACGACGCCCAGGACGACGCCGAGGACGAGCCCCGCCGCGACGCCGAGCGCCGAGCCGATGAGGATGCGGCGCAGGCTGATCCCCAGGTGCTCGACGAGCAGGTGACCGCCGTAGCCGCGGACGCCGTCGTGGGTGGTGGACAGCAGGACGAGCTGGTCCCACACGGCCCGGGGCGCGGGCACGAACGACGGGTTGTCCGCCGCGACCGCCGCGAGCTGCCACAGGCCGAGCAGCGCGAGCAGCGACAGCACCCGCACACCGGTTCGGCGGAGCCGGCGCCCCCGCCGGGCGGGCGGCGTGCCGGTGCGCGGCCCGTCGGCTGGCGGCGGGCTCGCGGGTACGGCGTCCGACGGCCGGGCGGCGGGGACCGATCTGGAGAGAGAAGACGTCACAGGTCGCTCCGGAGGCGAGAACGCCGCACCACACCATTCAGAGGCGGGCACGGTCGTACGGCGGCGAGGGGATGACGGCCGGCGAAGGCCGCCGCGCCGGTCGTGAGGCCGGTGTTCGGGACCGGCGGTTCAGGAGCGACAGGCCGAGCCGTTCAACCGGCCCGGGTCGACGTGCCGACGCCGGACCAACCGCGATGCGAGGTACATATGCATTTCCTACCAGAAATATAGGTTGATGGCAATCGGCCTTGCGCCCACGCCGACCGGCCGGGCATCGGCAGCCCGGTCACTCGACGCGGAACAGGCGGGAGCCCTGCCCCTGCGGCGAGCCGGACGGACCCGGCGGCGGGCTCGGGTGGCGCGAAGAAGGCCGCGACGACCGGCCGGCGCACAGACGCAAGGGCCACATCCCTTCCTCACCGCCAAAGCCCGGCCGACCGGCCGATCTCACACGCGAAGGATTGCCGGCCGCGAAAACCCGGGTCGACCGATTTCCAACGCGCGAAGGGCCACGCCGGACAATCGGCGTGGCCCTCACGATGGGGCGTCCCGTCGCGCGGCGTCGGGAGCCGCCGCGTACGGGCGCACGCCCGGTGTCAGTCGTCGATGACCTGGTAGAGCGTGGTCCAGAAGTCGTGGATGAGCCGCATCGAGTCCGGGGTGGACGCCCCGACCTGGGTGAGCAGGATGCCGGTGAGCCGCTTGGCCGGGTCGGCGTAGGCCGCGGTGCCGCTTCCGCCGTCCCAGCCGAACTGGCCGACGGAGGCGTAGTCGCCGCGGTAGGTGCGCACCGCCATCCCCAAGCCCCAGCCGCCGTGCTGCCCCTGACCATGCGAGATGTGGACATTGTCGGCCGCCATCGCGTTTCTCGCGGCGTTCTGCTCGGGCGTGAGGCGGTTGGTGGTCATCAGCTCGACGGCGGGCCGGGACAGGATCCGCTCGCTCCCGTGCGTCCCGCCGTTCAGCAGCATCCGGAAGTAGGCGTGGTAGTCGTCCACGGTGGAGACCAGCCCGCCGCCGCCGCTCGGGAACGCCGGAGGCAGGCTCCACCGTCCGCCCTCGGCCTCGTCCCACACGAGGAACTCACCGGTCCGCGGGTCGGGGGCGTAGAGGTCCGGCAGCCGGTCGATGTCTTCGGCGGGCACGTGGAAACCGGTGTCCTTCATGCCCAGCGGCTCGAAGACGCGTTCGCGCAGAAACTCCTCGAACGGCCGGCCCGTGACCCGGGAGACGAGCACGCCGACCAGGTCGCTGCTGATCTGGTACTGCCAGCGCTCTCCGGGCTGGTGCATCAGCGGAAGCTCCCCCAGGCGGCGCATCCACTCGTCCGGCTCGGGCATCGGCTCCGGCAGGTTGGGCGTGAGCCCCCGCTCGAAGACGGCGTTCATGATCGGAGTGCCGAGCGACGTCATGTCCATGCCGAGCCCGAAGGTGGAGGTCAGCACGTCCCGGACGCTGATCGGCCGCCGCGCCGGCACGGTGTCGTCGAGCGGGCCGTCCACCCGACTCAGCACCCGGCGGTCGGCGAGCTCGGGCAGCCACTCCTCCACGGTGTCGTCCAGCCGCAGCCGGCACTCGTCGATCAAAATCATGGCCGCCGCGATCGTGACCGGCTTGGACGTGGACGCCATCCTGAAGATCGTGTCCCGGCGCATCGGGGCGCCGCCGCCGTGGCGCATTGTCCCGATCGCCTCGACGTACGTCTCGTCATCCCGGCCAACCAGGGCGACGACCCCGGGGATCTTCCCGGACTCGACATGCCGGGCCAGCACGTCGCGCACCCTGCGCAATCCCGTCGCGGACAGGCCGCCGTCGCCGTTCCCCATCGCGACTCCCCTCACTCATTGTTCGCAAATCTCTGAACGACAGCGCACGCTACATTGCATTCACAAACTCGTCAACAATGCTGCAGGCCCTAAGCAACACATCTATGCTGCGACTTCGCGTCATGTTTTGCAATGAGAATGAAAGCAAACGCAATAGGCGATCGGGTCCGTTTTGCAATGGGCTTGCGAGTGAACGCATACTGTGCCGCGGGCCGTACGGCTCCGCGCACACCGCGCGACAGGACGCCGCGCACGCCACCGCAGACGGGAGACGAGCATCGATGCCCGGAGGCAGACTCACCGACGAGGACCGCCGGCACATCGCGGCCGGGCTGGCCGAGGGGCTCGGATACGCGGAGATCGGCCGGCGTCTGGGCCGCCCCGCCTCGACGATCATGCGGGAGGTGACCCGCAACGGCGGGCCCGGCGGCTACGCGGCGGACCGGGCGCACGAGGCCACCCGGCAACGCGCGCGCCGCCGCAGGCAGCCCCGGCCTCCGGCCGCGCCGGTCCCCGACGGCGGCCACGGACGCGACCCCGAGGCCGTACGGGACTTCACGGAGGCCTTCATCACTCTGCTCGTGCGGCAGGGGCTGCCCCGGATGGAGGCCCGGGTGCTGGCCTGCCTGTACGTCGACGACTCCGGCGCCGCCACCGCCGCCGACCTGGTCCAGCGGCTGCGCGTCAGCCCCGCGTCGATCTCACACGCCGTCGCCTTCCTCGAGCAGCAGGGAATGCTCAGGCGGGAGCGGGTCCCGGGCACGCGGCGCGAACGCTACGTCGTGGACGACGAGATCTGGCTGCGGTCCATGCAGGCGTCCCTGCGGATGAACGAGGCACTGGCGGACGCGTCGCGGCGCGGGGCCGAGATCTTCGGGGCCGCGACCCCGGCGGGCGCCCGCTTCGCGTCCTCCGCCGAACTCCTGCTCCTGGTGAGCGATGCCTTCCGGCAGGTCATCGAGCGCTGGCAGCAGGCCCGGGCCGCCCAGCGTCCGGACCCGCCGGCCCCGCCGCACGGCCCCGCGTCCGAGACGACAGGCGCGCCACCGGCCACCTGACCCGATCACACGGCCCCCGGTGCGTACGGCTACCGCGTGCTGCCCGCGACCACCCGGCCGCGCGGCCGATGAAGACGACGGCGCGGGCGCCGGCCGGAGAGATTACACCGACCCACAGCCGGCGTTCGCCGTGCGGCCCGCCACACGAAGCGCCTCAGCGGTCGCCGACCTTGCCGCCGCGCGGTCCGCACTCGTCCCGCTCCGGCAAGGAGGTGCCGGGGCATGCCACGAGGCCGGCCGGCGCGACCCCGGCGCCTCGTCCGCTGTCGGACCGGAGGGCCAGCGCCGCGCAGGCCCGGGCGCACCCGCGACATGAGCGTCTCAGTGGTCGCGGGCGTCGGTGAGGACGCGGCGGGCCTGGCGGACGACGGCCTCGTCCACGAAACGGCCGTCGGCGAGGGCGACCGCGCCCCGGTCGGCGGCGGAGACGACCTCCATGGCGGCCGCGATCTCCTCCTCGGTCGGGCGGTAGGCCGCCGCGATCACCGGAAGCTGGACGGGATGGATGGCCGCCCGGCCGCGAAAACCCATCGCCCGGCCCTCGGCGCAGGAGGCGGCCAGGCCGTCGAGGTCGCGGACGTGCGGATACACCGACTGCGCCGGTGCGGGCAGCCCCGCCGCCCGCGCGGCGACCACGATGCGGGACCGCGCCCAGGCCAGGCCCGCCTCGCCGGTCACGCCGAGGTCGGCGCGCAGGTCGGCCTCGCCCAGCCCGATCCCGGCGACCGCCGGGGAGGCCGTGGCGATCTCGTACGCCCGCTCCAGCCCGAGGGCGGACTCGATGGTCGGCCGCAGCGGCACGCCCGGCGCCATGTCGGCGATCCGGCGGACCTCGTCGGCCGACTCCACCTTGGGGATGCGCAGGCCGCCGCCGTGGTGCAGCAACGCTCCGAGCGCGTGCAGGTCCGCCTGGCCGTACGGCGTGCGGACGTCGTTGACGCGGATCTCCACGCGCGGCTGGGGCGTGGCCAGCAGGGCGACGGCCTCGGCCCGGGCGGCGTTCTTGCGCTCCGGGGCGACCGCGTCCTCAAGGTCCACGATGACCATGTCCGCCGCGCCGCGGAGGGCCTTGGCGATCCGGTCCGGGCGGTCGGCCGGCACGTACAGCCACGTCAGAGGGGCGACATTCGACTCGGCTCCTCGCATGTCCTCCTCCCCCGACGACCGCTGTCGCCCGCCGGAGCCGCGGGGGCCGCGACGTGACACGTCACACCACCCCCTTGGCGCGCAGGGCCTCGATCTCCGCGTCGGTCAGCCCGAGGCCGCGCAGGATCTCGTCGGTGTCGGCGCCGTGCGGACGGCCCGTCCACCGGATGCGCCCCGGGGTCTGCGACAGGCGGAACATCACGTTCTGCATCCGCAGCGGGCCCAGCTCGGGGTCTTCCACCGTGGTCACCGCGTCGAGCGCCGTCAGCTGCGGGTCGGTCAGCACGTCGCGCACGTCGTAGATCGGCGCCACGGCGGCCTCCGCCTCCTCGAACGCCCGCAGCACCTCCTCCCGGGTCCGCTCGCCGACCCAGGACGCCACGGCCGCGTCGAGCTCGTCGGCGTGCGCCACCCGGCCCGCGCCGGTGGCGAACCACGGCTGCTCGGCCAGGTCGGGCCGCCCGACCAGGCGCATGACCCGTTCGGCGATGCTCTGCGCCGAGGTGGAGACCGCGACCCAGGAGCCGTCGCGGCACCGGTAGGTGTTGCGCGGCGCGTTGTTGACCGACCGGTTGCCCGTACGCGGGGGCACGATGCCGAGCTGGTCGTAGATGGTCGGCTGGGCGCCGAGCACGGTGAGGATCGGCTCGATGATCGACAGGTCCACGACCTGCCCCCGCCCGGACCGCAGGGCCGTCATCACCGCGAACGCCGTGGCCAGCGCGCAGATGCCGTCCGCGAGCCCGAACGGCGGCAGCGTGGGCGGCCCGTCCGGCTCGCCCGTCATCGCGGCGAACCCGCTCATCGCCTCGGCGAGGGTGCCGAAGCCGGGCCGCCTGGCGTACGGGCCGAACTGGCCGAAGCCGGTGATTCTGGCGAGCACCAGGCCGGGGTTGGCCGCGCTGAGCCGGTCCCAGGACAGGTTCCAGCGCTCCAGCGTGCCGGGGCGGAAGTTCTCGATGAGCACGTCGGCGTCCTCGACCAGCCGGACCAGCAGGTCCTGGCCCTCCGTCGTGGACAGGTCGAGCGTCATCGTCCGCTTGTTGCGGCCGAGCATCTTCCACCACAGCCCGCCGGGGCCGTGCCCGCGCGACGGGTCCGGCCTGCGCGGGTGCTCGATCTTGATGACGTCCGCGCCGTAGTCGCCGAGCAGCATCGCGGCGGTCGGCCCGGCGAACAGCGTCGCGGCGTCGATGACGCGCACGCCGTCGAGCGGCCCGTTCACATTCCCTCCATCAGGCGGTCGATCTCGTGACGATGGGGCATGGAGGTGCTCGCGCCCTCCCGCTGCACCGACAGAGCCGCCGCGGCAGAGGCGAAGCGCAGCGCCCGCGCCGGGTCGTGCCCCTCGGTCCTGGCCACGGCGAGCGCGCCAGCGAAGGTGTCCCCCGCCGCCGTGGTGTCCACCGCCCGCACCGGTACGGCGGGCTGGTGCAGCCGGGTGCCGTCGCGCGAGCCGTACAGGGCGCCCCGCGCGCCCAGGGTGACGACGGCCTCGGGGACGAGGTCGAGCAGCGCCTCCAGCGCGTCCCCGGGGTCGTCCCGGCCGGTGAGGGCCGCCGCCTCGTGCTCGTTGGGCACGATGAGGCCGACGGCCTCCAGCAGTTCGGCGGGCAGCGGCGCCGCCGGGGCCGGGGTCAAGATCACCTCGGTGCCGGGCACGTGGGCCGCGGCGACCACGGCGTCCATCGGCAGCTCCAGTTGCAGCAGCAGCGCGTCGGACCTGGCGATGGTCTCCGCGTCCCGGCCGGTGGGCCCGGTGATCGTGCCGTTCGCGCCGGGCACCACGATGATCGAGTTGTCGCCGCCGTCCTGCACGACGATGTGCGCGACGCCCGAGGGGCCGGGCACGACGCGCAGCCCGCTCGTGTCGACGCCCGCCTCGGCGAGCGCGGCGCGCAGCCCCGGCCCGAACGCGTCGTCTCCCACGGCCCCGAGGAAGGCCACCTCGGCCCCCGCCCGTGCCGCGGCGATCGCTTGGTTGGCCCCCTTGCCGCCGGGGATCGTGCGGAACGCACGGCCTGTGATGGTCTCCCCTGGTTTCGGGGCCTGGGCGACGTACGCCACCAGGTCCATGTTGGCGCTGCCGAACACCGAGATCATCGTCGGACCTCCTCGTGAAGCGCGAGCGTGCGGGCGGCGAGCGACTCGATGGAGACGCCGTCGAATCCGGGCAGGCTGCTGGCCAGCCGGTCCCTGGTCGTCCACCGCTCGGGGACGCCGCCCGCCAGCGCCCCGGCGATCGACCCGGCCGTGGCGGCGGCCGAGTCGGTGTCCCAGCCTCCGGCCACCGCCGCGCCGACGGTCGCGGCGAAGTCGCCCGCGCCGTGGACGAGCGCCGCCGCCAGCAGCGCCGCGTTGTTGACCGTGTGGACCCAGTGGAGGCGGCCGTGCCGTGCGTACAGCCGGTCGACGACGCGCTCGAAGTCCGGCTCGGCGGCGGCGTCGGCGACGGCCCGCCGTACGGCCTCGGCCAGGCGCGAGCCGGGCGGCACGACCGACAGCCCGGCTTCGACCACCTCGTCCACGGCCCCGGCCACCAGCGCCTGCGCGCACATGGCGGCGGCGAACATCGCGCCGTAGATCCCGTTGGCGGTGTGGCTGAGCCGGGCGTCGCGCCACGCCCAGGACGCGGCCGTCGCCGGGTCGCCCGGGTTGGCCCAGCCGTACACGTCGGCCCTGATCAGCGCGCCGATCCACTCCCGGAACGGGTTGCGGTGGACGGCGGTCGCCGGGGGTTCGAGGCCCATGAGCAGGTTGCGGTACGCCGCCCGCTCGGCGGTGAAGACCCGCCCGGCGGGCAGCGCGTCGAGCCAGGCCCGCGCCACGTCCTCGGTGGTGAAGCCGGGCCCGTGCCGTTCGAGCACACTGAGCGCGAGCAGCGCGTAGTTGAGGTCGTCGTCCTCGGGCACGCCGTCGATGTTCTCGGCGAGGCTGGTGGCCGCGCTGCGGCGGTTCCACGGCCACCGCCGCGCGATCTCCGGCGGCAGCCCTTTCGCGGTGAACCAGCCGCGGATCGGCCAGTTGCCGGTGGCCTCGGCGATGGCCCTGATGCCCTCGCGGGGGATCTTCTCCACCGGCTTGCCCAGCAGACAGCCGGCGGCCCTCCCCCACCAGGCGGCCAGGACCCGGCCGGGCTCGGGACGCACCTGCGGGCGGGCCGCGGGCCAGTCCGGGCAGCACGCGACGATCTCGTCGAGGTCCGAGGGCTCCGGCAGCGGCGAGGGGATCGCCGCGAGCTCGTCGAGCAGCTCCCCGGCCAGGGCGCGCAGCTCCCGCGTGACGGGCTCGGCGGAGGCGCCCGCCCGGGGCGGCGCGTCGTGCCCGCCGGCGGCGTGCCAGCGCTCGCGGACGGCCGCCACCTCGGGCAGCGTCCCCCGGCCGTCCTCGTCCGCCTGCCGCAGCTCGTGGCCGACGAGGTCCTCCGGCTGCACCCACGTCAGGCGGATCACCGCGCCTCCCCTCCTCCGCTCGGGGCGAGCAGGGCGTCGAAGGCCGCCTCGTGCGCGCGGCGGCGCTCCCGGTCGGCCCGGTGCACCCGCCGCGCCACCGCCGCGAGCGCCAGCCCCGGCCCGACCAGGTCCATGCGGCTGGCCGCCGACACCTGCTCCAGCCAGTCGGCCGGGACGGCGGCCCGCCCGCCGAGCGCCCCGGCGACGGCCCCGCCCATCGAGGCGATCGAGTCGGCGTCGCGGCCGTAGTTGACGCCGCCGAGCACGGTCTCGCGGTAGTCGCCCTTGGCCATCACCAGGAACGCGAGCGCGAGCGGCAGCTCCTCGATGCTGTGCAGGCGGCTCGGGCGGCGCGCCCCCAGGCCCTGGTCGCGGTAGGTGTCGGCGACCGTGTCGTACGGCCGGATCGCGGCCCGCAAGGCCTCGAACGAGCCCTCCCAGTGGCCGAGGCCCCGGGCGGCCGAGCAGACCGCGTCGATGGCGGCCCGGGTGCCGTCGCGGGCGAGCCGCAGGCAGGTCGCGACGACGGAGTCGGCCGTCGCCCCGGGGCGCATCGCCTCGGCGACCGCCGCCGCGAGCACCCCCGCCGCCTCGCGGCCGTAGCTCGACTGGTGCGCCCCGGCCAGGTCGATCGCCTCGGCGTACGCGCCGTCGGGGTCGCCGGCGTTGACCACGCCGACCGGGGCCATGTACATCGCGGCCCCGCAGTTGACGATGTTGCCGACGCCCGCCTCGCGGGGGTCGGCGTGGCCGTAGTGCAGCCGCAGCACGAGCCACTTCTCCGCGAGGAACACCCGGTGGAGCGGCAGCGCCTCGGCCTCCAGCTCGGGGATCCACCGCTTCTGCCCCATCAGTTCGGGCACCAGGTGCTCGGCGGCGGCGTAGGCGTCCAGGTGGCCGCCGACCCGCTCGTACACCCGGATGAGCGCGTGCGTCATCAACGTGTCGTCGGTGACGTGGCCGTCGCCCTTGTGGTACGGCGCGATCGGGCGGGCGTTGCGCCAGTCCTCGTTGAAGGGCGGGACGATGCCGAGGACGTGGCCCCCGTAGCGTTCCTGGATCTGCTCGGGCGTCCATCCCTCGGTGGCGCCGCCGAGCGCGTCGCCCACCGCGGCGCCCGCCACGCATCCGACCGCCTTGTCGGCCAGCATGTCGGCCGGCGGGTCATCCTGCGGCGTCATTCGGTCTTCCCCCTTGTCCGTACGCGTGATGTGGCTCAGGCGAGTCGCCCGGCGATGTCCAGCAGGTCGGCTCCGGCGAGCTCCGGCAGGCAGCACCCGGCCAGGACGCGGACCCGCTCGCGCCAGCCGGCGGGCAGCGCGTCGTGACCGGCGGCGCAGCCGAGCAGCGCGCCGGTGAGCGCGGGCGCGGAGTCGGCGACCGGCGCGAGGCAGGCCGCCGCCGAGACGCCCGCGCCGAACGCCTCCGCCGGCCGCCCGCAGGACGACGCGGCGGCGTCGGCGAGGGCCAGGGCGATCGGCACCGTCTGCGCGGCGGCCACGCCGTAGCTGTAGACGTGGTCGAGCACGGCCGCGTCCAGGGCCGGGACGGCGGCGAAGGGCGAGCCCGCCGCCCGGGCCGCCGCGAGCGCCTCGCGCGCCGCGTGCCCGATGGCCGTGTCGGCGGGCAGCGCGCCGAGCGCGGCCTGCACCGCCTCGCCCATCGGGGCGCCGTCCGTCAGCGCCGCCACCGCCCGGGCCGTCGCGACCGCGCCGAGCACGCCGTCTTCGGCGTTGGTGACGTGCGCGTCCCGCGCCGGGTCGCGCCCCGCCGCGCCGAAGGCGACGGCCCGCACTGCCGCGGCGTCGTCGAAGTGGTGGGGGTTGTCGTGCCCGCTGGCGGGCGGCCGTTTGCCCGCCGCCAGGTTGTCCAGCGCCGCCCGCACCGAGACGCGCGCCCGCACGTCGCCGCGGCCCGCGAGGCGGCCGAACGCCTCCGCCCGGTCCTCCTCGATGGTCAGGGCGGTCCAGGCCAGCCACTCGGCGTCGTCCGACGGGCCGACCGCCAGCGGCGCCACCGGCTGGTTCAGCGCGAACGGCACCGGCAGCGTGGTGACCCGGTGCTCCTCGGCGAACGCGTCGAGCTCGCGGTGCAGCCGCCTGCTCCACCCGGCCAGCAGCGCAGACCGGTGCCGGGCCGCGGGCCAGCCGGCCGCGTCGCCGGCGGCGAGGCCGATGAAGGCCCCCCGCACACGGTCGAGCCTCTCCCCCGCTGTCACGTGGTCCTACAGTCCCTTCACGATCTCGTCGGCGATCTCGTCGGCGACGTCGCGGACGTCCCGTCCGGCGACCACGGGCAGGCAGCGGCCCGCGACCGGGCCGATCCGCCGGGCCCAGCGGGCGGGCACCGCCCTCTCGCCTCTGCCCGCCCCCGCGAGAGCCCCGGCGATCGCGGCGGTGGTGTCGGCGTCCCTGCCGAGGTTGGCCGCGGTGACGACCGACGCCTCCACCTCGCCGCCGCCCGCCGCGTACGCGGCGAACGCGAGGGCGACCGCCTCGGGCGCCAGGTCGGTCCACGGGTAGTGCGCCACCACGACCGTGTCGTGCAGCGCACGCGCAAAGGAGCCGTGTAAGGCGCGCGCCAGGTGGGCGCGGGGCGTGCGGGCGGCGACGTCGAGCGCGGCGCGGAGGTCGCGGGCCGTCCAGGAGTCCTCGGGGACCGCCCGCAGCGCCGCCCCGGCCACCTCCTCGGGCGGCGCGCCGGTCATCGCGACCGCGACGGCGGCGGCCACGGCCCGGCCGCCGAGGATGCCCTCGCCGGTGTGGCTCACCCGCCCGTCGATCTCCACGAGCCGCGCCGCCTCGTCCGGGTCGCCCGCCGCGAAGATCCCGTAGGGCGCCGCGCGCATGGCCAGGCCGTCGGACCAGCCGTGGGCGTGCCATCGCCCGGTCAGCGGCGGCTCCAGGCCCCGGCGCAGCGCCTCGACGGCGCCGAGCTCGGAGAACCCGGCCCCGCGCATCGGCCCGTCGAGCCGCGCCACGATCTCCTCGCGCCAGGCCCGCGCCACGTCCTCGGAGGTGAGCGCGTGGCCGTGGCGCAGGAGCAGCGTGGCGGCGAAGATCGTGTATTCGGTGTCGTCGGTGCCGCCGCGCTCGATCTCGGTCAGCACGCCCCACCGGGCGGCGATCTCCTCCGGGGTGAGGTTCTCCGCGGGGGCGCCCAGGGCGTCGCCGGCGGCGAGGCCGAGCAGGCAGCCCCGGGCGCGGTCGCGAACGGAAATCAACGGCTGTACCGCTCCAGCACCTTGTTCCCCTCCTCGACGAGCCGCGTGGCCAGCTCGTCCAGGCTGATCTTGTCGGCGAAGTACTCCTGCATCGCCGGCGTGGCCACCTTGCTCTTCCACTCGTCGTATCCGTTCACCTTGAGGAACGGCGCGACGACGAGGTCCTTGGCCGAGGCGGTGGCGACGTCCCACCCGTTCTCCTCCGTGGTGAGCGCCGAGATCTTCGCGGCGCTCGTGCTGGTGGGCAGCAGCCAGTCACCCTTGGCCAGTTTCGCCTGGTTCGGGCCGTTGAGGAAGTACGCGATGAACTTCACCGCCTCGTCGGGGTGCTTGCTGTCGGCCGCGACCGACAGGGTCTGGGAGACCGCGCCCTGCTGGGAGGTCTGCCCCTTCAGCGGCGGCAGCGTGACCCACTCGAACCCGTCCGGCGCCTGCTCGGCGACCTGCTGGCGCAGGTAGACCCCGGCCGGGACGATCGCGTACTTGCCGGCGAAGAAGCCCGGCAGCGGATCGGCGGTGCCCATGCCGAGCGCGGACGGGTCGGCCGACTTGTCCTTGTAGAGCTGGTCGTGGATGCGCCGGAGCACCTCGCGCTCCTGCGGCCCGACCTTCACCGTGGTCTTGCCGTCCCGGGTCTCGAAGAAGGTGCCGCCGAAGTTCAGCGCCAGGTTCAGCACCTTGTTGACCGGCGACTTCATCGGCCAGGCCACGCCGTAGGCGCCCTTCTTGGTGAGCTTCCTGGCCACGTCGGCGAACTCGTCCCACGTCCACGGCGCGTCGGGGGTGGGCATCCGCACACCGGCGGCGACGAGCAGCTTCTTGTTGGCGATGAGCACCTGCGACTCCTGCAGGAACGGCACGCCGTACACGCCCTGGCCGCTCTTGCCGTCGGAGAAGGTGACCGTGTCCCACGCGGCCTGCGGGATGTCGTTCTTCAGCTCGTCGGGGAGCTTGCCGGTGAGGTCGAGCAGATAGCCCCGCGAGGCGAAGCTCGCCAGCGCCGGGGAGTCGTCGTGGATGACGTCCGGCGGGTCGCCGGCCTCGAACGACGTCACGAGCTGGTCGTTGACGTTGTCCCAGCTCCCCTGGACGTACTCGACCTGGATCTTCGGGTTGGCGGCGTTCCAGGCGGCGACGATCTCCTTGTTGGCCTGGATCGACTCCTTCTGCCAGGCCAGGCTGAGGAAGCGCAGCTTCACCGGCTCCCCGTTCCGCCCGGACGCGGCGTCGCCGCCGTCGCCGCTGCCGCACGCGGCGGCGGCGAGCGCGACCGCCGCCACGGCGAGCGCGGCGCCCAGCCGCCTCACGCCGCCGCCTCGCCTCCGGTTCGCGGCGGCTTTCCCGATCCGCCCGCTACGCTCGCTCATTGGGCCCTCCTAATCTGTGCGGGTCAGCCCTTGACGGCCCCGGCCATCAGGCCGGACCGCAGGCGCCGCTGGATGATCGCGAAGAAGACGAGGCTCGGCACCGTCGCGAGCAGCGACGCCGCGGCGAGCGGGCCGAGCCGGGCGACCCCCTCCGGGCCGACGAAGCGCACCAACGTCAGCGGAAGGGTCTCCACCTCGGGATCCTTGAGGATCACGAGGGCGAACAGGAACTCGTTCCAGGACGAGATGAAGCTGAACAGCAGCGTCGCGACCACGCCGGGCGCGAGCAGCGGCGCGACGACGGCGGCCAGCGCGCGCAGCCGCCCCGCGCCGTCCACGGCCGCCGCCTCCTCCAGCTCCCGGGGCACCGCCCGCACATACCCGCGCAGCATCCACAGCGCGAACGGCATGACGAAGACGACGTGCACGACCGTGAGCCCGGCGAGGGTGTTCACCAGCTCCAGCCGCCGCAGCACCATGAACAGCGGGATGATCACGAGGACGACCGGGAAGACCTGGCTGAGCAGCACCCAGCCGATCGCGATCTTGCCGGCCGGGCCGCGGAAGCGGGCCAGCGCGTACGCCGCGGGCAGCGCGAGCACCACCGTGATCACGGCGGTGGCGACCGCGACGAGGAGACTGCGCAGCCCGGCGCCGACCAGGTCCTGCTCGGCGAAGGCGTCGGCGAAGTTGGCCAGCGTCGGCCGCCGCGGGATCCAGGTCGGGTCGATGAGGGCCATCTCCCGCGGCGTCTTCAGCGCCGTGGACAGCAGCCACAGCAGCGGGAACGCCAGAAACGCGACATATCCCAGCAATGCGAGATATTTCAGTGCACGGGTCATGTCAGTCCGCCTCCCGCGCCTGCCGCCACAGGTAGAGGCCGAGCACCGCCAGCACGACGATCGTGATGGCCACGCCGAGCGTCGCGGCGTAGCCGAAGAAGCCGTACCGGAACGCCTCCTCGTACGCGAACAGCATGGGCAGCCTCGTCCGCCCGCCCGGCCCGCCCTGGGTGAGCACGTAGACCAGGCTGAACTGGTTGATGTTCCACACGAAGTCGAGCGAGGTGATGGCCACGATCACCGGCCGAAGCTGCGGCAGCGTGACGTTCCAAAAGCGCCGCCAGGCGCCCGCGCCGTCCACGCTGACCGCCTCGTACAGCTCCTTCGGCACGCTCTGCAGGCCGGCCAGCAGCACGACCGTGGTCTGCGGCATGCCGGTCCAGACTCCCACCACGATCACGGCGGGCAGCGCGAGGGAGAAGTCGTGCAGCCAGTCGACGTGCGTGCCGAACAGCCCGTTGAGCAGTCCCGCGTCCGGGTGATACACCAGCCGCCACATCAGGCCGATCACCACCGGGGGCATCGCCCACGGCACGACCGCCAGCACCCGGGCGACGCCGCGCAGGCGCAGGTCCTGGTTCAGCAGCAGCGCGAGCCCCAGCGAGGCGAGGAACTGCAAGACGGTCACCGACAGGCCCCAGACCATGCCGATGCGGAACGACTCCCAGAAGTCGCCGTCCGACAGCAGCTCGGCGAAGTTCCGCAGGCCCGCGAACGAGGTCTCGGTGTTGCGGCCGGACCGCGCGTCGGTGAAGGCCAGCAGGATGCCGTAGACCAGCGGGCCCACGCTGAACACCAGCACCGGCACGAGCGCGGGCAGCAGCAGCGGCAGCCCGGCCCCTGACCACGGCCCGCGCCGCGCGCCTCCCACGCGGCCGTACGGCCGCTGCGCGAGCGCGGTCATCCGGCACCTCCCGCACGGCCGCCGGGGACGGCGGTCGAGCCGCGGACGGTGAGGCTGGGCCGCACGACCACCACCCGGGGCTCGCGCGGGCCGTTCTGCAACCGGTCGAGCAGCAGGCCGGCCGCCGCGCGCCCGCGCTCGGCCGAGCCGAGCGAGACGCTGGTCAGCGTCGGCCACGTCACCGAGGCGAGGTCGGTGTCGTCCATGCCGACCACCGCGACGTCGCCGGGGACGTCCCTGCCCTGCTCGCGCAGCACGTCGAGCGCGCCGAGCGCGATGAGGTCGTTGGCGCACATCAACGCGTCCACCTCGGGCTCGCGCGCCAGCAGCGCCCGCGCGGCGCGCGCGCCGCTGTCCCGGTAGAAGTCGCCCACCTCGACCAGGTCCTCGTCGTACGGCAGGCCCAGCGCCCCCAGGGCCTCCCGGTAGGCGGCGGCGCGGGCGGCGCCGGGGACGGTGTCGAGCGGGCCGTTGAGGAAGCCGATGCGCCGCCTGCCGATGGCGTACAGGTGGTCGAGCGCGAGCCGGACGCCGGCCCTGGAGTCGGTCCGCACGTTGTCCACCAGCGCGCCCTCCGGCATGTGCTCGGGTAACGCGCCGATGACGACGACGGGGGCGCGCGCGGCGACGATCGCCTCGACGTGCTCCTCGGTGACGCCGCGCAGCGGGCTGATGATGAGGCCGTCCACGTAGCGCTCGCGCAGGCCGCGCAGCACACCCAGCTCGTCGTCGGCGTCGCCGTCGGTGGAGTGGATGAGGAGCCGGTATCCGGCCTCCTTCAGCGCCGGCTGGATCTCGCGCACCATGGCGACGTAGACCGGGTTGCCGATGTCGGCCATGGCGAAGGCGATCTGGTCGGTGCGGCGGTTGCGCAGCGAGCGGGCCACCGAGTTGGGCACGTAGCCGAGCTCGTCGGCCGCGCGCATGACGCGCCGCACGGTGTCCTCGCGCGTGGGCAGCCCGTTGAGCACCCGTGACACCGAGGCGATCGACACGCCGGCGCGTTGCGCGATCGTGGTGATCGTGGGACCGTCGGTCAACGGTGACCTCGCTTGCGTTGGGTTGCTGTAATCGTTTACCGGTTAGAAACGCATGAATGCTGTAAACGTTTACTGCCGGGTGTGTCCTTATCAAAGCGGTCCGGGCGAGGAGCGTCAAGTAACGAACACGTAAAGCGTCTAGATCACCAAGCCGCAACAAGGCGCGCGTTGGTTCTGCTCTTCGACCAGATTCGCCCTAGAATCCGCCGATGTGAACGAAGGTCACGAGGACCCGCCGAAGCTTCCCATCAGGGAGCGTTCTCCTCGGCCGGGAGGAGGCCGCCACCGTCGGCCGCTTCCGGCTGAGCTGCCGCCGGACGCGCCCGCCTTGGTCCTTGCGGTGCCGGGCAGGACCGGAGATCCGGCGGGCCCGAGCGAGGACGTCGCCGCGGAGGTCGCCTCCATCGTCAGGATCGACAACCCTCAGCTCGACCTTCGCATCGTCTCGCTGGCCGACGGCGGCGCCGACCTCACCAAGGAGTTCGCCTCCATCGCCGCGCAGCGGCCCGCGGACGGTCCGGTCGCGGTGGTCGTCCCGCTCGTCACCGGGCCCCACCCGCGCGTGCTGCGCGCCGTGCGGGACGCCGTGACGCAGAGCGAGGCCCCGGTGAAGATCACCGCGCCGCTCGGTCCGCATCCGCTGCTCGCCGAGGCCCTGCACGTGCGCCTGGCCGAGGCCGGCCTGGCCCGGGCCGACCGGATGCGCCTGTTCAACGTCTCCTCCCCGGTCGACGGGATCATCGTCGCGACCGCCGGGGGCGACGAGGCCGCCCGCGGCGCCGACGCGACGGCCGTCCTGCTGGCCGCCCGCCTGACGCTCCCCGTCGTCCCCGCCGCGCTGGACGGCCAGCCGAGCGTGCGCGACGCCGCCGAGCGCCTGCGCAACATCGGCGCCAACCGCCTGGCCATGGTGCCCTACATCATCGGCCCCGAGGCCGACCGCGAGCGGATCACGACCGCCGCCGCGTCGATCGGCGCCGGGTGCGCCGAGCCCCTCGGCGCGCACGAGTCCGTGGCCCGCATGGTGTGCGTCCGGTACGGCGCCGCCTTCGGCGGCTTCGACGGCTTCGACGACCTGTCCGAGTAGGCGCCGCACCCATAGGCGTCGTGGCTCCGGCCGCCCGCCTCACCCGGTGGGCGGCCCCGGCAGCGGGGTCACGGAAGCGGGCGGCGGCCGGGGAACCCGAGGTCGCTGCGGTGATACCAGCCCAGGGCGGTCTCCCCCTCCAGCCAGCACAGCCGTACGGAGACGCCGCCGAGCACGGCGGGAAAGTCGACGAGCAGCGGGGCGACGCCCTTGATCTCGATCTCCTCGGCGTCGAACCAGCTCAGGATCTCGTCCATCCGCGCCTCCAGGGCCTTCGCCTCCGGCAGGCCGCCGAGCGGTGACGCCCCCGCGTACCGCAGGTCGTGGGTGAGCTCGGCCAGGTCGGCGCGTACGACGACGAACGCGCGGGCGTGCTCCAGCACCGCGGGCATGAGCGACCTGGCCTCGTCGACCGTGAAGATCCTCGCCACCCTCCGGACGCTACCGCATCCGCCCGCGCGAGGCTCACACGCGGGGGCGCGGCACACGCGGGCAGCGGTTCGAGCCGGCGCTCGGCGCCCGGACGCTGCCCGCCGCGCACGTACGGCGTGAGCTGGGACACGACGTGCCCGGCCTGGTCTTCCTGTCGCTCGCCGTCTGCCTGCTGGTCGTGCCGCTCGTGCCCGGCCGCCTGCTGCGCACCCCCGGCGTGGCCGCCGCCTCGGCCGGCGTCTTCCTCGTGATGGCGGCGTACGGCGGCTGGCTGTTCGCTCGCTGGCCGCCGGCGGGTGCGCGCTGCCGCTCCTGCGCACCCGCCGGGACGGCCGATGAGCGCTCGGACCGGTGCCCTACGGGCGCTCAGATGAGGCCGAGGGCGAGCATCGCGTCCGCCACCCTCCTGAAGCCGTCGATGTTGGCGCCCGCCACATAGTCGCCCGGCATGCCGTACACGTCGGCCGTCTCCAGGCAGCGGTCGTGGATGTCGCGCATGATCTCCTGGAGCCGCCGCTCGGAGAACTCGAACGTCCAGGAGTCGCGGCTGGCGTTCTGCTGCATCTCCAGGGCGCTGGTGGCCACGCCGCCCGCGTTGGCGGCCTTGCCCGGGCCGAAGGCGACCCCCGCCTCCCGGAACACCCGGATGCCCTCGGGCATGGTGGGCATGTTGGCGCCCTCGCCGACCGCGATGCACCCGCCCTTCACCATCGCCTCGGCGTCCTTGCCGGTGATCTCGTTCTGCGTGGCCGACGGCAGCGCCACCTCGCAGGGCACCTCCCACACGCTGCGCCCGGGCACGTACGTCGCCTCGCCGCCGCGCCGCTCGGCGTAGGCGCTGAGGCGGCGCCGCTCGACCTCCTTGACCTGCTTGAGGAGGTCGAGGTCGATGCCCTTCTCGTCCACGACGTACCCCGAGGAGTCGGAGCAGGCGACGACGACACCACCCAGCTCGCGCACCTTCTCGATGGCGTAGATGGCCACGTTGCCCGAGCCGGAGACGACCACGCGCTTGCCGTCGAACGACGTGCCCCGCGCCTTGAGCATCTGCTCGACGAAGAACGCGCAGCCGTAGCCGGTGGCCTCGGTGCGGACCTGAGCGCCGCCGTAGGCCAGGCCCTTGCCGGTGATGACGCCGGATTCGTACCGGTTGGTGATGCGCTTGTACTGGCCGAACAGGTAGCCGATCTCCCGGCCGCCGACGCCGATGTCCCCCGCGGGCACGTCGGTGTACTCGCCCAGGTGCCGGTAGAGCTCGGTCATGAAGCTCTGGCAGAAGCGCATGATCTCCCGGTCGGAGCGGCCCTTCGGGTCGAAGTCCGCGCCGCCCTTGCCCGCGCCGATCGGCAGCCCGGTCAGGCTGTTTTTGAAGATCTGCTCGAATGCGAGGAACTTCACAATGCCGAGGTAGACGGAGGGGTGGAAGCGCAGCCCGCCCTTGTACGGCCCGAGCGCGCTGTTGAACTCCACCCGGAAACCACGGTTGATGTGCACCTCGCCCTGGTCGTCCTCCCAGGGCACGCGGAAGATGATCTGCCGCTCCGGCTCGAAGATCCGCTCGATGATCTTCTGCTCCGCGTACTCGGGGTGTTTGCCGAGCACCGGTCCGATGCTCTCCAGCACCTCGCGAACGGCCTGGTGAAACTCGGTCTCCCCCGGGTTGCGGCGGAGCACGTTGTCGAAAACGGACTCGAGCCTCTCGTGCAGCATCAGATCTCCTTGTTGTCTGATTCCTCCCTATTTCACAGTAGGGGTTTCACGATTGTGAACAACACGGTCTCAAGATCCGGGACGGACGAGTGCCCGCCAGACGTCGATCACGAGCACCGGGCGCATGCCGACCGATCGGTAAAGGCCGAGCGCGGGAGTGACGTTGTTGCCGTCCACGTGCAAGATCGTGCCCACCCGCCCGCGCCGCTCGTCGGCCGCGAAGGCCCGCGTGAGCAGCAGCCGGCCGAGGCCGCGCCCGCGGAAGGCGGGCCGCACCGCGAGCGTGCGGACATAGCCGCAGTTTTCGTCGGGCACGAAATGGTTCGTGCCGAGCAGCATGGCCGCGGGTTCGCCGTGGACGCGGGCCAGCAGCAGCTGCGTCCAGTCGTTCGCGCTGGACGCCTCCATCTCGCCGGCCCACTCCTCGAACGTCTTCGGCACGAACCCGAAGTGCTCGGCGAAGCCCTCCTGCTGGACGGCGTGCGCCGCCCGCAGCACGTCCTCCCGGTCGGGTGAGCCGGCCTCGACCGTGACCCCCGGCAGGAAGACGGGCCGGACTCCGGCGTGGTCGGTCCGCATGCGGTGGAAGCTGGTCGCGGGCGCGAAGCCGCGTTCCTTGGCGGCCTCGCGCATGCCCGTGTCCCGCTGGTAGACGCTGACGTCGACCACCGCGTGGTCGTGCCCGGCCTCGCGCGCGAGATCGCCGGCCCGGCCGAGCACCAGATCCCACAGCAGGGCGGCGGCGCCGGGCCGCCGCGCCTGCACGTCGATGTCCACGTTGTCGCTGGTGCCCTTGCGCATGGCGTAGCCCCAGCCCAGCAACTCGCCGTCCGAGTGGACCAGCCAGCTGTCGTGCTCCAGGTCCAGCTCGCCGAGGATGTCGGCGATGTCGCCGAGAGTCCAATCCGGCTTGCCGGTCATTTCGATGTCGCGCTCGGTGACCAGCTCGTGGATGGCCGCCACGTCGGCGGACGCCGGCCGCCGGATGTCGTAGTCGTTCACGTCATCGTTTGTACGCGCTCCGACTTGTGAGCGACTTGCCGGGCAATGGGCACGTCCCGGCAGACGTTCCAAGCGCCCCCTCAGATCCGGCCGTTCGAGGTCGCCGGACTGACGGGCGGCGCCCTCGGCGGCGTCTCCCCGCGGGTTCACCGGTTTCCTCAGCCCTCGGGCCGATGGATACGGGCCGTGAAAGTTTCCCCACCCGCACCCTGGCGGCGGACGTTCACCCAGGTCGGCGCGGTGGCGTCCGCCCGCTGAGCAGTGGCGTCCGCCCGCTCATTGTCTCGGCCCCCACGGCAGCTTTCGATGGTTGAAAAGCCAGTTCTCCACCTGCTCCGTCTCCTCCCCACCCCTCGTCCTCGCGGGAGCATGTGATGCCGAAACGCCTCGCCGCGACACTCGCGGCCATCCTCAGCGCGGTGATAGTCTCCGCCGCGCTCATCGTGACCCGGCCGACCGCCGCGGGCGCGGCGACCGGCGGGTTCGACTTCACCCGGGCACAGATCGCCACGATGGGGCTGCGGGTGCCCTGGGGGCTGACCTTCCTCCCCGACGGCGCCGCCCTCGTCTCCGAACGCGACAACGCGCGCATCGTATACGTGCGCCCCGGAGCCACGCCGGTAGTGGCAGCCACGGTCCCGAACGTGTATCCCGCGGGCGACGGCGGCCTGCTCGGCATCGCGGTCTCCCCCACCTACGCCCAAGACGGCTGGGTCTACGCGTACATCGGCACCACCTACGACAACCGGGTGATCCGGTTCCGGCTCGGCTCCTCGGGAACCCCGCAGGTGATCTTCGGCGGCATCCCCCGCGGCCAGTACCACAACGGCGGGCGCATCGCCTTCGGCCCCGACGGCATGCTGTACGTGTCCACGGGCGACGCCGGGACCTCCTCCAACGCGCAGAACCTGAACAGCCCGGGCGGCAAGATCCTGCGCATGACACCCGACGGAGGGGTGCCCTCCGACAACCCCTTCCCCGGCTCGCGGGTCTACAGCTACGGCCACCGCAACGTGCAGGGGCTCGCCTGGGACGAGGCCGGCCGCCTGTACGCCACCGAGTTCGGCCAGAACACCTGGGACGAGATCAACTACATCCAGCCGGGCCACAACTACGGCTGGCCCGTCTGCGAAGGCATGTGCGGCAACCCGAACTACACCAACCCCCTGATGACCTGGTATTCGGCCGACGCGTCGCCGAGCGGCCTGGCGTACGCCAACAACACGCTTTTCGCCGCGGCCCTCGCCGGGATGCGGCTGTGGGCGGTGCCGGTCGCCGACGGCTACCGGGCGGGCCCACCGGTGGCCGAGCTGGTGGGCTCGCAGGGGCGGCTGCGCACCGTGGCGGTCGGCCCGGACGGCTGGCTCTGGGTGACGACGAGCAACCGCGAGGGCACAGGGCCCTCACGCCCGAACGACGATCTGATCATCCGGGTTCCGCCCGTCACCGGCACCCCGTGGCCGTCTGTCAGCCCGTCGCCCTCACCGTCGGCCGGGCCCTCGCTCTCGCCGTCGGCCGGGCCCTCGCCCACTCCGCCCGGCGACACCTCGCCGTGCCCCTCCCCCTCGTCCGACCCGGCACCGTCGCCCTCGCCGAGCCCCTCGCCGTCCCCGACTCCGTCCCCCTCGCCGTCTGTCAGCCCGCCGGAGTCGCCCAGCCCGTCGGACTCGCCCAGCCCGTCGGAGTCGCCCGACGCCTCCCCTTCGCCCAGCCCGTCACCGTCGCCCTCGCCGACCCCCAGCGCGTCTCCGTCGCCGAGTGCGTCGCCGTGCCCCTCGCCCTCTCCCTCACCCAGTCCCTCGCCCTCGCCGAGCCCGTCGCCGTGCCCTTCCGCATCGGCCGGCACGTCACCGTCCCCCGTCTCCTCGCCGGCACGGAGCCCGTCGCAAGGCCCGTCCCCGAGCGCCTCGCCGTGCCCCTCTCCCTCACCCAGTCCCTCGCCGTCACCCAGCCCGTCAGACCCGCGATCGTGTGAGGCGACGGTCCGGTTCTTCCAGGCGACCGTGGCGGCCCCGTGGGGTGAGGTGACGGTGCGGAACACGGGCCCCCTGCCGATCACGTCCTGGAAGATCTCCTTCGTCGTTCCGTACGGCCTGAGCTACGTGAACTTGTGGAACGGCGCGTACGGCGCGCCGGGAACGACGGTGACCGCCGGCAACCCGGCGTGGGGCGGCCACCTGCAGCCGGGGGCGTCGGTGTCGGTGACGTTCTCGATCGGCTGGCACAGCGGCACCGTCCAGCCGCCGGCGGTCACCTGCACGGTCGTCTCCTGACGCCCGTCCGTCGTGACCGTGCCCGCGCCCGCCCGAACGGGCCTGCACGCCCTGGGCGGGCGCGGGACGGGCGCACGACGACCCGGCGCCGCAAGCGGCCGGGCGGTCGCAAGGCCGCCGATGAAAATTTCCCGGTTCCCCACGCCGTACCGTCCGTGCCGCGTACCCGACCCGCTGGTCAGCGCGGGACGGCGCGGGCGTGGCGCGCGGGCGGTCCCCCGTTGATTGCACCGGGCATGGCGGACACGTTCGATGGATCACGAGCTGGAAGCCTACGACTCGACCTGGAGCCGTCATGTCCAAGCGTCTCGCGGCACTCGCGACCACCATCGGCGCCGTGATCGCCTCCGCCGCGCTCGTCGTGACCCAGCCGACCGCCGCGGGCGCGGCCACCGGCGGGTTCGACTTCACCCGGGCACAAGTCGCCACAACGGGGCTGCGGGCACCGTGGGGACTGGCCTTCCTCCCCGACGGCAGCGCCCTCGTCTCCGAACGCGACACCGCGACCATCGCCCAGGTGCGTCCCGGGTCCCCGCCCGTGCAGGTGGCCACGGTCCCGAACGTCTCGCCGGGCGGTGAGGGCGGCCTGCTGGGCATCGCGGTCTCCCCGACGTACGCCACGGACCGGTGGGTCTACGCGTACTTCACCTCCGCCTCCGACAACCGGGTGGTCCGGTTCCGGCTCGACGCGCCGCAGTCGCAGCAGGCGATCCTCACCGGCATCCCCCGCGCCCAGTTCCACAACGGCGGGCGCATCGCCTTCGGCCCCGACGGCATGCTGTACGTGTCCACGGGCGACGCCGGGACCTCCTCCAACGCGCAGAACCTGAACAGCCCGGGCGGCAAGATCCTGCGCATGACACCCGACGGCAACGTGCCCTCCGACAACCCCTTCCCCGGCTCGCGGGTCTACAGCTACGGCCACCGCAACGTGCAGGGACTCGCCTGGGACGAGGCCGGCCGCCTGTACGCCACCGAGTTCGGCCAGAACACCTGGGACGAGATCAACTACATTCAGCCGGGCCGCAACTACGGCTGGCCGACGTGCGAAGGCGTGTGCAACGACACGCGGTTCACCAATCCCATCGTGACCTGGCGTACGGCGGAGGCGTCGCCGAGCGGCCTCGCCCACGCCAACGGCACGCTCTTCGCCGCGGCGCTGCGCGGCACGCGGCTGTGGACGGTGCCGGTGAACGCGGGCACGGCCGGCACGCCGACGGCCGAGTTCCAGGGCAGCTACGGACGCCTGCGCGCCGCCGCGGTCGGGCCCGACGGCTGGCTCTGGGTGGCGACCAGCAACCGCGACGGCAGGGGCACTCCGGCCGCCGACGACGACAAGATCATCCGCGTTCCCCCCGCGGGCGGGCCGTCGCCGTCGCCGTCGGCCAGCCCTTCGCCGTCGGCCAGCCCCTCGGTGTCGCCGAGCCCCTCGCCCTCGCCCAGTCCGTCGCCGTCCACCGGTACGCGTTCGTGCTCCGCGACGTACCGGCTCGTCAACCAGTGGCCGGGCGGCTTCCAGGGTGAGCTGGAGGTGCGCAACACGGGCGCCGTGACGACGAACTCGTGGACCCTCACCTTCACCTTGCCCGACGGGTACCGCATCACCCAGATGTGGGGCGGCCGGTTCACTCAGGTCGGAAACACGGTGACCGTCACGAACGAGTCCTGGAACGGCACGCTCGGGCCGAACATGACGACCACCGTCGGCTTCACCGGCACCTCGTCCGGCAGCATCAACGGGGCGCCGTCGTCCGTCACCTGCACGGCCGCCTGACGCCCCGCACGGGTCAGCGCGGCCCGACGAACAACGTCTGCGTGGCCGCGCCGACCTCGCCGGACTGGTCGAACAGGGTCGTACGGGTGAGCCCGCGCCCCGTGGGACCGATCGTCGTGGCCGCGTCCAGGCAGATCCACTCCCCTTCGGGATCGCGGAACAGCGAGATCGTGAGGTCCACGTTGGCGAACAGGTAGGCGTCGAAGTCCAGGGCGCAGCTGATGCCGTTGCCGCTGTCGGCGAACAGCGCGAGCCGCTCCAGCGGGGTGATCTCCTCGCCGTCGACCAGCGGCACACGCGTCCTGCCCCACGCGACCGCGGGCCCGGCCTCCTCGGGTGAGCCCTTGACGAACCGCCAGTCGGTGGCCCTGCCGTACCCGAAACCCCGGGCGATCCAGGAGTCGGCGTCGCCCGGGGCGGGCGGCGGGACGGGCGCGGGCGGCGGGGCGGGCTCGCTCGCCGGGCTGGCGGCCTGCCTGATGCGCCACGCGGTCGCCCTGACCAGCTCCCGCCCGCCGGAGGTGACGCGGGCGCCGAGGCACTGCACGCGCCTGCCGTCCCTGAGCAGCTCGGTGCGCACCTCCACCTCCGCCACCGGGACGGGAGCGAACACGTCTACCGCCAGCCGCGCCAGCGGAAGACCGGGACCGGGCACACGGGCGAGCTCGTGCACCAGCAGCGCCGTGACGGGCCCCATGTGCTGATGCCGTGGGTCCCACGGCCCCTGGGTGTGCTCCGTCGCCTGATACCTGCCCTGGCCGAGGGGGATGTACATCGCCATGGAACAAGATTCTAGGATCACCGGCCCAACCGGCCGCCGGGCGTCAAATCGGCCCTGTGATAACCGCGACGATCGTGGCCCCGGGCTCAAACATCCGCCGCTCCACCAAGTCGAAGATGCCGTACATCATCTTCCCGACATAGAGCCAGTCCAGGCACAGCCCATGCCGCTCCTCGAAGTCTTTGATGAACGACCATAGTTCCGGCTTCGTCTTCGCGTATCCGCCGAAGTGATAGTCTAGGTTTATTCGCCATCTGCCTCGTGGGCCACCATAAGCGCCTTCTTGCAGACGCAGCACATCATCGTTCAGCCAATCGGCTCCCTTGAGCACCGCGAACCCGATTGCCTCCTGATCGCCACGAAGGCCGGCGGCGATACCTGCGAGCGTACCGCCCGTCCCACAGGGACAGCAGATGAAATTGAAGTCTTCTGTTATCTCGCCGGGGATCTCGGCGCATCCCCGCAACGCAAGCTCGTTGCTCCCACCCTCGGGGACGAGATAAAAATCTCCAAAGCGATCACGGAGAGCTTCTATCACCTCCCTCTCCCTTTTCCTCCGGTACGTCTGGCGGTCCATGTAGTCCAGAATCATGCCATGTTCAACCGCGTAGGCCAGTACGGGGTTCAACGGGAGACGCTTTTCACCTCGGATGATCCCGATGGTTTGCAGCCCAAATAGGAAGCCCGCCGCAGCCGTCGCCCGGATGTGATTGGAATAAGCACCACCGAACGTCAGCAGCCGTTTATGACCGTACCGCCGGGCGGCCTGCATGTTGTACTTCAGCTTCCGCCATTTATTACCGGGGATATCCGGATTGATAAGATCATCGCGCTTCAACAACAGGCGCACTCCTCGCGCTTGAAGGCGAGAATCCACCAGCTCCTCTACCGGCGAGGGCAGGCGAAACAGCGAGCCGATTTTCTCGGCCCCATCCGGCCACTCAGTCGTGTCGCCACTCATCATGGCCACACTATGGGCATGGCCGGCCATGCGTACGCTCCGGCTGCCGCGCAGCCTAGTTCCGCCTGTCTTGCATAGGAGAATCGCCGGGACGCCGACTGTGCGCCCATTCCGTACATCAGCACAGAAGATCCCTCCGTAGCTCTGCACCCGCCACCCGGTTGTCCGGGCGAGCGGAACCTGTCGAGCACGCCGTTCAGGCCGGACGACCATCCAAGGCGGAAGGTCACCGGCTGATAAACACGCGAAGCCGTGCTTGACAGAACCCGCCCGCAGCCCCAGAGGAGCTGGTTGTTCTGCCCATGAATCTGGTAACAGCGGAGAATTATCGGCGGCACGCTGTCGGCGTCTCCCACATCACCGTTGCACCGGTCGGCTCGGCCGCCGAGCCCACCGCCACCCCACCACGCGACGGGATAGCCGCCCGATCCGCCACAGCCGCACCAGCTAGGCCCGCCACCATCACACCCACAGCGTCGCAGGGATGGCCGACCAGTCTTCCCTCACCGCGTCGCAGCCCAGCCCGTACCGCCCGTATCGTGAGCGGACCGGACGCATCCGCCGACTGTGTGTCACCCGTCGGTTCGGACTCGCCCGAATCGGACGGCGGACCGGGCGCATCCGCAAGCTGTGCCGCAGGGTCCCCTACCGCGCCGCAGCCGGAGCCGCAGAGCACTGCGCGTCAGGTATCGGCTCGGAGTCTCCCGAGCCGCTCAGGTGGGCCTGCCGGTGCCGGCCCCGCCTGCGTTGCACCGGGTCCCTGCAGCGGCGCGCTGCGCGTCACGGCTCGGAGTCTCCTGAGCCGCTCACGTGGGCCTGCCGGTGCCGGCCCCGTCTGCGGTGTCTGTGGTGCGCTGGGTCGTGGTCTGGTATGGCGCGCCGCCGTTGGCTTGCCTTGGATCGCGCGTGCGGTTGACCCGTCCGCCGCTACGAGCGTGGCCTGCTCGGCTCGCTGGTGCACGTCGATGTGAGGAAGTTCGGCGACATCCGTCGGCGGCGGACTGCATGGTCGCCTGGCCTTCGCAGAGGTTGCTCGCAGGCTCGCGATCTCCGCACACGGTCTGGAGTCCTCGCCTGCGCGGTCAGGAGTCTTCGCCCATAGCTCCGCTGTAGCTTCTCCGCCTTGCGGTGCGTCCACCCGCCTCCCTGCTCGCGCGTCAGCCCCTTCCGCGACACGTCAGGCCCCTTCCTCGAGCGGTGTGGTCGTAGGTGCTCGTGCCGGAGTCCTGTGCTGGCGCGCGTTCTGCGTGATCTCCCAGCCGGTCTTGTGAGCCTGTGACTCCAACAAATCGTGCTGTGTGGTTGCGGAGAGTGATGACAACGAGAGAGAATTAGAACACAAATTCGAAGTTGCTGTAGGAGGTGTCGTGGATCTGTTTGACATCGATCCTGGGCATTCTCCTCGTTCGTATTGTGCCGATGGTGAGTGGTGGGATCGGCTGATCGCCGGTTCGCCGCTGTGGTCGCCGGACGGCTCCTCGGCCCGCGACGACCGCCGCCCCGGATTCTTCTCATTGTCATCAGTTGCGACCGACATTCCGAGCAACGGTCACGCACCCGGCGCCGACGGATCCGCGAGTGGGTCCGCGAGCGGCAGCGCCGCGTTCACGGGCAGCACATGGGGCGGCCACACGCCCGACGCCGCCGCATGGAAGAGCACCGGTCACACGTATCGCGGTCGGAGCCGGGCAGCCGACGGTCCCGGAGTCCGGGGCGTTGCTTTCGGCGCTGTTTCGGGCGCTTGCCGGAGCGATGACGCCGTCGCCGGCAGTGGCGCACGCGACGGCGCGAGGACGCGCCACAGTGCGGGGGCATGTCACGATGCGGGCACCGGCCGTGACGCGTCCGGGAGCGGCCGTCCGGCCGACACTGATAACACTGCCCGGAATGGGGACGGCTTTGCCGCTGACAGGGCCGGTGTCAGCGGTTGGGGCAGGTGCGCCGATGCCACGGCTGCCAATGTCAGCAGCGCCGCCTGGAACGGGAACGGCTTTGCCACCGGTGGCACGCCGTCCGGCGGTGAGCGCGCTCGTGGTGAGCACGCCCATCGCGCGGCCGCCGGTTCCGGTCGCGCCGATGCCGACGCGACCGGCGATGATCTCACACGTGTCGGCGCTCGCGCTGGTGTGCGTGCTGATACCGACGAGCGGGAGGCCGACACGGGCGCTGCCGATGGTGCCGGCACCGGTTCTGATCGCGTGGGTGTCGACGCGGGTGCTGGTACGTCTGTCGGCAGTGACCGTACCGGTGGCGCGCGTGCCGGTGATGCCGGTGCCGGTCATGCTGGTGCGGGCGTCGCGGGTGTCGATGCGGGTGCGGGTGGCGCTGGTGCCGGTGGTGGCCGTGCCCGGTCGCCGTGGGCGGTGGTGGCGTCGGTGCGTGAGGCGGCGCGGGAGCTGGCCGTGACGCCGGCCCCGGAAGACCCGGACGTGTGCCTGGCCGGGGTGGAGGAGTTGTTGTTCGCCCAGGATCGGATCACGTGCGCGGTGGCCGAGTGGGTGGGGCGGGTGCATAGGGCGGGCCAGGCGAAACAGCATGGGCATGCCTCCACCCGCAGTTGGTTGCGCACCAGTGCGGGGATGACCACAGCCGGGGCGGGCCGCCTGCTCACCCTGGCGGTGGAGCTGGCGCGTCTGCCCCGGGTGCGGGAGGCGTTCGCCGCCGGGCATCTGGCGGCCGGGGTGGTGGAGGCCATCTGCACCGCGATCTCCGGCCTGACTGATGAGCAAGCGCGGCTGGCTGAGCCGATCCTGCTGGAGCTGGCGGGTAAGGCGGGCCCGGCGGAGGTGGCCAAGGCCGGGCGCTATCTGCGGGCGGTGCTCGACCCCGACGGGGAAGAACGGGATGAGCAGGCCGATTACGGGCGGCGGTTTCTGCGGGTGCGGCCGGGTGCGGGTGGTGGCGTGGAGGGGGAGTTCTATCTGCCCCGGGAGGCGGCGGCCCGGCTGCGGGCGTTGCTGGACGCCTACGCCAAGCCCAAAGCGGAGGGGGACGATCGGCCGTTGCGGGTCCGCTACGCCGATGCGTTCATCGCCCTGCTGGAGGACAAGATCGTCACCGAGCTGCTGGTGCTGGTCAGCGCCGAGTCCCTGCCCGCCGACCCCGAACCCGCCAACCCCGCCCGCGACCCCGAAGCCGACCGCCCGGAGAGCACCGGCCACCCTGAGGGCGAGCGTCCTGATAGCACCGACCGCCCCGAGGCCGGGCACCCCGCCACAGACCACTCGGAGAGCACCGGCCACCCTGCCACCGGCCCCGCCACGCAGCACCCCGAGGCCGAGCGCCCCGAGAGCACCGACCATCCTGGGTCTGACGCTGCGGCTGGAAACCCCGGCAGCGCCGATCGTCTCGGAACCCGTCATCCCGTCAGTGACCACTCCCCTGCTGTCGGCCAGTCTCAGGGCGCAGAAGGGGCCTTGGATGCGCGGGCCGCCGAGGACACTGTCGACCGCCGGGACGGCGAGGACGTCAGCGCGCCCGGCAGCGTTGGAAGCTGCGCGGAGCCGAGTGAGGCCGTTGACACCGGCGGCTCCGCTCTGAGCGAGGCCGACGACACCATCCATCCCGCCTGGGACACCGCCGGGAACCCGGGCAGCGCCAGCCGCCCTGCCGCCGAGGACCATCCCGGCCCCGCAGACAACTTCGCCACTGACGCCGCTACTGGGAACCCCGGCAGCGCCGACCGTCACGAAACCCGCCACCCTGCCACGGTCCACCCTGAGGCCGGGCACACCGGGAGTGTTGACCGCTTCGCGACTCCCGAGGCCGGGCGCGCCGATAGCGGCGAAGAATGGGAGGACGCGCAGAACGCTGGGGTGATCGAAGACATCGAAGCCGCTGAGAACATCGGGGACGGCCTGGGCCGTGAGGCGGCCCGGGAGGGCCGCCGGGCCGTCGTGCCCGCGGACGATGTCGAGGACCTCGCCCCATCTCGGCTCCCCCGAACGCGGCACGTTCCCCTGCGCGTTCCCCTGCGGCGATCGTGTGATCCTCCCGGGGATACCTGTGCCCATCACGCTCCTAGGGACGCCTGTGCCCGTCACACCCACGCCGGGCCTCGGCCCGCGGGGGCGATCCCGCATGGGCCGGGTCACGCGGCCAGGCCGTCCAGCACGCCGAAAGCAGAGCCCAAAGGCTCACCGGCACCAGGACCGGAGGCGTCAACCCAGTCAGGACCGGGTGACCCGGCGGAGGAACCGTCCGGGACGGCGTCGAGGCCCGGGTCGAGCGCCGGGATGGGGACCGCGTCCGGGGCGGCGTCGGATGCCGGGGTGGGCACGGCGTCGGGCACGAGGCTGGGCAGCAGGATGGGTGCTGTGTTCGAGTCGGCACCGGGTGCCGGGCTGGGCATGGCGCCGGGGGCGGAGCCTGGATCGCCGTTTAGATCGGTGCTTGGATCGGCGGCTGGATTGGGGGTGGAGGTGGTGCCTGGTCTGGTGCCGGGGTTGCTGCTGGCCACCGGGCAGGTGCTGCCCGTCTCCAGCGTGCACCGCCTGGCCCGCACCTCCACCCTCGTGAGAATCGTCATGGACGCCGACGGGCAGGTGCTCGACATGGGCCGCAAAGTCCGCCTCGCCACCCCGGCCCAGCGCAGGGCGATCTTCGCCCGCTACGCCACCTGCTGGGTCGACGGCTGCCCCCCTCCCGGCGACCCTGTGCCAGATCGACCACGCCGACAACTGGAGCACCGGAGGACTCACCGACCTCAAACTGCTCGGCCCGGCCTGCCAGTTCCACAACCGCGACCGCTACCGCCACCCCGAGCGCTACACCCGCCGCAAAGTCGGCAAAGACCGCTGGGCCTTCACCTACCACCGCCTCGGCAGCGCCCGGCGACTATGAGCCACGCGGAGGGGCGGCTCACATGACCAAGCGGCCGGGGAAGGCGCGGCGAGCCGGGGCCTTCACCGACCACCGCCTGGCGGGAGCCCTGCGGCTATGAGAAACGTGCCGGGGGCGGCTCGCATCACGGCCAGACGGCAGGGGATGCCGGCGAGCCGAGGCCATCACCTACCACCGCCTCGCAGGAGTTCGGAGGCCACGGGAATGACAGCCAGGGACACCGTCACCCGTCGTTGCGGCCCGCCCCTGGACGCCTCCGCGACCGGTGGGTGATCCATCCCCAGCCGGCGATCCCGCGCCCAGAACCGGTGCGCCGAGCGCGCCTTCCTGCCCATCCACCGGCGTCCGCCGCAAAGTCGGCAAAGACCGCTGGGCCTTCACCTACCACCGCCTCGCGGGAGCACGGCGGCTATGAGACCCAGCGGCTGTGAGCCACGAGACTAGGGAGTCTCGCAAGGCGGCTGGGGAGGAGGACGGCGAGCCGGGGAGGGCCGCCGGGTCTCGAGCGGATCGCCGGTCGGGCGGGGTACGGCCGCCGCCGGGCTGTCGTACGCGGAAGCGATGGGACAAATAGGGTGCTGGCATGGAGTATCGACGACTTGGCACGACCGGCATGAAGGTGAGCCGGATCTGCCTGGGCATGATGAGCTACGGAGATCCGGCCAAGTGGGGCGGCTGGGTCCTGGACGAGGAGCACGCCGAGCCCATCGTGCGCAGGGCCGTAGAGGGCGGCGTCACCTTCTTCGACACCGCGGACGTGTACTCGGGCGGCGTCAGCGAGGAGATCACCGGACGGCTGCTGCGCAAGATTTTCCCCCGCCGCGACGACTACGTGCTGGCCACCAAGGTCTACTTTCCGATGGGCGAGGGCCGCAACGACTACGGCCTGTCCCGCAAGCACATCATGTCGGCCATCGACGCCTCGCTCACCCGCCTCGGCACCGACTACGTCGACCTCTACCAGATCCACCGGTGGGACGACGAGACGCCGATCGAGGAGACGATGGAGGCCCTTCACGACATCGTCCGCGCCGGCAAGGCCCGCTACATCGGCGCGTCCAGCATGTGGGCCTGGCAGTTCGCCAAGGCCCAGCACACCGCCGACAAGCACGGCTGGACCAGCTTCGTCAGCATGCAAAATCACTACAACAAGTGGTTCACTTCATGCAGCATGTTGGATTTGGCCGCCTGACTCCCCGCGTTCGCTGACCGTCTCTCTGCATCGCCCCGTTGAGCTGCCGATACGCTCCAGGGCACACCGACTTCCAGGTCAGCCACAGCCGTCCCGACACGGGCAAAGACCCGTTCCGGCGAGGACTTTCACTACAGGGTCAAGGGCTCGCTCCGCTCGCCCGCCGCCCGCCCGCTCTGGGCGGCCAGCGGGCCGGGCATGCGGCCTGGGGGCCGGTCCCGACCCGCGCCGCCCTCACGGGCAGCGGCCCCGATTCAAACGGGCCGAGCCCAGGCACAATCTTCTGTTCGCGACATGCAGAAGACGCGAGCAGGGAGCCATTCGAAGGGCTCCCTGCTGCAGTTCTCCCGCCTAGCGTTGCTCAGTCCTTTCCAGAGCCGCACTGACGACCCTCGCGGCAGAGGCGTCGATGTAGAATCCGCCGCTCTCTTCTGACGAGATCAGGGGAACGAAGCCGAACGCCTCAGCGAAACTGTTGACGCGACTCACCGCATTCTGAATCTCCTCTACGGGAGCATTCAGAGTCGATGAAAGCTCGCCACCCTCAATTGCTTCTGCCGAAGTACTGAGTACCGCCAAAACTTGCCGAGGAAGAGGACCGAGAGGTTTTACGAGAAGGGTGGCCTCCACTCGAACCTCTTCGGTGTCCTCCCATTCTCGGATAGGGTTGGACGCCGGATTTGGATTAACATTCGTCCCAGGCATCGTCGATGAAACTTCCGCTCGGTGCGTACTGTGCAGAGACATACACGGCCGGACTCTCGGTGCCGCCGATCTCCGAGCCTGCATAGCCGGAGTAGGTAGGCGTGCTCCAGGAGCCGGAAGAACTGGTGTAGAGCGTAGTTGACTGCGTGTTGAGGATTGCGCCGTTCGTTCCGTAGGTCTTCGTTGTGATCTTGATCTGCCTGTTCGGTGCGTACTGCACACCCCATCCCTTGTACTTGAGGTTGTAGCCGCCGAACTGAGCCTCCGTACAGGTGATGCTGGCGTACGTCTCCGCTGCGAGAGCGTTGGCCGGAGCCGGGGCCGTCACCAACGCTGCCAGGATCGCAACTGCTGGGGCAAGCATCTTTACTGTACGACTGACGTGACGATGAGTGATGTTGTTTGCACTTGCCAAAGGCAAGGCGCGCTGAACCGTGCGCATGCGGTACCCTTCTCATGCATCGTGAGAACCGGTGTGCTGCGGGCGGGGGCCTGCCAAAGCTTTCCCGCCCGCAGGTATTTTTTTTACCGGTCTTATTTACTCGCTGCAAGGCTTGCTTGTTCAGCACCGCTTGTGTTATTTGCTACTGCTCACGTTCCTTGTCGGTATTGAACAAGATGCGCTCCGTCATCATCAGCCCTAAGCACGGAACCTTGTGGGGTAGCCCCGATCGGTGCCGGCCACTTCGCTCAATCTTCCGCAGCGCGCGCCACCTCTGGTGGACGAGGGCGGTAGGTTGAATTCTCGAAGAAATCACGGGTCAGCTCTAGTGCTCGACTCGCCGTGACCGCCTCACTTGGACACTTTCGATAGGTCGCGGTCCCACCTTTCCGTGAAGGACAGGTCAGCGCAGCACCCCAAGACCTCTCACGCATCGTGAATGTTCGCAGCTTGCCGATTGTCCCCAACCGAAGCCACGGCCGTCATGCGGCACCGACCGAAGCGCCACTTGACAGCGAGGTGTCATCGGTCGCTCAGCCCTCTGTGAGGTGGTCGAATCCGCCGCTTTTGGCCACCTGGACGAAGGCATCCCACGTGTTCCGGTCCGTGACGACGTAAGAGGAAAATCTGACGATCCCGACGTGTGTGAGGTCGCCTATCGCCACGGTCACCTCGTCGCCCTCCTGCTGAGGGATGAACGCACCGGTTTTGATCGCGCCAAGGAAGCGACTCCACCGCGCGAGGCTCACTCGCATCCAGCACTGATCGCCATCCGCAGGAGTGCGGATGTAGATGATCTGCCCGCGAGACTGGTACTGGACTTCCAGTCCGGCGCAGATCACGCCGATGGGGTTGTTCGTCTCACGCCCCGTCATGCGCGCCTCCTGATCCTTGGGGAGAACAAAGGTCCGACCCACACGACACGTGGAACCAGACCACGCGCTTCTCACGGTCTTCTCGCACTCCCCATGCGGTCGCCATGCGATCGACCAGCCACAACCCCCGCCCGCCGTCACCGTCGAGATCGAACGACTGAACGCGGGGCACGCGGTCAGGTGACCCTTCATCTGCGACATCGACCCACAGGCCGTCGTCATCTTCCGCTATTGCCAGCCTCACCAATCCGCCCGGCCGACGACCCGATTCCGAATGCTGCACGGCATTCGCCACGAGTTCACTGATGAGGAGTTCGACCTCGTCTATCGAAGGCCATTGCAGGGGAAGCAGTAAGTCCCGCGCATAGGCCCGTGCCACCGGCACCGAGCGCTCAACTCCCGGCAGGGCCACCGTGCCGAGGAGCCGCATCGTCTTCACTGGGCCAGCTCCCAAACCCGTTCAGCCGCTTCTTCTGCCATCGCTGGCACCCGCTGCTCACGACCGCGCCCCCAGGTGAAGAACCATTGGCCGTTCTGCAACAACGCCATGATCTTGACGGTGTCTGCCGTTCGAGGAATCACTAACGTGGGCTCCTTGCTTTTCGGCAGGTCCACTGCCGCACTGACGCCCCGCATGTGCAGGTCCCAAGCGAGCCGCACCAGATGAATAAACTGATCTTGCTGCCGCATGCGAGGGCTGGGCGCACGATCCCTGCGAGCACCCCTCTTGGTTCGACGTCCCTGCCGGACGTTCCCGCCGTCTGTCACAATGACTCCAGCTACTGAGCGAATTGTCCTTGTCTTGTCACGACCCTCGCGCGCCGAGTGGGTTCTGTCCTCAGATTGCCCGTAGCTAGCTTGGAGTTGTAGAAGAATCCCGCCGACAATAGGCCGACAGAAACTTTCGATAGCTGTAGGTATATGTCATTGTCTTGTCAAGGCGCGTCATAGACGTGCCAGATGACCAGCAGGAGACGGCATGGCTAACGACCTTGACCCGCGCTTAGAACGTGTTTGAGAAGGGCTACTCCGCTGGATGAGCGAGGGTGATGCGCTGCTGACGAGTTGCAGCGCTTCCCCGCGCGAGGCGGCGGGCCATGCCGCTGATCGCGGCCCATCGGATCATGGCCT
>NZ_BMPY01000045.1 GCF_014647835.1 Microbispora rosea subsp. aerata
CGGCATCCCGCTCGACCGCATGTCGGTGTCGATGACCATGAACGGCGCGGTGCTGCCGATCCTGGCGCTCTACATCGTCGCGGCGGAGGAGCAGGGGGTGAAGCCGGAGCAGCTCAGCGGGACCATCCAGAACGACATCCTCAAGGAGTTCATGGTCCGCAACACCTATATCTATCCGCCGGGCCCCTCGATGCGGATCATCTCCGACATCTTCGCCTACACCTCCGCGAAGATGCCGAAGTTCAACTCCATTTCGATCTCCGGCTACCACATTCAAGAGGCCGGGGCCACCTGCGACCTGGAGCTGGCCTACACGCTGGCCGACGGGCTGGAGTATCTGCGCGCCGGGACCGCCGCCGGGCTCGACATCGACGCGTTCGCGCCGCGGCTGTCCTTCTTCTGGTGCATCGGCATGAACTTCTTCATGGAGGTCGCCAAGCTCCGCGCCGCCCGCCTGCTGTGGGCCCGCCTGGTCAAGGGCTTCGGCCCGAAGAACCCCAAGTCGCTGTCGCTGCGCACCCACTCCCAGACCTCCGGCTGGTCGCTGACCGCACAGGACGTGTTCAACAACGTGGTCCGCACCTGCGTCGAGGCGATGGCGGCCACCCAGGGGCACACCCAGTCGCTGCACACCAACGCCCTGGACGAGGCGCTCGCGCTCCCGACCGACTTCTCGGCCCGGATCGCCCGCAACACCCAGCTGCTGCTCCAGCAGGAGTCGGGCACCTGCCGGGTGATCGACCCCTGGGGCGGCTCCTACTACGTCGAGACCCTCACCCGGGAGCTGGCGCGGGCGGCCTGGCGGCACATCCAGGAGGTCGAACGGGCCGGCGGCATGGCCAAGGCCATCGAGGCCGGGCTGCCCAAGATGCGCATCGAGGAGGCCGCCGCCCGCACCCAGGCCCGCATCGACTCCGGCAGGCAGCCCGTGATCGGGGTCAACAAGTATCGCCCCGAGGCCGACGAGCCGATCGAGGTGCTCAAGGTCGACAACACGGCCGTACGGAACCGGCAGATCGACAAGCTCCGCAGGCTGCGCGAGGAGCGCTCGGCCGACGCCGTCGCCGAGGCGCTGGAGGCGCTGACGAAGGGCGCGGCCGGCCGGGAGAACCTGCTGGAGCTCGCGGTGAACGCCGCCAGGGCCAAGGCCACGGTCGGGGAGATCTCCGGCGCGCTGGAGAAGGTCTTCGGCCGGCACTCCGCGCAGATCCGTACGATATCGGGCGTGTACCGCGCGGAGGTGGGCGACGCGGCGGACCGGGTCCGCGAGGCGTGCGCGCAGTTCGAGAAGGCCGAGGGCCGCCGGCCTCGCATCCTCGTCGCGAAGATGGGCCAGGACGGGCACGACCGCGGCCAGAAGGTGATCGCGAGCGGCTTCGCCGACCTCGGCTTCGACGTCGACGTCGGCCCGCTGTTCCAGACGCCCGAGGAGGTCGCCCGGCAGGCGGTCGAGGCCGACGTGCACGTCGTCGGCGTCTCCTCGCTGGCGGCCGGCCACCTGACGCTGGTGCCCGCGCTGCGCCGGGCGCTCGCCGACCTCGGCGCGGAGGACATCATGATCGTGGTCGGCGGGGTGATCCCGCCCGGCGACGCGGACGAGCTGCGGGCCGCGGGCGCCTCGGCGATCTTCCCGCCCGGCACCGTGATCGCCGACGCCGCGCTGGAGCTGCTGCGCGAGCTGTCCGTACGGCTGGGGCACCGGTGACCGCGCCGGCGCTCGAGGACTACGTCAAGGGCGTGCTGTCGGGCGAGCGGCGGTGGATCGCCCGGGCGATCACGCTGGTGGAGTCGACCAGAGCCGACCACCGCGAGCTGGCGCAGCGGCTGCTGGTCGAGCTGACCCCGCACGCGGGCAAGGCCCGCAGGGTGGGCGTGTCCGGGGTGCCCGGGGTCGGCAAGTCGACCTTCATCGAGGCGCTCGGCACCTATCTGACCGGGCAGGGCCACCGGGTGGCCGTGCTGGCCGTGGACCCCTCGTCGCGGCGCTCCGGCGGCAGCATCCTGGGAGACAAGACCAGGATGGCCAAGTTGTCGGCCGATCCGAACGCCTTCATCCGGCCGTCTCCCACGGCCGGGACGCTCGGCGGCGTGGCGAAGGCCACCCGGGAGGCCATCGTCGTGGTGGAGGCGGCGGGCTACGACATCGTGCTCGTCGAGACGGTCGGCGTCGGCCAGTCGGAGACCGTCGTCGCCGACATGGTCGACACCTTCCTGGTGCTCACCCTCGCCCGCACCGGAGACCAGCTCCAGGGGATCAAGAAGGGCGTGCTGGAGCTGGCCGACGTCATCGCGGTGAACAAGGCCGACGGCGAGCACGAGATGGCCGCGCGCAAGGCGGCGCGCGAGCTGTCCGGGGCGCTGCGGCTGCTGCGCGCGGCCACGCCCGTGCTGACCTGCAGCGGCCTCACCGGGGCCGGGCTGGAGGAGCTGTGGCGGCACATCGTGCGCCACCAGGAGAGCGTCGACCTCGCCGCCAAGCGCAGCCGCCAGCAGGTCGAGTGGACCTGGGCGCTGGTGCGCGACCGCCTGCTGGCCATGCTCCGCGACGCGACCGCGGAGATCGCCCCGGAGATCGAACGGCAGGTCCTCGACGGCGCCCTCACCCCGGCGCTCGCCGCCGACCGGATCCTGGCGGCGTTCCTTTCCACCACCGGCAGTGACGGCACTCGGGGGGCCGCCCTTCCTCCCGGGTGAGAAACATCGCCACCTCTGTCCCGGGGGCTGGCCGGCGCGGGCCGGGAGCGCGTCTACGCCCGGGTGGACGGGCCGGTCGGCGCCGAGTCGTTCGCCGAGGCCGTACGGCGGGGCCGCATGTTCGCCACCACCGGCCCCTGGCTGGAGCTCGCGGTGTGCTTCCCACCGGAAGCCGGGCGCGGGCATCACCGACTGCCTCGGCAAGGGCGCGTCAGGCGAACAGCGCGCGCCCCCAGTAGTCGCCGCCGTCGGCCACGCCCGGCGGGCAGGCGAACAGGCCGCTGGAGACGTGCTTGATGTACTCGTTCAGCGCGTCCTTCTCCGACAGCATCCGCTGGATGGGGACGAACTGCGTGCGGGGGTCGCGCTGGTAGGCCATGAAGAACAGCCCGGCGTCGAGCCGCCCGAGGCCGTCGGAGCCGTCCACGTAGTTGTAGCCGCGCCGCAGCAGCCGCGCGCCGCCGTGAGAGTCGGGGTGCGCGAGCCGTACGTGCGCGTTGTCGGCGATCACCGGCGTGCCGTCCGGGCCCTTCTTGGCGAAGTCCGGCGGGTCGAACTCGCCGGTGCCCGTGAGCGGCGCGCCCTCGCCCTTGTCGCGGCCGAAGATGGCCTCCTGCTCCGCGAGCGGGGCGCGGTCCCAGGTCTCGATGTGCATCCGGATCTTGCGGGTGACCAGGTAGGTGCCGCCGTCCATCCAGGCCGGTCCGTCGCCGGGCGCGGCCCACAGGTGGTCGCGCAGCATGTCCGTGTCCTCGAGCTTGAGGTTGCTGGTGCCGTCCTTGAAGCCCATGAGGTTGCGCGGCGTCGCCTGGGCGCGCGAGGTGGACGAGGTGCGGCCGAAGCCGAGCTGCGAGTAGCGGACGGAGACCTTGCCGAAGCCGATGCGGGCGAGGTTGCGGATGGCGTGCACCGCCACCTGCGGGTCGTGCGCGCACGCCTGCACGCAGATGTCGCCGCCGGAGATCTCGGGCTGGAGGTCCTCGCCGGGGAAGGCCGGCAGGTCGGCCAGCGCGGGCGGCCTGCGGCCGGCGAGGCCGAACCGCTCGTCGAACAGCGACGGGCCGAAGCCGACGGTCAGCGTGAGGCCGGAGGCGGGCAGGCCGAGCGCCTCGCCGGTGTCGTCCGGCGGCGCCTCCGGTGCCCCGCCCACGGCGCCGAACGTGCCGGCGTCCTTGCCCTGGGTCATCCGGGCCGCGGCGGCCGTCCACTCCTGCAGCAGCTCCACCAGCTCGGCCTTCCTCTTCGTGATCACGTCGAACGCCACGAAGTGCAGCCGGTCCTGGGCGGGCGTGGTGATGCCCGCCTGGTGCGGGCCGTAGAAGGGCACCGGGCCGGAGGCGGAGGCCGTGTGGGCGACCGGCTGCCGGGTGAAGGACCGGCCGGCGACGGCGCCGGCCCCGACGGCGGCGACCCCCGCAGCGCCGAGGCCGAACAGCCCTCTGCGGCTGATCCTTCCGGTCACTTCGCCACCACCGAGGCGACCCTGCTGATCGGCTCGGCCAGGGCGTTGATCACGTCGGAGAGCGCCTTGAGGTCGTCCTTGGACAGCTCGGTGTGCGGCTTCCACCCGTCGCCGCTGCGGTGCGCGGCGAGCGCGGCCTCCGCGTCGGCGAACCTCGCGTCGAGCGTCTTCACCAGCTCGGCGTCGCGCTCCTCCAGGACCGGCCGCAGCGCCTGGACCGCGGCCTTGGACCCCTGCAGGTTGGCGTCAAAGTCCCACAGGTCGGTGTGGGAGTAGCGGTCCTCCTCACCGGTGATCTTGCCGGTGGCGACCTCGTCGAGCAGGCCCTTGGCGCCGTTGGCGAGCTGCACGGGGGACAGGTCGACCGTCGCGGCCCGCTCCACGATCGTGGTCACGTCGGCCATCAGCTTGTCGGCGATCGGGCCGTCGCCCGTGACGTCCTTCTTGACCCACAGGTCCTTTTCGAGGCGGTGGTAGCCGGTCCATTCCTCGCCGTCCGCCACGTCGTTCTCCCGGGCGTCGATCGCCGGGTCGAGGTCGCCGAAGACCTCGGCCACCGGCTCGATCCGCTCCCAGTACGTGCGGGCGATCGGGTAGAGCTCCTTGGCCTTGTCCACGTCGCCGGCCTTGACCGCCTCGGTGAACTCCTTGGTCTTCTCGAGCAGCGTGCCGGACTGGTTCTTGACGTAGCGCTTGTAGCCGGCCACGGCCTCGGCGAGCTTGGCGTCGCCGGTGAGCGGTGTGCTCTCGCCGGTGACTTTGAGGGGGCCGCGGATGCCCTTGCCGGTCATGCCGGGCTTGCAGGCGGTCTCGTACATGCCCGCCGGCAGCTCCATCACGACCTCGCGGGTCAGCCCGGGGACGATGTTCTCGACCTCGCCCATGATCCGGTCGCCCGCGGCGTACACGTAGAACTCCGTGACCTTCGTGCCGTTGTTGGTGATCGAGAAGGTCGAGGTGCCGGCGGCCAGCTCGGACTTCGCCACCGTGCACTCGGTGTCGGTGGCGGCCACCGCGATCTTCTCGTCGCCGGCGGCGTCCGTCCCGGCCGGCGAGCCGGAGCCCGAGCCCGGGGACGAGCAGGAGGTGAGACCGGCGAGGGCAGCCAGGACGGCGGCGGTCAGGGCGATAGGGGTGCGCATCTCGGTGGACTCCGGTCAGGAAGCGGGCTGGGGAGACTGGGAAGCGGGGCCCGCCGGTTTCTTGACCGCGGGCCGCAGGAACAGGATGAGGACGGGAACCAGGTAGGCGACCCAGGCGACGGCCTCCAGCACGCTGGGCTGCGGGGTGATGTTGAACATCCCGCTCAGCAGCGTCGAATACCAGGCGCCGGGGTCGAGCACGCCGCTGATGTCGAAGGCGTAGGTGTTCAGGCCGGGCACCAGTCCCGACTCCTGCAGGTCGTGCACGCCGTACTTGAAGATCCCGGCGGCGACCAGGATCAGCAGCAGGCCCGTCCAGGTGAAGAACTTGGCGAGGTTGATCCGCAGGGCGCCGCGGTACAGCCCCCAGCCCAGCGCGACCGCGGTGAGCAGCCCGAGCGTGATGCCGATCAGCGGGCTCGCGCTGCTGGTCGCGCCCTGGACGGCGGCGAACCACAGCAGCGCGGTCTCCAGCCCCTCGCGGGCGACCGCCAGGAACGCCACCACGGCCACGGCGGCGGCTCCGAGCTCCAGGGCCGCGCCCATCTTCTCCCGCAGCTCGCCCGACATCCTGCGGGCCGCGGAGCGCATCCAGAAGACCATGAAGGTGACGAACACGGTCGCGGCCAGGGACGTCACGCCGTCGAACAGCTCCTGCTGCCGCGTGGAGAGATGGGCCGCGGTGAAGGTCAGCAGCGCGCCGAACGCGACCGACAGGGCGACGGCGGCGCCGACGCCGGTCCAGACCATGGGCAGCCGCTCGCGGCGCTCGCTCTTCACAAGGAAGGCGACCAGGATGGAGACCACGAGAGTGGCTTCCAAGCCCTCGCGAAGGCCGATGAGGTAACTCGCGAACACATCGTCCTCCGAGGGACGTTAAGTAAGCCTTACCTAAGTTAGGACAGGCTCACCTTAGCAGTAGGGGGCGGAGCCGCCACGGTGAGGTAGGCGTTTCGTCACCGCCGGGGACGGCCGCCCGTAATTCGCTGGCGTTCACTCCCGCCCGGCGGTTATCGTGACGGACGTCCTGCCGCCGCACCCCGGAGGGTCGACTTGGAGCTCTGAGGTCTCGACACCGCGCCCACGGCCGCCATCGGTGGTCCGGCGCAGCGACCTCAGGCAAGACCTCCGTGCTTCGCGGCCCGTGCCCGCGGTGTCTCCACGCGTTGTTCGTCCGCCCTTGGGGATACCCGGAGCCGCTTCATGTCTCATTCCATTGTCTGTACGGATCTGTCGTTTTCCTGGCCCGACGGCACGCCCGTCTTCGACAAGCTCGACTTTGCGTTCGGCACCGGCCGGACCGGGCTCATCGGCGTCAACGGCAGCGGCAAGTCCACCCTGCTCAAGCTGATCGCCGGAGAGCTGACCCCGACGGGCGGCTCGGTGTCGGTGACCGGACGGCTGGGCTACCTGCCGCAGAACCTCCCGCTCGGCGCGAGCCGTACGGTGTCCGACCTGCTGGGGATCACCCCCGCGCGGGAGGCGCTGCACGCGATCGAGCGGGGCGACCTGAGCGAGGCGAACTACGACGCGGTGATCTGGGACGTCGAGGAGCGCGCCCGGGCCGAACTCGACCGCCTCGGGCTCACGGGGGTCGACCTCGACCGGACGGTCGCCACGCTCTCGGGCGGCGAGACCGTCATGGTCGGGCTCGCCGCGCGTTTCCTCGCCGAGCCCGACGTGCTGCTGCTCGACGAGCCGACCAACAACCTCGACATCGACGCGCGGCGGCGCCTGTACGACGCCGTCTCGGCGTGGACGAGGACCCTCGTCGTCGTCAGCCACGACCGCACGCTGCTCGAGCTGGTGGACCAGATCGCCGACCTGCCCGCCCGCCGCACGTTCGGCGGCACGCTCAGCGCGTACGAGGAGGTGCTCGCGGTCGAACGGGAGGCGGCCGAGCGGATGGTGCGCGCGGCCGAGGGCGACCTGCGCCGCCAGCGGCGCGAGCTGGCCGAGGCGAGGACCAAGCTGGCCAGGCGCGTCCGCTACGGCAACAAGATGTACGAGCAGAAGCGCGAGCCGAAGATCATCATGCAGGAGCGCAAGCGCCAGGCCCAGGTCTCGGCGGGCAAACACCGCATGATGCACGAGGAGAAGGTGGCGGCCGCCCGCGAGCGGCTGGCCGAGGCGGAGGAGGCGGTGCGCGACGACGCCGAGATCCGGGTGGAGCTGCCCGCCACCGAGGTGCCGGCCGGGCGCACCGTGCTGGAAGCGAACGGCCTGCGCACGGCCGCCGGGCCGATCGGCGACCTGGTCGTCCGCGGCCCGGAGCGGCTCGCCCTGGTCGGGCCGAACGGCTCGGGCAAGACGACGCTGCTGCGCACGATCCTGGGGGACCTCCCGCCGGAGGAGGGCTCGGTGCGCATGAACGTCCCGGTGCGTTACCTGCCGCAGCGCCTCGACGTGCTGGACGACGCGCTCAGCCTGATCGACAACGTGCGCGCGGTCGCGCCCGCGGCGTCGGTCAACGCGGTCAGGGCCGGGCTCGCCCGGTTCCTGTTCCGGGGCGCACGGGCCGAACGGCCGGCCGGCACGCTGTCGGGCGGCGAGCGGTTCCGCGCCGTGCTGGCCTCGCTGCTGCTGGCCGAGCCCGCGCCGCGGCTGCTGCTGCTCGACGAGCCGACCAACAACCTCGACCTGGCGAGCGTGCGCCAGCTCGCGCAGGCCCTGTCGGCCTACCGGGGGGCGCTCGTGGTGGTCTCCCACGACCTGCCGTTCCTGGAGTCGATCGGGATCACCAGGTGGCTCGCGCTGACCCCGGAAGGCCTGGAGGCGGCGCGCTGAGAACGCGCGGGAGGCCGCGACCCGGTCGGGGATCGCGGCCTCCTCCGCGAAGCGTGCAGATCGGCCGGAGGGCCGGAGATCAGCCGGAGGGCGCCGATCAGCTGGAGAACAGCATGCCGATCCAGCTGCCCCGCCGGTGGTGGCCGTAGTGGCCGCCGCCGTGGTGCCCGCCCCAGGCCGGGCCGGCGTGCGGCGCCGGCGGCGGAGCGTACTGGTGCTGGGCCCACTGGGCCTCCATCCGGGTCAGCGTCTCCAGCTCGCCGTAGTCGAGGAAGATCCCCCGGCAGCCATCACACTGCTCGATGTGGACCCCGTTGCGGTCGAACGTCCGCATCCGGCCGTGGCACTTGGGGCACTCCATGTGACGAACTCTCCCTCATTCAGGTCGCGGCCCGCGTGACCGCGACGATCCTTTCACAGGCGGACAGCAGGGCCTGCGCGACCTCGTCGGGCGCCTCGCCCGCCTTCGCCGCGGTGGCCACGGCAGTGGCCGCCAGTTGCACCGTCAACGCACGGGCCGGAGCGTCGAGTTCCCGCCACGGGTCGTCGGCGGACACCGCGGTCCCGCCCGCCGCGAGATAGGCGGTCAGGAAGCGCTCCCACTCCCGCGGGCCGAGCAGCCCCGCGGCGTACCACGCGGCCGGGCGGGCCAGGTCCCACGCCGGGTCGCCCACGCCGAGGTCGTCGGGGTCGATCAGCAGCCACTCGCCGTCGTGCCGGACGATCTGGCCGAGATGCCAGTCGCCGTGCGTCAGCGCGCCATCCTCGTCGTGCCCGCGCGCGCCGTCGTCGCCGTGCGGCGGCAGCGACGCGTACGCCGCGAGGATGGGTGCGGCGACCGGGTCGGGGACGCCGGCCGCCGCCAGGTCCGCCACGGCCCGGCGCAGCCGCGAAGGCCCCCCGGCGGGCGGCAGGCCGGCGGTCACCGGCCGGGCGTGTAACCGGGCGAGCAGCCGGCCGCCCTGCTCCCACGGGGTCGTCCCCGCGTCCACGTCGGCCAGGGTCAGCGCCTCCCCGGCGGGCCAGAGCGTGACGAGCCTGCCGTCCAGCCGTTCGAGGCCGAGGGGGGCGAGCATGATCCCGGGCAGCTTCCGCGCGGCGTCGAGGCGGGCACGCAGGGCGCGCTCGTCGGTGTCCGGGGGATGGGCCTTGACGACGACGTCCCCGACCCGGACCACGAGCACCCGGGCCTGCTTGAGCACGGTCACCGGCCCGTCGCGCCGCGCCAGCCGTGCCAGTTCCTCGATCACGCGGACACCCTAATGCGCCCGCACGGAAACCGGGCCGGACGCGTCGCGGACCGCGGGGTCGGCTCCAGCCGCGCCGACCGGGGCGCGATCCACCGGCGGATCGCCGCCGTGAAGGAGGCGGCCCGGGCGCGCCGCGGCCCGGGCGGACGGCCGGCCCGGGTCCGCTCAGACCAGGCCGTACGCCTTGGCGATCAGCTCGTAGGAGCGCAGGCGGGCCGCGCCGCCGTGGACCTGGGTGGTGATCATCAGCTCGTCGGCCCCGGTGCGCTTGCGCAGCTCCTCAAGCCCGTCCCGCACGGTCTGCGGGTCGCCGTACACCACGGTCGACAGCCGTTCGCGGACGAACTCCCGCTCCATCGGGGTGTACGGGTAGGACTCCGCCTCCTCCACGGTGGGGGTCTTGCCGGGCCGTCCGTACCGAAGCCGCAGCCACGACAGCGCGCCCGGCATGACCTGCCGCCGCGCCTCCTCCTCGGTGTCGGCCGCGACGGCCGCCACCCCGATCAGCGCGTACGGCCGGTCGAGCACCTCCGAGGGCCGGAACGAGGAGCGGTAGAGGTCGAGCGCGGGCTCGGTGTTGGCGGCGCTGAAGTGGTGGGCGAAGGCGAACGGCAGCCCGAGCAGCCCGGCCAGCCTGGCGCTGAACCCGCTCGAGCCGAGCAGCCAGATCGGCGGCCGGTCCGCGCCGCGCGGCACCGCCTGGATCTTCTCGTACGGGTGGCCGGGCGGGAAGGCGCCGTCGAGGAAGCCGGTCAGCTCGGCCACCTGCTGGGGGAACTCGTCCGGGTCCACGTCGGCCGAGCGGCGCAGGGCGTTCGCCGTGGCCATGTCCGTGCCGGGGGCGCGGCCGAGGCCGAGGTCGATGCGGCCGGGGTGCAGGGCGTGCAGCATGCCGAACTGCTCGGCGATCACCAGCGGGGCGTGGTTGGGCAGCATCACGCCGCCGGAGCCGATGCGGATCGTCCGGGTCGCCGCCGCGAGGTGCGCGATGAGCACGGCCGGGGAGGAGCTGGCCACTCCGGGCATGCCGTGGTGCTCGGCGACCCAGATGCGGTGGTAGCCCCACTCCTCGGCCCGGCGGGCCAGCTCGGTGGCGTCGCGCAGCGCCTCGGCGGGCGTGAGGCCCTCGCCGACGGTCGCGAGCTCCAGAATCGACAGCGGCACCTCGGCCGTCCCGCGCGGCACCCCGCGAATGTTGTCCATGCTCATGTTCCGCCCAACCTGAGGTTCATTTCGGATATTTCCGCTTGTGGTGTGGGATGTACGTCGGCGCATCGTCACCTGCCATGCTTGGACCCATGAGCGAGCGAAAGCCCATCGAGTCGTGGCTGTCCGACATGGACGGGGTGCTGGTCCACGAAGGCCGGCCGGTGCCGGGCGCCGACGAGTTCATCAGGCGGCTGAGGGAGTCGGGGAAGCGCTTCCTCGTCCTGACGAACAACTCGATCTACACCCCCCGCGATCTGTCCGTGCGGCTGCGCGCGGCCGGGCTTGAGGTGCCGCCCGAGGCGATCTGGACCTCCGCGCTGGCCACCGCCAAGTTCCTCGCCGCCCAGCGGCCCGAGGGCTCGGCGTACGTGATCGGCGAGGCGGGGCTGACCACGGCGCTGCACGAGGTCGGCTACGTGCTGACCGACCTCGACCCCGACTACGTGGTGCTGGGCGAGACCCGCACCTACAGCTTCACGGCGATCACGCGGGCGATCCGGCTGATCGACAACGGCGCCCGCTTCATCGCGACCAACCCCGACCCGATCGGCCCCTCGACCGAGGGCTCGCTGCCGGCCTGCGGCGCGGTGGCCGCGATGATCACCAAGGCGACCGGGGTGGAGCCCTACTTCGTCGGCAAGCCGAACCCGATGATGATGCGCAGCGCCCTCAACCAGATCGACGCGCACAGCGAGACCACCGCGATGATCGGCGACCGCATGGACACCGACGTCGTCTGCGGCATCGAGGCGGGCCTGCACACGATCCTCGTGCTCACCGGCGTCACCCAGAAGGACCAGGTCGACCGGTATCCGTTCCGGCCCACGCAGGTGGTCGACTCCGTGGCCGACCTCATCGATCTGGTCTAAAGCGACCCCGAGTCCGTACGGCGCAGGCGCTTGAGGTCGGAGCGGCGCCGCTTGGCGGCCAGGCGGCGCTCGACCGCCCCCTTGGAGGGCTTGGTGGGACGGCGTCGCCTGGGCGGCGGCGCGATCGCGTCGCGCAGGAGGGCGGCGAGCCGCTCCCGCGCCGCCTCCCGGTTGCGGAGCTGGGAACGGTGCTCCGAGGCCGTCACCGTGATCACGCCGTTCACCAGGCGGGCGGCGAGCCGTTCCAGCGCGCGGGCCCGCAGCGCCGGGCCGAGGGCGGTGGTCCGCGCGAGGTCGAAGACGAGCTCGACCCGGCTGTCGGTCGTGTTCACGCCCTGGCCGCCCGGGCCCGAGGAGCGGGAGAAACGCCAGGCGAGCTCCGCCTCGGGCACGACGACGGAGTCGCGCACGCGCAACGGGCCTGACATGGACGTTCCTCTCCCGACGGGACGACTGGCGGGGACGCCCCAATGTATCGGGGTGCGAATCACCGCCGCTTCCCATTTTTCCCCCGAACGTTTCCCCGGGAACGCTTCCCCGTGAACGCGGCGTGCGGTTGTCGCCGTCGATCACGTCGTGCACAGTGACCCCGGAAAATCCGGACCGGACGGGGATGGACGGGAGCATGACCGTGATCGTGGGCGTCCACGGCATCGGCAAGTATCACTACTACGAGGAGGCCGGCGGGTCGGCCGGCGGCGCGGCCGAGGCCATGCGCGCCAAGTGGAACGCCTACCTGCACCAGGGCCTCACCGGGCAGGCGGAGGGCACGGGCGACTACTTCACCGAGATCGCCTACTACGCCCACCACCTGTGCGGCGGCCCGCCGAAGGCCCCGCGCCAGATGGCGGCGCCGGCCAAGCTGGTGCTCGCCGACTGGGCGGTCCAGCTCGGCGGGCCGTTCCGGGAGGCGGCGGGGGAGTCGCTGACCGGCCTCGCGCACCGCCTGGCCGAGTGGCTGCTGGACAGGCTGGGCCCGCAGGCGGTGCGCTTCGCCCAGGACTTCTGCCCGGAGGTGGCGGCGTACCTCGGCGGCGGCGACCCGCGCGCCCGGGCCCGCGACGCGGTGGCCGACGTCGTCCGCAGGCGCCGCCCCCGGGTGGTCGTCGCCCACTCCCTCGGCAGCGTCGTGACGTACGAGGCGCTGTGGGCGCACCCCGATCTCTCGGTCGAGCTGCTCGTCACGCTGGGCAGCCCGCTCGGCATGCGCGACGTCGTCTTCGATCGGCTCGCCCCGGCGCCGGTGCGGGGCCGCGGGGCGCGTCCCCCGGGGGTGCGCCGCTGGATCAACATCGCCGACAAGGACGACATCGCCGCGATCCCGGCCGTGCTCTCGTCGTGCTTCGACGGCGTCGAGCGCGACGTCTCCTGCGACATCGACTGGCTCGACTTCCACACCGTGCGCAACTACCTGCGCTGCGAGAGCGTCAGAGAGTTCCTCGAGCCCTACCTTACTTGACTTTCGCACACGAGTTATGATCGTACGACCATGAAGACTGTGCTTTTCGACTACGGCAACGTCGTGTCGCTGCCCCAGGACCCCGAGGACGTCGCGCGCATGGCGGGAGGTGATCCGGGCTTCGAGGAGCGCTACTGGGAGGCGCGGCTCGACTTCGACCGGGGCACGCTCGACCCCGCCGCGTACTGGTCCCGCGTGTACGGCAGGCCGATGGGCGGCGCGGAGCTGGACGCGGTCGTCGCCCTGGACGTGGCGAGCTGGTCGCGGCCCAACGAGGGGACCGTCGCGATCATCGACGAGCTGGCCGGCGCGGGGGTGCCCATGGCGCTGCTGTCCAACATGCCGGCCTGCGTCGCCGAGGGCATCGACGCGCTGCCGTTCATGCGGCCGATCGGCCCGCGCTTCTACAGCGGCAGGATGGGCCTGGTGAAGCCGGAGCCGGAGATCTTCCATGAGACCGTGGCCTGGCTCGGGGTGGCCCCCGGCGACCTCGTCTTCGTGGACGACCGGCCGGAGAACGTCGCGGCGGCCGAACGGGTGGGGCTCGCCGCCGTGCTCTTCCGCGACGCCGCCTCCCTGCGCGAGGAGCTGATTACACAATTACGATCGCTCACAGCGAACTGACGCAGATCGGGGAACAGGACCGGACTCCTGATAGTTGAGCCGACATAACTCAACCTAGTGGAGTGCTGATGTCCAAGATCCTTCCCGTTCTCCCGCTCGACGACGAGGTCGTTCTGCCCGGCATGGTCGTGCCCCTCGACCTGTCGGCGTCCGAGGTCCGCGCGGCCATCGACGCCGCCCGCGCCAGCGGCGAAAGCACGGTGCTGCTGGTGCCACGGATAGACGGCCGCTACGGCGCGGTGGGGGTGAGCGCGGTCGTCGAACAGGTCGGGCGGCTGCCGGGCGGGGAGCCGGCGGCCGTCGTCCGCGGCGTCGACCGCATGCGGGTCGGCACCGGCACCACCGGCCCCGGCGCGGCGCTGTGGGTCGAGGCGACCGTGGTGGAGCCGGTCGCCGCCGGGCCCAGGGCCGAGGAGCTCGCCAAGGAATACAAGGCCCTGACCACCACGATCCTGCAGAAGCGGGGCGCCTGGCAGGTCGTCGACGCCGTCAACCAGATCAACGACCCGGCGGTCCTCGCCGACAGCTCCGGGTACGCGCCCTGGCTGACCATCCAGCAGAAGCTGCTGCTGCTGGAGCTCGCCGACCCGGCCGAGCGTCTGGACAAGCTCGTCGGCTGGGCCCGCGACCACCTCGCGGAGATGGACGTCGCCGAGACCATCCGCAAGGACGTCCAGGAGGGCATGGAGAAGCAGCAGCGCGAGTTCCTGCTCCGCCAGCAGCTCGCGGCCGTCCGCAAGGAGCTCGCCGAGCTGAACGGCGACCCCTCCGACGAGGAGGAGGACTACCGCGCCCGGATCGAGGCCGCCGACCTGCCGGAGAAGGTCAGGGAGGCCGCGCTCAAGGAGGTCGGCAAGCTGGAGCGGGCCTCCGACCAGTCGCCCGAGAGCGGCTGGATCCGCACCTGGCTCGACACCGTGCTCGACATGCCGTGGAACGTCCACACGACCGACGAGTACGACATCGCCGGGGCGCGGGCGGTGCTGGACGCCGACCACACCGGGCTGGACGACGTGAAGGACCGCATCGTGGAATACCTCGCGGTCCGCAAGCGCAGGGCCGACAAGGGCCTCGGCGTGGTCGGCGGACGCCGCAGCGGCGCCGTCCTCGCGCTGGCCGGGCCTCCCGGGGTCGGCAAGACCTCGCTCGGCGAGTCGGTCGCCCGCGCCATGGGCCGCAAGTTCGTCCGCGTCGCCCTCGGCGGCGTCCGCGACGAGGCGGAGATCCGCGGCCACCGGCGCACGTACGTGGGCGCGCTGCCCGGCCGCATCGTCCGGGCGATCCGCGAGGCGGGGTCGATGAACCCGGTCGTGCTGCTCGACGAGATCGACAAGGTCGGCGCGGACTACCGGGGCGACCCCACGGCGGCGCTGCTTGAGGTGCTCGACCCGGCGCAGAACCACACGTTCCGCGACCACTATCTGGAGGTCGAGCTCGACCTGAGCGACGTGCTGTTCCTCGCCACGGCCAACGTGCTCGAGCAGGTGCCGGGGCCGCTGCTGGACCGCATGGAGATCGTGACGCTCGACGGCTACACCGAGGACGAGAAGGTCGCCATCGCCCGCGACCACCTGCTCCCGCGCAACCTGGAGAAGGCCGGGCTCACCGCCGACGACGTGACGGTGGAGGAGGCGGCGCTGCGCCGCCTGGCCGGCGAGTACACCCGCGAGGCGGGCGTCCGCTCCCTCGAACGCTCGATCGCCCGGATCCTGCGGAAGGTGACGGCGAAGGCCGCCCTCGGCGAGGCGGAGCTTCCGGTGACGGTCACCGCCGGCGATCTGGTCTCCTACCTCGGCCGCCCGCGGCACGTGCCAGAGTCGTCCCTGCCGGAGGCCCGGCAGCGTACGGCGGTGCCGGGCGTGGCGACCGGCCTCGCGGTGACCGGCGCGGGCGGCGACGTCCTCTACGTCGAGGCGTCCCTGGCCGACCCGGAAACCGGGACGACCGGCCTGACCCTGACCGGTCAGCTCGGCGACGTGATGAAGGAGTCGGCGCAGATCGCGCTGTCCTTCCTGCGGTCGCGGGGCGCCGAGCTGGAGCTGCCGGTCGGGTCGCTCAAGGACAGGTCGGTGCACATCCACGTGCCCGCGGGCGCGGTGCCGAAGGACGGCCCTTCGGCCGGTGTCACGATGACCACGGCCCTGGCCTCGCTGCTGTCGGGCCGGCCGGTCCGCTCCGACGTGGCGATGACCGGCGAGGTCTCCCTCACCGGGCGGGTGCTGCCGATCGGCGGGGTCAAGCAGAAGCTGCTGGCCGCGCACCGGGCCGGGATCACCACGGTGCTCATCCCGGCCCGCAACGAGCCGGACCTGGACGACGTGCCCGCCGAGGTGCTGGCCGACCTCACCGTCCACGCGGTGAGCGACGTCCGCGAGGTCCTCGACCTGGCGCTCACCCCCGCGACGGTCGCCCGGCAGGCGGTCGCCTGACCGTCCCGGCACACGGCCCGCGTCTCTCCCCGGAGGCGCGGGCCTTCGTGTTCCCGAAAGCGCGGGCTTCTGTGATGAAGAACACAATCCCTGTAGGGAATACGGCCATCTCGCCGTCCGTTTGAGCCGGTCGTGAGCGTAACCGACCCGATGAACCCGCCTGAGCTGGGGTGTCGTCCCGCGGCCTGAGTCTCCCGCTGCCCCCACCCCTCCCCGCGAAGGCATTTCCCCTGATGACGCTCCCCCCGCTGCCCAATGTGATCCCGCGCCGGATCACGTCTGCGAAGGACGGCAAGTGATCACGGTTTCCGGCCTGCGCAAGGCCTACGGCGACGTCGTCGCGCTCGACGGCGTGGACCTCCACGTCGGCAAGGGCGAGGTCTTCGGCGTGCTCGGGCGCAGCGGCGCCGGCAAGAGCACCCTGCTGCGCTGCGTCAACCTGCTCGAACGCCCGGACGAGGGCACGGTGACCGTCGACGGGCGCGAGCTGACCGCGCTCGGCGCGGCCGACCTGCGCCGCGCCCGCCAGCGCATCGGCATGATCCACCAGCACTTCGCGCTGCTGTCGTCGCGCACGGTGGCGGGAAACGTGGCCTTCCCGCTGGAGGTCATGGGCGTGGGCCGGGCCGCCCGGGCCCGGCGCGTCGCCGAGATGCTCGACCTGGTGGGCCTGGCCGACCGCGCCGGGGCCTATCCCGCGCAGTTGTCCGGCGGCCAGAAGCAGCGGGTCGGCATCGCGCGGGCGCTGGCCGCCGAGCCGTCGGTGCTGCTGTCGGACGAGGCCACCTCCGCGCTCGACCCCGCCACGACCCAGTCGATCCTGGCCCTGCTCCGGCGGCTCAACCGGGAGCTGGGCCTCACCATCTTGCTCATCACCCACGAGATGGACGTCATCAAGGCCGTCTGCGACTCGGCGGCGATCATGAGCGACGGGCGGATCGTCGAGGCGGGCCCCATCCCCGACCTGCTCGCCACCCCCGGGTCGCGCCTGGCGGCCGAGCTGTTCCCGCTGCCGCCCGCGGAGCCCGGCACCGTGACGGTCGCCCTCGGCGCCGACCGGGCCCTGCTGTCGCGGCTGACCCGTACGCACGACGTGGACGTGGCCATCGCCGCGGGCGCGGTCGAGCACGTGGCCGGGGCCCCGGCGGGCCGGCTGCGGCTGCGGATCACCGGACCCGGCGCGGCGGACGCCGTCGCCGACCTGCGCAAGCGCGGCCTGCTGGTGGAGGAGGACGCATGACCTGGTCCGAGATGAGCCCGCTGCTGTGGGAGGCCACCGGGCAGACCGCCGTGATGGTGGGCTGGTCCACGCTGTTCACGGTGCTGTTCGGGCTGCCGCTCGGCGTCTGCCTCGCCGGGGCGGACCGGGATGGGCTGTTCCCGGCCCCGGCCGTGCGGCGCGTGCTCGGCCTCGTCGTCAACATCGGCCGGTCTCTGCCCTTCATCGTCCTCATGATCGCGGTCATCCCGGTGACCCGCGCGATCACCGGCACCACGATCGGCACCGCCGCCGCGGTGGTCCCTCTCACGATCGGGGCGGTGCCCTTCTACGCCCGGCTGGTCGAGACCGCGCTGCGCGAGGTGGGCCGCGACGTCGTGCAGGCGGCCGAGGCGATGGGGGCGGGCCGGGTGCGGATCGTGACCCGCGTCCTGCTGCCCGAGGCGCTGCCCGGCCTGGTCGCCGGGCTGACCGTCACCGTGGTCACGCTCATCTCCTACTCGGCGATGGCCGGGGTGATCGGCGGCGGGGGCCTCGGCGACCTCGCCGTCCGCTACGGATATCAGCGCTTCGAGACCACGCTCATGATCGTCACGGTGGCCGTCCTGGTCGTCGTGGTGCAGCTCGCGCAGACCCTGGGCGACGCCGTCGCCCGTCGTCTTTCCCACCGTTAACCCCATTGAAGGAGTTTCGTTTCATGCGAAGAACGCTCGGCCTCGTCGTCGCCGCCGTGGTCGCGCTCGTGCTGTCCGCCTGCGGGTCCTCATCCTCGTCGTCGCCCTCGGAGACGGCGTCCGCCTCCGGCGCCGCGGCCGCGGACGCCCCGCTCAAGATCGGCGTGAGCCCCGTGCCGCACGCGCAGATCGTGAAGTATGTGGCCGACAACCTCGCCGCCGCCAAGGGGCTGAAGCTGGAGATCGTCGAGTTCAGCGACTACGTGCAGCCCAACCTGCAGCTCCAGGACGGCCAGCTCGACGCCAACTACTTCCAGCACAAGCCGTACCTGGACGACTTCAACGCCTCCAAGGGCACCACGCTGAGCTTCGTCGTCCCGGTGCACCTGGAGCCGCTCGGCCTGTACTCGAAGAAGGTCGAGGACCTCGCCTCGCTGCCGCAGGGCGGCACGGTCGCGGTGCCCAACGACGCGACCAACCTCGGCCGGGCGCTCAAGCTGCTCGCCGACAACGGCGTGGTGACGCTGAAGGACGGCGTCGGCACCACCGCCACCGAGCGCGACGTGACCGGCAACCCGAAGAACCTGACCTTCCGCCCGCTGGAGGCCGCGCAGCTGCCGCGCTCGCTCGACGACGTGGACGCCGCGGTGATCAACGGCAACTACGCGCTCGAGGCGAACCTCAACCCGTCCTCCGACGCGCTGGTGCTGGAGAAGGCCGAGGGCAACCCGTACGCCAACGGCCTGGTGGTCACGCAGGGGCACGAGAGCGACCCGCGGGTGCGGACGCTGGCCGAGCTGCTGGCCGGCCCCGAGGTGAAGAAGTACATCGAGGACACCTTCAAGGGCTCGGTCATCCCCGCGTCCTGACGCAAGCGATCATCGACGGGATCGTCCGGCCGCCCGGCCGGGTGATCCCGCCGTGTTCACCGGCGCGCCGGAATGTGACGCCTACCACATCGACGGCAAACCGAGTAACGTTCGGTCATGCACCCTGGCGCGATCGCGGCAACGACGCCGGACAAGCCTGCGGTGATCATGGCGGGCTCCGGCCGCGTGGTCACCTTCCGCGAGCTCGACGAGGAATCCAACCGCCTGGCCCACCTGCTGCGGGCCGCGGGCCTCAAACCGGGCGATCACATCGCCTTCATGCTGGAAAACCACCCGCTCTTCCTCGTGATCGCCTGGGCGGCCCACCGCTGCGGCCTGTACTACACCGCGATCAGCTCCCGCCTGCAGGCCGACGAGCTGGCGTACATCGTGGACAACTGCGGCGCGCGGGTCTTCATCTCCTCGGCGAAGCTCGCCGGCGTCGCGGGCGCGGTCGCCGAGAGGACCCCGGGGGTCGAGCTGCGGCTCATGGTCGACGGCGTCGCCCCGGGCTTCATCTCGTACGAGGAGGCCGTGGCGGGGCAGCCGGCGACGCCGGTCGAGGACGAGTGCCAGGGCGCCGACATGCTCTACTCGTCGGGCACCACGGGACGCCCCAAGGGCGTCAAGCCGCAGCTCACCCTGGCCCCGCTGGACACTCCGGGGGCCCTGGTGCGGCTCATCCAGCTCCTGTTCGCGCCCTCGGCCGACAGCGTCTACCTGTCGCCCGCGCCGCTCTACCACGCCGCTCCGCTGCGCTACAGCATGTCCTTCCAGCGCTTCGGCGCGACCGTCGTCGTGATGGAACGGTTCGACCCGGAGGAGGCGCTGGCGCTCATCGAGCGGCACCGGGTCACCCACGCGCAGTGGGTGCCCACCATGTTCATCAAGATGCTCAAGCTGCCCCGCGAGGTGCGCGAGCGCTACGACCTGTCGTCGCTGCGCTGCGCCATCCACGCGGCCGCGCCCTGCCCGGTCGAGGTCAAGGAGCGGATGATGGAGTGGTGGGGGCCGATCATCCACGAGTACTACGCGGGCACGGAGGGCAACGGCTTCCTGTACGCCGGGCCGCACGACTGGCTCGCCCACAAGGGCACGGTGGGCAGGCCCCTGCTCGGGGTGGTCCACGTGTGCGACGAGGAGGGGAACGAGCTGCCGCCCGGCGAGCACGGCACCGTCTACTTCTCCGACGGGCCGACCTTCGAGTATCACCGCGACCCCGAGAAGACCGTGTCGGTCCGGGACCCCAAGGGCCGCGGCTGGACCACGCTGGGGGACATCGGCTACCTGGACGAGGACGGGTTCCTCTACCTCACCGACCGGCGCTCCTACATGATCATCTCCGGCGGGGTGAACATCTACCCCCAGGAGGCCGAGAACGTGCTGGCGATGCATCCCGAGGTGGCCGACGTGGCCGTCTTCGGGGTGCCGGACCCCGAGATGGGCGAGCAGGTGAAGGCCGTCGTGCAGCCGGCCGACCCGGCCTGCGCCGGTCCCGCCCTGGAGGCCGAGCTGATCGCCTACTGCCGGGAGCGCCTGGCCCACTACAAGTGCCCGAAGTCGGTGGACTTCCGCGACGAGCTGCCCCGCCACCCCACGGGCAAGCTGTACAAGCGCCTGCTCAGGGACGAGTACTGGCCGCGGACGAGCTGACATAAGGTGCGAGTAGGGCGTTCGGGGCGCCCTGCCGCTGATCGCTTAGCGCGAGCTTATCGCCGATGCGTCATCGTATTCATGTACCGGCGGAGAGCCGGGATCACCGGCGAATCCATTGAGGGGGATGGCGATGAGCTCAACTGAGCACGTGCCCGGCAACGAGAACACCGAGGTGCTCCGTGGTCACGGCTGGAGCCAGTTCGGCAGCACTCCGCCGCAGCATGGGCAGTTCACCGGGGCGTTCCAGTCGTACGGCGCCTATGGGAGTGGTCCTTTCGACACGGCGCAGTTTCCGCCGCCTCCGGTGCGGAAGGGCACGCTGACCACCCGCCAGAAGGCGGGTGCGGGGCTGGCTCTGGTGGCCGTGGCGCTGGGCGGCGGGGTCGCCGGGGCTCTCATCGCGAACAGTCTGAACGGCGGCCAGACGGTGATCTCGAGCCCGGTGGTGAAGGAGGTCTCCAACTCCTCGACCACCACGGTCGCCGCGGTGGCCAAGGCGATCATGCCGTCGGTTGTGTCCATCAAGGTGCAGAGCGCCACGTCCGGCGGTGAGGGGTCCGGTGTCATCCTGTCGGCCGACGGCTTGATCCTGACCAACAACCACGTGGTGAGCATGGGCACCGGCGGCGGCGCGACGGTAACCGTGAAGTTCAGCGACGGCAAGACCGCGAACGCCATCATCAAGGGCACCGACCCGACCACGGACCTCGCCGTCATCCAGGCGCAGGGCGTGTCGGGCCTGACCCCCGCGTCCCTGGGCGACAGCGACAAGCTTCAGGTCGGCGACGCGGTCCTCGCGATCGGCAGCCCGCTCGGCCTGGAGGGGTCGGTCACCTCCGGCATCGTGAGCGCCCTCGACCGCACGCTCACCGAGGCCCCCGAGCAGCAGCAGCCGCAGTTCCCCTGGGGGATGGGACAGCAGCAGCAGAGCCAGGGCACGACGATCGGCGGCATGATCCAGACCGACGCCGCGATCAACCCCGGCAACTCGGGCGGCGCGCTGGTCAACGCCTCCGGGCAGGTCGTCGGCATCAACACGGCGATCGCCACCTCGGGCTCCAGCTCCGGCAACATCGGCGTCGGCTTCGCGATCCCCATCAACACCGCCAAGCTCGTCGCCGACCAGCTCATCAAGACGGGCAAGGCGACCCACGCCTTCTTCGGCGTGAGCGTGGCCGACGCGGTCGGCGGCGTGTCCGGCGCGGTGGTCAGCTCGGTCACCCCGGGCAGCCCGGCGGAGAAGGCCGGCATCAAGGAGGGCGACCTGATCACCAAGATCAACGACAAGGTGGTGGACAGCGCGGAGGCGCTGGTCGGCACCATCCGCAGCTCCCGTCCCGGCGACAAGGTGACCGTCACCTTCACCCGCGACGGCAAGGAGAACACCATCAGCGCCACGCTCGCGGAGCAGTCCGCGGGCTGACGGCCCACGACCTCGCCGGCGGGCCTCCGGGGGGAGGGCCCGCCGGCGATCGCGTTCGCGGCCCCGGCTACCTGCCCATGCCGGCGGTCAGGCCGGCGATGATCTGCTTGGTCGCCAGGACGAACAGCACGAACAGCGGCGCCGTGGCGAGGACCAGCCCGGCGAACAGCGCCGACCAGTCGGTCGTGTACTCCCCGAAGAACTGCGACAGCCCGCGCGGGATCGTGAACTTCTCCTCCGAGCGCAGCAGCACCAGCGGGTAGAGGAACTCATGCCACAGCGGCACGAACTGGAACAGCGTCACCGACGCCAGCGCGGGCCGCACCAGCGGCAGCATGATCCGCCCGAAGATGCGGAACTCGCCGGCGCCGTCGATCCGGGCCGCCTCCTCGAGCTCGCCCGGCAGGGAACGGTAGAACGCCGACAGCACGAACACGCAGAACGGCACGCCGGACGCGGCGTACAGCAGCGTGAGCCCGAGCAGCGAGTCGATGAGCCCCATGGAGTCCATGAGGTAGAAGATCGGCACCAGGCCCAGCCGGATCGGCAGCATCAGCCCGGCCAGCACGTACGCCCCGAGCAGCCGGTTGCCGGGGAAGTCGTAACGGGCCAGCGCGTACGCCGCCGTGGCGGAGACCGCCGTGCCGAGCAGCACCGCGCCGCAGGTGACGATCAGCGAGTTCAGCAGGTACGCGCCGAACGACGCCTCGGTCCACACCCGGCCGTAGCTGCCCAGCGTGGGTGACAGCGGCAGCCCCAGCGGCGCGGTGAGGATCTCGCCGGTCGGCCGCAGCGAGCCGAGCACCATGACGACCAGCGGCAGCAGCGCGACGGCGGCGTACCCCCACAGCAGCAGGTGGACGGCGACGCGCCCGGGCCCCCGACGCCGGGCCGTCACACCAGCGTCCTTTCGCGGCGGCGGAAGTACGAGCCAGCCAGCAGCGACACCCCGAAGACGAACACGAACATCAGCACCGCGAGCGCCGACGACCGTCCGATCGCCTCCACGCCGCCCTCCACGAACGCGACCCGGTAGAACAGCAGGCCGAGCACGTCGGTCGAGCCCGCCGGCGACCCGGTCGACCCGGCCATCGCGTAGACCAGCCCGAAGGCGTTGAAGTTCCCGATGAACGTCAGCACGCTGACCACGCCGATCGCCGGGGTGAGCAGCGGCAGCGTCACCCGGCGGAACGCCTGCCAGGCCGAGGCGCCGTCGACCCGGGCCGCCTCGTGATACTCGGCCGGGATCCCGGCGAGCGCGGCGGAGAACAGCAGCATGGGGAAGCCCACCCACTGCCATGCGTTGACCACGATGATCACGGGCAGCGCCGTACGCGTGTCGCCCAGCCAGGGCAGCGCCCACGAGTCCAGCCCGGCGGCCTCGAGCAGCGCGTTGACCGGGCCGAACGTCGGGTTGAGCAGCAGGCTCCACAGGTAGCCCACGACCAGCGGGTCCACCAGGTACGGCGTGGTGAACGCCGCCTGCAGGAACCGCCTGCCGCGGCCGTACCGGAACAGCAGGAGGGCGAACAGCAGCCCGACCGTGTTCTGGATCAGCATGGTCCCGGCGAAGAACAGCGCGTTGTGCGCGAACGCCCGCCACAGCTGCCGGTCGTAGGGGTAGACCGTGAACAGGTCCCGGTAGTTGCCGAGCCCGGCGAACCCGGCCTGCCGGATGCCGCGCCACTCGAAGAAGCTGTAGTGGAACGCGCTGAGCAGCGGATAGACGATGAAGACCGAGTAGAGCAGGACCGCCGGCAGCAGGAAGACCACGAGCACCCGCCACCGCGGCACGTGCCGGCGGCCTGATCCGGCACGTGCCGCGCGCGGTGCGCGAGGGCGTCGAGGAGCGCTCAGTTCCCCGCCGTGAACCACTGCTCGACGCCCTTCTGCAGGCTCTCGGCGACCGCCGCGGGATCGGTCTGGCCCGCCAGCATCTTCTGGACCTCGTCCCGGAAGATCGCGTCGCCGTTCGGCTGGCCGTACCGGAAGTCGACGAGCAGCATGTACGGCGCGCCGTGGGCGGCGTAGTTCGCGGCCATCTCGGCCAGCAGGGGGTCCGGCGGCGTGACGCCGGGCACCGCGGACAGCTGCTTCAGCTCGGTCGCGTAGAGCCGCCCGAACTCCGGCGTCGCCATCCATTCGACCAGTTCCAGCGCCTCCGCCTGATGCCGGGACTTGGCGTTGACGCCGAACGAGCCGTCGGCCCAGCCCGGCGTGACGGGCGTGGTCACGGGGGAGCCGGGCGGCGGCGGCACCGGGAAGGCGCCGACCTCCAGGCTCGGGTTGGCCTGCAGCACGGGCGCCAGGTCGAAGCTGCCAGTCGGATACATCGCGGCCTTCCCGGTGGCGAACAGCGCCTGGACGTCGGGGATCTTGACGGCCACGACGTTCTTGGGGAAGTACGGCTCCAGGTCCTTGATCAGTTTGATCGAGGCCGTGAAGTCGGGGTCGGTGAACTTCTTGCCGCCGCTCAGCACCGCGTCGCGGAACTTCGCGCCGCCGTAGCGGGCGTTGCCGAAGATCTCGTGGACGATCGGCAGCGTCCAGGTGGCGTCGGGCCCGGCCGCGACGGCGAAGGGCGTGATCCCGGCCGCCTTCAGCTTCCCGGCCGCGGCGATCATCTCGTCCCAGGTGGCCGGGGGCCGGATGCCGTGGTCGGCGAACAGCTTCTTGTTGTAGAGCACCTGGAGCGTCTGGTACGCGAACGGCACCCCGTAGATCTTGCCGTCCTTGTGGCCCTTGGCGCCCTCCAGCAGCTTTGGGTCGAAGCCCGACAGCGCCTCCACCTTGCCGTCCAGCGGCACGAGCTGGCCCGCCTCGACCAGCGGCTGGAGCCCGCCGTACGCGCGGAGCTGGGCGACGTCGGGCCCGTCGGAGCCGGACAGGCCCGTGGCCAGGATGTTGTTGTACTCGGTGGCCTGGAACGCCTTGAACTCGACGTCGATCCGCGGGTGCGACCTTTCGAACGCGGCGAGGATCTTCTCGTACGCCTTGACGTCCTCCACCCGCCACGACCACAGGCTCAGCGTGACCTTGCCGCCGTCATCCGCGTCGCCCGGACCGGCCGCGCCGCCGCCGGGCGCGCACGCCGCCAGCGTCAGCGCGAGCGCCCCGGCCGCCCCCGCGATCCACCGCCGCAAACCCGGCGGACGGGTGCGCCGTCGCGCCTTCCACGTCCCGGGACCCGCCGCCGCCAGAGCCGGTAATCGCCGGTAGCGCATGCGCCCTCCAACCCCTCGCATGTAGGTAATTGCCATGCAAGGCCATCGCTTTGCCTGAAAATTACTTACATTTGACGAGATCCGCAACGCCTTCCTCACAGCCGGCGTGCGGGCCGGGCGCGCGGCGGCGAGGCTCAGGGGCGGTGGGGCTCAGGGGCGGTGAGGGCTCAGGCGCGGCGGGTGAGGGCCTCCGACTCCCACAAGTCTCGGTAATATCCCGGCACGGCGACGAGGTCGGCGTGCGTGCCGCGCTGGGTGACCCTGCCGCCCTCCAGGACGACGATCTCGTCGACCTGCTCCAGGCCGCGCAGCCGGTGGGTGACCAGCAGCGTGGTGCGGCCCCGGGTGGCGTCCAGCAGGTCGGCCATCAGCAGGCCGGCCGTCTCCTCGTCCAGCGCCTCGGCCGGCTCGTCCAGCAGCAGCACCGGCGGGTCGTACAGCAGGGCCCGGGCCAGCGCCAGCCGCTGCAACTGGCCGCCGGAGACCGTCCGGCCGTCCTCGCCGAGCACCGTGTCCCAGCCGGTCCGCTCGGCCCAGGCGTCCAGCCGCGCCCGCCGTACGGCCGCCTCGACCTCCTCCTCCGACGCCTCCGGCCCGGCCAGGCGCAGGTTGTCGCGCACGGTGGCCTGGAAGACGTACGGGTCCTGGGTGAGGCCCGTGATGAGCGCCCGCACGTCGTCGGAGGACAGGCGCCGCACGTCGACGCCGTTGAGCCGGATCGACCCCGACTCGATCTCCACGGTCCGCATCAGGGCCGACAGCAGCGTGCTCTTCCCCGCGCCGCTCGGGCCGACCACCGCGACCCGCCGGCCCGGCGTCAGCGTCAGGCTCACGCCGTTCAGCGCCGGCTCGCGCCCGCCGTGACGCACCACGAGGTCCTCGACCTCGACCGTCAGCGGCGGCTCGGGCGCGGGCGCGGGCTCGGCGGGCTCGCGCACCGCCGGGGGAGTGGCGGCGGTCTCCCCGAGCCTGCGCAGCGCCGCGACCACCCCTGCGAACCGCTCGCCCGCCGCCGCCAGCGGCAGCACCGGCTCGAAGGCGACCAGCGACGTCAGCGCGGCCACGGCGGTGGCGACCCGGCCGAGCCCGGCGGCCTGGGCCGTCAGGACCACGGCGACGACGGTCAGCCCCTGCGCCAGCACGCCCACGCCGAGCGCGGCGGCGTTGATCCGCGCCTGCCCCCGCTCCAGCCGGGACAGCCGCCCGTCGGCGTCCATCGCCGCCGCCAGCGCCCGGTCGCGCGCGCCGTACGCCGCGAGGTCGGCCGCGCCGTGGACCAGGTCGGCCACCCGGGCGGCCAGGTCGGCGCGGGCCGGGGCGATCCGGGCCGACCAGCGCCGCGCGGCGGCGGCCGTGCCGGCCGGCAGCAGCACCCCGGCGACGAGCAGGCCCACGGCGAGCACGAGCGCGGCGGCGGGCAGCAGGAAGCCCGCGACGACGACGGCGGCGACGCCGGTGATCAGCGCGGCGGCGGCCGGAAGCAGGCAGCGGACCAGCAGGTCCTGCACGGCGTCGGTGTCGTCCACCATCCGGCTGAGCAGGTCGGCCCCGCGCTGCGGCAGCGGCCCGGCCGGGATCAGCGCCCGGTAGAGCCGTTCGCGGGTGCCCGCCTGGGCGCGCAGCGCGACGTCGTGCCCGGCCAGGCGCTCGCCGTACCGGAACACGCCGCGGCTGGTCGCGAACGCCCGCACGGCCACGATCGCGACCGACAGGGCGGCCAGCGGCGGCTGCTCGGCGGCCCGGGTGATCAGCCAGGCGGCCGACGCGATGAGCGCGACCCCCGCGAGATCGGCCGCGGCCCCGGCGAGCCCGGCGAGCACGAGCCGCCGGCCCATCCCGGTGACCGCCGACAGCGGCGAGATCGCCGTGTCCGTCTTCGCGCCGCTCATCGCGCCTCCCCGCTCCGCGCGGGGACCGGGGGGACGAGCACGCCGCCGTCGAGGCGGACGACCCGGTCGGCCAGCTCGATCATCGCCGGGCGGTGCGCCACGATGATCGCCGTGCGCCCCTCCGCCAGCCTGCGGGTGGCCGCCACGATCGCCGCCTCGCTCCTGCCGTCGAGCCGGGCGGTGGGCTCGTCCAGCAGCAGCACCTCGGCGGCGGGGCGGCAGAAGGCCCTGGCCAGGGCGATCCGCTGACGCTGGCCCGCCGACAGGTTCGCGCCGCGCTCGCCGAGCACGGTGTCGTATCCCCGCGGCAGGGTGCCGGCGAACTCCGCGACCCGCGCCGCCTCGGCGGCGGCCCTGATCTCGTCGGGTCCGGCGGCCGAGCCGAGCGCGATGTTGTCGGCGACCGAGGCCGCGAACAGGTGCGGGCGCTGCGGCACGAAGGCCAGGCGCCGCCGCCACTCGTCGAGGTCGAGATCGGCCAGGTCGGCGTCGTCGGCCAGCACCCGGCCCTCGGCCGGGGTGGTGAACCCCAGCAGCAGGTGCAGCAGCGTGCTCTTCCCCGCGCCGCTCGGGCCCACGATCGCCACCCGCTCGCCCGGCTCGACGACCAGCGAGACGCGGTCGAGCGCGGCCTCCTCCCTGCCCGGGTAGCGCACGACGACGTCCTCCAGCCGGATCCGCGGAGGCCCGCTTTCCGCCGCCGGGGCGGGCCGTACGGCCCGGGGCCGCTTCTCCCGCCCGCCTTGAGACGGCTTTATGACCGCGAACGCCTCGTCGGCGGCGGCGACGCCCTCCATCGCGGCGTGGAAGCGCGTGCCCATCGCGCGCAGCGGCAGGTACGCCTCCGGGGCGAGCAGCAGCACGAGCAGCGCCGTGTGCAGGTCGAGCGAGCCCGACAGCAGCCGCAGCCCGACGGGCACCGCCACCAGCGCCAGCGACAGCGACGACACGAGCTCGAGCACCAGCGACGACAGGAACGCCACCCGCAGCGTGCGCATGGTCGCGGTGCGGTGGGCCTCGGCCACCCGGCGGATCACCGACGCCTGGTAGCGGGCCCGGCCGAAGGCCCGCAGCGTCGGCAGGCCGCGTACGACGTCGAGGAAGTGGCCGCCGAGGCGGGCCAGCGCACGCCACTGCCGCTCGGTCACGGCCTTGGTGGTCCACCCGACCAGCGCCCCGAAGACCGGGATCAGCGGCAGCGTGAGCACCACGATCACGGCGGTGGCCAGGTCGGCGGCGAACAGCCGGACCACGACGGCGAGCGGCACGATCCCGGCCACGGCGACCGACGGGAGATAGCCGGTCAGGTAGGGGTCGAGCGCGTCGAGCCCCCGGCCCGCCAGGGTCACCAGCTCACCCGACCGGTACGAGGGCCCGAGGCCCTCGACCCGCCCGAGCAGCAGCCGCCGCAGGGCCGACTTCAGCGCGGTGGCCGCGCGGCCCGCGAGCATCCCCTGCGCCCAGCCGAGCAGCCCGCGGGAGGCGACGACGAGCGCCAGGGGAAACAGCGCGGCGACCGCGAAGCGGCCGGAGAGCACCCCGGCGAGCAGCTCCGCCTGGACCAGCACGAGCAGCCCGGCCGCCACCGCCGCGGCCAGGCAGCAGGCGAGGTGGAGCCGGACGCCGCGCTCGGCGCGGGCCAGCCGGAGGAGATCCTTGTGCAACGGTCCCCAATCAGAAGAACGTCGGCAGCGCGCCCTTGGAGAAGGTGCGCCACACCCATACTTGCGCGCCCACGAGAATCGGGGCGACCGGCACCACCATGACACTCAGCACAGTCAGTGTCTGATCCGGGGCGGCGTTGCCGAGCATGTGGCCCGCCGCGGCCGCCGCGACCAGGACGGCGGGCGCGGCGGCGGCGCAGGCCGACAGCAGCAGCGCGCGCCCGGTCCCGCCCGTGCCGTTCCGCAGCCGCCAGGCCGCGAAGGTGCGCCCGTGCCAGGCGAGCAGCGCGAGCATGGCGACGCCCGCGGCGAGGCCGGGCAGGTCGAAGGGCGAGGCGGGCAGGCCGCGCACGACGGCCATCAGGATCGCGCCCCAGGCGAGCGCCAGCCCCGCCGAGCCCGCCGTGAGCGCGCCGTCCCACACCGGCCGCCAGGAGGCGGCGGTCCTGCGGCGGAACCACAGCCCCGCGTCGCGCACGATCCACGCCAGCAGCAAGGCGACGACCAGGGGATACAGGCGGCTCAGCGCCTGGCCCTCCAGCGCCGGGAACGCGCCGAACAGCACTCCGGCGATCGCGACCAGCCACACCTCGTTGGCCAGCACGAACGGGGCCATCGCCCCGACGAGGCGGTCGCGGGCGGCGGGGGTGCGGCCCAGCACCGGCAGCAGCGCGCCGAGCCCGATGTCGAAGCCCTCCAGGGCGAAGTAACCGGCCAGCAGGACGGCGAACGTCAGAAACCAGAAGATCTCCATGAGCGGGATGTCCTCTACAGCGAGTTGGCGGGTACGGGCTCCGCGGCGAGGGGGAGGTCCGCGCCGCCGAGCGCGACCTGTCCCGGCCCGCGTCGTACGGCACGGGCGATGAGGGCGTAGTCGACGACGGCGAGCAGCCCGAGCACGCCGGCGAACCCGGCGAAGGAGGCGATGACGTCCGCCCGGGTCAGCCCGGGGGTGAGGGCGTCGGCCACGGAGAGCTTGCCGTACACCAGCCAGGGCTGGCGGCCCACCTCGCGGACGAGCCAGCCGGCGATCGCCGCGGCGAACGGCAGCGGGGTCATGGCCATGAGGATCGGGTGCAGCCAGCGCCAGCGCGCCAGCAGGTCGCGGATGAGCAGCGGCGCGAGCACGAACATCACGGCGAGCTGCAGGAGCTCCCCGATGAGGATCATCAGGCCGAGCGAGAGGCCGGGGATCACCCCCTCGAACTTGCCCGGCTGGACGGAGTGGATCGGCCCGAACTGGGCGAACCCGAACGCGACCGTGATCAGCGACCCGGCGAGGGAGGTCAGCACGCCGATGCGCAGCGAGCGGGTGAAGAACTCCCGCTCCTGGGTGCGCCGGAACAGGTGGTAGGCGCTGGCGCCCATGACGACGAACCCGCCGGCCCACAGCCCGGCGCCCAGCACGTGGGGGAGCGCGAAGACGAGGCTGGGATTGGTGAACAGCGCGCCGAAGTCGCGCAGCACGAGCCGCCCGCCCTCCTCCGCCGCGCCCACGGGGTTTTGCAGGAAGGAGTTGGCGACCATGATGAACAGGGCCGAGGCGTACGCCGTCAGCGTCACCAGCCAGATGCAGGCCACGTGGAGCCGGCGCGGCAGCCGGTGCCAGCCGAAGATCCACAGGCCCAGGAACGTGGACTCCAGGAAGAAGGCCAGCAGCGTCTCCAGCGCCAGGGGCGCGCCGAACACGTCGCCCGCGTAGTGCGAAAGGCCGCTCCAGCTCAGCCCGAACTGGAACTCCATGACGAGCCCGGTGACGATCCCCAGCGCGTAGTTGATCACATAGATCTGCCCCCAGAAGCGGGTCATCCGCTCGAGCAGGGGGTTCCCGGTGATGGCGTACCGGGTGTGCATGATCGCCACAAGCGGGGCCAGCCCGAGCGTGAGCACGACGAACAGGAAGTGGAGGCTTCCGGTCACCGCGAACTGCAGCCGGGCGAGGCCGGCGACGTCCATGGTTCCTCCTTAAGTAGGCTGTCTACATATAGACAGCCTACATATACACTCGACGTATGAAGAACCGGGATAGGCTGCGGGCGTGAACGCCGACGCGCTCCGGGGCCATATGGACGCCCTGCTGCTCTCCGTGCTGGAGCGCGAGCCGCTGCACGGCTACGCGATCATCGAGGCGCTGCGCGAGCGCAGCGGCGGCGCGCTCGACGTGCCGTCGGGCACGGTCTACCCCGCGCTGCGCAGGCTGGAGCGCGCCGGGCTGCTCGCCGGCGAGTGGGCCTCCGACGGGGGCCGCAAACGGCGGACCTACCGCCTCACCGACGCCGGGCGCAAGGCGCTGGCGGGGGAGCGGTCGGCCTGGCGGTCGTTCACGACCGCGATAGGGCGGGTTCTCGACCCGCTGCGCTGAGCGCGGAGGCCGCCCTCGTGCAACGCAGGCAGCGCGTCGCGCTGTACAGCTGCCACACGGCGACCAGATCGCTGATCAGGGCCGCCGCCACCCCCGGCGGGTATTCGGCGAACCCCTCCGGGCCCCGCGCCGCGGCCGCCAGCACCAGGCCCAGCGCCCCGACCAGGGACGTCTCGATCCAGACGAACACGCCCAGCCACCGGGCGAGCGGCACGGGACGGCGCACGCGCCGCACACCCACGCCGAACGCGACCAGCGCGGCGGCGCCCACCACGCCCACCCCGAGCTGCAGCAGGTCGACCACCCTGGCCAGCGGCCCGAACCACACCGGTTTGATCTCCGCGGCGTGCGGGCTCTCCGGGAACATCCGCCAGATCACCGCCCACATGAGCGCGGTGAGCGGCACGCTGAGGAACAGCAGCGCGGCCGTGCGGCGGCCCTGGCTCACCGCCAGCTCCTCCTGGAAGCCCGGCGCGACCTCGGGCACGGTCCCGAAGTCGGCGACCGCCAGCCGTTCGGCCTCGGTGCGGGGAAGATCTTCGCCCTCGTACGCCTCGGCCGCGTCGAGCAGGCTGTCGCGCGCCTCGGTCAGCAGGTCGCGCTTGGCCCCGCCCGGGCCCCGCAGCGCATGGCGCATCGACGCGACGTACTCGTCGATCGGCCCCGCGTTCCCCATCGTTCCTCCCCGGTCTGCCCGCACAGCGTACGGCCGGGGCGCTCGGCGGCGCATCAGGGTGATCCCTGACCCGGGACCCTGTGAGACCCGGACCCACGGCCCCGTACGTCGCCGCGGGGTTACAGCGCGCCCGGGTTTCAGCGCGACCGCCCGGGCGAGGCACGCCTGCCGGTCGAGCCGGGCCCGGGACGGTGGGGAGGGCCCTCCTCTCGCCCGGCCGGTCGTCGTCGACGAACCGGCCCTTTCGCCGGAGCGGGCGGCCAGGGCGTTCCACGGCGGACGCCGCGAGGGCGCGACCGAGGTCCCACGCCGTCCGAGCCGTACGGCACTGCCGTCGCGGGGCGGCGTGCGCTGTCCTGGTGCACGGGAGGCAACGGATGAGTCGGCGCGCGTTTCGGGATCGGCAAAACGGCCGGGCGGCACCACTCCGGGGCGCGGATACCCTGTCATCAGATGCGGCCCAGCCACCCGGAAAATCATGACCTTTCCCTCTTGGGGCAGGAGGGACAGCGCGGTCTGCGTGGGTACAGGGACGCTCGTGGGGCGGTGTCTTCCGACCGTTTCGCCGCGGCAACACCCTGTTAACCCTGGTCAGCGAGACTGAGAGCGGAGAGCGAGGCGGAACGTGAACCAGCCGAAGATCGTGGTGGGCATCAACGGATCGATGGCGTCGCAGTCCGCGCTGCGGTGGGCCGCCGCCGAGGGGGCGCTGCGCGGGGCGCGGGTCGAGGCGGTGTACGCCTGGGAGTGGACGGGCGGGCTGCACGCTCACTACGCGCCCATCGCGAGCCGCACCTCCCGCGAGGACGAGCACCGGACCGCCCTCGACGTCGCCGGCCAGGCCGTCGCCGAGCTCGGTGAGCGTCACGTCGAACCCGTGGTCGTCGAGGGCCCGCCGGCCCAGGTGCTGCTGCGCGCGACCGAGGGCGCCGATCTGCTGGTGCTGGGCGCGCACGAGGCCGAGTCGGAGCCCTACCCCGTGCTCAACCCGGTCGTCTCCGCCTGCCTGCTGCGGGCCAGGTGCCCGGTCGTCGTCGTGCTGCCCGGCATGGAGCACGACCGCCGCCCCGGCGTGCTCGCCGGCAGCCGCTCCTGACCCCGCCCCGGGCCGGACGTCCTTCCCGTCTCGGGACTTTCCGCCCTGCCGTGCCGTACGGCTCCGGCGGAGCATGAGGGCATGGATCCCAACGCCGCGGACGCCGGACAGGGCATAGTCGTCGGCTACGACGGCTCCGACTTCGCCATGCAGGCGCTCGACTGGGCGATGGACGAGGCCGAGTTCAGGGACGCGCCCATCACCGTCTGCCACGCCTGGCAGTCGCCGTACGGCGCGGGCGACGAGGAGGCGCGCAAGTCGCTGCACCACGCGGCCGAGCATGTGCTGTGGCACGGCGCGGAGTGCGCCCGGCAGTGCACGAGCGGCGTCCGCGTGCGGGAAGACCTGTTCGAGGGGCCGGCCGCCGAGCGGCTCGTCGAGCTGTCGCGGACCGCCGACCTGGTCGTGGTGGGCTCGCGCGGCCTGAGCGGCGCGGCCCGGCGCGTGATGGGCTCGGTGGCGGGGCACGTGGCGACGCACGCGCGGTGCCCGGTGATCGTGGTGCGCGGCACGGGCTCGCTGCCGCATCGCAGGCACCCCGGCCCCATCGTCGCCGGCGTCGGCGGCGGCGACGACCACGTCCTCGCCTTCGCGTACTGGGAGGCCGTCCTGCGCGGGCTGCCGCTGATCGCGGTGCACGCCTGGCCCTACCCGGCCGAGGCCTGGAGCGCGGGCATGGCGCCCCTGGTCATGTCCGACGTCCCCGGCGGAGAGGCCGTCGAGGCGCTGGAGGCCGCCGTGGAGCCCTGGCGGGCGCGCTACCCGGACGTGCCCACCGTGCTCCAGCCCGTCGAGGGGCCCGTGCTCGACGCGCTCGCCGACGCCTCCTCCGGCGCGACGATGCTGGTCGTCGGCGCGACCCGCACCCGGGGCGTGCTCGGCAGGCTCGGGTCGGTCACCCGGCCGCTGATCGACGCCGTCACCTGTCCGGTGGCGGTCGTCCATCCCTGACCCCGGCGGGCCGAATGCCGAATCCATCCCGCGCTCCGCCGCGCAACGGCAGCACGCGTACGGTTGCGATCCCTGATGATCGGCAAAACCATACAAGTTTGCGGTAAAGACACGTTTTAGTCCTGGTGTTGAGGGGCTTTACCCATAAAGTCCGGGACATGCGTGCTCTTCCCCGGGCCTGTCCCGATGACCACTTGGGTCACCGCGGCAGGAGACCTGGCATGAGACGCGGCGCCCGTGCGGCCGCCGCGCTCACGGCCACCGGTCTCCTGGCCGCCGGTCTTTCGGCCCTGCCGGCGTCGCCCGCCTCGGCCGAGCCGGGCGAGGTGGTGATCAGCCAGGTGTACGGCGGCGGCGGCAACTCCGGCGCCCCCTACACCAACGACTTCGTCGAGCTGTTCAACCGCGGCGCCGCCACGATCTCCCTCGACGGCTGGTCGCTCCAATACACCAGTGCCACCGGGACCGGCCTGTTCGGCTCCCAGAAGCAGAATCTGTCGGGCTCGCTCGCCCCGGGTCGGTATCACCTCGTGCAACTGTCGGCCGGATCGACGCCGAGCGGCGCGCTGCCGCCGCCCGACACCGTCGGCTCCCTCAGCCTGAGCGCCACGGCGGGCAAGGTCGCCCTGGTCCGCTCGACCACCGGCCTGGCCTGCAACGGCGGCTCCTCGCCCTGCACGCCGGAGCAGACGGCGCAGATCGCCGACCTCGTCGGGTACGGCACGGCCAACTACTTCGAGGGCTCGGCGGCGGCCCCCGGCCTGAGCAACGCCGCCGCCGCGGTGCGTGCCGGCGGCGGCTGCGCGGACACCGACGACAACGCCGCCGACTTCACCGCCGGCGCGCCCGCGCCGCGCAACACGGCCACGCCGCCCGCCCCGTGCGGCGCCGCCTCCCCGTCGCCGTCCGCGACTCCCTCCGTATCTCCCTCGGCGTCCCCCTCCGCCTCTCCTTCCGCGTCGCCGTCGCCCACGCCCGCCGGCGATCCGTGCGACGTCCCGGCGAACCGGCAGATCGCCGAGGTCCAGGGCCGCGGCGACGCCTCCCCGCTCGCCGGGCAGACCGTGCGGGTCGAGGGCGTGGTGACCGGCGACTTCCAGACGACCGGCCAGCTGAGCGGCTTCTACTTCCAGGACCCGACGCCCGACGCCGACCCGGCCACCTCCGACGGCCTGTTCGCGTTCGCGCGCGACACCCTGAAGGACGTCAAGGTCGGCGACCGGGTGCTCGTCACCGGCCGGGTCACCGAGTTCAACGGGCTCACCGAGCTGTCCCCGGTCACGGCGGTGGACGTCTGCGGCACCGGGAAGATCAAGCCGAAGGCCCTCGACCTGCCCCGGGCCGAGGGCTCCACCTTCGAGCCGTACGAGAACGTGCTCGTGACCTTCCCCGAGCCGCTGACCGTGACCGACCACTACAACCTCGGCCGGTACGGCGAGGTGACGGTCGCGGCGGGCGGCAGGCTGTTCCAGCCGACCGACAGGCCGGGCGTGAACCCCGCGCTCGACGCCCGCAGGTCGCTGCTCGTCGACGACGGCTCCAACACCGAGAACCCCGCCACGATCCCGTACACGACGCCGCACGTCGTCCGGCTGGGCGACACCGCGGCGGGGATCACCGGTGTGCTGAGCTACGGCTTCGGGGCCTACCGGCTGGAGCCGACCAAGCAGATCACCTTCCTGCGGACCAACCCCAGGCCGTCCGCGCCCGCGCCGGTCGGCGGCAACGTCCGAGTGGCGAGCCTCAACACGCTCAACTGGTTCACGACGCTCGACTCGCGCGGCGCCGACACGGCCGAGGAGCAGCAGCGGCAGCTCAAGAAGCTCGTCGCCACGCTCAAGGGCCTGAACGCCGACGTCGTCGGGCTGATGGAGGTCGAAAACAACGGCCAGACCGCGGTGAACGCCCTGGTCGCCGCCCTGAACGCGGAGGTCGGCGCGGGCACGTACGCCGCCCTGGCCCACCCTTACCCGGGCGCCGACGCCATCCACGTCGCCGCGATCTACAAGCCGGCGAAGGTGACCCCCGTCGGGCAGACGCGGTCGTCCGCCGACCCGGTCTTCCGGCGGCCGCCGCTGATCCAGACCTTCCGTCGGGTGGACGGCGGGCAGCCGTTCACGCTGCTCGTCAACCACTTCAAGTCCAAGGGCTGCGACGAGGAGGCCACCGGCGGCGACGCCGACCGGGGCGACGGCCAGGGCTGCTACAACGCCGAGCGCGTGCGGCAGGCCGAGGCCGTGCTCGATCTCATCGACTCGATGGACCTGCCGAACCCGCTGGTCGTCGGCGACCTCAACGCGTACGGCGAGGAGGACCCGATCCGCACCCTGGAGAAGGGCGGCCTGACCAGCCTGTCCAAGCGGTTCGTCCCGGCGTCCCAGCGCTACAGCTACCTGTTCGACGGGCTGTCGGGCGAGCTGGATCACGCGATGGCCGGCAAGCAGCTGGCCAAGCGGGTGACCGGGGCGACCATCTGGCACGTCAACGCGGACGAGCCGCGCGTCCTCGACTACAACCTGGAGTTCAACCCGCCGGGCCTGTACCGGCCCGACGCGTTCCGCTCCTCCGACCACGACCCGCTGCTGATCGGGCTGAACCTGCCCGGCGGCAAGCACTGACGACCCGCACGTGAAAGGGCCCCCGGCGACGGGGGCCCTTTGTCACGCGTCGGGATCGATGGCGTCCCGCTTGGTCTGCGGCGGCTCGCCGGGCGCGCCGCCGATCCGCGGGTAACGCAGGTCGAAGGCGGGCCGCTCGGAGCGGATCGGCGGGATCGACAGGAAGTTGTGGCGCGGCGGCGGGCACGAGGTCGCCCACTCCAGCGAGTTGGCGTGCCCCCACGGGTCGTTCACCGTCACCTTCTCCCCGTGCCGCACGGTCCACCAGATGTTGTAGAGGAACGGCAGCGTGGACAGCCCGAGCAGGAACGCCCCCACGCTCGACAGCTGGTGCATCCAGGTGAAGCCGTCGCTCGCCGCGTAGTCGCCGTACCGTCGCGGCATGCCCTGCGAGCCGAGCCAGTGCTGGATGAGGAACGTCGTGTGGAAGCCGACGAACAGCATCCAGAAGTGGATCTTGCCGAGCCGCTCGTTCAGCATCTTCCCGGTCAGCTTCGGCCACCAGAAGTAGAAGCCGGCGAACATGGCGAACACCACCGTGCCGAACACCACGTAGTGGAAGTGGGCCACGACGAAGTAGCTGTCGGTCACGTGGAAGTCCAGCGGCGGCGAGGCCAGGATCACCCCGGTCAGGCCGCCGAGCAGGAACGTCACGAGGAACCCCACCGACCACAGCATCGGCGTCTCGAACGTCAGATGGCCCCGCCACATCGTGCCGGTCCAGTTGAAGAACTTCACCCCGGTGGGCACGGCGATCAGGAACGTCATGAGCGAGAAGAACGGCAGCAGCACCCGCCCGGTGGCGAACATGTGGTGCGCCCACACGGTCACCGACAGCGCGGTGATCGCGATCGTCGCGCCGACCATCCCGACGTACCCGAACAGCGGCTTGCGGCTGAAGACCGGGATCACCTCGGTGACGATGCCGAAGAACGGCAGCGCGATGATGTAGACCTCCGGATGGCCGAAGAACCAGAAAAGGTGCTGCCATAGGAGCGGCCCGCCGGTCGCCGGGTCGTAGATGTGCGAGCCGAGCTTGCGGTCGATCCCCAGCGCCAGCAGCGCGGCGGCGAGCACCGGGAAGGCCAGCAGCACGAGGATCGAGGTGAAGAACACGTTCCACGTGAAGATCGGCATCCGGAACATCGTCATGCCCGGGGCGCGCATGCACATGATCGTCGTGATGAAGTTCACCGAGCCCAGGATCGTTCCAAGACCGGACAGCGCCAGGCCCATCACCCACAGGTCCCCGCCGAGCTGCGGCGTGAACGCCGCGTTCGCGAGCGGCGTGTAGGCCGTCCACCCGAACGTCGGCGCGCCGCCGGCCAGCGACGATCCGAGGACCATCAGCCCGCCGAAGAGGAACAGCCAGTAGCTCACCATGTTGAGCCGGGGGAACGCCACGTCGGGGGCGCCGATCTGCAGCGGCATCACCGCGTTGGCGAACCCGGCGAACAGCGGCGTGGCGAAGAACAGCAGCATGTTCGTGCCGTGCAGGGTGAACATCATGTTGTACTGCTGCAGCGTGACGAACTGCATGCCCGGCTCGAAGAGCTCCGCCCGGATGACCATGGCCTGCACGCCGCCGACCAGGAAGAAGAAGAACGCGGTGATCATGTAGAGGTTGCCGATCACCTTGTGGTCGGTGCTCGACAGCCACGAGGCGATCCGGGCGCCGGGACCCTTCTGGGCCGTCAGGTCGGTCGGCCGTACGGCGTGAGTCGTCATCCGGGTGCTCCTTCTATGTCACGAAGGTCTCCTGCCCAATCACGCGAATCTCATTACGGAGTGGAATGCTGGGATCGTCCGGCTGGTTATGCCGCTGAAGAGCGAGCGAAAGGAGTCGCCGATGGCGACGATCGAGGTAACCGAGCAGAACTTCAACGACATCGCCGACAACGGCATCGTACTGCTCGATTTCTGGGCATCTTGGTGCGGCCCCTGCCGGTCCTTCGCACCGATCTTCGAGAAGGCGTCCGAGGTGCACACGGACATCACCTTCGGGAAGATCGACACCGAGGCGCAGCCGGCGCTGTCGGAGGGCTTCGAGATCACCGCGATTCCGACGATCATGGCGATTCGCGACGGCATCGTCGTGTTCGCCCAGCCCGGCGCGCTCCCCGCGCCGGCGCTCGAGGACCTGATCCGGCAGCTTCGCGCGCTCGACATGGACGCCATCCGCGCCCAGATCGAGGCGGAGGCCAAGAACAGCTGAGCGGCCGGGCCACGACCCCGGCCCGGTCCCGTACGCACTCGCGGGCGGAAATGAAACCGCCGTCACCCACCCGGCGATCGGGGAGGGCGACGGCGGATTCAGCCGGTCCGTTTGGTCGCGGTCAGCTCGACCGGTACAGCTCCGCGACGCGGAAGGCGAGGTCGAGCGACTGGCTGCGGTTGAGGCGGGGGTCGCACGCGGTCTCGTACCGCAGCGCCAGGTCCTCCTCCACGATGGGCTGCCCGCCGCCCACGCACTCGGTCACGTCGTCGCCGGTGAACTCGATGTGGATGCCGCCGGGGTGGGTGCCGAGCGCGTGGTGCACCTCGAAGAAGCCCGCGACCTCGTCGAGCACGTCGTCGAGGCGGCGGGTCTTGTGCCCGCTCGGGGCCTCGAAGGTGTTGCCGTGCATCGGGTCGCACACCCACGCCACGGTCGCGCCGCTGGCGTTGACCTTCTCCACCAGCGGCGGCAGCGCGTCGCGGACCTTGCCCGCGCCCATCCGCGTGATGAAGGTGAGCCGCCCCGGCTCGTTGTCCGGGTTGAGCTTGTCGATCAGAGCGAGGGCCTCTTCCGCCGTGGTCGTCGGGCCGAGCTTCACGCCGATCGGGTTGCGGATGCGGCTGAAGAACTCGACGTGCGCGCCGTCGAGCTGCCGGGTGCGCTCGCCGATCCACACCATGTGCGCCGACACGTCGTACGGCAGGCCCGTACGCGAGTCGATCCGGGTGAGCGCGCGGTCGTAGTCGAGGATCAGGGCCTCGTGGGAGGAGTAGAACTCGACGGTGTGGAACTCCTCGGGGTCGGCCCCGCAGGCCCGCATGAACGACAGCGCCTGGTCGATCTCCCGCGCGAGCTGCTCGTAGCGCTGCCCCGCCGGGGACTCCGCGACGAAGTCCTGGTTCCAGGCGTGGACCTGGCGCAGGTCGGCGTAGCCGCCCTTGGTGAAGGCCCGCGCGAGGTTCAGCGTGACCGCCGAGGAGTGATAGGCCCGCAGCAGCCGGCTCGGGTCGGGGCGGCGGGCCTCGGCGGTGAACTCGAACCCGTTGACCATGTCGCCCCGGTAGGCCGGCAGCTCGACGCCGTCGCGGACCTCCGTGGGCTTGGACCGCGGCTTGGCGAACTGCCCGGCGAGCCGGCCGATCTTGATGACCGGGACGCGGCCCGCGTAGGTCAGCACGATCGCCATCTGCAGCAGGGTCTTGAGCTTGTTGCGCACGTTCTCGGCCGTCGCGCCCGCGAAGGTCTCCGCGCAGTCGCCGCCCTGCAGGACGAAGGCCTCGCCGCGCGCCACGGCGGCCATGCCGTCCTTGAGCTGGTCGCACTCGCCGGCGAACACGAGGGGAGGCAGGCCGGCCAGCTCCGCGACGACCTTGTCCAGCTCGCCGCGGTCAGGCCAGTCGGGCTGCTGGGCCGCGGGCAGGTCACGCCAGGCGTCCAGGGCACTCAAGGTGTCGGGGTTCGTTGCGCTCACAAGTATCAAGGTTATTGCACCACGTCCCGTGGAGCCCCCTCCCTGTCCACTTGCTGAGATCTTTTTTCTCGCGGCGGAAGACGCACATGCTCGGGGAGCACGCCGAGACCGATGAAGCGGGGCAGCAGCGAGCGGACCACCGGCACGCGGGTGAGGTCGGGGGTCGGCTTCACCGGCCCGGCCAGAGCCGGCCGGATGAGGCGCGCCTGCACCACCCGCTGCGCGGTCTGGACGACGATCGTGGGCGCCTTCCTGCGGCGCTCCACCTTGGCGAGCAGGGCCTCGGGCGCCCGGCCGCGCAGCAGGGCCGGCCCGACGATGTTGGCCGCGGCCACCGCGTCCTGCACCGCGAGGTTGATCCCGACGCCGAAGACCGGCGACATCGCGTGCGCCGCGTCGCCGATCAGCAGCAGCCCGGGCAGGTGCCAGCGGGTGAGCCGGTTCACCTCGACGTTGAGCACGCCGACCTCGTCGAAGCCGCGCAGTTCCGGCGTCCTGTCTTCGAAGAAGGGCAGCAGGAGCGCCACCTCGCGGCGCAGCTCGCCGATGCCCTTCGCCTCCAGCTCCGCGAAGCCGCCCTTGGGGATGACGTAGGCGAGCTGCCAGTACGTGTCCCTGTGGATGGCGACCATGAGCCGCCCGGCCGACGTCCGCAGGAACGGCTGCTCGGGATCGCCCTCCGCCCGCGGCAGCCGGAACCAGACGACGTCCATCGGCGCGCCGAACCGCCGGGGCGAAAGGCCGGCGGCCCGCCGCACATCGGAGTGCCGCCCGTCGGCGGCGACCGTGAGCACGGCTCTCACCTCGTGCTCCTCGCCGTGCTCGTCGCGGTAGCGCACGCCCCGGACCGCGCCGTCCTGCCGTACGAGGCCGGTGACCTTTGCGTTCATCAGGAGGTGGAAGTTGGGGTAGCGGCGTGCCTCGCGGGTGAGGAGGTCGAGGAAGTCCCACTGCGGGACGAAGGCGATGTACCGATACTTCCCCGGCAGGCGCCGCAGGTCGGCGATGGGCACCTCGCCGTCGTCGGTCCGCATGGACATCGTGTACGCCTTGCGGTGGGGCAGCCGGTGGAACGCCTCGGCCAGTCCGATCTCGTCCAGCACCTGGAGGGTCGAGGGGTGGATCGTGTCACCGCGGAAGTCGCGCAGGAAGTCCCCGTGCTTCTCCAGCAGAGTGACGTCGACACCGGCGCGGGCCAGGAGCAGCCCGAGCATGGCTCCCGCGGGCCCGCCGCCCGCGATGACGCATGTCGTCTTCATAATTCATCACCTGATGAAATTATTGCACGCACAGGACGACATGGCTAGGTGTTCTGTCCGTAGACGTTGGTGACGGCGGCAGATCGTCGACGGCACGCCGTCGACGACCGTGAACGGGCTGAGAGCCTTCCCGTGTGATGCGACCTGGCTCCACGCTCGCGCATCGGACCTTCCGAGACACGCCAGGGCCTCCCTGGGGCGGCACGGTCGCAGATGCGCCGAAGTGCAATTCCTCAAGCGCGACTCGCAGGGCCCCGCTTCGCGATTGAGGGACACGCCGGAGTGCTGGCGCGTGTTGTGCGTAATCTCCCGCGGCCATGCGGGTCTGTGACTCCAACAATTCGCGTTCGTTTGGTTGCGGATCGCGATGACGGCGCGAGAGAATTAGAACACGAATTCGAAATAACTGCAGGAGGTGCTGTGGACCTGTTTGACGTAGATCCCGGGCACTCTCCTCGTTCGTATTGTGCTGACGGTGAGTGGTGGGATCAGTTGATCGCCGGTTCGCCGCTGTGGTCGCCGGACGGCTCATCGGCCCGTGACGGCCGCCGCCCCGGATCTTTCTCGATTGCATCATGGGCGGCCGACATTCTGGGCAGTGGTCCGGCCCCCGGCGCCGATGGATCCGCGAGCGGATCCGTGAGCGGCAGCGCCGCGTTCACGGGCAGCACACGGGGCGGCGACGCACCCGACACCGGCACGCGCGACGCCGCCCTGCGGAAGACAACCGGCAGCACACATCGCGGTGGGAGCCGGACCGCCGACGGTCGCAGAGTCCGGGGCGCTGCTTTTGGCGCTGTTTTCAGCGGCTCCCGAGGCGTTGACGCCGTCGCCGGCAGTGGAGCATGCGACGGCGCGGGGACGCGCCCCGGTGCGGGGGCATGTCACGGTGCGGGCACCGGCCGTGGTGCGTCCGGGAGTGGTCGTGCGGCCGACACTGTGATCGGCAACGCTGCCCGGGATGCCACCGTTGCCGATCACAGGGCCGGTGCCGGTGCCGGCGGTTGCGGCGGGTGTGCCGATGGCACGACTGCCGGTGCCGGGAGCGCTACCCGCAACGGGGACGGCTTTACCGTCGGCGGCACGACGTCCGGTGATGAGCGCGAGCGCGCTCGTGGCGGGCGTGCCAACAGCGCGGCTGCCGGCGCCGGTCGCGCCCGCACCGACGGGGTTGCCAGCGCTGGCATGCGCGCTGGTGCCCGTGCTGATACCGGCGAGCGGGATGCCGACGCGGCTGCCGGCAGTGAGCGTGCCGGTGGCGCAGGCCCTGGAGCCGTCGCCGACGGTGGTTCCGGCACTGGTTCTGATCGCGCGGGTGCTGGCGCGTCTGCCGGCAGCGACCGTGCCGGTGGTGATAGCGCTGCCCGGGATAGGGGCCGCTTCGCCCGCAGTGGTACGGCACCCGGCGATCAGCATGCTTGTGGTGGGCGTGCCGGTGGTGCCGGTGCCGGTCGTGTTGGTGCCGGCGCTGGTGCGGGCGTCGCGGGTGTCGATGAGGGTGCGGGTGGCGCTGGTGCGGGTGGTGGCCGTGCCCGGTCGCCGTGGGCGGTGGTGGTGTCGGTGCGTGAGGCGGCGCGGGAGCTGGTGGTGACGCCGGTCCCGGAGGACCCGGACGTGTGCCTGGCCGGGGTGGAGGAGTTGTTGTTCGCCCAGGATCGGATCACGTGTGCGGTGGCCGAGTGGGTGGGGCGGGTGCATCGGGCGGGCCAGGCGAAACAGCATGGGCATGCCTCCACCCGGTCCTGGTTGCGCACCAGTGCGGGGATGACCACGGCCGGGGCGGGCCGGTTGCTCACTTTGGCGGTGGAGCTGGCGCGTCTGCCCCGGGTGCGGGAGGCGTTCGCCGCCGGGCATCTGGCGGCCGGGGTGGTGGAGGCCATCTGCCAGGCGATCTCGGGCCTGACTGATGAGCAAGCGAGGCTGGCTGAGCCGATCCTGCTGGAGCTGGCGGGCAAGGCGGGCCCGGCGGAGGTGGCCAAGGCCGGGCGCTATCTGCGGGCGGTGCTCGACCCCGACGGGGAAGAACGCGATGAGCAGGCCGACTATGGGCGGCGGTTTCTGCGGGTGCGGCCGGGTGCGGGTGGCGGGATGGAGGGGGAGTTCTATCTGCCCCGGGAGGCGGCGGCCCGGCTGCGGGCGTTGCTGGAC
>NZ_BMPY01000046.1 GCF_014647835.1 Microbispora rosea subsp. aerata
CATCCGGACCGCGCGCTCGCGAAGCTCTTGGGGGTACTTCCTCTGGGCTGGCATCGTGTCGTGGTTCTCCCTTCCGCCAGCAGATGATGCTGGCTTCAGGGCCTCCACAAAAGGCGGATCGGTTCACAGCCGACCAGGCGCAGGAACGAGGTCCGGTCCAGCAGCAGCCACGACAGGCCCGCCGAGGGCAGGAAAGCGGCCATCACCAGGGCCAGGCGCCAGCCGTACAGGGTCCAGATGACCCCGAGGCTGACCGGGACGGCCACCGCGACCGGATGCCGCACGACCAGGCGGGCCATGCCCGCAAACAAGCGGGACAGCCAGATCACGATCGTGACGATGGCGGGGGTCTGCATGACGGCCGGGCGGAAGACCACGGCCGTGTCTGGTGTGGTGGAGACGAGGTTGCGTGCCTCGTCCCCGGGAAGTTTCTTGAACATTAGGCTTGGTGTCCTCTCAGGCATTGGCGTGTGTGAGAGATCCCGGGGGCCGCTGGAATGCCAGTTCCAGCGGCCCCGCTCGTGTGTCAGGCCGCCGAGTCGGTGGCCTGGGTGTGTTCGGCGTGGAGGCGCTCGCAGTCGGCGAGATATCGCGCGGCGGCGTTGAAGATTTCCCGCGCGATGTCCAGGTCTTCGGCGGTGACCGGCCCGGCCCCAGTGGTCGAGACCGTCACGTCCGCCTCGTCGGACTCCAGCACCAGGTACGGCCGCCCGGACTCCAGCACCCGAGCCCGCGCCCGAGTGATCGAGGCGTAGAACGAGATCCCGATCCGGGGACGCTCGCCGGGATCGATCGACATCGACAGGTGCGTGTACGGCCGCCCGGTCATGCCGCCGCCTCCTTGCCGTTGCTGGCCGCCTTGGCGTGAGCGCGAGGAGCGCGCATCTCCCGTGCCCGGATGGAGTAGGCGAGCCGTCCGGACCCGTTGACGTAGGGGGTCACGGTCAGCCCGTCGAACTCGACCGGTGTGAACGGCAGGCCCGCAACCTGGGCCGGGGGCACCGGCTGAACCGGAGCGAGGATCTTGACGGCCACGGTCTTCTGCGCCGCCTTCAGCGACGGGTCGGCGTCCATCACGGGGATCTGCCAGACGAGTTCGCCCGTCTGCTTGTCCCGCGCCTGGACGAAGCGGCCGTTGCTCGACGCCTCGAAGTCCTTGACCGGTTCGACCTCACCCACGGCGTAGCAGCCGTAGGGGAAGATCTGGCCGAAGCTGATCGGAATGGGTCCCTGTAGAGCCATGATTACCGCCCTCCCTTCTTGCACGGTCAGCCACCTTGACTGACCAAGCTGTGTCTCCATTAAGCACTGAACCCACTTGGCTAGTCAAGCAGTCCAAGTGGGTTCAGGCGGGAAAGTTGGATTACCTAATCGGGTAGGCGTCCTCAAGCTCGTGACGATCGCCGGGAAGCACCGTCTCCACGACGGCCCACGGCTTGCCGGTCGCATCGCAGGCGACGGCATAGACGGCCAGCAGCGCGGCCGAGGTCTTGACGCCGAGGAGGTCGCGCTCCTCTTTAGTGGGGTTGCGTGCGGTCACGTGCTCGACGATGTGGTCCAGCTCGACACCGGCCGCGGCTTCGACGTAGCGCCGTACGCCCTGCTTGAGGTCGTCGGTCTCTGTCAGCGGGCTACCTTCCGCCACGTCCGCCGGCACCCAGGTGGAGGAGATCTCAGACGCTTCGTCATCGCGGGTGACGAGGGTCTTGCGGAGGACGACCGGCGACTTGGGCGTGATGTCGAGGTAGGCCGCGATGCGGTTCGGGGCCGGTACCGGCCCGGCCGACAGCAGCGAGCTTCCGACCTGGGTCTCTTTGCGGTCGAGCAGTTCCCGGCCCGTGCGGACCTGCCGCCCAGAGGCGATGGCGGGACGGCCGCGTACGAATCGGCCCTTGCCCTGATGGGTGACGATCCACCCCTGATCTCGGAGTACGCCCAGCGCCTTGACCACCGTGGGCCGCGCCATGCCGAATTCGGCCATGAGTTGGTGTTCGCTCGGCAGCGGTGAGCCGGGCGGATATTCGCCTGATTCGATGCGCCGTTCAAGTTCGGCGATCAGTTGGGCGTACTTGGGAGGAGTGTATTCAAATGACATCAGAGCCCCGCATTCAACATGCCTGTCTAGCCATGCAGGCTAGCAGTGCAGGTGTGTCGTGCGAAGGCCCATTGCCGACAGGAGCCCGTAACCTAAGGGCAGCGAACCGCCGTCCCTAACGGACCTCACCCGTCAGCAGGTCGAACCAGGTCGCCCAGCCCTGCCGGACCGACCACCGGTGAGTCTCGGCGATCTCCGGTTCTCCGTCCTTCTGGACGGTACGGCGGATGTAGGCCAGCCCGCCGGACTGGCACAGTTCGTAGAACCTGGCCTGGCAGTCGCAGGTCCAGGCCAGGACTCGCACCCGCCGTGCGGGCGTCGGCTCCCACCACTCCAGTTTCCGGAAGTATCCCCGGCGGATGGGGACGTGTGCGCTGTGCAGGCGATCCGGCTCGTCGAGGTCGTTCACGAGGCATCTCCCGCCAGGTACGGCGGACGGGGGTACTGCTGGCGCAGTTGCCCGTACCGGTGCGCCACCCGCCGAGCAGCGGTGCCGACGTCGCAGGCCGGGCCGAAGGCGTAGACCGGCCGCCCGCTCGTCGAGGTACGGCCCGAGCGCCAGCGGAACCAGCGGCCATCGGTCCAGACGACCAGCTCGACCCAGACCGACACCAGCGCCAGCCCGTACCCCGCGTGGACGTCGGCGGCCACGCCGTACTGCTCCAGTTCCAGGCGTAGCCTCTCGGCGCACTGGGCAGCGGTGACGACCAGGGGGCGACGGCCCGCCACGAGCCGATCGGCGCTCATGACGCCACCGCCCTACGGCCCGAGCCCGAGCACTCGAAACACTCGACCGTGGACAGCTCCACGATCACGCCGTTAAGCCGGTACTCGGCATCCGCCGACGCCCGCCGAACGAGCCGCCAGCCCTTCCCCCGGCAGGCTCCGCACCTCTCCGTCTCCGTAACCATGGGGAAAGGGTCGTAATTGCAGGTCGCTCAACCCATCCCGCGCCGATATTCCGGCCGGGCATGCCGATATCCCTTGACGGGTTAACCCCAACCCGGAAGCTTGGAAATACAGGCAGTCAAGCAGACGCAAGGGGAAGCGCCTTATGCCCGCAGAAGCGGCGGAACCGGTCATGATCCCGCCTGACCTCTGGCAGCGCCCTGAAATGCTCGACGCCCTGAAGAAACGGAACATCGGGCAGGTTTTCCGGCTTATCAGGCAATACGCGGGCGTAAGTCAGACTCGCATCGGCATTGCCGTGAACCTCAGCCAGGGCAAGGTCAGCGAGATCATGCGCGGAAGCGCGCAGGTCACAGCGCTTGATGTGTTCGAGCGGATCGCCGATGGACTGCGCATGCCCGACCCGGCCCGGCTCGCTCTCGGACTCGCCCCCCGCTCCTCCGGCCGTACCCAGTTCATCGAGACCGCCTCATCCCGTCGCGCTATCCCTTCTCGGGATGGGATGCCAGGGAGTCAGCTCCTTAGCGTCGAAGGCGTGGTGATCGGCCCGCGCCCGACCGACGACCTGTGGGATGTCGACCTTCTGACGCTGGCCTGGGTAGTGGGAAGGCTGGATGCCCGGATGGACCGACGAACGATGCTGCTCCTCGCGGCCGGAATGACCGCCGAAACCGCGGCCTCTATCGCGGACCCCTGGGAACGCCTTTCCCGTGCGCTGAGGGGACCGCAGATGCTCGACGACGACACCATTGAACGGCTTGAAGCGCGCACCATCGGCTTCCACCGGCTCGAATACGTCATGCCCGCCCGAGCCATCTATCAAGGGCTGACGACGCACATCAACGAGCTGAGCACCCTGCTTCAAAGTGGCCCGCCCGAGCGTTACCGGCGCCGCCTGGCGGCAACAGCCGGCGAAGCCGCAACGCTGGCGTCCTGGATCGCCTGGGACCTCAAGCAGCCCGCGCAGTCGGTCTCATTCGAGCGCGTCGCCGCCCTGGCCGCCGAGGAGAGCGGACACCGCGTCATCCAGGCATGCACCTACGCCTACCGGTCGTACGCCGTCACCGGCCCCGAGGCCGTCGAGCACATCCGACGCGCCCAGCAGTTTCTCCCGGCCGAGGGAGACGACGCGACCCGCGCATGGTTGCTGGCCCGCGAAGCCGAAGAGTTGGCCGCACTCGGCGACGGCCAGGCCGTCGAGCTGTTGCAGCGAGCCGAGGAAGCCCACACCCGAGCCCGGCCCCACCGAGAGCGCGCATGGACACGCTTTCTCGACGCCGGACGCATGGCCGCCTTCCAGCTCTCGACCTACGTACGGCTCGGCGACGAGCAGCACGTGACAGAGGCCGGCCAAGCCGCCCTTGCCGCTCTCGGCCAGGACGAGGACCAAAAGCGCGTGTCAGTCGTCTACGCCGACATCGCCCAAGCCCAGCTCCAACTCGGCGACGTGACCGAGGGAGTCGCCTACGCCCGCCGCGCCCTCGAAGCAGCCCAGCGCACCGAATCCACCTGGGGCATGCAACACCTCGCCAAGGTGGAGAAGGCACTCGCAGCCAGGCCCGACCATGCCGCCCGCGAACTACTCGGCGACATCCGCGCTACTCGCCGCGCTCTGGGGCCGTCTCCCGCCTGATCCACTCCAAGTAGTCCGGAGTCCCCTGCACGATCGGCACCGCGACGATCTCAGGCACCTCGTACGAGTGCAGCTCACGCACGCACGCCGCAAGGTCCTCGAAGCGATCAGCGGTCGTCTTCATGAGCAACAACCACTCTTGTGTCCGCTGAACATCCCCCTTCCACCAGTAGGTAGAAGCAATGGGTCCCGTTACCTGGGCGCACGCTGCCAGTCGGCGAGCGACAACCGCTGAAGCGATCCGCTCAGCCTCTCGCCGAGTGTCCGCAGTGACATGCACCTCGATCGCACTCACGGTTGCTCATTTTACGTTCCTCAGCATCATGTGTGTCACACGGTATCTGCATTACAGCACTCACCGATGCGCATGGAGATGCGTGCCCTATTGCCGAACGATTTGCGATACCATGCTCACATCATTCAGCATACGCCAGTATCTGTGACGCATTTCCCCCGCATAGCCGACTTAAACAGAATCATTTACCGGGGCATGCATTTTGTGGGACTTTTGTATTTTTGTGGCCAAATGGAGACTCCTCCAACCCCAGGCCGGTCCAGTAGACTCCAGAAGCCGCTTGGGGTTTCCCATCTGGAAGTTGGATCACAAAAAACTCAGAGACATACTGCTGCCCATCCATCGTTGTGCCGCGAATCTCCAGTAGCCATCCACCTTCCGACGGCCCCTTTTGTGGAATAAGCACCCCTCTCATGACTTTGGGCTTATCTCCAGGCAGCAGGCACCATTTGAGAGCATCATTCAATAACATCTCGCACGTACCGGCACTACGCACATGCCTCGTACAGAAATTGGCGATGCCATTTTCCGCCACTCCGGAAACAATTTTTCCGAGGGTCGACTCTGCCATATCTTTGGTGAAAGTAGGAAGCGGAGCTTTGGCTTCATGCGACGTAGTCGTGCAGCCGACCGAGAACATCATGACTGCGACGACGAAAGTTATACGCCTAGCCAAAAACACAGAGAACACCCCATCTATAGATTGCAACCATATAAGGGCCAGGTGCGCGCCCGGCCCTTATATGGTTACCACTGATCGCTAAATACAGAAGCCCCCATCAATGTAGTTGCACGTTTCGCCATTAAACCAGTTGGTCCATTGGGGGCGACCGTCATTCTGGGCAACCTTCACCGACACCTGGTGCCTGGTAGTTCGCTGGGAAGTCGTCTCCCCCTTCCAGTAGGTGCTCATCTTGCCAGGTTCGGGGTAGTCATAGACCAGCTGCTCCTCGCAGTGATTATAGCTGCCACCGACGGTGAACACACTGTACAGTTGAACCTCGTAGCTTATCGAGCGACATGTGCCAGTGCTCGGGTTTTGCGGACTATAATCAACCGAATACAGGGTTGGAGAATCGGCGGCAGCCTCCTGGCCGCGCCCGCACGAGATCAGCGCGCCTGCCGCGATGGTATTCCGACATGTGTTCCAGGCTTCGAAGCTGTAGTAATTCCAGCTAGAATTTCCGTCGTACTTCAGGACGAAACGCTTGTAGCAAGGCTCCTCCCAGAAGTCGGTGTAAGTTTTCCTTGCTGCGCAGTACTCGTGATACTGCTCGACATACGGCGCCTCTGCTGCCGCTAGAGCCTGCCTGGATCCCGACTGAGGATCATCCTGCGCGTGCGGGTCAGGGTCTCGATCATCCCACTCGACCGTGACCAGGCACGGGTTATTGCCGTCCTGATCGTTTCTGGGCCCGCCGATATAGCGAACCTGCGTCGTGCTTCTGGGGAGAATCAGCGTCTCGGGTCCCCGCTCACATCGGGAGTCGGGGAGGATCTTGGCGACATCTACAGAGATGACGTTGTACTCCGACGCCACGGCTTGAGCCGACCTGGCCGCGCTTATTCCCTTGGCCTGAATCCGCTGCGCGAACTCGCCGAGGAGCCGGCTGCCAGTTGGGGTGTCGGTGATGTTCTTAGAGTTCTTGGCATCGAGTACAACAGTCGTCGGTGCCTGTGGTGGGTCAGCAGCCTGCGCTTGGACCGATGTTGCGCCGGCGGCTGAAGCTGGAGGCGTGTTGGCAAGCAGCAACACCGATGCCGCAACAGTGACCGCAATCGCGGTCCATCGTCTAGTGGACATGGAAGGGGTAGACTCCTCCTGCATCGAAGGGTGCTCCACGGGCGGGGATACGTCGCCAAACGGGCCCGCCCGTGGATTCATCGCTTAGATCGTAGGCCAATTGTTCCCAATTGATACACCCTTGACTTTGCATTCCACATGAGCTAACAGATCTATTGAGATTGAAGAGAAGCGACTAGAAAGACGCCCGACTGACGTCCCTACGACCTCGCATGAATGACAATCTGTGAACGCTTAATTGCAAAGGCCGTCGTATCGCTGCACACGTTGTCCCGGAGGCTGTCCCCCTCGGTCTGGAGATCAAGCGCGGCCAGATCCAGTGTGGTCGTGACACCGCGCTGGACGAGCGATGACCCGCTGATATTTGCCGAATCGCGCTTGTAGATATCGAGCGATGACCCGCTGATATTTGCCGAATCGCGCTTGTAGATATCAAGGCGGCGGCGCGCCGCGCCGCCGCACCGCGGCGCATCGCCCGCCCGCCGTCCGGGCGTGCGGCCTGGGGGCCGGTCCCGGCCGGCAGCGGCTCGCGCCGCCCGCCGCACACCAGCCCGCCGTATCCAAGCGTCCCCCGGACGAGCGCCGCACCGCCGCCTCAGGTGCTACAAGGCCCCCGCTCCCGACTCAGATCGAAGGAGCGGGGGCCACATTCGCGTCAGGCTCCCAGCCGTCCAGGCCCCTTAAGGCCTGCTCCAACGTCTCATGGACCTCGAACAACTTGATCAGGCCGGTCGTCCTCAGCAGGCACCGGAGAAACGGCGGTGGAGCAACCAAAGTCATGCGGATGCCGTGCTCCTGGCAGCCCCGATACACCTTGATCAACTGAGAGATCCCGGAGGAGTCACAGAAGCGCATGGGGCCGAGGTCCAGAACCAAACAGCCGTCACGGAGGTGATCCCACAGGCGCTCAACCGTGTCGAGCAGGCTGGCAGACCTCGTCCAATCGAGATCTCCCGCGACGTGAACGACCGCCCATCTGCCATAGGCACCGTGATCCACGTCGAACACGATCCCCTTGGGAGGCACCGCGATCACCGCCTCCCACTTGCAAAGCGCCAGCGCCGTACAACACGTCCCCCGACAAGGTACGGCAACATCGGCCACGTGAGGCGTTCGTCACCGTGGTACAGATGCGCACCACTACCCACTCCTCGCCGCATCATGCCTCCGGCGGGGGCCTCCGGCTCCGGGATGATCACCCGCGCACAGGTCGGGACCGTAGGTGGTTGCGGTGCTGATCGTCCCGCCGCCGTCGCCCCAGGACAAGCCGAGCAGACCAGGGCCACGGGGTCAAGGTCGTTCGTCCAGTAGGGCGCTCCACCTTGCCCCCGTGGCCCTGGCCCGCTCCCCTGACGGGTGGGACGACGGCGACGGGAAGATCAGCAGGGAGTACCTGCGGGCATGCGCCCCTGGTAGTGCAGTACTGCAACGGCTACTGCAACAGAGGCACACGACGGCTCACACCCACGACCGTCCAGCACTGCTCAAGAGCGCGACCCGATCCCCTGATCACGCGGTGGACAGTCCTGATAAGGAAGAGGTCAAAGCCATGATCGCGTGCCAGATGCGTGCCAGAACGGACGGCGATCAGCAGTAAACCAGGGGGACTCACGGTCACTCCGCCAACTCTGACCTGCACCCATGTTTTCCCAGCTCAGCAGGGCAAGATCAGTAGCCTATTCCCAAGCTGACAGCGCGGGTTCGATTCCCGTCACCCGCTCCACGTACGAAGGCCCAGGTCAGGACAGAGATCCAGACCCGGGCCTTGATCGTTTCTGGCACCTGTTCGATCTTCCGTGCCCGTTACGTGCCCGATCCATCTGGATCTTGCTTGCTCAGCGCCTCCTCGGCGAGCTTCCCGAGCGCGTCGGCGATGGCCCGATCCCGCTCCATCGCGGTGTGCTGATAGATCAGTGCGGCCCGGGTGGTCGAGTGCCCCATGCGGTTCATCAGCTCTCGCAGAGTCGCGCCGGACTGCGCGGCGAACGTGTTCCCGGTGTGACGAAGATCATGGAAGTGGAAGCCGCTGAGCTGGGCGCCCTTGAGCGCCCTGCTCCATATCCGGGTGAAGTTCGCCCTCCGGAGCTGGGCGCCCTTCGGCCCGACGAAGACGAAGCCCTCATCCCCCGCTTCGGCGTACGTCTCCAAGTGCGCCCGGAGGTCGGCAAGCAGAACGGCCGGGACGCTGACGATCCGCTTGCCGGCCTCCGACTTGGGCGGCCCGATGGTGACCGACCCGTCCTTGAGTTCGGTCGTGCTTCCGGTGACGCGGATCGTCCCGGCCTCCACATCGACGTTCTTCCGCTTCAGAGCCGCCAGTTCGCCCCATCGCAGGCTCGCGAAGGTCGCCAGAAGAATCAGCATCCGGTATCGGGGATCGATCGCGTCGGCCAGGGCGAAGACCTGCTTCATGGTCAGCACCGGCCGTTCCGGCGACTCTTCCTTCCCCGCTCCCTTGATCTTGCACGGGTTCGACTTGATCAGCCCGTCATCTATCGCCGTGTTGAAGATCGCCTTGAGCAGGCGGTACGCCTTTGCCACGGTGACCGGCCCGACGCCGCCGTCCAAGAGGCTCTTGCGCCACTTGCGCACGTGCGCCTCTCGGATCTCGTTCACGGCCTGATTGCCGAAAGTCGGGACCAGATGAAGGCGAAGCAATCCCTCATAGAGCTGTACCGTCTTGGGGCGCAGGCCCGGCCGCTCGTCCACCCAAGCTGCGCCGTACTCCTTGAAGCTGACCTTCCCCCGGTCCGGGTTCAGCCAGTCCCCCGAGTGGATCTCGGCCTCTTTCTTGGTCAACCAGATGTCGGCCTCACGCTTGGTGGCGAAGGTCGTGGGCGCGGGACGGTCGACACCGTCCGGGCCTGGATAGCGTGCCTGGAACCGGCCCGAGGGAAGTCGCCGAATGCGGCCGAAGCGCCGCTTGCTCATGCCGCCCTCCCGCTCCTTGTGGTTATGGGCTGCACCATGCCGGCGGCGATGAACTCGTTCAGCACTGATTCAGGGATGCGCACCTTCCTTCCGAGGCGGACGAAGGCGATCCGGCGTTCCTCGATGAGCCGTCGGGGGAAGCGCTCGGTCGTGCCGAGCCGTTCGGCGACCTCGCCGACCGTCAGCAGGCGGTCAGCAGGTGGCCTCACCGGCGTTCTACTCATGCAGCCCTCCCTTCAGTTGCCGAAAGATCTCTGCCGTCTGCCTCGGCTTCGAGCCGGGCGAGGTGGTTGCGCCAGCGCTGGCGTTCGTGGACCGACCGCAGGAGGCGTACGCCGATGGGGGCCAGGTCGGGGTCGCCGGGTTTGACGGGTCGCCAGGTGTAGCGGTGGGGGTCGGCCGGTTCGTCGGGCAGGCCGAGGGCTTCCAGGACCCAGGTGCGGCGGTCGTGCTTGTGCTCGGTGAGGGTCTTGTTGGACCACTTGCGGGAGACCAGGACGCGGCGGCCGGCGTAGCCGAGGTGGTCGGGCTTGTGCGCCTTGCCCCTGCACCGCCCGGGGGTCATGCCGGGTTTGGCGCCCTTGGGCTGGATGCCGTAGCGCAGCCAGTTCGGGCACGTGGGCGAGCACGGCTCGAACCGCAGCGCCTCCAGGAGCCGTTCGGCATGGGCCTTGCGGCGCGGGTCGTCGGTGCCGAGGGCGTCACCGAGGGACTTGGTGAGGTACTTGGACAGGTACCGGATCAGTTGGTCGGCGTCCGGGGTCCCGGCGAGGACGCTTTGGATGTCGAGTTGGTCGCCGAAGCGCAGCACATGCAGCGGTTGGGCGTCCTCGTCGGCGTCAAGCTGGTCGAGGGCTTGGTCCCAGGTGGGCAGGACCTCCCCCGTGGTCGGGGTCGAGGTAGCCGGTCCCGTCCTCCCACACCGGCAGGTGGTCACCCTCGAAGCGGACGGTGTCCGTGGGTGGCCACCACACTTGGTGATAGGTGGCCGCGATGATCTGCCGCAGCTCCGCCCTCGGGAGGGTGCCGCGGATGGCCATGTGCAGGCGCGGGGCGAGGCGCTTTTGCGGTTCGACGGTGGCGAAGTACTGCACATCGAACCCGGCGACGCGGCGGAGGTTCTGCACGAACCGGTCCACGAGCTTGGAGAAGTGCAACGCGTCGCGGGCCGCCCGCGCGTAGTCGTAGGCGTCCGGATCGACAGGGACACCCTCCAGCACCCGCCCGTACGACGGGAGCGTGAGCGTGACGAACATCGACGGCCGATAGGTCTTACCGTTCGAGCCCGTGAAGGTCCGCCCGAGCGTCGTCTTGACCACGCGCCGCTTGGGCAGATCCGGGGCGTCCTGCCGCCGCTTGGTCGAGCGCGTGCGCTTGCCGGAGACTCGGCCGAGGACGTTACCCCGCATCCCCGCCGCGTTGATCTCCTCGTCCAGCTCGGCGATGGCGGCGTCCAGGTCGGTGGTGTCCCCGCCGGCCTTCTCGACCTCGTCCCGCCACGCCTGAGCGTCGGCCCGCAGCTCCACGAGATGCCGCTGATACTCGTCCGGGGTGTCGGGGAGGTTGACGGGTTCGTGGTCGAGGTGCCAGCCCTCCCGGCATTGCGCCTGCCGAAGCTGCCGGTTGCGCATGGCGCACGGCGGGCACTTGCTCTCCAGCGTGGCCCCGCAGGGGACATCGATGACCTCGACCTGTCCGGTGAGGATGTCTTGCCGCCGCATCGGCACCGGCCGGATACACACCCCGTACTGCTTGGCGATCTCCTCGACCACATCCCGCGCGAGCGGCATCGCCATACGGACGGCGCGCGGGGTGGAGCGGTCGGTGCGCCGGGCGGGGGAGATCGGCTGGTCTCCCCCAGCCTTGAGGTCGATCAACTGGTCTCCTTTCCGGTCTCGGGGATAGTGAGGGCGGTCTGGCCGCATTCACGGCACTCGACCAGGCCGCGCAGGGGGTCGAGCCACAGGACGTTGAGCGCGCCGCAGATTGAGCAGCGCAGGCCGTCGAGGAGGTGCGCCGGGCTGTTCATGCGGCCTCGCCGTATTCGGCGACCATCTGGCGGATGTCGGCGTCGGAGACGTAGGCCGCCCGGACCCGCACCGGATCAGGACTCGTTTCGAGGCGGACGTAGCCGACGCCCGCGCCGAGTTCGGGGATGGGTGAGATGTGGTCGGCGAGTGCTCCCCGGTCGCGTGCGCCGTCGCCGAGGACCATGTCCACCTGCTCGGACTCGTCCAGCCGGAGGGCGATCTTGTCGGGGAACAGGTTGCGGATGGTCATGACCTCCTTGCGCGGGTCCTGCAAGGCCGCCATCACCCCGACACCGACCGCCCGGCCTTGGGTGGTGAGGGTGGCCAGGGCCGCCGTGGTCCGCTGACGGAGGTGCTTGTCGGATTGGTAGGCGGTGAGGAAGGCGACCTCGTCCACGAGCACGAGGACGAACGGGTCACCGATGGTTGGGGTGTGGGCGCGGTGGAGGCCGGCGAACCGGTCGGCCCGCTCCTGCATCACGCACACGGCTTCATCGAGCAGGTCGGCGCTCGAACTCGGCCGGAGCCAGCGGCACACCCGGCAGCGACGGCGGGACGACCGGCTGCACCTCCGACAGGATCTTCACGGTCACCGTCTTCTGCGCCGCCTTCAGCGACGGGTCGGCGTCCATCACCGGGACCTGCCAGACCGGCAAACCGGTCGCCTTGTCCCTGGCCTGACCTCGCGCTTGGCGTCGAAGTCCCTCGCCGCCGTCACCTCCCCCACGACATAGCAGCCGTACGAGAACAGCAGCTAGGCTGATCGGGATCGGTCCTTGCAGAGCCCATCGCTCACCACCTCCTTTGTCCATCCCCCTAGACAGCGACGGCCGGTCCGCAACGAGAACTGTCTAGGGGGCTACACGGAGACGATAGCTTGCATCCACCGATTTTGTCTAGGGGGATAGACGCGAACTACCTCGACCGTGTAGCGACTCTGCAGGCACTGTCAACCTGAGTGCCCAGAGTCCCGCCAGTAAGCAAGGAATGTCTGACTTTGAGCAGTCATGACGCGTTCCAAACGACGTCGTACCGTCGGGATCGTGCACCAGGAACATCGGCGAGGGAGGTTCCTATGCTCACAACGGTAGAGGAGCGGGCAGCGCTGAGCGGTGACGCATATGCTGCCCCTATGAGCGCCCAACCCGTCCACCAGGAAGACCCCGAGGACCCCAACGAGATCCTGCGAGGGCTGCCAGAACGGGAGCGCGAGGAGTTCCTCCGCCAGTACCGCGCCGCTGCGCAGGCCGCCCGAGACGACATCACCCAATACGCCGCACTCCGACGGCTATTGCACCGCTGGAGCCTCGTCGTCATAGCGGCCAACCAGCCTGGCTACTACGAAGCCATCGAGGACGCCAAAGCCGGCGCAGGCAGCTATACGCCGCTGGACCAGGCCTTGGCCACCGTACGCGCTCGTCGCGCGTCGTGACATGGAAACCTGACCTGTCAGAGCGGGCGCTATCCCAGCTCGGCGGGTTCCCTGAGGACGCACTGGACGCCCTGGGCAAGTGCATGGCCGTGGTGTGCGACGATCCCTACGATCCCCTTACCACCATGGCCACCGACGACCCGATGGTCCGGCGAGCGGACTTCGGGCAGGGGCGAGGGTTTGTCACCTACGTGCCAATCGACGCGGCATACGTGGTGCGGATTGTGGACATCATCTGGGTCGGCTGACCTCAGCCTGTTTTGTGAGCCCGCCCACAGTAGACAACCGATGCGTCATCGTGGGGTTTACTTCGCGGCCAACGTTCGCCGTGGGGATCGCTTCGCTCGGCTTCGCGGACGTTACGGATGAGCTCGGCCGGTCCGTCCTGCGCGAGGACGTCGAGGAGTTGCCGCCAGGTGGTGAGGTGGTAGCGGTTGACGGCGTCGGCGGCTCCGTCGGTGAGCAGGGCCGCGGCGCGTACCTGGTTGGTGGGGATGGTGCCGGTGAGGGCGTGGTCGGCGGCGTGGGGGTCGGTGGAGGCGACCCAGAAGCCGCCGTCGCGGTTGCGGTATTTGCCGAGGGTTTCGGCGTACTCGCGGCGTGCTTCGGCGTGATCGGGGGTGCCGACGGGCAGGCTGTCGAGGCGTGCGCGGTGGGGTGCGGCGATTTGATCTAGCCGGTCGTCGCAGATCACGATCGGGTCGGGTGTGCCGGTGTCGAGGACGAGGGTGGAGTCGCCGAGGACGAGCCAGTCCAGGTGGCCGGCGGTGTGGCGGAGCATGATGACGGTGGCGGAGGGGGAGCCGCCGCCGGTCAGGTCGCAGGTGGCCTCGTGTAGTGCGGTGACGTGTTTGATGGCCTGGGCGAGGAGCTGGGGCAGGGGGCCGGCGTGTTGGGTTATCTCGGCGAGCAGGGTGGAGCCGAGGGTGTGGGAGTACCACCGGACGCTGTGCGAGCAGGCCGTGGTGACTCCTGGGGGGATGCTGGCGCCATCGAGGAGGACGACGGCGTCGGCGGTGGCGCCGATGAAGTCTTCGTTGGGCCGGTCGGGGTGGGCGGGTTCGCTGGCGAAGGCGATGCGCATCAGGTGTCCTCGTGCCGGTAGAGCGGGCTGGCCAGTTCCGCCCGCACCGGCTCCCCGGTCTGCGGGTCGTATTCGACGCCGACCACGCAGGAGAAGCGGCGGTCGCCGACCTGCCCCCACAACGTGGCGATCTCATTGGCGAGCAGGTGGATGACGCCGAGGGAGCCGTTGGGGTGGATACCGGCGATCGCCAGGAACGACCCCTTGCCGTCCGGGCGGGGCAGACGGCCGAGGAAGGCCGAATCGGTCGGCTGGGTGGGGTCGGCTTGGGAGCCGGACCGGTACTCCCGGCCGGTGCGGGTGTCGATGAGCTTCCAGCCCTTGTCGTCGCGGTCCCAGCGGATGACCGGATCGGCCTCGTACGCGGCCCGCATGGCGTCCGACATGCGCGGGCCGCAGATGACGAGCAACCCGGGCCGGTTGAGGTCGATCTGCCCGCCAACGGTGACGTTGTCGGTGGCCACAGTCAGGCCGAAGGTGCGGGCGAGGTCTTCCAGACGCTTACCGGCGCGCATGTCGTCCAGGGCGACCATGGAACGGCCGGTCGCTGCGTCGTACCGCAGCGGCGTTACCACGGTGACCGACCCGGTGCCGAGGAACGCCCCCTCCGGGGCGGGGCCGGTGTGGCGGATCTGGTGGATGCGCCCTCGGGACAGGCCGGCCTTCTCGGCGATCTGCGCATACGACATGCCCTGGGCGTGGAGTTCCTGAATGACACGACGGCGCAGGCGGGCCAGTTCGGTGACTTCCTGCTGAGCCGCGTTGAGTCGTTCGGTGGCGACCCGGAGCAGCAGGTAAGGATCGTCGATCGCGGCGATTTTGTCCAGGTCGCTCGGTGGCACAGCTCCTCCTCGGTGTGGCACACCTGAGTCTAGAGCCCTAGACGAAATGCCGTCTATCCCCCTTGACAGTACGGTTTTGGCGGGTTTGCCGGTCTTTGGGTCCACGGCCCGGATCGCCGAGCGCCGGTTGGGGACCCCGCGCGGGCTCACCGCACCCTCCCCGTCAGCAGGTCCGCCCAGACCTCACGCGCCTGGATGAGGGGCCAGTGGTGCGTCTCCCGGACCTCGGGGGCGTCCTCGTTCTGCAAGGTCCGCCGGATGAACCCCTGTCCGCCTGCCTGGCACAGCTCATACACGATGGCCAGGCAGTCGCAAGTCCAGGCCAGCACACGCACCCGCGCCCCATTTGAGGGTTTGAACCATTCCAGCTTCGCGCACCCGCGTTGCCGGCGATCGGGAACGTGCGGGCTCACACACCTCATCACCGGGAGATCGCCTTCGCGGCGGCGACGGGGTCGACCTTGAGCAGCGCCCAGACGGTACGACCGGCCGGGCCGCCGTACACGCCCCAGTTGTCGGCCAGGGAGGCGACCAGCAGCAGGCCGCGCCCACCCTCGTCGTCGGCAGGCCGGATGAGCCGGGGGACGCCGGGGCCGCCCTCGTCGGTGACGCCGAGCCACACCTGATCGGGTTCGGCCTGGATGCTGACGATGAACTTGCCGCCAAAGTGGGCCGAGGCGGTGTGCCGGACGGCGTTGGTCGCCAGTTCGCTCACGATCAGCTCAGCCGACTCCACCACCGGCCAAGCGGCGAGGGTCGCGGTGATGAAGCGACGGGCTTCGGTGACCGAGGCGGGACGGCCGAGGAAGTGCCGGGACAGACGCCATAGGGGCATGGAACACGCTCCGTCGTCTAGGGGGCTAGACATACCTACGAGCAGGAGCGTATGACCAACGCTAGAATCATGTCAAGGAATACGACGCATAAATGCGTCAGCCGTGAGACTGTTCCGCCAGCTCCCGGAAGTCCGCCGCGATCTCACCCAGCAGCGCCCGCAGCTCGTCGCCGTACACGGCCGCACCCGCGAACGCCTCGAACGCCTCCTCATGGGCCTCGATCTCGGCCGTCTCAGTCAGCGTGAGGTCGCCGGTCAGGCTCTCCACCACGCTCACCGTGCCGTCGTAGATGGTGAACCCATGCAGCGGGAAGACCGGAGCCTCCACCTTCCACGGCACGACCCCGAGCCGGACATGCGGCAACGTCGACACCTGCGCTAACCGATCAAGCTGCGCCGGCATCAACGACGGCGACCCCGGCCAGGTACGCACCGCGCCCTCGGTTAGCACGAACGCGAACCGCCGACCCTGCTCAAACAACACCGCCTGCGAATCCACCCGTACGGCCGCCGCCTTGGCCGCATCGTCCTCATCCACATCCCGGCCGATCCCCACCGCCAGCCGCGCATACTCCGCCGTCTGCAACAACGCCGGAATCATCGCCGACGAAAAGACCGCCATCCACTTCGATGAGCGCACCCGCGCGGCGTTCGCCGCCTCCCTGCCGGCAAGACCACCTTTGAGCCGGGAGACCTCGTCACGCAGCCGCACGAGAAGCGCGTCCAACTCAGCGCGAGCATCGTCATCGAGCCGGAGAGCCGCGGCCACCCGATCAACCGTCTCCGGCGTCGGCAACAACTGCCCGGTCTCCATCCGCGAGATCGTCGGCTGCGCCACCCCGGCCCGCTGCGCCAGCTCCTTACCCGTCAGCCCCGCATCCTTACGCAGCCGCCGCAGCAGCTCACCCAACTCCCGCAACCGATCCCGCCGCTCCACCATGCTGGCGTTCTACCACCGGCACTCCACCAGGTGGCCCACGGTCACGCGTATGTCTAGTCCCACGACATGATTGACAGTTCTGTCCCACCACATGCTTGACGGGCACTCTAGGAGACATGACCGGCCTTGCGGGGCCGGGCCGCTTTGATACTGCGGACGGGTTGGGTGGTGGTGCGGCGGACCACGCGGGTGTCGTCGGGCAGTTCGATCGTCAGGGTGGTGTCGCTGACGTGCACGGTGACGATCGCGCGGGCGTGGATGCGGCCGAGGGCGACCTTCTGCCCGGCGACCATGATGACGCCGCTGTTGCTGGCCACCCGCTGCACCGTGACCGGCTCTACCGACGGGCGGGGTGGCGGCCCGGCCGGCCGGGCATCGCGCAGGTGCCGCAGCCGCTCCCAGCTGAGCGGGTTGGGCCGGGTACGCAGCAGTTCGCGGGTGTCGGGGTCGAAGAACATCAAGGTGTGTTCCTCGATCCGGACGGTCACCCGCCGGCCATTGAGGATCTCGGCGGCCAGCACGACGCGTCCGGCCAGGCTGACCGTGCCCGAGCGGCTGACGGTGCGATCCACCTCCACAGCGGTTCCCGGCTCGGCGGGCGGCAGCGGCGCCGGTCCGGCCGCGCGTCCCCCGGCGGCGGCGAGTTTGGCCAGGTCGGCGTTCGACAGGTGCGAGCGGAAGCTCTTGATCCGCACCCCGGCGACCAGCAGGTGGATGACGTCGGTGTCGGCCCAGAACGTCACCATCACCCCGGCCCGGTCGGGGCCGAGCCAGAACTGCCGTCCCGCCACGAACATGTTGCCGCTGGCCGGGACGACGCGGTCGAACTCCACCGGCCCGCCCGACCACGCCCTGACCGGCTCCTGGCCGGCGATCGGAGGCGCGTCCCGCCGATCGGGGACCTGCGTCGGCGCGGGAACCTCCGGTGCTGGTGCCGGCTGCGGCGGGGCGGCGGCCTGCCCGTCGACCGCCTTGAGCACGCCGGGCAGCCGAAGCGGCAGCAACTCCTCCCGGGGATCGGCCGCAGGGGTGAACCGCTCGGCCGGGCAGGCCATGCCGATCGCCTGATGCGGCCGCCGGGTGTTGTACTCGACCACCCAGGCCTCCACCGCGGCCTGCGCCGCCGCCAAGTCCTCAAACGGCACCCCGTCATCGAGCAGCTCGCGGCGCAGCGTCTGATGAAACCGCTCGACCTTCCCCGTCGTGGTCGGCGAACGCGGCTGAGTCAGCCGATGAGCGATCCCGTTGTCCCGGCAGATCCGGTCGAACAGCACCTCCCCGCCCTTGCCGAACCGATCGGTGAACTGCTTGCCGTTGTCCGTCAGCACCTCCTCCGGCACCCCGAACCTCTGCAGCGCCGCCGCGAAGGCCAGGCACACCGCCCGCCCGGTCGGACGAGCCACCACCGAGGCGATCCCGCAGTAGCGGGAATGGTCGTCGACGCCGGTGACGATTTTCGCCTCGGTGCCGTCGGCCAGGAACACCCCGCCGACGATGTCCATCTGCCACAACTGCATCGGCGCTGGCCGCTCCCACCGCAGGTAGTCCTCCCGGCGTTTGCGCCGCTGCCGCGGACTCACCAACCCGTGACGCACCAGCGCCCGATACACCGCCATCCGCGACGGCGCCGGCTCCACCCCCAGGCGCTTTGCCTCGTGCACCAGCCGGACCGGACCCCACCGCGGATGCTCACGCCGCAGCTCACACACCACCGCCTCCACCTCCGCCGATAACTGCGACGGCGACGACTTCGGACGGCGGGAACGGTCGGCCAACCCGGCCAAACCCGATTCCCGATAGCGGCGCAGCCAGGAATGCAACGTCTGCCGCGACACCCCGACCTGAGCGGCGGTCTCTCTCACACTCGCCCCGGCGAGGACCGCCAAAACCGCCCGATAACGCTGCTCGACAACCGACAAATCGACCAGGGCCAATCCCGGCCTCCTGACGCACGCCACCCGCAAACGACGCACGAAAGACCGACCGAAAACGGCACCTGTCAAACATGTCCTGGGACTGATGTGTCAAGCATGTCGCGGGACAGGACACCACGGTCACGCGTAACTCTGCTGAATTGTGCTCATAGAGATCAAGGGCGGCGCTCCGCGCCGCCGCAGCGGCCCCTCGCCCGCCCGCCGTCCGGGCGTGCGGTCTGGGGGCCGGTCCCGGACGGCGGCAGCTCGGGCCGCATTCAGGACTTATTTCGCATCCGAATCCGCATACCCAACTACAACAGGCAAGTGCCGAGCTAGCCTCCTGCCATGCGAGTTGAAGTAGCTGTGTCTGGCGCACCATTCGGGGCTTGGTCATGCTCACCCGAGCTTGCAGCAAAAGCAGGAAGCCCTGACGCCAGATGGCTAGATCTCCCTCGCGTCAGCTTCGAGGTTGATCCGGCAACAACTCTGGGAGACGTCCTAAATCAGGCTGCCGCGATGCTGGGGATCACAGCCCACGTTTGGGAATCCGAGGAGCGTCCAGTCAGTGAGTGGCCTCTACGGCCTGTCTCCGAAGCTGTGCATGAAGTTGCATTCTTCCATGCCGACACCGTATACGAAGGCCGGGAAGCTCGGTTGATTACTGCGCCCATCCTCAATAAGGAAGGGCAGGTGCTGTGGGGGCGGAGAATAACCACAGTACCTATGGGTACGCTTGAGGTAGCCGCCCAGAATGGCCTCATCGAAGGCGACCCTCACAAGATCTACCTTTTTCCATCGGACCCTGCAGGCGCATTTGACTACATCAACTGGGATCAAATAGAAGTAGCGATTGAAGCTGCCGTATCAGCCCTCGCAACGATCGGTGTAGCAGTAGAGGGCCTACGCGCTTTAGCGCTAGTTTGGAAGGCCGGAAAGCGCACCATTCTCGGTCTCAGGGAACGACTCCAAAAGAGAGACGGTACTATCGGCGATGTCCAGGTCCTCGCGGACACCCGAGAGGTCTGGGACATTCAAGAGTTCTGCAAGTTTGTAGGGTGTTCTACCTCCGAGGCTGAAACGCTACTGCCAGTTCTAGGCCTCTCGCGAGACAGCGAGGGTCGGTGGGTGCGAAGCAAAGACGATGGCCCAACCCGCGCAAACGCCCTACTGATCACCGCTCTCTACGCGGCGAAGTTCGGGCTTGCGTGGGATGACCCTGAGAACTCATCTTTGACCGGAGCGTTCACAGACGTTCTGGCTGCCTTGGAAGCCGGAGAACAGGTCACCCATGAGCGAATCATCCAGATTGTCCAGGATCGGATGGGCGACAACGTGCTAGGGGACGATGACGAAAGGGACTCGTCGTGGGAAGCCCCACTCTGAAAAGCCGCCTCCGGCGAGGGCTCCGGCTCCGGGGTGAGCGTCAAGGGCTCGTTCATTGACCGACGTAACTGGCTGAGGTAGGGGCCTGATCACCCCGCCGGCCATCGACCCGGGACAAGCCGAGCAGACCAAGGCCGCCGGGTCCAGGTCGTTCGTCCAGTCGGGCGCTCCACCTGGACCCGGCGGCCTTGGCCCGCTTCCCCTTCGGGCGGGTCGACGGCAGACGGGGTGATCAGGAGGCGGGGGCGTGCGCGCCGCGCGGGTGAGGCCAGGTCAGGGACTGATCGTCGTGCCATTAGCGTGCCATTAGGCAGGGTGATGAGGGGGCAACCACGGTCACTCATGACCGGCTTGACGCCCAGGTCAACGGCTCTACGGGCCGTGATCCATGCAATTCCCAAGCTGACAGCGCGGGTTCGATTCCCGTCACCCGCTCCAAGATTCAGGTGAGTACCTCCGGCAGCAGCCTGAACGCTGCCACATGCCGCGGCCGGATCAGGCCGAAATCGCGCCGGTCGATCGTCGCGATCTGGGTGACTCCCAGACGCTCGGCGATTGCGACCACGGACACATCGGCAGGGTCGAGACGAGCATCGTGGTATAGCCGGACAAGTTCGGCCATACGCCGTACATCAGCGGTGAGCAGATCGACCAGCTCGAACTCCTCCGTGACAAGATCAAGAAACTACGCGTGTACGGCCGGCCCCATGTGCCTGTTGATCGTCCAACCGGCCTCGATCAGGATGGTCGAAGGAAGAAGCAACGGCCCTTCCAACTGCTCAAGCAGACGCACACATGAGGCATGGTGCTTGTCATCGCGATCGACAACGGCGATCAGCGGCCCTGTGTCTAGAAGCGTCGCGGTCACACCGACCGATTGAATCGCTCCGTCAGCAGATCTTCGACCCGTTCTGACAGATCGCCCTCTCCGGATGCGCCGATTCCCGCGATCGACAGTCGGCGACGCCGTGCCGGTTCCGAGGGACCTTCGATCGCGGCCTCAGCGAGTTCCGGGTCTGTCTTGACCAACCGCAGCAGCCGCCCCGCCTGGTCCGGCGACAACCGGTCAACCAGGTGATGAAGCTCCTCATGGGCATGCCCGGCGCTCATACTCCGAGTCTACGCTGGCGATCTCGCTAGCGGCAGGAACACGGCGACGTGCCCGTTGCGTGCCCGTTCGACCGGCGATCAGCGGGAAGCCGCCGGGATTCACGATGACTCGACCGCCATGCGCCCAGGTCGTAGTTCTCCCAGCTCAGCGACCCTAATCTTGAAAGACTTCCCAAGCTGACAGCGCGGGTTCGAATCCCGTCACCCGCTCCAATCTCCAGGGGTGGTAAGCCTCTCCAGTGGATCATGAGCGCTTACGCGCTGAGCCTCCGGCGCATGTACCGCTGATCAGGGTCTCCGAACTCCATGCCGTTCTCGATCGCCAGCCTCCCTGATCATGGGCACATATCCTCCACCCGTGAAAGGGTCCACGCAACGAGAACTGAACGACCAAATCCTGTCCGGGCGCGAGAATACGATTCGCCAACTCCGCTGTGTCAACGATGCCGTCGGGGCCAACACTGAAAGGCGTGGCTCGACCATCGGCATGAACATCCACCTTCTGGGATGACGCCCACGCATGGGGCTCAGAATGTCGGGGAACGGAAACGTACGCTAAGCCCGTTCGCCCCAGCTCAATGATGGTGGTCGAACCCGGTTGGCTGAGATCGGTTGGCGTACGTTCTTGTTCGATCGCATACCGCCGGCGGGTCATGTCGGCGATCTGCTGAGCCGTGCTCATCGCCCGTTCCTTTTGAGTCGCGGGCACCTTCGCCGCGGTGCCGAGTGGCGAACGTCCCCCGGCCCTGCACGCCCTCGGTCAGGCCTGTCCTCGGAGGAAGGCCCGCGTGATGGTGAGCAGCAGTGGTGAACGGACACCGAGGTGGGCGGCGGAGTCGGCGATGACCTCTGCCAGCCATCCGACCGCGTCGCATGACCACTCGGCGAGCTCTCCGCGCAGCACCACGCCGTGCAGGGGCGGACCGTTCCAGAAACCGTCGTCGAACGGCGGAGGAAGGACGTCATCTCGGCCGGTGACATCGTGAGATCGGTAACCGAACACGTCCTGGTCCAGGTGACTGAGGCGGTCGGCGAGCCGTCCCGCGACAGCGGGGATCGACGGGTCCCGGCCGCTGTTGACGCCGACCTCCACCGGTGTCCTCGCCTCTGGGGCGCACTCGGCGAACCAATCGATTGTCAGTCTCGACGGTACGGCCGCGTACGGCGGACGAGATGAAGCGTCCAAACCCTGAACCGGTATGAGGACCTGTATCGCGGACAGGTGCGGCGTACCGGCCCGCGCCGTCGTGTCCATGGCGCATCGCAGGAACGGCTGCACGGGAAGGGGCCGGTCACCGGCCGGCGCGCTCGCCTCCACCTGGAACCACGAGATCAGCCCCGCCCCGGGGGCGGCCAGGGGGTGGTTCCATCCGGCATCGTTCATGGCCCACAGGCCGCAGGCGCCGGGCGGGTCGTCCCCTCGCACTGTGGTTGCCTCATCGAGCCAGCCCATGGCGAGCGACCGCTGGTGGAACAGTTGGTATGCGTCGTGCTCAGGGTCGTGCCAGGGGTGCGGGACCAGCTCGCCGTAGAAGGCGGCGAACATGGTGCCCGCGGTCCTACGGCCCGCGGGCACCACGCCCGGCTGTGCTGGGACGCCGCGCTCCGGCATGCTGGGTTCTCCCTTTGTCCCGCCGCTGTGACGTCCCTCACATTAGTTCACCCGGCAGTTGACGTCCGCCTGGTTCATCGGCTTCTCGGCGGAGTCGATCACGCCGATCACGTCGACGTTCTGGTGCTGCACACGCACCTTCGGCAGGTGGGTTGTTGCCGACGCAGCAGGTGATGGGCCGTCCTTACACGATCGACGATGACGGCCCGGCCGTCACCCGCTTCGATCACGTAGGCCCAGGTCAGGGCTGGGACGGGCATCAGCCCTCATCGGGGCGACGGGCTTTGGTCCAGACGGCCGTGACGTCTCGGCACGTCACCTTCATGGTTCCTGATTGAAGGGCGATCTCGTGACTACATCCACCGGGGTGCGGCATGATCTCGCCCAACATAGTCGTGGCTGAGTTCGTCGCGCGCGAGACGTCCAGGCTGAGGGCGGAGACACCGTCGTACCGAATAATGAGGTCTTCCTCATGCTTCCGGCAGCTGTGCGAGCAGACCGGAGCCATGTGCTTTTCGGCTCCTCCACGGCTGGACCCGCGAGATCTCATTTTCGGTCACGATCGGCACTCCTGATGCTGGGACACGTGAGCCGTTTCCTCCTGATCATGCCATCCAGGCTCGCCATCCAGTGATCAATAGGAAACGCAGCCGGAGCTGTCGTCAATCACGGCTTACGGGGACGATTTCCTTGCCCAGCGGCATCAGCGAGATCGGGATCATTTTGAGGTTCGCGATCCCCAGCGGGATGCCGATGATCGAGATGAACAGCGGGATCGCGGTGGTGACGTGCCCGATCGCCAGCCAGATCCCGGCGACGAGCAGCCAGATGACGTTGCCGACCACCGACCACGCGCCGGCGGACGGCTTGTCGGCGACGGTCCGGCCGAACGGCCACAGCGCGTAGCCCGCGATCCGGAACGACGCGATGCCGAACGGGATGGTGACGATGAGGACGCAGCAGATGATCCCCGCCGCGACATAACCTAATGCGAGCCACAAGCCGGCGAAGATCAGCCAGATGACATTGAGGACGGTGTTCATAGTGCTCACTGTCCCACCCGGCCAGCTCAGCAGGTAGTGGGCCGTCCCTACGCGATCGACGGTGACGGCCCGGCCGTCACCCGCTCCGATCACGTAGGCCCAGGTCAGGGCGGGACAGGCATCAGCCCTCGTCAGGGCGGCGGGCTTTGGCCCAGACAGCCGTGAAGTCTCGGCACGTCACCTTCACGGTTCCTGACGGTCGCCTCGGCGTGCGCTCGGCGCAACCGGCCCTGACACGGGCTTCCAAACGGCGCCGCGTCTGCTCGGCGGCCGGGCATGCGGCCCGCAGGCCAGTCCTGGTTGGCGGCAGCGGGCCGCCCGCTGCGCATGTCCGCATACCGCGGCACATCGCAGGCCCGCTCCTGCCGGCCGTGTCCGTTTCGGCGAAAACCCGGGGCTCCGGGCCGTACCGCGGATCTGCCGGGACGTCGCGGGGAGGTGGCGGAACGTGTCGGGGAAGGCACTCCCCGAAAACGTCCCGTCACACGCCGGTAGCATGAGGAAGAGGTACGGCGAGGGGTTCCGGACGGGGTTGGTGCCGATGGGCGTGCCCGAGGCCACCGGTGACGGCCCCGGCAGCGGATCGGGGCGCCGGTTCCCGGGAGCGAATACAGCCGTCGTAGTGGTGGATGTCCGGGGCCGGATCTGCTTGTGGAGCCCGCAGGCTCAGATCCTTCTCGGCTACCCGGCGCACGAGGTTTGCGGACGGCCCGCGGTAGACCTGCTGGCCGCAGACGAGGACCGGCACGCGGTGGTGGCCGCCGTCGAACGGCACTCGAGCTGGGACGGCGTGCTGGGCATGCGGCACCGCGACGGGCATGAGGTGCGGGTGGCGCTGCACGTGCGCGCGGCGCTGTGCGCCGGGGGCGAGCGCGCCTGGACAGTGATAGCCGTCGACGTGCGTGAGGCTCGCCGGGAGGTGATGGACCAGGCGATTTTGGAGGCGTTGTTCGCCCAGTCCCCGATCAGCGTGGTCGTCATGGACCCCGAGCTGCGCTATCTGTACGTGAACGCCGAAGCGGAGCGCGACATCGCCGCGCCGGCCGAGCAGCTCGTCGGCCGGCGCGTCGGCGACGTCGTCCCGGGCATCGACGTCGAGGCCCTCGAGGCGATGCTGCGCCGCGTGCGGGACACCGGCGAGCCGGTGCTCCGCTTCGTGGTGCGGGGCCGCACTCCGCGCGACCCGGACCACGAGCACGTGTGGTCCGACTCCTGCTTCCGGCTGACCGACCCGAATGGCCGTGTCCTCGGGATATGCCAGGCCGCCATCGACATCACCAGCGGATACCGGGCCCAGCAACGGCTGGCCCTGCTGAACGAGGCCAGCACCCGCATCGGCACCACCTTGGACGTGGCGCGCACCGCCCAGGAGCTGGCCGACGCGGCCGTGCCCGCGCTCGCCGACATCGTCACCGTCGACCTGCTGGAAGCGACGCTGCACGGCGAAGAACCGGCTCCCGGCCCGCCCGGCGAGCGGGTCCTGGCCCGGCGCATGGGGATCGGTACGCTCCAGGAGCACTCTCCGGAGGTCGTGTGCCCGGTGGGCGAAGCGGTGGCCTACCACTCGGACACCCCCCAGGCCCGCTGCCTGGCCACCGGCAAGCCGCTCCTGGTGCCGGCCTTGGACGCCGGCGAGTGGTTCGCCTCCGACCCGCGGAGGACCGCGATGATCCACGAACTCGGCGTACGGTCGATCATGATGGTGCCGCTGCGGGCCCGCGGGGTCACCCTGGGACTGGCCGGCTTCGCCCGTTATCAGAGCCCGGAGCCGTTCGCCGAGGACGACCTCGCCCTGGCCGAGGAGCTCGCCTCCCGCGCCGCGGTCTGCGTCGACAACGCCCGCCGCTACACCCGCGAGCACGCCACCGCCCTGGCCCTGCAACGGAGCCTCCTGCCCCGCGACCTGCCCGAGCACCCCGCCGTCGAGAGCGCCGGCCGTTACCTGCCCGCCGCCGCGCACGCCCACGCGGGCGGCTGCTGGTTCGACGTGCTGCCCGTCTCCGGCGCCCGCGTCGCCCTGGTCGTCGGGGAGGTCACCGGCCACGGCCTGCACGCCGCCGCCACCATGGGCCGGCTGCGCGCCGCCGTCCACACTCTGGCCGAGCTCGACCTCGCCCCGGAGGAGGTCCTCACCCAGCTCGACGCCCTCCTCATCCGCTTCGCCGAGGAAGACCCCGACGTCAAGGGAGCCACCTGCCTGTACGCGGTCTACGACCCCATCTCCCGCACCTGCACCCTCGCCCGGGCCGGCCACCCGCCTCCCGCCGTGGTCCGCCCCGACGGCACCGCGGAGCTCCTCGACCTGCCGCCGGGCCCGCCCCTGGGCCTGGGCGGGCTGCCCTTCGAGACCACCGAGCTCCAGCTTGCCGAGGGCACGCTGCTGGCCTTCCACAACGGCGGCCTGATCCAGGCCGCGGAGGCGGACGCCGAGGCCGGGCTCGACCGGCTGGCCCGCGCCTTGACCGCCCCCGGCCGTTCGCTGGACCAGCTCTGCGACGCCGCCGTGGCCGCCCTGCCGCCCGAACGCCGCGCCGAGGACGTCGCCCTGCTGCTGGCCCGCACCCGCGTGCTGAAATCGGACCGGGTCGCCTCCTGGCTGCTGCCGACCGATCCCGCCGTGGTCTCCCACGCCCGCGCCCTCGCCGCCGGGCAACTGGCCACCTGGGGCCTGGAGTCGCTCGCCTTCTCCACCGGGCTCATCGTCAGCGAGCTGGTCACCAACGCCATCAATCACGCGTGCGGCCCCATAGGGCTGCGCCTGATCCACACCGACGTCCTCATCTGCGAGGTCTCCGACGGCAGTCTCAGCGCTCCGCACCTGCGCCGGGCCCGCCTCACCGACGAGGGCGGGCGCGGCCTGTTCCTGGTCGCCCAGCTCACCTCCCGGTGGGGCGCCCGCTACCACGCCGACGGCAAGTGCATCTGGGCCGAGCTGCCTCTCCATCCCGGCCTGGAGCCGCCCTTCGTCGATGCGGCGATCTGGGACATCGAGGCGCATGAGGACGATTCCGTCGACGATTCGGCTCTGCCGTCCTTTCGGCAGTGATCAGCGATACGCGTACGCGTGCCTCGCCATGCCGAAGTACGGACACGGGCGATCAGGTGACGGGCTCGCTCGTCTCGGCGGAGCCCAAGGCCGCCAGCCCGGACCGCACCGCCTCGGCTTCCCGGTCGAGCAGGCTTCGATCCCTCGTGCCCCACCTGGCCTGCACCTGGAATCCGTCCCCCGCGAACCGGGGGAACACGTGCAGATGGAAGTGAAAGATCTCCTGAAAAGCGGCCGCGCCGTCCGCCAGATATAGGTTCACACCCTCGCAGTTGAGGCCCGAGCGCCGCAGGGCCCGCCCCATCCGGTGGCCGATTCTCCACACGTGTGCGCTCGTTTCCTCATCCAGGTCTTCCAGACCGGCGGCGTGCACGCGGGGAATCACCAGAAGATGACCAGGCGTGATCGCCCGGATATCCATGATCACGATGACGCGGTCGTCTTCGTATGGGACGCTCGCCTCGGCCTCACCGCGGAGGATCGCGCAGAAAATGCAGCCCTGGTTTTCACGCTCTCCCATACGCAGCATGGTGCCGCAACGCACCGCCCATGACGATCAAACTGTCACATCCCGTTCAACGACGGCTCGCACTCGCCCTCACGCCGAGAGAATGCCGCCGCAACTCCTCGGTGACCTCAAGCCGTATCGGCTGCCCCCATCACCGCCCTCGCCCCTGTTTTTCGTTGGAACTGCGCGTGTCCCCCGTGAGAGCTACCCGCGAATGTCCACCGCACGGTGACGACTCCAGGGGTGCCGAATCCTTAGCGTTCTCGGCGTGACCGCGGCGGTCGGGCCGCGGAGTCCGCCAAGTCTTCCCAGCGGCATCTCCCGAGGAGTCGTCATGCGCCTGTTGAAACAGCTTGTTCCCGTCGCCCTCGTGGCCTTCGCCGGCGGCGCCATCGCGAGCGCGGTGCAGGAGAACGCGTTCGTCACCCTGGTCGTCGGCGTCGCGACGGCCGTCCTCTCGGTGTTCGTGTACGGCTGGGCGGTGCGGTGGTCCGAGCGCCGTACGCCGGTGGAGGTGGCCGCGAAGGGAGCCGTTCCCGCCCTCGGGCGGGGGCTGCTGATCGGGGTCGGGATGTTCGCGGCCGTGATCGTGAACCTCGCCTTCCTGGGCTACTTCCGCGTCGACGGCTTCGGCTCGGTGACGGGCGCGATCGGGCTGCTCGGTTTCATGACCGCCGCCGCCGTGACCGAGGAGCTGATGTTCCGCGGCGTGCTGTTCCGGATCGTCGAGCAGTGGGCCGGCACCTGGATCGCGCTGACGCTGACCGGCCTGGTGTTCGGCCTGGTGCATCTGACCAACCAGCACGCCACCCTGTGGGGCGCGATCGCCATCGCCGTCGAGGCCGGGGGCATGCTCGCCGCCGCCTACGCCGCCACCCGCACCCTGTGGCTGCCGATCGGCCTGCACTTCGGCTGGAACTTCGCCGCGGCGGGCATCTTCAGCACCGAGGTCTCCGGCAACGGCGCGACGCACGGGCTGCTGCACACCGTGACCTCCGGCCCGGCCCTGCTCACCGGTGGTGACTTCGGGCCGGAGGGCAGCCCGTACGCGGTGCTGTTCGGCCTGCTGCTGACGGTCGTGTTCCTGTGGCTGGCCCGCAGGCGCGGCAATCTGGTGCCCCTGCGGCGCGGCGCCCGGGCCGGTGCGACCGCTACGCTCGCCCAGTGATCGATCTCCGGCGGGTCTCGGACCTGTGGCGGCGGTGCGACGTCGTGGTCCGGGATCTCCCCTTCGGGCTGCTACTGGCGGTCGTGTCGTTCCTGCCGGCGCTCCACGGCAAGGGCACGCAGGTCGGAGACCTGCCGACCCGTCCGTACGACGCGCTGGCGTTCGTGGCGATCGCCCTGGAATGCCTTCCGCTCGCCGTACGCCGCCGGTGGCCGGCGGTGTGCCTGGCTCTGGTGTCGCTCGGCTTCGTCCTCGACCAGATCCGCGCCTATCACGTGGTCGCGAGCCAGGCGATGCCGGTCGCGCTGATCAGCGCGGGCGCCCATCTGAATCGCGGCCGGCGCGTCGCCGTCGTCCTCCTCTCCGCGGCGTACGTGCCGCTGGCGATCACGCTCAACCGGCTCGGCGCGCCGGAGAAGGTGGAAGGCTATGTGGTCTTCTACCTGGCGCTGGTCCTGGCGTGGGGCATCGGAGCCTGGCTGCGCTCCACCCGCGCCGCCGAGGCCGAACGCCGCCGCCGCGTCGCCGAGGCCACCCGCGCCTCCGAACGCACCCGCATCGCCCGCGAGCTTCACGACGTCGTCACCCACCACGTGACGGCGATGGTCGTGCAGGCAGAGGCGGCGCGTTACCTGACCGCGGCGCCCGATCGTCTCGACGCGGCCCTGAACGCCGTCACCGACACCGGCCGGCGGGCCATCTCCGACCTGCGGCACCTGCTCGACCTGCTCAACCCCGATCACTCCGACCTCGAACTGCCGCCGGCCGGAGACCTGCACGCCCTTGTGGAGCGGACGCGCCGGGCGGGGCAGCCGGTGGAGTTCACCGAGGAGGGCACGCCGTCGCGATCGGCCGGCAGCGCCGAATTCGTGGCCTATAGGGTCGTGCAGGAGTCCCTGACGAACGCCCTCAAGCACGCTCACGGGAGCCGTACCGCGGTCAGCGTGCGCTACGGCGAGAAGGAGATCATCGTGGAGGTCGGCACCGACGGTTCCGGCTCGCAAGCCGACTCGCAGGCCGGCTCGCGAAGCGGCTTACGCGCCGGCTCGCCGGGCGGGAGCGGACGGGGCCTCGCCGGGCTCCGGGAGCGGGTCGACGCCCTGGGCGGCGAGTTCAGCGCGGGCCCGCGGGGAGACGGCGGTTTCGTGGTGCGGGCGCGCATCCCGGCCGGGAGCCCGTCGTGAGCGCGCCGGTCCGGGTGCTGGTCTGCGACGACCAGGCGCTGATCCGCACCGGGTTCGCGACGATCATCGACGCGCAGCCCGACCTGGAGGTGGTGGGCGAGTGCGGGGACGGCCGCACCGCGGTCGAGCTGGCCCGGCGGCTGAACCCGGACATCGTGGTGATGGACGTGCGCATGCCGGTGCTCGACGGCATCGAGGCGACCCGCCTGCTGGCCGGCGCCGGGGTGGACGATCCCGTCAAGGTGCTCGTGGTGACGACGTTCAACCTGGACGAGTACGTGTACGAGGCGCTGCGCGCGGGGGCGAGCGGGTTCCTGCTCAAGGACGCCCCGCCGGCGCAGCTGCTGCACGGCATCCGCACCGTCGCCTCGGGCGCCGCGCTGCTGGCCCCCGAGGTGACGCGGCAGCTCATCGGCAGATACGCGACCAGGATCCGCCCCGCCGAGAGCACGCCGGACGACGTCGCGCTGACCCCGCGCGAGCTGGAGGTGCTGCGCCTCATCGCCGAGGGCCTGTCCAACGGCGAGATCGCCGCGACGCTGGTGATCAGCCAGGAGACCGTCAAGACGTACGTGTCGCGCATCCTCACCAAGCTCGGCCTGCGCGACCGGGTGCAGGCGGTGGTCTACGCCTACCGCAGGGGCCTGGTGACCTGAACGATCGGCCGTACGGGCGCCTGGTCCGGCGGAACCTAGACTGGCACCATGCCGATCGACCTGAGCCTGCTCGACGGTGTGCGGTGGCGGGGGCAGCCGGTGATCGGCGAGAGGGCGCAGGCGTTGCTCGCGGCCCTCGCACTCGCCTCCCGGGCCGTGCCCGCGGATCGGCTCGCCGCGGACGTGTGGGGAGACAGCGCACCGGCCAACCCGACGAAAGCCCTGCAGGTGCTGGTGTCCAGGACCAGGGCGATCGTGGGGCCGCAGGCGCTGGTCACGGAGGGGAACGGCTACCGGCTCGACGTTCCGCCCGACCGGGTCGACGCCGAGCGGTTACACGGCCTGGCCGCCCGGGCGCGGGCGCTGCTCGCGGACGACCCGGCCGCGGCGGCGACGGCGGCGCGGGAGGCGCTCGCGCTGGGCGACGGGACGCCGCCGCCCGAGGGCGACGGCCCGCTGGCCGAGGTGCGCCGGCGCGCGGCGGGCGACCTGGCGTGCGCGCGGGTCGTGCTCGCCCGGGCCCGAAGCCGCGGCGGCGACCACGACGCCGCCCTGCCCGAGCTCGAGGAGGCCGTGCGCGTCCACCCCGAGGACGAGGGGCTGCTCGCCGACCTGCTGCGCAGCGAGGCGGCGGTGCGCGGGACGGGCGCCGCGCTGGACCGTTTCGAACGTTACCGGTCGGACCTGCGCGACAGGTTCGGCGCCGGCGTCGGCCCGGAGCTGCGGCGGGTCCACGGTGAGCTGCTCGCGCTCGACCATCCCGTTCGCGCCGGCGTGCGGTTCGACACGACCCCGCTGCTCGGCCGCGACGACGACCTGCGGCGGGTGCGCGCCCTGCTCGCCGCCTCCCGGGTGGTCTCGATCCTCGGCCCGGGCGGGCTCGGCAAGACCCGCCTCGCGCACGCCGTCGCCCGCGAGGCCGCGCAGCCGGTGGTGCACTTCGTCGAGCTGGTGGGCGTGACCGCGCCGGAGGACCTGGTCGGCGAGGTCGGGTCGGCGCTCGGCGTCCGCGACTCGGTGACCGGTCACCGCACGCTCACCCCGCGGCAGCGCGCCGACGTACGGGCCAGGATCGCCCGGCAGCTCGACCTCGCCCCGGCGTTGCTGGTGCTCGACAACTGCGAGCATCTGATCGAGGCGGTCGCCGACCTGGTCGCCTATCTGACCGCGACCACGCGGGAGCTGCGCGTCCTCACCACGACCCGCTCGCCGCTGGCGATCGCCGCCGAACGCGTCTATCCGCTGCCCCAGCTCGGGCTCGACGACGCCGTCGCGCTGTTCCGCGACCGGGCGACCGCGGCCCGGCCCGGTGTGCACCTCGACGAGGACGACGTACGCGCGGTCGTGGCCCGGCTGGACGGCCTGCCGCTCGCGATCGAGCTGGCCGCGGCGAAGGTGAGGGTGATGTCACCGGCCGAGATCGCCCGGCGGCTGGACGACAGGTTCACGCTGCTGCGCGGCGGCGACCGGAGCGCGCCCTCACGGCATCAGACGCTGCTCGCGGTGATCGACTGGTCGTGGAACCTGCTCGGCGAGCGGGAGCGCCGGGCCCTGCGCCGCCTGTCGGCCTTTCCCGACGGTTTCGCCCTCGACGCGGCGGAGGAGGTGCTCGGCGGCGACGCCCTCGCCGACATCGAGGAGCTTGTGGAGCAGTCCCTGCTCACCGTCGTGGAGGCGGACGGCGGCGTCCGCTACCGCATGCTCGAGACGGTGCGCGAGTTCGGCCGGATGCGGCTGGAGGCGGCCGGGGAGACCGAGCAGGCGCGTGCCGCCGTACGGGCGTGGGCCCTCGGCTACGCCGATCGGCACGGCGACCGCCTGTACTCGCCCGAGCAGGTCGACGCGATGGACCGGATGCGTGCCGAGGAGACGAACCTCTCCGACGTCCTGCGCGAGGCCCTCGCCGGCCCCGACCCGGAGGCGGTCGTGGTGCTGTTTTCCGCCCTGGCCGGCTACTGGTCGATCCGCGGCGACCACATGCGGAGCATCGCCCTCACCTCGGCCGTCGCCGCCGCCCTGAGCGGCTGGACGCCGCCGCCCCGGCTCCTCGACCGGGCTCGGACGGCCCTGAGCATCGCGCTGATCAACACCATGATCCTGCCCACCGAGGCGTCCGAGACGTTGACGCGGATGCTGTCCGAGCTGGGCCCCGACTCGGCGAACCCGGACATTCGGGCGCTGGTGACCGCCCTGCTCACGGCGGTGTCGGATCCCGAGGACGGCATGGACAAGCTGACCGCCGACCCCGACCCGCAGATCCGCAGGATCGCACTGCACTGGCTGAGTTTGCTCCGGGAGAACGCCGGCGACCCGGCCGGCGCGCTCGACGCGGCCCGCGCCGCCCTCGAACTCGTCGGCGACGACGGAGGTCCCTGGCACCGGGCGTGGCTGCACACCCAGCTCGCCGGCCTGTACGCGCACCTCGGCGACTCCGCGTCGGCGACCCGGCACGCCACCGCGGCACTCCCGGTGCTCGAACGCCTCGGAGCGGTGGACGACGTCGTCCAGATCCGCGCCACCCTCGCCATGACGGCGCTCGCCGAGGGCCGCCGCGACGAGGCCGCACGGATGATCGACGACCTGGAGCCGCTCGCCGCCCAGGCCTCGTTCGGCGAGGTCCTGTCGGTCGCCGCCTGCAGAGCCCAGCTGGCCCTGGTCGACGGCGACATCGCCGAAGGGCTGCGGCGGCACCGCGAGACCGCCGAGAGGAACAGGAACGCGCGCGTCCCGGGCGCGCCGGACGTGCTCACCCCGTGGGGTCTGCTGAGCGAGGCCGTCGCGCTGTCGGCGTTCGCGCGGTACGGCGAGGGCGACGACGGCGCGGACCTGTTCGATTCTGTGCGGGCCAACGTGCTGGCCGTGCTCGACCACCACACCTCCCGGGACTACCCGGTGATGGGGATGGTGCTCGCCGCGCTGGGCATCTGGGGCCTGCGCAAGGGGGCGCTGCCCGCCGAGGACGCGGTGCGGCTGCTCGTGCTCGCCGACCGGTTCGCGTACGCCCCGTTCGTCCCGACGTTGCGGTGGCCGGCGCTGGCCGCGGACGCCGAGCGGATCGCCCCCGGCGCGATCGGCCGGATCGAGGCCGAGTTCGGCGAACGACGCGGCCCCGACCTGCTGGCCGAGGCCCGTGCCGTTCTGCGACGGCTGCTGTGATCTTGGCTACATCTTGCGGGAGTACGAGCGGACCGCCAGCGGGGCGAAGATCACGACGACGACGGCGCAGCCGACGACCGCCCAGCCGACCTCGGCCGTCACGGCGCCGTCGTTGAGCAGGTCGCGTACGGCGGAGACGACGTGCGACACCGGGTTGACCTTCACGAACGCCTCCAGCCAGTCGGGCAGCGTCTCCGCGGGGACGAAGGCGTTGGACAGGAAGGTGAGCGGGAACATGATCATCATGGAGATGCCCTGGACGCTCTGCGCCGACCGCGCCAGCGTGCCCAGCCAGGTGAAGATCCACGCCAGCGACCAGCCCGAGATCACCGTGAGCGCGACGCCGGCGGCGCAGCCGAACACGCCGCCACCGGGGCGGTAGCCGATGAGCAGTCCGGTGAGGAGCGTCAGCACCGACGCGATGCCGTAACGGATCAGGTCGGCGATCATCGGACCGGCCAGGGGGGCGAACCTCGCGATCGGCAGGGACTTGAAACGGTCGAAGACCCCCTTGTCCATGTCCTCGCGCAACTGCACGCCCGTCGCCATGCAGACGGTCAGAGCCGTCTGCGCGAGGATGCCGGGGATCAGCACCGGGAGATAGTTCGACACGCTGCCGGAGATCGCGCCGCCGAAGATGAACGCGAACATCGCCGTGAACAGCAGCGGCTGGATGAGCACGTCGAAGAACTGCTCGGGCTTGCGGCGCATCTTCTTCAGCGCCCGCCACGCCATCGCCAGGGTCTGGACGCAGGTGTCCCGCAGCGAGGGGTGAGACGTGGTGCGGGCGACCACGGCGGCGGGGTCGACGCCCCGGCGGTCGGGGGCGACGGGGCCCGCGGTGGCCGCGGAGGTCGTGGTGGTCATCGGGCGGCCTCCATCTGGGATTCGTCGTCGGCGCCGTGGCCGGTCAGCGCGAAGAAGACCTCGTCCAGCGTCGGCTTGGCGACGCTCACCGAGGAGATGCCGAGCCCCGCCTCCCGCAGGCCGATCAGGACGTCCGCGGCCCGGTTGGGGTCGGGCAGGGGGATGTTCATGCGTCCCGACTCCGGGGTCAGGACCGGCTCCTCGCCCAGCAGCCGGCGGACGACGTCCACGGCCAGGGCGGTGTCGGCGCCCTCGCTGAGGCGGAGCTGCAGGGTCGACTCGCCGACCTGGGTCTTCAACGCGTCGGGGGTGTCCTCGGCGACCTTCCTGCCCCGGTCGATCACCGCGATGCGGTCGGCGAGCTGGTCGGCCTCGTCCAGATATTGGGTGGTGAGGAGGATCGTGGAGCCGTCCATGACGAGCTCGCGGATCGTGTCCCACATCTGCCCTCGGGTCCTCGGGTCGAGGCCGGTCGTGGGCTCGTCCAGGAAGATCAGAGGCGGGCGGGTGATCAGGCTCGACGCCAGGTCCAGGCGGCGGCGCATGCCGCCGCTGAACTGGGACAGGGGGCGGTCGGCCGCCTCCTGGAGGCCGAAGCGGTCGAGCAGGTCGCCGGCGATGCTCTTGGCGCGGCCGCTCGGCAGGCCCTGGAGGCGGGCGAACAGCCAGAGGTTCTCCCGGGCGGTGAGGTCCTCGTCCACCGAGGCGTACTGACCGGTTACGCCCACCAGCTGCCGGATGCGGTGGGGTTCCCGCCGGACGTCCACGCCGAAGATCTCCGCGTGGCCGCCGTCGATCGGGAGCAGGGTGGCGAGCATCCGGAGCGTGGTGGTCTTGCCCGCTCCGTTGGGGCCAAGCACGCCGAAGATCTCGCCTTGCCGTACGTGCAGATCGATGCCGTCCACGGCCCGGAAGTCCCCGAAGTTCTTGACAAGACTTTCGGCCCGGACGGCGCTGAGGTCCGCCATGACGCGTCTCCTCTCTCCGCCGGGTATCTCCCGGCGTTACGAGAAAAGCATCCGCCTCGGCGGCTTCATCGCGGCTTCACCCCGGTTTCACCCCTGGCCCGCCGGTTTCACCTCCCGCTCGCATGCCTCAGTGCGAGTGGCGGGGCACGGCGTCGCCGTCGCCGCCGACGAGGAAGTCCAAGTCGGCGCCCTTGTCCGCCTGCAGGACGTGCTCGCTGTACAGGCGCACCCACCCACGCTCGGCGGGCGGCCGCGAGGGCTGCCAGGCCGCGCGGCGGCGCTCGAGCTCCGCGTCGTCGACCAGGAGATCCAGGCGCCGCGCCGAGACGTCGAGCCGGATCAGGTCGCCGGTGCGCACCAGGGCGAGCGGACCGCCCACCGCCGCCTCCGGAGCCACGTGCAGGACGCAGGTGCCGTAGCCGGTGCCGCTCATGCGGGCGTCGGAGATCCGCACCATGTCGGTGATCCCCTCGGTGAGCAGCCGCCGCGGCATGGGCACGTTGCCCACCTCGGGGAAGCCCGGGTAGCCGCGCGGCCCGGCGTTCCTGACCACGATGACCGTGTCGGCGGTGACGTCCAGCTCCGGGTCGTCGGCCACGGCGATGTAGTCCTCGATCCGGTCGAACACGAGTGCCGGTCCGGTGTGCCGGAGCAGGTGGGGCGAGGCGGCGGAGACCTTCAGCACGGCCCCGGACGGCGCGAGCGACCCGCGCAGCACCACGGTCCCCGACCCGGCGGGCTGGAACGGCTCCGCCATCGTGCCGATGACCTCCCGGTTCCAGCACCGGGCGCCGCTGATGTTGTCGGCCACGCTCTTCCCGCTGACGGTGACGTGGTCCAGGTGCAGCAGGGGGGCGATCTCCTTCATCAGCGCCGGGAGGCCGCCGGCGTACGCGAAGTCCTCCATGAGGTACGTGCCGGAGGGCATCAGGTTCACCAGCATGGGCACGTCGGCGGTGAGCGTGTCGAAGTCCTCCAGCGACAGCGGCACGCCGAGGCGTCCGGCGATCGCGAGCAGGTGCACCACGGCGTTGGTGGAGCCGCCGATCGCGGCGTTGACCCGGATGGCGTTCTCGAAGGCTTCACGGGTGAGCACGGTGGACAGCCGCTGGCCCTCCTCGACCATGGCCACGATCCGGCGCCCGGCGGCGTGCGCGAGCGCGTACCGGCGGGAGTCGACCGCAGGAAGGGCCGCGGCTCCCGGGAGCTGGACGCCGAGCGCCTCGGCCACGCAGGCCATCGTGGAGGCGGTCCCCATGGTCATGCAGTGCCCGCGGCTGCGGGACATGCAGATCTCCGCCTCGGCGCAGTCGGCCGCCGTCATCCGGCCGGCGCGCAGCTCCTCGGTGAAACGCCACACGTCGGTGCCGGAGCCGATGTCCCGCCCGCGGAACTTGCCGTTCAGCATCGGGCCGCCGGTGACCATCAACGTGGGCAGGTCGACGCTGGCCGCGCCCATCAGCAGCCCGGGGGTGGTCTTGTCGCAGCCGGACAGCAGCACCACCCCGTCGAGCGGGTTGGCGCGGATCAGCTCCTCGGCCTCCATCGCCAGCAGGTTGCGGTAGAGCATGGTCGTCGGCCGCATCAACGGCTCCCCCAGGCTCATCGCCGGGAACTCCAGCGGCAGGCCGCCGCTCTCCCACACGCCGCGTTTCACCGCCTCGGCCAGATCGCGCAGGTGGGCGTTGCATGGGGTCAGCTCCGACCACGTCGTGGCGATGCCGATCACCGGCCGGCCGTCGAACACGTCGTCCGCGAACCCCTGGTTGCGCATCCACGATCGATGGATGAACCCGTTGCGGCCCTCCGCTCCGAACCACTGCTGACTGCGCAGCGGGCTGTTCGACATCGGCACACCTCTCTGTCGTCTCGATTGGCTGCTGTACGAAGCGGCCGCGGCTATCTCAGTCCTCCGACCGACAGCCCGCCGCGCCAGTGTCGCTGCAGGGTGAAGAAGGCGATGATCAGCGGGATCACCGAAACGAGCGCGCCCAAGATGATGAGGCTCCAAAGGGAGGTGCTACCCGCGTTGTTCGCCGAGGCGATCCCCTGCCAGAGGCCGAGCCCGACGGTGACGGGGAAGAGGCGGTTGTCGGAGAGCATGGCGAGGGGCAGGAAGTAGTTGTTCCAGGACGCCACCGCCGACAGCAGCAGCACCGTGACCACCGCGGGCCGCATCAGCGGAAACGCGACCTGGAGGAACGTGCGGAGCTCACCCGCGCCGTCGACCCGCGCCGCGTCCAGGATCTCGTCGGGGACCGCGTCGCGCGCGTACACGTGCATCAGATAGACGCCGAACGGATTGAGCAGCGACGGGAGGATCACCGCCCATATCGTGTTCGTCAGGCCGAGCCCGGAGAACATCATGAAGGTGGGGATCACCAGAGCGGTCGCGGGCACCATCAACGCGCCCAGCAGGACCGAGAAACTGAAGCGCCTGCCCGCGAACCGGTATTTGGCGAATCCGTAGCCGGCCAGGACGGCCAGGATCGTGGCGCCGATCCCGCCCGCGAACGCGTACAGCGTGGAGTTGAGGATCCACCTGCCGTAGATGCCGCCGTCGTAGGTGAACAGCCGCTGAAGGTTTCCCCAGTAGTCGACGCGGTCGGCGAACCACAGGGTGTTGCTGCCGCTGAACAGGCCCGACGCGTCCTTGGAGCTGTTGACGATGACCCACCAGAACGGCACGAGGAAATACACGACCAGGAAGCCGAGGAAGATCTGCAGGGGGAGGTGGCGTTGGGGACGGCGGCGTGCGCCGACGCCGGAGCTGCCGGTCATCAGAAGAAGCTCCTCCGCTTGCGGGTGAAGAACAGGAAGGCGTAGACGCAGACGAACACGACCCCGCCGAGGGCGAAGGAGATCGCCGATCCGTAATTGAAGTTCGCCAGCCCGAACGCCTGCTGATAGGCGTACATGTTGGGTGTGAATCCCGGCGAGATCGTCCCGGCCGCGAGGTAGCGCAGGATCTGCGGCTCGTTGAAGAACTGCAGGGTGCCGATGAGCGAGAAGACCAGGATCAGCAGCAGCGCGGGAGCGATCAGCGGGATTTTGATCCGGATCGCGATCTGCCATCTCCCGGCGCCGTCTATGCGGGCGGCCTCGTAAAGCGCCGGGTCGATTCCCTGGAGCGCCGCATACAAAATGATCATGTAGTAGCCGGCCCACTGCCAGGTGACGACGTTGATCAATCCGTAGAAAATTAGGTTGCTGCTGAAAAAGTCGGGGGCGGTGGCGCCGAACAACCCGAAGATGTCGGACAGCGGCCCGAAGCTCTTGCTGTACAGAAATCCCCACATGACCGCTCCGATGACCGTCGGAATGGCGTAGGGGAGGAAAATCATGAGGCGGGAGAAACGGGTGAACAGCGAGGTCACGGCGTCCAGGATGAGGGCGATCGCGAGCGCGGTGACGATCTGCAGCGGGATGGCGACGACCGAGAAACGGACGACGAACCACACCCCGGAGAGGAAAGTCGGGTCGGTGAACGCCTTCACGTAGTTGCCGAGGAAGACGAAGCTGGTGCCGCCGATCAGCTTCTTCTGCCAGAGGCTGAGATACAGCGCGTACGCGAGCGGTGCGATGAGAAGCGCCAGGAAGACTATTCCGAACGGCCCGACGAAGAGCCACCCCATCACGTGCTCGCGCAGGCGCACCTTCCCGCGGGCTTTCTTGGTTTTCTGCTGAGTGCTCGCCGCACTCTCCTCGGTATGGAGGGTCATGGCAGGCTCCGGGAATTCGTTACGGGATCACGGGCGGGCCGGGGACGCCCGGCCCGCCCGCGCGTTTGTCACTGGACGGTGAACCCTTGCTCCTTGGCGTAGTTCACCACGTCCTCCTGCAGCCGGTCGGCGGCCTGCGAACCGGTCACGGAGCCCTCGATCATCGCGCTGATCTGCTTCGTCATGGCGTCGAAGTAGTACTGGCCGAACGGCGCGTAGGTCATGCCCTGATAGGCGTTCGCCGCGGGGACGTAAACCTCCTTGTTCGCCTGCTGGCCGTCGAAGAACGCCACCTTCAGGTTCACGAAGTCGGGATTGTTGAGCGCCTTGAGGTTCAACGGGAAGATGATCTGGTTGGTCCAGCCGTCGGTGAGCGACTCGTCGTCGGCGTAGAGGCCGTAGGCGACCTTCGCCGCGAGTTCGGGGTTCTTCGCCTGGCTCGTCACCGAGAAGGCCGACCCGCCCCAGTTCACCTGCACCGGGTTGTCGGGGTCCCACTGCGGCAGCGGCGCGACCGCCCACTTGCCGGTGTCCTCGCCCTTGCCGACGCCGGCGCCGGTGAGATATCCGGGCGCCCACGCCGCCGAGATGTACGTCGCGTACTTGCCGTTGACCACACCGGCGATGTACTCCGGCGTGAACTGGTCCTGCGTCCCGACCAGGCCCTTCTTGGCCAGGCTCCCCCAGTATTCGAGCACGTCCTTTGAGGCCTGGTCGTTCAGCTTGATGCCGATCGTCTCCGGCTTCGCCGGATCGTAGGTGTACGGATTCGCACCCTTCTGGATCTGCAGCGCCATCATGACGGCCGGCACGTTCGCGCCCAGGTCGCCGAACAGCGGGCCCCCCGCGTCCTTCACCTTCTGCGCCGCCTGCTCGTATTCGGCCCACGTCTTCGGCGGCGTGATCTTGTACTTCTCGAAGATGTCCTTGCGGTAGATCATCCCCATCGGGCCGCCGTCGACCGGCACGCCGTAGATCCCGCCGCGGATCGTGACGTCCTTCCACGCACCCGCGCTGTAGTTGTCCTTGACGGCCTCGTAGCCGTAGTTCTTGATGTCGACGAGCGCGTTTTGGATCTGGAAGGTCGGGATCCGGTCCGCCTCGATCATGATGACGTCGGGCGCGCCGGTGCCCGCCGAGATGGCCGTCTGGAACTTGTCGTACTCGTCGCCGCCCTGGCCGACGTTGGTCCAGCAGACCTGCACCTCGTTGTTCTGCTTGTTGAAGTTGTCGACGACGAGCTGCATGTTGGGATACCAGCCCCAGAAGGTCACGACCGGCAGGTCCTTCTTGGGGATCGTGTTCGTGCAGTTGCTCGCGTTGTTCCCGCCGTCGTTTCCGGCGTTCGCGGCGGTTCCGCCCGCCGTGCTGCCGCCCCCTCCCGCGTCGGGGGCACAGGCGGCGAGCGCACTCGCGGCGACGAGGACGGCTGCCGTGACAAGTATTCTCTTCGTCTTCGTTGACATGATCTCCCCTTCGGGGTCACAGCGCACGGGGATTCATGCGCCGCCGCTGAGCCGTGCGATCGGCCGGGACGGGGCGCGGATGACGCGATCCGCGCCCCGCCGCCGGTGTGTCGGACTACTTATGTGAGCGCTAACACGCTCGCGTGTGCGAGGTGCGCCACCGGTGACCCGGTGCCGCCGTCTCTTCCTGCTTGATCAGCGCTTGAACAGGCGCGGTGCCCAGTCGATGAGGTTCTTCTGCCACACGTCCCAGCCGTGCGGTCCGGGGGTGACCCCATCAAACTCGTACCGTATGCCGAGATCGTCCATCGTGGCCAGCCCCGCCATGAACGACGGGTAGACGAAGTCGGTCTGGTCGCCGACGTACATGCGCAGCAGCTTGGTTCCCGCGTTGATCGCTTCCACGTCGACGCCGGCGCCGCTGCCGAACCCGGCCGAGAACGCCGCGATGTAGGCGAACTGGCCGGGGTACGCCTTGAGCACCCCGATCGTCTGGCCACCGCCCATCGAGAGGCCGGCGAGGGCCTGCTTCGACGGGTCGCTGGAGATGTTGTAGCGGGCGCGGGCCGCCGGGACGATGTTCTCCAGCAGCTCCCTGTTGAAGTTGGACACGTTGCCGTTGCCCATCACCACGACCATCGGCACCAGGTCTCCGTCGAGGAACTGGTGGTCGAGGATCTGCTTGGCACGGCCCATCTCCACCCAGTCGGTGTAGCTCTGGCCGCTGCCGTGCTGGAGGTAGAGGACGGGGTACGGCTCGGCGCGGTTCGGGTCGTATCCGGGCGGGGTCCACACCAGCGCGGTCCGGTCCTGGTTGGCCACATTGCTGTGGTAGGTCAGGCTCTCGACCTTTCCGCCCTGACCGGCGGGCACGTCCGTGAGCAGACGCGACCTCTCCCCGGGGACGAGGAAGGTGCTCCAGGTCGGCTCGGAGGTCACCTTCGTCGGGTTCGACGCGTCCTTGACCGAGACCATGTCCACGATGAACCGGTAGTAGTAGAACCACGGGTCGAGCGGACCCACGGTCACCCGCCACCGGTCGCCCTCGCGCGACATCGGCACGCGCAGCCAGCTTCCGCCGGGAGCGTCGTTCGCCCACACCGTGACGTGCGTGG
>NZ_BMPY01000047.1 GCF_014647835.1 Microbispora rosea subsp. aerata
CCTCCACAGCGCCTGCAACGACCTCCCACCAGCCGAATTCGAGACCCGCTACCGAACACACATCGACCCGGCTATCCTCACCCCAGCCAGCTAACCCGGCCTCCACAAAACCCGGCGCGGTTCACTGGCCGCTGCTGGCCTGGTGGCGGCTGGTCGCCGTCTACCGGCGGCACTGGCAACCGGTCATGGTCGTTTCCGGCCTCGGGCGGCACATCCGGGGCCGCGACTACCTGCCCCGCCTGGTGCGGGTGGAGTGCGATGGGTGGGCCGACCGCGTGAGTGTGAAGATGCTCAACGGGCAGGCTGTCACCGACTGGTCCGACCGTATCGAGCACCTGGCCCACGGCTTTGGGGCACCTTCCTGCCGGGTGGCCGTCGCGCGGGCCGGGCGGCTCGTGCTCACCTTCCCCCGGCGTGACCCGCTCGCCGAACCCCTGCCCGCCGTCCCTATCCCTGATGTGGCGTCGGTGGGGCCGGTCGAGATCGGCCGGTGCGAGGACGGCACGCCGCTGCGGCTCAAGGTCCACGGCACGCACGTCCTGATCGCGGGCGCGACCGGGGCCGGTAAGGGCTCCTACCTGTGGTCGACGATCCGCGGGCTCCTCCCGGCGATGCGAGCGGGCCTGGTGCAGGTCTGGGCGCTCGACCCCAAGCGGATGGAACTGTCCTTCGGACGCGCGCTGTTCGGCAGTCGGTACGCGGCCGATCCGAAGGAGTGCGCCGACCTGCTCGATGAGGCCGTGTGCGTGATGCAGGAGCGGGCCGACCGGTTCGCCGGCCTCCAGCGTTCGCACACGCCGACCGTCGATGACCCGTTCGTCCTGGTGCTCGTCGATGAGGTGGCGTTCCTGACCGCCTACCAGTCGGACAAGGGCCTCCGGCAGCGCATCACGGCGGCCCTGGCCACCCTGACCACGCAGGGCCGGGCGGTCGGCGTCGGCGTCATGGCCGCGCTCCAGGACCCGCGCAAGGAGGTCATGAACATCCGCAACCTGTTCCCCGACAAGATCGCGCTGCGGCTCGACGAGTCCGAGCAGGTGGACATGGTTCTCGGCGACGGGGCACACGACCGGGGTGCCCTGGCTGATCACATCTCACCGGTTCCTGAGTTGGGTGCGGGCGTCGGTTATGTGCGGTTGGAGACCTCGCCTGATCCGGTGCGGGTGCGGGCCGCGTATGTCTCCGATGCCGATATCCGGGCGATGGTGGCCGAGTTCGCGGGGGTGGGCCGATGATGCGCCTGGCTCACATCCTCGACGGCCTGCGCTGCTCGGGCTGCGGCGCTCTCGATGTGCTGTGGCTCGACCCGGTGCGGGGCATCGTGGAGTGCCACGAATGCGGCGAGAAAGCCGCCGTGATGGTCGACGGCCTCGGCCCGGCCGACCTCCTCGACCCCCTCAGCGCGTGGGACGGTGACCGGTGACCAACCCGAACGACCGCTCCACCCCTCGCGCCGTCCGGATGGCTCAACCGCTGGCCCGTGAGGTCGTGGAAGAGATCGCCAAGCAGTACGGGGTGTGTATTCGCCCGGTTCCGCTGCGGCGGCAGGACATCCTCACCGGCCAGGTTGAGGTCATCGACGTGCCGTGCGGGGCCACCTTGGAGAGCAAGTGCCCGCCGTGCGCCAAGCGCAACCGGCAGCTCCGTAGGGCGCAGTGCCGGGAGGGCTGGCACCTCGACCACGAACCCGTGAACCTCCCGGACAACGCTGATGAGTATCAGCGTCACCTCGTGGAGCTGCGGGCCGATGCCCAAGCTTGGCGGGACGAGGTGGAAAAGGCCGGCGGCGACACCACCGACCTGGACGCCGCCATTGAGGACCTGGACGAGGAGATCAACCGGGCGGGGATGCGCGGCAACGTCCTCGGCCGCACCTCCGGCAAGCGCTCCCGCTCGACCAAGCGGCGGCAGGACGCCCCGGATCTGCCCAAGCGGCAGATGACCAAGACCACGCTCGGGCGGACCTTCACCGGGTCGGACGGCAAGACCTACCGGCCGTCGATGTTCGTCACGCTCACCCTGCCGTCGTATGGGCGGGTGTTGGAGGGTGCGCCGATCGATCCGGACCGGTACGACTACGCGCGGGCGGCCCGGGATGCGCTGCACTTCTCCAAGCTGGTCGATCGGTTCGTGCAGAACCTCCGCCGCGTCGCCGGATACGACGTGCAGTACTTCGCCACCGTCGAACCTCAGAAACGGCTCGCCCCACACCTGCACATGGCAATCCGCGGCACCCTGCCTCGTGCCGAGCTGCGGCAGATCATCGTCGCGACCTATCACCAAGTGTGGTGGCCGCCCACTGACGAAGTCCGCTTCGAGGGGGACTACCTACCGGTCTGGGAGGACGGGGCCGGCTACCTCGACCCCGACAGCGGGGAACTGCTGCCGACCTGGGAACAGGCCCTCGACCGACTCGACACCGAGGAGGACGCCGAACCCCTGCACGTGCTCCGCTTCGGCGACCAGCTCGACATACAGAGCGTCCTCGCCGGAACGCCCGACGCGGATCAGCTCATCCAGTACCTCTCGAAGTACCTGACCAAGAGCCTCGGCGACGCCCTCGGCACCGACGACCCTCGCCGCAAGGCGCACGCGGAACGGCTGCTTGAGGCGTTGCGGTTCGAGCCGTGCTCGCCGACCTGCCCGAACTGGCTGCGGTACGGGGTGCAGCCCAAGGGCGCCAAGCCCGGCATGGCTCCCGGCCGGTGCAAGGGCAAGGCGCACAAGCCCGACCACCTCGGCTACGCGGGCCGCCGCGTGCTCGTGTCGCGCAAGTGGTCGAACAAGACGTTGACCGAGCACAAGCAGGACCGCCGCACTTGGGTGCTCGAAGCGCTCGGCGTGGAAGACGAGCCGGTCGATCCCCACCGCTACGTCTGGAAGCCCGTCAAGCCGGGAGATCCCGACCTGGCCCCCATCGGCGTGCGGCTCCTCCGCTCGGTCCACGAGCGCCAGCGCTGGCGCAATCACATGAACCAACTCCAAGCCGAAGCAGAGGGCCAAGATCTTTCGGCAATCAGAGAGGAGGCTGCGTGAAGAAGATCACAGATCGAGAGGAGTCGTCCCTACGAGACATCGCGAAAGAGCCGTTGCTGACCGTGGAGGAGGCTGCGGCCCGGCTCAACACGAGCAAGCGGTTCCCCCGACGCCTGATCGAGGAACGGCGGATCATGTTCGTCCGCGTAGGCCGCAACGTCCGCATTCCCGAATCCGCCCTTGAGGAGTTCATCAGGGCTGGAGTGGTCGAGCCGATCGCCGTTCGGAAGAGGAGAGCCGCCTGATGGGAGGCAACAGCAAGGGATACCGTCGCCGCTTCGGGGCTGTGCGAAAGCTCCCCTCGGGGCGCCACCAGGCTCGCTACGTCGGCCCCGATGCCGTCGAGCGCACGGCCCCGCAAACCTTCGCGACGAAGAAGGACGCGGAGATCTGGCTCACCAGGAAAGAGACGGAGATCCTCGAACAGGAGTGGAGGGACCCCGACGCCGGGAAGATCCTCTTCCGGGAGTACGCGGCGGCCTGGATGACGGAGCGCACGCTGAAGCCCAAGACGGCGCAGCTCTATGAGGGCCTGTTGAGACTGCACATCAACCCCACCTTCGGCGACAAGCTCGTGACAGAGATCGGCAACCGCCACGTCCGGCAGTGGCACACGCGGTTGCTCGATGACGGTCCGGGCGCGTCCACGGTGGCGAAGGCATACCGATTGCTGCGGGCGATCCTCAACACGGCGCTTGAGGATGACCTGATCAAGAAAAACCCGTGCCGGATCAAGAACGCTGGGGTGGAGCGTCCGGAGGAACGGCCCGTCCTGACCGTGGCTGAGGTGTTCACCCTGGCGGCCTCCGTGCCTCCCCGGTTCCGCGCCCTGGTCCTCCTCGCGACTTTCGGCAGTCTGCGATGGGGAGAGCTCGCGGCCCTGCGGCGTCATCACCTCGACCTGGAAGCGCGCACGGTGAGGATCGAGGCGTCCGTCTCGGAAATGAAGACGGGGGAGCTGATCACTGGACGGCCCAAGTCGGATGCTGGCGCTCGTGTGGTCACGCTGCCAGAGGTCATCATCGGTGACCTCGCCTGGCACCTTCAACGGTTCAGCGAGCAGGCCCCTGACGGCTTGGTCTTCGTGGGAGAGAAGGGCGCACAGCTCCGGCGCAGCAACTTCACGAAGGTGTGGGCCAAGGCGCTCACCAAGTCCGGGCTTCCGAAGATCCACATTCATGACCTCCGGCACACGGGCAACACGTTGGCGGCGGCCACCGGGGCGACCCTCAAGGAGCTGATGACCCGCATGGGACACTCCAGCACGAAGGCGGCCATGGTCTACCTGCACGCGGCCAAGGACAGAGACCGCGCGATAGCCGATGCCATGGGGGAGATCGTCAAGCAAGGGCTCGCCTCCGCCGCCGACGACGAGGGCCAGGCGGCGACGGAAGCCAAGATCAACTGATCTGGCACGAATCTGGCACGCGAGTGAGGAAGGCCTATAGAAACGATCAAGGCCCGAGTCGGGAATCTGTCCCTGACCTGGGCCTTCGTTCGTGGAGCGGGTGACGGGAATCGAACCCGCGCTGTCAGCTTGGGAAGCTGATGTTCTGCCATTGAACTACACCCGCGTGATGGACTGTGGAGCCCATCGCTGCCCCTACTGTAGCGGATTCGGGGCGTGCTCCTGCAGCCCCGACGCGAAGATCCGCTGAAATGGCCTACTAGCCTTGCATCCGTGCTGCTTTCCGATCGTGACCTCCGAGCCGAGATCGAGTCGGGCAGGGTGAAGCTCGACCCGTACGACCCGGCGATGATCCAGCCGTCCAGCATCGACGTGCGGCTGGACCGTTACTTCCGGGTGTTCGAGAACCATCGATACCCGCACATCGACCCCTCGATCGAGCAGCCCGACCTGACTCGCCTGGTGGAGCCGGACGGAGACGAGCCGTTCATCCTGCATCCGGGGGAGTTCGTCCTGGCCAGCACGTACGAGGTGATCAGCCTGCCCGATGACATCGCCTCGCGGCTGGAGGGCAAGTCGAGCCTGGGCCGCCTGGGCCTGCTGACGCACTCGACGGCCGGCTTCATCGATCCCGGCTTCGAGGGGCACGTCACGCTTGAGCTGTCCAACGTCGCCACACTGCCGATCAAGCTGTGGCCGGGCATGAAGATCGGGCAGCTGTGCATGTTCCGGCTCAGCTCGCCCGCCGAGTTCCCGTACGGCTCGCAGCGGTACGGCTCGCGCTACCAGGGGCAGCGGGGGCCGACGCCTAGCAGGTCGTTCCTGAACTTCCACCGCACCAAGGTCTGAAGCGGCTCAGGCAACAAGTGTGTCACGGGAGCCGTTCTGGGCAGCGGGAAGGGGAAGAGTAGGTTACAAGCGGCTTGCAAGGCCTGAACTTCGCATTTCCACTGGTAACCCGTACCCTTCTCTGCGGACCGTCCCCGCACATCTGGAGAAACGACGTGCGCCTGCGTCTCACGCCCCGTGAGGACAGCTACTACGACTTGTTCGCCGACTCGGCGAACAACCTCGTCACCGCATCGCGTCTGCTGGTTGAGATCATCAGCGACGGTTCGGACCGGGAGGGTCTGGCCGAAAAGATGCGCGCCTGCGAGCACGCGGGCGACGAGCGCACTCACGCGATCATGAACCGGCTCAATGAGAGTTTCATCACGCCCTTCGACCGCGAGGACATCTACCGCCTCGCCTCGAACCTGGACGACGTGATGGACTACATGGAGGCCGCGGCCGACCTCATCGTCCTCTACCAGATCGACCACCTGCCCAAGGAGGTCGTACGCCAGGTGGAGGTCCTGGAGCGGGCGGCCGAGCTCACCGCGGACGCGATGCCGCGCCTGCGCTCGATGCAGCACCTCAACGAGTACTGGATCGAGATCAACCGGCTCGAGAACCAGGCCGACCAGATCTACCGCAGGCTGCTGGCGAAGCTGTTCAGCGGCGAGTACGACGCGCTGACCGTCATGAAGATGCGTGAGGTCATCGAGCAGCTCGAACTCGCGGCCGACGCCTTCGAGCATGTCGCGAACACGATCGAGTCGATCGCGGTCAAGGAAAGCTAAGTGGAGCTCGCGCTTGTCATCGGCGTGATCGTGATCGCGCTGGTGTTCGACTACACGAACGGCTTCCACGACGCCGCCAACGCCATCGCCACCTCCGTCTCCACCCGGGCGCTCACGCCGCGCATCGCGCTGCTCCTCGCAGCGGTGATGAACTTCATCGGCGCCCATCTCGGCACCGCGGTGGCCCAGACGGTGGGGAAGGGGATCATCGACGCTCCGGACGGAGCCAACGGGCTGCTCATCGTGGGCGGCGCGCTGATCGGGGCGATCGTCTGGAACCTCATCACCTGGTATTTCGGCTTGCCCTCGTCGAGCAGTCACGCCCTGATCGGCGGGTTGTGCGGCTCCGCCCTGGCCGCCAGCGCGAACGTGCACTGGTCCGGGGTGGTGGAGAAGGTCGTCATCCCCATGGTTTTGTCGCCCGTCATCGGATTCGTCCTGGGCGGCATCATCATGATCATCATCCTGTGGATCTTCCGTAAGTCCAACCCGCACCGCACCAGCCGCGGGTTCCGCTACGTGCAGCCCGTGTCGGCCGCCGCCATCGCGCTCGGTCACGGGCTGCAGGACGCGCAGAAGACGATGGGTGTGATCTTCCTCGCCCTGGTCGTCGGGGGGTACGTCCCCAAGGGGTCGAACATCCCCGAGTGGGTCATCACGGCGTCGGCGCTGGCCATCTCCCTCGGCACGTACGCCGGCGGCTGGCGCATCATGCGGACGATGGGCCGGCGGATCATCCACCTGGACCCGCCGCGCGGATTCGCCGCGGAGACGGCGGCGTCGTCGGTTCTGTATGTCGCCGCCATCGGGTTCGGCGCGCCGATCTCGACCACGCACACGATCACCAGCGCCATCATGGGCGTCGGGGCCACCAAGCGGCTGTCGGCCGTGCGGTGGGGCATCGCCGGCAACATCGTGACCGCGTGGGTGCTGACGATCCCGGCCGCGGCCGTCGTCGCCGCGATCGGCTACTTCATCCTCAAGCTCATCCTCGGATAGAAGCCGCCGTCTATACGAAACGGGCCGGTCTCCGCAAGGGGACCGGCCCGTCGGCGTTTCACCGCCGATACATCACGTCGGTCTTCCACCGGGTGAACCCGAGCGACTCATACAGCCGGACCGCCGCGGTGTTCTCCTCGTCCACGTAGAGCATGACGTGGGAGAGGCCGGCCGCGCGCAGGTGCGCGAGCCCGGCGAGCGTCAGCGCGCGGCCCAGGCCCGTGCCGCGCTCGCCCGGCGCGACTCCCACCACGTAGACCTCCCCGATCGGCTCGTCGCCGTCGGGCGTCCCCGCGTGCACCTTGGTCCAGTGGAAGCCGGCCAGCGCGTCCCCCCGTACGGCGAGGAAGAAGCCGGCGGGGTCGAACCACGGCTCCCGCTTGCGCAGTTCGAGGTCCTCCGGCGTCCAGGAGCCCTGCTCGGGGTGGGTGGCGAACGCCAGCGCGTTGAGCTCGAGCCACGCCTTCTCGTCGCGTCCCGGCTCGAACGTGCGCAGCCGTACGCCTTCCGGGATCACGGGGTCGGGCAGGGGCTCCGACAGCGGGCGGCGCATCTGCCACAGGGACCGCACCCGGGCGAGGCCGGCGCTCGCGGCGAGACGGGCGGCCCCGGGCAGGTCGCCGTGCGCCCACAGGCGCAGCCTGCCCCCGCTCGCCTCCAGCGCCTCGCCGAGCAGCCGCCGGCCCAGGCCGCGCCGCCGGAAAGCGGGGTGCACCACGAGCTCGCCGCTCGGCCCTTCCTCCGGGTCGGGCGGATCGAGATGGGCGAAGCCCGCGACGTTCCCGCCCTCATAGAGGAGCACGGCTCTCGCCCCCGGATCGCCCCCGTGGCGGACCTGGAGCATCACGTGCTCGTTGAGCGGACCGACACCGTCGGCCTCGGCGGCCGCCTCCACCAGGGCGAGCACCCTCGCCACCTGCTCGTCGTCGAGCCGTTCCGTGATCTCCATGCGTACGTCCATGTCTGGCACGATAGGTGAAGCTCCGGCGGCGCCCGCACCGGGCTTCGGCAATTCACGCCAGGGGTCGTCCCCCCGAATCGTTATCTCTGCGCAATATCTCGCTCAGGTGCCCCCTCTACTGTCGGGTCTCATGACCCGAGCATCCCTGACGCGACTGGCCGTCGCCGGCGCCGCCGTGGCGGGCGTCGCGGCCCTCACGATGGGCACGGCCGCCGCATCTCCCGCTCCCCAGACCGGCAAGCACGACAAGAAGCCCGGTCCGTCCGTTCCCGTCCGGTTGCTGACGATCAACGACTTCCACGGCAACCTGGAGCCCCCGACCGGGTCCAGCTCCCGGATCCTCGACCCCGACGGCGACAACGTCGACACCGACGGCTCGCTCACCGGCATCGCCGGCGCGAAATACTCGATCGCGGGCGGCGCGTCCTACCTGGCCGCCCACCTCAAGAAGCTGCGCGACAAGAACACGCTCCTGGTGGCCGCGGGCGACCTCATCGGCGCCTCGCCGCTGCTGTCGGCCGCCTACCACGACGAGCCCACCGTGGGCCTGCTCGACAAGCTCGGCCTGGTCACCTCCTCGGCCGGCAACCACGAGTTCGACGAGGGCATCGACGAGCTCAACCGCATCATGAACGGCGGCTGCCACCCGGTCGACGGCTGCTCCCCGGCGGGCAAGTGGAAGGGCGCCAAGTTCGACTACCTCGGGGCGAACGTGGTCAAGGAGCGCAAGGGCGACTACGCCCTGCCGCCCTACTACGTCAAGGTGATCAACGGGGTGAAGATCGGCTTCATCGGCCTGGTGACCCAGACCACCCCGAGCATCGTCACCGCCGCCGGGATCAAGGGTCTCCAGTTCGCCGAGGAGGTCGCGGCGGCCAACAAGGTCTCGAAGGAGCTCGCCAAGCGCGGCGTCAAGGCGCAGGTCGTGCTGGTCCACGAGGGCGACAACATCACCCCGAACCAGGACCCCAGCTCGTGCCCGGTCGTCCCCGGCAACGGCTCGCGGATCGCCGCCGGCCTCGACCCGCAGATCGACCTGGTCATCAGCGGCCACAGCCACCAGGCGTACGTCTGCAAGGTCAAGGACCCGGCCGGCCAGGACCGCGTCTACACCCAGGGCTCGTCGTTCGGCCGCGCCATCACGCAGATCGACTTCCGGGTCGACCACAAGACGAAGGACGTCATCCGCTCCAGCGTCGTCGCCAAGAACAACGTGGTGACCCGCACCATCACCCCGGACGCGGACACCGAGGCGTACATCAAGACCTGGCAGGAGCGGGTCTCGACCGTCGCCAACCGGCCGATCGGCAAGATCACGGCGAACATCGGGCGCGGCTCCAACATCGGCGAGACCCCGCTCGGCGACCTCATCGCCGACGCGCAGCTCGAGGCGACCAGGGAGGGCGGCAACGCGGAGATCGCGCTGATGAACCCGGGCGGCGTCCGCACCGACCTCACCTACGCCCAGAGCGGCTCCGAGGGCGACGGCGTCGTGACGTACGGCGAGGCCTTCCAGGTGCAGCCGTTCAACAACCTCATGCAGGTCGTCACGCTCACCGGGGCCCAGCTCAAGGCGCTGCTGGAGCAGCAGATCTGGAAGGTCGACCCGGTGACGGGCGGCATCACCCAGCGGATCCTGCAGCCGTCCTCGTCGCTGACCTACACCTTCGACACCACGAAGCCGGAGGGCTCGCGGGTCTCCGACATCAAGATCAACGGAACCCCGGTGACCGACACCCAGCAGATCCGGGTGGCCGCCAACAACTTCCTCATCGGCGGCGGCGACGGCTTCACCGTCTTCACGCAGGGCACGGACCTGTGGAGCGGCCCGCTGGACATCGACGCGTTCGTCGCCTACATGGGGGCGCACTCGCCGGTCGACCCGCCGGTCACCGGCCGGATCAACCTCATCCGGTAACACGCGGCATCAACCAGGCGAAACGCGACGGCCCGCCCCTCGGGGCGGGCCACTCAGCGTCGGGCGGGTTCGCTCTCGTTCTGCTGCTCGCCGCGGTCGGGGACGAAGCGGTAGCCGACGTTGCGGACCGTTCCGATCAGCGCCTCGTACTCGGCGCCGAGCTTGGCGCGCAGGCGCCGTACGTGCACGTCCACGGTGCGGGTGCCGCCGAAGTAGTCGTAGCCCCAGACCTCCTGCAGCAGCTGGGCCCGGGTGAAGACCCGGCCCGGGTGCTGGGCGAGATACTTGAGCAGCTCGAACTCCTTGAACGTGAGGTCGAGCGCGCGCCCGCGCAGCCGTGCGGTGTAGGTGGCCTCGTCGATCGTCAGGTCGCCGCTGCGGATCTCGTCGGGGACCTCCTCCGCGGCGGCCATCGACAGCCGCCCGGCCGCCATCCGCAGCCGGGCCTCGACCTCCGCCGGCCCCGCGGTGTCGAGGATGACGTCGTCCACGCCCCACTCCGCCGTCATCGCCGCGAGGCCGCCCTCGGTCACGATCGCCATCAGCGGGCAGGTGACCCCGGTGGTGCGCAACAGACGGCACAGCCCCTTGGCCTGCACGAGCTCACGGCGCGCGTCCACGAGGATGGCGTCCGCCGGGGGTGTGTCGATCAAAGCCGAGGCCTCGGCGGGCGCGACTCGCACCGAGTGCAGCAGCAGTCCGAGTGCCGGGAGCACCTCCGCCGACGGCTCCAGAGCGTTGGTCAGCAGGAGCAGATTGCTCACGTGAGCCTCCTCGCACCATGTCGGCTCTGCGCCGTTTACAACACTGGAAACCGCGACAGCCGTACAAACACGTAAGGACCCGGGGGCCACATCGCCCGAGTCCATCAATTCGTAGGGTAGCCCACACGATGTTTGCGTCCAATGTGCGTCACCCGTGTGAACAACACGTCACGCGGTTTATCGCCGTAACGTGACGGTGACACCGGGTCGCCGGAAGGTGACGGAAGAGTGAGGGGAGCGGCGCGTCGTGGCCAGGGGAACCATCCGCTACTGGGCGGCGGCCAAGGAGGCCGCCGGCGTGCACGAGGAGGCGTTCGACGCCGAGACTCTGGCGGACCTGATCGCACAGGTCTCGCGGAAACCGGCCGTCGAGCGCGTGCTGCGCCGATGCTCCTTCCTCGTGGACGGCGCGCCGGCGGGCACCCGCGATCCGGCGACGATCGCCCTTCCCGAGGGCGTCGTGGTCGAGGTTTTACCTCCCTTCGCCGGGGGATGAGCCGCACGTGCCCGTCCCGCCGATCTTCGCTCCACGCGGGGCCCGCGGCGCCGCCGTCGCCGCGTCGCCGCACGCTGTGATGCGCCGCCCGTTCCCCGGCGAGTGCGGCCGGCCAGGCACTACCCTGATCGCAAAGGCGCCTTCGGAGGAGTCGGATGCGCAAGTTGGTCGTGGCGGTGGCCCTGCTGGCCATTTTGCTCGTCATACTCGACCGGGTCGCCGTGGCCGGGGTGCAGCGTGAGATCGCCCGGCAGATCGAGGGCGCGTACGACCTGGCGCAGACGCCGACGGTGCAGGTGAAGGGCATCCCGTTCCTCACCCAGGCCGTCTCGGGACGATACGAGGAGATCGCCATCGGCATCGGCAAGGTGGAGCGGGAGGGCGTCGAGCTCGAACGCGTCGACGCCACCCTGTACGGCGTGACCGCCCCGCTCGCGGATCTGATCCAGAACGCCGCCGCCACCGAGATCAAGGCCGAGCGGGTGACGGGCACCGTGGTCATCTCCCGGCAGACCCTGTCGGCCCGCGCGCCCCGGGGCATCAAGGTCGAGGGCTCCGACGGCGACGCGCTGCGCGTCTCCGGCAAGGTGAGCGTGCTCGGCAACCAGGTGCCGGTCAGCGCCGACATGAAGATCCAGGTGGCGAAGGGGGCGATACGGCTCACGCCCACGAACGTGAAGATCGCCGACGGCATCCCCGTGCCGAACGCCGAGCGGCTCATCTCGTTCACGGTGCCGGTGAAGGACCTGCCGCTCAACCTGAGGATCACCCGCGTGAAGTCGACGAGCGAAGGGCTCGCGGTGCAGGGCACCGCCTCCGATGTCTCCCTCCGCTAAGGGCCCGCGTGACGATCGTCACATCCCCGAACCGCCCGGCCCCGGCGTACGTGATGAGGATGTGAGTCCAGCCGGAACCGCCGACGAGGAGCTCATACGCGCACTTTGGGAGGATCACGGAGGGCCGCTGTACGGCTACGTGCTGCGGCTGACCGGTGATCCCGGCAGGGCGGAGGACGTGGTGCAGGAGACGCTGCTTCGGGCCTGGCGGCACCCCTCCGGGCTCCAGGGACGCCCCGTTCGCGCGTGGCTGTTCACCGTCGCCCGCAATCTCGTCGTCGACCAGCATCGGGCCCGCAAGTCCAGGCCGCAGGAGACGGGGGACGAGGCGCTCGCCGTGCTGCCCGCCGACGACGAGCTCGAACGGGCCGTCGAGTCGTGGGGAATCGCCGAGGCGCTGGCCTCGCTCAGGGCGGAGCACCGCGAGGTGCTTCTGGAGGTGTACTACCGGGGGAGATCGGTGAAGGAGGCGTCGGAGATCCTCGGCATACCGCCGGGAACGGTGAAGTCGCGGACCTACTACGCGCTCCGGGCGCTGAAGCTCGCCCTGGAGGAACGGGGGCTGGCGCCATGACCTGTGAGGAGGTGCGGATCTCCCTCGGCGCGCACGTGCTCGGGGCGCTCGACGCCGAGGAGACCGCCGAGGTCGAGGCCCACCTGGAAGGCTGCGCGGCGTGCCGGGCGGAGCTGGCGGAGCTGTCCGGGCTGCCGCCGCTGCTGGCCCGGGTCACCGCCGAGGACATCGAGCGCGCCGCCGCGCCGCCGCGCGCCGTGCTCGACGGCGTCGTCGCCGATGTCGCCGGGCATGCCGCCGTGCGCTCCGCCGCGGGCGGCGAGGGCCCGGCGTCGCGGCCGGACGGGGAGCCGGGCGAGGGTTCCGTCGCGCCGCTCGACCGGCGTAAGCGCAGGTCCCGCGTGCTGCTGGCGCTCGCCGCGTCCGTCGTGGTCGCCGCCGTGGGAGGCACGGCCTGGGTGTCGGCGGCGCAACGCGAGTCGGGGGGCACGTCGGTGGCGGCGGACGCGGCCGCCGCGGCCCCGGAGCGGGAAAGCCGGGCGGTGCAGGGCCAGGCGGACCACAACCAAGCAGACCAAAATCAGGCGGGCGACAACCAGGCGGACCGGGACTGGCTCGCTCAGGCCCAGGCTCCGGCGGACCAGAGCGACAATCCGGGCGCGGAGGAGCTCCAGCAGCCTTTCGTCGCGCCCGCGTCGCCCCCGCCGTCGGTCGCGTCGTCCGCGCCCTCGCCGGCGGACCCCGGGGCGGTCGCGCAGAAGGTGCAGCCGCCGCCCACCGACGCGGCCGTCACGGCGCCGCCCGAGGCGCGCGGGAGCAGCGGCGACGCGCGCATGGCCGTACGGCTCGTGCCGCACGACGGCGGGACGCAGGTCGTGGCCAGGGTCGCCGGGGTCCCGGCCGGCACGGTGTGCACGCTGCGCGCGGTCGCCGAGGACGGCACGGTCTCGGCCATCGGGAGCTGGACCGTGGGCAGGGGCGAATACCGCGGGCAGAAGATGGTGCTCGAAGGCTCGACCGCGCTGAGCCCCGGCCAGATCCACCGGATCGAGCTCGCCGACTCCGGCGGCCGCGTCCTGGTGGCCGTCACGCCGTGACCGTGTCGTGATCCGGGGCGGGAATCAGCCGCGCCGGGCGTACGGTTGCAGACGGTGATGGCGGGAATCGCGACCCTCGTGGCCACGCTCGCAGTGGGCGTGGTCATCGGGCTGATCCTCAAACGGCGCGACGGAAGGATGCGGGCCGTGGAACACGCCCCGGTGACGAGCGGGGATCTCGGCGCGGACCTGGGCGAGCGCGCCACGCTCGTGCAGTTTTCCACCGCGTTCTGCCAGCCGTGCCGGGCGACCCGCCGGATCCTGGGCGAGGTGGCCGGCATGGTGCCGGGCGTACGGCACGTGGAGATCGACGCGGAGTCGCGCCTGGACCTCGTGCGGCGCTTCGACGTGCTGCGCACCCCGACCGTGCTCGTCCTCGACGCGGCGGGCAACGTCGTCAAAAGGGCGTCCGGCCAGCCGCGCAAGGTGGACGTGATCGCCGCCCTCGGGCTGGCCGTGGACGGCGCGTCTCATGAACCGTCTCACCCATCGGACAAGGTGTGACAGATTCCGAGACGGAAGGTACTGTCATGCCCATGACTCCCACGACAGAGCTGCTTACGAAGCGGCGCGCGGTGGACTTCTGCCGCATCGCGACCTCGCTCTGTCGCATGGCCTGAGGGTGATTCCTGCGGCTTGACGCCGCGTTCCAAGAATCCTTCAGGAGCATCCCCACGATGCAGATCGATCCTCGTGGCCCGCGTTTCGGCGCGGTGGTGACCACTGTGGTCCTCGCGATCGTGCTGGTCACCCGAAACCCCTGGTTACTCGCCGCACAGGCGGTGGTCTTCGCGCTCGGCGCCGCCAACGCGTCGCCGTACGGGCTGATCTTCCGCCGGTTCGTACGGCCGAGGCTGGGGCCGCCGGCCGAGATGGAGGACGCGGCGCCGCCGCGGTTCGCACAGGCCGTCGGGCTGGTGTTCGCGGTGGCGGGACTGATCGGATTCGCGGCGGGGATCACCGCACTGGCTCTGGGTGCGACAGCAGCGGCACTGCTGGCCGCCTTCCTCAACGCAGCGTTCGGCTTCTGCCTGGGCTGCGAAATGTACCTCCTCATTCGCCGTCTACAACCTGGGAGAATCCAATGAGCCGCTCCGCCGTTCTGGTGGACGCCGACTGGGTCGAGGCCAACCTCGACACGCCGGGTGTCGTCCTTGTCGAGGTCGACGAGGACACCAGCGCTTACGACAAGGGTCACATCCGCGGTGCCGTGAAGATCGACTGGAAGGCCGATCTGCAGGACCCGGTCCGCCGCGACTTCGTCGACAAGGCCGGTTTCGAGGCCCTGCTGTCGGCCAAGGGCATCGCCAACGACGACACCGTCGTCCTGTACGGCGGAAACAACAACTGGTTCGCCGCCTACGCCTACTGGTACTTCAAGGTCTACGGCCACGAGAACGTCAAGCTGCTCGACGGCGGGCGCAAGAAGTGGGAGCTGGAGTCCCGCGAGCTGGTCACGGAGGTCGTGGAGCGGCCGGCCACGCAGTACGTGGCCAAGGAGCCGAACAACGACATCCGCGCCTTCCGCGACGACGTCGTCGCCGCGATCGGCAAGCAGAACCTGGTCGACGTGCGCTCGCCCGACGAGTTCACCGGCAAGCTGCTCGCCCCCGCCCACCTGCCGCAGGAGCAGGCGCAGCGCGCCGGCCACGTGCCCACCGCCCGCAACATCCCGTGGTCGAAGGCGGCCAACGACGACGGCACCTTCCGCTCGGACGAGGAGCTCCGCGAGCTCTACTCGAGCGCCGGCGTGGACTTCGGCAAGGACACCATCGCCTACTGCCGCATCGGCGAGCGGTCGGCGCACACCTGGTTCGTGCTGCACGAGCTGCTCGACCAGCCCAACGTCAAGAACTACGACGGTTCTTGGACCGAGTACGGCTCGCTCGTGGGCGTGCCGATCGAGCTGGGGGAGGCCCGCTGATGACCATCCAGGGTTGCGCTGCTCCTGAGCAGACCGTCTCGCTGCCGGCCGGCATCGACCTGTCCACCCAGGCCGTGATTCAGGGCGTCGTCACCGGCGCCGGCACGGCGTACGCCCGCCTGCTCGACCACAGCGGCGAGTTCACCGGCGAGGTCGTCGTCTCCGACGAGGGCATCTTCCGCTTCTTCGCCGCTCCGGGTCAGTGGACCGTCCGCATCATCGCGGGCGGCGGCGTCACCAAGGACGTCCCCGTCGAGGCCAAGCTGGGCGAGGTCTCCCAGATTTCGGTCACCATCTGACCTGCCGCTTCACCGAAGGCCGGTGCGTTCCCGCGAACGCACCGGCCTTCTCCGTTTTCCGGGCGGGAGCTAGCATTACGCGCCACATGTAATACGTGACAGGTTCTCGCCTACCGCGAACGCGGAGGCGGCAAGAGATCGCCGCTGCCCGGCTTCTTCATCGGCGCGCACGCGGCGGTGCGGGAATACCGGCTGCTCACCCGCGACGCCGCCCGCTATCGGACCTACTTCCCGACAGTCGAGCTCATCGCCCCGTAGAGGCGGGTGGAAGCCGATAACATGCGGGAGGTGTCCGGAACGTCCGCACTTGCCGCCACTCGCCAGGATGCCGCGCCGCGCCGGGCCTCCTGGACGCTGTCGCCGTACGCGCTGCCGCTGAACGCCCTGCGGATCCTCGCGAAGTGCGCCCTGCCGCTGATCCTCTGGTTCTCGGCCGGACGGCTGGTGCGGTGGGCGCTGCTCCTGCTGGCCGCGACCGTCTCGCACGGGTCGTGGTATCAGGCCCGGCTGGTCCTCACGATGTTCCTGTTCACGCTCGTCGTGATGACGTCGCTGGTCACCACCGTGGGCATGCTGTACGTCATCCGCGAAGCGCTGCTGGAGACCCAGGCCCGGCGAGCGGGAGGCGAGGCCAAGGAGAGCCTGCTGAACGCGCTCAACCGGACCGCCCTCGTCTTCGCCGGCATCTACCTGACCTGGGGGTTCGTCGCCGAGGACGCCCGCGAGTTCATGGCAATCGACATGATGCGGCAGCCGGACCGGTTCGTGCTCGACGCCGGCACTGGCGAAGACAGCGGGGTGGCGGCCGGGCTGATCAGCCTCGACCCGAAGGTCTCCGTGGTGACCATGGCCGTCGCCTACGTGGCCAAGTGGTACTTCGGCCGCCGCCACGAAGCGGGCGAGGGCCGCTGGTCCGGCATACTCGCGACGTTCTCGGAGCTCGCGTTCGCGTTCTACGGGCTCAACGCGCTCGCCGCCGCCGCGGGGGCGCGTTCCGACTGGATCGGCCAGCGATCCGCCGTCGTCGCCTGGCACGACTTCGTGGCCAAGGCGCAGGAGAGCGTCCCGGGGTGGGAGCCGGCCTCGGAGTGGCTCGGCGGTGTCTGGCCGCACGTCGTCGACGCTCTGGTCACCCCGCTCACCTGGCTGACGGTCGGCATCCTCGTCTACGGCGCGTACGCGGAGGACACCAAGACCACGATCAGGGGAACCCCTCTTGAGCAGGCGGCGGTGCACCTGGAGCGCACCCACAACTGGACGCGCCTGGCCCTCGCCAAGCTGGGCGCCGGCTGGACCGCGCGCTGGATCCCGCTGCTCAACTCGTTGCGGCTGACGGTGCGCGGGGGCGCTCCGCTGTTCGGCCTGTTCGCCCTCTGTTATGTCGGCCTGCACATCGGCGGCGACTATCTCCTCAGGGCCGGCCGCTACCTCACCGCGAGCGAGGAGCCGTACTTCTGGTTCGTGACCGGTGAGCCGGTCGTCTATGTCGTGGACCTGATCGTGACCCTGGTGACGATGTGCTTGATCGCCGCCACCTTCGACCTCGCCGCGACCCGCAGCAGGCTCACCGGCGGAACCGAAGAACGTGATCGTCCCGCTCCGTCGATGTGAAAGCGGCTTTCACGAAGTCCTCCGCGGACTGACCCGGCACGTCACGGTAGCTGCTCGGCCGCAGGGCGACCTCGACCTCGTCGGCGACGGAGGGCGGGACCACGCCCATCATCTCCAGCCGGTACGGCGTGCCGATCTTGTTGTCCTTGGTGTCGGGCGGTGTCTCGTTGTTCACCATCTCGACCTGCCACGTGCGCCCGGCGTGGTCGGTGAGCTTGACCTCCGCCGGCTGCCCGTGACGAATGGCGCCCTCGGCGTCGAGTGCGGTCCTGGTCGCCACAATCCTCAACCACTGGCGGTCGGACCGCTCCGGTTTGCCGGTGGGATCCTTGATCTTCTCCACGGTCACCCGCCACGACACGTGCTGCCAGACACCCGCCTGGCCGGGTGGCACCACCTGGACGACGTCGTCGGGGCGGCCGTACTTGTATGCCTGGTAGCCGAACACCGTGGGGGCGCCGACGGCGAGCACGACGGAGAGCACGGCTCCCCCCACCAGCAGGCCCGTCCGCCGTGCTGGCGTGGACGCCACCTGCGTGGACGTCGTTTGGGTGGACGTCACCTGCGCGGGCTCGCCCCGCGCGGGCGGCTCCGCGGTCGTCTCCGCCGGGGGCTGCGCGGGCGGGGCGGGGGGCGTGGGCGGCGTGTTCAGCTGCGGAGGTTTCCGGTTCGTGCGCAGCGCGGGGAAGGGCTGTGTGGACCTGTCCTCTTCTTCGGGCTCCAGAGGCGGCCACACCCGTACGTCCGACGGCGGCTTCAGCTTGCCGGGAATGGGAACGGAGGGCGGCGCCGTCGGCATCGGCCGGGGAAGGGCGCCGCTGTAGGTGATGTCGGAGGGCTGCTCGGCCGGGGGAGCGAACCAGTCGCGGGCGTCCGGGCCGTTCCTCGGCGGGGTGCCGTCCATGGGCGTCTCGGTCATCGGCTCGCGCTCACAAGTGAGTGGTAGTCCTCCGCCTGCGCGATCAGCCGGGCGGCCGCGGCGCGGGACAGACCCAGGTCGATCTGCGCCTCGGGCGCGTAGTTGTCGCTCACCAGCGGGCTGACGGGAGGGATGAAGACGAGGCTGGCGTCCGCCACGGCATTCGGCGGCACCTCGAAGACGAGCAGCCCGCTGGACCAGAACCCGGGCTGGATGTACTTGTTGAACAGCGTCAGCGTGTCGTTGACCTTGTCCGTCGGCTGGTAGCGCCGGCCGTCCTCGGTCAGGAGGACAGGGGGATTCAGTCTGCTCAGCTTGAAGGGCTCTCGCGCGCTCGTCGCCGAGACGTCGACCAGGAGGAACAGGTTGCCCGTGGCCACCTTGGACACCTTGTCGGAGTAGTCCGTGGTGTCCACGGCGCGAGCGGCCGTGACCGACAAGACCTTGACGGTGAAACGCTTGGTTTCCACCGTCTCGCCGATCCGGCCCTTGTAGGTCAGATATGAGGTGCGCTGCTCGTAGGACATCGCGAAATTCTGCTGCGCGTATACCGCGGCCGCCGCGAGCGCGATCCCGGCGACTCCGGCGGCTATCCGCCGCCCCACACCGTGCCTGGGCGGTTTGGCGCGGACCGCACGACGGGATGTGCGGCTCTCCGCCTGAGCGACCGCCATCAGACGCTCTCCTTCCGTACGGGAAGGGTGATCTGGGCGGCCACCTCGGGCTCGAAGGGGCCGTCGCCGTCCTTGAACTCGCCCTTGAGCTGCCAGTCTTGAGTCTGGTTCAGCAGCCCGAGCCGCTCATAGACGAACGAGCCCACGTCGAGGCTGATCTCCTGGGGCGCGGTCGCGGTGGGTTCGAGCTCGTACTTGACCACGACCGTGGTGGTGATGCCGGGATGCAGCTGATGGCTCTCGACGCCGAGGCTGAACACGGTGACCTGCGGGCCGTACTTGCTTTTGATCTCCGGGCGGGTGCGCAGGAGGGCGCTGGCGAAGGACCCGGACAGGGTGTGCTTCCCGGGCTCGGGCATGAGGCCGACCGAGGCGGTCTTCTTGCCCATGTTGGTGACCTTGAGCACGAGCTCCAGGTAGCGCTTCGTGCTGCCGAAGTCGCCTTTTTCTATGGTGTCGATGGCCTTGATGAACTGGGTGCGGAACTGCCCCTGGTCGATGATCTCTCCGGGGGAGAACTCGGGCGGCGGTTTCTCCGGGGCCTCCTTGAAGCCGCCGAAGGCGGCGATGACGCCGATGCCCACCACGGCCAGCGCGGAGGCGACCGGGACGAGGACCGGGCGTCGTCGGCGGGCGCCATTGGGGGATGACGTCATGGCAAGCGATGGTAGTACGACCACACTTGCCCCACTGGTCGCAATGATTAGGGTCGCCCCGTGGAAATGCGTCCGAATGGCGAGAAGCCCGCACTGACAGGGCTTGCAGCTCCTACGCTGTGACCGAGGCGGACATGGAGGGCCCGTGGGCGACCCGCATCCCGAGCATGCCCAGTTGCAGGCGGACCGGATCTACCTGGGCTGGCAGTACGCACTGCTGTACCCGGATCCGGGGCCGCCCCCGAAGCGACCGGCCAGGGAGGACGTCACCGAGCCCGAGGTGGACACCGAGTGGGTCCACCGGGAGCGGCTCCAGAGAGACCTCCTCAACCGGCCGATCGAGATTTTCCGTACGTTCATGGCCGTGGTGGCGGCGGGGATCCTCATCCTCGGCGTGACCGGCCTGCTCACCTGGTCGTTCGTGATGCTCGGCCTGGCCGCCGCCGGCGGCGTGGCCGCCATCTGCACCTACGCCATCAGGCAGGGCGACCGTACGGTCGACGAACGGCTCGACGAGCGCCGCCGCAAGGCGCTGCGGGAGCAGGAGCGCCGCCGGCGGGAGATCGTCCTGGCCCAGGAGGAGCACGCCGCGAAATACCGCGACTGGGCCGAGAAGAAGCACCGCTTCGACAAGCAGATCACCTGGTACGCCGTGGCGGTGCCCGACGAGATCGACCGGGTCGACGTGGCGGGGGGCACGCTGGCCGGCTGGTCGGCGCTGGTCACGCTGATCGGCGCGACCCGCCTCTACAGCGGCGGCCACCTGACCGTGCTCGACCTGTCGGAGGGCGCGATCGCCAAGGACCTCATCGAGCTGGCGCGCAGGGGCGGCGACGACCCGCTCGTCTGGGTGCTCCCGGTGGACCTGCCCCGGCTCGACCTGGGCTCGACGCTCAAGCCCGAGGCGTTCGCCGACGTGCTCGCCCACGTGGTGAGCGTCAGCGAGGAGACCAGCAGGGACATCGGCTTCGACAACGCGATCCTGGAGCGCGTGCTGGAGGTCCTGGGCGAGAACGCGACGATCAGCCAGGTCACCGCGGCCCTGCGGGCGCTCGCGCAGGTGGGCGACCCGCGCGACGACATGAAGTGCGGCCTGCTCACGGCCTCGCAGCTCGAACGCATCGGCACGCTGTTCGGCCGGGGGGTGGCCGACCGGGTGGTCATCGAACGGGCGTGGGCTCTGGAGTCCCAGCTCCGCAAGCTGGAGACGCTCGGTTCGGAGGCCGTACGGCTGCCGCCCGCGCGGCTGCGCGTGGTCAGCATGGACCGGCAGGCGGGGGTCTTCGGCAACCGGGTGCTCGGGACGTACGTCGCGACCGCGCTCACGCACATCCTGCGCCAGTCGCCGGCCAGCGAGCGGCCCTGGTATCACACGATCATCGTCGCGGGCGCGGACAAGCTGCGCGGCGACGTGCTCGACCGGCTCATGGACGCCTGCGAGACCTCGCGCACCGGGCTCGTGCTGACCTACCGCAGCCTCACCCCGACCGTACGGGAGCGGCTCGGCCGGGGGCACGCGGCGGTGGCGTTCATGCGCCTGGGCAACGCCGAGGACGCCCGGGTGGCCAGCGAGCACGTCGGCACCGAGCACCGCCTGGAGCTGGCCCAGCTCACCGAGACGTTCAGCACGGCCGTCAACGGCGCCGGCGGCTTCTACACCTCCACCGTCGGCGAGAGCCGTACGGAGGGGGAGGAGAAGGGCGAGGGCGACCTGCGGGAGGACATCACCGAGTCGACCGAGTGGGGGCGGCGCGCGCCCACGGTCGCCGACGGGGTCCTGCAGCGGTCGCGGGAGTTCCTGGTCGAGCCGCACCAGCTCCAGCAGCTCCCCACGACCTCCGTCATCGTCACCTACTCGACGGCGGACGGACGCCAGGTGCGCCTCGCCGACGCGAACCCGGCGATCCTCACGTTCCCCAAGACGACGCTGGGGGAGTTCGAGGAGATCCGGCGGGCCGCCCTGGCGCCGAAGGAGCCCGAGGAGGAGACGGAGCAGTACACGCTGCCCGACGTGCCCCCGAACCTGGGTCCCCCGCCGCCCCGCCTCGACTGGCGCAAGCGGCCATGACACCGTCCGTAGCGGGTAAGGGCATCGTCAACATGGCTGTGCGGACGTGATCGTTGGTGGAGTCTCTCCCCTGTTCGTCGTCAATCGAGGGGTCTCATGCAGGCGTTCCCCCTGAGCGGGCCGTGGTACCGGATACAGGCGATCACTGCCCCATCGCGTAGTTCGTCCGCGGAGTGGGACTTCGTCACGGTGCTCCCCGCGGTGCTGTCCGCCGCGCAGCGCAACCGGCCGTTCGTCATCGGCTGGCTGTCGCGGGGGTCCGGCGCGCCGCTGGAGCTCATCACGAACGCGGGACCGCTCACGCCGCCGAAGCCGCCGAAGCGGGCGGCGACCGCGCCGGAGCCGCCGGTCACCGGCCCGCAGCCGCTGCTGTTCCCCGGCGGCGCGCGCGGCGTGGAGATCGGCGACGAGTGGCTCGCCGACCTCGCCGACCTGGTGTGGACGCCGTGCCCCGGCCGCCAGGCCCCGCCGCTGTACGGCAGGCGCGAGCCGGAGCCGGACGAGACCAAGCGGCCCACGCTGTTCGAGTCGACGCTGGTCACGCTCATGTCCCGGCCGTTCGCCTGGGTGGTGGTCGCCGAGCCGACCGATCTGCTCGACGCCGAGGTGGCCCACCTGCGCACCCAGCTCAACGTGCTGCGCCAGTACGGCGACGCCTCGGAGCGGTCGCGGTTCGACGCCGAGCGGGCCGAGCGCAGGATGCAGGAGCTGGACGCCTTCCGCGAGGCCGGCCTGTGGAACGTCCGGGTGCTCGCCGGCGCGGCCGGGCCCGACGAGCTGCGGCAGATCGCGCCGGTGCTGGTCGGCTCGGTGGAGATGAGCCACCATCCCTACCGGCTGCGCAGCGCGATGTCGCTGCCCGCCCTGACCGGGGAGGGCGCAGGCGAGTCGGTGTACAGCTTCAGCGAGGCGCTGACCGTCGACATCCAGGACTCGGCCGACGGCGCGGCGGCGCCGTTCGCGGCGACGGCCGGGGCGCTGGCCGCGCTCGCCGGGCTGCCGCGCCGCGAGGTGCCGGGCGTGCGGGTGCTCGACGCCGGCTTCTTCGACGTGACCAGCGAGGCCGAGGTCGAGGGCTCGGCGGAGACCATCGACCTCGGCGCGATCGTCGACGGGCAGGACCGCGCCGTCGGAACGTTCCGGGTGCCGCTGGCCACGCTCAACCGCCACGCCTTCGTCACCGGCGCCACCGGCTCGGGCAAGTCGCAGACCGTACGCCACCTGCTGGAGCAGCTCACCAAGGTCGGCATCCCCTGGCTGGCGATCGAACCGGCCAAGTCGGAGTACGCCGCGATGGCCGGCCGGGTCGAGCACCTCGCCCCGCTGACCGTCATCAACCCCTCGGCGCCCGACAACGTGCCGATCAGCGTCAACCCGCTCGCGCCCGAGCCCGGCTACCCCGTGCAGGCCCACATCGACATGGTCAGGGCGCTGTTCATGGCGGCGTTCGACGCCGAGGAGCCGTTCCCGCAGATCATGTCGCTGGCGCTGCAGCGCGTCTACGAGGCCAACGGCTGGGACGTCGTCACCGGCGGCGGCATCCCGGGGGCCGCCGTGCAGCCGGCCGTGCCGACCCTGGAGCAGCTCCAGCAGCACGCGCTCGAGGTCATCCAGGAGATCGGCTACGGCAACGAGGTGCAGGCCGACGTCGAGGGCTTCATCAGCCTGCGCCTGCGCAGCCTGCGGGTCGGCAGCGCGGGCCGGTTCTTCGAGGGCGGCCACCCCGCCGACATCGGCGGCCTGCTCCAGCGCAACGTCGTGCTCGCAATCGAGGACGTCGCCAACGATGAGGACAAGGCGTTCCTCATGGGCACGCTCATCATCCGCATCGTCGAGCACCTGCGGATGCGCGCCCGCTCGGAGCCGCGGGCCGAGGACGGCGTCGGCGGCCTGCGGCACGTCATCGTCATCGAGGAGGCCCACCGGCTGCTGCGCGACCGGGGCTCCCAGCGCGCCTCCACGCACGCCGTCGAGCTGCTGGCCGGGATGCTCGCCGAGATCAGGGCGTACGGCGAGGGCATCATCGTGGCCGAGCAGATCCCGACCAAGCTCGTCTCCGACGTGGTGAAGAACACCGCGCTCAAGGTCGTGCACCGCCTCCCCGCCGCCGACGACCGCGCGCTCGTCGGCGCGGCGATGAACCTGAGCGAAGACCAGTCGCGCCAGGTGGTGTCTCTGCAACCCGGCTTCGCCGCGGTGTTCGCCGACGGCATGGACCGGCCGCTGCGCGTCCAGGTGCCGCTGGGCGAGGACCGCGAGCGCGAGACGCTCGGCCCGGTGCCGCCCATCTGCGGGCGCCGCTCGGCCGCCTGCGGGCGCGAATGCCGTACGGGGAAGGCGTGCACGCTGGTCGAGCTGCGCGAGGCCGACCTGCTGGCGGTGGCCCCGGAGTGGGCCTGGCTGCGGATCTGGACCGACACGGTCGTGCTGGCCTTCGTGACGAACCGGTCGCTGCCGGGCGTGCCGCGCGTGCTCGCCGACATCTGGGCGGAGCTGCCGGCCAAGCGGCGCGAGTGCCTGCTGGCCACGCTGGTCGAGCGGTCGGTCTCGCGCCGCGCCTGGTCGCTGCGGACGTGGTTCGACCCGGCGCTGCTCACCGAGAAGGCCGCCGAGGTCGCCGCCGGGCTGCTCGCGGCCAGCCAGCCGGACGGCGCGGAGGTCGAGCCGCCGATGCGGGCGGGCGACCGGCCGGGAGCGGCCTGGGTGATCCCGCAGGTCCGCTGGCTGCACGAGGTGGACCGGCTGTTCCCGTTCGGGCACCCCGCGCCCAACCTGCGCAGCCCCGCGCCGGCGATGGAATATCCGCTGTTCGGCACCGATCCCGCCGGCCGGCCGTACCCGCACCAGGGGGTCAACGGCGCCGAGCCGGCCGAGGGCGGGGTCGCGGTCGGCGTGCGCACCGAACTGCTTGGCCACCGCGCCAAGGCGCTGCGTCACCACCCGCTGTCGATGGAGGTGGACCGCAACCGCGCGCTGGCCTGGCGGGTCATCTTGGGCGACGACGAACACGAGGGCATCCAGCGCGACGTGACGACGGTCGCGATCGGCGTCGAGCCGCGCGAACGGGTCAAGTATGTGGCCCAGACGATGAGCGCGGGCTGGCTGGAGACCGTGCTGTCCTGGCCGCGGCGGTTCGTCCTGCCGTTCGACGGCGACACCCCCGCGGAGCTGTCGTTCGGATAGGTATATCCGCCCGAACTACTAGGATCGCGGCATGAGTCAGCTTCCGTTGCGGGCGCAGCTCGCCAGCGCCCTGGGCCGTACGGCCGCGACGCTGTCCAGAGCCACTGGTCGTGGCGACGGCTCGGTGATCGGCGGCAGGGTCGGTCTCATGCTGGAGCCCGACCTGCTGCGTAAGCTCGCGGCCGACCGCAAGCTTGTCCTGGTCAGCGCCACGAACGGCAAGACCACGACGACGCGCCTGATCACCTCGGCGCTGCAGGAGCTCGGCGAGGTCGCCACGAACGCCTTCGGCGCCAACATGCCCGCCGGGCACGTCTCGGCGCTCGCCGCCAACAAGGACGCGCCGTACGGCGTGCTCGAGGTGGACGAGAAGTATCTCCCCGAGGTCCTCGACACCACCAACGCCGGCGTCGTCTGCCTCATGAACCTGAGCCGCGACCAGATGGACCGGGCCGCGGAGATCTGGCTGCTGGCCCAGAAGTGGCGGCGCGCGCTCGACGGCAGGCCCGTCCATGTGATCGCCAACTGCGACGACCCGCTGGTCACCTGGGGCGCCTCCAGCGCCGCCCGGGTCACCTGGGTGTCGGCGGGGCAGCGCTGGCGGGAGGACTCCTGGTGCTGCCCGGAGTGCGGCGGCCCGCTCGACCGCGCCGGGTTCGGAAACGGCGGTCAGGGCCTCACCGCGGCCCAGATCGCCGACACGAACTGGGCGTGCCGCGAGTGCGGCTTCCGCCGGCCCGAGCCGAGCTGGGCGCTCGACGGGGAGTACGTGCGCGACCCGCAGGGTCAGCACTGGCGGCTGGACCTCCAGCTTCCCGGGCAGGCCAACCGGGCGAACGCCGCCGTCGCGCTGGCGGTCGCCGCGGTGTTCGGCCTCGAGCCCGGCCGGGCGCTGCCCCGGCTGCGTACGGTCACCTCCGTCGCCGGGCGCTACACGACGGTCGAGCGCGACGGCAGGTCGATGCGGCTGCTGCTGGCCAAGAACCCGGCCGGCTGGCTGGAGGCGTTCGACGTCGCCGACCCGGCGCTGCCGATCATCCTGTCGGTGAACGCCCAGGGGCCGGACGGCCGCGACACCTCCTGGCTGTGGGACGTCGACTACCGCATCCTGCGCGGCAGGCCCGTGTTCGTCACCGGGGAGCGCCGCCTCGACCTCGCGCTGCGCCTGGCCGTGGCCGGGGTGCCGTTCCAGCTCTGCGAGTCGTTCGAGCAGGCGGTGGCGGCGCTGGCGCCCGGCAAGATCGACGTGATCGCCAACTACACCGCGTTCCAGAAGATCCGAGCGGAGTTCGGCCGTGCAGTCTGAATTGTCCATTGTCTGGATCTATCCCGACCTTCTCAGCACGTACGGGGACCAGGGCAACGTCCTGGTGCTGGAGCAGCGGGCCAGGGCCCGGGGCATCCCGACCCGCACCGTTCACGTGCGGTCGTCCGATCCCGTGCCGCGGCAGGGCGACGTCTACCTGATCGGCGGCGGCGAGGACCGCCCGCAGATCCTCGGAGCCGAGCGGCTGCGCCGCGACGGGGGCCTGCACGCCGCGATCGAGCGTGGCGCGGCCCTGCTCGCCGTCTGCGCCGGTTACCAGATCATGGGCACGGTGTTCGGCGGCGAGGAGGGCCAGCCGGTGCCGGGCGTCGGCCTGCTCGACATCACCTCGGGGCGGGGCGAGCGGCGCGCCGTCGGCGAGCTGGCCGCGGAGGTCGATCCCGCGCTCGGGCTGCCCACGCTGACCGGGTTCGAAAACCACATGGGGGTCACCAGGCTCGGCCCCGGCGTGCGCCCGCTGTCGCGGACGATCGTCGGCACCGGCAACGGCGACGGCACGGAGGGCTGCTACGCGGGCCGCATCATCGGCACCTACCTGCACGGGCCGGCGCTCGCCCGCAACCCCGCGCTGGCCGACCTGCTGCTGAGCTGGGTGACCGGCCCGCTGCCCCCGATCGACGACACCTGGTATCAGGCGCTGCGCGACGAACGCCTGCGCGCCGTGCTGCCCCGCTGACGGCGGCGGATCGCGCCCCGCCGGCCTTCGTGCCTTTCGGGTCGCGCTCTGCCTCTCGGCGCTTCCCGGCCGCGCTCGGCCGCCCGGTGCTTCGTGCTTCGCGGTCGCGCCCTGGCCCGCTCGGCGGGGCGCGACCGTACGCCGGTCAGTAGACGAGCGCCTGCACGCCCTCGCCGAGGATCTCCTCCACGAACGTGGAGGCCCCCGCGATGCGCACGCCGTCGATCACGTCGTCCACGGTGATGCCCCGCCGGGCGGCGCACTGGGTGCACAGCGTGACCTTGCCCGCGGCGAGCACGGCGCCCAGCATGTCCTCAAGCGGCGCGGCCTCGGCCAGGGTGAACTCCTTGGCCCGCCCGGGCAGCGCGAACCACGAGGACTCCCCGGTCAGCCACAGCGAGACCGGGACACCGCTCGCCAGCGCGGCCGCCGCGACCGTGAACGCCTGGTTGCAGCGCTCCGGGGCCTCCGCCCCGGCCGTCACCTTGATGACCAGTGATCGTGCCATGCTCGCAGCCTAGTCCGCCGGGTTCGCCGTCGTGCCGCCGCATGCCGTACAAGTTGGACATTTTGCGCGTTGCGCGCGTGGTGCGAGGGGCCGTCCGCGCGCCTCTAAGCTCGACTCCATGGACGTACATCCCGACCTCGAGCCGATCGCCTTCCTCCTGGGCCGCTGGGAGGGGGCCGGGGTGATCGGCTATCCCACCATGGAGAGCGCCAATTTCGGCCAGGAGATCGTCTTCGGGCACAACGGGAAGCCGTTCCTGACGTACGAGAGCCGCACCTGGCTGCTCGACGCCGAGGGAGCCAAGGTCCGGCCCCTGGCCACCGAGACCGGGTTCTGGCGCATTCAGCCCGAGCGTCAGCTCGAGGTGTGCCTCGCGCACCCGACCGGCATCGTGGAGATCTACGTGGGAGAGGTCGTCTTTCACAAGATCGAGCTGCGTACGGACGTGGTCGCGCGGACCACCACGGCCAAGGAGTACAACGCGGGCCACCGGCTGTACGGCCTGGTCAACGGCAACCTCATGTACGCCTACGACATGGCGGCGATGGGACACCCGCTGCAGTCGCATGCGTCGGCGGAGCTCAAGCGGGTCGGCGACTTCGACGAATAGCGATCCCCGAATAGCGATTTCCCCGAGTAGCCATTCAGGCACGATCGGCGATTTGGAAAAAGAAAAAAGAACCCCGGGCGCGCTCCGCCTCGCGACGAGGCGGGCCGGCTGGACCATGGCCGGGACGTCACGCGTCCGCGGCCGCCGGCTGCCCGGGGTTCCGGTGCCTGTTGAGGATTCGCCAGGACGTCGTCCGACATCCAGACGGAAGGTCCAGATGGACGAGTCCTAGCGGACAGCCACCTCGCTAGTCCAAGAACAATCAACCATTGTTTGGACCACCTCCCTTCTGCGTGCCTTCACGCTATGCGAGCGGCGAGGGCGCGGGCAAACGATTATCGGGGCGATTTTCGCGTCGCTGTTACGGCGGCGGGGGAGACGGGGCCCGGGCCGGGGGACGCACCACCTAAACTCTGGGCATGGCCGAGACTTGGCACGAGGAGCTACGAGCCCGCGGCTACCGGATCACCCCCCAGCGTCAGCTCGTGCTGGAAGCGGTCGCCGAGCTCGGGCACGCCACCCCGGAGGACATCTGCTCGCGCGTGCAGCAGACGGCGAGGGGGGTCAACATCTCGACCGTCTACCGGACCCTGGAACTGCTCGAGGAGCTCGGGCTGGTCACCCACACCCACCTCGGGCACGGCGCCCCGACCTATCACCTCGCCTCCGAGGCCGACCACGTGCACCTCGTCTGCCGTGGCTGCGGCGAGGTGACCGAGGTGGCTCCCGGGCTGGTGGACGGCCTCGTCTCCACGCTCGACGCCGAGCTGGGCTTCGTCACCGACGTTCGCCATCTCACCGTCTTCGGTAACTGCCGCAACTGCCGGTAAAATCCCCCAATTTGCTCCACCTTGGGAGAAATGCCGCAATCTGGGTAGCGGTACCGGAGAGGCCACCACGCCGATCGTCAGGAGTTGATGGTGACCGTACCTTCGGATGGCAAACGGCCCGGGCCGCGGCTCGTCTCCGGCGACGAGGCGATCGCGGACGCCGGCCGGGCGCCGGCCGAGGGCCGGAGCACCACGGGAGGCCGGGGACCCGGGCCGGCCGGGTCGCGGCGGCATGTGGACGAGATCGGCCTCGTCCGCGCCCCCGGCCGGGGCGCCCGGGTGACGGTGACCACGTGGGCGCGGTGACACGACGATGACGCACCGGCGCGAAGACGTCTGGGTCCGCACCACCGAACCGAGCGCGACCGGCGCGGTGCGCCGGGCGGCCGTCGACCTGGCCACGGCCTCCGGATTCGACCGGAACCGCAGCGGGCAGGTGGCCGTGGCGGTGACCGAGGCGGTGTCGAACCTGGTCAAGCACGCGGCCGAGGGCACGGTGCTCCTGCGCCCCCACCCGGAACGGCCGGACGTGGTCGAGCTGGTGGCCCTCGACAAGGGCCCCGGCATCCCCGACTTCGCCCGCGCCCTGCGGGACGGCTACTCCACCTCGGGCACGCTCGGCATCGGCCTCGGCGCGATCGCCCGCATGGCCACGGACTGGGATGTTCACTCGATACTCGGCCGGGGAACCGTGCTGGTCATGCACTTCACCCGGGACGGTCTGCCCGGCCCGCCGCTGCGGGTGAGCGGGCTGCGCCGCCCGGCCGGCGAGGAGAGGGTCTGCGGCGACTCCTTCGCCTTCGTCGACACGGGCGTCGCGGTCTGCGTCCTGCTCTGCGACGGGCTCGGCCACGGCGGCGGCGCCGCGCACGCCTCCCGCGAGGCCGTACGGATCTTCCGGGAGAATCCATGCGCCGCTCCGGCCGCCGCCCTCGAACGCGTCCACCGGGGGCTGGGCCACACCCGGGGCGGGGCGGTCGCGGTGGTGCGGGTCGGCCTCGACCACGTCACGTTCGCCGGCCTGGGCAACGTCTCTGGCTGGATCGCCCACGCGGGAGGCCGCCAGGCGATGATCTCGCTGCCCGGCGTCGCCGGGCACAAGAGCAGGCGTCCCCGGCAGTACGAGTACGCGCTGCCGCCGCACGCCACGGTCGTGCTCCACTCCGACGGCCTCACCGACCACTGGGATCCCGCGTCCTTTCCCGGACTGTTCGCCCACTCTCCCGCGGTGGTGGGCGCGACCCTGCTGCGCGACGCGGGCAGCCGCGGCGACGACGCGTGCGTGGTGGCCGTGAGGCAGCGGCGATGACGGGCGAGGCGCTCGTGGTGTCCGGAGGCGATCCGGGAGGCCGTACGCGACGGGAACGGTTGGCGGGGTGAGCGTGCATGAATGACGAGACGGCGACGGTGCTGGTCGTCGACGACGTCCCCGCCAAGCGCCACATGCTGGCGAGCTGGTTGCGGCACGCCGGGCACCGGGTGGTCGAGACGCGCGGCGGCGAGGAGGCGCTGGCCGTCGTCGGCACGCTCAGGCCCGATCTCGTCGTCATCGGCGTACGGACGCCCGACCTGATCGGCATCGAGGTGTGCGAGAAGATCAAGGCCAACCCCGGCACCGCCTCGATCCCGGTGATCCAGGTGTCCGGCAACGCCGTCACCGCCTCCGACCGGGCCGAGGGGCTGGAGCGCGGGGCCGACGCGTACCTGACCGAGCCGATTCAGCCCGAGGAGTTCGCCGCGACGGTCCTGGCGACGCTGCGGTACTACCGGGCGCTGCAACGGGCCGAGCGGATGGCGGCCCGGCTGGGCGAGCTGGCGGAGATCACGCTGGCCATGAACGAGGCGGAGGACTTCGAACGGCTGCTGTCGGTGGCCGCCGAGGGCTGCTCCCGGCTGCTGGGGCGCTACTCGCGGGTGCTGGCGGTCACGCCGGACGGGAAGCTGCACAGGTTCGCCGCCAGGCCGGGCGAGCACGCGGCGGCGCGGCCGGTCCATCCCGACACCCTCGACCGGCTGAGCACGATCTCGATCGGCGAGTCCGCCGGCGTACGCGTCTTCGACATCGACACCGAGACCTGGGCGCGGGTCGTCCCCGACAGCGACGTGATCGCGCACGTGTCGGGCGTGCTGTGCCGCACGAAGGCGGGCCGGCCGCCGGTGTTCCTCGGGGTGGAGACGGGCTCGCCGCTCGACGGCGAGCAGTTGAGCCTGCTGCGGCAGCTCGGCCAGGCGCTGGCGCTGGCGGTCGACGCGGCCCACGCGTACGCCGAGCAGCACATGATCTCGCTCACGTTGCAGCGCAGCCTGCTGCCCACCGAGATCCCCCGGACCCCGGGCCTGCTGGTCAGCGTGCGCTACCGGCCCGCGGTGGACAACGTGGAGGTGGGCGGCGACTTCTACGAGGTGCTGTCACTCGGCGACCGGGTGCTGGTCGCGCTCGGCGACGTGCAGGGCCACTCGCTGCACGCCGCCACCGTGATGGCGGAGCTGCGCAACGCGCTGCGGGCGTCGGTGATCGACGTCGTCGACCCGGCCCGGTCGATGGCCCTGCTCAACTCGGTGCTGCGGCGCTACCACCCCGGCATGACGGCGACCGTCTGCCTGCTGCTGATCGATCCCGCGACGGGGGAGAGCCAGATCGTCAACGCCGGGCACATCCCGCCGCTGCTGGCCGGGAAGGGAGCGGCCTACCACAGGTTCGGCAACCTGCTGCTCGGCGTGGCCGACGAGCGTTATCGAGTGGACCGGGTCCTGCTGCCCAAGGGCGCGACCGTCCTGCTGTTCACCGACGGACTGATCGAGGACCGCGACAAGCTGCTGGACGAGAGCCTGGAGATCGCCCGCCAGCAGGCCGAGGGCGTGGGCGACGACCTGGAGGGCTTCTGCGACCGGCTGATCGCCACGTTCGGCGCCCGCGAGGACGACGTGGCGCTGGTCGCGCTCCGCCGCGTGCCCCTGTGAGTCGCGTTTCCTGCGGGGGCGCGCCGCGTCTGTGAGCCGCGTGCCCCTGTAGGTCGCTGTCCTTGTGGCACGTGTCCTGTCGTGAGTCGTGTGTCCCTGTGACGCGTCGTCCACAGGCGGGTGGTTGTCCACAGGGGGCCCGCCGCCGCGACGGCGGCCGTACGGAAGCGAATAGCCTTTAACGCATGCGGAGCCCTTTGCTTGACACACCCGGCGCGGTGGCCGCGCAGGCGCCGGACGAGACGGTCGCGGCCCACTACGGTGACCCGTACGCCGAGCAGCGTGCCCTGGCCGGTGGGCGGGCGCTGGTCGACCGCAGCAACCGCGAGGTCGTACGGATCGGCGGTCCCGACCGGCTGAGCTGGCTCAACAGCCTCAGCTCGCAGAAGCTCGACACATTGCAGCCGGGCACGCCCACCCAGACGCTGTTTCTCGATCTGCAGGGCCGCGTCGAGCACCACCTCACGCTGGTCGACGACGGCGAGGCCGTGTGGGCCCACGTGGAGCCGGGCACCGCGGCGGAGCTGGTCGCCTTCTTGGAGAAGATGCGGTTCATGCTGCGTGTCGAGGTCGCCGAGGTCAGCTCGGACTACGCGGTGGTGTCCATCGCTCCGCCCGCACCGGCGCCCAGCGCCGGTCCTGACGCGGCGGCGGGGACCGGCACGGCGACGCCGGCGCTGCCCGAGGGGGCCATCGCGATCGGCGGCGATCTGCTCGTGCCGCGTGGGCGGCTCGGCGGCCTCCCGGAGGAGCTCGGCCTGCGTCCCGCCGGTCTGTGGGCCTACGAGGCGCTGCGCATCGCCGCGCACGTGCCCCGGCTCGGGTTCGAGACCGACCACAAGACGATCCCCCACGAGGTCGGATGGATCGAGGTGGCGGTCCACCTCAGCAAGGGCTGCTACCGGGGGCAGGAGACGGTCGCCCGCGTCCACAACCTCGGTCATCCGCCCCGCCGCCTGGTCTTCCTGCATCTCGACGGCAGCGTGGACCGGCTGCCCCCGCACGGCGCCCCGGTGACCCTCGGCGGCGGCACGCCGGTCGACGCCGAGCCCCAGGCGGCGGTGGAGGGCTCCGCCGAGCCCGGCCAGATCGGTTTCGTCGGCTCGTCGGCCCGGCACTACGAGCTGGGCCCGATCGCCCTGGCGATGGTGAAGCGGACCGTTCCGGTCGACGTCGAGCTGCTGGCCGGTGGCGTCGCGGCGAGCCAGCAGGTCGTGGTGCCGCCGGACGCCGGTCGCAACGTGAAGATCGACCCCGCCCTGCGCCGTCGCATCCGCTGACCCGGGCGCGAAGCGCGGCCACCGGGGAGGGCCGCTCGGGATGCTGGGCAGACGTTATGCCGGTCAGACGTCGTGCCGGTCAGACGTCCAGGACGAGGGTGACCGGGCCGTCGTTGGTGAGGGTGACCTTCATGTCGGCGCCGAAGACGCCCGTCTCCACCCGCGCGCCGAGCGCCCGCAGCTCGGCCACCACGGCGTCCACCAGAGGCTCGGCCACCGGGCCGGGCGCGGCCGCCTGCCAGGTGGGCCTGCGGCCCCTGCGGGCGTCGCCGTACAGGGTGAACTGGCTGATCACCAGCAGCGGCGCGCCGATGTCGGAGCAGGACTTCTCGCCGTGCAGGATCCGCAGCCCCCACAGTTTGGCGGCGAGCCTGGCCGCCTCGGCCCGGCCGTCGGTGTGGGTGACGCCCACGAGCACGAGCAGGCCGGGTTCGTCGATGGCGCCGACGACCTGGCCCTCCACCACCACGGACGCGGAGCTGACTCGTTGTACGACCGCACGCATGGCCCCGAATTCTGCCATGTCCCGCGGCTCCATAGACTGCCCGTCATGTCGGAGATGCTCGTCGAAGTGGTTCGTTCGGGGTTCGTCGAGTCGGTGCACCGGGCTCGCGTGCACGTGGTGGGGGCCGACGGCGCTCCGGTCCTGGTGTGCGGGGACACGGCGAGCCTCACGTCACCGCGCTCGGCCATGAAGCCCCTGCAGGCGCTCGCGATGGTCCGGGCCGGCCTGCCGCTCGAGAACGAACTGCTCGCGCTGGCCGCCGCGAGCCACAGCGGCGAGCCCTTCCACATCGACGGCGTAGGGAAGATCCTGGCGAGCGCCGAGCTGGACGAGGACCTCCTGCGGTGCCCGGAGGACCTGCCCCTGGACGAGGAGGAGCGCCGCCGAGTGCTGCGGGAGCACGGCGACGCCCGCCGGATCTTCATGAACTGCTCGGGCAAGCACGCGGCGATGCTCGTCACCTGTGCGGTCAACGGCTGGCCGTTCGACGACTACCGTCATCCCGGCCACCCGCTGCAGCGGGCCATCCGGGCCACCGTCGAGGAGCTGACCGGGGAGCGGGTCGCGGCGACCGGTGTGGACGGCTGCGGCGCTCCGTTGTTCTTCGTCTCGATGGTGGGGATCGCGCGTGCCTTCCGCGCTCTCACACTCGCCCCGGAGGGCACCCCGGAGCGGCGCGTCGCCGACGCGATGCGGGCGCACCCCGAGTGGACGAGCGGCACGACCCGGGCGGAGAACCTGCTGATGCGAGCCGTTCCCGGGCTGCTGGTGAAGTCGGGCGCGGAGGCGTTCGACGCCTTCGCCGACGCCGAGGGCAGGGCCGGCGTCGTGAAGATCGTGGACGGCGGCAACCGGGCCCGCGTGCCGGTCACCGTCGCCGCCCTGCGCGCCGCCGGGATCGACGCTCCGGAGCTGGCCGGGCTGGCGACCACCCCGCTGTTCGGCGGTGGGGTTCCGGTCGGCGAGGTCCGCGTCCGTCCCGCCTGACGTCCTCGCGCAGCCGCCGCTTCCGCATGCGCGACGCTCCCGGACGCGTCGCGCATCGCGCGTCGTTTCCATGCGAGGCGTCCCCGCACGCGTGCGACTTTCACACGGGCGTCTCGCGTGTGGGTCACTTTCACGCGTGCGTCTCCACGCGTGTCTCCGCGGCGCGCGTCAGTTCCGTATGTGCGTCTTCGCGCGTGTCAGTTCCGCACACGCGTCTTCGCGCGTGTGACTTCCACCTGCGCGCTTCTGAATGCATGTCACTTCCGCAGGCGCTTTTCCGTGTGCGCGTCACTTCCACACGCGGTCGAGGAACGCGGCGATCAACGGGGCGATCTCGGGGAGTCGCTCCTCCAGCGCGAAGTGGCCGGTGTCGAAGACGTGCAGTTCCGCGTCGGGGATGTCGCGCAGGTAGGCGTGGGCCCCGGGCTCGGGGAAGAACGGGTCGTCGCGGCCCCACGTGATCAGCGTCGGCGGCCGGTGCTCGCGCAGCCAGGCCTGCCAGAGCGGATAGCGCTCCACGTTCGTGTGATAGTCGAAGGCCAGCGCCACCTGGGCCTCCTTGCGCCCCGGCAGGTCGAGGAAATGCTGGTCGAGCGTCCATCCGTCCGGGGCGACCAGCCGGGGATCGGCCGTGCCGGTCTCGTACTGGCCGCGGGTCGACTCCAGGGTCAGCAGCGCGCGCACCGTGTCCTCGCCGCCCTCCGTGTCGGGGCGCAGCGCGATGAACGCGCGGGCGCCGTCCGACAGCCCCTCCTCGTACGCGTTGCCGTTCTGCACGACGAGACCGGCGATCCACTCGGGGTGCCGGGTCGCCAGCCGGAAGCCGACCGGGGCGCCGAAGTCGAAGACGTACATGACGAACCGGGTCAGCCCGAGCCGCTCGACGAAGCCCTCCGTCACGGCGGCGAGGTTGTCGAAGCTGTAGGTGAAGCCCGCGGGCGCCTCGGTGTGCCCGAAGCCGGGATAGTCGGGCGCGATCAGCCGATAGCGGGAGCCGAGCACGTCGATGAGCCGCCGGAACTGGTGCGACGCGGAGGGGAACCCGTGCAGCAGCAGCATCACCGGGGCGTCGTCGCCGCCCTCCTCCGGGACCGACTCGCGGTAGAAGACCCGCACATCCCCGACGTCCACGTGCCGGTGGAGCGTCTGGGCGACGGTGACCAGCGTCATGACTAACTCCTCTTCATGCCGATGACGCATTAGTTCTAACGACAACAAACCTAATGCGTCAACTGGCTTAGATAACATTAGAAACATGACGGATCTGGTCCCTCTCACCGGGGAGCCGCTCGCCCTCGACCTGGTCAACACCCGGCCGCGCACATCAGGCGGTCCGGTCGACCTGATCGCCACCGTGGAAGGGCTGCGGGGCTGGCTGAACCTGCAGGCGGGCCGGCTCGCCGGCGCGCTCCCGGAGGACGGGGAGCCGCCGCTGACGGACGACGACCTCGCCGCGGCGCTGGCGCCGGTGCACGAGGTGCGTGAGCACGCGGCGGCCGCGATCGATCGGGCGCGCCGGGGCCTGCCGCCGCCGCGGGACGCGCTGCGCGCCCTCAACCGGGCTCAGCGTGCGGCGCCCGCCGTCCGCGTGCTGGCGTGGGACGGCGCGGCCGTGACCGCCGCACCGCGCAGGGACGGCCCACCGGGCGTGCGGCTGGCGGCGGCGCTCGCCGAGGCGGTGGCCGACCTGCTGACCGACCCGGCGGTCACGACCGTGCGGCAGTGCGAGGCCGACGACTGCGTGATGCTGTTCCTGCCCGCCCATCCGCGCCGCCGCTGGTGCTCGGCGGCGCGGTGCGGCAACCGGGCCCGCGTCGCCCGGCACTACCGGCGTCGCCGGGGCCTCGGCCCGGACTCACAGGAGCCGGAGCAACAGGGACCGGAGTCACGGGAGCCGGGCTCAGAGCGAGCGGAACTGGCGGGAGGTCGAAATCGCCCCTGAGGTGGTCATGACGAAGGTCCGCATCGAGTCGGCGAACCTGGACAGGTCCCACTCGGCGGGGCCCTGATACCAGTAGAGGTGGTCGGTCTGCCGTCCGTTGCCGTTGAATGCGCTGACCACCCGCGCCCATCGGTCCACACTGTCGAAGATCACGGCGTACGGCAGGTAGCGGGAGAACAGTTCCACCCGCCGCTCGACAGGGATGTCGTCGACGTTCGCCCCGGCGAGATACTCCCGGAACCCCAGCGTGTGCGCCAGGGCCGCCGCGCCCTTGGCGGTCTTGGCCGGCATGTACTGGGCGCCGAAGGCCAGCGCGGCCCCCGCGATGATCAAAGCCAGCCCCAGCAGGCCGTACGTCGTGAACCAGGCGAGCAGGACGGTGGCGACCACGCCGAGCGCGACGGCGGCCAGGCCGAGGGTCGTCCAGCGGGAGCGGGTGGAGTCGGGCCGCCGGGCGAACCAGCCCTGTGTCACGACGTCCTGATACAACGCGTCGCGCACCTCGGCCAGGCGGGCGGCGAACGTCCCGTGCAGCTCCGACAGCAACACCCGGTCGCGGCCATCGAAGATCGCGTCGTAGAGGGCGCGCTCGTACGGCAGCAGGTGGCCGACCGGCGCGCCGGGCAGCTTGACCAGGCACCAGTCCGGGGTCTCGTAGGTCTGGCGCGGCTGCTCGTCGATGCGCAGGTAGTTGCGCACCGCCAGGTCCACGATGGTCGCGGTCACGTCGACCACGTCGGCCTGCTCGTCGACCAGCGTGCCGATCTGCCCGGGGCGCACGCCGTCCGGCGGGCTGAACTGCCCGTCGCGATGGCCGCTGACCGGGCCGGACTCGCTGCCCACCACGCGGGCGTCGCGGCCCCGCGTCCAGTAGAGCAACGCCACGCCGCCCAGCAGCAGCACCAGCAACGCCGCCAGCGAGCCGCCGGTCACCGCGTTCAGCGTGAACGCGGTGGACAGCTCGAACCTGCGCTCCAGGATCGGCCGGGCGCCCGTCGCGCCCTTGGGGTAGCCGACGACGATCGTCAGCGTCTGGCCCTCCCCGAGGCCCTGCTGCTCGAAGGTGGCGGTGGCGCCGGTCTCGTCGATCGAGGCGCCGGTGCAGGCGATGGCCGCGCTGAGCTCCCCGGCGAAGCACGACAGGTTCTGCACCCGGCCGGGCCCGGTCACGGTGACGACCGTCTCCTGCACGGGGCCGGACACCGCGAACCACCGCAGCTCTTCGCCCGCCGCCGTCGGCGTCACGGCGCCGGTCACGTCATACTCCACCGTGCCCTTGAACGTCAGGGTCGTCCCGTCGTACGAGCCGCCCTTGACGTTGGAGATGCGGTAGACGCGGTCATGGCCGTCGTCGAAGCGGGTCCGGGTGAGCGGCGTGCGCCGCACCGTCTCCCCGGCGGGGGAGACCGTTTCCTTCACGTGCAGCACGCCGTTCTCGCGGAGCTCCATCGTCACCTCGTCCTTCGCCACGGGCGCGGAAGCCGCGGTGACGGCGTGCGCGGGGGAGGCGGCCAGGACGGCGAGCAGTGTCACCAGTCCAAGCCGGCGCGCGAGATCCACCATGAGCCGCAACCCTACCGTTCCGGGTGCTCCAACCGGGATCGGGTGCCGGGCCGGCCGGATCGGTCAGGGATCGAGAAGCGCGGGGAACGGCGCCGGCCATAGCGTCGTCGGCATGGAACTCACTCTGCACTACTGCTACATCACGATCGACGACGGCGACGAGGCGCTCGCCTTCTACCGGGACGTGCTCGGCCTCGAACTGCGCAACGATGTCGGATACAACGGCGCCCGCTGGCTGACCATGGGCCCGGCGTCGCAGCCCGACGTCAACATCGTCCTCGAGACCCTCAACGCGGACCCGACCGCCTCCGCGGAGGAGCGCGCGGCGCTGAGCGACCTGCTCGCGAAGGGCCGGCTGCGCGCCGTCGTCTTCGCCACCCCCGACTGCGACGCCACCTTCGAGAAGATCCGCGCGTCCGGCGCGGAGGTCATGCAGGAGCCGATCGACCAGCCGTACGGCGTCCGCGACTGCGCCTTCCGCGACCCGGCGGGCAACATGATCCGCTTCCAGCAGCTCACCAAAGGCTGACGCTGCGGCACCCCTGGCGTCCGGCGTCGTGGGGGACTGACCGTCGTCGTTCACCGGGTGTTCCGGGCCCGCGACCGGCTCTGACGCGGGTGCCGCGCGGGGCCTTTCACCACGGCCCGTAGGGCCCCTGGTTGCCGCCGCCCCGGTAGCCGTTGACCGCGGGCTTCACGTCGGCGAGGTAGATGCCGGCCGCGATGACGGCGGCGATCGTGAAGATGTTGGGCAGACCCATGCCCATGCCCAGGTAGTTGACCGCGGCGGCGAACGTGAACAACGTCGCGAGGCCGAGGATGATCAGCCAGAGCTGCTTGGTCTGCTTGCCTGCGGCGGGGAAGGCGCGTGCGGGGATGCGGATGGCGTGCACGAGCGCCCAGCCGGACAAAACGAAGGCCCCGACGGAAAGCAGCCAGAAGACGATGTCGAGGATGCCGTACAGCCCGAACATGGACTCTCCCACACAGTCACGATGCTGACGCCCCCAGACTAATGGGCGTCACCGACACCTGGCACGGGCACGGAAAGCCGGTTTCCACTGGGGAATAAGACGCCGGCCTCGCCACAGCGGGGGCCGGGTTCCCCGTCGCCGAAGCCCGGCCGTCCGGGTCAGGCTCGGCGGCACCCCCGCGTGGAGGGGCGCGGAGGGCACTCGGGCGGGGAACACGCCTCTCTCGGAAGGGCTTCCCCACCGTGCCGTGACCCGCTCGGCAGAGCTCGCGACGCTTCCCCTCGGGTTCGCCGGCCGCACCGCGCTCGGATTGGGCAAGCGGCTCGGTGGCGCCTCCGCGGAAGGCGCGCCGTCCGGTCAGGCTTGGTGGCGGGGTCCCCGCGTGGTGAGCGCCTGAGGAGTCTTGGGCGGGAAACACGGCGGCCCGCCTCCCCCGGAAGGGAAAGGCGGGCCGTCCGTGTCGTTCGCGTGGGCCTGTGATACTCCCTGTGTCAACCTCCCGCAGTGTTCGGGGTGAGGAGAGCTGCTGCGGCGCCGTGTTTGGCGGGGTCGTAGGCGATGCCGTCGTTCCAGCATTTCCAGATCACCCGGATCCAGG
>NZ_BMPY01000048.1 GCF_014647835.1 Microbispora rosea subsp. aerata
GGTAAGCGGCACGGGTGTGCCTTCCCGACCGACGCTGCAACGTCGGCCTTATCTCGAAACCTTCAACGGATGATCCGGGAAGGTACACCCCTTCCCGGCGATCCACAGGTTTCGATCATTGCTCACCTGCGCCTGGACTCCGGCGAGGAGGAACTACGGGACAGCGAACGCGGTGCGGTCACGCGGCGGAGCCCCTTTCGCAGATCGAAGACCGTCATAGTCGTGCTGCCGCCGGCCGATGGCACCGACCTGGCCCTGGCCATGCTCTTGCTGGCTGCCGACACCACCCAGCTGACCGTGCCGGGAATGATCGTTTCCAGCATCATGTCGATATTCAACAATGGGCAGGGCAACATGTAGTGCCGCTGCTGTTCTCAGACGCCCGTGAGGCTGTAACGCTTGGCGGCCATTGCGATGCCGTATGTCTCGGGGCTGATCGCCCGGCTTCTGCCCAAGCGTCGGCCAACTGCCTGCCGTTGGACGGTGATGTGTGATGTCCGGTTTCTCTTTTGATCTTGTCGAGCGGGTGCCTGAGCGCCGTCGTGAGCGCAAAAGTATCTATCTGCACCTGGTAGGTACAGCGGGCCCGTACGGGGAGGTCTCCCTCAAAATCACCAACTACCCCCAAGAGGCCACGCTCGTCGCGGATGGGTTGCCGGATGCGACGATCTCTAATTCAGGAACCCCCTACGGACACATCACCATCGATGAGCGGACCCGGTTGACCGTGGGCGGGGTCACCGCTCGTCTCTCCCGGAATCGGCGTGCTCTGCGTAAGGAGGACAGGGGTATCAGCATCGAGCTGGGGGATCGCCGCTACACCTACTTGTGCGGTCCGACGGGGCGGGAGGAACTGCGTGACAGCGAACGCGGTCCGGTGGTGCGGCAGGGTAACCGTCGAGATGGTGCGGTGATGGCCTTGGATGTCCTGCCGGACGCCGATGCCACCGATCTTGCGCTAGCCCTTGTCATGCAAGGCGCCGACAGACTGGTGCTGACCGTCGGCGGAGCGATTGTCTCCGGCGTCATGTCGTTCCTGAACAGTTCGGAAGGCAACAAGTGACGCTGGCGGGAATCGGCGTTGTCTGTCTGGAAGCTGATCAAAGCTTCTCCTAGCCTCGATCAATTGCCCGCTTCTGTAGGACGGTGATGTGTGATGTCCGGTTTCTCTTTTGATCTTGTGAAGCGGGTGCCTGAGCGCCGTCGTGAGCGGAAAGAAACCTTTCAGCACCTCGTTGGTACGGCGGGCCCGTACGGGGAGGTCTCCCTCAAAATCACCAACGATCGAGAGGCTACGCTCGTCGCGGATGGGTTGCCGGATGCGACGATCTCTAATCTGTTTGGCCCCTCCGGCTATGTTGCCGTCGATGAGTATGTGCGGGTGACGGTGGGTGGGGTCACCGCTCGTCTCTCCCGAAACCGCTTTGCTCTGCGTAGCGAGGACAGGGGCATCAACATCGAGCTGGGGAGTCGCCGCTACACCTACCTGTGCGGCCCGACATGGCGGGAGGAACTGCGCGATAGCGAGCGCGGCCCAGTGGTTCGGAGGGGTGACCGTCGGGATGGTGCGGTGATGACCTTGGATGTCCTGCCGGACGCCGACGCTACCGATCTCGCGCTGGCCCTCGTCATGCAAGGCGCCGACACGTCTGTGCTGACCATCGGCAGAGTAATTGTCAATGGCGTCTGGTCGTTCCTGAACGGTACGCACGCCAACAGGTGATGCCCGTTTGCGGCGGGATGTGTTGTCTAGCTGCGGATACGCAACCTCGCGCGGGCTGGCAGCCCAGAATCGGCTGGATGTCACCTACAGATTGCCGACCGCATGGGTGGCTGATCATTTGAAGGGATTCGGTTGTCCGACACCGAGATCGTCTACATGGAGCGGCCCGGAAAGCCGAAGTTGTGGCTCGGTGTGCCCTGGGCGCTGTGTGCCGCGCTGCTGACCTGGTCGTTCGGGAAAGCCTGGGTGCAGGAGCATGAGCTCCCGCTGGATGCCATGGTCGTCTTGACTCCGCTGTTCTTCGGCGTCGCCTCGATCCCCGGGCTGGTCTCGCTGAGCAAGCGCCGTTACAACACCATCACTCTGACGTCCCGGACGCTACGCGTGGGCCGTCACACGATTCCCGTCGCCGACATCACGCTCCACCCGCCGGCCACAAGCCGAGGGCCTCGCCTGCTGGGCGGGGGATACGACGTTCCGCTGGGCATGCAGGCCGTCGAGTTCGGCGGGCGAGGTGGTGAGCACTACCTGGTGGCGACGAAGAACCCGCAGGCTTTTCTCGCCGCGCTGACCCGAGTGATCGACGAGTCATGACGACGAGCGGCACGGCGGCGCTCATGTCGCGAGCCCGCCCGTACGGGACGAGCGAACTCCGGCTGATGCTCGCCGTGGTGCCGTGTGTCTCAGGGCTGATCGCCCGGCTTCAGTCCAGCGTCGACCAACTGCACGCCGTAGGACGGTGATGTGTGATGTCCGGTTTCTCTTTTGATCTTGTGGAGCGAGTACCTGAGCGCCGTCGTGAGCGGAAAGCTACCTTTCTGCACCTGGTCGGTACGGCAGGCCCGTATGGGGAGGTCTCCCTCAAAATCAGCAACGACCGAGAGGCCACGCTCGTCGCGGATGGGCTGCCGGATGCGACGCTCTCGAGCTATTTCGGCTCGGGACACATCACCATCGATGAGTGGACACGGCTGACCGTGGGCGGGGTCACCGCTGGTCTCTCCCGGAATCGGCGTGCTTTGCGTAACAAGGACAGAGGCTTCAGCATCGAGCTGGGGGATCGCCACTACACCTACCTGTGCGGCCCGGCATGGCGGGAGGAATTGCGCGACAGCGAGCGCGGCCCAGTGGTGCGGCAAGGTGACCCTCCTGCCGGTGTGGTGACGACCTTGGATGTCCTGCCGGACGCCGACGCCACCGATCTCGCGCTGGCCCTCATCATGCAAGGCGCAGACAGGCATGTGCTGGCCATCGGCAAAGTGATTTTCAATGAGGTTTGGTCATTACTGACAGGTGGGAAGGCCTACGAGTGACGTCCGGGTGCACGGCGGGGGAACCGTCCGCTGTCCCCCGCGGCAGATCCCGCGACTATGCGGTCCCGTCCCTGGGGGCTGGCTTTTCCACGCCGGCTGAAGCGCGGTCCGCCATCGCGCCGGCCGCCATAGAGACGTCGTCCCCCGCTCGCCTGCCGTACGGAGACCCGACTTCTGCCCGGCGTCGATCAGCCGCACGCTCCTGTGATGGGCGCTGGCTTTCCCCGCATCAGGCGAGGTGCCCGGGGCGCTTCCGGTGCCCGTCAGGACTGTGGCGCGTCGTCCGGTCATGGTCGAGACCCGGCCGGGGTGTCGGGCCGCCTGCCGTCGGCGTGAACCACTGCTGAGGGCGGGGCCGGAGCCGCGCCTGTCGTCGGCGCAAACCCGCTGCCGAGACCCTGCCGTACGGCGGGCGGCAGAATTTGGGAACGCTCCATTGGCCGCCGAGGGTGAGATGGACACCGCCCCCGGCGGCCGGTGGGGCGCGGCTTCAGGACGCCCGGCGGCCCGCGCTTGGGCGCGGCTGCGGCTCCGGATCGGTCGGTCCGCCGGACCGCTGCGGTGGCACGACCGGCGTGGGCCGCACCAGGCCGAGGGCGACGACCTCGTTGGCGAGCCGGGTGCGCCGGTTGGTGCCCTCCGGGATGCGGAACTTCTGATACAGCCGCAGCAGATGCTGCTTGACCGCCGCCTCGGTCACCACCAGGTCGTCGGCGATCTCGCGTGCCGTCGCCGGCGCCACGAACGCCTCGTCGGACAGCGCGGGACGGCACAACGAGGTGAGCACGTCGACCTCGCGCCGGGTGAGCTCCGGCGCCGCGGCGCGGCGCAGCTCGACCTCGGGGGCGAGGTCCTCGCGCGGGATCCCCCCGACCCGGGCCCGGGCGGCTCCGAACGAAACGACGTCGCCGTCGTCCAGCACCCTCCTGGCGATCGGCCTGCCGTTCACTCGTGTGCCGTTGCGAGACAGGCCCAGGTCCACGACGTACAGGTAGGGCCCGCGACGGACGAATTCGGCGTGCAGCCGTGACACGCTCGGATCCGTCAGCCGGATGTCCACGCCTCGGCCACGGCCGATCGTGGTGACGTCGGGGCGCAGCGGCACCACCTCGCCGCTGTCCTCGATCCGTATGAACGGCCCCTCCACGGCAGTTCCTCCCCAGGTAGCCCGCCGTTACTTTCCCTATAGCTGCGGCTTACCCACCCGTGGCGGGGGGGAATCGCCTTTGCCGAGAGCAGTATCGAACGTGGAATTGGTCTGGACCTTTGGGGGGTGCTTTATCTGCTCACGGGTAGACTTCGGGCGGAGATAAGCGGAGGAAACACTATGAACCAGACTTCCTCGGGCGGTGAGGACTTGGGGGGTGGAACCCCCCAAGAGGTGGTGTCCAAGCCCACCAAAGGCCTCGCCGACGTCATCGCCGCCTCCACAGCCCTCAGCGACATCGACGGCAAGGCCGGCCGTCTGTTCTACCGCGGATACGACATCCACGACCTGGCCGGCCGTACAACCTTCGAGGAAGTGGCCCACCTGCTCCAGCGCGGCACGCTGCCGACCCGCGAGCAGCTCGCCGACTACGGCGCGGAGCTGGCCGAGGGCCGCGCCCTGGGCGCGCTCGTCGAGAGCAACATCTCCGAGATCGCCGGGAAACAGGCGCCCATGGAGGCGCTGCGCACGCTGGTCTCGCTGGCCGGCGCGGACGACCCGGACAAGGATTCCAACGCCGCCGACGCCAACCTCCGCAAGGCCGCCAGGCTCACGGCGCAGCAGCCCGTCCTCGTCGCCCGCTATCACGCGGCCAGGACGGGAGCGGACATCGCCGAACCCGACCCCGAGCTGAGCACCGCCGCGAACTTCCTGCTGCAGATCACCGGCCGCCGCCCCGAGCAGCGCGAGGTCGAGATCTTCGACACCTGCCTGGTGCTGCACGCCGACCACACGATGAACGCGTCCACCTTCGCCGCCCGCGTGTGCGCCGCGACGCTGTCCGACATGCACTCGGCGATCGTCGCCGCCATCGGCACGCTCAAGGGCCCCCTCCACGGCGGCGCGAACGAGCAGGTCATGCGTACGCTGGAAGCGCTGGACCCGCGCGGTGTCGCCCAGGCCGTACGGGACAAGCTGGCGGCGGGCGAGAAGATCATGGGGTTCGGGCACCGCGTCTACAAGACCGAAGACCCCCGGGCGACGCACCTTCGGCGGATGTCGCAGGAGCTGGCCGAGGCCTCGGGCGACGACACCTACTTCCGCATGTCGCGGGAGATGGAGGAGGTCGTCTTCGCGGAAAAGCGCCTATATCCGAACGTGGACTTCTACGCGGCGACCGTTTACCACTATCTCGGCATTCCGACCGACCTGTTCACGCCCGTGTTCTCGGTCAGCAGGATGGCCGGGTGGACCGCCCACGTGATCGAGCAGCACGCCGACAACCGGCTGATCCGGCCGGACAGCGAGTACGTCGGCGAGCGCGACCAGAAGTGGGTGCCCATCGACGAGCGGTGACGCGCCGGGAATCACAGTGGCAGGCATGGGAGAGACGTGAGAACGAGCGAGAGCACGGCCTGGGGGCCGTACTTGCTGGTGGCGGCGGGCGCGGCCGCCGGGCTGTGCGCGGTGGGGCTGGGCGTGCCGGTGCCGGCGGGCGGTGCGATCATGGGCTTCGGCTTTCTCTTCGGATCGCTGATCCGGGTGACGCTCTCCGAACGGCGGGCGGGTGCGCTCGCGGTGCGCAGCAAACGGGTGGACGCGCTCACGCTGGCGGCGTTCGGCGCGGCGCTCGTCATCGGCTCGCTGCTCATGCTGCTGCGGTTGCACGACTCGTAGGGACACGACCTCGTCGCGGAGCTACTTCAGCCGTCCGATAGCCTCAACGGCCAGTGAGCCCTCAAAAAGGACCTGCTGGCCAGTTAGTTCAGAAGGGGAACCCCACGCATGCCCAAGATCAAGGTAGCGGGCCCGGTCGTCGAGCTTGACGGCGACGAGATGACCCGGATCATCTGGCAGTTCATCAAGGACCAGCTGATCCTTCCCTACCTCGACATCGACCTGAAGTACTACGACCTCGGCATTCAGAACCGCGACGCCACCGACGACCAGGTCACCATCGACGCGGCCAACGCCATCAAGAAGTACGGCGTGGGCGTGAAGTGCGCGACGATCACCCCGGACGAGGCCCGCGTCGAGGAGTTCGGCCTGAAGAAGATGTGGAAGTCCCCGAACGGGACGATCCGCAACATCCTCGGCGGTGTCATCTTCCGCGAGCCGATCATCATGTCGAACATCCCGCGGCTCGTGCCCGGCTGGACCAAGCCGATCGTCGTCGGCCGTCACGCCTTCGGCGACCAGTACCGCGCCACCGACGTGAAGATCCCGGGTGAGGGCACGCTGACCCTGACGTTCACGCCGAAGGACGGCAGCGAGCCGATCGAGCTCAACGTCTTCGACTTCCCCGGTTCCGGCGTCGCCCTGGCGATGTACAACCTGGACGAGTCGATCCGCGACTTCGCCCGCGCCTCCATGCGGTACGGCCTCGCCCGCGGCTACCCGGTCTACCTGTCGACCAAGAACACGATCCTCAAGGCGTACGACGGCCGGTTCAAGGACATCTTCGCCGAGGTCTACGAGACCGAGTTCAAGGCCGACTTCGAAGCCGCCGGGCTCACCTACGAGCACCGCCTGATCGACGACATGGTGGCCGCCTCCCTGAAGTGGGAGGGCGGGTACGTGTGGGCCTGCAAGAACTACGACGGCGACGTCCAGTCGGACACCGTGGCGCAGGGCTTCGGCTCGCTCGGCCTCATGACCAGCGTGCTCATGACCCCCGACGGCCGCACCGTGGAGGCCGAGGCGGCGCACGGCACCGTGACCCGGCACTACCGCCAGCACCAGCAGGGCAAGCCGACCTCCACCAACCCGATCGCCTCGATCTTCGCGTGGACCCGGGGCCTGCAGCACCGCGGCAAGCTCGACAACCAGCCCGAGGTCATCGACTTCGCCGAGAAGCTGGAGCAGGTCTGCATCGAGACCGTCGAGGGCGGCCAGATGACCAAGGACCTCGCGCTCCTGGTCGGCGGCGACGCCGAGTGGCTGACTACGCAGGACTTCCTCGCGGCGCTCGACGAGAACCTCAAGAAGAAGATGGCGCAGTGACGCCTGTTTCGTCGGCGTAGCCCGCGTTTCATCGGCAGGGGTCGTCCGGATTTGTTTCCGGGCGGCCCCTTTCCGGTTACCGCTCGGGTACGGACCGCTCGCCGCTCTGGCATGGCTTCCTGACGCCTCGGCCCGGTCTCAAATCACGGAACCGTCGCCTCGTGGCCGTAAAGTTCTGCTGGCCGATACTTTGCCGAATCGTGGGGAACGGGATGCCGCAGATCGCGCCGTTGCAACCGGGGGATCCGACCAGACTCGGTCCCTTCGTGCTGTCCGGCCGTCTCGGCGAGGGCGGGCAGGGCGTGGTCTACTTCGGCCAGGACGAGGCCGGCGAGCGCGCCGCGGTCAAGCTGCTGCACGTCAAGTTCTCCGGTGACGCGACCGCCAGGTCACGGTTCGCGCGGGAACTGCGCGCCGCCCAGCGCGTGGCGAGCTTCTGCACCGCCCGGGTCCTGGCCGCCGACCTGGAAGGCGACACGCCGTACATCGCGAGCGAGTTCATCGACGGGCGGTCGCTGCGCGAGGCCGTCGAGGCGGACGGGCCGCTGACCGGCTCGCGCCTGGAGCGCCTGGCGGTCGGCACGGCCACCGCGCTCACCGCGATCCACCAGGCGGGCATCGTGCACCGCGACTTCAAACCGGACAACGTGCTGCTGGCCGTGGACGGGCCCCGGGTGGTGGACTTCGGCATCGCCCGCATCCTCGACTCGACCGCCACGATCACCAGCCGGGCGATCGGCACACCGGCGTACATGGCGCCCGAGCAGATCTCCGGCGGCAAGGTGGGGCCCCCGGCCGACGTGTTCTCCTGGGCCTCCACGATCGCGTACGCCGCGACCGGCAACGTCGTGTTCGGCGGGACCTCGATCGCGGTCGTGCTCAACCGCATCCTCAACCACGACATCGACACCGAGATGCTGCCCGAGCCGCTCGGCGGGGTGGTGCGCGCCTGCCTGCGCAAGTCGCCGGACGAGCGGCCCACGGCCGACCAGATCCTGCTGAGCCTGCTCGGCCGTGCGGCGTCGGGCGACGCGTCGACGGTCGTGCTGTCGGAGGGGGCCGCGCACGCGGCCGACCCGGACGCCACACGCCTGGCGCGCACCGGCCCCGGCCGCGTCGCCGGGACGGGCGCGGGTGTCTTGCCGCCCGCCGCCGCGCGGACCGGGACCGGCGAGCCGGGCACCGGCACGCGCACCGGCTACGGCGAGCCGACCGGATCCAGCCCGTGGACCGGGTACGGCGGGGCGGCCGGGGCCGGCGCCCGGACCGGGGCAGGACATGCCGGGAGCGATGTGCCCGCCGGGGCGTCCCGGTCGGCCCTGCCGACCTTCGGCTCCACCGACTCGAGGTTCGGCGGCGTCCCCACCCAGGGCGCCGGCGGTCACGCCGACATGGGGCCGCCCCTGGGATCCACCGGCGCGGGGAACACCGGTGCCGGTGCCGGGGGAACCGGCGTGGGGGGAAGCGGCATGCCGCCCCTGCCTGCCGGTCCTGGGACGACGGTAGCCGGGCCGGCCGGGATCGGAGGACAGGTGCGGCGCCTCCGCAAGGAGGTCTCCATCGGCGTGTTCGCGGTGGTGATCGCGGTCGTGCTCGCCCTCGTGGCCGCCGCGGCCGTGCTCGCCGCCGATCAGCTGGGCCTCGGGTTCGGTGAAGAGCCCATCGACGACGGCGCGGACAACACCGTCGTCGCGACGCGACCCTCCCCCCGGCCGAGCCCGACGTACGCCTCGGTGTACGAGAAGGCGCTGCGGACCAAACGATTGACGATCGGCGTGCGCGGAGACCTGCCCGGGGTCGCTTTGGCGGAGGAGAGCGGCTTCAGCGGGTTCGACGTGGACGTCGCGACGCTCATCGCCAAAAGGCTCAAGGTCCCCGCGAGCGGGATCACTTTCCGCAGGCTCGGCGTCGGCGACCGGGTGCGCGCGCTGACCGACGGCACGGTGGACATGGTCGTGGCGACCTACTCCTACGACGACAACCGCGACGACGCCGTCACCTTCGCCGGGCCGTACTACACGGCCCACGCCGATGTGCTCGTGCTCGCCGGCTCGCGGATCAAGAAGCTGGAGGATCTCGCCGGGCACCGGATGTGCGCGCCGGCGGGCAGCAGCACCGCCCGGCTCTTCGCGGACAAGGCGGACGTCGTGCAGGTCCCGGTGGACAACTACGCCGAGTGCATGAACCTGCTCACGCGGGGCGAGATCGACGCGGTCCCCGGCGACGACCTGATCATCGCCGGCTTCGCCAACCGCGTGGCGAGCCTGAAGCTGTCGGTGCTCGGCCTGCGGCTGACCGACCAGCGCTACGCGGTCGGCCTGCCCAAGAACGACGTGCGCACCTGCCGGATCGTGGAGGACGCGATCGCCGACATGTACGGCGACGGCACGATGCGAGACCTGCTGCGCAAGCACTTCGGCAACGTCGATTTCGACCCCGAGCGGGACGCCCCGCCCAAGATCGCCTGCCGCTGACCCCGCACTCCGGCCGGCCGAGCCCGCGTCCGGCTCTCGGCTCCGCTGCTCGTCGTCCGGATGGCTCTGATCGGCCTCGGGATGGGGCCCATGCTGTCCGGTCTCACCGTGGCGATCCAGACGGCCGTGCCGCCCCGGTTCATCGGCACGGCCGGCGCGAACCTCACGTTCTTCCGGCAGATCGGCGGCTCGGTGGCGCCGGCCGTGGCGGGCACCGCGTACACGCCGGTGGTGACGCGTGAAGCGCCCGTGCACGGCCTGGCCGAGGCCTGCGCCGCCGCGACCGCGACCGTCATCCCCTGGCTCGGGGGCGTCGGCGCGGCGGTCGCCCTCCTCGCGCTCGCCCCGCTGCCCCGGGGCGGCGTACGGCTCGGCCGGCCGCGGCGCCGCGGAGGGGACCTCGTCGCGGCGTGAGAACGCAGCTCAACGACGCTCTCGGCGGCGTGTCGGACGGTGCGCGGGGCACGCCCGGCACGGTTGAATTGATCTCAAGCGTTCGGGGGAGCCGTAGTGGGTCGTAGGGTCGTCACGGGTTTGGTCTGTGTCTTCGTCGCCGGAGCGCCGCAACCGGCACTCGCCTTCTCCGGGGAGCCTCCCCGGCCGGCGCCGGTGAAGGATCAGTGGGGCACGGCCGATCTGGCGGTCGGCATCACCGCCAAGCCGAAGGTGGCGCAGCCGGGGCAGCCGCTGACCTATCACGTCACCGTGCACAACAAGGGCCCGGGCGACGCCGTGCTGCCGACGCTGCGGGTCCGGCTGCCCAAGAGCTTCCAGATCGTCAACGTCGGCGTGGCGGAGTGCGAGCCCGGCCGGGCGCGCAACCAGGTCGTCTGCCGCTCGTCCGACGACGTGCTGCCCGGCGGCTCGGGCGACATGACGATCACGGGGGTGATCGCGCCGGGGGCGCACGGTCCCCTGCGGGCGCGGGCCGAGCTGACCTCCGAGGTGCTCGACGGCAACGAGGCCGACAACACGGCCGAGGCCGTGACCAGGGTCGACGAGGGGGCCGACCTGGCGATGCGGTTCCGCACCTCGACCAGGTTCATCCGCCCCGGGCACTGGTTCACCGTACGGGCCGAGGTGCACAACCGGGGGCCGCGGGTCGTCCGGGACGCCTACGTGTTCTTCCAGCCGCGCGAGGCCCGGCTGCTGTCCGCCAGGGGAGGGCGCTGCCGGGGGAACCGCCAGTTCGTGGGGTGCTCGCTGCCGCCGATCAGGTCGGGGTCGCGCGGGCTGCTCGAACTCGTGTTCCGGGTGCCGTCACGGGCCTCGCACGCCGTGGCGACGATGGCCACCGTCTACTCGCGCCGCTACGGCGACCGCCGCCCGGCCAACAACCGGGCGAGCGTACGGGTGGCCCTGCGCCGCGCCTGACGGCGCCCCCGCCGCGAGACACGTCGGCCACGGCGGGTCCGAGACGCCCGCCGCGCCCGACACGCCCGCCCTGCCACGCCGCCGATGCGTGCGAGAGCCGGTTCATGCGGGGCCGGGCGTACGGCGTCGAGGCGGAGACGGGCCAGGCACGCGCGGGCTGGCGGGGATCGGTCAGGTGAGCGCGGCCCAGGCGTCGGCGACCATGTCGCGGAGCGTCGCGTGGGCGGGCTTCCAGCCGAGCTCCCGCCGGATCTTCTCCGACGAGGCCACTAGGACGGCCGGATCTCCGGGACGGCGCGGGGCGACGGTCGTCGGGATGGGGTGCCCGGTCACCTCGCGGCAGACGTCCACGACCTCCTTCACGGAGAAGCCCGTGCCGCTGCCGAGGTTGTAGATCCGGTGCTCACCGGGCGTGCAGGCGTCCAGGGCGAGCAGGTGCGCGCGGGCGAGGTCGGCGACGTGGATGTAGTCGCGGACGCACGTGCCGTCGGGGGTGGGGTAGTCGGTGCCGAAGACGCTGACCGACTCGCGCTCGCCGAGGGCCACCTTCAGGATGTTGGGGATCAGATGGGTCTCGACCGTGTGCCGCTCGCGGAACTCGCCGTACGCCCCGGCCACGTTGAAGTAACGCAGGCTGACCGCGCCCAGGCCGTACAGCCCGGCGAAGGCGGACAGCGCGGTGTCCACCGCCAGCTTGGACGCGCCGTAGGGGTTGCCCGGGCGGGTCGGGTCGGTCTCCAGGATCGGCGTGCGCTCCGGCTCGCCGTACGTGGCGGCGGTCGAGGAGAACACGATGCGGTTCACCCCGGCCTGCCGCATCGCGTCGAGCAGCGCGAGCGTGCCGCCGAGGTTGTGCGACCAGTACAGCCCCGGCTTCTCGACCGACTCGCCCACCAGCGACTTCGCCGCGAAGTGGAGCACGGCGTCGAACCCTTCCGACAGCACGCCGCCCGCCTCGGTGACCGACGCCCGCACGAAGGCGGCGCCGGAGGGCACCGCGTCGGCGTGCCCGGTCGACAGGTCGTCGAGCACCGTGACCTCGTGCCCCTCCTCCAGGAGTTGCGCCGCCACGACGCTGCCGATATACCCGGCTCCACCAGTAACCAGCAGCTTCACTGTTTACTCCTGTTCAAATCTGTTAGATTATGTACGTACCGGGCCTAGCTTACGCTCTTCTCATGAGGAGCGGGTTAAATGCCACCAGCACCGCAATCCCAGCGAGTCATGGGGGATTGTGACGACCGGCTTGGCACGCCTGACACCCGAACGGACTGATGACGTTGAGTAACGTCGCGGTGACCATCGCCCTGGTCCTGATATTCATCCTGATCGGCGGATTTTTCGCCGCGGCCGAGATGGCGATGGTCTCGCTGCGGGAGAGCCAGATCCGCCGGCTGAGTCTCGAGGAACGCCGGGGCGCGCGCGTGCAGAAGCTCGCCCGCGACCCCAACCGGTTCCTGTCCGCCATCCAGGTCGGCGTGACCGTGGCGACCGTGCTGTCGGGCGCGCTCGGCGCCGACGCGCTGGGCCCGCGGTTCGCCCCGGTCCTCGAGGAGTGGGGGCTGCGGCCGGACGTGGCCGCGCCCGCCGCGTTCGTGACCGTCACGCTGGCCATCTCGTACGTCACGCTGGTGCTCGGCGAGCTGGCGCCCAAGCGGCTCGGCAGGCAGCGGGCGGAGAGCCTGTCGCTGCTGATCGCCCCGCTGCTCGACCGGATCGCGACGCTGTCCAGGCCGGTGATCTGGCTGCTGTCCAAGTCGACCAACGGCGTCGTACGGCTGCTCGGCGGCAACCCGTCCGCCGACCGGGCGGCCATGACCACCGAGGAGCTGCGCGACATGGTGGTGGGTCACGCGGAGCTCACCCAGGACGAGCGCGACGTGATCGCCGAGGTGTTCGCGGCGGGCAAGCGGCAGCTCAGGGAGGTCATGCTGCCCCGCACGGAGGTCGAGTTCATGGCCGCGGACACCCCGCTCGCCGAGGCGGCCGTGCTCGCCGCGGCCATGCCGCACTCCCGGTTCCCCGTCTACCGCGACTCCTACGACGACGTCATCGGGTTCGTCCACGTACGGGATCTGCTCGACCCGGTGCGCACCGGGCGGCTGGACCCGATCAGCGAGCTGGTGCCGATCCGCCCGGTCAAGCTCGTGCCGGCGAGCAAGCGCGTTCTGCCCACGCTGGCGGAGATGCGCGACGAGGGCCACCACCTCGCCATCGTGGTGGACGAGTACGGCGGCACCGCCGGCATCGTCACGCTGGAAGACCTGGTCGAGGAGCTCGTGGGCGACATCCGCGACGAGTACGACGAGAGCGGCGACGCCGTACGGGTGATCGCCGGAGACATGGAGATCGAGGGGCTGGTCAACCTCGACGAGTTCCACGCGCAGACGGGCGTGCGGCTGCCCGACGGGCCGTACGAGACCCTGGGCGGCTACGTCATGGCCTTCCTCGGCCACCTGCCGCAGCGGGGCGAGGTCGCCGAGGGGCCGGGCGTGACGCTGACCGTGACGGAGATGGACGGCCGCCGCGTCTCCCGCGTCCGGGTCACCCGCACTCCCCCCGAAGACCCGGCGCCGGCGGCGACCGGCTGACCGGTTGACCGGCCGGCCGGTCGGGCGCGGGGCGCTCCGGGGGCGCGGGCTCAGGCGCAGCCTTTCCGCTTCACCGAGGCGGACCAGGCCGGGAGCGTGTCGATGATCCGCGGACGGGTGATGGACCACAGTTCACGGCCGTGCCCCGGCACGAGCTCCTGGCCGCCGAGGAGGACGTAGGAGGTCGTGTCGAAGATGAGGGACTCGCGGGAGGTCGTGCCCCCGGGGCCCCGGTCGTCCACTCGGGTCACGGCGATGCCCGATCTGCCCGTGGCGTCCTTGAGCTCCTCCGTCTCGATGCCCGGCAGGGTCGCGGCGATCTCGAAGATGGCCGCCTGCAGCCTGGGCGGCACCGGGGTGCCGAGCACCCTGACGGCGCCGTTCCAGATCCGCGTCGCGGCGTCCTCGCCGCCTGCCGCCTCGTCACCGGCCTCGGCCAGCTTGCGCCGGAGCCGTTCCTTGTCCCTGGGCCACCCGCGCAGGTCGGCGTAGGTCAGGCCGCGCCGGAAGGGGCACCGGGTCAGCAGTTCCTTGTATTCGTTGCCCCCGGGGACGGACGTCGCCGGCTTGTGCCAGACGAGCCCGGGGCGAGAGCCGTCGACCGACGCCCAGATCTCGCCCGTGATGTGACGGGGACCGACGTTGCGCACCCCTTCCTCGGCGCGGGTATACGCGATCAGCTCGTAGTGGAGGTACTGGTCGTCCCGGGGGTCCGGCCACGGGGCGGCGGTCGCGGCCTTGGCCGCCAGCCTCAGGACCTCGGCGGCGCTCGCGGGCGCGGAGGGGGTGAACGCCTGAAAGGCGACCGCTCCCGCGGCCGCCGCCGCGACCAGGCCGCCCGCCAGCAGCAGACGCGGCAGGCCGGCCACCCGGGCGCGCCGGGGCCGCCGCTTCGCGCGGGCTTCGGCCAGGAGCGCGGTACGCGCGGGGGCGAGGCGGTCGGCCGTGGGGAGCGGCTTGTCGGCGAACAGGTCGCGCAGTTCGGTCAGGTCGGTCAGCTCGTTCATGAGGTCTGCTCCGTCGTGGGGTCGGTGCTGCCGAGGGCCTCGCGGACGACGGCCCGTGCGCGGTTGAGGCGGGACCGGACTGTTCCGATCGGGATGGACAGGGCGCCTGCGACCTCTTCGTAGGTGAGCTCGGCCCAGGCCACGAGTAAGAGGACGTCGCGGTCGCGCGCCTTCAGCGAGGCCAGCGCCCGGGCGAGAGGGCGGCGTACGGCATGGGCGCTCGCCCGCTCCACGGCTTGCTCCGCGGCGTCGCCGCCGTCGGGGAGGACGCCCATCTTCGAGTACGCCTTGTAGCGGTGTATCTCGGCGCGCCGATGGCGGCGGATGAAGTTGGTCGCGATGCCGTACAACCAGGGGAGGGCCTCCGCGCGGGAGGTGTCGTAGTCGAGGCGCTGCCGGAACGCGGCGAGGAACGTCTCGGAGACGACGTCGTCGGCCGTGTCGTCGCCGAGCCGGCGCGCCACATAACGGTGGATGTGTGCCGCGTGCCTGTCGAACAGCAGGGCGAACACCTCGGGATCTCGCCGCGATTGTTCGATCAGGGCGGCGTCAGACAGGGTCGTACTGAGCGGCATGGGGTCGGGCCTTCCCGAGTGAGTAGTGTCGGCCGTCTTTCACACGAACCGGGAAACGAGTTCACGGGACTCCACGGCCCCGGTTCATCACGCCGGGGACGATCGCCGTGGTGCCCGTCGTCGTGCTCCGGGTGATCGCCGTCCGGCTCGCGGCGCCGGCCGGGAGCCGGGGCCCACATCGGGCGGACCCGGTCGGGGAGGCTTCTCGCCGGTGAGGGCGGCCGGCACGTCCCCTTCGCGAGCTGTGGTGATCCCATCCGTTTTCGGGGGCTCCGGCGGCTGGGAGCGTCCGCCGCGGGCCGTGCCTGTCGCATGGAGGCCGCGACTGCTGACAGAATTGCCGTATGGCTCTTGCTCGCGTCCTGTCTGGTATCCAGCCCACGGCCGACTCGTTCCACCTGGGCAACTATCTCGGCGCCATCCGTCAGTACGTCGCGCTGCAGGACACCCACGAGGCCTTCTACTTCATCGCCGACCTGCACGCGCTGACCGTCGCGCCCAAGCCCGCGGAGCTGCGCCGGCGCACCAGGATCGCCGCCGCCCAGCTGTTCGGCGCGGGGCTCGACCCGGAGCGGGCCGCGGTCTTCGCGCAGAGCCACGTGCGTGAGCACAGCGAGCTCGCCTGGTATCTGATCTGCCAGACCGGCATGGGCGAGGCCGGGCGGATGACCCAGTTCAAGGACAAGGCCGCGCGGTACGGCGAGGGCTCGGCGAGCGTGGGCCTGTTCACCTACCCGATCCTCCAGGCGGCCGACATCCTGATCTACCAGGCCGATTATGTGCCGGTCGGGGTGGACCAGAAGCAGCACCTGGAGCTCAGCCGCGACCTCGCGCAGCGCTTCAACAGCCGCTACGGCCAGACGTTCAAGGTGCCGAGCCCGTACATCCTCAAGGAGGTCGAGAAGATCACCGACCTCCAGGACCCGACCGCGAAGATGTCGAAGTCGTCGTCGAGCCCGCAGGGCATCCTCGACGTGCTCGAAGAGCCGAACGTCCTGCGCAAGAAGGTCATGCGCGCGGTGACCGACACCGGCAGCGAGATCGTCGCCGATGAGGAGAACAAGCCGGGCATCACCAACCTGCTGCGGATCCTGTCCGCGCTGACCGGCACGCCGATCCCCGAACTGGAGACGCGGTTCGCCGGGCAGGGGTACGGCGCCTTCAAGAAAGAGGTCGCCGAGGCCGTCGTCGAGACGTTCGCCCCGATCCGGGAGCGTACGGAGAAGCTGCTGGCCGACGAGGCCGAGCTCGATCGGCTGCTGGTCGCGGGTGCCGCCCGTGCCCGCAAGGTGGCCCGCGAGACGATGGAGCAGGTCCGCGAGCGCCTCGGCCTCCTCCCCACGCCCCCCTTCGACTGACCCGGCGCGCGATCCCGGCCGTGCCGAACCGTCCACGGCTGACCGGCCGCCCCCGCGATTCGAGCCGTAGCTCCGCTGCGGCGCTGGCATGCCATGCCCCCGGTGAGCGCGGCGCGGGCGGTGTCCAGGGCGGCATGTGCCGTCGGTGGGACCCGGCTAGCCGTTCAAGCGCCAGACCGCCTGCGGCCGATGGGCCTGAGCTGCGGCGCGTTCCGGTTGCGGGGTGCTGGGTCGTGCGCGGTGGCAGGCATTGAGACGCCTTCTCCGGGTAGACAACGCCGATGGGGATGGCGATGGTCGACCGGGTCACGCAGCGTGTCGGCGAGGTCAGGGCATGGGGCCGGACGTGGACCGCACGCGAGCGGATCCGCTTTCCGTGGTTCGACCACGTCCTCCGGACGGTGCGGCGCTACCAGGTGCAGGCGGGGGACCGGCTGGCGGGCGCCTTCACGTACTTCGCGTTCCTGTCGTTCTTCCCGTTGATCGCGCTGGCGTTCGCCCTGTTCGGGTACGTCGTCACGATCCGCCCGGACGCGCTCGTCACGCTCACCAAGGCGATCAACAGCCAGCTTCCCGGGATCGCCGGGCAGCTTCGCATCGATCAGCTCGCCGGGGCCCGGGCCCAGGCCGGGCTGATCGGCCTGCTCGGCCTGCTGTACGCCGGGCTGGGTGCGATCGACGCCCTGCGCGGGGCCCTGCGCACCATCTGGATGACCTGCGAGCCCCCGCTCAACTTCTTCGTCGGCAAGCTCCGCGACCTCGTCGCGCTCGTGCTCATGGGCCTCGCCATGCTGATCTCGGTGATCGTGACCGGGTTCGCCACCGGGGCCACGAGCATGGTCGCCGGCTGGCTCGGCCTGGGCTCCTCGCCGCTGGCGGGCTTCGGCGTCCGGATCGCCGGGATCGCCGGGAGCCTGGCGGCCGACGTGCTGCTCTTCCTGGTGATCCTCGGCTGGCTGGCAAGGCCGCCGCAGCCGTTCCGCGTCGTGCTCAAGGGCGCGCTGCTCGGCGCGGTCGGCTTCGGGGTGCTGAAGCAGCTCGCGGCGCTGATTCTCTCCGGCACCCTGCACAACCCGGTGTACGGCGCGTTCGCGGTCGTGGTGGGACTGCTGTTGTGGATCAACCTGTCGGCCCGGGTGATCCTCTTCGCCGCCGCGTGGACGGCGACGGCCACGCTCGGCCCGCCGCCCGAGCCCACCCCGCTTCCCTCGCCCGCGACCACGCCCAGGACCGGCCCCGCCTGATCACGCGCCACAGCGACCGGCCCCCCACGACCTCGCTTTCAGCCGGTGGCGTCGCCGGGGGTTTTGCGGCGCCGGCGCAGGCCGTACGCGCCGAGGGCGAGGACCGCGAGGGCGCCGCCGCCGATCAGCAGGGGGGTGGTCAGGCCCGGCCCCTTCGACGCGGGCTCCTCTCCGCGCGCCCTGGCCGCGCCCGCCGCGTCGACCGCGTCCGCGCCCGTCGTCGTGCCCGCGTCCGGCGTCGGCGAGGGCCGTACGGCCAGGGGGGAGGACGAGGGCTTGGCGTCGGGCACGGGCGAGACCAGGTGGCCCACCGGGGTCGCCTTGCCCCGCGCGGCGAAGCCCCAGTCGAGCAGCTTGGCGACCTCCTCCCAGAAGCCGCCGGGGTGATGCATGATCACCACGATGATCGTGTGGCCGTCACGCTTGGCCGCGCCCACGAAACTGCCCAGGGCCTTGGACGTCCAGCCGTTCTTGACGCCGAGCATGCCCTTGTAGCGTCCCAGCAGCCGGTTGTGGTTGGCCATCTCGTAGTAGGCCGGCGGGGGAGACTCGCTCGCCTCGGCGTCGCCGCGACGCTTCTTCTTCTTGTCCTTCTTGAGGTAGTCCTTGGGCGCGGGGAACTTGGCGACCTTCGTGGCGATGTATTTGCGGAAGTCCGGGATAGCCAGCCCGGCCCGCGCGATCAGCGCGAGGTCGTAGGCCGAGCTGCGCTGGCCCGGGGCGTCGAGGCCGTTCGGCGTCTTGGCCACCGTGTCGTACGCCTGGAGCCTGCGCGCCTCCTTGTTCATGTCGGCGAGCGTCTTCTTCAGGCCGCCGTTCGCCTCGGCGAGCGCGACCGCGGCGTCGTTGGCGGAGACCATCAGGAGCGCCCGCATGAGGTCGTCGACCGTGTAGATCGGCTCGGGGACGATGCCGACGGCGCTGCCCTCCACGTTGCACGCCTCGTGGCTCGGCTTGACCTTGCGCTTCTTGTCGAGCTTGGGGATCAGCGTCACGGCGGTCAGCGTCTTGAGCGTGCTCGCGGGCCGGTAGTGCCCGTGCGGGTCCTTGGCCGCGAGCACCGCGCCGGTGTCGGCGTCGGCCACCACGTACGCGCTGGCCTCGGTCTTGGGCGGGGGCTTGACCCCGGCGGGCGTGATGAGCCCGCGTCCGGCGAGCCGCTCCCCGCCGATGGTGCCGTCGCCCGTGCCGTTCCCGGTCGCGGCCGTTCCGTTCCCGGCCGCGGCCGTGCCGGTGCCCCGCGGCGCCAGGTCCGGTGCGGACCGCGCGCCCGCGGCGGTAGGAGCGCCGAGCAGCGCCGTCGTCAGCACCCCCGCCGTCGTCACGGTCGCGGCGAGGGCCCGCAGGTTCGTCCCCATAGGTCGATCAGCCTAGTCTCGACTGCCTTCGCATGAAGCGACATATGCCCCATAAGCCACAGGGCCACGCGGGGGCCCGCCGATACTGTCAGCATGACGAGACGCGTATCGGTCTTTCTCATGGCGCTCGCCGCCTTCATGATCGTTGAGTGGATCAATCTCGGCTTCAACCTCGCCGACGGGCACGAGACGTCCTTCTACGTCGTCCACGGCGTGCTCATCGCGGTGAACATCCTTCTGGCACTGGCGCTCGGGGCCGTCGGCGTGCGGGGATGGATGAAGGGTAGGGCCGAGGTGAAAACGACCTTGTCCGATGTGACCTGAGTGTCCGCAGGGACCGAACGGATGGAGGCAGGCTTTGGCGATCGACTTCAACCCCTCGCGTGGTGCGACGCTCGGCGTGGAGTGGGAGCTTCAGCTCGTCGACAGGCACACCCGCCATCTCCGCCAGGACGCCAAGGAGGTGCTCGCCGCCGTTCCCGACCTCAGTGAGGGGCAGCGGCCGAAGGCCATGCACGAGCTGATGCAGTCCCAGGTCGAGATCGTCACCGATGTCTGCCACACGGTGGCGGAGGCGGTGCAGGACCTGAAGAAGAGCATCGCCCGGCTGACCGAGGCCGTCGAGCCGCGCGGCATCGCGCTCGCCTGCACCGGGACCCACGCGATCAGCGACTGGCGCGACGCGGTGTACGCGCCCAACCAGCGCTACGTCGAGCTGGTCGAGGAGATGCAGTGGCTCGCCTGGCGGATCCAGACGTTCGGCGTGCACGTCCACGTGGGCGTCAGGGAACGGGACAAGGTCATTCCGATCGTCAACGCCCTCGCGGCGTACCTGCCGCACTTCCTCGCGCTCACCTCCTCCAGTCCGTACTGGGGCGGGCAGGACACCGGGCTGGCGTCGAGCCGGGCCATCGTCTTCGGCGCGCTGCCCACGGCGGGGCCGCCGCACCTGCTGGCGGACTGGGGCGAGTTCGAGGAGTACATGGACACGCTGCTGCGGGCCGGCACGATCCGCAGCATCAAGGAGGTGTGGTGGGACGTCCGGCCGCACCCCGACTTCGGCACGATCGAGATCCGGATGTTCGACGGCATTCCGACGCCGCGCGAGGTGGGCATGGTGACCGCGCTGTCCCAGTGTCTCGTGCAGCAGTTCGACCAGCAGCTCGACCGGGGCTACAAACTGCCGCATCCGGCGGCGTGGGTGGTGCGCGACAACAAGTGGCGCGCCACCCGATATGGCCTCGACGCGGACGTCATCACCGACGACCATGGATCCACGGCGCCCGTGCGCGACGTATTGTATGAACTTCAGCGAGAGCTCGAACCGGTCGCAGAGCGGCTCGGCTGCGCCGACGAACTGGCGGTCGTGGCCGAGGTGCTCGAGCAGGGAAGCTCATCCGAGCGCCAGCGGTCGATCATCGCAGACGGAGGGACCCTCCAGGACGTGGTCGACGCCACGGTCATCGAGCTCGCGGAGGACAGGTTCGTCACCTCGAACCCGAACCGAGAGACCGGACAATCCGCCACCTGACGGGGTAGGGCTGATATGTCCGGTAACAGCGCCTCAGATCTGACAACGTGCGGAGGCCGGTGTAAATACTGGGCAATCCGCCGTATCGGAGGGGCGCGGCATGGAAGGATTGTGATTGGAGGGTCGGTGGAGGCGAGGCGCCCGCGCGACCCTTTTGGGCTTTTTCGTGACTTCTTGTGAACTTATAGACGATCCGGCGAACCGTGGCGGGACGGTTCGCCGGAGAAGGGAAGACCCGTGGCCACCTCATCGAAGCTCGCAACGCCGGACGCGGCCGTGCCGGGAAGCACCGACCTGGCCGGGCAGCTGGCGGAATTCCTCCGCGAGCACAACGATGAGCTGATCGAGTTCCGGCGCGACATCCACGCGCACCCGGAGGTCGCCTTCAGCGAGCATCGCACCACCGAGAAGATCGCTGAGCGGCTGACGCGCGCCGGGCTCACCCCGCACCCACTGTCGCGCGGCACGGGCCTGTGGGTCGACCTCGGCCGGAACGAGGGGCCCACGGTCGCCCTGCGCGCCGACATCGACGCGCTGCCGATGGAGGACGAGAAGGACGTCCCCTACCGCTCCACGAACCCGAACGCGTGCCACGCCTGCGGCCACGATGTGCACACCTCGATCGTCCTCGGCGCGGGGCTGTTCCTCGCCACGCAGGCCGACGCGGGCGCCCTCCCCGGCCGGGTACGGCTGATCTTCCAGCCGGCCGAGGAGGTCGCGAGCGGCGCGCTTGAGGTCATGCGCGACGGCGGCCTCAACGAGGTGGACCGTATCTTCGCGCTGCACTGCGATCCGCGCCTCGACGTCGGGAAGATCGGCCTGCGGACCGGCCCGATCACCGGGTCGTGCGACAGCCTGCGCATCCGCGTCTCCGGCCCGGGCGGGCACACCGCCCGGCCGCACCTCACCGTGGACCTCGTGTACGCGCTCAGCAAGATCGTCACCGAGCTGCCGGCCGCGCTGTCGCGCCGCGTGGACCCCCGCTCCAGCCTCAGCCTCGTGTGGGGCCAGATCTCGGCCGGCTCGGTGGCCAACGCGATCCCGGACGTGGGGGTCGCGCAGGGCACGGTCAGGTCGCTGGACGAAGACGCCTGGCACCAGGCCCCCGACCTGGTCAAGGCCCTGCTCGACTCGGTCGCGGGCGCGTACGGCGTGGACGCGGAGATCGACTATCGGCGCGGCACGCCGCCCACGATCAACGAGGCGACCAGCATCCAGATGCTGCACGACGCGGTCACCCAGATCATCGGCGAAGGGGCGGCGGTGCCCACGCCGCAGAGCCTCGGCGGTGAGGACTTCTCCTGGTACCTCGAGTCGGTGCCGGGCGCGCTGGCCCGGTTGGGCACCCGGGCGCCGGGAGCCATCGACGAGGTCGACCTCCACCGGCCGAAGTTCGACGTGGACGAGCGGGCGATCGGGATCGGCGTCAAGGTCCTCGCCGCCACCGCGCTGACCGCGCTGTGGGGCGGCGCCCGCTGAACCGCGGCCGCCCAGCCCCGCTCACCGAACGGAGAGCACGCGACCGCACCCGCCCGCCCGGCCGAGTCCGCTGAGCCGCATGCCGCCGATGCCCGACGTATCCCCCTGCGCGGAGGACCCCCGTTCCCTCGGCGGCTGTCGGCTCGGCGGCCGTCTGGACGTCGGCGGCCGGGGTCTTCCCGGGCGAGATCCGCCTGGCCGCGCTCGTGCTGACATTCGACCGGGTGAAAGGCGACGCCTGCTATCCGGGAACCGTTTCGATCATTCGCCGGGGGAGAACACGGCCCGCTTCGAGGTGACGCCGCGAGGGGAAACAGACTCCCCGATATTCGGGCCCCTTATCCGGATGAACTAACTTAAATCGGGTAAATCTGTCAAGGACTTTCTCCAAAGGGGCTATGCCGACACGACATGCCCTGTTCCGGGAGGTTCCGATCGCGGGCGTTCCGGACGGCGACGCCGTCCTCGTGGACGCCGCCGCGGGATGCCGCGACGGGGAGGAAACCGCGCCGCACGCCGGCCCGCTGCGAGCGGGGCTCGTGTACGACCTGAGGCGCGGCGGGGTCGACTACACCCTCATGGGCGGCCAGATCGCAGACATCCGGCGGAGGCCGGAGCAGCTCAAGCAGGAGATCGTCCACGGCAGGGTCACGGTTTGCCCAGGCTGACGCCCCCGGTCACGGTGTGGACTGGTCTCAATAACGGACATGTTGCGGACTGGTGCGCTGGTTTGGTCTATGCAGGTCAAACAACTATCTTCCGTGCAGGGTTGCCGTGCGTTCCTGCGTGCGTGCGACGAGAGTCAGACGGCGGGGAACGGAAGGGGAGTCACCACCTTGCTCCGCAATCGAGTTAGCAGACTGGCCGCCGCTACCGCGGGCGGCGCCTTGCTCATGGCCGCCGCCGCGTGTGGGGGTAGCGGCGACACCGCCACCACGACCGAAGCGTCGGCCGGCGCGTCATCCGCGCCCGCCGCCTCCGAGGTCAAGGTCGGCCTTGCGTACGACATCGGTGGCCGCGGCGACGGTTCCTTCAACGACGCGGCCGCGGCCGGCCTGGACAAGGCCGAGGCGGAGCTCAAGATCCAGAAGAAGGAGCTGGAGGCCACCGCGGGCGAGACCGACGCCCAGAAGGAGGAGCGGCTGCGCCTGCTCGCCTCCGGCGGCTACAACCCGGTGATCGCGGTGGGCTTCGCCTACTCCGGTCCCGTCGCGAAGATCGCCAAGGAGTTCCCGGACGTCAAGTTCGCCATCGTGGACGACGACGCCGCGAAGGGCGACAACATCACGAACCTGATGTTCGCCGAGGAGCAGGGCTCGTTCCTCGTCGGCGTGGCCGCGGCGCTCAAGTCCGAGAAGGGCAACATCGGCTTCGTGGGCGGCGTCGACGTGCCGCTGATCCACAAGTTCGAGGCCGGTTTCGCGGCCGGCGCGAAGGCCGTCAAGCCGGACATCAAGATCCAGACCAAGTACCTCACCCAGCCCCCGGACTTCAGCGGCTTCGGTGACCCGGCCAAGGGCAAGACCGCCGCGCAGGGCATGTACGACGCCGGCGCCGACGTGGTCTACCAGGCGGCCGGCGGCTCGGGCGCGGGCGTCTTCGAGGCGGCCAAGGCCGCGAACGCGACGGCGATCGGCGTCGACTCCGACCAGGCGGCCCTCCCCGCGTACGCCGACTTCAAGGACGTGATCATCACCTCGATGATCAAGAAGGTCGACGTGGCCGTCTTCGACTTCCTGAAGAACTACACCTCCGGCTCGGTCACCTCGGGCCCGTCCGTCTACGACCTCAAGGCGGGCGGCGTGGACTACTCCACGACCGGCGGCAAGATCGACGACATCAAGTCGAAGCTCGACGAGTACAAGCAGAAGATCATCAACGGCGAGATCACGGTCCCGACGTCCTGACCTGCGCAATCGAGGGGCCCGGAGGCACCCTGCTCCGGGCCCTTTGTTCTACTGTCACCACCACTTGACCGTTACCGGGCACTCCGCCAGGAGCAGGAGGAGGCCGACATTACCGCCGCGACCGCTACGGAACCCGCAGTAGAGCTGATCGGGATCACCAAGAGATTCCCGGGAGTCGTCGCCAACAGCGACATCCACCTTCGCGTCGCCAAAGGGCACATCCACGCCCTCGTCGGCGAGAACGGCGCGGGTAAGTCCACGCTGATGAAGATCCTTTACGGGATGCAGCGCCCCGACGAGGGCGAGATCCGCGTCGACGGATCGCCCGTGGGCTTCCACACCCCCGCCGACGCCATCGCCGCCGGCATCGGCATGGTTCACCAGCACTTCATGCTGGCCGACAACCTGACCGTGCTGGAGAACGTGGTTCTCGGCAGCGAGCCGCGCCGTGGCGGCGTCGCGCTCGACTTCGCCGCCGCACGGAAGAAGATCAAGGAGATCTCCGACGCGTACGGCCTGGGCGTACGGCCCGACGTGCCGGTCGAGGAGCTGGGCGTCGGCGACCGCCAGCGGGTGGAGATCCTCAAGGTGCTCTACCGGGGCGCCCGCATCCTGATCCTGGACGAGCCGACCGCCGTGCTCGTTCCCCACGAGGTGGAGGAGCTGTTCGACAACCTTCGCGGCCTGGTCCGCGAGGGGCTGACGATCCTGTTCATCTCCCACAAGCTGGACGAGGTCCTGCGCGTCGCCGACGAGATCACCGTCATCCGGCGCGGCACCACCGTGGCGACCGTGAACCCCAAGGACGTGACCTCCCGCAAGCTCGCCGAGCTCATGGTCGGCAGCGAGCTGCCCAGCCCCGAGACCCGCGAGTCGACCGTCACCGACGTCGTCGCCCTGTCCGTACGCGACCTGACCGTGCGCACCGGCGACGGGCGGCCGGTGGTCGAGAACGTGAGCTTCGACATCCGCAAGGGCGAGGTGCTCGGCATCGCGGGCGTCGAGGGCAACGGCCAGGCGGAGCTCGTCGAGGCGATCATGGGCATGCGGCCCTGCGAGGTGGGCACGCTCACGCTCGGCGGCGTCGACATCTCCCAGTGGTCGACGCTGAAGCGGCGCGCGGGCGGCATCGGCTACATCCCCGAGGACCGCCACCGGCACGGCCTGCTGCTGGAGTCGCCGCTGTGGGAGAACCGCATCCTCGGCCACCAGACCCGCCGGCCCAACGTCAAGGGCCCGTGGATCGACCGCGCGGGCGCGCGGGCCGACACCCGGCGCATCGTCGAGCAGTACGACGTGCGCACCCCCGGCATCGACGTGGACGCCGCCACGCTGTCCGGCGGCAACCAGCAGAAGCTGATCGTCGGGCGGGAGATGAGCGGCGACCCCGTGCTGCTGATCGCCAGCCACCCCACCCGCGGCGTGGACATCGGCGCGCAGGCGGCGATCTGGGACCACCTGCGCACCGCGCGCGCCGCCGGGCTGGCCGTGCTGCTGATCTCCGCGGACCTCGACGAGCTGATCGGGCTGTCCGACACGCTCAAGGTGATCCTGCGCGGCAGGATCGTCGCCGACGTCGATCCCGCGAACGTGACCCCCGAGCAACTGGGCTCGGCGATGACCGGCGCCGGGGAGGGCGTATGAGCAAGCGAACCGGTGGGCGCCGCGCCAGCCGGGCGGTGATCCGCACGGCTCCGGTGCGGCCGGGCCACGGGCGGCCGGAGGAGGAAACGGTATGAGCGGGTTCCTCGACCGGATGCTCGGCCGGGTGCGGCTGGGCGGCTGGCTCGCCGTCGCCGCGCCGGTCATCGCGGTCGTCTTCGCCGTGTTGATCACCTCGGTGGTCCTGCTCGCCGCGGGCAAGGACCCCGTGGAGGCGTTCACCACCCTCGCGGACTACGGCACCCAGCCGCGGTCGATGGCCATGATCCTCAACACCGGGGTCATGTACTACATCTCCGCGCTCGCGGTGGCCGTCGGCTTCCGGATGAACCTCTTCAACATCGGCGTGGACGGCCAGTATCGGCTCGCCGCCGTGATCGCCGCCGGGCTCGGCGGCGCCGCCGTGGCGCCCGGTGTGCTCAACATCATCCTCGTGATCGTCGTCGCGGTGGTCGTCGGCGCGCTGTGGGCGGCGATCGCCGGCTTGCTGCGGGTGTATCGGGGCGTGAGCGAGGTCATCTCGACCATCATGCTGAACGCGATCGCGACCGGCCTCGGGTCGTGGCTCGTCAGCGAGCATCTCGGCGTGCTGACCGGCAACGACCTCGGCACCCGGCCGATCCCCGACGACGCACACATGCCGGGCATCCCGCTCATCCCCGGCACGCCGGTGCTGGTCAACGGGTTCGTCGTGGTCGCCGTCCTGCTCGGCATCGCGTACTGGGTGGTGCTCAACCGCACCCGGTTCGGCTTCGAGCTGCGGGCGACCGGCAAGTCCGAGACCGCGGCCGTGGCCAGCGGCGTCAGCGTGAAGAAGATGATCGTCGTCACGATGATCCTGTCGGGGGCGGTCGCCGGCCTGATCGGCATGCCCGAGCTGCTCGGCGCCTCCTACAAGTACAGCAACAACTTCCCGGCCGGTCTCGGCTTCACCGGCATCGCGATCGCGCTGCTCGGCCGCAACAACCCCGTCGGCATGGCGGTCGGCGCGCTGCTGTGGAGCTTCCTGGACAACTCCTCCAACCAGCTCCAGCTGCTCGACATCTCCAAGGAGATCGTCCAGATCATGCAGGGCGTCGTCGTGCTCTCCGTGATCATCGCGTACGAGCTGGTGCACCGCTACCGGATCGTGGCGGAGCAGCGCAGGGTGAGCCGCGAGCTCGCCGCGCCGCAGGAGGCGCCGAAGGCGGAGGCGACGGCATGACCGAGCGAGTCAGCAGGTGCGGCGCGTCATCGCGCATGCGACTTCGAGCCGCCCGGCGGGCGGGACGCACCAGGCGGCCGGACGAGATCGAGGAGACGGCATGACGGCGACGGACCTTCCGGTCGACCGCCCGGTCGAGACGCCCGCGGCGCGGCGCTTCCGGCTGTCGACGCCGGTGCTCCTGCTCGGCATGGCCGGGCTGGTGGTGCTGCTGTCGATCGCGCGGCTGGTGACCGGGGCGAACGACATCACCTCGGCGGGCACGGTCAGCGCCGCGCTCGGCCTCGCCGTGCCGATCGGGCTCGCCGGGCTCGGCGGCCTGTGGTCGGAGCGGGCCGGCGTGGTCAACATCGGCCTCGAAGGCATGATGGTGCTCGGCACCTGGTTCGGGGCCTGGGGTGCCATCCAGTTCCACAGCCCCTGGGCGGGTGTGCTGGCCGGCGCCGTCGGCGGGGCGCTGGGCGCGGTGGTCCACGCCGTCGCGACCGTGACCTTCGGCGTCGACCACATCATCTCCGGCGTGGCGATCAACATCGTCGGCCTGGGCTTCACCCAATACCTGTCGCAGCTCGTCTTCGACGGCATGCCCGGCGGCGGGACCAAGAACTCCCCGCCGCTGCCGAAGATGGGCACGGTGAGCCTGAGCTTCCTCGACGAGCCGCTGCGGACCGTCGAGGCCAAGCACTGGTTCGTGCTGTCGGACTTCGCGGGCGTGCTGCGGGGCATCACCCAGGGCGTGTCCTGGTTCACGATCTTGGCGATCCTGCTGGTGCCGCTGTCGTTCTACATCCTGTGGCGCACGCCGTTCGGCCTGCGCCTGCGGGCGTGCGGCGAGCGCCCGGTCGCGGCGGAGTCGCTGGGCGTCAACGTCTACCTGTACAAGTGGGCCGCCGTCATCGTCTCCGGCGTGCTCGCCGGGCTCGGCGGCGCGTTCCTGTCGCTCGTCGCCGCCGGCATCTACCGCGACGGGCAGACCGGCGGGCGCGGCTACATCGGCCTGGCCGCCATGATCTTCGGCAACTGGCGTCCCGGCGGCCTCGCCGGAGGCGCGGCGCTGTTCGGCTACACCGACGCGCTCCAGCTCCGCCAGGGCGGCATCTCGGTGCACGCGCTGCTGCTGGTCGTCGCGCTCCTGCTCGTGGCCGTGGCGGTCTACCAGCTCGTACGGCAGCGGCGCGCGGTCGCGGCGCTCATCACCGGGGTCGTGGCGATCGCGGTGTTCGCGGTCTTCGCCGTGACCGACACCGTGCCGGAGCAGTTCACCTCGTTCACCCCCCACCTGACCACGCTGCTGGTGCTGTCGCTGGCCTCGCAGCGGCTGCGGATGCCCGCGGCCGACGGCGTCCCATACCGGAGGGGGCAGGCGAAATGAGCATCGACTGGGAGGCGCTGCGGGTCGCGGCCCGCGAGGCCATGACCCATGCGTACGCGCCGTACTCGAAGTTTCCCGTGGGGGCGGCGGCGCTCGTCGACGACGGCCGGATCGTGACCGGCTGCAACGTCGAGAACGCGTCGTACGGCGTCGGGCTGTGCGCCGAATGCGGGCTCGTGTCGGCGCTGCACGCGAGCGGCGGCGGCCGGCTGGTGGCGTTCACCTGCGTCGACGGCCACGGCGAGCTGCTGATGCCGTGCGGCCGCTGCCGGCAGCTGCTGTTCGAGCACGGCGGGCGTGACCTGCTGGTGGAGACGCCCGAAGGGCCGATGCGCATGGAGGACTTCCTGCCGTTCGCCTTCGGGCCAGACGACTTGTCGCGATAAAGGGGGAAACGTGGGGTTCGACGCGATCGAGGTCATCACCGTCAAGCGCGACCGCGGTGAGCTGTCGACCGCCCAGATCGACTGGGTGATCGACGCGTACACGCGGGGCGAGGTGGCCGACGAGCAGATGTCGGCGCTGCTGATGGCGATCCTGCTCAACGGCATGAACCGCAGGGAGATCGCGGACTGGACCCAGGCCATGATCCGGTCGGGGGAGCGGATGGACTGGTCCTCCCTCGACCGGCCCACGGCCGACAAGCACTCCACCGGCGGGGTCGGCGACAAGATCACCCTGCCGCTGGCCCCGCTGGTCGCCGCCTGCGGCGCGTACGTGCCGCAGCTGTCCGGGCGGGGCCTCGGGCACACCGGCGGCACGCTGGACAAGCTGGAGTCGATCCCCGGCTGGCGGGCGTCGCTGTCGAACGACGAGATGCTCGACGTGATCCGCTCCGCCGGAGCGGTCGTGTGCGCGGCGGGCGCGGGACTCGCCCCGGCCGACAAGAAGCTCTACGCGCTGCGCGACGTCACCGGCACCGTCGAGTCGATCCCCTTGATCGCGTCCTCGATCATGTCCAAGAAGATCGCCGAGGGCACGGGGTCGCTCGTGCTCGACGTCAAGGCCGGATCGGGCGCGTTCATGAAGAACGTCGACGACGCCCGCGAGCTGGCCAGGACGATGGTCGAGCTCGGCACCGACGCCGGGGTGCGCACGGTCGCCCTGCTGACCGCGATGGACCGGCCGCTCGGCCTCAAGGTGGGCAACGCGCTGGAGGTCGAGGAGGCCGTCGAGGTGCTCGCCGGCGGCGGCCCCGCCGACGTGGTCGAGCTGACCGTACGGCTGGCACGGGAGATGCTGGAGGCCGCCGGGGTGGCGGGCGCCCGGGACCCCGAGGAGGCGCTCAAGGACGGCTCGGCGATGGACGCCTGGCGGCGCATGATCAGCGCCCAGGGCGGCGACCCGGACGCGCCGCTGCCCAAGGCCGCCGAGTCGACCGTCGTCACCGCCCCCGCCACGGGCACCCTGCGCACCCTCGACGCGCTCAAGGTCGGCGTGGCCGCCTGGCGGCTCGGAGCCGGACGCGCCCGCAAGGAAGACCCGGTGTCGGCCGGCGCGGGCATCATCCTGCACGCCAAGCCGGGCGACGCCGTACGCGAGGGCGCGCCGCTGATGACCCTGTACGCCGACGAGCCCGGCCGGTTCGACCGGGCCCTCCAGGCCCTTGAGGGGGCGTACGAAATCGGCGAGGACGGCGGCGTCGACCTGCTTCCTCTGGTGATCGACCGCCTCACCGCCTGATTCGAGAGGGCCGGCCGCCCCCCGCGCCCGGCCCTCGCGCTCGGCTCGCGTGTCGGGCGTGGTCGCCGGGGTCCGCATCGCTGTGCTCGACGGGAGGGTGGGGTGATCACTGTCCCGAGAGCCGATATGCCAGGGTTGTCCTCCGTACCGGACACCGCCGGACGCGCAGAGGGAGAGTCATGTCCGAGCACGGAGGCATCCGGCACGTCGAGATCGGCGTCGCCGATCTGGGCCGTTCGCTCGACTTCTACCGCGATCTGCTGGACCTCGCCCCCGCCGAGGGGCCGGACGCGGGCCCGGGTGTCGCATGGCTGTCGGCGGGGCCGGTGCTGCTCAAACTGGTCGAGGCCGGGGACGGCGATCTCGGCGGCTGGGTGAACGACGACCTCCAGCGCGGCATCAGGCACATCGGCTTCAAGGTCGGCGACGTCGACCTGCGGGCGGAGCGCGTCCGCGACGCCGGAGTGCCCTTCACGCTGCCGCCGCTCGGCGCGGTCGGCGGGGTGCGCATCGCGTTCTTCCAGGACCCGGACGGCACCCACCTGGAGATCACCGACAACTACCTCAGGTATCACCGCGTCGTCTCGCCGGAGCTGGCCGAGCGGGAACGGCTGGCCACTCTGAGCAGGCCGCGTACGGCCCCGCCGGTCTTCGACCACGTGGCGGTCACCTCCGCCGGCCTCGACGCCGCGCTGGCCTTCTACCGGGACACACTCGGCTACCCGGTGATCGGACAGATCGTGCAGGACCAGGACCCGCGCGGCTTCCTGATCACATATCTGCTGGCCGGGGACGCGGTCTTGGAGGTGTTCACGTTCACCGTTCCCACGACCGCGAGCCCGTGGACGCCCGACCCGTGCCGTCACGGCTTCCGGCACGTCGCCGTCGCCGTCGAGGACCCGGAGGAGGCGGCCCGGCGGCTGGTGGACGCAGGGGCGCAGGTCGCGGCGGACGGCCTGCTCGTCGACCCCGACGGCGTGCCCCTCGTCCTCGCTTAGCGGGTGTCCACGACTCTCGGCCGGGTCGGCGCCGTGCCGGAAGGCACCCGCGACCCTGGTTTCCTTTCGCTGCGTCGGGCCCGGTCCAACGTCGCTCCCTTCCGCTCCGCTCCCTCCACCCCCTGTGAACGTTGGCGGACAACGCACTAGACCGTCCGAGTCACGGGTCGCAGGCGAGGGCTGGACCTCCGTGCGGCCGAGGCTCTCGCCTGGTGCCGTACACCGACAGCTTGCGTGGGCGGCTCCGGACGGTGGGTGAATCGCCGGGGCATGGCGGTCTGCGGTCACCCCAGATCCAGGCCGTCGGTGAGGGACGGGGTGGTCAGGCGGGGTGAGGCGACTCGTCCGTGGCTCGGGGCGCGCAGCGGCCGTTCGCGAGGTGCGGGGACAGGTGCGCGGACAGGACGGCCCGATGGGTGGGGGTCGCTTCCGCGTGCCGCCGCCGTCCCTCCTCGGTGATCTGCACGAACACGCCGCGCCTGTCGGCCTCGCACATCGCGCGGGCCACCAGTCCTTCGCGTTCGAGCCGGGCGATGAGGCGTGACAGCGCGCTCTGGCTGAGGTGGACCTGGTCGGCGAGCCCCTGCACGCGGAACTTGGCCGGCTCGGCGCAGGAAGGCTCTCCCTCCACCAAGCGTTCCAGCACCTCGAACTCGCTCACGCCGAGCCCGTGCTTGTCGCTCAGCTCCCGCTCCAGCGCGCACGACACCTCGGCGTGCCGGGCGAGCAGCTCGCGCCAGGCCAACACCACGAAGTCGGTGTCGACATCGTTCATGCGAGACCGCCCTTCCTCTGCGCGACCATACCATGCGCGCACAATAGATGCAAACGCATTTAATGCTTGTGCATTGAATGCATGTGCATGTAAGTTCCTCTGCCATGACTTCCTCCACTCAGGACGAGCGCTGGGGGGCCCGCCTGTGGGGTGCCCTCACCGTTCTCTGCGCCGTCGTGTTCCTCGACGCTCTCGACGTGTCGATGGTCGGGGTGGCGCTCCCATCCATCCAGGCCGACCTCGGGATGACCACCTCCTCCCTGCAGTGGGTGGTGAGCGGCTACGTGCTGGGGTACGGCGGTCTGTTGCTGCTCGGGGGCCGGACCGCCGACCTGCTCGGCCGCCGCAGGGTTTTCCTCACCGCTCTCGCCGTCTTCGCGGTGGCCTCGCTGCTCGGCGGGCTGATGAACGACGGGACGCTGCTGATCGCGGCCCGTTTCGTGAAGGGCGTGAGCGCCGCGTTCACCGCGCCCGCCGCGTTGTCCATCATCACCACGACCTTCGCCGAGGGGCCCGCCCGCAACCGGGCCCTGAGCATCTTCACCGCCTGCGGCGCCAGCGGGTTCTCGCTCGGACTGGTTCTGTCCGGCGTGCTCACCGAGATCGGATGGCGCTGGACGTTCCTCATGCCGGTGCCCGTCGCGATCATCGCCCTGGTGGCCGGGATGCGGCTGCTGGAGCGGGGTGAGGAGCGCAGCGAGGGCGGCCACGACCTGCTCGGCGCCGCGACCATCACGGCGGCCATGCTGCTCCTGGTCTTCGCCGTCGTGGAGGCGCCGGAGGTGAGCGTCGTGCGCACCGTGCTGTCGCTCGCCGGGGCCGTCGCGCTGCTCGGCCTGTTCGTCTGGCTGGAGCGCCGGGTGCGGCACCCGCTGGTCCGGCTCGCCATCCTGCGGTCCGCGCCGCTCGCCCGGGCCAACATCGGGCTGGTCATCCTGTTCGGCTCGTACGTCGGCTTCCAGTTCGTGGCGATGCAGTACTTCCAGAACCTGCTGGGGTGGAGCGCGCTGCACACCGCGCTCGCGTTCCTTCCGGCCGGGCTGCTGGTCGCGATCAGTTCGACCAGGATGGGCGCGTTCGCCGACCGCTTCGGCACCGCGCGGCTGATCGTGGTGGGCTCGGTGGCGCTGCTCGCCGGATATGCGGTGTTCCTACGGGTGGACCTCCACCCCAGCCTGCTCACGATGGTGCTGCCCGGAATGGTTCTGCTGGGCATCGCGTTCGCTCTGTCGTTCCCCTCGCTCAACATCCAGGCGACCGCCGGCGTCGACGACGAGGAGCAGGGGCTCGCCTCGGGCCTGCTGAACACCTCCGGCCAGGTCGGCGGGGCGGTGGTGCTGGCGATCGTCACGGCCGTCCTTACATCGGGGGCGGACGGCGGTGACCCGATCGCCCGCTTCCGCGCCGCGATCCTGGTCTCGGCCGGGTTCGCCCTGGTCGGCCTGGTCGTCGCCCTCACCGGGCTCCGGTTCGGACGGCAGCCGGTCGAGGCGCGGGAGGAGCCGGTGCTGGAGGCGGTCTGATCCGCCCCCCGGCTCCTCGCCGTCGTCGGCGAAGGGGCGCCCCGGTCGCCGGGGCGTCCCTTTCGCACGCTGCCCCTTGTCCGCACGCCGCCCGTTGTTTGCCCGCCGCCACTGGTCCGCCCACCCTCCCCGGTCCGTACGCCCTTCCTGGTCCGTACGTCGTCCTCCGGGTGCGCCCCGCTCCGCGCCCTCGTCCGTACGGCGGCTGGCTATCCGTACGACGACGGGGCGACGGGCGTACTAACGGCCACCGTCACTCCCGGCAGGGCGGCCTCTGGGCGGGCGAATGACATGCTTTCGGGATCAACTGCCACACTGGTCGGCATGGTCAGAAAGATCGAGGGACCGACCCGCATCCCGGTGCCGGGCGGCAAGCTCATTGACGAGTACGTCGGCCGCGTCAACAGCGGCGACGAGCAGGTCTCCATCGCGCACATGGTGGCTCCGCCCGGCTGGGAGGAGCCCGCGCAGGCCCCGGAGTTCACGGAGTACACGCTCGTGCTCAAGGGGTCGGTCGTCGTGGAGCACGCGGGCGGCACGACGGTGGTGGAGGCGGGCCAGGCGTTCGTCAGCGAGCCCGGCGAGAAGATCCGCTACAGCTCCGGGCCGTCCGGCGCGGAGTACGTCGCCGTCTGCCTGCCCGCGTTCTCCCCGGAAACCGCCAACCGGGACGAGTGAGGATCGGCAGATCGCGGGGAACCCCCGCCGCACGGCCGATGGTTAGGATTGCCTGATGAACGACCGTGGCGAGGAGGGGGCATGAGCACGCTGCCCACCCTGGAGGAGATTCGCAGGGCGCCCAAGGTGCTCCTGCACGACCATCTCGACGGCGGGCTGCGTCCGGGGACGATCATCGACCTCGCCCGCGACTGCGGCCACACGCTGCCGACGTACGACCCCGACGAGCTGGCGGTCTGGTTCAGGGACGCCGCGGACTCCGGTTCGCTGGAGCGCTATCTGGAGACGTTCTCCCACACGGTCGGCGTGATGCAGACCCGTGAGGCGCTGGTGCGGGTGGCCGCGGAGTGCGCCGAGGACCTGGCGAACGACGGCGTGATGTACGCCGAGGTCCGGTATGCCCCGGAGCAGCACATCTCCCGAGGGCTGTCGCTCGACCAGGTCGTGGAGGCCGTGCTCGAAGGCTTCCGGCTCGGCTCGGCCGGACCCGACGGGAAGCGGCGGATCCGGGTGGGCACCCTGCTGACGGCCATGCGCCACCAGGCCCGCTCGATGGAGATCGCCGAGCTCGCCGTACGCTATCGGGACCTCGGCGTGGTCGGGTTCGACATCGCCGGAGCCGAAGCCGGCTACCCGCCCACGCGGCATCTGGACGCGTTCGAGTATCTCCAGCGGGAGAACGCCCACTTCACGATCCACGCGGGAGAGGGCTTCGGGCTGCCGTCGATCTGGCAGGCCATCCAGTGGTGCGGCGCCGACCGCCTCGGCCACGGCGTACGGATCATCGACGACATCACGGTGTCGGACGACGGCGAGGCCAAGCTCGGCAGGCTGGCGGCGTACGTGCGGGACAAGCGCATCCCGCTGGAGATGTGCCCCACCTCGAACCTGCAGACCGGGGCCGCCCCGTCGATCGCCGAGCACCCGATCGGCCTGCTGCGCCGCCTGTATTTCCGGGTGACGGTCAACACCGACAACAGGCTGATGAGCGGGACGAGCGTGTCGCAGGAGTTCGCGAAGCTGGTGGACGCCTTCGGCTACGACTGGGACGACCTGCAGTGGTTCACGGTCAACGCCATGAAGTCGGCCTTCATCCCGTTCGACGAACGGCTCGCGCTGATCAACGGGGTGATCAAGCCCGGGTACGCGCAGATGAAGTGGCGAGCGTGAAGCCGCAGGTCTACCGGTCGAAGGGGGCCTGGATCTTCGGCTGGTTCTGGATGCTGTTCGCGGCCTGGAACGTGTGGGACCTCATCGCGCACGGCCGCATGCCCAGCGCGCTGATCGCGGGCGCCGTGCTCGGCGTCATCACGGCGCTGGTGTTCGTGATGGCGCTGCGGCCCGCGATCGTCCTCGAGGAGGGCGGCGTCCGCGTACGCAACGTGCTGAGGAACGCCTACATCCCGTGGAACGGCGTGGACGACGTGTCCGTGTCCGACGCCATCGTGATCGAGTCCGGGGACACCAAAGTGCGCTGCTGGACGCCCCAGGCGACGGCCCGCGAACGGGTCAAGGCCGCCGGGCGGGCCGCCAAGGCGGCCAAGTCGGCGGACAAGGCCGAGCGGGCGGCGGCCGAGGCCCTCGGCGCTCGCACCCACGCCGACTGGGTGGCCGACCAGCTCACCGAGATGAGCCGGTCCCGTCGGCAGAGTTCCTCCGGCGAGACCCGCGTCACCTGGTCGCCGTCGGCGCTGGCGGCCCTCGCCGCCGCGGTCGCCCTGGTCGTGGCCTCCGTCGTCCTCTCCTGATCACTTAGTCGGACCGGGGCGGGGCGCGCCCGGCCGGTCTCGGCCCGTGCGCCCTGGCCGTCGGTCACTGCGCTGGAAGGCACCTGCGGTCCTCGCGGGCAGCCACCCGCATCCACGGCGTAAGCGGGAACGGCGGACCGGTTTCCCAGGCCGCCGTCGCAGCCCGGCCCGTACCGTGCGGCGGAGCGGGCGCATCCGCCGGCTGCGTGTCACGCGTCGGTTCGGACTCGCCCGAATCGGACAGCGGGCCGGGCGCATCTGCAAGCTGCGCCGCAGGGTCTCCCACCGCGCCGCTCCGCGCGCAGCCGCCGCGCCGCAGCCGGAGCCGCAGAGTGCTGCGCGTCAGGTATTGGCTCAGAGCCGCCCAAGCGCCGCCCGCATGGGTCTGGACAGTGCTGGCCCCGCCTGTGGTGTGCCGGGTCATGGCCGGGTACGGCATGCCGCCGGTGGCTCACCTGGATCGGTTGACCCGTCCGCCGCTGCGATCGTGGCCTGCCCGTCTCGCTGGTGCACATCGACGTCGGGAAGCTCGGCAGTATCCCCGATGATGGTGGGCTAGATGGCCGTCCCGCCCGTGGAGGTTGCTCGCGGGTTCGCAGTCTCCGCGCGGTCTGGAGTCTTCGCCCACGCGGTCTGGAGTCTTCGCCCACGCGGTCTGGAGTCTTCGCCCACGCGGTCTGGAGTCTTCGCCCACGCGGTCTGGAGTCTTCGCCCACGCGGTCAGGAGTCTTCGCCCATAGCTCCGCTGTGGGCTCCAGCTCCGCCTTGCGATGCATCCACCCGCCTCCATGCTCGCGCGTCAGCCCCTTCCGAGACACGTCAGGCCCCTTCCTTGAGCGGTGTGGTCGTAGGTGCTCTTGCCGGGGTCCGTACTGGTGCACGTTCTGCATGATCTCCGGGCCGGGCTTGTGAGCCTGTGACTCCAACAAATCGTGGTGTGCGGTTGCGGAGAGTGATGACAGCGAGAGAGAATTAGAACACAAATTCGAGGTACTACGGGAGGTGCTGTGGATCTGTTTGATGTCGATCCTGGGCACTCTCCTCGTTCGTATTGTGCTGACGGTGAGTGGTGGGATCGGCTGATCGCCGGTTCGCCGTTGTGGTCGCCGGACGGCTCATCGGCCCGTGATGACCGCCGCCCCGGGTCTTTCTCGATGTCATCACTTGCGACCGACATTCCGAGCAGCGGTCCGGCGCCCGGCGTCGACGGATCCGCGAATGGATCCGCGAGCGGCAGTGCCGCGTTCACGGGCAGCACACGAGGTGGCGACACACTCGATACCGGCACGCGCGACGCCGCCGCGGAGAAAGCAACCGGCGGTACACATCGCGGCGGGAGCCGGGCAGCCGGCGGTCCCGGAGCCCGGAACGCTGCTTTCGGTGCTGTTTTCGGCGCTTGCCGGGGCGATGACGCCTTCACCGACGGTGGCGCACACGTTGGCGCTAGGGCATGTCGCGGTGCGGGGGCGCGCCACGCTGCGAAGGCACATGACGCTGCGGGCACCGGCCGCACCGCCTATGGCAGTGGTCGTGCGGCCGGCACCGATAACGCTGCCCGGAACGGGGACGGCTTTTCCGCTGACAGGGCCGTTGCCGACGGTGGTGGCGGCACTGGTTCTGATCGCGTGGGTGTCGACGCGGGTGCTGGCGCGTCTGTCGGCGGCGATCAT
>NZ_BMPY01000049.1 GCF_014647835.1 Microbispora rosea subsp. aerata
GGACGCCTATGCCAAGCCTAAGGCGGAGGGGGACGATCGGCCGTTGCGGGTCCGCTACGCCGATGCGTTCATCGCCCTGCTGGAGGACAAGATCGTCACCGAGCTGCTGGTGCTGGTCAGCGCCGAGTCCCTGCCCGGCGACCCCGAACCCGCTGACCCCGAAACCGACCACCCCGCCCGCGACCCCGAAGCCGACCGCCCGGAGAGCACCGGCCACCCTGAGGGCGAGCGTCCTGATAGCACCGACCGCCCCGAGACCGGGCACCCTGCCACAGACCACTCGGAGAGCACCGGCCACCCTGCCGCCGGAAGCCCTGCTTCCACCGGCCCCGCTACAGATCACCCCGAGGCTGACCACCGCGAAGACATCGGGGAGACGCAGAAGGCCCAGGACACAGAGCAGGACACAGAGGACGTCGGCGCCTCCGGCGGCATCGGAAGCTGCGAGGACCCGGACGGGGCCGTCGACACCGGCGGCTCTGCTCTGGGCGAGGCCGACGACACCATCGACCCCGCCTGGAACAGTGCCGGGAACCACCCCGACGCCGGAATGGGGGCTGCGTCCGGGGCGGCGTCGGATGCCGGAATGGGGGCTGCGTTCGGTTCGGCGTCGGATGCCGGAATGGGGACTTCGTCCGGGACGGCGTCGGACGCCGGGGTGGGCACGGCACAGGGTGCCGTGGGTGCTGGGCTGGGCGCGGCGCCGGGTGTGGAGCCTGGATCGCCGCGTGGATCGGTGCCTGGGTCGGCTGGCTTGGGGCTGGGGGTGGTGCCTGGGCTGGTGCCGGGGTTGCTGCTGGCGACCGGGCAGGTGCTGCCCGTCTCCAGCGTGCACCGCCTGGCCCGCACCTCCACCCTGGTGCGGATCGTCATGGACGCGCAGGGGCAGGTGCTGGACATGGGCCGCAAGGTCAGGTTGGCCACCCCGGCCCAGCGGCGGGCGGTCTTCGCCCGGTATGCCACCTGCTGGGTCGACGGCTGCCCCCTCCCGGCGACCTTGTGCCAGATCGACCACGCCGACAACTGGAGCAGCGGCGGCCTGACCGATCTGAAGCTGCTGGGTCCGGCGTGCCAGTTCCACAACCGTGACCGCTACCGCCACCCCGAGCGCTACACCCGCCGCAAGGTCGGCAAAGACCGCTGGGCCTTCACTTACCACCGCCTCGGCAGCGCCCGGCGGCCACGGGAATGACAGCCAGGACGCCGTCACCCATCGCGCGCTCGCTCCTCACGCCGTGGGTGCCTTCGCGACCGATGGGCGATCATGCCCAGCCGGCGATCCGCGCCTGGGATGGGCGCGCGAGCAGGCCTGCCTGTCCGCCCACCGACCTGCATCGACATGCACCGACGTGTGTCGAGGAGCGAGGTGACAGAGCAAAGAGTGACGAAGGGGAGGGAGGTGAGGGAGGAAACGGAGCGGAAGGGAGCCGGGGCCGCAAGAGTTGTGTCCAGACCTGGCCCACGGCATTCCGAGCTTGCGAGAAATGCGTGGGTGGAGCGGAGCAGGCTTCGCGAGGACCGGAGGTTCCTACTGGCGCGGTGACCGACCGGGTCAGGGCCCGTGGAGGTCGTGACACAGGGGTGGACGTCGCACCGCGTTGGACGAGATAGCCGACTGGACATGCGTGGGGCGGCGGTGGCGTGGCAGGGAGGATGACTCGGAGTAAGTTGCTGTGATCGGATCTCGGTGAGGAGGCTTGCGATGTCACGGTTCATCGGGAAGTTCGCGGTGGTCACCGGTGCGGCGCGGGGAATCGGCGCGGCGATCGCCCGGCGGCTGGCGGCGGAGGGCGCGGCCGTGGCATGCGTGGACCTCACCGCGGACCGGTGCGCCTCGATCGTGGACGAGATCACGGTGACCGGGGGCAGGGCGGTCGCGTTCGGGTGCGACGTCTCCGACGGCGCTCAGGTCGAGGCGCTGGTGCCGGAGGTGATGGCCGAGTTCGGGCGGATCGACGTGCTGGTGAACAACGCCGGGCTGACCCGCGACAACCTGCTGTTCCGCATGTCGGAGGACGACTGGAACAAGGTCATCGACGTGAATCTCAAGAGCGTCTTCCTCATGAGCCGGGCCGTGCAGAAGCACATGGTGGAGCAGCGATCGGGGGCGATCGTCAACCTGTCGAGCCGGTCGGCGCTGGGGAACCGGGGGCAGGCCAACTATTCGGCGGCCAAGGCGGGCATCCAAGGGCTGACGGCGGCCATGGCGATCGAGCTGGGCCCGTTCGGGATCAGGGTGAACGCGGTCGCGCCCGGGTATGTCGTGACGCCGATGACCGAGGCGACGGCCGTACGGCTCGGGGTGACACCGGAGGAGCACCAGGCCACGATGGCGCAGGCGGTGCCGCTGCGGCGGGTCGGCCAGCCGAACGAGATCGCGTCGGTGGTGGCGTTCTTCGCCTCCGACGACGCGTCGTACGTCACGGGCCAGACGCTCTACGTCAACGGCGGCCCGCGGTAAGGCGCGGCCGTGGGCATGAGGATCGGGGTCTTCCTGGTCGCGGCCGGCTTTCCGGGCAGGGAGCCCGGGGACGTGCTGCGCGATACGGTGGAGGCGATCGAGGCCGCGGAACGGGCCGGGTTCGACGACGCCTGGATCGCCGAGCACCACTTCATGTCGTACGGCGTGTGCCCGTCGGCGGTGACGCTGGCGGGCGTGGCGCTGGGCCGGACGTCCCGGATCACGGTGGGGACGGCGGTCAGCGTGCTGTCGGCGCAGCATCCGGTGGCGCTGGCGGAGCAGGCGGCGATCCTCCACCACGTGTCGGACGGCAGGTTCCGGCTCGGCGTCGGGCGCGGCGGCCCATGGCTGGAGCTGGAGGTCTTCGGCGCCGGCACGGAGAGGTTCGAGCGAGGGTTCCCCGAGTCGCTCGATCTGCTGTGCGCGAGCCTGACCGGCGGCACGGTGGCGGCGGACGGCGAGTTCTTCCGGTTCAGGGAGGTCACGGTGGTCCCGCCGGCCCGGATGCGGCCGGTCGTCGCCTGCACCTCGGAGGGCACGGTCCGGCTCGCCGCCGAACGGGGACTGCCCATGCTGCTCGGCATGCACATCGGCGACGAGGAGCGGGCGAAGATGATCGCCGCCTATGACACGTACGCCGCCGCGGGCCTGAACGCAGCGGACCCGAACGCTCCCATGGGTCCGGTGGCGCACATCGGCGCCGCGCTCGCCTATGTCGCGGACACGACCGAGCGGGCCGTACGTGAGATGCGGGAGTCGCTGCCGCGCTGGCTCGGGCCGGGACTGGCCGGGTACGTCCCCGTGGACGGCCGGCCGCCGCCGCGGCGGGACATTCCGGAGTACGTGGACCTGCTGTGCCGGATCCACCCGGTGGGCTCGGCGGAGCACTGCGTCGAGAAGATCGCCACGACGGCGGCGCGCACCGGGCTGCGGCATCTCATCTTGATGGTGGAGGGCGCCGGGGACCGCGCGCGGACGCTGGAGAACATCGCACGTCTCGGCGCCGAGGTGCTCCCGGCGGTGCGGGAGCTGGGAGCGGGGGCGGCGTGAACCGGTGCGCCGCCCCCGGGCGTACGTATGGTCAGCAGTCGACCAGTTCCGGGCTCTGGTTCAGGATCTGCGCCCGGGGCGTGATGAACTCGCGGTAGGCCTCGGTGGCGTCGGGGCGGAAGACCGCGACGCGGTGGCAGTTCTGGAAGGCCAGCCGTATGCCGAAGTGCCTTTCGAGTGCGCCGCGCATCGCGTCGCTGGCCATGCAGCGCAGCAACTGACCGCGTGCGGTCTCGTCGGGCGGGGGCACCTGGTTGTCGGCGAAGTCGGCGCCGGACCGGTCCCGCTGCTCGACCAGTGCGGTGATCGTCTTCCAGGCGTACGGCAGCGAGTCGCGGACGCAGGCGACGAAGGCCGCGTCGTCCACCTCGCCGGCGCGGGCCTGGTCGAGCAGGTCGTTGGGCACGGACAGCGACATGGGCTGTTCTCCTCTCGGCGTCTGCTCAAAAGAGCGGGGACGCATCGACGGTAGATCGGACACCGTGCTCCTCCATCTGGCGCGGAGGCGACACGTTCATGAGGCGGCGACGGCCGGGCCGTACACGAAGTCGGGGTCGATCTGCGCGACCAGGTCCTGTCCCGTCGCCCGGTTGGCCCAGGCATGGGCGTTCTTGATGTGGAACTCGGCCGCCTGCCTGCCGAACTTGGCCCAGTCTTTGGGCTGCGCGTCGAGCCGGTCGAGCAGGGTGGCGAGGGCCTGGTGGGCGGCGGGCTCCAGGTCGTCGAGCGTGAACGGCCGGCCCTGCTCCATGCCGCGTACGGCGGGGGAGTGGCCGAACCAGGTCAGCAGGTCGTCGCCGACGTGCTCGCGGAGGAAGCCGACGTCCTCCGGCGAGTGGATCTTGTTGCCGACGACGGCGATCTCGACGTCGAAGCCGGCGGCGTGGTCACGGTACTGCCGGTAGACGCTCACGCCCTGCCGGGTCGGCTCGGCGACCAGGAAGGTGAGGTCGAACCGGGTGAACAGCCCGGAGGCGAAGGAGTCCGCCCCGGCGGTCATGTCCACCACGACGTATTCGCCGGGGCCGTCGACCAGGTGGTTCAGGTAGAGCTCGACCGCGCCGAGCTTGGAGTGGTAGCAGGCGACGCCGAGGTCGTCCTCCTCGAACGGGCCGGTGACCATGAGCGAGACGCCCTCGACGCGGCGGGACGGGAAGAACGGGTCGTCCAGCCGGATCAGCCGGGAGCCGCGCCCGGGCGGGGTCGTCTTGACCATGGACGCCGCGTCGCGGATCAGCGGGTTGTCGCCGCGCAGGTAGTCCTTGATCTCGGTCAGCATCCCGCCCAGCGGGGGCGGCAGCTCCGCCGGGTCGGGGGCCAGGCCCAGGGCCAGGCCGAGGTGCTGGTTGATGTCGGCGTCGATGGCGACGACCGGCCCCCTCCGCGTCGCATATCTCGCGAACAGCGACGACAGCGTGGTCTTGCCGCTTCCGCCCTTGCCGACGAAGGCCACACGCATGATGCCCTCCGCAAGATGAAATGAAAACCGTTGTCACTTTCAGTCGTGCGTCATCATGTCACACCGGTGGGCGGCGCGGGCGGATTTCCGGACGGCCGGAAGTCTCAGGCCGGCTGGAAGAGCGAGAGCACCCTGACGAGGGTGGGGCGCAGCGCGTCCCACTCGGCGGCGGTGGTGGTCCAGGTGAGCACGCTCGTGGTCGTGTCCGTGGAGATCACCCGGCGGTACTGGTGATATTCCACTCCCTTGGCCAGATGGTCGCGCGCCGACGCCTTGCGGGGGACCCAGGTGAACTCCCAGTCGGCGGTGGGGCCGTGCTCGCCGGTCGCGGTCTTGAGCTTGAGCCTGTGGTAGGTCTGCGCCTCCGGGCGCAGGATCTTCTCCGCCTCGCCGAGCGCCGCCAGGGGATCGGTGCCGCGCTGCGCGGTCACCTCGACGGTGAAGAACGCCGCCGAGCCGTCCCGCGAGCGCCACACGGTCGCGTACGGCCGGTCCTCGCGAGCCCAGTCGCGGGGCACGCCGGCCCGCCAGCCGGCGTCGGAGGTATGCCACTTGAGCTTCAGCCGCCGTCCCGAGGCCGGCGGGGACGCCGAGGAGAAAACCGAGGAGGAGACCGTGGGGGAGACCGCGGGGGAGACAGCGGGGGAGACCGACGGCGTGCCGGAGCCGGCCGCCCCGGTCCGGGTCTCGCCGCCGGGCCGCAGCACCGCCCATCCTCCGGCGACACAGGCGACGAGCACGGCCGCCGCCATTCCCGGCAGGAGCCGCGTACGGCCGGAGCCTCGGCGGCCGGGCGGGGCCGGGGCGGGCGGCTCGACCGCGGCGAGCAGGCGGTCGGCGGTCTCCGCGTCGATCCGCCGCCGGGGCTCCCGGGCCAGCAGCCCGGCCAGCACCTCGCGCAGCTCACCGGGCGCCTCGTCCGGCCGCCCCGACGGGGGTCTGCCGGTGACCGCCAGGTGGAGAGTGGCCCCCAGCGACCACAGGTCGGCGGCGATCGTGCGCGGCCCGCCGGCGGACCGTTCCGGGGCGAGGTAGGTCTCGGTGCCGCGCCCGCCCGGTGCGGGATCGCGGGTGAACGCCGGATCGGTGGCCAGCATCGACACGCCGAAGTCGGCGAGCAGCACCCGCCCGTCGTGCGCGAGGAGCACGTTGGCGGGCCGTACGTCGCCGTGCCGTACGCCGGCGGCGTGGGCGTGGGCGAGCGCGGACAGCACCTTTCGGGCGATCCGCGCGGCCTCGGCCGGGGGCAGCGGGCCGTCGCCGGAGACCACCCCGTCGAGCGAGCGCGAGGGGACCAGCTCCGTCACGACGTACGGCGTGTCGCCGTCCTCGGCCACGTCGTAGACGGCGGCGATGTGGGGGTGACGCAGCCGCTCGGCCTGGCGAAGCTCGCGGAAGAGGCGCTGGACCAGCCGCAGTCGTGCGGTCTCGCCGAGCCGCGGGGGCAGCAGGATCTCGCGGACCGCGACGGGCCGGTCGAGCAGCGTGTCGCGGCCCTCCCACACCAGGCCGGTGCGGCCGTGGCCGAGGGCGCGGACCAGCCGGTATCGCCCCACGATGAGCTGCCCAGCGGTACCCATCACGTCACGCCTGCCTCTACGCCCCGGCATGTTCCACTCGAGAGCGGAGTCTTGCACAAACGGGGATCAGAGTGGCGGAAGTGTCCCGCTTGCAATGTGGGCGAGTGTGACCTCGGTGAGCGTCGCCTGCTCGTGGTGGCGCAGCGCCGTCCAGACGTCGGCGAGCGGTTCCGCGACGCCGTGGAACTCCTCGCTGTCTTGGGGCGCGCCCTCGATGATGTGGACGATGTCGGCGAGCGTGATCTGGTCGGCGGGCCGCGCGAGCCAGTAGCCGCCGTCGGGCCCGCGCTGGCTGTGGATGAGCCCGGCTCGCCGCATCTGCAGCAGGATGTTGTCGAGGAACCGCCGGGGGATGCGCTGGGCGGTCGCGATCCGCTCGGCGGGGACGGGCCCCGGCGCCGCCGCGGCCAGTTCGGCGGCGGCGCGCAGGGCGTACTGGGTGCGTACGGATAACCGCATCTTCTCTACACGGCTAGGGCTAGGGATCGGGCTCCGGGCACGGGTCGGACATGGACGGTGTCACCCGGCCCGATGCCGAGCCGGTCGGCTTGGTCCCGCGTGACTTGGACCCACGCCTCGTGGCCGCCGATCTCCACCTCGACGCGCACCTCGAAGCCGAGCCGTACGACGCGGGAGACCACGGCGGGCGAGCCGCCTTCGACGGGATCCTGGCTGATCTCGATGTCGTGCGGGCGGACCAGGTTGCCGCCGATCTCGGTGACCGGGCCGAGGAAGCGCATCACGAACGGGTTGGCCGGGTTGTCGTACACCTCGCCGGGGGTGCCGGTCTGCACGACCTCGCCCCCGGCCAGCACCACGATCTCGTCGGCGACCTCGATGGCCTCCTCCTGGTCGTGGGTGACGAACACGGTGGTGACGTGGACCTCGTCGTGCAGCCGGCGCAGCCAGGTGCGCAGTTCCTTGCGCACCTGCGCGTCCAGGGCGCCGAACGGCTCGTCCAGCAGCAGCACTTGGGGCTCCACCGCGAGGGCCCGGGCCAGGGCCATGCGCTGCCGCTGGCCGCCGGACAGCTGGGACGGGTAGCGGTCGGCCAGCTTCTCCAGGTGGACCAGTTCGAGCAGCTCCATGACCCGCTTGCGGATCTCGGCCTTGGGCCGCTTGCGGATCTCCAGGCCGAAGGCCACGTTGCGGAAGACCGTGAGGTGCTTGAAGGCGGCGTAGTGCTGGAACACGAAGCCGACGTTGCGGCGCTGCGGGGCCAGCCGGGTGGCGTCGACGCCGGAGATCAAAACGGTGCCGGTGTCGGGCTGCTCCAGGCCGGCGATGACCCGCAGCAGCGTCGACTTCCCGCCGCCGCTGGGGCCGAGCAGGGCGGTGAGCGACCCCGCGGCGACGTCGATCGACACGTCGCGCAGGACCGGGGTGGCCCCGAAAGACTTGTTGACGTCGCGTACCTCAATTGCCATGGGACCGATCCTTCGGGCGCAGGAGCTTGGTGAGCAGCAGGGTGACCACGGCGATCAGGGCGAGGGCCGTGGCGGCGGCGAACGCGGCCGGCTGGTCGAAGTTCTGGAACCGCTCCTCGACGTACAGGGTCAGCGTCTGGGTCTGGTCCACCAGGCGGCCGGAGACCACCGCGACCGCGCCGTACTCGCCGAGCGAGCGGGCCAGGCAGAGCACCACGCCGTAGCCGAGGGCCCAGCGGATCCCGGGCAGGGTGATGCGGAGGAACGTCTGGAGGCGGCCGGCGCCCAGCGTCTGCGCGGCCTGCTCCTGCTCGTCGCCGAGCTCCTCCAGCACCGGCACGACGGCCCGTACGACGAGGGGCAGCGCCACGAAGACCGTGGCCAGCACCATGCCGGGGGTGGAGAAGATGATCTGCAGTCCCCAGCTCTCCAGCAGGCTGCCGACGGGGGAGAAACGGCCGTACACGAGGACGAGCGCGAGCCCGACGACGACCGGCGAGACGGCCATCGGCAGGTCGATGAACGCTCCCAGCAGCCGCTTGCCGGGGAACTCGTGCCGGACGAGCAGCAGCGCGACGCCGACCCCGAAGACCGTGTTGGCCAGGACCGCCCAGCCGGCGACGGTCAGCGTGACCTTGAACGCGTGCAGGGCCGACGGGGAGCTCATCGCCTCGATGAACGGCCCGAGCCCGTCGCCGAAGGTCCGCCAGATGATCAGGCCCACCGGCAGGACCAGCAGGAACAGGGTGTAGGCGACGGCGACCACGCGCAGAACGTGCTTAGCCACGGCGGCTCCCCCAGCGTTGCAGGACGTCGAGCGTGATCAGCGCGACCAGGGCCACCGCGAGCAGCGCCGTCGAGATCGCCGCCGCGCCCGTGGTGTTGTCGCTTTCGATCTGGCTGAAGATGTTCACCGCCGCGACCTGCGTCTTGAACGGCAGGTTGCCCGAGATGAGCACGGTCGAGCCGAACTCGGCGATCGCCCGGGTGAAGGCGAGGGCCGTGCCCGACAGCATCGCGGGGATCAGGTTCGGCAGGATGATGCGGCGGAAGGTCTGGAACGGCCCGGCGCCGAGCGAGGCCGCCGCCTGTTCCATCTCCTTGTCCAGCTCCAGCAGCACCGGCTGCACCGTGCGCACGACGAACGGCAGCGTGACGAACATCAGCGCCAGCACGACCGCGGCCCGGGTGTAGGCCAGGTTGATCCCGAGCGGGGACTGCGGGCCGTACAACGCGAGCAGGACGAGACCGGCGACGATGGTCGGCAGCGCGAACGGCAGGTCGATGATCGTGTCGAGCACCGACCGGCCGGGGAAGCGGTCGCGGACCAGCACCCAGGCGATGATCGTGCCCATGACCAGGTTGATCAGCGCGACGAGCGCCGAGGCGCCGATGGTCAGGGTGAGCGCGGCCCAGGCGTCGGGCGTGGTGATCGAGCGCCAGAAGTATCCCGGCCCCTCGTCCATCGATCGCCAGACCACGGCGGCCAGCGGGATGAGCACGATGAGGCTCAGGTAGAGCATTGCGATGCCGAGGCCGGCGGCGGTGCCGCCGGCCACGCGTGACCGTGTCATTTCGCGGTCGTCACTTCTCGGTCGCCACGCCGAGCTTGCGCTCGATCTCCGCGACCTTGCCGGTCTTCACGTCGAAGAACTCAGTCGTGATCTTGTCCCAGCCGCCGAGGTCCTTGATCGTGAACAGCTGCGGCGGGTTGGGCCAGTCGAATCCGGTCACGCCGTCGACGACCGGGCGGTAGCCGTTCTTCGCGAAGATCGTCTGGGCCTCGACCGAGTAGAGGTAGTTCAGGAAGGCCTGGGCCTCCTTGGGGTGCTCGGTAGTCTTCGTCACGGCCACCGGGTTCTCGATGAGGAGCGTCGCGTCCGGGATCGTGTAGTCAAGCTCCTGGCCGTTCTGCTGGGCGAAGATGGCCTCGTTCTCGTAGGTCAGGAGCGCGTCGCCCTTGCCGCCGGCGAAGGTCTGCAGCGCCTTGCGTCCGCTGTCGTCCTGGACGGGCACGTTCTTGAGCAGCGCGTCGATCCAGGCGAGCCCGGCCGCCTGGTCGGCGCCCTTGTTCGACTTGGCGCCGTAGCCCGCGAGGAGGTTCCAGCGGGCGGCGCCGGAGGTGAAGGGGTTGGGGGTGAGCACCTCGATCCCGGGCTTGATCAGGTCGTCCCAGGTCTTGAGGCCCTTGGGGTTGCCCTTGCGGGTGCCGATGACGACGACGGACTTCGTGAGAATGCCCTCGTGGGGGCCGGAGTTCCAGTCCTCCGCGACGATGCCGGCCTTGACGAGCCGAGTGATGTCGGTCTCCAGGGAGAACTCGACGATGTCCGCCTTCAGGCCGTTCGCCACCGCGCGGCTCTGGTCGCCGGACGCGCCGTACGACTGGGTGAAGGTGATGTTCTTGCCCTCGGGCGTCTTCTGGAACGCCTTGATGACGTCTTCGAACGCCGCCTGGGGGGTGGAGTAGGCGACCAGCGCCAACTGGACCTTGCCTCCGCCGTCGCCCCCGCCGGCGTCGCTGTCTCCCCCGCAGGCGGTGACCAGGGTGGTCGTCGCCATGACGGCGGCTGTGATGGCCCCGAGCCTGCGTACTCTCATGCCCGTCCTCTATTCCGGTGAATCCTACCTAGTCAGTCGGTTTAGTCGATATTAAAGACCGATACAGGATTCCCGTCAAGTCTGATGGGTTTGGGGGGGTAGAGGGTCGTGACAGCCTTCTTCCAGCGATTGTTGTGAAATTTCCAGACAGGACGTGTCGACCGGTGCTAGGAACGTTCGCTATTGGGACATGCCCCAAAGCCCCTTTGAGGAAGGAACTTCATGCGCGACCCGGTCACCGAGGACGCCTACGAGGAGGGCGGCACGTTCATCCGGCCGTACATCGCCGGTGATGACCAACACGGCGCGGAGGCAGACCGCTTCTGGTCGGAGGAGCACGACCAACACGCTCTCGGCGCCAGGGCGGCGAGCCACGGCGACGTGCTGTCGGAGGACTGGCGGCCGGACCAGCCTCCGCGCGCGCAGACCCCCGCCGACCACGCCGAGCGGGACGACTGCGTCGCGGGACGCACCGCCAGGTTCCGCGCGGACGACGCGGGCGGCGACACCCTCGGCGACGAGAACTTGGACCATGGGCGGCTGGAAGGCGAGGGCGACACCGACCCGCGCGGCTTCCTCGGCTCCGGCTGGCGCAGCGCCCCCGACCCCGACGACGACGATGAGCCCTCGCGGCGCGGCGGGCTGCTGCTGCGGGCCGGTCTGATCGCCGCCGGAGTCCTGGGCGCGATCTGGGCGCTGGCGCTGTGGGTCGGCCAGCCCGAAGCGGACTGCGCGGGAGCGAGCTGTGCCGCCGGGGCGGCGTCCGTCTCGTCGGCGCCTGCCTCACCCGCCTCCGACGCCGAGGCCGGGGAGGCCGTCGAGGAGCCCGCCGAGGGGTCCGCGGAGGAACCCACCGGGGAGCCCACCGAGGCGCCCGCGACGGCGCCCACCCGGGAGGCCACCGCGGCGCCCACCGCCGAGCCCACCCGCACCCGGGCCCGGACGTCCGCGACCTCGGAGCCGGCCGCGTCGTCCGCGCCCACGCACGCCGCCCGGTCCGGCGGGCAGGACTCCGCGGACGACATCGCCGGGAACCCGTCGCGGCAGGTCGACACCGGGCAGGGGGCGTCCGCGGACGATCGGACCGACGCGCGAGTCACCGACACGGAAACAGACCGGGACACCGGCCGAGACGCGGGCCGGGACACCGGCAGGAACACGGACCGGGACGCGGACAGGGCGGAGTCCGAGGAGCAGGAGGACACGGCTCCGGACACCGACCAGCCGACCAGCGCGCCCGCCCCCACCCAGGAGCAGCCGCGCCGCGGCGGCGGCCTGCTCGGCTGGCTCTTCGGTTAGGGAGTAAGGCTAAGAGGCCGTGCAGCTGTCCTGAGTGGCGTCGAAGCCCTCCACGTCGTCAAGCGTCCTGGGGGGCTTCAGCCCCTTCCAATCGGCCCCGATCCCGAGCACGAGGGTCTGCGTCGTGGCCGTGCGCACCAGACGGGAGCGCGTCTTCTTGAGCTCGCGCAGCAGCCGGGACGCGCGGCTCTCGCCGTTCGCGGAGTAGGCGATGACGGTCTTGGCGTACGGCCTGGGCGCCTGCTCGACCTTGACGATGTGGTAGCCGCGCTGCTCCAGCTCGGCGGCCACCTGGGTGCCGAGCCCCTGCTGCCCGCTGCCGTTGCGGACCACGATCTGGATCTGCGACTTGGGGATCTTCTGCTCGCCGCTCTTGACGTTCTTGGCGATCCGGTCGGCGGCGACCATCCTGAACAGGCGGTTGGCCTGCGGCTGCACCCACTCGACCCGGCCGGGGTTGGTGACCGAGTAGCGCCAGGGGGTGGTGACGAAGCGGATCTGCCCGGCGCTCAGGCCCTGGGCGCTCATCGCCAGGTCCTTCATCACGCCGAGCGTGAGGCCGGGGTCCGTGGTGATCGACTTGGTCACCGCGTCGAGGAACCCGAACAGCGTCGCCGGGTTGGTCAGCGTCTCGCCGCTCATGGCCTTCTTCACCATCGAGGCGAGGAACATCTGCTGGCGCTGGATCCGGCCGATGTCGGAGCCGTCGCCGAACGAGTAGCGGGCGCGGACGTATCCGAGCGCCTGCTCGCCCTTGAGGACCTGCTTGCCGGCGGGCAGTTTGAGCATCGCCTTCTTGTCGTAGACGGCCTGCGGCAGGCAGACCTGGACGCCGCCCAGCGCGTTCACCATCGCCTTGAAGCCGGTGAAGTCGACCTTCACGAAGTGGTCGATGTGGATGTTCGTGAGCTTCTCGATCGTCCGCCAGGTGCAGGCGATGCCGCCGGAGTTGAACGACTCGTTGATCATTCCGATGTGGGCCCGCTGGCCCGGGAGGTTGCCCTTGGCCGGGCAGGCGGGGAGGGGGACGAGCGAGTCGCGCGGGAAGCTGATCAGCACCGCCCCGTCCCGGTTGGGGGAGATGTGCGCGAGGATGATCGTGTCGGTGCGCTCACCGGGAAACCTGCCGTATTTGGCGTTCGCGCCGTTGCGCTGGTCCGAGCCCACCACCAGCACGTTGAGCGCCTTGCTGATCTTCTGTGGGCGCGCCTCGCCGCCGAGCTCCTTCTGGGTCACGGTCTCGTGTTTGACGTTGTTGCTCAGCTTGACGTACCCGCCGACGGTGAACGTCGCCGCGCCCGAAAGCACGCCCAGCGCTCCCGACAGCGTGACCCAGAGCCATGCCCGCCATTTGGGAGGCGCTGTTCGGGGCGGCGGCGCCGGGAGGTCCTCCGCCGGGGGCGCGGGACGGACGTCGACGTGACCCACTGTCGTGCTCCTGAGGGTCGGACCGGGCGTTACTCGCCGGGTCGAGAGCCAGTAGCGGCAAACGGGGCCAAGTGTAGCGATCTCCCCTGAACGTCACCTTTCAAACAAGTGACCATGCCCCCGCCGGTCAGGCGGGCGGCGCCGTGCTGCCCCGGGTGGTCAGGCGCGGGGCCTCGTCCTCCAGCGGCCCCGCCTCCGCGCCGTCGATGAGCGCCAGCAGCCGCTGCGCGGCGTGCGCGCCGTACGCCGGGATGTCGCGGGTGAGCACGGTCAGCGGCGGCCGGACGACCTGGCAGAGCGGGGAGTCGTCCCAGGCGACGATGGACAGGTCGGCCGGCACGTCGAGCCGCATCTCCTGGGCGACGGAAAGGCCGGCCACGGCCATGATGTCGTTGTCGAAGACGATCGCCGTGGGGCGCTCGGGCGAGCTGAGCAGCCGCCGGGTGGCCCGCGCGCCCTCCTCGCCGGTGTAGTCGGTGTGCACGATCGGGCAGGAGTCCAGCGAGAGATCTGCGCAGACGTCGCCGAACGCGCGGTCGCGGATCGCCGTGTGCGACAGTTGCGGCAGGCCGGCCACGCGGGCGATCCGCCGGTGCCCGAGCGCGACGAGATATTCCACCGTCTCGCGGACGGCCGAGCTGTCGTCGGCCCAGACCGGCACGAGCGAACCGGCGGCCGAGGGATGTCCGAGGACGACGACGGGCATGCCCATCTCCTGCACCTGCGGCACACGGGGGTCGTCGACGTGGAGGTCGACGAGGATCGCGCCGTCCACCCGGCCCTCCCCCCACCAGCGGCGGTAGACGCCCATCTCGGCCTCGTGGTCGCCGACCACCTGGAGCAGCAGCGCGTACGACCGGGCGGAAAGCTCCGCCTCGATGCCGCTGATCAGCTCCATGAAGAACGGCTCGACGCCGAGGAACCGGGCGGGCCGGCACAGGGCGAGGCCCACGGCGTGCGCGCGGGCGCCGTTCAGCGTCCGGGCCGCGAGGTTCGGCCGCCAGCCGATCTCCTTCGCGATGGCCAGGATGCGGGCTCTGGTGGCTTCGGACACCCCGGGCTGGCCGTTCAGGGCGTACGAGACCGCGCCCTTGGAGACCCCCGCCTGGCGTGCGATGTCCGCGATGGTCGGTCTTCTCACATGTCCCCTCGGCTGAACCGGTCCAGTGACCCTCACATTACTACCGTTACTTTGCCTCCATCGTCCTCCTATTGACACCTGATACATGGGGATTTTACGGTCCTGGTACTTATCCGGTTCAGCAGTAGTGAGCCGAACATCATCGGGGCCTGGCAGTAGTGCGGACCCCGCGCGGTGCCGCGTGGGGGAAGGAGAGTCACCATGCGAAGCCGATCGCGGTTTCTTATACCGGTGCTGGCGGCCGGGCTGCTAAGCGTGGCCTGCTCCGGGGGCGGAGGATCGTCCACGCCGACCGGCCCGGCGGCGGGCGCGGCGGGAGGCGGCGCGGCCGCTCCGGCGAACGCGGGCGGCGGGGCGTTCCCCCGCGACGAGACCCTGTACACCAGCGGCACGCAGTGGGGGCCGCCCGCCAACTGGAACCCGCTGCGCGAGTGGGACTACGCCACCGGAACCAAGGGCCTGGTCTACGAGACCCTGTTCATGTACGACCCGAACACCGACAAGTTCTCGCCGTGGCTGGCCGAGAGCGGCGAGTGGACCGGTGACCTCGAGTACACGCTCAAGCTGCGCAAGGACGTCACCTGGTCGGACGGCAAGCCGTTCACGGCCGACGACGTGATCTTCACGTTCGAGCTCGGCAAGATGGAGACCGTCCCCTACCACCCGCTCTGGGACTGGCTGAAGAGCGCGGAGAAGGCCGACGACCACACGATCACGTTCACCTTCACCACCGCCAACTACCAGGAGTGGGCCAACCACCTCTACAGCCGCGCCATCGTCCCCAAGCACCTGTGGGAGGGCCGGTCCGAGGACGAGGTGATGAACGGGACCAACGAGAAGCCCGTCGGCACCGGCCCGTACGCCTACCAGTCGCACGACCAGGACCGCATGGTCTGGGTCAAGCGCGACGGCTGGTGGGCGACCAAGGCGCTCGGCAAGGAGGTCAAGCCGAAGTACATCGTCGACATCGTCAACTCCAGCAACGAGGTCGCGATGGGCCTGCTGCTGCAGAAGGGCCTCGACCTCAGCAACAACTTCCTGCCGGGCATCGCGAACCTGGTCAAGGGCAGCTTCGGCATCAAGACGTTCTACGACCAGCCGCCGTACATGCTGTCGGCCAACACCACCTGGATGTGGTTCAACACGGCCAAGAAGCCGATGGACGACAAGCAGTTCCGCAAGGCGGTCGCCTACTCCATCGACACCAAGAAGATCGTGGAGGGCGTATACGGCAACCTGGTCAAGGCGTCCGACCCGACCGGCCTGCTGCCGCAGTGGGACAAGTACATCGACAAGAACGTCACCTCCACGCTCGGCTTCTCCTACAACCCCGACAAGGCCAGGCAGCTGCTCGCCGACGCCGGTTACAAGGACCGCGATGGCGACGGGCTGGTGGAGTCGCCGAGCGGCGCCAAGATCTCGCTGAAGCTGATCGTGCCCGCCGGATGGACCGACTGGATGGAGGCCGCCCGGGTCATCAGCTCCAGCGCCAAGGCCGCCGGCATCGACATCGAGGCCGACTTCCCCGACTACAACGCGCTGGTCGACGTCCGCAACCAGGGCAAGTTCGACCTCGTCCTCAACAACGACAAGCAGCTGTCGAACACCCCCTGGTCGTACTACGACTACCTGTTCCGCCTGCCGGTGCAGAAGCTGCAGAGCACGACGAACTACGGCCGGTACGAGAACAAGCGGGCGTGGGAGCTCACGCAGCAGCTCGACCGGGTCAAGCCCGAGGACGTCGAGGGCATGAAGAAGATCACCTCTGAGCTGCAGAAGATCCAGCTCGAGGACATGCCGGTCGTCCCGCTCTGGTACAACGGCCTGTGGTCCCAGACCACCGACTCGACGTGGAAGAACTGGCCCACCAGCGCGGCGAACACCCCGAAGTACCCGCCGACGGTGTGGCGCAACTGGCTGGAGATGGGCGGCACGCTCATGCTCACCGAGCTCCAGCCGGCCTCCGGAGGCTGATCTTGTCGCGCCCCCCTTCGGGTCCGCAGCCGGAAGGGGGCGCCGTTCCGCGACCGGGAGGTCGATGTGCGCCGCTATCTCGGCAGAAAACTTCTCATCTACGGCCTGACGTTCTTCGTGGCCGTGACCGTCAACTGGATGATCCCGCGGTTCATGCCGGGCGACCCCGTGTCGAGCATGCTGTCGCGGGCCAACGTCGCCCAGCCGGCGGCCGTCGAGGCCATGCGGGCGCACTACACCGCGATGTTCGGCTTCGACCTGCCGCTGTGGCGGCAGTACCTCAACTTCTGGGGCGCGCTGCTGCAGGGCGACCTCGGCATCAGCATCTGGCTGTTCCCGACGCCGGTGTCCGACGTGATCGTCCGGGCGGTGCCGTACACCCTGGGCCTGCTGATCCCGTCCATCCTGCTGAGCTGGTTCGCGGGCAACCGGTTCGGCGCGTTCGCCGCGCGGCGCAAGTGGCTCGACAACACCGTGCTGCCCTTCGGCTACGTGCTCACCGCGACGCCGTACATGTGGCTGGCCATCCTGCTGGCCTGGGCGCTCGGCATCGTCGCCGGGGTGTTCCCGGTGGCCGGGGCGTACGGCTTCGACCTGCGGCCGTCCTGGTCGTGGACCTTCATCGGCAGCCTCGCCCAGCACTGGTTCCTCCCGTTCGCGTCGCTGTTCCTGGTCGCGTTCGGCGGCTGGGCCATCGGCATGCGCAACATGATCATCTATGAGCTGGAGGCGGACTACGTCAACTACCTGCGGGCGCTCGGCGCGCCGGCGCGGCTGGTGCGGCGCTACGCCTTCAGGAACGCGATCCTGCCCCAGGTGACCGGCCTGGCCCTGCAGCTCGGCGTGCTCGTGGCCGGCGCGCTGGTCACCGAAATCGTCTTCAGCTATCCCGGGCTCGGGCACCTGATCCTTCAGGCGATCCAGAACCAGGACTTCTTCCTGCTGCAGGGAACGTTCCTGTTCATCGTCATCGGCGTGCTGATCGCCAACTTCGTCATCGACGTCGCGTACGTCCTGGTGGACCCGCGCACCAGGACCGGCATGGGAGGAGCGGCGTGAGAAACGAGGCGCTGCACTTCGCGCTGCGCAACCGCAAGCTGGTCGTCGGCACGGTCGTCATCCTGGTTTTCCTCGTGGCCGGCCTGGTCGGGCCGCTGATGTTCGACTACGGGCCGAACGAGTACGTCGGGCCGCCGATGGCGCCGCCGTCCGGGGAGTTCTGGCTCGGCACCACCACCTTCGGCCAGGACGTCTTCGCCCAGTTCCTGTACGGCCTGCGCGCCACGTTCCTCGTGGGCGCGCTCGGCGGGGTGCTGGCGGCGGCCGTGGGCATGGTCGTGGGGTTCGTCGCGGGCTACCGCGGCGGCTGGATCGACGAGCTGCTCAACATGCTCACCAACATCGTGCTCGTGCTGCCGGCCCTGGTGGTGCTGCTGATCGTCAACGCGTACCTGGGCGTGCGCAGCATCGGCGTGCAGGCGCTGTTCATCGGGCTGACCTCGTGGCCGTGGGCGGCGCGGGCGATCAGGGCGCAGACGTTCTCGCTGCGCTCGCGCGAATTCGTCGATCTCGCGCGGCTCAGCGGCGTGCGCACCCCGAAGATCATCCTTCGGGAGATCGCGCCGAACATGAGCTCGTACCTGTTCCTGACGTTCATCCTGCTGTTCGGCAGCGCGATCCTGATCGCGGCCTCGCTCGACTTCATCGGGCTCGGCCCGACCGACTCCGTCTCCCTCGGGCTGATGCTCAACAACGCGGCCCGCTGGAGCGCGCTCCAGCTCGGCCTGTGGTGGTGGTTCATCCCGCCGGGCGCGGGAATCACGGCGATCGTCGGCGCCCTCTACGTCATGAACGTCGGGCTGGACGAGGTGTTCAACCCGAAGCTGAGGGAGATGTGACGTGGCGCTGAAGGTCACCGACCTGCGGGTCTACTACCGCACGCTGCGCGGCGAGGTGAAGGCGCTCGACGGCGTCACGTTCTCGGTCGCGGACGGCGAGATCATGGGCCTGGCCGGAGAGTCCGGCTCGGGCAAGTCCACGCTGGCCAAGAGCCTGATCCGGCTGGACGGCCGCATGCGGCACGCCGGCGGCACGGTGGAGCTGGACGGCGAGGCGATGCCGCTGTCGGACGACGACGCGATGGACGAGTTCCGCTTCCGGAAGGTGTCGCTCATCCCGCAGTACTCGATGAGCGCGCTCAACCCGACCAGGAAGATCGGCAAGATGGTCGGCGAGCTGCTGGAGTCGCGCGGCGAGCGGCCGGACCGGGCCGAGCTGGAGCGGCGGCTCGAACTGGTCGGCCTGTCGAAGGACGTGCTCGACCGCTATCCGATCGAGCTGTCCGGCGGCATGAAGCAGCGGGTGGTCATGGTGATCTCCACGCTGCTCAACCCCTCGCTGCTGATCGCCGACGAGGTCACCTCCGCGCTCGACGTGTCGAGCCAGAAGGCCGTGGCCACGACGCTGCTCGGGTTCCGCGACCGCGGCCTGGTCACGAGCATGATGGTGGTCACCCACGACATCTCGCTCGTCTACCAGATCGCCGACACGATCATGGTGATGTACGCCGGGCGGCTGGCCGAGAAGGCCCCGGCCGACGTGCTCGTCAACGCCCCGAGGCATCCGTACACCATGCAGCTCATCTCCGCGCTGCCCGAGGTGGGCGTGCGGTACGAGGACCGCAGGCTGACGGGCATCCCCGGCAACCCGCCGTCCCTGCTGAAACCGCCGGGCGGATGCCGGTTCAGGGACCGCTGCCCGCTCGCGTTCGACCGGTGCGCCGAGCAGCCGCCGTTCGCGGAGGTGGCCCCGGGTCACTTCGTCGCCTGCTGGAAGGCCGAATGATGCTCAAGTTGGACGGTGTCTCCAAGGTCTACCGTGTCGGCGCCTTCGGCGGGCGCGAGCTGAAGGCCGTCTCCGACGTCAGCTTCGAGGTCGGCGAGGGGGAGGTCGTCTCCCTCATCGGCGAGAGCGGCAGCGGCAAGAGCACGCTCGGCCGCATGATCTTGCGCCTCGCCTCGATCAGCGGCGGCACGATCACCCTGGACGGCAGGGACATCACCACGATCAAGGACCGCAAGGAGTACTACCGGCAGGTGCAGGGCGTCTTCCAGGACCCCTTCAGCTGCTACAACCCCGTCTTCCGGGCCGACCGCGTGTTCGCGATGATCAAGGAGCAGTACTTCCCCCGGGTCGGCGCGGACGAGTGGCGCAAGCGGGTGGAGGGCGCGCTGGAGAGCGTGCGGCTCGACCCCGGCGACGTCCTCGGCAAGTATCCCCACCAGCTCAGCGGCGGCCAGCTCCAGCGCATGCTGATCGCCAGGGCCGTGCTCCTCGACATCCGGCTGCTGGTCGCCGACGAGATCATCAGCATGCTCGACGCGTCCACCCGCATCGACGTGCTGAACTTGCTCGCCGACCTGCGCGCCCGCGGCCTCGGCATCCTGTTCGTCACCCACGACCTGTCGCTCGGCAACTACGTCAGCGACCGCACGGTGGTGCTGCGCAGCGGGAAGGTCGTCGAGATGGGCGGGACCGACCTCGTCTTCGGCGGCCCGGCGCATCCCTACACCCGCTCGCTGCTGGCCTCGGTGCCCCGCCTGCACGCCAAGTGGGCGGACGCCCCGGACGACGACGCGCCCTGCGCCTACCACCAGGCGCCGCCGGAGAGCCGGACCCGTCCCGGGCTGGCCGAGGTGGAGGACGGTCACTGGGTGGCCTGCGCCGGCTGCGCGGCGCCGGGGACCGAGGAGAAGAAGATCAAGGAGAACGCGTGAGCTCGTATCGTCCCCTGCACGACGGGTGGACCGTCACCGCCGTGTCGTCGACCGGGAAGCTCCGGCCGGTGGTCGCGGGCCTGCCCGCGTCCGTTCCCGGTTGCGTCCACACCGACCTCCTCGCGGCGGGGCTGATCGAGGACCCGTACCTGGACGACAACGAGAACCGGCTGACCTGGATCGGCCGCACGGCCTGGGCGTACGAGACCACCTTCACCTGGGACGGGACCGACGACGACCGGGCCGACCTGGTGTGCGCCGGGCTCGACACCGCCGCCACGCTCCTGCTCAACGGCGTCGAGATCGGCACGACGGCCAACATGCACCGGTCGTACCGCTTCCCCGTACGGCACCTGCTGCGCGCGGGCGAGAACACGCTCAAGATCCTGTTCGAGCCGCCGTACGCGTACGCGGAGGCGCGCAAGGCGGCCCTCGGCGACCGCCCCGGCGCGTACGCCGAGCCGTACCAGTTCATCAGGAAGATGGCCTGCAACTTCGGCTGGGACTGGGGGCCGACGGTGGTCACCGCCGGGATCTGGCGGCCCATCGGCATCGAGACCTGGAGCACCGCCCGCCTGGCCGAGGTGCGCCCGCTGACCCACGGGGACGGCAGGGTCGAGGTGCACGTGGCGGTCGAGCGGGCGGCCGAGCGTCCGCTCACGCTCACCGCCTCGGTGGGCGGCGTGACCGAGACCGTCACGATCGGCGCCGGGCGGCGCCGGGCGGTCGTCACGCTGACCGTGCCCGACCCCGACCTGTGGTGGCCGCGCGGGTACGGCGAGCAGCCGTTGTACGACCTGACCGTCCGGCTCGACGACCATGAATGGACCGGCAGGATCGGCTTTCGCTCGGTCGAGCTGGACCGCGCCGGCGACGCGTTCACGTTCGTCGTCAACGGCAGGCCGGTCTTCGTCAAGGGCTTCAACTGGATCCCCGACGACTGCTTCCCCAGCCGGATCACGCGGGAGCGCCTGGCCGAGCGGTTCGCCCAGGCGGTCGCCGCGGGCGCCAACTGCCTGCGGGTGTGGGGCGGCGGGATGTACGAGAGCGAGGACTTCTACGACCTCGCCGACGAGATGGGCCTGCTGGTCTGGCAGGACTTCCCGTTCGCCTGCGCCGCCTACCCGGAGGAGGGCCCCTTCGCCGCGGAGGTCGAGGCCGAGGCCCGCGAGCACGTCGCCCGCCTGACCCGCCACCCGAGCCTCGTGCTGTGGTGCGGCAACAACGAGAACATCGAGGGCCACGCCGACTGGGGCTGGCAGGAGAAGCTGGAGGGCCGCAGCTGGGGCGCCGGCTTCTACTACGACCTGCTGCCCAGGATCGTCGCCGAGCTCGACCCGACCCGGCCCTACTGGCCGGGCAGCCCGTACTCCGGGGCCCCCGACCTGCCGCCGAACGACCCGTCGAGGGGCACGGTCCACGTCTGGACCGTGTGGAACACCCACGACTACACCCACTACGCGACCTACACGCCGAGGTTCGTGGCCGAGTTCGGCTTCCAGGGCCCGCCGACGTACGCGACGCTGCGCGCCGCGGTCTCCGACGACCCGCTGACGCCCGACTCCCCGGGGGTGGCCCACCACCAGAAGGCGATCGACGGCGGCCTCAAGCTGCTGCGCGGCCTCGGCGAGCATCTGCCCCGGCCGGACGGCTTCGACGACTGGCACTACTACACGCAGGTCAACCAGGCCAGGGCGATGGCGTTCGGCATCGAGCGGTTCCGGGCGCTCGCGCCGCATTGCATGGGCACGATCGTGTGGCAGCTCAACGACTGCTGGCCGGTGACCTCCTGGGCCGCGGTGGACGGCGGCGGGCGGCGCAAGCCGCTGTGGTACGCGCTGCGCCGGGCCTACGCCGACCGGCTGCTGACCTTCCAGGGCGAGGCGCTGGCGGTCGTGAACGACACCGACGAGACGTGGTCGGGCGAGATCGCCGTCGAGCGGATCACCCTGGCGGGGGAGATCCTGGCCAAGGAGCGGTTCGACGTGACGGTCCCGCCGCGCGGCACGGCGTCGGTGGCGCTGCCCGAGACGGTGGCGCGGGCGGGCGACCCCGCGGGCGAGGCGCTGGTGGCCGCCCTCGGCGACGTACGCGCGCTGCGGTTCTTCGCCGAGGACCCGGCCGTGGACTTCCCGCCGGCCGAGATGGACACGGAGGTCGAGGAGATCGAGGGGGGCCTGCGGGTGCGGGTGACGGCCCGGACGGTCGTGCGTGAGCTGGCGCTCTTCCCCGACCGGCTCGATCCCCATGCGACCGTGGACGACCAGCTCGTCACGCTGCTGCCGGGGGAGACCGCGATCTTTCACGTCACCGGCGGCGAGGTGGACCCCGGCGCGCTCGTGCGCCACCCTGTGCTCCGCTGCGTCAACGAACCCCGTTAGTCTCGGACCACCCGGCCCGCCGTCCGAAGGACTCACGTGGATCTCCTCACCAACGTCATCAAGGACTACCCCTGGGGCTCGCGTACGGCCATCGCCGAGCTGACCGGGCGGCCCGCGACGGGGCCGGAGGCCGAGATGTGGCTCGGCGCCCACCCGGCCGCGCCCTCGCGGCTGACCAGGGGCGGGGCCGAGACCACGCTCACCGAGGTGGTCGCGGCCGACCCGGTGGGGACCCTCGGCGAGGCGGTCGCCGGGCGGTTCGGGGCGCGGCTGCCGTACCTGATGAAGCTGATCGCGGTGGCCGCGCCGCTGTCGCTGCAGGTCCACCCCGACGCCGGGCAGGCCGCCGACGGCCACGCCCGGGGGAACGTCAACTACATCGACCCCTGGCACAAGCCGGAGATGGTCTGCGCGCTCACGCCGTTCACCGGGCTGGCCGGGTTCCGGCCGCCCGAGCAGTCGGCGATGCTGGTCGAACGGCTGCACGTGGACGCGCTGACGCCGGTGGTCGCGGCGCTGCGCGACGGCGACGTGCTCGGCGCGCTGCGGGTGCTGCTCGAGTGGCCGGCCCCCCGCCGGGAGCTGGTCGAGGCGGTGGTGTGGGCGGCCTCCGCCGTCCACACGCCCGACTACGCGCTGGTCGTACGGCTGGCCCGGCGTTATCCGGAGGACCCGGCCGTGCTGGCGCCGCTGCTGATGCGCCGCCACGCGCTGGCCCCCGGTGAGGCGCTGTTCCTCGGGGCCGGGGTGCTGCACTGCTATCTCGACGGCTTCGCCGTGGAGATCATGGCCTGCTCCGACAACGTGCTGCGGGCGGGCCTGACCGGCAAGCGCGTCGACGTGGAGGAGCTGCTGCGGATCACCGACCCCGCGGCGCAGCCCCTGCCGGTGGAGCCGGTCGGCGGCGCGTACGTGCCGCCGGTGCCGGAGTTCCTGCTGCGCAGGACCGCGCCCGGCGCGGGCGAGACGCTCGCGGGGGGCCTGCCGAGGATCGTGCTGTGCACCGAGGGCGTCGTCGGCGTGGCCACGGCCGGCGGGTCGGAGGTGAAGCTGCGCCCCGGCGAGTCGGTGTTCGCCGCCGCGTCCGAGGGCTCCGTGGAGATCGGCGGGGACGGCGTCGCCTTCTGCGCCGAACCCCAAGCCTGACTTCACTTAGCGTGTTGTTTGTCCTACTCCACGTGACGACATGAGGTCGCGCGGGTAGGAGCCCCTCATCGTCAAGCGCGGCCCGATGAGGGGGATCCATGGGGCGCTTCAGGGTTGCCGGCATCGCCGTGGCGTCGTTGGGGGCGGTCGCACTCTCCGCCTGCGCGGCGGGCGGGGGCAAGCAGGCCACACAGGCGAGCCCGGTCGGCCACCAGCAGAACAAGACGGCCGCCGAGGCGGCGCAGCGCAAGGCGGCGGCCGCTGCCGCCGCCCAGGTGAAGGCCAACGAACTGGGACAAATCCCGGTGATCATGTATCACCGGATCGTCAACAACCCGCCGCCGGGTGACGACCGCAGCCCGAAGGACTTCCGCGCCGAGCTGGAGCGGCTCGCGGCGGAGGACTACGTGCCGATCACCGCGGCCGAGTACGTCACCGGCAAGATCGACATTCCGGCGGGCAAGCACCCGGTGGTGCTGACCTTCGACGACTCCTCGCCTTCCCAGCTCACGCTCGACGGCATGGGCAATCCGACGCCGGACTGCGCGGTCGGCATCCTGATGGACGTCGCGAAGAAATATCCGGGCTTCCGGCCGGTCGCGACCATGTATGTGATCAAGGACCTGTTCGGCAAGGCCCGCCAGGAAGAGCAGATGCAGGTCCTGCAATGGCTCAAGGACCACAACTTCGACATCGGCAACCACACCCGCGACCACCTCAACCTGCTCGGCAAGCCGAAGGCCGAGGTGGAAAAGCAGGTCGCGGCCGGGCACGCGCTGATCACGTCGCTGGTCAAGACGCCGGTGCTCACGCTCGCCCTGCCGTACGGCAACCAGCCGCGTGAGAAGAAGTGGGCGCTGCAGGGGGCGGCGGGCAACACCCGCTACGACTACAAGGGCGTGTTCCTCGCGGGCTACACGCCGTCGCCGTCGCCGTTCACCAAGGACTTCGACCCCCTCGGCATCCCGCGGATCAGGTCAAAGGAGAAGGTCGGCGACTGTAAGCAGTTCTGCTCGACGGCGTGGCTCGACTGGCTCAAGGCCAACCCCACCGACCGCTACACCTCGGACGGCAACCCCAACACGGTGGCCTTCCCGAAGTTCAAGGCGGCCTTCGTCGCGCCGACGTTCTCGTCCCGTGCGCTGCCGTACTGACGCGGCGGCCGCCGGTGCGGAGGGCGTCGCGGGGGCGGCTACCCTGCCAGCATGGACGACGCCACCGCCCCCGGACGGCAGGGCTCCGCCGTGTCCGGTGAGTCGCACGCCACCGACCTGCGCGGCCTCACGCCGCGGCTGATCGGCCCGGAGATCGTCGCGGTCTTCGCGGTGTCGCTCGGCGCCAGCGCCCTGCTGTCGCTCATCCGCCTCATCGGCGCGCTGACCGCGCCGAAGGACCTGGGCGAGCAGCACGCGGTGCTCGTCGGATCGCTGGCGCCGGGCCGTCCGTGGCTGGACCTGTCGCTGCATCTGGCGGGGATCGCGGTGAACGTGGCGCCGGTGGGGCTGGTCGCCTACCTGCTGGCCCGGTCGGGCGAGTCCATGGGCACGATCGGAGCCGACTGGCGCGAGCCGGGCAGAGACACGCTGCGCGGCGCCGCGCTCGCAGCGGTGATCGGCGGCACCGGGCTGGTGTTCTACCTGTTCGCCTTCCGGTCCGGGTTCAACCTGAACGTCGTGCCCGACAGCCTGCCGGACGTCTGGTGGCGCATCCCGGTGCTGATCGCCGAGGCCGCCCAAAACGGCGTGCTGGAGGAGGTGCTCGTCGCCGGTTATCTGCTGCACCGGCTGAGCCAGCGCGGGTGGTCGCCGTGGCGGGCGGTGGGCGTCTCGGCCGTGCTGCGCGGGTCCTACCACCTCTACCAGGGGTTCGGCGGCTTCATCGGCAACGTCGCGATGGGCGTGGTCTTCGGCCGGCTCTACCAGCGGTGGGGGCGGAGCATGCCGCTGATCATCGCGCACACGCTCATCGACGTGGTCGCTTTCGTCGGGTACGGCGTGCTGCGCGGCCGCGTCTCCTGGTTGCCCTGACGCTGCCCCGGTCTCCCGTCTAATCGGGCGGAATGCGTGCTCTCCGGCGCGCCTGATTGATTTGGGCCCGATCCCGGTGCATCGTTGACGGGCCGCCGCACGTCTGGATCCCCCCGGGCAAAACCGGCCTGCTTTCGGCCGCATTTTTATTTCGGGGAATTCTCATGAGGCGTTTATCGACACGCATGCCATATTCGGCGCGATATTCAGTGCGTTATCCGGCTCGGTATTCGCCGCGCCGCCGCGCCGTCGTCGCCCGCCGGCCCGGGGGCGTCGCCCGGCCGCCCGGTCGCGGGCGTCCGATCAGCCTGCCGTACCGGTGCCGGGTCGCGGGCGGGGCCGAGAGCCCGCGCTGTGCCGCGCCCGTCACCGCGAGCGCCGCGCCCGTGCGCGCGGCCCTGCCCGTGCGGCCCGCTCCCGCGCGGCTCACTCCCGCGCGGCTCGCTCCCGGGCAGGCCGGGTCGCGGGCGGTGGTCCCGCCGAGGCCGGAGACGGCCGTCTTATTACCACCGGTGCCGAAGGCACGGTCAGACCCGTTATGTCCGGAACGCCGGGCGCCCCTTCGGGCGCCCGGCGTTCTTGCCGTGTTTGCCGGGTCGTACGGCTCAGGCGAGGCAGCGCAGCGCGCCGCGGATGCGGACGTCGAGCGGATGGTCCGCGGGCAGCCGGCCGACCGTCGCCTCGACGAACTCCTTGGGATAGAGGTCGGCGGTCAGGCCGTCGTCCAACTCCACCTGCACCCGGCCGCAGGCGCGTTCGACCCGCGCCTTCGATCCCTGCTCCTCCAGCACGAACATGCCGACCCTGACCCGCCAGTCGACGCGGCCGTCGGCCTCCTCGGGTGTCACCGGAGCGCCGACGTCGTCGGCGTGCGTGGCGTACTCGGAGTCGTAGTGGAAGGTCTGCAGCCCGACCGGGTAGGGGCCGGCCGACGTGTGGAGCGTGGCGTCGCGGCCGAGGGCGCGCATCCGCGCACGGGTCTCCCCGTTCTTGATCCGCCACTCGTCGAGCACCTGCTCCACCGGCAGGCCGCGCCGCTTGCGCACGCACCACTCGTTGAAGGCGTCGAAGCCGCCGCGCACGCCCTCGTGGTCGAGCAGCTCGAAGAACCCGTCGATGTCGTCGTCCAGGCACGCGTGGTTGTACAGCTCCTCGCCGGCCAGGTGCGCGAGCACGTCGCGCACCCTCCAGCCGTCACATCGGGAGGGGCGGTTCCACCCTTTGTCGTCCAGGGAGGAGAAGAAGCGGTCCAGCCGTGCCGCCTCGGTGTCGAAGATGTCGAAGGGGTCGAGCCCCGCCAGTTCGTCCCGTGCTGAGGTCATGCCTGAGCCGTACCCGGAGCCGTTCCACCCTCACGCGGACAGTGTCGGGACATTTCCCGCAGAAAGCGGACATTCAAACCAGCGGCGCGCTCAACAAAGCGTAGGGGAAGGGAAAAACCGGCTCTTGGCCCGTTTGTCGGATGATCGACGCGGAAACCCCGAGATCGGTGAGCACAGCGGTTGTTCGTGGTTGTGCTGTGGTAGTTCAAGGGGGAAAACGAAATGGCAAAAAGCACGAGCGTCGCCGGGATCCTCGCGATCGGCGCCATCCTCGCCGGGGGCGCCGTGGTCGCGGGCGTTCCTCTCGTCGCCACACCGGCGGAGGCCGCCACGATGTCCGCACAGCACGGCCTGGTCCGGTCGGGCAATCCACACGCACGGGGGCAGCGCAACCGCCACAAGAAGGGGCACCGGAACAAGCAGCGGCTGAGTGAGAAGCAGCGCCAGCACCAGTTCCTGATGCGCGACCTCACGCTGGTCCTCGTGCCCTACCAGAAGGAGACGACGGACGCGCGGGCGTTGCCGTACAACTGGCAGTACGACGGCGCCGTCGCGGAGCAGTACGCCGGCCAGAACCGGCAGAGCATTCTGGACGAGAGGGCGGAGGCCAACGGGATCAACCTCGACGGCGAGGAGCACAACAGCAAGACGGAGGTCTCGCCGAAGGAGGACACGCACAAGGTCGAGAAGGAGAAGAAGACGCGACCGGCCGTCAAGCGCGTCGATCCCGTCATCCCGCAGGGCGACCTCGTGCCCGCGGCGACCGTCGTTCCGCCCACCGTCCCGCCGCCGACCACGGATCCCGACATCGAGCTCCAGAACGTTCCCCCCGCCGGGCCCGAACTGCGGCCCGCCGAGGAGCCCGTGGTGTGCGCGCCCCTCCTCGGCCTGCCCCTGAACCTCTCGCTCACGGCCACGGTGTCCCTCGGCGGGCAGCAGGAGACGGCACAGCAGGAGACGGCGCAGTCCGGGACGGCGCAGCCGCAGGCCACGACCACCGACGCGGCGTGCGCGCCGTCGTCGGCGTCCTGAGCCGTCAGGCGTCCCTGCGGGCCAGCAGGACGGCGGCCACCGCGTACGGCACGGCCACGTAGGCGACCATGACCGCGAGCGCGGCGGGCGGCGACAGCAGCGCGCCGGCGACCGAGTAGGGGTTGCCCGTGCCGGCGAGCTGGCCCGCCAGGGCGCCGGGCAGGATCGAGCCGACGCGCTCGTCCCAGGGGGCCGGAAGGTTGTGGCCGACGATCGGGAGCACGTACCAGACCGCCACGAGGATGGCGACGGCGGCGACGGCCGACCGCGTGATCGCGGCCAGGCACAGGCCGAGGAGCGCGAACATCGCGATGGACAGGCTCATCGCCAGGAAGTGCGGGAGCTGCCCGCTCAGCGCCTCGGCCGACTGCCCGCGGATGGGCCGGTCGCCGATGAGGAGCCGCCCGGCGGCGTACGTCGCGAGCACGGCCGCCAGACCCGTGCAGACGGCGACGACCCCGACGACGCCCGCCTTGGCGGCGAGCACCCGCCCGCGGGACGGCAGCACGGTGAACGTCGTGCGGATCATGCCGGTGCCGTACTCGCCGGAGAACGCGAGAACGCCCAGCACGGCCAGGCACAGCGAGGCGAGCATGTGCGTCACCTCCGGCAGCGGCGACACGAACAGGTGGTCGCGCTGGCCGGGCGGCAGCCGGTCCCAGGTGCGGGCCGACCACCAGGCCAGCAGCGTCATGAGGCCGACGACGGCGGCGACGACGCCGAGGACCACGGAGGTGGATCGGAGAGTGCGGAGCTTGAGCCACTCGGTGGCGAGAGCGTCGATCACCGGTTCGCCTCCTGCGCCGCGACCTCCGCCATGAGCCGCATGTAGGTCTCCTCCAGGGAGGCGCCGCGCGGGGTGACCTCGTAAAGGGAGATCGCGTGCCGGGCGGCGAGGTCGCCGATCCGCGTCGCGTCGAGCCCGCGCACCGACAGGCCCCCGCCGTCCTCGGGCGTCACCGTCCCGCCCGCGGCCGACAGCACGGTGGCCAGGTCCGCGGCCCGGCCGCTGCGGACGAACACGTCCCGCACGGCGGTCAGCTCCCGCATGGAGGTGTCCGCGACGAGCCGTCCCCGGCCGATGACGACCAGGTGGTCGGCGGTCAGCTCCATCTCGCTCATCAGGTGGCTCGACAGGAGCACCGTGCGCCCCTCGGCGGCCAGGCCGCGCAGCAGCTCGCGGATCCAGCGCACGCCGTCGGGGTCGAGGCCGTTGACCGGCTCGTCGAGCAGCAGCACCGCGGGGTCGCCGAGGAGCGCGGCGGCGATCCCGAGCCGCTGGCGCATGCCGAGCGAGAAGCCCTTGATCCGCTTGCGGGCCACCCCCGCCAGGCCCACCTGCTCGATGACCGACACGACCCGGTCCCGGCCGATGCGGTTGGCGCGGGCCATCCAGCTCAGGTGGCCGAGGGGCGTACGGCCGCCCTGGACTGCGCCGGCGTCCAGCAGCGCGCCCACCTCGCGCATCGGGTGGCGGAGGCGGTCGTAGCGCCGGCCGCCGACCAGCGCCTCGCCGCTCTCCGGGCGGTCCAGGCCCAAGATGATCCGCATGGTCGTGGACTTGCCCGCGCCGTTCGGCCCCAGGAAGCCGGTCACTTGGCCTGGTTTCACGTGGAACGTCAGCCCGTCCACGGCGACCGTGCGCCCGAAGCGCTTGGTCAGCTCTCTGACTTCGATCATGTCTCGACGGTCTCGCGGAACGCCCGCCTCCCGCGTCGGACCGGCGTGCGATCCTCCGGGCGCGCCTCAGACCGTGGCATGTCAGACCCGGGCAGGAGGCGGGCGCGCGCACGTGCGGCTAGCGTGGGCGCGTGGACGATCCGGACGTGCGGCCGCTGTTCCCCCGGCCGCTGCGCCCCCGCGAGCTGGTCGCGCTCGACGTGCTGGCCGGGCTGGGCTACGCGTTCGTGCTGGTCGTCACCCCGCCGGGGGCGCGCCACCCGGCGGCCTGGGCGCTGATCGCCGCGATGACGCTGCCGCTCGCGGCGCGGCGGCGGTGGCCGCTGCCGGTCTTCTGCGTCGTCGCGGGCGCGTCCCTGACGGCCATGGCCCTCGGCGTCGTACGGGAACCGCTGGCCGCCGCGGCGTACGCGCTCTATCCGGTCGCGCTCACGACGCGGCGGCGCCGGTGGGAGCCGACGACGGCGATCGGCGTGCTGACCGCCCTGGCGCTGCTGCTCGCGGCGTTCGGCGGCGTGTCGGCCGAGCCCGAGGTCAGGCGCACCGCGGAGACCGTCGTGCTGGCCGCGCTCGCGCTGGGCGGCTCCTGGACGATCGGCCGGGCCGTGCGGGAGCGCCGGGCGTACGCCGCCCGCCGGGCCGAGCAGGCCGCCGAGCACGCCGTCACCGAGGAGCGGCTGCGCATCGCCAGGGAGATGCACGACGTGGTCTCCCACACGCTCAGCCTCATCGGGGTCAAGGCCGCCGTCGCGGCGCACGTGGCCGACCGGCGGCCGGAGGAGGCGCTGGAGGCGCTGCGGGTCATCGAGACCACCAGCAGGCAGGCGCTGACCGAGATGCGGCACCTGCTCGGCGTGCTGCGCACCACTCCCGGCGCGGCCGGCGAGGGCCTTTCTCCCGCGCCCGGGCTCGCGGCGCTGCCGGACGTCGCCGAGCGCGCGGCGGCCGCGGGCGTGCGGGTGGACCTGGACGTGCGGGTGACGGGCGGCCTGCCGGAGGCGCTGGAGCTCGCGGTGCACCGGATCGTCCAGGAGGCCGTGACCAACGTGGTCAGGCACGCGGCCCCGGCCCGGTGCCGGGTCCGGGTGGACGACGAGGGGGGACGGCTGCGCGTCGAGGTGACCGACGACGGGCCGGGCCGCCGGGTCCTGCCGCCCGGCCCGCCGGGGCACGGGATCATCGGTATGCGCGAGCGCGTCGCGGCGTACGGCGGGGAGTTCGCCGCCGGTCCGCTGCCCGGCGGCGGTTTCCGCGTGCGCGCCCTCCTGCCGCTGCGAAGGGACGAGGAGTGAACGAGGCGGGGCCGATCCGGGTGCTGCTCGCCGACGACCAGGAACTGCTGCGCGGCAGCCTGCGCCTGCTGGTCGACAGCACGCCGGGCATGACGGCGGTCGGCGAGGCGGGCACCGGGGAGCGGGCGGTCGAGCTGGCCCGCGCCGAGCGCCCCGACGTCGTGCTGATGGACGTGCGCATGCCCGGCATGGACGGCATCGAGGCGACCCGGCGCATCTGCGCCGAGGCCCTCGGCGCCCGGGTGCTGATCCTCACCACGTTCGACCTCGACGAGTACGTCTACGCGGGGCTGCGGGCCGGGGCGAGCGGATTCCTGCTGAAGAACACCCCGCCCGCCGACCTGCTGGCCGCGATCCGCGTCATCGCCGCCGGAGACGGGCTGCTGGCGCCGAGCGTGACGAGGCGGTTGATCGCCGAGTTCGCCCGCGGCCCGGCCGCCGCCCCGGAGCGGGCCACGCGGGCGCTCGACGGGCTGACCGGCCGCGAGCGGGAGGTGCTCACGCTCGTCGCCCGCGGCCTGTCCAACCTGGAGATCGCCGCGGCCCTGCACGTCAGCACGGCCACCGTGAAGACCCACATCGGCCACCTGCTCGCCAAGCTCGGCGCGCGCGACCGGGCCCAGCTCGTGATCGCCGCGTACGAGGGCGGGCTCGTCTCCGCCGCACGGGGCTCATGACAGGGTGGAGTCCGTGGACGTCTTCGATGTGATCGTGGTGGGGGCGGGCTCGACGGGCGAGGTCGCCGCGGGACGGGTGGCGGCGGCGGGACTGAGCACCGTCATCGTGGAGAGCGAGCTGGCCGGAGGGGAGTGCTCCTACTGGGCCTGCATGCCGAGCAAGGCGCTCCTGCGGCCGGTGGACCTCGCCGGGGAGGTGCGCCGGGTCGCGGGGCTGCGGCTCGCGGACACGGACGGAGGCGGCCCGATCGACGCCGCCGCGGTGCTGGCCCGGCGCGACGCCGTGGTCTCGCACTACGACGACGCGGGGCAGGTCAGATGGCTCGAGTCGGCGGGCGTGACGCTCGTGCGCGGCACCGGGCGGCTCGCCGGTCCCCGGCGGGTCGAGGTCACGACGTCCGACGGCGGCACCCGCACGCTCGTCGCGAACCACGCCGTCATGCTGGCCACCGGCAGCCGCCCGGTGATCCCGCCCGTGCCCGGCCTCGCCGAGGCGCACCCGTGGACGAACCGTGAGGTCACCGGGGTGCGTGCCGTGCCGGAACGGCTCGTGGTGATCGGCGGCGGGGTGGTGGCGTGCGAGATGGCCCAGGCCAAGCGCGGGCTCGGGGCCCGGGAGGTCACCATGCTGGTGCGGGGCGGCGAGCTGCTGACGAGGCTGGAGCCCTTCGCCGGGCGCATGGTCGCCCGGTCGCTGGCGGACCAGGGGGTGGACGTCCGCACGCACGAGAGCGCGGTGCGGGTCGAGCGGCCGGAGCCGGGCGGCGAGGTCACGGTGCGGCTCGCCGGCGGCGGCACGGTCACGGCCGACGAGATCCTGGTCGCGACCGGCCGCCGGGCCGCCACGGACGGCATCGGCCTGGCCTCGGTGGGGCTGGCGGAGTCCGGCCCGATCGGGGTGGACGAGAGCATGCGGGCCACCGGCGTGGCCGACGGCTGGCTCTACGCGATCGGGGACGTCAACGGCCTCGCGCTCCTCACGCACATGGGCAAATATCAGGCGCGGGTGGCCGCGGACGTGATCGCCGCCCGCGCGCGCGGCGAGGCGGACGACCGGCCCGGGATGCGCGACCGCGCGGACCGCGCCGGGGTGCCGCAGGTGGTCTTCACCGACCCGCAGGTGTGCGCGGTGGGCCGCACCGAGGCGCAGGCCCGCGCCGAGGGCTTCGACGTGCGGGTGGTGGAGTACGACATGGACCGGGTGGCCGGCGGCTACCTGCTCGGCGACGGCTACCGGGGCCGGGCCAAGGCGGTGGTCGACGAGCGCCGCCGGGTGCTGCTCGGCGTGACCTTCGTCGCCCCCGGCGCGGCCGAGCTGCTGCACGCCGCGACGATCGCGGTCACGGCCGGGGTGACCCTGGACGACCTGTGGCACGCGGTCCCGGCGTACCCGACCGTCAGCGAGGTGTGGCTGCGCCTGCTGGAGGCGTACGGGCTCTAGAAACCGGCGTACGGGCTCTAGAAGCTGATGATCGCGGGATGGCGCGGGTCCTCGACGCGGACGGTCACGTCCGCGGCCCGCGCCGGGTCCGCCTCGCGCTCGTATCTGTCGTAGGCGGGCAGCGTCCACCGCTCCCCCGGCGGGGTGCGGCGGGCCAGCGCGGCGGCCGACATGGACAGGTGCACGGTCAGGTCGAACGCCAGGCCGCGCCCGAGCAGCAGCGCGCCGTCGAGCAGCACCACCCCGCCCGGCTTCAGCGTCACGTAGCCGGCGCGGGTGGCGCGGTCGCGGACGCTGTCCCACAGCGAGGGCAGCACCCGGCCCGTACGGCCCGGTTCGAGCGGCCCGAGCACCTCCCGGGTGAGGCCGCCCACGTCCAGCCACTCGTCGTAGAACGCGTCGGGGTCGGTGCGGCCGAACTCCAGGCGCAGCGACGCGGGCCGCCAGAACCCGGCGGTGGGCACCCGCAGCACGTCCCGGCCGCGCAGGCGCAGCGGCTCGACCAGCTCGTCGGCCAGCCGTCCGGGCTCCGCGGCGGGCGCGCCGTCCACGGCGACGCGCACCCACGCGTCGCGCGGCCGGTCGGCGACGAGGTCGGCGAGTTCCTCCACGAGCAGGGACGGGGAGACGGGACGGGCACGCACGGTCCCATCTTCGCCCCTGTCCGCGCCGACTGTCCGCGCCGACTGTCCGCGCCGACGGTCCCGGCCGATCGGTGACCAAGGTCCCGCCCGGGTGGGGCCGGGCAGCCCTGGGGCCATGATCGGGTTTGGGCCACGCTTCACACGTCCCTTCATGACTGTGGAGCTTCCATGGACGTCCTGGATCTGTCCCGGTGGCAGTTCGGCATCACGACCGTCTACCACTTCCTGTTCGTGCCCCTCACGATCGGCCTGTCGGTTCTCGTCGCGGGGTTCCAGACGGCCTGGCACCGGACGGGCGACGCGACGTATCTGCGGATGACGAAGTTCTGGGGCAAGCTGTTCCTGATCAACTTCGCGATGGGCGTCGTCACCGGCATCGTCCAGGAGTTCCAGTTCGGGATGAACTGGAGCGCCTACTCGCGGTTCGTCGGCGACGTGTTCGGCGCTCCGCTCGCGATGGAAGGGCTGATGGCCTTCTTCCTGGAGTCCACCTTCCTCGGCCTGTGGATATTCGGCTGGGACAAGCTGCCGAAGAGGGTGCACCTGGCGACCATCTGGCTGGCCGCGATCGGCACGAACCTCTCGGCATACTTCATCCTCGCCGCCAACTCGTGGATGCAGCACCCGGTCGGCTACCGGCTCAACCCGCGGACCGGCCGCGCCGAGCTCACCGACATCTGGGCCGTGCTGACGAACGTCACCACGCTCGCGGCGTTCCCCCACGTCGTCTTCGGCGCGTTCGTGACGGCCGGGGCGTTCGTCGCCGGCGTCAGCGTCTGGCAGCTCGCGCGTAAGCGCGAGGTCGCCCTGTTCCGCGCCTCGGCCCGCACCGCCCTGGTCGTCACGCTGGTCGCGTCGGCCGGGGTCATGCTGAGCGGCCACTGGCAGGCGCAGATCATGACCGAGCAGCAGCCGATGAAGATGGCCGCCGCCGAGGCGCTGTGGGAGGACGAGAGCTCCGCGGGCTTTTCGATCTTCGCGGTGGGCGACGTGGAGAACGGCCGCAACCACATCAACATCCAGATCCCGTACGGCCTGAGCCTGCTGGCCACCAACACCCTCGACGGGAAGGTCGAGGGCATCAACGACATCCAGGCCAGGTATGAGAAGACGTACGGAGCCGGCGACTACAAGCCCGTGGTCGGGCTCGCGTACTGGTCGTTCCGCCTGATGATCGGCTTCGGCGCGCTGGCCGGGCTGCTGGCCCTCGCCGGGCTGTGGCTGACCCGGCGCGGGCGGACGCCGCGCGGTCCCTGGTTCCACCGGATCGCCGTGCTCGGCATCGGGCTGCCGTTCCTGGCCAACACGCTCGGGTGGATCTTCACCGAGATGGGCCGCCAGCCGTGGACCGTGTTCGGCATCATGCGGACCGCCGCCGCCGTCTCGCCGGGCGCCGACGTCGGGGAGGTCGCCGCCACCCTGGCCGGCTTCACGCTGGTCTACGCCGTCCTCGCGGTCATCGAGGTCCGCCTGCTGCTCAAGTTCATCCGCAAGGGGCCGGAGCCGGAGGACGCGGTCCGCCGGGACGATCCCGCCCTCCCCGCCCTGTCGTACTGAAGGACCCGCTCATGGAACTCACCACCGTCTGGTTCCTGCTCATCGCCGTCCTGTGGACGGGCTACTTCGTGCTGGAGGGCTTCGACTTCGGCGTCGGGATCCTGCTGCCGTTCCTCGGCCGCGACGAGGCCGAGCGCGGCACGCTCGTGCGGACCATCGGCCCGGTCTGGGACGGCAACGAGGTGTGGCTGCTGGTGGCCGGGGGCGCGACGTTCGCCGCCTTCCCCGAGTGGTACGCCACCCTGTTCAGCGGCTTCTACCTGCCGCTGTTCCTGATCCTGCTGGCCCTGATCGTGCGCGGGGTGGCCCTGGAATACCGCGCCAAGAGCGACGGCACCCGGGGCTGGGACCGCGCGTTCTTCTGGGGTTCGCTCGGGCCCGCCTTCCTGTGGGGCGTCGCCTTCGCGAACATCGTGCGCGGCGTGCCGCTGGACGCCGACCACGAATACACGGGCACCCTGCTCGACCTGCTCAACCCGTACGCCCTGCTGGGCGGGCTGGCCACGCTGGCGCTGTTCACCCTGCACGGCGCCGTGTTCACCGCGCTCAAGACGACCGGCGAGCTGCGGGAGCGGGCCAGGACGGCCGCCCGGTGGACCGGCCTGGCGACCCTCGCGCTGGGCGGGGCGTTCCTGCTGATCACCCAGCTCATGACCGGCACCACGGCCACCTGGGCGAGCGTCGCGGCCGCCGCGGCCGGGATCGGCGGGGCGCTCGCAGCGACGCTGCGCGGCCGGGACGGCTGGGCCTTCGCCGCCAACGCCGCCGCGATCGTCGCGGTCACCGTCACGCTCTTCGGCGGCCTGTGGCCGGACGTCATGCCCGCGCTCGACCCCGCCAACAGCCTGACCGTCCACAACGCGGCGTCCACGCCGTACACGCTGGGCGTCATGACCTGGGTCGCGGTGATCTTCACCCCGGTGGTCCTCGCCTACCAGGCGTGGACGTACTGGGTGTTCCGCCGTCGTCTCCAGGTCACCCGCTGAACGGATGCGAGAACGGAACGGACGCGAGAACGCCCGCCCCGGCGTCCGGGGCGGGCGTTCCCGCGTGCGTGTCAGCTTTGGGGGTGGCAGCGGTTCAGCCGCCGGCCGGTGATCTGCTCGGGGGCCATGACGATGAAGTGGTCGCGCCTTCCCGGCACCCACGGCGTGAGCGGCAGCGCGGACAGGCGGGCGATCTCCTCGGGTTCCGAGACCGCGCGGGCGGGGCCGACCGCGGTCACCGACCACCCGGTGCGGCAGGTCACGTCGAAGTCGTCGGCTTCAAAGGCCACGATCGCGTTCCGCGCCGCGGCGGCGAGCTTGGAGCCGGCGGCGGTGCGGATGACGATGTTCCCGTCGAGCAGGCAGAAGTTGACGGGCTGGACGGCGGGAAGGGCACGATCGGTGAACACGATCCTGCCGATGGGGGCAGAGGCCAGCAAATCCAGGCATTCTCCTCCGCTGAGGATTTCCAGGCCGGCCGAGTCGAACTTCATGTCTGCAAGCCTGCGGGATCGACCACCACGCGGGTTAGGGACGAAGGTCCCGTTGTCCACGTCGATCGGCCCCGGCTCAGCTCTCCTGCCCGGCCTTGAGGCGGGCGGCGAGCGCGGCGACCTGGGTGCGGCGCCGCATGTCGAGCTTGCTCAGCAGGTTGGAGACGTAGTTCTTGACCGTCTTTTCGGCCAGGAACATCCGCTCGCCGATCTGCCGGTTGGTCAGGCCCTCGCCGATCAGCTCCAGGATCTGCCGCTCCTGGTCCGACAACGCGGCCAGCGGGTCCTTCTTCGCGGCCTGGTCGCGCAGCCGGTGCAGCATGGCGGCCGTGGTCTGCGGGTCGAGCAGCGACTGCCCGCCCGCCACCGTGCGCACCGCGCCGACCAGGTCCGAGCCGTGGATCTGCTTGAGCACATATCCGGCCGCC
>NZ_BMPY01000050.1 GCF_014647835.1 Microbispora rosea subsp. aerata
CCGATCGTCCCCCTCCGCCTTGGGCTTGGCATAGGCGTCCAGCAACGCCCGCAGCCGGGCCGCCGCCTCCCGGGGCAGATAGAACTCCCCCTCCATCCCGCCACCCGCACCCGGCCGCACCCGCAGGAACCGCCGCCCATAGTCGGCCTGCTCGTCCCGCTCCTCCCCGTCGGGGTCGAGCACCGCCCGCAGATAGCGCCCGGCCTTGGCCACCTCCGCCGGGCCCGCCTTGGAAGCCAGCTCCAGCAGGATCGGCTCAGCCAAAGCGGCTTGCTCGTCGGTCAGCTGAGCGGTGGCGGTGCAGATGGCCTCCACCAGCCCCGCCGCAAGGGTCCCCTTCGTGAACGCCTCCCGCACCTGCGGCAGGCGGGCCAGCTCCACGGCCAAAGTGAGCAACCGGCCCGCACCGGCTGTGGTCATCCCCGCACTGGTGCGCAACCAACTGCGGGTGGAGGCATGCCCATGCCGCTTGGCCCCCCCCGCACGGTGCACGCGCCCCACCCGCTCCGACAACGCACAGCTGATGCGGTCCTGGGCGGCCATCAACCGCTCGGCCTCGGCCATGCAGATCCCCGCGTCGTCCGGGGCCGGGGCCAGCGCCACCGCGTCCGCGGCCTCCCACGCCGACTCCACCAGCACCCACGACGACCGGCCCCGGGCACCACCCACACCAGCACCGGCACCCGCGTCGTCGGCACGCCCGCCACAACCGCTGGCACCGGCCCTGTCATCGGCGAAGGCGTCATCCCGGGCAGCGTTGTCAGTGCCGGCCGCACGACCACTGCCATAGGCGGTGCGGCCGGTGTCCGCAGCGTCATGTGCCTTCGCAGCGTGGCGCGCCCCCGCACCGTGCCATGCCCTAGCACCATCGCGTGCGCCGCCGTCGGTGAAGGCGTCATCGCCCCGGCAAGCGCCGAAAACAGCACCGAAAGCAGCGCCCCGGACTCCGCGACCGTCGGCGGCCCGGCTCCCACCGCGATGCGCGCTGCCGATCCTCTTCCGCGCGGCGGCGTCGCGCGTGCCGGTGTCGGGCGCGCCGCCCCATGCGCTGCCCATGAACGCGGCCAGGCCACCCCAAGGTCCATCGGCGCCGGGCGCCGCACCACTGCTCGGAATGTCAGTCGCAGGTGATGACATCGAGAAGAACCCGGGGCGGCGGCCGTCGCTGGCCGATGAGCTGTCCGGCGACCACAGCGGCGAACCGGCGATCAGCCGATCCCACCACTCACCATCGGCACAATACGAACGAGGAGAGTGCCCGGGATCGATATCAAAGAGATCCACGACACCTCCCGTAATAGCTTCGAATTCGTGTTCTAATTCTCTCTCGTTGTCATCACTCTCCGCAACCGCACACCACGAATTGTTGGAGTCACAGGCTCACAAGCCCGACCGGAAGATCAGGCAGAACGCGCACCAGTACGGACTCCGGCAAAAGCACCCACGACCAACCCGGCCGACGTTCGCAAACCAAGCCCGACAGAGCTGAAGGAACCGGGGCCAGAGGTGCCGTCCGGCGTGTGGGCCAAGCCCAGCGGCCCATAGGCCAAACCCTGCGGGCTTCGCGAGGATCACAGGCGCCTTGCGGGCGCGGTGACCAACCGGCCAAGGCTCATGGGCCAAGCCCAGCGGCCCATAGGCCAAGTCTCAGCGGGCTTCGCGAGGACCGCCGGCGCCTTCCGACACGTGACCGACTGCCAAGGTCAGTGGACACCCACCAGGCACGGTACGGCTGTCCACAGCCTGTGGAGGACCGCGGCGGTTCAGGGCCGCCCGAGGCTCGACGCCGGGCCGCTCTCGGCCGTGGCTGCCGTGTGCGGGTCGGCGTGCTGCGCCTGCTGGCCGCCGGGTCGGGGGTCTTCCTCGTCTGGCCGCTGCGGGTCGTCCGGGGCACCCCGGCGGTTCAGCCCCGCGCTTCCGGTGGCCCGACGAAGACCCGTCTGGGTTGGCCGTTGCAGGGTCGCCGCGCTCGACGACCGGTTCCGGGGGACCGATAGCCCACCAACCACCCTGAGTCGCGGGGCTGCCGTACGAGTGATTGCCTTAACCCGGTCCTTCCGCGAAAGGCCGACCCGGTGGCGCGCCAAGAAAGGCCGATCTGGTGGCTCGCTGAGAAAGCAGCAAGGCGCCTGCGGCGGCGGGGCTCTCACCCGACGCGGTGCCGCGTCCACCGGAGTCGCGTCGCGGCGACGCGCCAACCCCTCCCGCTTTGCCCGATCTTGCCCGCCCGAGCCCGCGCAGGACCCCGCGCAGGACCCGCGTAGGACCTAGTCTCCGCGTACGGCGAAGGCCCGCCTCCCAGGATCGATCGAGAGGCGGGCGGGCCGTTCGGCGAGAAGACTGAGCCTGGTCATCCTCGCGGGGCGAGGTCCGCGCGCTTGGCGGCGGCGACGACCGAGATCCAGGCCATGGCGACCAGCACGCCGACGCACAGGGTGAGGGAGCCGGCCCGGCCGCCGGACATGGCCCACGCGTTGCCCAGCAGGAGAGCCAGACCGCTGAGCCGGGAGGCGACCGCGTGCCCGGCCCGCCTCGCGCGGGAGAAGTGGCGGCCGAGGACGAAGCAGGCCGCGATGAGCGCGGTGAAGGCCACCGAACCGGCCGCCATGTGGAGCATCGCGTGCCAGCTCATCCCGGCCGGGGCGCCGAGCGGAGTGCCCGCGGGGAAGCCGTCCCCCGGGTCCATGCTGAAGACCCCGGCCGCCGCCATTCCGACGCCCTCCACGAGCAGCAGCCGCGGCACCCACGTCCCTCCGGGAGTGCCCGCCATGACCCGGCGCAGTCCGATCGCCCCGGCGACCGTCAGTACGGCGGTGATCCAGAAGTTGCCGATCTGCAGCCAGCCGAGGTCGCCGGTGCTGAGCATGCTCAGCGGGTGACGGAGCAGGTCGAAACCCTCCCGGGTGAACGCCTGCGCCAGCGAGACGACCCCGAAGACCGGCGTGGTGAGCACGGCGCAGGTCAGCAGCGTACGTGTGGACCCTACGGTGAGCCGCGCGGCGGGCTGGGCGATCTCCTGCGTGACGGTCATGGCCGTTCCCTTCTGCGATGTCCCGGTCCTGGGTGTTCCAGCCCCGGGTGTCTCCGTCTCCCGGGGGCGCTTTGTGGTCCGGTCTCGACGTGTCTGGTCTTCGCCGGCCCGGTTCGCGGTCTCCCCGGTCTTCGTGTGGGCCGGTTCGGTGTCCGGCCTCGCTTACGCGTCGTACGGCCGCCGCGCATTTCGACCCCCAGGACGGTCCGCCTGCCGCTCACCCCCTTCCACCTGCGGCGTGACCGGGCTGAGCGCATTCTCTGTCACATGCGCATTCCCTGTCACATCGCGGTAGAAGTCCAGGTCACCGCGTGCCACGATCGGAGCCTGTCGATTTCGGCCCGGCCCGTACGACGTGTAGGTGACGGCGGGAACCGGCGAACGGCCCGGCCGGCCAGAGGACCGGAAGACCTACGAAACCCAGGAAGACAAGGAGAACCACGATGCGGTTTCTGATGACCATCAAGGGCACCGACCCGAACCCGGACGCGGCGCTGATCGCCGAGATGGGCGCATTCATCGAGGAGATGACCAAGGCGGGTGTGCTGCTCGCGACCGGCGGGCTGGGGCCCGGCGTGCGGATGATCTCCTCCGGTGGTGAGCTCACCGTGACCGACGGCCCCTTCACCGAGGCCAAGGAGGCGATCGTCAGCTTCGCCCTGATCGAGGCGCGGTCGCACGAGGAGGCCGTGGAGCTGGCCCGCCGCTTCTGGCAGATCGTCGGTGACGGCGAGGGCGCGATTCAGCAGGTGTTCGGCCCCGAGGACGCCCCCGGAGCCGGCCCCCGGTGAAACCGAAGATCGTCGCGAGGGCGTGATCCAGTGGACGTCGGGCCCGCAGGCCGGCTATCGGTGACGTGGGCACCGGGTTGCGCGGCGGGCGGGCCGGTGCTGTCATCGGTCGGGTGACGTCCCTGGACGCCCATCGCGTCGTGGACGCGGTCTGGAAGATGGAGTCCGCGAGGATCGTCGCGGGCCTCGTCCGGATGGTCGGCGACGTCGGCCTGGCCGAGGAGCTGGCGCAGGACGCCGTCCTCGCCGCGCTGGAGCAGTGGCCGGCGGCGGGCGTCCCCGACAACCCGGGCGCCTGGCTCATGACCATCGCCAAGCGCCGCGCCGTCGATCACCTGCGCCGCCAGGAACGTCGAGACCGCGGGCAGGAGCTGCTCGCCCACGACCTCGCCACCCGCCCCGACGACGGCGAGCGTGACGTGGACGACCTCGTGAACTCGCTCGACGGGGAGGTCGCCGACGACGTCCTCCGGTTGATCTTCGTCTCCTGTCATCCGGTGCTGTCCCGGGAGTCCCGGGTCGCGCTCACGCTGCGTCTGGTCGGCGGCCTGCGGACCGACGAGATCGCGAGGGCCTTCCTCGTCTCCGAAAGCGCCGTCGCGCAGCGGATCGTACGGGCCAAGCGGGCGCTCGCCGAGGCGCGCGTCCCCTTCGAGGTGCCGGTAGGGCCGGAACGGGCGGCCCGGCTGTCGTCGGTGCTCGAAGTGATCTATCTCGTGTTCAACGAGGGATATTCGGCCACGGCGGGCGACGACCTCATTCGCCCCTCGCTCTGTCTGGAGGCGCTGCGTCTGGGCCGTGTCCTGGCCGAACTGACCCCCGACGAGGCCGAGGTGCACGGCCTGGTCGCGCTGATGGAACTGCAGCAGTCGCGGTCGGCCGCGCGTACCGGCCCGTCGGGCGAGCCGATCGTGCTGCACGAGCAGAACCGGGGGCGGTGGGACCCGCTGCTCATCAGGCGCGGCTTCGCGGCGCTGCTGCGGGCGCGGCAGGCGGGCGGGCCCCTCGGCCCGTACGTGCTGCAGGCGGCCATCGCGGCCTGCCACGCGCGGGCCGCCACGCCGGAGGAGACCGACTGGCCGCAGATCGCGGCGCTCTACGAGACCCTCGTCAAGGTGCTGCCCACGCCGGTCGTCCAGCTCAACCGCGCGGTCGCGCTCGCCATGGCGTACGGGCCGCGTGCCGGTCTCACGCTCGTGGACACGCTGACGGGCGAACCGGCGCTCAGGAACTACCACCTGCTGCCGGCCGTACGCGGGGATCTGCTCGGCCGGCTCGGCCGGTACGGCGAGGCACGGGCGGAGTTCGAACGCGCCGCCTCGCTCACCCGCAACGCCGCCGAACGGGCCGTGCTGCTGCGCCGCGCCGCGACCTGCGCCGACAACGCCGACCCCACGGCAACCCCGGAGCCCCCGGCCTTGGAAGCCACGGCAGCCAAGCCCAGGTATGCCGACGACGGCACCAGACAGCGGCCCACCGCCAGCGGGCGGCCGGACACGTCGCGCGACACCCCCGATGCACCTCCGCAAACCACCCGAATCGGTGGGCGGGCGGACATCTCGCTCACAACACCCAGAACAACCTCCGAGACCTCCCCCGCAACACGCGACGCAAGCTCGCCACACGCGACGGCCGGAGAGCGGCGAACGGACATCTCACCGACGGCGCTCGGAACGCCGACGGTCCCTGAGACAGCCGCAACGCCAGACACAGGCCCGCCGCCCACAAGGGCCGGAGGACGGCGGACGGCGGGCGGGGACGTCACTCTCGGCGGAGCCATGCGGCTCTTCCTGGCCCGGCCCGATCTGCGCGACGACACCGTCCGCTCCTACAAGCAGACGCTGTCGCGGCTGTGCCGGCACCTCGGGGAGGACATCCCGCTCCGAGCCGTGACGCCTCACCGGGTCGCCGAGGTCTTCGCGGCGGCGTGGGGCACGGCGGCGGGCGCGACCTGGAACCGGCACCGCGCGGCGCTGCGGTCGTTCGCCTCGTGGGCGGCCGAGCGCGGCTGGGCCACCGCCGACCTCGCCACTCCGCTCGACCGGCGGCCCGAACCCCGGGCCCGCACCCGCCCCATCGGCCGGTCCCTGCTGGAGAGCCTGTGGCAACGGCCCGACGTGCCGCTGCGCGAGCGCACACTGTGGCTGCTGCTGTACGAGAGCGCCGCACCGGCCGAATGGGCGCTCTCGCTCAACGTGGAGGACCTCGACCTGCCCGGCATGCGCGGTGAGGTGAAGGCAAGGGGACATTGGCTGCGCTGGCAGTCGAGAACGGCCGAGCTCCTGCCCCGCCTCGTCGGGAACCGCCACCGGGGCCCGCTGTTCCTCGCCGACCGCAGGCCGGGGCCGGGCCGCATGCCGACGGCCGCCGACCTGTGCCCGCACACGGGCCGGGGCCGGTTGTCGTACGAACGGGCGGAATACCTGTTCAAACGGGCCACCAGGGATCTCGACCCGGAGGGCGGCGGCTTCACGCTGCACCGCCTGCGCCACTCGCGCCTGGCCCACCTCGGCGAGGACGGCTGGACCGCGTCGATGCTGATGTCCCTGTCCGGCCACACCAGCGCCCGCACCCTGCACGGTTTCGTCAGGGTCCCGCGACCTGCGGACACCGTTGCCTGAATGGACGCCGTTCCGGCTCGCGGCCCGACGTCGCGTTCGTCGGCATCCGGATGGCCGGCCTGGACGGGCCGGCCGTCTCGGCCGAGGTGCGCGGGGCCGCCCCCGGCACCGCCGTACCGATCATGACGTCCTTCGGCGAGGACGCCCACATCGCGGGGCGCCGGGCGACGGCGCGGTCATCGCCCACGAGGCGGGGCCGGCTGGCGGGGGCTGGTCAGCACCGCCGCCAGCGCGGGCCGCCGCCGCATCGCGGCGACTAAGGCGGTCGCCGGGTGCCGCAGGGCCAGCAGGACCAGCGGCGCGACCAGCGCGCCGAGCATAAATCCCGCGGCCACGTCGTGGGGGTAGTGGACGCCGACGAAGACCCGGGAGAACGCCGCAAGCAGTGCGAGCACCGGCGCGATCACCACCATCGCGCCCCGCCACAGGGCGACGAGCCCGGCCGCCCCCGCCGCGGCGAAGGTCGCGTGGTTGCTCGGGAACGACCAGTCGCCGTACGGCGGGCAGGACGCGACCGTGGCCACGTCGCCCAGGTCCCAGCAGGGACGCCGCAGCCGCAGCAGGCTCTTGATGCCCTCGCTCGTGAGGTAGGCGATCACCATCGCGACCGGCGCGAGCAGCGCGAGCGCCATGCGGCGGTCGTCGCCCCGCCGCGCCTGCCACCAGCCGAAGACGAGGACCGCCATGACAAGCGCGGGAAGGGCATCCGTCGCGATCTCCGCGGCGTCGCGCACCCACGCGGGAGTGCTCTGTGCGAACGCGGTGACCTCCCGATACCACTCGGCGCTGATGTCCGGGACGTCCTCAATCTCGTTGACCACCAGTTTCCCTCCATATCGCATCCGCCGGTGCGTCCGGCCTCTTGACTGTAAAGATCGAAAGGTACGGCGGACATGCGCGGAAGTCGACTGCGACCCTTCACTTTCGTCAACGCTTCGCGGAGACGACCGCCTCCAGGCCGGGTGGACCGCCCGTACGCAGGGGCGAGGCAGCGGACCCGCAGCGGTCACACGAGGGAGACGCCCGACGCGGCGACCACGGCGGGGGTGGCCCCAGGCGTCGAGCCCCGGGCGGACCCGGCCGCCGGACCGCCGGGGGCGCGAATGAGTCCGGGCGCGTCGGGAAGTCTCCCGCCGCGCCCGGCCCGCCGGTCGTGCCGTCAGCCGATCATCAGGGGTAGCTGACGACGTTGGAGGGGATGGTGGCCGTGCCCTGGGCCGGACCACCCGTGTCGTTGATGACGTGTGCGATCGTGCCCACGCCGCCCAGCGACACCGTGAGCAGGGAGTGGAACTTCACGCCGGGCCGGTTGGGGGCCTCGAAGCCGCGCTCGGCCACGATCGTGGGATCGACGTTGAAGTAGCAGTAGCTGCCCATGCCCCAGGCTTCGTGGCTGGTGACGGAGTCGGCCACCTTGTAGGCGGCGTAACCCCTGGTCGAGCCGTTCATCCAGGCCGCCTGGTTCGGCGGGTCGTAGGGCAGCTCGTTCTGGAAGAAGATCGTCTTGCCGCCCTGGCCGTTCCAGATCACCTCGTACTTCTGGTAGTGCTCGACGAACAGGCCGTACGCCGTCACGTTGTCGCCGTTGACGATCAGGCCGGTGTCGGCCGGGTTGATGTTCCAGCCCACACCCTCGCCGTGGTCGGCCCGCCACGCCCAGATGTGGTCGATGATCGTGTTGTCGCTGTTCACCACCACGCTGGTCGTGGCCGAGCCGGGGCCCGCGCCGCCGATCCGGAAGAACACGTCGTGGATCGAGATGGGGTTGGCGGCGTGGCTCGCCGAGGCGTTGTCGGGGCCGACCCGCAGCAGCACCGGCGAGTTGACCGGGCCGGCGTCGAACAGCAGGCCGGCGATCTTCACGCCGTCGACGTCCGCGACGTTCATCGCGACGACGCCGTTGTCCGGGATCAGCGTGGCGTAGCCGAGCCCGAGGACCACGGTGTTCGGCCGGGTCACGTTCAGCGTCTGGTTCAGGTGATAGATGCCGGGGGTGAACAGCAGGTTGAGCCCCTGGCTCAGCGCCTGGTTGAGCCTGGCGGCGCTGTCGGACGGCTTGGCGACGTAGAACTGGGACAGCGGGATCGACGTGCCGGGGGTCGGGCCGTTCGCCCAGCTCACGCCGCTGGAGTTCTGCCGCAGGGCCGGGACGAACACGCGGTACGCGCCGCCCGAGTCCACGTACAGGTACGGCTTCTCGCGGGTGATCGGGCTGGTCGGCAGCGTCGTGTACGGCGGGTTCGGGAAGCTGGTCGCCGGAGCGCCGACGACGCCGGAGAAGACCATGTTCCAGACGCCGTTTAGCCATCCCCCGATCTGGCTGTCACGGGTGAACCACTGCTGCTGCGAGTATGGGCCGACCGTGCCGTCGATCTTGCTGTCGGCGATGTAGCCGCCGCTGGCCCAGCCGTACCCGTTGGGCGCGAGGTTCAGGCCGCCGCGCACGTGGATCCGCCGGAACGGCGCGGCCTGCGACACGGCCCACCGGTCGGTGCCGTTGACCGGGACGACGGCCAGGTTCTCCGCCGACCGCCAGAAGTTCTGGGTGGCGTTGCCGTTGAACCATCCGGCGTCGACGGTGATGTCGCCGTTGATCGTCACGTCGTCGGGCGACTGGCCGAGACCGGCGATCGAGGTGTAGAAGCCGATCTGGGCGTTGAGGCCATGGTAGGTGCCCGGCTTGAACAGCAGCGCGTACCGCTGGCTGCCGAACTGGTTCGACTCCTGCTCCCGGAAGATCGTGTCGAGCGTGCTCTGAATGCTCGCGCTCGACATCGACGGGTCGAAGACCTTCACGTTCGGCCCGAGGTCGCCACCGCCGGGGAGGGTGGGGCCGTTGTCGTCACCGCCGCCGGTCGTGTTCACGGCGAACTCCCACAGCGAATAGCCGTACGGCGTGGCGCGGGTCAGGCCGTACATCCGGACATACCGGCCGGTCGCCGACACATCCACGGTCTGCGTGCCGCTCTGACCGGTCAGCGTGGCCGTCGCATCCGACCACGACGAACCATCCGCCGACACCTGAATCTTGAACGTCTGCGCACGAGCAGTCTCCCAGTTCAGCACCACCCGGCAGATCTGCTGCGAACTACCCAGATCAACCTGAATCCACTGCGGATCACTGAACTCACTCGACCACCGAGTCCCGACGTCACCATCGAAAGCCGCCGACGCCGACATCGCCGCACTCTCCGACGACGAAGCCGACGCGCTCTTACCCTGCGCCACGTTGGCCGTGCCGCAGACCGCCGCCGCGGCGCTGTAGGAGGAGGGGACGACGCCGGCGACGGCCGCGAAGGTCGACAGCGCGGCGATCCCGGTGGCGATCAGACCGGCCCGGCCGCGGCGTCTGCGCGGTCGCCCGTACGGCGAATGAGGTGGGGAGGAGGGAGGCATTCACGTCTCCTTGCTGCGGAGCCCCTCGGGCGAGGGTGCGGGGGATGAGAGAGGTCCAGCGGCATGAGCGTGCGCCACCGCTTCGCTTATGTCAAGACTTAGTTCATTGCCAGAAATATCGGTTGACTGTTTCGGAAACGTTGGTGGTACTCTCCTTGGAGAGCGCTCTCCGAGTTTGATCACCGACCGATTCGCCGCCCGCCGGGTCACCCCCTCCCGGCGGCCGTCCCCTTCCCCCTCCGTACACGGCGCCGTCGCCCCGGCGTACCGCCCCGCGGGCGAGAATCGGTCGTCGCCCGCAGGAGACCTGATGGCAAGCGCGCCGAGCACGCCGGTCGCCACCGGCCACGCATGGACTCTTTCCACATCCCCCGCAAGCGGCGCACACCCTGCCCGCCCCGTTGGCGCGGCAAGTCCCGTGCGACCCGCACGCCCCGCCCGCCTCGCCGACCCAGCACGCGGTCTTTCCGCATGTCCGGCCGGCCCCACAGGGCCCGCACGACCCGCCGACTCCGAACGCCCGCTCACCCCGCGGACCTCGCGCGCGTCGACCCCGTACGCCCTGCCGGCCCCACCGGTCTTGCCAGCCGCGCAGGCCCTGCCGACCTCGCCGGACGAAGGTCTGGAGGAGGACGCGGAGCCGGTTCTCCGGCCCTGCCGTCAGCCCGCGGCGGTGATACGGGCGACCTGCGGCGCGTTCAGGAACTCCTCAAGGACGAGCGTGGCGGCCCCCAGCGCGACCGCGTCGGGACCGAGGCGGCCCAAGACGATCGACGTCGCGGCGTACGGCTCGGCCAGCGAGTTGGCCGCGGTGGCGCGGCGGATCTCGGGCAACAGGCTCTCGCCGAGCTGGATCCCCACCCAGCCGCCGATCACGATCTTCTCCGGGTTGATCAGGTTGACCAGGTTGGCCAGGCCGACGCCCAGGTAGGTGATGGTCTCCTCGACCACCGGGGACTTCGACGCCAGCACGGCCGCGAGGTCCTCCTCCCAGTTGCCCCGCGAGGTGACGCCCGCCCGGTCGAGGATGGCCTCGATCCCGATGTACGCCTCCAGGCAGCCGCGTCCGCCGCAGCGGCAGGGCCGCCCGCCGGCCACGATCTTCGTGTGGCCCCACTCGCCGGCGCTGCTGCTGACCCCCCGAAACGTGGTGCCGTCGGCCACGATGGTGGCCCCCACCCCCACGCCGAGCAGCACGATCACCGCCTCCGAGGCGCCCCGGCCCGAGCCGAACCACAGCTCGGCCTGCCCCATCGTCTTGGCACCGTTGTCCACGTACAGCGGAAGCGAGGTGCCGCGCCGCAGGAGCGCTCCAAGCGGGACGCCGTCCCAGCCGAAGGTCTTGGCGTGGATGACGCCGTCGGCGCCCGGTTCGACGATGCCGGGCACCCCCACGCCGATGCCGAGCACCTGCTCGGGGGACACGCCCGCGTCGGACAGCACGACCTCGACCCCCGAGAGGATGTGCCGGGCGACCAGCTCAGGATCGTGGCGGGCCGGCCGAAGCATGTAGTCCACCTTGGCCCGCTCGGTCATCTCCAGGTCGAACAGGCCCACCCTCACGTGCGTCTCGGCCACGTCGACGCCCACCGCGAAGCCGTACTCGGGGTTGACCCGCAGCAGCACCCGGGGACGGCCGCCGTCGGACTCCACCTGACCCGCCTCGACGACGATGTTCTCGCTCAGCAGGTCGGCGGTCATCGTGCTGACCGTGGCGGCGCTCAGGCCGGTGCAGGCGGTGAGGTCGTTGCGGCTGGTCGGGCCGGAGAAGTAGAGCGCACGCAGCAACACAGCCCGGTTGCCCCTGCGGATGTCCCGTACCGTCCTGCGCTGTGGCCTCGCCATGACCCACCCTCCCCGTCGCGACACGGTCATCTTAGTTCAGGGACAAAAACAAGGCCTTTGCCCCGCGTCGGCCTCTCACTCTGCCATCTCCCGGTTACCCGGCCATTACGACGAGGTGTTGTCCTGACCCTTCTTCCAGACTGTGAACCACCCTCGGCCGCCTAGTTCTCAGATAATCTGATTTCATGAAGGTGATGACCGCCACCGAAGCCTCACGCAACTTCGCCGCGGTGCTGGACGCCGCCGAACACGGGGAGACGACAGTCGTGACGCGAGGAGGCCGGCGGATCGCGATGATCGGTCCTGCCCCCGCCGCGCCGGGGCGCGTGGTGAAGGAGTTCCTGGCCAAAAGCGCCGGCACCCTCGACGCGGAGTTCGAGGCCGACGTCATGGCGGCGCGGGAGAGCATCCGCGACCAGATGAGGACCACATGGCCCGACGCCTGATTCTCGACACCGGCGTCCTGATAGCTGCGGAACGGGGCAAAGCCGAGGTTGGCTCCGTCATCGGAGACACCGACGATGTAGCCGTCGCCGCGATCACCATCGCCGAGTTGCTCGTCGGCGTGGAGCTGGCCGACCCGGTACGGCGTTCGGCTCGGCAGGCGTTCGTGGACCAGGTCCTCGCGCTGATCCCCGTCGAGGAATACACAACCGATGTCGCCAGAGTTCACGCACGTCTGATGGCACACGTGCGGCGCGAGGGCAAGACGCGCGGCGCCTACGACCTGCTCATCGCGGCGACGGCGGCGGCCACCGCCCGCACCGTGGTCACCATGGACTCGTCCGCGGCCTTCGATGATCTGCCGGGGGTGCGGGCGCAAGTCGTGCCCCGCTGAGTCGCGGTCAGGGGCGGGCGGTTGCGAGCCCCTTCATGAGCGTGTCGGCGGCAGGGAGATCGCGGGGGCGGCGACATCCCACGGGCGTGCGGGAGGGATCGTCACCCTGTGGTCGCCATGCCCGGCCGTCGCGCGGCGCGGGCCCGCCTCGCGAGACCAGCTTGCACACCCGGTGTCAAGGGCCCGCCGCACGAGATCAGCCTGACCGGGCGCGCCGACGTCGGGGCCCGCAGCCCCGCGTAGCGGGCATGTCCGGGACACGGGCGAAGCCGACCCCGGCGGCCCCGGGGGAGCCGCCGAGGTGAGCGGCCGTCAGTTGAATTCCGGGTCGGTGGTGCGGCTGCGCTTCAGCTCGTAGAAGTACGGATACCTGGCCATCGCGACGGCGCCGTCGAAGATGCGGACGGCCTCCTCACCCCGCGGAATGCGGGTCATCACCGGCCCGAAGAACGCCACGCCGTCGACGTGGATGGTCGGCGTGCCGACCTCGTCGCCCACCGGGTCCATGCCCTCGTGGTGCATCCGGCGCAGGGCCTCGTCGTACTCGTCGGTGTTCGCGGCGTCGGCCAGCTCCGCCGGCAGCCCGACCTCGGCGAGCGCCTCCTTGATCGCTACCTCGTAGTCCTTGTTGTCCTGGTTGTGGATGCGGGTGCCCAGGGCGGTGTACAGGTCGCGCAGCACGCCCTCGCCGTGGTGCTGCGCGGCGGCGACGCACACCCGGACCGGACCCCACCATCTGGGCAGCGCCTCGCGGTAGAAGGCGGGCAGGTCCTCCTTGTTCTCGTTCAGCACGGCGAGGCTCATCACCCGGAACCGCAGGTCGATGTCGCGCTGCTTTTCGACCTCCAGGATCCACCGCGACGTGACCCACGCGAACGGACAGACGGGGTCGAAGTAGAAGTCCACCTTGGGACGGCTGTCCGCCCCGGCCTGGTCGACCGCGCTGTCGATGTCACTCATGAAGCTCTCCTGACGAAAGGGTCGGGGGATGTGAGAGGCCGGTCCCGCGAGCGTATCCGAGGGTGGCGCGGACACAGCACCGGACTCGACCCGTCAAACCCAGGGAGGTTTCCCCAAATTCCCGGTAAATCGGTGGCGTCTCCGCCAACCGAGATCCCTAAGGTGTCCCTATGCCTGAGATCAGCGAGAAGGCGGCGGCCCTGCGCGCGCTCCACGTGCCCGGCGACCCCGTCGTGCTGCCCAACGCCTGGGACGCCGCGTCGGCGCGTGCCGTCGAGGCGGCCGGGTTCCCCGCCGTCGCCACCGGCAGCGAGTCCGTCGCCGCCGCCCTGGGCTACGAGGACGGGCACGACACGCCCGTGGACGAGATGTTCGCGGCCGTCGCCCGCATCACCCGGGTCGTGACCGTCCCCGTCACCGCCGACGTGGAGCGCGGCTACGGCCTGGAGCCCGCCGAACTCGTCGAACGGATCGCCGCCGCGGGCGCCGTGGGCTGCAACCTGGAGGACTCCGACCCGCCGACCGGCGCGATGATCGACGCCGCCGAGCAGGCGGACTTCCTGGCCGCCGTACGGGCGGCGGCGGACGAGGCCGGGACCGGCCTCGTGATCAACGCCAGGGTGGACACCTTCATGCACGGCTCCGGCACCCCCGAGGAGAGGCTCGCGGAGGCGATCGACCGGGGCCGCCGCTACCTCGCGGCCGGCGCCGACTGCGTCTACCCGATCCTCGCGAGCGACCCCGAGGTGATCGGTGCGCTCGCCCGGGAGATCGGCGGCCCGATCAACGTGTTCTTCCGGCCGGGCATGCCGAGCATCCGCGATCTCGCGGCCCTCGGCGTGGCCAGGGTCAGCTTCGGTCCCGGCATCCACCGCGCGGCCCAGGCGTTCACCGCCCGCATGCTGGACGCGATCACCCGGGGCGACGACCCCTTCCCGCCCGCCTGACCGAACTCGTGCGCGCCCGGCGCGCCGAACGCCCCAGCCGGTGGCGGCGCCTGCCCCGAGGGCGGCGGGCGCCGCAACTCATAACCGGCCGGGCCGATCCACGCGCCGGAGGCCGAGACAGGGACCGGATCGCGGAGAGGCTGCGCTGCCGTCGGCGAGAGCCGCATCGTCCTGGACGAACTGCGTAAACGGCTCGACCGTCTTCACCGAGCACGTACGGCGAGCCGCCGGCACCGGCTCGCCTGCGTGCCGACCAGGAGCACATACGGCAACGCGGAGACGTGCCACCCGAGCCGCGCGCGGCAAGCCGAGACGACTTAGATCCCGGCGTACGACCAGCCCGACCAGCGCTCGACGTGGATGACGATCGCGGGCCCGGCCGGGGGACGTTCGCGATACTGGGCGTACTTGCGCACCAGCCACGCCACGGCCCGCGCACGCTCGTCGCCGCCCTCCACGATGCGGGCCCGCCCGTCGGCGCGCACCCACCAGAGCCGTTCCCAGTCGTCCTCGTAGTGGTCGGCCAGCAGGCAGACGCGGGGGTTGTCGCGGATGTCGCGCAGCCGCCGCAGGTCGGTGGTGGCCTTCGGCTTGTGGTCAACGGCCGTCACCACGACACCGAGCCCGCCGCCGCGATCGACGCGGGGACCCCCGCCGGGTCCTCCGCCCTCGTGCCCGGCGTCGGTGACGCGATCAACGCGGGGACCGCCGCCGAGCCTTCCACCCTCGCGCCCCGCGTCCGGCGGGCCGATGTCCTCCGCGCCGGGAGCGGTGCCGTGGATCAGGGCGAACGTGACGGGGACGAGGCGCGGCGCGCCCCCGGCTCCGATGGTCGCGAGGCGGGCCACCCGCGCCGCCGCGAACAGCTCACGCGCCCGCTCCTCGGGCATCCTCACCTGGCCAGCCTACGCAGCGTGGCCGGGCGCGCGCTTGATCGTTTTTGTACGGCGGCCTATGGTGTGCGCCATGGAGGCATCTGAGTTACTCGAGCGGGCCCGCTCACGCGCGTCCGACCCCGAAGACCCCCTGGAAATCCTGTCCGCCGCGCTCGCCATGATGCCGGAACTGGGCGGCGAGGCGGACGCCCTGATCGATCTCGCAGTTCGCCGGGCCCGCGAGGCCGGCGTGTCCTGGACCGCCATCGGCGAGCGGTTCGGGTTCATCAGAAGAATCACGCGCAGGCGCTTCACGCCCGCCTTCGCGCACCGGCACCTGGTCAACCGCCGCATCAAGCGCGGCGCCGCCTGCTCCTTCTGCCGCAGGCCGCCGGGCCCGCGCGTCCACATGGTCCACGGCGAAGGCGGGCGCATCTGCGACCGCTGCGTGGCGCTGGCCGGCAACATCGTCGCCGGGCTGGCCCGCCGCAGCCGTTGACGCGCGTCAGGTGACGGTGAGCCGCCGCGCGTAGCGCTCGTCCCGCCACAGTTCCCCGCTGAGCACCTCGGCCAGCGTCACCGCCGCGTCGTACACGTCGACGTAGCGCAGGTACAGCGGGGCGAAGCCGAAGCGGACGAAGTCCGGCTCGCGGTAGTCGCCCATCACCCCCCGGTCCGCGAGCGCGCGCACCACGGGGTAGCCCTGCGGGTGACGGTAACTGACCTGGCTTCCCCGGCGGTCCGGATCGCGTGGGGAGGCCAGGGCGAGCCCGAGCCCAGGGTCGACGAGATCGTCGAGCAGATCGATGAACAGCGAGGTCAGGGCCACGCTCTTGGTTCTGACCTCGTCCATGTCCACCCGCTCCCAGATGTCGAGTGTCGCGTTCAGCGCGGCGTACGACAAGATCGGCGGGCTGCCCGTGGCGAACCGGCGCACGCCGGGGGCGGGGCGGTAGTGCGGTTCGAAGTCGAAGGGCGCGGCGTGGCCGTGCCAGCCCGACAGCACGTTGTGGACGGCCTCCTGGTGGCGCGACGCGACGTACAGGTACGCGGGGGCGCCCGGGCCGCCGTTCAGATACTTATACGTGCAGCCGACGGCGAAGTCCGCCTCGCCCACCCGCACCGGCATCGCCCCGGCGCTGTGGCACAGGTCCCAGACCATGAGCGCGCCGGCCGCCTGCACCCGCTCGGTCACCGCCGCCATGTCCCTGGCCGCGCCCGTCCGATAGTCCACGTGCGACAGCAGCACGAGCGCGACGTCGTCGCCGAGCGCCTCCTCCAGCGCACGGCCGCCCTCGCCGATCTCCCTGATCTCGTACGTGCCGAGCGCCCGGGCCGCGCCCTCCACGACGTACCGGTCCGTGGGGAAGTTGTCCAGGTCGGAGACGATCACCCGGCGGCCGGGCCGCAGCGGAAGGGCGGCCGTGACCACCTTGAAGATGTTCACCGAGGTGGAGTCTCCGGCCAGCACCTCGCCGGGGCGCGCGCCGATCAGCGGCGCGATGCGGTCGCCGGTGGTCTGCGGGATGTCCCACCAGCCGGCGGTGTTCCAGCTCGCCCCGAGATGCACGCCCCACTCGGTCTCGACAGTGTGGGCCACCCGTTCCGGCGTACGCCTGGGCAGTGCGCCGAGCGAGTTGCCCAGCAGGTAGACGACCCCGGGCGGCAGCGAGAACTCGTCCCGGAACTCCCCGAGCGGGTCCTTGGCGTCGAGGTCCTGGCATTCGGCACGGCTGAGAACCATCGGCAACTCCTTCGTCACCGCATTATGTACCGAAATATCCGATCTTGTCGTGGGGTGATGACAGAGCGTTCTCACAACGGCAATACCGGAAAGGACCGTTCCATTGTTGCGGACGGCTATAACTCCCAGAGATCACCACACCGGCACGATCGGCGCAGAGTAAGCACAAGATGCACCCAAGACTCGGTGCGATCGTGGACAAGACGGGGCAAGTTCTCTGGAGACGCCAAACCCCCGTTGGTGACAGAGGGTGATCAAACGTGACGGAATCCCCGTCGGTGCATCACGAGTCCCCGATCTATCGCCGCATCGCCGACCGGCTGCGCGATCAGATCCTGTCCGGAGCGCTCGGTGATGGCGACCGGCTACCGGGCGAGAACGCGCTCATGAAGGAGCACGGCATCGCCCGGGCCACGGCACGGCAGGCGCTCGCCGTGCTGATCAACGAAGGGCTCGCCGTGCCGAAGCGGGGATCAGGCGTCTACGTGCGGCTGTTCCGCCCCATCCGCCGCCACGGATCACGCCGGCTCTCCCACGAGCAGTGGGCCCGGGGACTGGCCATCTGGGACTCCGACACCCCGGGCCGGTCGTACGTCGTGGACCAGGTGACGATCCTGCGCGAGCGGGCGGCCGAGCAGGTCGCCCGCCTGCTCGGCACCGACGAGGTGTGGGTGCGCCGGCGTCGCTACTGCGTGGACGGCCGTCCGGTGCAGCTCGCGGCCTCCCACTTCCCCGCCGGCCTCGTGGAGGGCACGCCGATCGTCCTGCCCGACACCGGCCCCGGCGGGGTGTACGCCCGGCTCGGCGAGCTCGGCCGGCCTCCCGTGCACTTCAGCGAGGAGGTCCGGGCGCGCATGCCGCTGCCCGGGGAGGCCGAGGCGCTGAGCCTCCCGGCCGGCACGCCGGTGATCGCCGTCACCCGGGTCGCCTTCACGGAAGGGGGCGAGCCGGTCGAGGTCAACGAGATGATCCTGGACGCGGCGGCGTACATACTCCAGTACGACTTCGACGCTTAGGGCAAGAGGGACCTGACCATCCCGATCATTGATTTCTCTAGAGATGTCCCCCACCTTGAGGAGGAGACGTCAAGAACACCGGGCGGCGGCGAGGGAAGGTGCAGGCATGTCCTTTGACCGGCGCCTCGCCGAGATCGCCCGGGAGTTTCCGGCGTGGACGATCTGGCGGAGCGACGCCGGCCGATGGTGGGCGACCCGGCATCACCCGCTCACCTCGGCGCAACGGGCGGCGGGATGCGCGATGACCATCGACGCCGACGACCCCGACGGGCTGCGTGAGCTGTTGCGCGAGCAGGAGATGCGCACCGCCGATCCATGAGCGCGGAAGCCCCCGACCCAATCGGGGGCGGGGGCTTCCGCTACCACATCCCGATGTCCACGGGACCGTCGTCCCGCCGGGCCGTCGCCGGGCGTCTTTCGGCGCGTCCCCGGCCATGGCCCGTGGCTCACCCCACCCCGACGATCACGATCGACGGCCGCGGGTCCGCAGGTCGCGCGCCCGGGAGCGGGCGTGGACCTACATGCCGGCGACCGACTCTCCGTCCGGCAGGGCACGCCGTACGCGGCCGAGGTTGACGTCGGTGTCGTCCGGCGAGGGCGACCCGGCGTGGCCGTTCTCGTGGCGTCCGTCATCCACGATCAGGACCGCCTGCTCCTCGTCGCTGCTGTCGTTGAAATCCCCGCGGCTGTCGTCGAAATCCCCGCGCTCCTGGCCCGCGGCGGCCTCGTAGTCTCCGGAGCCGGCGGCGTGCGCCGAGTGCCCGCCCTGCGGGGCCTCGATGTCCTGCCGGGATTCCTCGCCCGGCGCGTGCGGCTGGTCCGGCGTGCCGGTGGGAGCGGCGTGCACCTGCGGCGGGGGCGGCAGCACGGCGGCCTCGTCGATCAGCGGGCCGGCCGCGGCCTCACGCTGCATGAGATCGCCCAGCACCGAGCCGATCTCGTTGAGCCGGCGCACGACCTCCGCGTGGGTGTCGGTGAGATAGGCGACCCGGCGGCCGGTGTGCTCGTCCAGCGCGTTCACCCGCTGCTGCGCCGCGGCCAGCATGGACTCGGCCTGCCCGCGCGCCTCCGCGAGCACCCGCTCCGCCTCCATCCGGGCGGCGGTGAGCTGCCGCTCCCCCTCGGCGCGGGCGGAGCCCAGCGTCTCCTCCGCCTCCGCGCCCGCCTGCGCCAGCAGCCGTTCCGCCGTGGCGGTCGCGTCGGCGACCCGCCGCTCGGCCTCCTCCTGGGCGGCGGCCCTGATCGCGTCGGCCTGCTCGCGCGCCGACGTCACCAGTCGTTCGGCCTCCGCCGCCGCGCTCTCACGCACCCTCCTGGCCTCGGCCTCGGACGCCTCCTTGTTGGCCGCCGCCTCCTCCTGCGCCAGCTTGAGTATCTGGCTCAGCCGCTCCCCCAGCTCGTCGGGGTTCTGCGGCGCCTCCGCCATCCTCCGCCGCGCCTCGGCCAGCTCCAGGCGGGCCTGCTCCGCCTGGTCGATCGTGCGCGCGAGCCGTTCCTCCAGGTCCCGGATCTGATTGCGGGTACGGGTCATGTAGTCGTGGACCTGCCTGCGGCTGTACCCACGCATTACGACTTCAAAGGAGTCGTCACTCATCAGGTCGGGGAAGTTGTCGGTCTGATTCGTCATGAGAAACCCTGGGGTTGGAGATAACGACGGTAACGCAGCCAGGACACGACTTTCCTGCTAACCGTCGCACATCGCAACCTGAATGCCCCAGTCGTCGTGGGCAGACCTCGCTCTCCCGGACGACGCGGACGCCCCTTCGACGGAGGCGCGGGCACGCGTGGAATCATGGCCTCATGCCGTACATCGCCGAGCTGGACGACGACGCCACGCCGATCATCCACCCCGAGGCATGGGTGGCCCCCGGGGCCGTGATCGTCGGAAGGGTGCGGCTCGGGCGCGGCGCCAACGTCTGGTACGGCTCGGTGCTGCGCGGCGACGACGAGCGGATCGAGGTCGGCGCCGAGGTCAACATTCAGGACCTGTGCTGCCTGCACGCCGATCCCGGCGAGCCGGCGATCCTGGAAGACCGGGTGAGCCTCGGTCACCGGGCGATGGTGCACGGCGCGCACGTGGAGACGGGCGCGCTGGTGGGCATCGGCGCGGTCGTGCTCGGCGGGGCGGTCGTCGGGGCGGGGTCCCTGATCGCCGCCGGGGCCGTGGTGCCGCCCGGCCGCCGCATTCCGGCGGGGGTGCTGGTCGCGGGCGTGCCGGGCAAGGTCGTCCGCGAGCTCACCGACGACGACCGTGCCTCCTTCGCGCGGACGCCGGATAACTACCTCGCCAAGGCCCGCCGTCACGCCGCGGCCTCGGCGCTGTCCCGATGAGCGTGCCCGCCAGCGCCAGGTGGTCCGACAGCTCGGGGTCGGTCTTGACGACCTCGGCTCCGCCCGGGCGGTAGTCGGCCTCGGTCGCGAAGATGTAGTCGATCTTCCGCCCGCCGCGCGTGGTGGGCTCGCCGCCCCGGCGGGGGGCGCCGCACGGCTCGGCGTCGACCTCGACGTAGCCGCCCCGGCCCAGGCCCATGCCGTACACGTCGGTGAGCTGGTCGTGGCCGGGCTCGCGGTTGAAGTCGCCGGTGAGGATGACCGGCGCGCCGTCCGCGTACTCGTCGACCAGTCCGGTGACCTGCCGCGGGGTCTCGGTGCCGGAGATGTGGGTCACGCAGCAGACCGAGCGGCGCGGGCCGACCCGGCCGGTGGCGCACAGCAGGCCACGCGGATGGATCGTCTCACCCGGCGCGGCCGGGGCGTGGTCGGCGCGCAGCAGCCGCCGCAGCGGCGGGCCCTCGGTGCGGTTCTTCAGTGCCAGCGCCATGCCGAAGGTCTTGCCGTCCGGCGGCGTCGTGTCCGGGGTGAGGTCGCCCCACAGCGTGCGGCACCGGTCCTCGCGGCCCGGCCCGCCGCCCTTGGCGTAGCCGTACCAGACCAGGTGATAGCCGGGCAGCTCGCGCCGGAGCAGGCCCACCTGGGCGTAGCACATCTCCGTGAAGGAGGCGACGTCCACGTCCCTCGACCGGATCAGCGCGGAGACCTGGCCCGCCCAAGTCTTGCGGCGCTGCGGCGTGAGGTCGCGTACGCAGGTGCCGGCCCGATTGCCCGCCGCGCAGACGTTGAAGGTGAGGACGTTCACCCGGTAGGTGTCCGCGGTCGCCGGAAGACCGGCCACCACAAGCGCGACAATCGCCACTCCTGCCACGTATGCCCCCATACGTGGAGAAGCTAGTCAGGAGCGGATCACCCCACCCAGGCACCTGTGGTGAAATTTCCGACATTGATTGCCCATACCGGCGCGGCGACCGCGAGATAGGCCATGAAGACCCAGGGCTTCCGGCTGCCGACGAGACCCACCGAGATGTAGAGCGGCCACCACAGCAGCGAGGCCCGCCCGACCGACATGTAGAACGACGACATCGCCAGCAGCGCCACCGCCTGCGGCGCCAGATAGGCGACGTCGGCCCAGTTGCGCCGGATCAGCCGCGCGACGATCAGCACCACCAGCACCATCGCCGACAGGATCTCCTCGCGGTACGACGTCGCCAGGACCGGCTCGTTGATCGACCTGTTCCAGGTGTTGATGAACACGGTCCAGGGCGCCTCGGGGTAGCGGCCCCAATACTGCGCCTCCGCCGCCTTCCAGGCCATCAGGTCGCCGGTGCGGTGCCACAGATAGATCATGTAGGCCAGCACGGGCACGCCCGGCAGCACCAGCCACGGCGCCTTGCGCCATCCGCCGGGGGCGCGCAGCCCGTTCCGCGCGACGAGGAACTGCACGAGGAGGCCGAAGGCGAGAAAGAGCCCGGAGATGCGGATGGACGACGCGAAGGCGGCGCAGACGGCGGCGGCCTCCCAGCGGCCCTTCCGCGCCAGCAGCCACGCGGGGATGGCCAGCGCGAGGAAGGGCGCCTCGGTGTAGCCCGCGAGCAGGAACACCGCGAACGGGCTGAGGAAGAACGCCAGCACGGTCCAGTGGCCGGTGCCCTCCCGGTACGACTCGCTCAGCCGCGACAGCGCCACCGCCACGACCGCGCTCGCGACGAGCGAGGTCAGCACGAGGGCGAGCCTCAGGTCGGGGATGAACGGGTACAGGACACGCAGCAGCAGCGGCAGGCCCGGGAAGAACGCGATCAGCCGCGCCGCGTCCGGGTCGTCCGGACGGCCGTCGTAGCCGTACTTCGCGATGTCCATGAAGTTGTAGGAGTCGTACCGGTTGAACCGGTCGAGCAGCGCGTCCTCCGTACGGCCCGGCCCCGCGAGGAACAGGTAGATGTACGAGGCGACCTGCCAGAAGAACCAGATGAGCAGGGCCGTGCGGTCGCTCGGCCGCAGCCACGACACCGCCCGGTGCAGCGGGCTCGTGCGCTGCTCCGCCCGCTCGCCGGCCGCCGTGCCGCCAGAGGTCTCCACGGACGCCATCTTCGCCGACGCCTCGTCCGCGCCCTGCTCCCGGTCTCGCTCGGGTACGGCGGCCCCGGCCTGCTGGATCTCCGTCACGAGCACCTATCGAATACGTCACGGCAGCCGCTGCCAAGTCGCCACGGCATACAAAGAGATAACCAAGTCCAGAGAAATCCGGATTTGCGCTGCTCAGCGCTTCTCGCAGCGTGAAACTTTCACCGGCTGTCCCGGCCGCCCCACGCGCTCCCGCGGTCTGTCGGACCGGCGGGTTACCATCGATCCAACGAGGGGACCACCCGGAGTTCACCCGGCATTCGTGTGCCCCGGAGGGCATCGGCCGGGGCGTGGCCGTCGCCTTCTCCGGCCGCCTCAACCGGGGAGCGCGAGGACCGTCCTCTCCTGTGGAGGAGGAGTCACGACCGCGTGTACTGGGACGGGTTCACGGCAATGGAGCGCGACGTGCGCGCCGTCGTCGGCGACCCCCGGTGGACGCTGCTCCCCCCGCTCACCCGGGCGCACACGCTGGCCCAGCGGGCGCTGGTCACCCCGGACGGCACCCGGTGGCTGTTCGGCGCGCACGCCCGGTGGTATCGCCTGGACCGCGTCGACGGCCGCTGGCACCTGTCGGCTCCCCCGCTGCACCCCGCGATCCGCACCGGCGCCCGGCCGCAGCCGCCGCAGGTCGCGATCCCGCCCGCGCTGGTGCCCTCCGGCCCCGACTTCGCGTACGACCGCGGGTCCACGCAGGCGTTCGTCGGCCCGGACGTGCCGCAGGAGATCACCGAACGGCTCCGCGCGCTGCTCCTCGCCCACCGCGGGCTGCGGCGGGAGGACTTCCCCCTCGGCGACGGCGTCTACCGGCAGATCTTCGCCGGCGACGTGGCGTCGACGGTGGCCGCCGTGTGGGGCACGATCATGTGGTGCGCCTACGCGCCCGCCTTCGACGGCAACGAGGTCATGCTGTCGATGTTCGGCGAGTTCCTGGCCCGGCCCCTGCCCGGGGACGACTGGGTGCGCTGGCTGCCCTTGGGGTCGCTCGAGGCGCTCGTGGCGCTGTACGCCGAGCGGATGCGCTCCGGCGCGCGGGAGGCGGGCCTGCGCCTGGCCGGGCTGATGACCGAGACCGCCGCCGTGCTGCGCGCCGACCCGCGGTTCCGGCCGCGCGCCGACGCGCTGATCGCGATGGCCGAGCCGCTGCTCACCAGGCCCTGGCTGGACCAGCACGCCATCCCCGGCGGCACCGTACGGCAGGCCTGGCTGACGCGCTGCCCGCCGCACCTCGCCCCGGCCGCGCTCCTCGAGTGGGCGCCGGGAGAGCACTTCAGGCACACCCTGTACGACCTGGTGGAGGCGCTGAGCTACACGGCCGCGCGCGGGATGGACCCGCGGACCGTGGCGGCGGCGCTGCTCGCCGCCGACGTGGCCGGCGTGTGCGGCGTGTCGGAACCCGCCTGGGCGGCGCCGGGCAGCTCGCAGACCGCGCGGGTGGTCACCGCGCTGTATCCGTGGATGGACGACGAGCTCCGGCAGGCCCTCTATCTCGCGCTCACCGAGCCGGCCCATCCGCTGCGGGGCTGCTGGCCCGCCGGCGGACAGCTTCCGCCCGGGCTGGTCCCGCCCGACCGGGAGACGGCCGCCGCCCTGCTCGGCTCCGCGTACGCGACCGGCCTGGCCTGGTGCGCCCTGACCGGCACGCCCGCGCCACCCGAGGGCTTCGCGGTGTGCTCCGCGGTCGCCGCGTGCCTGATCCATCAGCGGGACGATCCGCGCCCGCCGCAGCAGGCGCCGGAGCACGGGCGGCGCGACCTGGACGAGTCCGGTAGCTGGCTGTTCGAAACTTCCAACTCGGATATTTCGCCCTTACCTCCGCTTTAGCAATCACTTCCCCCTATCACGACCTATTTCATCGAATTGTGATCTCTGTAACGGGGAAATGGTCCCGAAGGGACGAGGGGAACGGGTCGGAATGGTCACGATGGGCCATGTCGCGCCAAGGTACCCGGACGTAACCTCGTGATGGGTGTGGGCTGCGGAAGGAAGGACGACGCGGTGGGGCACGACGACCTGGACTCTCGGGTCCATGACCGTGTCGCGTTGGACGAGATCGCGCTCTACGCCGAGGTGCTGGAGGCCGTGAACATCACGGAGAACCGGCTGACCTTGGAAGAGCTCGACCACGCGCTCGGATTGCGGACTTCGGCGAGCCGCTGAAGGCACTGAGAGCATGAACTGTCCCGGGCACCCCGTGGGGCCCGGGACAGTTGCTCGATCGGGGTGATTCACCCGCCCCGAGCAACCCGTACGACCACGCGAAGACGGTCACAAGGGCCTCGCCGGCCGGGGCCGTCGATCACGAACGGGCGATCACGACCGGACGAGCCGGGCGATGGCCGCCGAGGCCTCCTTCACCTTCGCGTCGGCCTCCGGGCCTCCGCTCTTGACGGCGTCGGCGACGCAGTGGGCGATGTGGTCCTCCAGCAGGCCGAGCGCCACCGCCTGCAGGGCCCGGGTGGCCGCCGAGACCTGGGTGAGGATGTCGATGCAGTAGGCCTCCTCGTCCACCATCCGCTGCAGCCCGCGGATCTGTCCCTCGATCCGGCGCAGCCGGGTGAGGTAGGCCTGCTTGTCCCCGCTGTACCCGTGCATTCCTCAACGATACCCGTTACCGGTATCCAGCGCCGCGCCGAGCCGCGGCGGGTAGGGCGGGACCTGCCGGGAATGCATCGATGGACCGGCCACACCCGCGCTGGAGTCGCGTATGGGAACTGAGGCTGTCCTCCGGGCGCTGCCGTTCGCCGCCATGGGGGCGGTGGCGGTGCTCGACCTGCTCGTCGGGCCGTCCATGGGCCTGCTGCCGCTGCTGACTCTCGGGCCCGCGTTCGCCGCGGTGACCGGCGGCGTACGCCACACCGCGCTGGCCGGGCTGGTCGCACTTATCCTGTCGGTGCCGCTGGCCTACCACGACCGCCTGCTCGGGCGGACGCAGATCATCATCACGCTGGCCGCGATCGTCGGGGTCACCGCGGCCGCCATGCTCGTGTGCCGGCTCCGGGCCGAGGGCGAGCGGAAGCTGACGGGCGCCCGCCTCGTCGCCGAGGCGGTCCAGCGCGTGCTGATGCATCCGGTGCCCCGCCGCGCGGGCGACCTGCGCATCGCCCTGTCCTACACGTCGGCCGCCACGGGGGCCCGCATCGGCGGGGACCTGTACGACGTCGCGCGAGGGCCGGGCGGCGTCCGAGTGATCGTCGGCGACGTGCAGGGCAAGGGTCTTAACGCGGTGGAGACGGCGGCCTCCGTGGTCGGCGCCTTCCGGGAGGCCGCCTACGACGAGCCGACGCTGACCGACGTCGGCCGACGCCTGGAAAGCCACCTCGGGCGGCGGCTCGGCGGGGAGAGGTTCGTCACCGCCGTGCTCGCGGAGGTGTGCGGGGACCGGATATCCCTGCTCAACTACGGCCATCCGCCGCCTCTGCTGCTCACGGCCGGCGGCTGTGTCCGCAGGCTCGAACCCCCCGAGGAGACGCCGCCGCTCGGCCTGGTCGCACTCGCCCCCGCCGGGCCCAAGCCGTACGAGTGCGCGTTCCGGTCGGGCGACCAGATCCTCTTCTACACCGACGGCGTGATCGAGGCGCGTGACCGGGGCGGGGCGTTCTATCCCCTGGAGGATCGGGCGCCCCGCCTGCTCCTGGCCGGCGACCCGCAGACCTCCCTCGACCTGCTGGAACGCGATCTGGTCGCGCACGTCGGCGGGCCCATCCCCGACGACGCCGCCATGCTGCTCGTACGCAGGGAACGAGCCTGAGGGCGCGCCCGGCGCGTGCCGCCCTCCGGCCGGCAGGGCCGGCACCCAGGACGCGGGGCCGAGGACGGGTCAGGGGCGGGAGCGCAGGCCGTACATGAGATCCTCCCAGCGTGCCGCGACGGCGGGCGCGGCGTGGGCGGAGGCGGTCTCCAGCGCCCCGGCCGCCAGCCTCATGCGGCGGCGTTCGTCGTCCACGAGGGTGAGCAGCGCGCGGGCGAGCGACTCGGCGTCGTCGTCCTCCCCCTCCTGGATCAGCACGCTGTCGTGGCCCGCGCGGAGAAACTCGGCCGGCCCGCGCGATCCGGCGAAGCCCACGACCGGAACGCCGCAGCTCAGCGCCTCGATGACGGTCATCCCCATGATCTCGTGCCGCGACGGGACCGCGACGATGGACGCCTTGGCGAACTCGCCGGGCAGGTCGGGCGTGACCCCCATGAAATACACGTGGTTGTGGAGGTCGAGGTCGCGGACGAGGGCGCGCAGCCGCCGCTCCTCCGGCCCTCCGCCGTACAGCCGCAGCCGCCAGTCGGGCCGCTTGTCCGCGACGATCGCGAAGGCGCGCACGAGCTGGTCGTACGACTTGCCGGGCACCAGCCTGCCCCCGGCGCTGACGATCCGATTGTCCATGCGGGAGCGCGGCCAGGGCGCCGCGGGCAGGGCGTCGGGGATGACATGGACGGACAGGTCGTCGTCGAGCAGCCGCGCCCACTCCTCCGCCCAACCTGCGGTGCTCGTCACCACGGCGTCGAGGCGGGGGTAGAAGCGGCGCACCGGGCCGGACACCGACGGCCTGCCCCACTCCCGGGCGATGCGCACGACGTCTCGCGGGGCATATCTGGCGGCCTGCACGCTCAGCGACGGCCGCGTGGTGACCAGGACGTCGGCACGCAGGCCGCGCAGCGTCCGCCACAGCGCCACCTCGGTGCGCACCTGCCCCCGGGGCAGCAGATGGTGGACGCCGGGCCGGGCGTCCACGAGCCACCGCAGCGTCACGCGCCGGTCGACCGGGAAGAACGGCGTCTCTCTGGTGCGCCGGACGCTCAGGATCTCCACCTCGTGCCGCGAGGCCAGCGCTCCTGCCAGGTTCAGCATCGCCCGCACGTCACCGCGCATGCCGTACGCCGAGGGGAGCAGGAACGCGATCCTCACGCTCCCACCTCCAGCAGCAACTCGTCGGCCGGGCTGAAGTTGGGCCGGATGGGCACGCCGTCCACGAGCGTGCGGGGATAGTGGACGCGGCGGCGCTTGCCCTCGACGTCGTCGAGCCGGGCCCCCAGCGGCAGCGCGCGGTCGACGCCGTCCACCTCCAGGAACGCCTCCCAGCTCCCCTGGGAGTCGGGGGTGGCGTCCAGCACGTCGCACAGCGAGAGCGCGGCGTGGAACCGGACCCCCTGGACGGTGGCGGCGACCCGCATGGTCGCGGCCGAATCGCCGTGCCCCTGATCGCCGTGCCCCTGATCGCCGTGGCCGTGACCGCCGTGGCCCCGATTTACGGGGCCCGGATCTTTGTGGCCCGAATTCTTGTGATCCGCGGCGCCGGGAATCGGTGCGCTGTAGCGCAGCGCGAGCGTGGCGTGGCGGTGCTGGTCGTCGTCGTCCAGGCCGGTGTAGGCCAGCAGCCCGGTCACCTCGAAACGCCCCTCGCGGAACCACACCGCGCGCACATCGGCGACCGGCTCCGCCGGATCTATCTTCAGCGCCAAAAATCCGTTCCGGGTGCGGTAGGCCCGGTAGGCCAGCGTCCGCCGGCCCAGCGCGTACGCGTCGAGACGGTCGAGCGAGAACCCGGGATCGACGCTCTGGATGCGGCTGCGGACGCCGTCCTGCTCGAGGTAGGCGTCCCAGCGTCCCGGAGCGAGGTCGAGGGGCGCGAGGGAGACCGCGACGCCGGCGTCCCTCGTGCGCCCGCCGGAGGCGCCGAGCGCCACCCGCCGCTCCTCACCGGTGCCCCGCTGCCGCAGGACCAGGCGCGCGCCGTCGGCCAGCGGCTCGGTGATGGCCAGACGCAGAGAGAGGATGTCCGCCAGGGTGACCTCCGCGTCGGTGACGACCACGCCCACCGTCCAGCCCCCTCCCCGTTGATTGAGCCAACGTTGAGGTTACCGTGATTTTCCTGTTATGTGGAGAAAGCGTTTGTCACTCTTTCGTGAAACACCGCGCATTCCGTCGCTTTGACCGACGCCTTTTACAAATTGTCCGCAATCTTGGCAAAGATTGCTTTACCCCTGCTTGACGGATTTGATGAGGAGCTGGGCGACGTCGACGACCTCCAGCGACTCCTTGGCCTGACCGGCGTTCTTCTTCTCGTTGATCGCGTCCCCGAGCATCACCAGGCAGAACGGGCAGGCGGTCGAGACGGTGTCCGGGTTGGTGGTCAGCGCCTCGTCCACCCGCTCGGTGTTGATGCGCTTGCCGATCCGCTCTTCCATCCACATCCGGGCGCCG
>NZ_BMPY01000051.1 GCF_014647835.1 Microbispora rosea subsp. aerata
TACTCACCCGTTCGCCGCTCGAGTACCCCGAAGGGCCTTTCCGCTCGACTTGCATGTGTTAAGCACGCCGCCAGCGTTCGTCCTGAGCCAGGATCAAACTCTCCAAACAATGCCTAGAGAAAATGACTCCCTGGCCGGCATCCCCCGGCTACCAGGGGACACCGTCAAAGGAATTCCGTCACCAACACAAACGTGTTGGCAGACGGGGTAATGCATGATTCATGCACTGGCTTTTAGCACACTGTTGAGTTCTCAAGAAACGGACGCGACCACCATCACCCAGAACCCTCAACCAGGCTCCACGCTCCGGGGCGTTTCGTTTCGTTGTGCTTCCATTCTGGCCGGTCCCGTAATTCGTGTCAAATCGACTCGATTTGGTTCGAATTCCGGTTCTTGCCGAGAATTTCGGCTGCCCCGTTTCCGGGGCGACCCTTCTAAGCTAGCTAAACTTCGCAGTTCCGTCGAATCGAGCCGAACACGCGAAACTAAGCCGTTCAGAAGGGAGATGCAGAGAGCTTAGCAACCATCGTCCCCTGAAGGGGACACGGCACACCGTGCCTCTCCGCGAACCAGAAGACTAGCACCAGTCTCCGGATGCTGTGACCGACTTCCGCAACCTTCGTCTCCTTCCCCGCGCCCGTCCCCGTCAAACCTCCTTGCCTCGGAAGCCGCCGCCACCGTCAGCAAGGGCTCGCGGGCCGGACCCCCGGCTGAAGCTCGCGGGTGAAACCGGCGGCAGGCGGTAGAGCCGGCAGTGCACAAGAGAGGCTTCCGAGGTGTCCTGGCCCCCGGCCGTGGTGCGCAGGTGGGAGGAGCGGTTCGGAGTGCGGGTGGTCGGCGCCGGTGGAGGCACTGCTGGCCCTGCGGGAGGGAGGCTGGCCGAGCGTGCCGACGGCGGCCAAGGGTGGGAGGACGCCCATGACGCAGGGGCGATTGAGGACATCGACGCCACCGAGGACATCGAGGGCGGCCGGGATGAGGCCGCGGCGATCAGCCGGCCCAGGCGATCCATCTGTGCGGTGTAATTTGTACGTCGGCCAGACGGTGGAGGGGACGGGATGAGCGCCAGCACGCTGCAGACGCTTGACCGCGGATTGCGCGCGCTAGAAATCATTTCGCAGTCCCACGCCGGGATCTCGATCGCCGATCTTGCCAAGCAGCTCGATATTCATCGGGCCATCTGCTACCGCATCGTGTCGACTCTCGAGTCCCGGCTGCTCGTCGCCCGTACCGAGGACGGACGCATCCGGCTCGGCGTGGGAATCGCGGTCCTCGCCTCCCGTTTCGAGCCTCAGTTCAACCGCGATGCGCAGCCCCTGCTGAACAAGCTTGCCAACGAGACCCACGCCACGGCTTTCATCTCGATGGCCGAAGGCCAGGATTGCGTCGTCGTTATGGTCGCCGAACCCGACGACAAGCTCCTCACGGTCGGATATCGGGTTGGCAGCCGTCACCCCCTCAACAGGGGAGCCGCCGGCATCGCCATCCTTGCCACCAGGCCGGCAAGTCCGGACGACCCGGAGTCCGTACAGCAGGCACGACGTGACGGCTACAGCCTCACCGAGGGACAGCTCGAGCGCGGCGCCATCGGACTGGCCGCCGGCATCAGAATCCCTACGGGCTCGGGGCCCGGCATTCCGGCCGAACGCAGCGTCGGCGTCGTCACCATCGGCGAGCTGAACACCGAGCTGGCCGCCAACGCCGTGCTGAACACGGCACGGCAACTCGAACGTCTGCTGCTCGCCTGAACGCGCTCCGCCTCTCTCCGTCCGGAGCCCGCCAGGCGCTGGTCGAATCCCTCGGAAATCCCGCGAGTCGCCCCGCTCCCTCTCTGCCGTACGGCCAGGGCACAAGCACCGCACCGTCAGCAGCGCGGGGGCGGGTGGGGGCGTAGGCCGGCGTAAGACCGTGCCCTGTACCACCGCGCCCGCGATGCCGCCTCCGGCGGCTCACCAGACCGCGACTATCACGGCCGGCCGGAGCCCCCGCCCGTTCCCGCGCCCGCCGCCAACAACCGTCAAGTCCTTCACCAGCCCAACCTCCGCTTGTAAACGGCACCAGCACACCAGCCAAAGCCGGAACTCACATCGCCGCCGACGACACCGTCAGGTCGCCGCCAGCCCGGCCTCCGTATGTAAACGCCACCAGCACACCAGCCGACGCCGGGCCCCGCCCGCCGCCGACGGCACCAGCCGGGTCCCCGTGGGCCGCTGCCGACTCGACCCCAAGCCGCCGCTGATCTCGCCGCGCACACCTGTCTCGTCTCCCGCCACCTTCGCCCCACACGCCGACTCGCCCCACACGTCGATCCCGTCTCCAGGCGCCGACCGAGTCCGCCGCCGTAGTCACCGCCGCCCGACCAGCGCACCACCCGACCAGCGCACCGGGCGCCAGCGCACCAGCGTCCAGCGCGTCGGCCGCCAGCGCTCCGGTCCTCGGCACATCGGCCGCCGACTCGGCCACCAGGCGTGTGGTCAACGCATCGCCATGCCGTCGGTTGCCCATTCGCGATGCCCTTCGCCGAGGTGCGCAACGAGCAAGTCCGTCCCACTTGCACCCTTGACGACCACTTTGCCCAGTCCTACGCTGCTGCCTCAGTTCGCTAACAGCGACAATCTGTTCGTTATTAGTAAATCCACTGGATGATCCACGGGAATGTGAGGGTTATGAGCGCGGACGGCGCCAGTTCCAAGACGTGCCCTGTCGACCACTCGGCCCTCACCGGCGGCGGGGGTTGCCCGGTGTCGGCGCAGGCGGCCGCTTTCGACCCGTTCGGCAAGGACTACCTGGAGAATCCGCCGGAGTCGCTGCGGTGGTCGCGCGACGGGGAGCCGGTGTTCTACAGCCCGAAGCTCGGTTATTGGGTGGTCACCCGCTACGAGGACGTCAAAGCGGTGTTCCGCGACAACATCCGCTTCTCACCCTCCATCGCGCTCGAGAAGATCACTCCTACGTGCGACGAAGCCAACGAGATCCTCGCCCGGTACGACTACGGGATGAACCGCACGCTGGTGAACGAGGACGAGCCGGCACACATGCCGCGTCGGCGGGCGCTGATGGACCCGTTCACGCCGAAGGAGCTGGCGCGCCACGAGCCGATGGTGCGCCGGCTCACCCGGGAGTACGTCGACCGGTTCATCGACTCCGGTAAGGCCGATCTCGTGGACGAGATGCTGTGGGAGATCCCGCTCACCGTGGCCCTGCACTTCCTCGGCGTGCCCGAGGAGGACATGGACACTTTGCGCAGATATTCGATCGCGCACACGGTGAACACCTGGGGCCGTCCCACGCTCGAAGAGCAGATCAACGTCGCCGAGAACGTCGGCCGGTTCTGGCAGTACGCCGGCAAGGTTCTCGAGAAGCTGCGGCAGGATCCGTCCGGGCACGGCTGGATGCCGTACAGCATCCGCGTCCAGCAGGAGCAGCCGGATGTGATCACCGACTCCTACCTGCATTCGATGATGATGGCGGGCATCGTCGCCGCCCATGAGACCACGGCCAACGCCGCCGCGAACGCGATCAAGCTCCTGCTTGAGCATCGGCAGGCGTGGGACGAGATCTGCCGTGATCCCAGTCTGATTTCGAACGCGGTCGAGGAGTGTCTGCGTCATTCGGGGTCGGTCGCGGCCTGGCGGCGCCTGGTGACCGAGGACACGACGATCGGCGGCGTCGAGATCCCCAAGGGCGCGAAGCTGCTCATCGTCAATTCCTCCGCCAACCACGACGAGCGGCATTTCGACGCCCCGGACGACTTCGACATCCGCCGCGAGAACGCCTCGGACCACCTGACCTTCGGCTACGGCAGCCACCAGTGCATGGGGAAGAACCTTGCCCGCATGGAGCTTCAGATCTTCCTCGAAGAGCTCACCAAGCGGCTTCCCCACATGCGGCTGGTGCCCGGTCAGGAGTTCACCTATCTGCCCAACACCTCGTTCCGCGGCCCGGACCACCTGTGGGTGGAGTGGGATCCGGCCCGGAACCCGGAGCGTACCGATCCGGAGATCTTGAGCACCCGGCAGCAGGTGCGGATCGGTGAGCCGTCCCGGCGGGCGATCACGCGCACCGTGACCGTCACGGCGATCGACCGCGCGGCCGAGGGGGTCGTCACGCTGACCCTTTCCGACGCTTACGGCAGGCCGCTCCCGAAGTGGTCGCCCGGCGCGCACATCGACATCGAGGTCGGAGGGCTGTCGCGACAGTATTCCCTCTGCGGCGATCCCCGCGGCTCCGCCGGCCGCACCGACTCCGCGACCCTCGCATGCTCCGCCGAGCACGGCAGCTCCAGCGATCACCCCGACGCCGCGACCCTCGCATGCTCCGCCCAGCACGGCAGCTCCAGTGATCATGCCGACGCCGCCGACCACAGCGGCTTTCCCGCCCCGAACGGTTCCGCCGACGGTGCCGCCGGCCTCAGCAGCGCCGCCGATCAGAGCGGTTCCGGCTATCCCCTCACCTACCAGATCGCGGTGCGCAGGGAAGCCGCGAGCCGTGGTGGTTCGAGATACATCCACGAGGAGCTCAGGGTCGGCGACCGGCTGACGATGCGGGGGCCGCGCAACCACTTCAGGCTGTCCCCCGACGCCGACCGCTACGTCTTCGTCGCCGGCGGGATCGGCATTACGCCGATCATCGCGATGGCCGACCATGTGCGGTCGACCGGCAAGCCGTACGAGATCCACTACTGCGGGCGCGACCTCGCGTCGATGGCGTTCCTGGACCGGCTGGAGCGTGATCACGCGGAGCACCTGAGGGTGTATCCCGGCGCCGAGGGCATTCGCCTCGATGTCGCCGCGCTGCTGGCCGAGCCGGTGAAAGGCGCGCAGGTTTACGCCTGCGGCCCCGGGCGTCTGCTCACCGCGCTGGAGGAGGCCATGCGGCACTGGCCCGAGGACTCCCTGCGCGTGGAGCATTTCACCGCCACCCGTCAGGCCCTCGACCCGGACAGGGAGCATGAGTTCGACGTCGAGCTGAGGGACTCGGGCCGCACGATCCGGGTGGCGGCCGACCAGACCGTCCTGGACGCGCTGCGCGCCGCGGGCGTCGACGTGCGCAGTGACTGCGAGGAAGGTCTGTGCGGGTCTTGCCAGGTCTCCGTCCTCGACGGCGAGGTGGATCACCGTGACCTGGTCTTGACCAAGGCTGAGCGGGCCGCGGGCACCGCCATGATGATCTGCTGCTCGCGTGCTCGCGGCACGAAGCTCACGCTCGCTCTCTGATCCCCATCCCCACCTTCACCCCGACGACCTCTCACACTGACGCTTCTCCCTCCGAACGACCCTCATCCGGCGGCCTTCGAACCTCGGCGGCCTTCGATCCTCGGCCGCCCCGCCTCGACAACCTCCCGCTCGTGACGAGATCCGAGACAAGACGACCTCCCGCCCCCCGACAACATCTGCTACGGAAAGGATCCGGACATGGCGATACCAGCGGACAGCCTGTCCCCGTCAGCCGGAGGCGCCCCGATCAGCGCGACGGCCAGGCCCGGTTTCCGGCGCGTGCTGGCCGGCGGCATGGCCGGCGCCGTGCTGGAGTGGTACGACTTCGCGATTTACGGCGTGCTGGCGGCCACCGTCCTGGGCCCGTTGTTCTTCCCCGGCGACAACAGAATCGCGCAGTTGCTGCTGGCGCTCGCGACCCAAGGGCTCGGCTTCGTGGCTCGTCCGCTCGGCGGCATCGTGTTCGGACACCTCGGTGACAAGTTCGGGCGCAAGCCGATGCTGTTCGTCACCTTCACCATGCTGGGCACGGCAACCGCCCTCATCGGCCTGCTGCCGACCTACCATCAGATCGGCATCTGGGCGACGATCCTGCTCGTCTTGCTGCGCCTGGTGCAGGGTTTCGCGCTCGGCGGCGAGTTCGGCGCGGCCGTGCTCATGGTCAGCGAGTACGGCGAGCCGAGGCGGCGCGGCTTTTGGGCCTCGTGGCCGCAGGCGGGCGCCCCCATGGGCACGATCCTCGCCACCCTTGTGGTCACCTTCATCACCGCCGTCTTCCCCGGCGACGCCTTCGACCAGTGGGGCTGGCGGGTGGCGTTCCTCTTCGCGCTTCCCCTGTTGATCGTCGGCGCGTGGATCCGCAGCCGGGTCGAGGAGTCGCCGGTCTTCCGGGCGGCGCAGCAGCAGGCCACCCGGCGCGCGGCGACCGCGGAGCGGTCGAGCGTCATCGCGGCCCTGTCCCGGCCGCGGGCGGTGCTGCACGGCCTGGGCATGCGCCTCGGCGAGAACGTCGCGTTCTACATCTACACGGTGTTCGTCATCGCGTACGCGACGACCTCGTTCCACTACGACAGGGGCGATGTGGTCACGGCGGTCACGTTCGCGTCGCTGGCCCAGTTCATCGGCATGATCACCGGTGGTCACTGGTCGGACCTGGTGGGCCGCAAGACCGCCATGCTCGTGCCTTCGGTGATCCTGGTCGTCTGGGCGCCCACGTTCTTCTGGCTGGTGCGGTTGGAGAGCCTGCCGGCGCTGTGGATCGGGGTGTGCGTCGGCGCGTTCTTCCACGGCATGCTGGCGGGGGCGGAGGCGAGCTGGATCACGGAGTTGTTCCCCACGAGGTATCGCTACGCGGGCTCGTCGCTGGTGTTCCAGGGGTCGTCGATCATCGCGGGGGCTCCGGCTCCGTTCATCGCGGTGTGGCTGATCGACCGGTTCGGCGTCGGCACCGTCGTCGGATATCTGGTGATCACCATGCTGGTCACCATCGTCGCGGTGGCCACGAGCTGGGAGACGAAGGGGGCCGACCTCGACAAGATCGAGTGACGCCGTCGGTGGCAAGGGCCTCACGAGAACTCGCTCGTGGAAAGCCCCTCACGAGAACCCGCTCGCCGCAAGCGCTCGAGGGGAAACCGCTCGTAAGACCCATGCGAAGCCGCTCGAAAGAAGCGCCCCACGACAACGCCCGTGACAAACGCCCCACGAGAGCCCGTCTGTGGCAAGCGCCTCGATGAGAAGCGGGGCCCGGGAATCGTCCCGGGCCCCGCTTTCCGTCTGCGGCCGTCGCCTCGCTACGCGGGCAGCGCGGCGAGCTGGGCCTCCAGCCGGGCGATGTCCTCGGCGGCCTGCTCGGCCCGGCGGCGCACCTTCGCCACGACGTCTTCGGGCGCCTTGGCCATGAACTGCTCGTTGCCGAGCTTCGCCGTGACCTGCGCCTGCTCCTTGCGCGCCGCGGCCAGGTCCTTCTCCAGCCGCTTGCGCTCCGCGACGACGTCGATGGCGCCCGCGGTGTCGATCTCCACGAGCACCGTGCCGACGGTGAGCCGGGCCGTGGGGTTGAAGCCGTCCGAGGGCTCGTCCAGGCGCAGCAGGACGCGGATCGCGGTCTCGTGGCCGGCGAGAGCCGTACCGGACAGGGACAGCCGTGCGGCGACCCGCTGACCGGGCTTCAGCCCCTGGTCGGAGCGGAACCTGCGCACCTCCGTGACGAGATGCTGCAGCGAGGCGATCTCCTCCTCGGCGGCGGGGTCGAGCAGCGCGGGGGACGGCGTGGGCCAGGGGGCGACCACGATCGACTCACCCCCGGTCAGGGCCCGCCACAGCTCCTCCGTCACGAACGGCACGAGCGGGTGCAGCAGCCGCAGCAGCGCGTCGAGGACGTGCCCCAGGACCCGCTTGGTGTTCTCGGCCACCGCGCCGCCCTCGGCGAACTGGACCTTGGCCAGCTCGACGTACCAGTCGAAGACCTCGTCCCAGGCGAAGTGGTAGAGGGCGTCGCAGACCTTGGCGAACTCGAACTCCTCGAAGGCCGCGTCGACGCTCGTGACGACCTCCTGCAGGCGCGACAGGATCCACCGGTCGGCCGCGGTGAGGTCTTCGGGCAGGCCGTCGGAGACGGCGCCGTTCATCAGCGCGAAACGGGTGGCGTTCCAGATCTTGTTGCAGAAGTTGCGGGATCCGGCCGCCCAGTCCTCGCTGATCGCCACGTCGGAGCCGGGGTTGGCGCCGCGCAGCAGGGTGAAGCGGGTGGCGTCCGCGCCGTACCGCTCGATCCAGTCGAGCGGGTCGACGACGTTGCCGAACGACTTCGACATCTTCTTGCCGAACTGGTCGCGCACCATGCCGTGCAGCGCCACCGTGCGGAACGGCGGCTGCCCGTCCATCGCGTACAGCCCGAACATCATCATCCGGGCGACCCAGAAGAACAGGATGTCGTAGCCGGTGACGAGCACGCTCGTCGGGTAGAAGCGGGCCAGGTCGGGCGTGGAGTCGGGCCAGCCCAGCGTGGAGAACGGCCACAGGCCGGAGGAGAACCAGGTGTCGAGGACGTCCGGGTCCTGCACGTAACCGGCCGGCGGCTCCTCGTCGGGGCCCACGCAGACCATGTCGCCGTCCGGGCCGTACCAGACGGGGATCCGGTGTCCCCACCACAGCTGGCGGGAGATGCACCAGTCGTGCATGTCGTCGACCCAGTCGAAGTAGCGCTTGGCCATCTCCGGCGGGTGGATGCGGGTGCGTCCGTCGCGCACCGCGTCGCCGGCGGCCTTGGCCAGCGGCGCGACGTTGACGAACCACTGCAGCGAAAGCCGCGGCTCGACCACGGTCTTGCAGCGGGAGCAGTGCCCGACGGAGTGCACGTACGGCCGCTTCTCGGCGACGATGCGGCCCTGCTCGCGCAGCGCGGCGACCACGGCGGGCCGCGCCTCGAACCGGTCGAGACCCTCGAAGGGCCCGTGGGCGGTGATGACGCCGCGCTCGTCCATGATGACGATCGACTCCAGCGAGTGGCGGCGGCCGATCTCGAAGTCGTTCGGGTCGTGCGCGGGGGTGACCTTGACCGCACCGGTGCCGAAGGCGGGGTCCACGTGCTCGTCCGCGACGATCGGGATGCGCCGCCCGGTGAGCGGGACCTCGACGTACTTGCCGACCAGGTGGGCGTAGCGCTCGTCGGCGGGGTGGACGGCGACCGCGGTGTCGCCCAGCATGGTCTCCGCGCGGGTGGTGGCGACGACGATCTCCTCGTCGCCCGAGCCGTACCGGATCGAGACGAGCTCGCCGTCGTCGTCGCTGTGCTCGACCTCGATGTCGGACAGGGCGGTGAGGCAGCGGGGGCACCAGTTGATGATCCGCTCGGCGCGGTAGATGAGCCCGTCGTCGAACAGCTTCTTGAAGATCGTCTGGACGGCCCGGGAGAGCCCCTCGTCCATCGTGAAGCGCTCGCGGGACCAGTCGACGCCGTCGCCGAGCTTCTTCATCTGGCCGAGGATCCGGCCGCCGGACTCCTCCTTCCACTGCCAGACGCGCTCGACGAACGCCTCGCGGCCGAAGTCGTGGCGGGACAGGCCCTCCTTGGCGATCTCGCGCTCCACGACGTTCTGCGTGGCGATGCCGGCGTGGTCCATTCCGGGGAGCCACAGCGTCTCCATGCCCCGCATCCGGGCCCGCCGGGTCAGCGCGTCCTGGATCGAGTGGTCGAGCGCGTGACCCACATGGAGCGACCCGGTCACGTTGGGCGGGGGAAGCACGATGCTGTACGGCTCGCGCCCGCTGCCCGGGTCCGCGGTGAAGTAGCCCGCCGATACCCAGCGCTCGTAGCTTCGGGTCTCGACTTCGGCGGGGGCGTACTGGGTGGGCAGCTCAGACGTAGTCACGCTGCCCAATTCTAGGGACGTCCGGACGCCACCCGAGCCGTCGCCGCACGCCCTGTGGACAACGCGCCGGCGAGGAGGGCCACGTCAGGCCGACTTCTCCCGCGGTGTCCGCTGCTGCTTGGCCTGAAGCTGGTCGCGCGGCACCAGGGTGGGGTTCACGTGCTCCAGCACGGCCTCACGGGTGATGACGACCCGGGCCACGTCCTGACGGGAGGGCACCTCGTACATCACCGACTGGAGGACCTCCTCCATGATGGCGCGCAGCCCTCGGGCGCCCGTGCCGCGCAGGATGGCCTGATCGGCGATCGCCTCCAGCGCGTCGCCGGTGAACTCCAGCTCGACGTTGTCCAGCTCGAGCAGGCGGCGGTATTGCTTCACGAGCGCGTTGCGCGGCTCGGTGAGGATCTGGATCAGCGCGTTCCTGTCGAGGTTGTGCACCGACGTGATCACCGGGAGCCGGCCGACGAACTCGGGGATCATGCCGAACTTCAGCAGGTCTTCCGGCATGACGTCGGAGAAGATGTCGGAGGAGTCCATCTCCTCCTTGGAGTGGATGATCGCGTTGAAGCCGATGCCCTTCCTGCCGACCCTCGACTCGATGATCTTCTCGAGGCCGGCGAAGGCGCCGCCGCAGATGAACAGCACGTTCGTGGTGTCGATCTGGATGAACTCCTGATGGGGGTGCTTGCGCCCGCCCTGCGGCGGCACGCTCGCCGTGGTCCCCTCCAGGATCTTCAGCAGGGCCTGCTGCACGCCCTCGCCCGACACGTCGCGGGTGATCGACGGGTTCTCGCTCTTGCGGGCGATCTTGTCGACCTCGTCGATGTAGATGATGCCGGTCTCGGCCTTCTTGACGTCGTAGTCGGCGGCCTGGATCAGCTTGAGGAGGATGTTCTCGACGTCCTCGCCGACGTAGCCGGCCTCGGTCAGCGCCGTCGCGTCCGCGATGGCGAACGGCACGTTGAGCATCTTGGCGAGGGTCTGCGCGAGCAGGGTCTTGCCCGACCCGGTGGGGCCGAGCAGCAGGATGTTGGACTTGGCCAGCTCCAGGCCGTCGTCGCGGCCCCGTTCCCCGGACTGGACGCGCTTGTAGTGGTTGTAGACCGCCACCGACAGCGCCTTCTTGGCCTTGTCCTGGCCGATGACGTACGCGTCGAGGAACTCGTAGATCTCCCGGGGCTTGGGGAGGTTGTCCCATTTGAGCTCGGAGGACTCGGACAACTCCTCCTCAATGATCTCGTTGCAGAGATCGATGCACTCATCGCAGATGTATACGCCGGGTCCGGCGATGAGCTTCTTGACCTGCTTCTGGCTCTTGCCACAGAACGAGCACTTCAGCAGGTCTCCCCCGTCGCCGATGCGTGCCACCCCAGATACTCCTTTGCGTGGGACCGCCCCTGCCGCCGCGGTCGCTTCCGTCCGCACCCTTATCGCGATCCCGATTGTGATCCAGTGGACCGCGATCCGGGGCGAAAACGTCATCCCGCTCAGGTTTCGACGTTACCGTCTCCCGGGCCCTCAGTGAGCCCCCTGGCGGTGAGTCGCACCGGAACGTGCCCAAATGGGCACCGTTCCGGTGCGGCAACTGCCTCAGGAAGCGGCGACCGCCGCCGCACGCTTCTTGCGCGAGGGGATGATGTCGTCCACCAGCCCGTACGCCTTCGCCTCCTCGGCGCTGAGGATCTTGTCGCGCTCGATGTCCTTGCGGACCTCGTCGGCCGACTTGCCCGAGTGCCTCGCGATGATCTCCTCGAGCAGCGACCTCATACGCAGGATCTCACGAGCCTGGATCTCGATGTCACTACCCTGGCCGCCGCCCTCGGTGTAGGGCTGGTGGATCAGCACGCGGGCGTTCGGCAGGGCGAACCGCTTGCCCGGCGTGCCGCCGGCCAGCAGGACCGCGGCGGCGGAGGCCGCCTGCCCCAGGCAGACCGTCTGGATCTCGGGCCGGACGAACTGCATGGTGTCGTAGATCGCGGTCATCGCGGTGAACGAGCCACCCGGCGAGTTGATGTACATGCTGATGTCGCGGTCCGGATCCAGCGACTCCAGCGTCAGCAGCTGCGCCATCACGTCGTTCGCCGAAGCGTCGTCGATCTGGACGCCGAGGAAGATGATGCGGTCCTCGAACAGCTTGTTGTAGGGGTTCATCTCCTTGACGCCGTACGACGTGCGCTCGACGAAGGAGGGAAGGACATAGCGGCCGTTGATGTCACCCGGCCGGATCAGCTCACTCATCTGGGAAGCTCCAGTCACGAGACGGCGCCCTCGGAGGGCACCTGGCGGGCGCTGCGCACCACGTGGTCGATGAAGCCGTAGTCCTTGGCCTCCTCGGCCGTGAACCAGCGGTCCCGGTCGGAGTCGCGCTCGATCTGCTCCAGCGGCTGGCCGGTGTGGTAGGCGATCCGCTCCGCGAGCGTCTTCTTCACGTAGAGCATCTGCTCGGCCTGGATCGCGATGTCGGCCGCGGTGCCGCCGATGCCGCCCGACGGCTGGTGCATCATGATCCGGGCGTGCGGAAGCGCGTAGCGCTTGCCGCGGGCGCCGGCGCAGAGCAGGAACTGCCCCATGGAGGCGGCCAGGCCCATGGCGACCGTGCAGACGTCGTTCGGCACGTACTCCATCATGTCGTAAATCGCCATGCCGGAGGTCACCGAGCCACCGGGGGAGTTGATGTACATCCAGATGTCGCGCTCGGGGTCATCGGCGGCGAGGAGCAGGAGCTCAGCGCACAGCCGGTTGGCCACCTCGTCGTTCACCTGGCTGCCGAGCACCACGATCCGCTCACGCAGCAGGCGCTGGTAGAGCTGGTCCTCGAGGCGGGAGGGGCCACCCTCCGGGCTCCGGGCCTCGAAGCCGGAACCACCGGTCGGGAAGAAGGTCGGCGGGCTGGTCACAGCGTCACCTTCCGATGCGTCGTAATCGATTGGCTTTGCTTGTGACCTTAACGCGCGGCGCAGACAGGTCATGCCCGCGCGCCGTACTGTTCGCTGTCGGCGCATGCCCGGCCCGTGAGCGGCGCGCGCAGCGTATCAGCCGCGTTTCCCGCCCATCGCGATAGGCCGGAAACACATGGATCTCAGCCGCACGATTGATCCGTTACAGGCGGTAAGAAACATATTTGCAGGGATTTGCCGGAAAATAACCGAGAACCCCCGGCACACCCGAGTGCGCCGGGGGTTTCACCGTTCACCACCGGCCGGGCCGGCCCAGACGGCCGGCCCGCGGTGAAAGTCAGGCGACAGCCCCGGAAATCAGCTCTCCTCGGCCTTGGCGGCGGACTCCCCGACGCCCGCCTCCTCGACGCCCCTGGCCTCCTGCTCGGGGTTGAGCTCGGCGTAGATGGCCTTGAGGTCCACCTCGTTGCCGGCCGTGTCGGTGACCTTGGCGGCGTCGCCGATGATGGTCTTGGCCTTCTCCCGGACGATCTCCACCATCGCCAGCGGGAGCTGGTTGTTGTCGGCGAGGTGCTGGGCCAGCGTGTTCGGCGCGACGCCGAGCTGCATGGCGCGGCGGACCACGAAGTCGGTCAGCTCCTGCTCGCTGACGCCGATCTCCTCAGCCTTGACGATCTTGTCGAGCACGAAGCCGGACTTCAGCGCCTTCGCCGCGCTCTCCTCGTACTGGGCGAACAGCTCCTCCTCCGTGGTCTTCTGGAGGCGGAGGTAGGCCTCGCGGCTCAGGCCGCTCTCGGCGACCTGGTGCTCGAGGTTGTGCTTGCGCGCCTCGATCTCGGCCTTGAGCGCGCTCTCGGGCAGCGGGATGTCGATCTTCGCGAGCAGCGCGTCGAGCGCCTTCTCGCGGCTCTGCACGACCTGCTCCACCAGCTTGTTGCGGCGAACCTGCTGGCGGATGCTGTCCTTGAGCTCGTCGAGCGTGTCGAACTCGCTGGCGAGCTGCGCGAACTCGTCGTCCAGCTCGGGCAGCACCTTCTCCTTCACCGACTTGACGTTGATGATCACGTCGGCCTCCTCGCCGGCGTTCTCACCGCCGACGAGCGTGGTGCGGAAGGTCTTCTCGTCGCCCGCGGCCATGCCCTGCAGCGCGTCGTCCAGGCCCTGCAGGATCGAGCCCGCGCCGACCTCGTACGACACGTCGGCGGCCTGCTGCTCGTCCAGGTTGCGGCCGTCGATCTCGGCGCGCAGGTCCATCACGACGTAGTCGCCGTTCTGGGCCGGCCGGTCCACGCCGGTCAGCGTCGCGAAGCGCTGACGCAGGGCGTCGAGCTGGGCGTTGACGTCCTCGTCGGTCACCTCGGCGGAGTCGACCACGACCTCCGTGCCCTGGTAGTCGGGGACGTCGAAGGCGGGGCGGACGTCCACCTCGGCGGTGAACTCGACCTGCTCCCCGTCCTCGATCTTGGTGACCTCGATCTCCGGCTGGCTGACCGGGAAGACCTCGGTCTCGTCAACGGCCTGGCCGTACAGCTTGGGCAGCGCGTCGTTCAGGGTCTCCTCGAGAACCACCGCGCGGCCGAAGCGCTGCTCGATGATCCGGGCCGGCACCTTGCCAGGACGGAAGCCGGGCACGCGCACCTGCTGCGCGACCTTCTTGTACGCGGCCTGCAGGCTCGGCTCGAGCTCCTTGAACGGCACCTCGACGGTGAGCTTGACCCGGGTAGGGCTGAGCTCCTCGACAGCGGTCTTCACGGGGTGGTCTCCTTGATCCAGCATCTGGTGATCGCGGGCACGTCGTGCACGGCAACCGCGGCACAATAACGCGCGCCGCGCCCACGTGAGAGGCGCAGGATCACCGTCTCGCCTGCACGCGACCTGTCCGGGCATGCTCGACTGCGGCGGGTGTCCGACGCCAAGGGCAGTCTAGAGCAGATGAGGCCCGGTAGCGACTGATCAGAGCTCAGCCATGATCTGCCGCAGCAGGTCCACCGTCTCCGCGGGGGTGGTGCTGACCGCGCAGAGGCGCTCCATGACCTCGCTGTAACGGTCTACCTCTTCCCGTTTATCCAGGTAGAGCGCGCTGGCGAGCTGCTCGACGTACACGATGTCGGGCAGGTCGGGGTCGGCGAACCGCAGGATGCTGAAGGCGCCGCCCTCCGCGGCGTGTCCTCCATAGTTGAACGGGATGACCTGAATCGTCACATTCGGCTGGTTCATCAGGTCGATGAGGTGCTGGATCTGACCCCGCATGACATCGGCGCCGCCGATCGGGCGGCGCAGCGCGGCCTCGTCGATCACGGCCCAGAACTTGGGGCTGTTCTCGCCGTCGAGGATCCGCTGGCGCTCCAGCCGCAGATCCACCCGCCTGGCGATCTCCTCGGGCGCCGCGCCCACCGCGCCGGCCATGATGACGGCCCGCGCGTACTCCTTGGTCTGCAGCAGGCCGGGCACGAACTGCACCTCGTACGTGCGGATGCGCTCCGCGGCCTCCTCCAGGCCCACGTACGCCTGGAACCACGAGGGCAGCAAATCGTTGTACCTGTGCCACCATCCAGGCTCGTTGGCCCTTTCGACCAGGTTCATCACGGCGCTGCGCGTCTCCTCGTCCTCCACTCCGTAAAGAGCGAGGAGGTCGACGACGTCGCGCTCCTTGAACCCGACCCGGCCCAGCTCCATCCGGCTGATCTTCGATTCGGACGCCCGAATGCACTGGCCAGCCTGGTCGCGACTGATGCCCTTGCTCTCGCGGAGCTTGCGGAGCTGGGAGCCGAGAAGGATACGCAGAGCCGTCGGACCCGATCCAGACTGGATCTGTATCACGGCGCCTCCCTCTCACCTCGGCCCTGTGTGCCGCCAAGGGACGACCCGCACGACACCCCCAGCCCACACAGTGTCACCACTTCCGGCTCCAATGACAAGGTCTGATCTACGTGTCTCTGACGGTTAGCAGAGGTGCCGTGTGCGTTTGCACGCGACACCTGCACGTGCATTTGGGTCTTGCAGCCGCACGAGCCACTGCTCCATCATGGCTAGGTGCATATTGGGCCAAAATGTGCACCACCTTCGATTCAGGCCAGCGGGAGGTATGGGGCAACCATGTCGGACGAGCCCAGATCCGGCGGCCAGCTGACCCACGAGGTGGGTTTCGGCTGGTTCCGGAGGGCGGCAAGCGCGTCCGATACCGCGATGTGCCCCCTGGCCGCACAGGCCGACTCGGTCAGGACCGCGCGTGACGTCACACGCAGGACCCTGCGGCGCTGGGGCCTGTCGGAGCTCAGCGACGACGCCGCTCTGGTCGTCAGCGAGCTGGTGACGAACGCGGTCCGTTACGCGCTGTGCTCGATGTCCCGCGCCGCCGACCGCCCCATAACGCTCACCCTCCTGCGCATCGCCCCACATGTGCTGCTCGCCGTCTCGGACCCGAGCGACCAGGCTCCGCTGCCCGCGCAGCCCGACTTCGTCTCCGAGCACGGCCGCGGCCTCTACATCGTCGAGACCTACAGCCAGGCGTGGGGCTGGGACGCGCTCGACGAGGGCGGCAAGGCCGTCTGGGCCCTCTTCCGCGTCGGCGACTGACCCTTCCACCGGGCACACGCGCGCTCACCCGGCCCAAGTCCGCGGTCTCCCCGACCGGCCCGGGGAGACGTAGTAGATCACGATCTCGCCCGGCTGTTCAACTGATGCGGCCGACGCGCTTGACCGGGGCGCGGGCGAGGCGGTTCGCTGAACGGACGGCTCGTCCGCCGGGATCGCGGGCGGGCGACCGGCACGGCGTACGCGGCAGGCGGGCCGGACGAGGAGGGCACATGGCACGGGTGCTCGTGATCGGGCTCGATCCCGCCAGGATCGACGGATGGGACCCGGAGCCGGTGCAGGCGGCGCTGGCACGCGGCCGGGCCCGTTTCGGCGAGTACGGCATCGAGGCCGACTGGTGTCTGGTGGCGCTCGACGAGCACCCCGAACAAGCCGTCGTGGAGGCGCTGACCCGCCGCGACTACGCCTGCGTGGTGATCGGAGGGGGCATCCGCACGCACGAGCCGCTGCTCGAACTCTTCGAGAAGGTGGTCAACCTGGTCCGGCGGCACGCTCCCGGCGCGGCCATCGCCTTCAACAGCACCCCCGAGGACTGCGCCGACGCGGCCCTGCGGTGGCTGCGCGAGCCCGGCCGGTCATAGCGGCGTGACGCAGGCGGACGGTCACGCCGCGGCACACGTCCCGCAGCCCACCACCGCGACGACCGCGCCCGGCACGCCGGACCCCGGCGCTGACGGTTTCGCGGAGCCCATGCCGCGCAGGGGCCGCCTGTCCACCCGGGCCGCGCCGATCCGCCGCCGCGGCACACGGCCCCGACGGCGCCGGCCTCGCGAAGCGGCCGGAACGGAGATCGGGAGCCTGGGCGACGGGAAGTCCCGAGATCACAAAGGCCAGGCTTCCCGTACGGGATGGCCTGGCCCTTCGCACTCAGAGCGGACGACGGGAATCGAACCCGCGTAGCCAGTTTGGAAGACTGGGGCTCTACCATTGAGCTACGTCCGCGCGCGCCCGGTGTCAGTCTGGTCTAGACTTCATCCGGTCGTCAGGGCGTAAGCGTACCGGAGTCTCGGAGCGCTCGCGTACCCGACGAGACGGGGCGTGGCGCAGCTTGGTAGCGCGCTTGCTTTGGGAGCAAGAAGTCGCAGGTTCAAATCCTGTCGCCCCGACCAGCGTTCACGCGCACCAGAAGGCCGCCTCCGGTGATCGGAGTAGCGGCCCTATCCGTTTCCGGGTCGGCACCGTGGTCCTCTCAGCCGTCTTGCCGCATGGTCTCCGGCGACGGCCCCTCCAGACGGCTGACGGCCCGCTGAAACGTCACTCCTCCTCGACGTACGGGTGGGTGAGGAACTCGATGGAGTGGCCGTCGGGGTCGTCCACGTACACCCCGCGGCCGTGGTGGCGGTGGTTGATCCGCTGCGGCTCCTGGTGGTGGGGGCCGCCCCAGTACGGCAGGCCCCGCTCGGCGATGCGGGCGAAGATCTCGTCGAACTCGTCCTCCGAGACGAGGAACGCCAGGTGCTGCATGACGATGCGGTCCCGGTCGACTATCGAGTCGGCGTAGTCGATCGTCACGCCGTTGGCGACCCGGACCGTGGCGAACGGGCCGAACGTGCCGGGTTCAGGCGCGCCGAGCAACCCGGTCAGGAACCGGGCGGACGCGAAGCGGTCGCTGCTGTGCACGATCGTGTGGTCGAGTTGAGCGGGCACGGCACCCTCCAAGGTTTCCTAGGCCCTTCATCGACCCAATACCGTGGACGGATGATCGACAAGCGCATTCCCCGCGTGCTCGGGCTGCTCGGGCAGGACGACACGCTTCGCGTCCTCGCCGGGCTGGTCCTGCATCCCAGTGAGCCGCTCGACAAGGTCACCGGGCTCACCCCGGAGGCGGCGGCCAAGGCCCTGGACCGGCTGGCCAGGGGCGGCCTCGCCGTACGGGAGGGGGACGGCTGGCTGGCCCGGCCCGAGATCTTCCGCGACCTGCTGCGCGAGGTTCCCTCCGGGCCGGCCGACCCGATGGACGCGTTCCTGCTCGACGGGCGGCTCGTCTCGATTCCGGCCAAGCGCGGCAAGCGGCTGATGGTGCTCGACTACATCGCGCAGGTGTTCGAGGTGGGGGTGCGCTACCCGGAGAAGGAGGTCGACGTGGCGCTGCGGGCGTTCCACGACGACTACGCCGCGCTGCGCCGCTACCTGGTGGACGAGGGGTTCCTCAGCCGGGAGGACGGCGTCTACTGGCGCTCGGGGGGCACCGTCGTCTGACGCGGGCCGCGTGGCCGGGTCCGGACACATCGGCCGGCGCCCTTTCCCGATGGGCCCGCGGCGCGGAGACTGGGAGGCATGGGCGAGCAGACCAGGGTCATCCTCGACGAGTCCCGGATCCCCCGGAACTGGTACAACATCGTCCCTGATCTGCCCACGCCACCCCCGCCGGTGCTCCACCCGGCGACGCTGCTGCCGGTCGGCCCCGACGACCTCGCCTCGCTCTTCCCGGCGGCGCTCATCGGGCAGGAGGTGTCGCGGGAGCGGTTCGTCCCGATCCCCGACGGCGTGCTCGACGTCTACCGCCTCTGGCGGCCCACGCCCCTCATCCGCGCCCGGCGCCTGGAGCGCGCCCTCGGCACGCCCGCGCGGATCTACTACAAGTACGAGGGCGGCAGCCCCTCGGGCTCGCACAAGCCCAACACCGCGGTCCCCCAGGCGTACTACAACGCGCGGGAGGGCGTGCGCAGGCTGACCACCGAGACCGGCGCGGGCCAGTGGGGCTCGGCCCTGGCGTTCGCCTGCGCCCAGTACGGCCTGGCCTGCGAGGTCTGGATGGTCCGGGCGTCGTACGAGCAGAAGCCGTACCGCCGCACGCTGATGAAGGTCTACGGCGCCACCCTGCACGCCAGCCCCTCCGCGGTGACGACGTCGGGCAGCAGGATCCTGGCGGAGGACCCGCACTGCACGGGGTCGCTGGGCATCGCCATCAGCGAGGCCGTGGAGGTCGCCGGGCAGCACGACGACACGCGGTACGCCCTGGGCTCGGTGCTCAACCACGTCCTGCTGCACCAGACCGTCATCGGCGAGGAGGCGCTTGAGCAGCTCGCCGCCCTCGGCGAGACCCCCGACGTGGTGATCGGCTGCACCGGCGGCGGCTCCAACTTCGCCGGGCTGGCCTTCCCGTTCCTGCGCGAGAAGCTGGCGGGGCGGATGAACCCGGTGCTGCGGTGCGTCGAGCCCGCCGCCTGCCCGTCCCTGACCCGGGGCACGTACGCCTACGACTTCGGCGACACGGCCGGGTTCACGCCGCTGATGAAGATGCACACGCTGGGGCACACGTTCGTGCCCGACCCCATCCACGCCGGCGGGCTGCGCTACCACGGCATGGCGCCGCTGCTCTCCCACGTGTACGAGCTCGGGCTGGTGGAGGCCGTGGCCGTCACGCAGACGGACTGTTTCGACGCCGGGATCCGCTTCGCCAGGGCCGAGGGGATCGTGCCCGCCCCGGAGCCCGCCCACGCGGTGGCCGCCACGATCGCCGAGGCGCTGCGGTGCGCGGAGTCGGGCGAGGAGAAGGTCATCGTGATGTCCCTGTGCGGACACGGCCACTTCGACCTGCCCGCGTACGAGAGCCACCTGGCCGGTCGTCTCGAGGACTTCACGCTTCCGCAGGAGCGCATCGAGGCGGCCCTCGGGCACCTACCCGCCGTCTGATCTGACCCGCATGCCATTCAGTGCCCGTTTCGTCCTTTGAGCGGCGGGTACGGCTGCGCCATCGCCGCCGTCGTACCGACCGAACCACTCATGCCAAACGGCTGAAATGCGCGTATCAGCTCCTTACGATGCTGGAACACCATCCGCTCTCTCCGGAGATTGCGTTGAACCGGAACTGCGTCATCAAGGATTCCGCGCCCGGAACCCGGGCGCAGTGGCGCCGCAGCAGCGCCGCGTCCGCGCACGAGCGGCTGGCTTTCCTGAACGAGGCGAGCCGGCGGATCGGCAGCACGCTCGACCTCGCCGAGACGAGCCGGGAGCTCGTGGACGTCGCGGTCCCGCGCTTCGCCGACACGGCGGCGGTGATGGTGCAGGACCGGCTCATGGCGGGCGGCGAGTTATCCCCCCGGCCGGTGGACGGGACGACCTTCGTACGCCGGGTGGCCATCGGCGTGTCGGGTGCGGACTGGGACGCCTGGGTGAAGGCGTTCCCCGTCGACGAGTCGACGGTCTTCCCGGCGATCCTGCCGCAGGCCATGTGCATGGTGGGCGGCAAGCCGCTCATGTATCCGGCGCTGGACAAGGAGAGCGCCCGGATGATCGGCGCCAGCCTGGACCGGGAGGAGGCGGTCGCCGCGCTTCTGACCGACACGTCGTACCTCGTGGTGCCGCTGCGGGCACGGGGACGGGTCCTCGGCTGCTTGATCTTCACCAGGCGCCCCGGCAGCCTGCCGTTCGAGGAGCAGGACGTGGCGGTGGCCGAGGACCTGGCCGCCCGCACCGCCCTGTGCATCGACAACGCGCGGTTGTACACCAGGGAGCGCAGAACCGCGCTGACCCTGCAGAGCAGCCTGCTGCCCGTCGAACTGCCGCAGGCGCTCGGCATGGACATCGCCTCGCGCTACCTGCCGGCCAGCGACCTGATGAGCGTCGGGGGCGACTGGTACGACGTGATCCCCCTGCCCGGCTGCCGTACGGCGCTGGTGGTCGGCGACGTCATGGGCCACGGAACCAGAGCCGCGGCGACCATGGGCCAGCTCCGCACGGCCGCGCGTACGCTGGCGAGCCTCGACCTGCCGCCCGACGAGGTGCTGTTCCGGCTCAACCTGATGAGCCAGGACCTCGACCCGAGCCAGATCGCGACGTGCATCTACGCGGTGTACGACCCGGTGACGCGCAGCTGCGCGCTCGCCCGCGCCGGGCACGTGCCGCCGATCCTGCTGCACCCCGACCGGTCCACCGAGATCATCGACCTGCCCGCGGGTCTTCCCCTCGGCATCGGCAGCGACCCGCTGGAGTCGCGCGAGCTGGTCCTGCCGCCCGGCAGCGTGCTCGCCCTCTACACCGACGGCCTCGTGGAGAGCCGGGAGCGGGACCTGGACGCGGGGATCATGGGGCTGCGCCGCCTGCTCGCCGGTCCGGTCGAGGACATGGAGGACATGTGCGATGTGATCATCCACAGCCAGCGGTCGAGCCACGAGCGTGACGACATCGCCCTGCTGGTGGCCCGGGTGCGAGATCTCGACCCGGACGAGGTCGCGACCTGCCCGCTGCCGTCCGACCCGCGGTTCGTCTCGCACGCGCGCCGCTTCGTCCGCGGCACCCTGCAGAGGTGGGGCCTGGGCGGTCTGGTGGACAGCACCCAGCTCATCGTGAGCGAGCTGGTCACCAACGCGCTCAAGCACGGCTGGCCGCCCATCGAGCTGCGCCTGCTGCGCGGCCGCACGCTGGTGGTCGAGGTCGTCGACGGCTCCCCCGTCAGCCCCGCCCCGCGCGTGGCCACCCCCGACGAGGACACCGGCCGCGGCCTTCAGCTCATCAAGCGGTTCGCCTACCGCTGGGGCACCCGGCCCACCCCGTACGGAAAGATCGTCTGGGTCGAGCAGCACCTGCCTTGACCCGGGCGTTCCCTCCCCCGCGAGCGTGTATGACTGATCGTTGAGAAGAGTTACGTTCGAATGGGGTGTTCGTGGCGAGGAGGGGACATGATCGACATCCGTGACGCGTACCGCAGGGCGCTGGACGGTTTCGGGGACCGCCTCCATCTGGTCCGCCGCGAACAGTGGGAGCTGCCGACACCCTGCGTCGACTGGGACGTCCGCGACCTGGTCAACCATGTCGTGGCGGAGAACCTGTGGGCCCCCGAGCTGCTGTCCGGCCGTACGGTCGCCGAGGTGGGAGACGCCTTCGAGGGCGACGTGCTCGGCGACGACCCGCTGAAGGCGTTCGAGGCGTCCGCGCAGGGCGCGGTCCAGGCGGTGTACGCCGAGGGCGCGCTGACCAGCGTCGCCCACCTGCCCTTCGGCGACGTCACCGGCGAGGAGTACATCACCGAGCTGTTCGCGGACGCGCTGATCCACACCTGGGACCTGGCACGCGCCATCGGCGGGCCGGAACGTCTCGATCCCGAGCTGGTCGCCTCCTGCGCCGAGTGGTTCGAGAAGGCGCGGGAGGACTACCGCGAGGCAGGGGTGATCGGGGACGAGCGAGACGTCCCGGCCGACGCCGACCAGCAGACCCAGCTGCTCGCCGCCTGGGGCAGGAACCCCTAGCCGGCCGGGCGCCTACCGGCCCGTGGGCCTCTTGCCGTGGTTGGCCTTCTTCTTCTTGCGTGCCTTCGACTTGCGTGCGCGTCTGCTCATGACGACCGCCTTCCGTCGAGTACGGCTTTCGCTCACTGTCCTCCCCCGGACCGCGGGCGGCAAGACCTCGACCTCAACTAAACAAGTCCCCACGTTCGTGTGGCATAATTTGTTTGAATCTGTTGACAGGAGTGGTGGATGCTGGCCCAGCAACGGCAGCAGGCGATCCTGGAGAGGGTGCGCAGGACCGGCGGGGTGCGCGTCGCGCAGCTCGTGCGCGATCTCGGGGTCTCGGACATGACGATCCGCCGCGACCTGGAGGTCCTCGCGGAACGCGGCCTGATCGTCAAGGTGCACGGCGGGGCGACCGCCACCGGCGCCGGCTCGACGGAGGAGCCGGGCTTCGCCGCCAAGTCGGTGCGGCAGCAGGCCGAGAAGGAGGCCATCGCCCGCCGGGCCGCCACGCTCGTCCGGCCGGGCAGCTCCGTCGCCCTGTCGGCCGGCACCACGACCTGGACGCTCGCCCACCACCTGGTGGACGTGCCCGAGCTGACCGTGATCACCAACTCGGTGCAGGTGGCCGACGTGTTCCACCGGGCCGGGCGGCCCGATCAGACCGTGGTGCTGGTGGGAGGCGTCCGTACGCCCTCCGACGCGCTGGTCGGCCCGGTGGCCGTGGCGGCCGTCCGCTCCCTGAACGTCGACACGCTCATGCTCGGCGTGCACGGCATGAGCGTCCGGGCCGGTTACACCACCCCCAACCTGCTGGAGGCGGAGACCGACCGCGCCCTCATCGAGGCCGCCCAGCAGCTCGTGGTCCTGGCCGACCACACCAAGTGGGGGACGATCGGCATCAGCACGATCGCCGCACTCTCCGAGGCCAACGTGGTCGTGAGCGACGTGGGCCTGCCCGAGGAGGCGCGCGCCGCGCTGTCGGAGCACGCCGGCGAGCTCCTCCTCGCCGACCCGTCCGGGGAGGCCGCGGGAACGGAGCTGGAGACGGCGCTGTGACGCCGCGGACCGGACCGCCGGGGCCGGGGCGGGCGTCATGACGCAGGCATCCCCCCGTGACGCCGGACACCGCAGCACCTCGTGAAGCTGGAGACCGCTCTGTGAAGCGCACCACCACCCATCTCGCCGACGGCCGCGAGCTGATCTACTTCGACCGGCGCGACGACGCCGAGCACAGCGCCGTCGACACCCGCGACCTGCCGCCGCGTCCCCTCGCGTCGGAGCTGCGCTACGACCCCCTGATGGACGAGTGGGTGGCCGTCGCCCGCCACCGCCAGACGCGCACCCATCTGCCGTCCGCCGAGGAATGCCCGCTCTGCCCGGCCCATCCCGGTTCGGAGATCCCCTCGCCGTACGAGGTGGCGGTGTTCGAAAACCGTTTCCCGTCGTTCAGCTTCAACACGGGCGCGTACGAGCAGGTGGGCGGGCTGAGCGAGGTGCGGCCGGGGGTCGGGCGCTGCGAGGTGGTCTGCTTCACCTCCGACCACGACGCGTCGTTCAGCTCCCTGAGCGTCGAGCAGGCCGAGCTGGTCGTCGAGGCATGGGCCGACCGCACGGCCGAGATGTCGTCGCTGCCCGGCGTGGAGCAGGTCTTCTGCTTCGAAAACCGCGGCTCCGAGATCGGCATCACGCTGCCGCACCCGCACGGGCAGATCTACGCCTATCCGTACGTCACCCCGCGCACCCGGCAGATGCTGGAGGCCGCCGCCCGCCACCGGGGCGGCAACCTGTTCGCGGACGTCCTGGCCGCCGAGCGGAGGGGCCCCCGGGTGGTGGCCGAGAACGAGCACTGGACGGCCTTCGTCCCGGCCGCCGCGCGATACCCGTTCGAGGTGCACATCTACCCGCACCGCCAGGTGCCCGACATTCCCGCCCTGTCGCCGGAGGAGCGGGCCGCCTTCGCTCCCCTCTACATCGACGTGCTGCGCCGCCTGGACGGGCTGTTCGGCGTCGTCATGCCGTACGTCGCGGCCTGGCACCAGGCCCCGGTCGTCCACCGGCGCGACCTGGCCTACCTGCACCTGCAGCTCTTCACGATCCGGCGGGCCCCCGACAAGCTGAAGTATCTGGCCGGCTCGGAGTCGGCCATGGGCGCGTTCGTCAACGACGTGCTCCCGGAGGAGGCTGCCCGGATGCTTCGCGAGGCGGTAACAGGTTGATCTCCGATTGGTTGCGACTTCGGTGGCAACCAGGGTTTATTTACCACTAGTATCCCTGGCACCGGTCGTCACACCGGTACGCCTAATCCCGGGCGCCTCGCCCGGGAGCCGGGGACCCACCACGCACCTGGGGTCAAGGCAGCCGTCTGCCCGGGCTCCTCCAGCCCGAACCCGTCAGCTAACCCGGTCGGCAGACGGAGAGGAGTGGGCTCTGCCCCGCGCGTTTCCCCTTGCTGCCGGCGTACTCACCGCCGCCCTCCTCGTGTTCGGCACGGCCGCCCCGGGTGTGGCCGATCCCAAGCCGACGGAGAAGCAGCTCAAGAAAGAACTGTCGGACCTGCGCAAGAAGGTCGACCGCCTCATCGCCGAGTACAACGCCAAGCGGGTCGCGCTCGCCAAGGCCCGCGACGAGGAGAAGGCCGCCCGCGACCGCCTCGCCAAGGCGGAGGCCGACTACCAGGCCGCCAGGGACGCCGTACGGCAGATGGCGGTGCTGCGCTACCAGGCCGAAAGCGCGATGCTGCTGCCCGACATGAACACCGCCGCGCTGAACCACCAGCTCAAGGAGGAGCAGGCGGCCAGGCTCATACGCTACGACCAGGTCCGCGTCGAGCGGCAGCAGGCCGCGCAGGACGCCGAACGGCTGACCGATCAGCTCAAGGCGCAGGCCGCCGAGGTCGCCAGGCAGCGCGCGGACGCCGAGGATCTCATCGAGGAGATCAAGGACAAGCTCGACGACCTCATCCCCGTCGCCCCGGGCAGGCGGGCGGGCGGCACCTGGGCGCCGGAGCTGCCCGGCGGCACCGACAACATCACCCCCCGGATGCGGCTCTTCCGCACCGAGGTCGAGAAGAACTTCAGCCTGCGGTTCCCGGTCGGCTGCTACCGCGCCGACAGCAGCGGCGAACACCCCCTGGGACGCGCCTGCGACTTCATGATGAGCTCGGGCGGCGCCATGCCCACTCCCGAGATGAAGGCGCTCGGCGACAGCCTCGCCGCCTGGGCCATCAAGAACGGGCCGAAGCTGGGCGTGATGTACGTGATCTGGCAGCAGCGCATCTATCACCTCGGCCACCCGGGCTGGCGGTTCATGGCCGACCGCGGCGGCATCACCGCCAACCACTACGACCACGTCCACATCTCGATGTACTGACCCCGCGAACGCGAGCCCGAAGGCGTACGGCCCGGTGGCGGTTCTCTGCCGTCTCCGGCGGGGACTCCGGGTGACCGTTGCCGGGGGTGGCTGGGGCGGGGAGCTGTGCGGGCCGTCCGGCTGCCGCGGACGGCACGCCGGGCGCGGACCTTGCGACCCCCGCACCGGCGAGCGGGGCCGGCCACCGCGCCGGGCGAGGCGGCCGGCCCGTTTCCCCGTCAGGCCGGGATCTGCTTTTCGTACCAGGTGTAGTAGAGGTAGGTGCTGGGGGGCCCGGTCAACGTGCCGTAGACCTGCCAGAAGGTGTTGGCGCCGGGCGAGTAGCTGAAGATCTTGTCGCCGGGCCGGTCGTCCACGATCACCTGCTGTGATACTCCCTGTGTCAACCTCCCGCAGTGTTCGGGGTGAGGAGAGCTGCTGCGGCGCCGTGTTTGGCGGGGTCGTAGGCGATGCCGTCGTTCCAGCATTTCCAGATCACCCGGATCCAGG
>NZ_BMPY01000052.1 GCF_014647835.1 Microbispora rosea subsp. aerata
GGACGACTTCGCCGCTGCCCCCGGCAGCGCCCGGAACCCGGGCGGCGCCGGCCGCTCCGCGACCCTTGGGACCTGCTGCCCCACCACGGGCCACCCCGAGACCTCCAGCCATCTCGAGGCCGGGCACGCCGGAAGTGTCGACCGCTCCGCGGCTCCCGAGGCCGGGCGCGCCGACAGCGGCGAAAGGTGGGAGGACGGCCAGGACGCCGAGGCGATCGAAGACAGCGAAGCTATTGAGGACATCGAGGACGACCGGGACGCCGAGACGGCCCAAGAGAGCCGCCGGGCCACCACGCCTGCGGACCACGCAGAGAACACCCGGCAGCGGGGGTACACGCAGGGGCAGGGGCCGCGCTCGGGAGAGCCACGATGGGGCGAGGAGCGGCGATCTTGCAATCCTCCCGGGGATACCCGTGCCCATCACGCTCCCGGAGATGCCTGTGCCCACCACACCCACGCCGGGCCTCGGCCCGCGGGGGAAGTCCCGCATGTGCCGATCGGCGGTGCGGTCTGCGATGGCCGGGACCACGGCTTCCGTGAGATTCATGGTCGCCGGCACCACGGCCGCCATGCCCACGGCTGCGAGAGCCACGGTCGTCAGGTTGACGGCCGCCAGGTTCGCGGCCACGAGCACCGAGAGCACGGAGAGGACACACGCGCCTGCGGGTGCGGCAGCCGGGTGTGGTGCTTGTCCTGCTCATCCGCAGCGCCGGGCACACCGCACATACCGGGGACGACACCCCCGCTGGGAACGCCGGGCGCATCGCGTACGTCAGGGACGACACACACGCCGGGAACGCCGGGGACACCGCAGGGCGCACCGGGACCAGAGCCGGAGACCTCACCGGGAACAAGGCCGGAGGCATCACCATGCCCAGGGCCGGAGGCATCACCATGCCCAGGGCCGGAGGCGTCAGCGACAACAGGGCCGGGTGACCCGGCGGGGGCATCGTCTGGGATGGTGTCGAGGCCTGGGGCGGGTGCCGGGACGGGGACCGCGTCCGGGAGGGCGTTCGGTGCCGGACTGAGGGCCGCGTTCGGTTCGGCGTCGGATGCCGCGACGGGGACTGCGTTCGCGACGGCGTCACGCGCCGGGGTGGGCGCGGAATGGGGTGCCGGGCTGGGCGCGGCGCCGGGGGCGGAGCCTGGATCGCCGCGTGGATCGGAGCCTGGACCGGGGCTTGGATCGGTGCCTGGGCCGGCTGGCTTGGGGCTGGGGGTGGTGCCTGGGCTGGTGCCGGGGTTGCTGCTGGCCACCGGGCAGGTCCTGCCCGTCTCCAGCGTGCACCGCCTGGCCCGCACCTCCACCCTCGTGAGAATCGTCATGGACGCGCAGGGGCAGGTGCTCGACATGGGCCGCAAGGTCAGATTGGCCACCCCGGCCCAGCGGCGGGCGATCTTCACCCGGTACGCCACCTGCTGGATCGACGGCTGCCCCCTCCCGGCGACCTTGTGCCAGATCGACCACGCCGACAACTGGAGCAGCGGCGGCCTGACCGACCTGAAGCTGCTGGGTCCGGCGTGCCAGTTCCACAACCGCGACCGCTACCGCCACCCCGACCGCTACACCCGCCGCAAGGTCGGCAAAGACCGCTGGGCCTTCACCTACCACCGCCTCGCGGGAGTTCGGAGGCCACGGGAATGACAGCAGAGACGCCGTCACCCGTCGTCGCGGCCCGCCCCTGGACGCCTTCGCGACCGGTAGGTGACCCTTGCCCGGCCGGCGATCCGCGCCCGGATGATGCGCGCCCGGACCGGGTGCGCGAGCACGCCTGCCTGTCCGTCCACCAGGGTTCGCTGCGAGGTGGGCAAGGACCGCTGGGCCTTCACCTACCACCGCCTCGCGGGAGTCCGGAGGCCACGGGAATGACAGCAGAGACGCCGTCACCTGTCGTCGCGGCCCGCCCTTGGACGCCTTCGCGACCGGGGGTGATCGACACCCGGTCGGCGATCCGTGCCCGGACCGGGTGCGCGAGCACGCCTGCCTGTCCGTCCACCAGGGTTCGCTGCGAGGTGGGCAAGGACCGCTGGGCCTTCACCTACCACCGCTTCGGCAGCGTCCGGCGACTATGAGCCACGGCGAGAGGGCGGCTTGCACGACCAGGCGGCAGGGGAGGCCGGCGGGCCGGGGCTCTCACATGTCATCGCCTCGCGCCAGCCCGGCGTTTATGAAACCCGGCGGCGGTGAGCCGTGGCGGAGGGGCGGCTCGCATGGCCGGGCGGCTGGGGAGGATCTCCATGTGGGCGGCCATCCTGTTCAGCCCCGACGCCAGTCGGCACGAACTGCGGGACGAACTTCGGCCACATGCCCGAGCTGGTGCAGCGGGCCGTGTCACAGCGCCCTGAGGAAACAGGGCCCTGAGGAAGCGGATCGGGCGGTGGACCCGGCTGGCACCCGGCTGACAGCAGTCCGACCGTGACGACCAGGCGCCGTGACGACCAGGCGCCATGACAACTAGGCGCAGTGACGACCACGAGCAGCCGGCGCACCCGCGCGTGCTCTGCACCTCCAAGCATGGGCGCTGTATCGGAGGTGCAGAGCCTCATGGGCAGGACCAGGGGTCAACGGGCCTCGACGGTGAATGTGGTGGTGAGGACCCGGCCCTGGGGATCGCGGAACTGTCCCCACATGCGGTACAGGCCGGGGCGGGGGAACCGGGCGTGCAGACCGAGTTCGGGCCCGAAGGTCTGACCCGGCAGAGCGAACACGGGGCGGCCCTGGTCGTCCTCGGTCTCCGCGTGCTCGTGGGCGAACCCCTTGCCGTCGAGCGGCATGATCACCACGTGCCCGGCGGCGGCCAGGTAGGGACGCAGGCCCGAGACGGGCCGGCCGGTGGCGGCGTCGGCGAAGCGGAAGGTGAAGTCGCTCCTGCCACCGACTTCGGCCTCGCCGGTGAGGGTGACCCGAAGGCCGCCGACGACCTGCTCGCGGGGGGACGCAGACGCCGCGTCCGGGGTGGTGAGAGCGCCCGGACGGCCGACCGTGATCTCCTGCTGGTCGAGGACGTCGGTCATCTCCCCACGCAGCCTGAACTCGCTGTGGATCGTGTATCGGCCCTCGGTGGGGAAGGTGAACGGGACGGCGAACTCCCCCGGCCCGCCGGTGGGTTCCGGATGGATGTGTGCGAACGTGCCCAGGTCGTCTCGGGTGACGACGAGGTGCATCCACGCCTCGTGACTGCGTACGACGTCCTCGACGGGTCGGCCGGTCCCGGCGTCGGAGACCAGGATACGGAGGGTGGCCGGCCTGCCCGGGGCGACGTCGGCGGGCGCCTCGACGGAGACCTTCAGACGAGCGTCCTCGGTGGGGACGGGCTCCGATTCGGTGGTCATCATCACGCTCATGGCCGGACGCATCGGCATGCCGGTGTCCTGCGCCCAGGCGAGCACGCCGTTCATCCCGCGCTGCGCCGCCTCCGTACGGCTGAGCGCGGTGAACCCGGCGCCCACGGCCATGGCGAGGCAGGCGATGCCCGCGAGGTAGCCCCAGTCGGCGAGCCGGGACACCCGGGAACCGGGCCGGAACCGGCGCAGGCGCAGCGCGTTGGTGACGACGCTGACCGAGCTCATCGCCATCGCGGCGGCGGCGAGGGAAGGGTCGAGGAGCACGCCGTTGAAGGGGTACAGCACACCGGCGGCCACCGGGATCAGCAGCACGTTGTACGCGAACGCCCACAGGAGGCCCTGCTTGATCGTCCGCACGGTGCGCCGGGAGAGGTCGATGGCCGTGACGATGCCGCGCAGGTCGCCGCCGATGAGGGTGATGTCGGAGGCCGCGATGGCGACGTCGGTTCCGGTGCCGATGGCGATGCCGAGGTCGGCCGTGGCCAGCGCCGGGGCGTCGTTGATCCCGTCGCCGACCATGGCGACGACCGCGCCCTTCTCGCGGAGGGCGGTCACGCGTGCCGCCTTGTCCTCGGGCCGTACGTCGGCGATGACGTGGTCGATGCCGACCTGCCGGGCGACGACGTCGGCGGTGACCCGGTTGTCGCCGGTCAGCATCCACACCTCCAGGCCGAGCGCGCGCAGCCGTTCGACGGCCTCGCGGGACTCGGGGCGGATGGTGTCGGCCACTGCGATCATTCCGGCGAGCCGGCCGTCGAGGGCGACGTACACGGGGGTCGCTCCCTCGGCCGCGGCCTCGGCGGCCGCCCGTTCCAGCCCGCCGAAGCCGAAGCCGGAGCCGGAGTTCCCGAGATGACGACGCATGAGTGCGGCGTTCCCGATGAGCACGGACCGGCCGCCCACGCGGGCCTCCACCCCGTGGCCGGGCACGGCGTCGAAACGCTCGACCTCGGGCAGGCGGAGCCCCCGGTTTCGGGCGTGCGTGACGATCGCCTCGCCGAGCGGGTGCTCCGAACCCTTCTCGGCCGCGGCGGCGTACGCGAGAAGCTCGTCGGCGTCCCCGCCCGCGACGGTGACGAGGCGGGTCACCTCGGGCCGGCCCCGGGTGATCGTGCCGGTCTTGTCCAGGACGACCGTGGTGAGACGGCGGGCCTGTTCGAGCGCGTCGCCGCCGGAGATCAAGATGCCCAGCTCGGCGGCCTTCCCGGTGCCCACCATGATCGCTGTGGGGGTGGCCAGGCCGAGCGCGCACGGGCAGGCGATGATGAGGACGGCGATGGCGGTGCCGATGCCGAGGGTGAGCCGTCCCTGGTCGGGTCCGAAGACCGCCCAGACGACGAAGGTGAGCGCGGCGACGCCGATGACGGCGGGCACGAACCACCCGGACACCGTGTCGGCCAGGCGCTGCAGGGGCGCCTTCGACCCCTGCGCCCGCTCGACCAGCCGGACGATCTGCGCCAGCGTCGTGTCCTGCCCGACGGCGGTGGCCCGCATCACCACCGAGCCGGTCCGGTTGATCGTGGAGCCGATCAGCGGGTCGCCTTCGCCTTTGCGCACCGGCATGCTCTCACCGGTGATCATGCTCTCGTCCACGGTGGAGACGCCGGCGGTCACGACGCCGTCCACGGGGATCTTCTCGCCCGGGCGCACCCGGACGAGGTCGCCGACGGCGACATCCTCGACCGGGACCTCGACCTCGCTGTCTCCGCGCAGCACACGCGCCGTCTTCGGGCGCAGCCCGAGCAGCTTCCCGATGGCGGAGGTGGTCCGCTTCCTGGCCCTCGCCTCCATCCACCGCCCCATGAGGACGAGCGCGATGACGACGACGGAGATCTCGAAGTACACGTGCAGCGGAAGCCCCAGCCGCTCCGCCGCGGCCGGCCACAGCGTGACGAACGCGCTGTAGCCGTACGCCACCGTCGTGCCCATGGCGACGAGCGTGTGCATGTTGACCGCGCCGTGCCGGGCCGCCGCCCAGGCGGCGCGATAGAAGGGACGACCGGCCCAAAACTGCGCGACGGTGGCGACGACCAGCAGCAGCGGCATCAGCCAGTCCATCGCGTCGATGGGCAGCGGCAGGTACATCAGCACCATCATCGACAGCCCGGCGGCGAGCGTGACCTGCCAGGTGTGCTTCAGCCGGGCGACCTCCCGGTCCGGCCGGGCGTCCTGCTCGGGCCCGGGTTCGGGCGCCGGCTCCGGCCCGGCGGCCTCGGCGGTGTACCCGGCACGTACGACCGACTCGGTGAGCATCCCGACGGTCACGCGGGCGGGATCGTAGGTGACGGTGGCGACCTCGGTGGCGAGGTTCACCTCGGCCGTCTCCACGCCGTCGACCCGGGTGAGGGCCTTCTCCACCCTGCGGACGCAGGACGCGCAGGTCATCCCGCCGATGTTCAGCGTGCGTACGGTCGTCGTAGCCGTCATCGCTTCACCTCCTGGTTGAGGACTTCGCGGTGACGGTTTCGTGCGGCGCTTTCCCGCCGCTGACCGTCCCCTGTCCGGCTCGGGACAGGGGACGGACAGCGCCGCCCGGCATGGTCGTGTCATCCGGGCCGTACGGAGCGGCCCGCGACGCGAAAGGGAACGAACGATGAACCAGCTCGTGCTGTCCGTGCCCGGCATCAACTGCGGCCACTGCGTCAAGGCGATCGCCGAGTCCGTCGGCGAGGTGCCCGGGGTCGGCTCGGTGGCCGTCGACTTCACCGCCAAGACGGTGCTGGTCACCGGCGCGGCGGACCCCGACGCGGTGCGCGCGGCGATCGCCGAGGCCGGCTACGAGGTCGCCGAGGAGGTGGCCGGATGAGCGCCGCCGAGTACGACACGCTGATCGTCGGAGGCGGCCAGGCCGGGCTGGCACTGGGATACCACCTGCGCCGTGCGGGTCTGCGGTTCGTCATCCTCGACGCGCACCGCCGGGTGGGAGACGCGTGGCGTCAGCGGTGGGACTCGCTCACGCTGTTCACGCCGCGCCGGTACGACGGGCTGCCCGGCCTGCCGTTCCCGGGCGACCCCGACGGTCATCCGGGCAAGGACGAGGTCGCCGACTACCTGGAGACGTACGCCGAGCGCTTCGCTCTTCCGGTGCGGCTCGGCCGCCGGGTCACGGCCGTACGGCCGGAGGGGGAGCGGTTCCTGGTCGAGACACCGGCCGAGACGTACACGGCGGCGCGGGTGGTGGTCGCGGCGGGGGCGTTCCACACGCCGCGCACGCCCGCCTTCGCGTCGAGCCTCGATCGAGGCGTCACCCAGCTGCACAGCAGCCGGTATCGCCGCCCGGACCAGCTCCCCATGGGCGAGATCCTGGTCGTCGGCGCGGGCAACACCGGCGTGCAGATCGCCGAGGAGCTGGCCGGCACCGGGCGGCGCGTGCGGCTGTCGGTCTCGTCGATGGGCCTGGCGCTGCCGCAGCGCGTTTTGGGCCGTGACGTGTTCTGGTGGCTGTCTCACCTGGGGTTCATGGACATCCGCGGCGACAGCGGGATCGGGCGCCGGGTGAGAAACCGAGAGCTGATCATCGGGACGGACGTGAAGCGGCTGCTGCGGCGGGTGGAGCGGGTGGACCGCGCCGTGGACGCCGAGGGGCGGGAGGTCGTCCTCGCGGACGGCCGTCGCGTGCGCCCCGACGGCGTCGTGTGGGCGACCGGCTTCCGCGCGCACTATCCCTGGCTGCATGTGCCGGTGCTGGACGAGCAGGGGGCGCCGGTGCACCGGGAGGGCGTCACGGCCTGGCCGGGGCTGTACTTCCTCGGCCTGCCCTGGCAGCGGACCCGCGGATCGGCCGTGCTGGGGTGGGTGGACCGCGACGCGCGTGCCCTGGCGGAGCGGCTGACGGCCGCCGCCGATGTTCCCGGCAAATCGCTCATCGCCCCTTAATATTGGGCAACCCCGGTGAAGCCGGGGATGACGAGGAGTGACATGCCGAACACCGCCGTGACGTTCGCGGTTCTCGGACCCACCGAGGTGCGGGCATCCGACGGCTCCGCGGTGGCGTTGCCGCCGTCCGTACGGGCGCTGCTGGCCCGGCTGGCCCTGTCCCGCGGCCGCGTGGTGCCGGTGGACGCCCTGACGGACGCGTTGTGGGGCGACGAGGGCGACGACCTGCCGGCCGACGCGGCGAACGCCCTGCAGATCCGGGTGTCCAAGCTGCGCCGCGCCCTCGCCGCCGCCGGGTTCGGCCCGGAGGTCCTGGTCACGCAGGCCCCGGGATATCGGCTCGCCGTGCCCGCCGAGGCCGTCGACGCACACGTGTTCGAGCGGCTGCTCGTCCGCGCGCGGGAGGAGACGGCCGCCGGGAACGTCACGGCGGCGTTGAGCCGCCTGGACGAGGCGCTGCGGCTGTGGCGGGGGCCCGCGCTGGCCGACGTCGGCCGGACGACATGGGCGACCACGGAAAGCGCCCGGCTGGAGGAGCTGCGGCTGGGCGCGGTCGAGGATCGGATCGAGCTCCTGCTGGAGTCCGGCGGGCACAACGAGGCGGTCGCCGACATCGAACGGCTGGTGGCGGTGCACCCGCTGCGGGAGCGGCTGCACCGCCTGCTGATGCTCGCGCTCTACCGTGGGGGACGGCAGGCGGAGGCGCTGGCCGCCTACCAGGCGCTGCGCCGAGGTCTGGCCGACGAGCTCGGCATCGACCCGTCGCCGGAGCTGCAGGCGCTCGCCGAGGCGATCCTCCGCCAGCAGGTCCCGTCCGCCGTCCACTCCTCCCCCCCACCACCCGTCCAGCGGCCCGTACGGCAGCGGGCGCCGCAGGGCGCCGAGCGGCTGCCGCGGCGGCTGACGTCGGTCGTCGGCCGTCAAGGCGACGTCGCGATGGTGCTGGACCGGCTCGCGGAGGCGCGGGTGGTGACGCTGACCGGCCCGGGCGGGATGGGCAAGACGACGCTGGCGTTCGAGGTGGCCCGCCGGGTGGGCGAGACGCCGGGTGAGACGCCGGCCGACCGGGTGCTGCTGGTCCGCCTGGCCGCCTCGGAGCCCGGAACGGACATCGCCGGCGCGTTCGCCGCCGAACTCGGCGTGCCGACGCAGGGCACCGCGCCGGCCGACGCGGTCGAGGAGCACCTGCGGGACGGCCGCACGCTGCTCGTGGTCGACAACTGCGAGCACGTGGTGGACGACGTGGCCGTTCTCGTGGAGCGGCTGGCCGCGGCCTGCCCGCGCCTGCGCGTGCTGGCCACCAGCAGGGAGGCGCTGGCGATACCCGGCGAGGTGCAGGTCGCGGTCGGCCCGCTGGGCGACGATCCCGCCGTCCGGCTCTTCGCGGAGCGGGCCCGTGCCGTACGGCCCTCGTTCACGCTCGACGCCGAGACGGCGGCCGTGGTGGCGTCCATCTGCCGCAGGCTCGACGGCATGCCGCTCGCCATCGAACTGGCCGCGGCCAGGGTCAAGGCGCTGTCCCCGGCCGACATCGAGGCCCGGCTGGCGGACAGGTTCTCGCTGCTGACGGCGGGACCGCGCACCGGCGAGGCGCGTCACCGCACGCTGCGCGCCACCCTCGACTGGAGCCACGACCTGCTGACGGAGGCCGAGCGGCGGCTGCTGCGCCGGCTCGCGGTGTTCCGCGGCGGCTGGACCCCGGCCGCCGCCGAGGAGGTGTGCGCCTTTTCCGGAGCAGACGGCGGCCTCCGCGGGGGAGAGGTGCTCGACCTGCTGTTCCGGCTGGTCGACCGGTCGCTCGTGGTGCCGGAACCGGCCACCGGGCGGTTCCGGCTGCTCGTCACCGTACGCGACTACGCGTGGGCCCGGCTGGAGGAGGCGGGGGAGGTCGCCGAGTGCCGCGATCGCCACCTGGCCCACTTCGCCCGCCTCGCCGAGGAGAACGGGCCGGGCGTCCGCGATCCCGCCGTCTTCGCCCGGCTCCACGACGAGCACGACAACTTCCGCGCCGCGGTGGACCACGCCCTCGACAGCGGTGACGTCGAGAGCGGCTTCCGGCTGGCCAACGCGCTCGTGATGTTCTGGAACTACGGCGTGCGCTACGAGGGCACGCGGGCGCTGACCGCGCTGCTGGAGACCGGCGGCGGGTCCGCCGTCGCACGGGGCCGGGCGTTGCAGGGCATCGGCCTGCTGCACGTCTACTATCCGACCCCGCGCTCGGTCGCCGCCGCCGAGGAGAGCCTCGCGATCTTCGAGGAGATCGGCGACGCGCGCAACGCCGCGATCTCCCGGCTCGTCGTCGCCTGGGCCGGCCAGTACGGCGGGGACGCCGGGCGTTACCGGGCGATGATCGAGCAGAGCCGCCGCGACCTGGGCGACCGCGACGACGGCTGGTGGCTGGGCATGACGGAGTATCTGGAGGCGCTGCTGGCCCTGCGCCTCGGCGACTTCGCGGACGCGGCCGTCCGATGGCGGCGCGCCCTCGACCTGGCCCGGGCGGCGGGCGACCACATCATCGGCAGCGCGATCCTCGCGCATCTCGGCATCGCCCTGCGCGAGGCGGGACGGCACGAGGAGGCCCTGGCCGTACTGCGGGAGTCCGTGGACGAGGTGCGCGGCCGAAACTCCCTCCACGGGCTGACCTTCGCGCTCGTGCACACGGCTCACACCCGGCTCGACGTGGACGAAGGCGACGACGTCGCGGCGCTGCTCGCCGAGGCGGACGAGGTCGCTCGCCGGGCACGCAACCCTCGCTGCCAGGCGTGGGCCGCGTGGGGGCGGGCGCGCATGGCCCGCGTGCGCGGGGACGCCGACGCCGCCGTCCGCGAGTGCCGCGACGCGCTGGCGCTGCTGAAGGAGGGCGAGTTCCCCTGGGCCAGGGCCCGCCTGTGGTCGTTCCTGGCCGACTGCGCGGAGGCGGCGGGCCTGCCCGGCGAGGCCGCCCGCGCCCGTGAGACGGCCGCCACGCTCACCCGCTGATCACGTACTGATCCGCCGGTGTTCGCACCGGTCGCCCGCGAACCCCGCCGACGCCAGCGCCGCCCGCAGTTCCGCCGCGTCCACGCCGCCGCGTACCCGCAGCAGGCCCCGCCCGGCGTCCACCTCGAATGAGGAGACGCCGGGGACGTCTCGCACGTGTCTGCTCAGGAGACGGACGCATCTGCGGCACAGCAGGGCCGGCACGCGCACGGTCGTCTCCTCCACCGCCCCCTGACGGCTCTGGTCTGCCATGCCGTTCAGCGTGCCGTCCCGGACTGGCGGCCGGCTGTCCGTCCGCTGTCCAGCGCTGTCCGGGTCCGCCGGGCACCGCAGGGAACGGGCAAAGCCGGCGGCAAGCCCGCGGACAGCCCGGACCGCGACGCTCCCGGCATGAACCTCATCCTCCCCGATGTGCGTACCGACGTCGCCGCGCTGGCCCGCGACGTCGTGAAGATCTACGGCCGCGGCGAGACCGCCGTACGGGCCCTCGACGGCGCGACCCTGTCGATCCCCGCCGGGCGGTTCACCGCCGTCATGGGGCCGTCCGGGTCCGGCAAGTCCACGCTGATGCACGCCATGGCCGGTCTGGACACCGTGGACGAGGGACAGGTGCTCATCGGCGACACCGACCTCGGCCGGCTCAGCGAGAGGCAGCGCACGCTGCTGCGCCGCGACCACGTGGGCTTCGTGTTCCAGAGCTTCAACCTGGTTCCCACGCTGACCGCCGCCGAGAACATCGTGCTGCCGCTGACCCTCGCCGGGCGCCGGGCCGACCAGGCGTGGATCGACGAGATCGTCGCGATGCTGGGGCTGGGCGACCGGCTGCGGCACCGTCCCGCCGAGCTGTCCGGCGGGCAGCAGCAGCGGGTCGCCGTGGCCCGGGCGCTGGCCGCCCGCCCGCGGATCGTCTTCGCCGACGAGCCGACCGGCAGCCTCGACTCCCGGACGGGGGAGGCGCTGCTCGGCTTCCTCCGCCACGCCGCCCATGAGCTGGGCCAGACCATCGTCATGGTCACCCACGACGCGAAGGCGGCGGCGTACGCCGACCGGGTGGCCCATTTCGCCGACGGCCGGGTGGTCGGCGTCACCGGCGACGAGGAGAAGTGACCGCGATGTGGCGTCTGATCATCCGCAACACCGTCGCCCGCCGGGGCCGGCTGGCGCTGACCCTGCTCGCCGTCCTGCTCGGCGTCGCCTTCGTCACCGGCAGCCTGGTGCTCACCGACACCTCACAGCGGCTGCTCGACGACCAGTTCCGCACGGCCACCGCGGGGGTCGACCTGACCGTCCGCGACGCCGCCGCGTTCGACTCCGCGATGGGCGTGGAGGTCGAGCGCGACCCGCTGCCCGCCGAGGTCGTGGACCGCGTCCGCGCGGTGCCGGGCGTGGCCGCCGCCACCCCCGTCGTACGGGGGCAGGGATTGATCGGCGTCGGCGGGAAGACCATCGTCCCGGCGGGCCCGTCGCTGCTGCTGTCCTGGGAGCCCGCCCCGGTCGGCCCGTTCACCCTGCGCGCCGGGCGTGCCCCGGTCGCCGAAGGCGAGGTCGTGATCGACGCCGCGACCGCCCGTAGGCACCGCATCGGCCTCGGCGCCGAGGTGACCGTACGGGCCGAGCGTGCGGAACGGCTCCGCGTGGTGGGGCTGGCCGGGTTCGGGTCGGGCGAGGGGCTGCCCGAGACCACGGTCGCCCTGGTCGCGCTGCCCGCGGCGCAACGTCTGCTCGCACTCGGCGGGGACTTCTCGGAGGTCGCCGTCGTCGCCGAGGACGGCACGGACGTCCGGCGGCTGCGGTCCGCGGTGTCGGCCGCGCTCGGCTCCGGCTACGAGGTCTCCTCCAGCCGGGACGTCGCCGCCGTCGGCGCGGCGGCGGCCAAGACGCAGATCTCCTCCCTGCAGGTGATGCTGCTGGCTCTGGCGGCGGCGGCCCTGCTCGTCGGCGCGTTCCTCATCGCCAACACCTTCTCGATCGTCGTCACCCAGCGCACGCGTGAGCTGGCCGTCCTGCGCGCGGCCGGGGCCACCGGCGCCCAGGTCATGCGTTCGGTGCTCGGCGAGGCACTGCTGGTGGGGCTGGCCGCCTCCGCGGCGGGCACGGGCCTCGGCGTCGCCTGCGCGGCGGGGCTGCGCGACCTGGCCGGCGTCTTCGGAATGACGCTGCCCGACGGCGGGCTCGTCGTCACGCCCCGGACGTTCGCCGTCGCGTTCGTGGTCGGCGTCGGTGTCACGGTCGTGTCGGCGTTCGGGCCGGCCCGCCGCGCCGCCGCCGTGGCGCCGGTCGAGGCGATGCGGCGCTCGTCAGCCGATCATCTCGCCGGGCGGGCCGGCTGGGGCCGCACCGTCGCCGGCACGGTTCTCACCGCGCTCGGCGCGGCCGGGCTGTCGATCGTCTTGGCCGGGCCGGGGTCGGTCGTCGTGCTCGGAGAGGCGGCGGTGAGCACCGTGGTGGGGCTGGCCCTGCTCGGGCCGGCGGTCACCCCGGGGCTGGTCCGGCTGCTCGGCAGGCCGCTCGGCGTGGCCGGGGTCCCCGGACGGCTGGCGCGCGAGTCCGCCGCGCGGTCGCCCCGGCGGACCTCCGCGACCGCCCTGGCCCTGGCCTTCGGCCTGGCGCTCGTCAGCTTCACGGCCGTGCTGGGGACCTCGATCAAGGAGTCGACCGCACGGTCGTACGCCGAGACGATCACCGCCGATTATGTGGTGGAGAGCGCACGCAACGAGATGCTCGGCGGGCTGCCCGCGCACGTCTATCACCACGTCAGCGAGCTGCCGCAGGTCGCGGTGGCCTCCCGGCTGCGCTACGGCCACTGGAAGGACGGGCAGTCGGTCGAGGCGCTCACCGCGGTCGACCCGGTCACGCTGCCCCGCGTCACCTCGCTCCACATGGTCGCCGGACGCCTGGACGCCGTCGCGGGCGGTGGCGTCGTCCTGGCCGCGAACGTCGCCAAGGAGCGGAACCTGAAGGTCGGCGACACCCTGGCGATGACGTTCTCCCGCACCGGCGTCCAGCGCCTTCCGGTGGTCGGCCTGCTGCGTGACCGCGACGCGCAGGCGCTGTCGACCGGCTACGTCATCTCGCTGGACACCTACGAACGCAACTACCGCGAGCACGTCGACGCGAGCGTCTTCGTCAAGGTGGCCGACGGAGTGAGCGGCGCGGACGCCAAGAGGGCCGTCGAACGGGCCCTGGCCGACGCCCCGACCGCGCAGGTGCGCGACCAGGCCGCGGCCGTCGCCGGGCGGAACGCCATGATCGACCAGGTCCTGGGGCTGGTGACCGCGCTGCTGATGCTCACCGTCCTCATCGCGCTGATGGGCATCACCAACACCTTGGCTCTGTCCATCATCGAGCGGACCGGGGAGCTGGGGCTGCTGCGGGCGGTCGGCATGACCGGTGCCCAGATGCGCTGGATGATCCGCGGTGAGGCGGTCCTCGTCGCCGCCCTGGCGATCGTCGCCGGTGTCGGCCTGGGCATCGCGTTCGCCGCGGGCACGGTCGCCGCCCTGGGCCGCGCCACCGAGGCCACGCTCACGCTGCCGGTCGGCCCGCTCCTGCTTGTCGTCGCCGTGGCCGCCCTCGCCGGCCTGCTGGCCGGGCTGCTGCCCGCCCGCCGCGCCGCCGGGCTCGACGTGCTCACCGCCATCGCCACGTCCTGACCCTTCGGCGGGAAAAGAGTGACGAATCGGGGGGTATGAGCCAGATGCCCACATGTGGGGCGAATGAGAAGGAAGGTGTGAAACGGATGAGCGACAGCAGGGCGGGCACTTCCCGCGTCGCGACGGCGTGCGCCCGGCGTCTGGCCGTCGCCGTGATCCTCGGCGCGATGTCGGGTGCCGGCGTGCCGGCTGTCGTGGCGGCGCCGCCGGCGCTGGCGGTGCCGGTCCCCAAGGCGGGCGCCGACCCCGCTCACGGTGCGGAGACCGCCGCTCACGGCTCCGAGGCCGTTCCGGCCGGCGGCCAGGGCAAGAAGGGCGCCGCGGCCATGAACGGCAAGAAGGCCAAGGCCAAGAAGGGCAAGAAGGGCAAGGGGCGCGGCCCCCGCATCGGTGCCCGTCTCGCCGGATTCGGCGACTACGACCGCGGTGGCGGCATCCAGCGCGCGACCGGCGTCAACACGGCCAACGCGCCGACGATCAGCAGCCCGCCCTACCAGGTGACCACCGGCAGGCGCAACGTGAACGCCCCCGCGGGCAACAGCGCCGTGACCTTCGCCGGCATCCAGCAGGTGTCGAGCGTCAGCGTGTTCACCGACTCCCTCACCGGCAACTGCCAGAACGGCATCAAGCACTGCTCGATCAACCAGACCCTGCAGGCCAAAGAGAGCAGAGGCGACATCGGGCGGTAGAACCGGTCGGCAGGACGGGCGTCCTCCCCGCAGGGGAGGACGCCCGTTTCAGCGCTTGCGGGGGATCAGAGCCGGCCGCTCTCGATCGCCTGCTTGAGCGCCTGCTGGAGCTGCTGGTGCGACGCGGTGCCGTTCGCGGCGACGAAGTCGATCAGCGAGTCGTCCGCCTCGAAGGTGAGATGCTCCGTGACGCGGGTCTTCCCATTGGGCAGGCAGGTGAAGACGATCTTCTGGTGCGTCTCCACGTTGGGCTCCGACCAGGTGTCGGTCTCGTAGTACAGCTTGTTCTGGTGGAGCCGCTGCTGCGCGTGCGTCTTGTTGACCACGATCGTGCCCTCGTACGGGATCTCCTCGATCGCCGTGAGGTTGCGGTAGGTCGCGCTTCCCACGCGCCACTGCTTGTGCGTGACGACCCGCTTCAGGAACGGGTTCTTGCCGAGGTGGTTGTTGAAGTCCGAGTACTTGCGGAAAACCTGTTTGGCCGGCGCGTCGATGTCGATGGAGATGGTGTTCGTGACCTGGCTCCGGCCCGAGCCGGGCGCGGGCGGCGTGGCGTCGGCGAAGTGGTAGGTGTCCCAGGCGGTCTGCCACTCCCGGGCGAGCGCGGCGTCACCCCCGCCCGTGCCGGGGGTCGTGCCGGTGGCCGAGCCGGCGTTCGCGGGAGCGGACAGGGCGGCGAGGATGAAGGCGGCGGCGAACATCGGGGCCGCGGCCACTCGCAGAATCTTTCTCACGTGTACCTCGAGAAGGCGAGAAATGGTACGAGTGATCTTCTACCGCAACCGCAAACCTTATAGAAGATCCGATAGCGAATCGGTTCCAAAGAGCATGAGCCGGGGCAAGTCGCTCGCTCAGGTCGCATCCCACAGCGACCGGTAGAAGGCGATGCGCTCGGGATCGGGCGCGACGCCGTACGCGTCGTACACGACGCCGTCGTACCCGGGGCCGTAGTTCCACTCGGTGCTCCAGGCGGCGACCGCGAGGTCGGCCCACCTGTCGGCCACGCCGAGCGAGCCGAGGTCGACGTGCCCGGCGAACGTCCCGTCGTCGTGCAGCAGCGTGTTGGGGGCGCAGGCGTCGCCGTGGCAGACGACCAGACGGTCCACGGCGGGCGGCTCGCCGAGACGCCGCCCGGCCTCGCCGCGGCCGCGGAGCCGCCGCTCGACGCCCCAGTCGAACGGGCACTCCCGCACGGGCAGGGTGTCGTGAAGCAGGCGAAGCCCCCGGCCGATCGCCGCCGCAGCGGTGGCGGGATCGGCGGTCCAGCGCGGGTCCACCGCGGACCGGCCGGGGAGCGCCGCCGTGACGAGCCAGGCGCCGCGCGCGTCCGAACCATGGGCGAGCACCCGGGGGACGGCGATCCACCGCCCGGCCCATTCCAGGCGCTCCGCCTCGCCGAGGAGGTCGATCTCCGGGGTGCCGGCGGCGACCCACTTGACGTACCTGATGCCGCCGTTCGCGCCCTCCAGACGGAACGTCAGGCCGCCGAGCTGGTTGCGCCAGACCGGGGTGACGGCGTCGTCCCCGGCGATCTCGGCGACGGCGTGGGGCACCTCCACCGGCCCGGCCGGAGTCGAGGCGAGGGCGGGACGGCGGGGCCGATGGTCAGGGCTTGACCGCGATGCCACCGTACGCCCAGGCGTGCCCGCCACCGGGGATGTACTCCTGACGCTCGAACCTGTCCGGACGCCACCGCACCACCTCGACGAGGCCCGGCTCGACGAGCTGCCAGCCCTCGAAGAACTTCGAGACCTCGGCGTGGCTGCGCGGCACCATCGGCGCCGTGCTCTTGTCGTACGGCTTGGTCAGCTCCTCGCTCACCTGGGGAGCGAAGTCGAGTGTGATGTGCGACAGCAGCAGGCGGCTGCCCGAGGGCACGGCGGCCTTGAACCGCTCGACCACGCCGTACGGATCTTCCTGGTCGGTGATGAAGTGCATGACGCCCGCCAAGATGACGGCCACCGGGCGGGAGAAGTCGATCACGGCCCGCACGTCGGGGTGGTTGAGGATCGCCTCCGGCTCCCGGATGTCGCCCTCGATCACGGAGGTCGCTCCGGTGCCGGTCAGCAGGGCGCGGCCGTGCACCAAGACGATGGGATCGTTGTCCACGTACGCCACCCGGGCCTCGGGGTTGGCCTGCTGCGCGATCTCGTGGGTGTTGCCCTGGGTGGGGATGCCGGTGCCGAGGTCGAGGAACTGCGTCATCCCCGCTTCGGCGGCGAGATGCCGTACGGCCCGGCGGAGGAAGGCGCGGTGGGCGCGAACGCCCTCGCGCACGCCCGGTGAAACCTTGACGAGCTGCTCGGCCGCTTCGCGGTCGGCCGCGAAGTTGTCCTTGCCGCCGAGCAGGTAGTCGTAGATCCGCGCGGGGTGCGGAATCTTGGTGTTGATGCGCTTCAGGATCTGCTCGGGATGCTCGTGACCCGTCGTGTCGGCCATACGTGCTCCTGTCTCAGCGCCGGATCTCCCGGTCGGACGAACGCGATCAGTGTGGAGGTGCGGGATCGTCGTCACAAGGGGGTCGGGTGACTTATCGCTTCGGCGGTGCGGTGCTCGCGCGGACCACGAGAGTCGTCGCGAACTCCTGACGGTTGTGGGGGAGCGGTTCGCCCCTGGCGAGTGTCACCAGCATCATGGCGGCGGCCGCCGCCATCTCGCTCAGCGGCTGGTGGATCGTGGTCAGCGGCGGGATCGCCCAGCGCATCGGGGGCATGTCGTCGAAGCCGATGACGCTGAGGTCCTCCGGGATGCGCAGCCCGAGTTGATGGGCCGCGTGATAGACGCCGATGGCCTGGCCGTCGTTGGAGGCGAAGATGGCCGTGGGCGGGTCCGGCAGACGCAGCAGGCGGTGCGTGTACGTCAGGCCGTCTTCGATCTGGTAGTCACCCGGGCAGATGAGGTCGGGGTCGACGGGCACGCCGGCGGTGTCGAGCGCCGCGCGATATCCGTCGAGACGGGCCCGGCTGGACAGCGCGTGCGGCGGCCCGGTGATTATGGCGATCCGCCGATGGCCCAGCTCGAGCAGGTGGCGGGTGGCGCTGAGCCCGCCGTTCCAGTTGCCGGCGCCCACGGAGGGGATCCGGTGGCCGGGGTCGCCGGTGGGATCCAGCAGGACGAGGGGGATCTTGCGGGTGGCGAGCCGTTCCCGCTGCGTCTCGGTGAGGTCGGAGAAGACCGCGATGACTCCGGTGGGACGGCGGACGAGCACGTCCTCCAGCCAGTCGCCGCCGGGAACGTGGCTGCCCTCCAGCTCGGAGACGGCCACGGCCATGTGGTGCTCGCGTGCGACCCGCCCGACGCCCCGGACGATCTCCGTCGGGTAGTCGCCCGCCAGCTCGTGGAAGACCAGCTCCAGCACGGCCGCCGGGCTGGAGCGTCGCCGCTGCCTGCGGAAGCCGTGCTCCCGGATGAGGTCCTCGATCAGGGCGCGGGTGCCCGGCGCCACCGCGGCCCGGCCGTTCACCACCTTCGAGACCGTCGCCTTCGACACTCCCGCGAGCGCGGCGAGCTGCGCGAGGGTCAGCGGTTCTCGCTCGGATGCGGACGGCTCATCGGCAACAGTCACAGCCGCAGTCTAACTACGTGTTGCGGGAATCGCTCTAAATGTTTCGGTATCTACGCACTGTCGGAAGCGGTGACTCCCCGGCTGAGGCTTGGCTATGCACCCCGAAAGTTTTCGGAGCAGAGGTGTCCGTGTCGCGGCGCCTGTCATCCGTGTGGGGCCGTGAGGAAGCCGAAGTGGCCCTTGCCCACGACGACCCGGTTGCGGAGCTCGCCGACCTCCTCGATGGCCACGGTGATCAGATCGCCCTCCCGCAGCGTGAAGTCGAGATCGGGCACGAGGCCGGTACCGGTGGAGAGCACGGCCCCGTGGGGGTGGTCCTCGGAGTGGAACAGGTAGGAGGTCAGCTGCGTGAACGGGCGTTTGATCTGGCTGGTGGAGGTCGTGCCGTCCCAGACGACGGCGTCCTCGCGCGCGACCGTCATGCGGATGGCGAGGTCGGAGGGGTCGACCTCCCACGCCGGCCTGACGCCGGAGGACAGGGCGCACGCGCCGGCGTACATCTTGGCCTGTGGCAGGTAGAGCGGGTTCTCGCCCTCCACCGACCGCGAGCTCATGTCGTTGCAGACGACATAGCCGACGATTTCCGCGAACCGGTTCACCACGAGCGCCAGCTCGGGCTCGGGCACGTTGAGCGCCGAATCGGACCGGATGCCGACGGGCTCGCCGTCGGTGACCACCCGCCAGGCGGGCGACTTGAAGAACAGCTCGGGGCGTTCGGCGTCGTAGACAAGCTCGTAGACCGACTTGAGGGCGCTTTCCTCCACGCGGGCGTCCCGGGAGCGCAGGTAGGTCACGCCCGAGGCCCAGACCTCCGTGGCGCCGTCCACGGGTGCGAGCAGGCGCGTCTCGCCCAGCGGGCCGTCGGGGGCGGCCTCGGCGCAGATCCGTTCGATCTCCTCCTTGCGATGCTGGAGAAGCTCGAACATGCCGGCGACCGGCAGGGGGGACAGGACGCCGTCGTTCACCACCCCGACGCGTGGGCGGGGGTCGCCGTGCCGCAGGTACCTGACGATGTGCACTCGAGTATCCCTTCCGCCGTGAACCCCATGACGGGGTGAGCCTCTGGACAAAGCCATTCTGATCGGCGACGGTGAGGTTGTAAACGTTACCGATTACGTTTGCAATGGAATGGGTGATCGAGTGACCGATGTCAGACAGGAGTCCGGGGCGACCTACACCGATCCGGCCGCTCCCGTAGGGGAGCGCGTGGCGGATCTGCTCGCCCGGATGACGCGGGAGGAGAAACTCGCGCAGCTGGGAAGCGTCTGGGCGTTCTCGCTGATGGACGGCGGCGCTTTCTCGGAGGACCGGGCGCGGACGGTCCTGCGGCACGGCTTGGGGCAGGTGACCCGGATCGCCGGAGCCACCAACCTCAAGGCCGTACAGGTGGCGCGGGTGGCGAACGCCGTCCAGCGCTTCCTGGTGACGCGGACCCGGCTGGGCATTCCGGCGATCGTGCACGAGGAGGTGTGCTCCGGCCTGATGGCGCGCGAGGCGACCATCTTCCCCCAGGCGATCGGAGTCGCGAGCACCTGGGAGCCGGAGCTCAACCGGCGGCTGGCGGACGCCGTACGCGCGCAGATGCGGGCGATGGGCAGTCACCAAGGGCTCTCCCCGGTGCTGGACGTGGTGCGGGACCCGCGGTGGGGCCGGACGGAGGAGACCTACGGCGAGGACCCGTACCTGGTGGCCCGCATGGGCATGGCGTTCATCCAGGGCCTTCAGGGCGATCGCCTGGCGGAGGGCGTCATCGCGACGGCCAAGCACTTCGTCGGTTACGGGGCCTCCGAGGGCGGGCTGAACTGGGCGCCGGCGCACCTGCCGCCCCGGCTGCTGCGGGAGGTGTATCTGCATCCGTTCGAGGCGGCGGTCCGCGAGGCGGGCCTTCAGTCGGTGATGGCCGGCTACCACGAGCTGGACGGCATTCCCTGCCATGCCAACCGGGCGCTCCTCACCGACGTCCTGCGCGGGGAGTGGGGCTTCACGGGCACCGTCGTGTCGGACTACTTCGCCGTCGACGATCTTCACTCGTACCACTGCTTCGCCGAGGACAAGCGGCGGGCGGCGGTCGCGGCGCTCACCGCCGGCACCGACGTCGAGCTTCCGGCGTCCGACGCGTACGCGGACGCGCTGGCCCGCGCCCTGGACGCCGGCGAGGTCGGCGAGCGGGAGCTGGACGAGGCGGTGGCGCGGGTTCTCCGGCACAAGTTCGAGCTCGGCCTGTTCGAGAACCCCTACGTGGACGAGGACGCGGTCGCGGTGACGGTGAACGCCGAACCGCACCGGGAGGTGGCGCTGGAGACGGCTCGCCGCAGCCTCGTCCTGCTCAAGAACGAGGGCATCCTGCCGCTGCGGCCCGACGTCGGGACGGTCGCGCTCATCGGGCCGAACGCCGACAGCGCCCGGCACCTGCTCGGCGACTACTCCTTCGCGGCGCATGTCGAGTCGCTGCTGGAGGCGCGCGAGCGGAAGGGGCTGCTCGGCCAGACGATGACGATCCCGGACGACCTCGAAATCGAGGAGAGCACGGACGGGATCCCCACGGTGCGCGACGAGCTCGCCGCCCGCCTGGGCGACCGGGTGCGCTACGCGCGCGGGTGCGATGTGATCGACCCGTCGAGGGACGGTTTCGACGAGGCGGTCGCGGCCGCCGCGGCCGCCGACGTCGCGGTGCTGGTCCTGGGAGACCGCTCGGGGCTGACGACCCGGGCCACGACGGGGGAGTCGAGGGACAGGTCCAGCCTGGAGCTGCCCGGGGTTCAGGAAGACCTGGTCCGCGCCGTCGTCGCCACCGGCACCCCCGTGGTGGCGGTGCTCGTCGCCGGCCGGCCGATCGGCGGCGACTTCCTCCACGACAACTGCGCCGCGGTGCTGATGGCCTGGCTGCCCGGGCAGACGGGCGCGCGGGCGATCGCCGAGGTTCTGCTCGGCGAGGTGAACCCGAGCGGGAAGCTGCCCATCTCCTATCCCCGCTCCGTGGGCCAGATCCCCGTCTTCTACGGGCACAAGGTGTCCGGCGGGCGGTCGCACTGGCACGGCGACTACGTCGACTCGCCGGTCGGCCCGCGATATCCCTTCGGACACGGCCTCGGGTACGCCCCGTTCGTCATCGAGGACGTCGCGCTCGACCGCGCCGAGGTGACCGCCGGGGACAGCGTCACCGTGGAGGTCATCGTGGCCAACACGGGCGATCGCGCCGGTGAGGAGGTCGTCCAGCTCTACATCCGGGACCCGCAGGCGACGGTCACCCGGCCCGTGCTCGAGTTGAAGAACTTCGCCCGCGTGCGCGCCGAACCGGGACGGCGAATGGCCGTACGGTTCCGCTTGCCGACCGGTCAGCTTGGTTTCTACGACCGCAACATGGACTACACGGTAGAAACCGGTCATATTGCGGTCTATGTTGGTTTCTCCTCCAGTGCTCTCACCCCCGCGGGCACGTTCGTCATCACCCGCGACGCCCGGCGGCCCGAGGTCCGAAAGGCATACACGGGCGGCGTCGGCATCGCGGAGGTCCCCTCAGGGGCCGTACGGCCGAGATGACGGAGCGGCAGGTGAGGCACGGCATTGAGGCGATGCGGCCGCGTCCTTTTCGGACACGCGCCGAGCGCGCCAAGGGACCGAAATGGGTCTTGTGTTGGCATTCGTTATCGCCTACGTTAAGCGTTGGAAACGTAACCGATAACGATTGCAATCGAGAGAGGGTGGCATGGCCGACGGCGACGCGCCGGTGACGATGAGTGACGTCGCGCGTCTCGCGGGCGTCTCCACCGCGACGGTGTCGCGGGTGGTCAACGGGCGTTACGGCGTCAGCGCCAGCACCATCGCGCAGGTCCGCTCGGCCATCGAGCGGCTGGGCTACGAGTCGAGCCTCGTGGCCACCAGCCTGCGCCGCAGCCGCACCAACGTCCTGGGCCTGGTGACGCACAGCTTCCAGTCCTACACGGCCGAGGTGCTCAAGGGCGTGATGGACGCCCTGAGCCAGTCGGGCTTCGACCTGATCATCTACGCCAACAGCGATCTCTACGGGAAATACTCCGAGGGCTGGGAGCAGCGGCACCTGACCCGCCTGTCGGGCACGCTCACGGACGGATGCATCGTGGTCACGCCCTGGGGCGAGGTGCGCAGCAGCACTCCGGTCGTGGTCATCGATCCGGTGCGGGACTCGACCGTGCCGTCCGTGACCGCCGACAACCTCGCGGGGGCGACCCAGGTCGTCGAGTATCTGCTCGGCCTGGGCCATCGGCGCATCGGGTTCATCGCGGGGCGTTCCAGCCTCGCGGCGGCCTGGTCGCGGGAGGAGGGCTATCGCAGGGCGCTGGCCGAGGCGGGAGTTCCGGCCGATCCGACGTTGGTCGGCAGGGGGGACTTCAACCCGGAGTCCGCGATCCCGCTGGCGCGCGCGTTGCTGGAGCGGCCGGACCGGCCGACAGCGATCTTCGCGGCGAGCGACGGGATGGCCCTGAAGGTTCTGGAGGTCGCGAAGGAGCTGGGGCTCGACGTTCCCGGCGACCTGTCGGTGGTCGGCTTCGACAACATCCCGGAGTCGGCGCTGGCCGAGCCGGCGCTGACCACCGTGGACCAGTCGATGTATCAGCTCGGATACGAGGCCGCCCACATGCTGAAGTCACTGGTGACCGGTGAGTGGGAGGGGCCGAGCCGGATAACGCTCCCGACCCGCCTGGTGGTCCGCGGCTCCACCGCACCACCAAAGATCACCGAATCGCCGGAGACGACAGCCGAAGCCTGACACCCGACCCAGGTGCACCAGCCAGGTGCACCTGGTGTTCAGGAATACCCGAACAGTGACAACGGAGGTGTGAAGACCACAGAAACCGCGTCACATCGAACCGAGATACGAGGTCGGCTGAGCGGCCCCACCCGCTGCCGACCATCAAGGGAGTTTTCGGTATGTCATTACTTTATCACCTCAGGATGCGGCCCCCGGCCGCACGGCGGCTCCCGGCGGTGATCGCCGCCGGGGCCGTGGCGCTCGCGGCGGCCTCGCTCGCGCCGCGACCCGCGGCGGCGGACACGCCGTGGCTGAGCGTGTCGGACGACGGCTACGCGTCGTTCAGCGTCCCGGTGTCCTACATCCAGGACAACGCGGGCCAGGTGTCGCAGGTGGTCATCGAGGGGAATTTCGGCCCCTCCTTCACCTGGGCGGAGTTCGGCCTGACCCGCAGGGGCGACGTCTTTTCGGGAGTTCTCGGCCCGCTCAAGCCGGGGCTGTACACCTACCAGGTCACGGGAGACGACACCAAGAGTCTCAAGGACCCGACGAACGACACGGGCGTCGCGTCCAAGCCGCTGTGGAGCACCTTCATGGTGCCGGGCGACTCGGCCCGCCTGCTGACGGACGTGCCCCAGGGTCAGGGGGGCACGGTCGAGACCCTGACCTACCGGGTCAAGAAGGAGGAGCGGTCGGCGCTGGTCTGGACGCCGCCGGGCTACCAGGCCAAGGGGCCGGGTGCTCCCAAGGGACCGAAGGGCCCGAAGGACTATCCGGTGCTGTTCCTTCAGTCCGGCCAGGGGCAGAGCGCCACCGACTGGCTCGACCTCGGCCGGGCCAGGCAGATCCTCGACAACCTGTCGGCCCAGGGTTCCATCGAGCCGATGGTGGTCGTGATGACCGGCGGTGACGGGCCGGCCGGCGACAAGGAGCTGAAGGACCTGCGCAAGGCCGTCGGGGACAAGTACCGGGTCCTGCGCGACCCGGCGCACCAGGCGATCGCGGGTGTGGCCGAGGGCGGGACGCTGGCGCTGCGTGCCGCGCTGGCCAAGCCGGGCGACTTCGCGTACGCCGGCTCGTTCTCGGGCCTGCTGACGGATCCCGGCCGGCCGGACGCCAAGGCGATCAACCGCGGTCTCACGCTGCTGCGGCTGTACACCGGGAACGTGACCGACCCCGCGTACAACGCGACCGTCCGGCTGACGAAGGCGCTGGACCGCGCGGGCGTGAAGTACGAGTTCGACGGGGTCAACCCCGACGCCGGGGCGAACTGGAACGCCTGGCAGGAGAACCTGATCGACTTCGTGCCGCGGCTGTTCCGCACGGTGGGGGACCACGGTCCCAGCGCCGGTCACGGGCCGCTGAAGGGCGAGTTCCACCCGCCGGCGCCGGGCACCACGCCGACGCCGTTCGTGTCCGAGGACGGGTTCGTCACCTTCGAGACCTCGACGGAGTTC
>NZ_BMPY01000053.1 GCF_014647835.1 Microbispora rosea subsp. aerata
AGGCCATGATCCGATGGGCCGCGATCAGCGGCATGGCCCGCCGCCTCGCGCGGGGAAGCGCTGCAACTCGTCAGCAGCGCATCACCCTCGCTCATCCAGCGGAGTAGCCCTTCTCAAACACGTTCTCACAGGAGTCCGCCGTAGAATGCGATCACCTCCGCTCATCGGATCCCCCCGGTTGGTTTCCGAAAGGCATCCGTGAAAGCGGGCCATCGGAGAGGACCGCTCTTGCCTTCCCGTTGAGACTACCCGCCAATTCTCAAGCCGGGTGCGGGCCCTTCTTGGTCTTCCGGCGGCATTCGGCTATGTTCGCGCGTCTCCCCTGCGTACACCATGTGCAGACCAATTGGATTTTGAGATTTTTTTATTTTGGGCTCGGTAGGGGGATATCAAACTCCCCGGCCGCCTGCTGTGCGTACGGTGCCCGCACGGCGCGATCCGCTCGCCTGAGCCCGGTCCCCTTCCGTATCGCCCCAGGGCAACGACGTCCGCGTACGGCCCGGCCGGTCGGAGCGAAGACAACCCCTTCTCACCGACGCGGGCGCCACCGATGAGGATCTTCGCGTGCTCGGGGCGGCCATTAAATGAGGTGACGGGCGCGAGCGGGGACGGCACGATGAAGATTCCCCTCTTCGTGTTGTGCGTCATCCGGAGTTTTCGCATGCCTGGCTTCCGCCGTGATCTCGGCCTGCTCAGGGATCGGCGGTTCGCCCTGCTGCTGGCGGCCCGGACGATCTCCGTACTCGGCACCGCCTTCGCGCCCGTGGCCCTCGCCTTCGGCGTGCTCGGTCTCCCGGGCGCGGACGGCAGGACGCTGTCGGCGGTGCTCACCGCGGAGGCGCTGCCGATGGTGCTCTTCATGCTGGTCGGCGGGGTGATCGCCGACCGGCTGCCGCGTCACCGGGTCATGACGGCGGGAGAGTCGATCAACGCGCTGGCGTACTTCTGCCTGGCCGCGATGATGCTGACCGGATGGACGCCGCTGGCCGCCCTGGTCGTCGCCAGCGCCGTCAGCGGCATCGCGACCGCGATCTTGTTCCCCGCACTGACCGGCATCATCCCCGACGTCGTGCCCGCCGACCGGCTGCAGACCGCCAACGCCCTGCTGGGACTGGGGCAGAACATCTCACGGGTCGCCGGCCTGGTGATGAGCGGCGCCGCCGTCGTCCTGGTCGGCGCGGGCTGGGCGCTGGCGGTCAGCGGAGCGATGTTCGCCACGGCAGGCGCGCTGATCGCGATGCTGCGTCTCACCCCCGCCGAGCGGGCCCCGAGCGGCGGGCACTCGGTGCTGGCCGACCTGCGCGCCGGCTGGCGCGAGTTCATCTCCCGGCAGTGGCTGTGGGTGGTCGTCGCCCAGTTCTCGATCCTGGTCATGGCGGTGCAGGCCGCCCACGGCGTGCTCGGGCCGCTGGTCGCCAAGGAGTCGCTGGGCGGCGCCCCCGCCTGGTCGGCCGTGCTGGCGGGCGAGGCCGCCGGCATGATCGTCGGAGTGGTCGTCACGCTGCGGCTGCGGCCCCGCCGGCCGATCCTGCTCGGCACGCTCGTCACCCTGCCCGCGGCTCTGCCGTACCTGCTGCTGGGCGTCGGCGCGCCGCTGTGGACGGTCGTGGGCGGCGCGTTCGTGATGGGGGTGTGCTTCGACATCTTCGGCGTGCTGTGGCAGACCACCATGCAGCGCGAGATTCCGGCCGAGTCGCTGTCGCGGGTGAGCTCCTACGACGCGCTCGGGTCGCTGATGTTCGGGCCGCTCGGCCTGCTGCTGGCCGGGCCGGCGGCCGTGGCGTTCGGGCCGCGGCCGGCGCTGATCGCCTGCGGGGCGATCATCGTGCTGGTCACGCTGGCCGCGCTGCTCGCCCCCGGCGTACGCGGGCTGCGGGTGGCCGACGAGGAGCCCGCGCGCGTGCCGGCCGCGTCCTGAGACCGCGAGTTGATCGCCGGCCACTCGTGAAGGGGGACCGCCCGGCGCGGATCAGCAGTGAGCCCTTCGCGGCGAAACGCCGCCGGCTATGTATCGGTCGCGGATCAGTGGACGGCCTCTCGCGCCGGAACCCCGCCTCAGGTATCACCAGCCTCTCTTAGGGACGACCCGGCGAGCATCAGTAGGCGGACCCCTCGCGCCAGGTCGGTCGTGGATCAGTGGACGGACTCTTTCTGCTGGAACGCCGCTGGTCATGCGACGGGTCGCCGGCCTGACCGGGCATCCGGTGGGCCGGATCGCGCATGCCGCGCCGACCCCTGGACGGAGCCTCGATATCCTTATGGCCGCCACCTTCCGACTAGATTCCGCCCGCGGATTGCGGTCCGGGATCATGGACCCCGGCCGGGTGTTCTCGCGCCTCGCCGGGGTCCGGTCGCTCTGAGTCCGGCCCGTCGTACGGCACCCTCGACGTTCGGTCCCTCGTACGGCCCCCGCGAGCGGGGTGCGCGAACTCCCGGACGTCGCGAAGTCCCTCGCGGAACGCGTCGAGGACGGCGTGCGCGCGACGGCCGTCCGCCCGGGATCAGGGCCGCAGGGCGGGCTCCCACAGCTCGGCGGAGCGGGCCGCGGCGACAGCGCCGATGCGGGCCAGCGCCTCGGCCGCGGGCATCGCCTCCAGCGCCCGCCCGTCGCGCAGGCGCAGCGCGACCAGGTCGCTCCCGGCCTCCTTCGCGCCGATCACCGCCTGGTACGGCACCAGCCGGGCGGCCCGGACGCGCGCGCCCAGGCTGCCGTGCTCCGGCCCGGAGACCTCCGCCCGCAGGCCCAGCTCGGTGCACCGCGACCGCTGGAGAGAGGAGCCGGGTCTGATGCCCGCCGGCTTCCAGGGCGAGCGAGCACGCGCCCGGCCGCTCCCGGCCGAGCAGGACACCGACGCGACCGAAATCCAACAGTGTGGCTGACCTTACTAGGTTGTGATCCTAACTAGATGGTTTTATCGTCTAGCTTGCCAACGCATGTATGAAGGGCGGCAATTCATGAGCATCTCCGCGAGCTTCTCGACCCCGGGCCTGCTCCTGGCGAGCGCGCTGACCGCCTATCTGGCCTTCGTCGCCCCCTGGCTGGGCAAGCGTCAGTACGACCGGCTGGCCCGGCGCCGCGCCCACGACCCCCGTGCGCTGGTGCACGCGTACCGGCTGTGGATCGCCGAAGAGTGGATCTGGGTCGCCGTGACGGCGGCGATCCTCATGCTGTCCCCCGGGGTCAGCGCCGCTGATCTGGGCTTCACGATGCCGGGCAACCTCGGCGAGGTCGCCCCTGCGCTCGCCGGCATGGGGGCAGCCCTTGCGATCAGCGTCGTGACGGCGCGCCGGCTGGCGCGGTCGGGCAAGGCGATGCCCGGTCAGGCGGCCGTGGCCCATCTGCTTCCGCGTACCCCCGCCGAGCGGTGGCACGCCCTCGCGATGTCGGTGACCGCCGGCGTCTGCGAGGAGATCGTCTACCGTGGCCTGCTCATCGCGATCGGCGTCGGCGCACTGGGCCTGAGCACGACCGCGGCCGCCGCCCTGGCCCTGGCGGTCTTCGCCGTGGGCCACCTCTACCAGGGATGGAAGAGCATGCTCGCGGTGGCCCTGGCCGGTTGCGCGCTCACTGCCCTCTACCTCGCCACCGGCAGCCTCCTGCTGCCGATCCTGATGCACGCCCTGATGGACATCCGGGGCCTCGTGTGCACCCCGCAGCCCGCCTCGAAGACGGTCGGTCAAGCGGCCTAGGTAGTGGTCCTACCGTGCGAGGATGAAGCACATGGCGACCGACCGCCGCGCGAGCTGGCTCAAGGGAGTCCTCGATCTGCTGGTGCTGGCCACCCTGACCGAGGGCGAGAACTACGGCTATGAGATCGCCAAGATGCTCGCCGGCTCCGGGCTCGGCCAGATCCGGGGCGGCACGCTCTATCCGGTGCTCAACCGGCTGGAGGAGGCGGGCCTGGTGTCCGCCGAGTTCCGGGTGACCGAGCGCGGTCCTGGCCGGCGCTACTACCGGCTGACCGAGCAAGGCCGGCAGACCCTCGCCGAGCAGGGCAGCCTGTGGCTGGCGTTCGACCAGTCCGTACGCACGGTGCTGGCCTCGGGAGGGCTGAAGTGAGCGCCTACCTCGACGAGCTGAAGGCCCTGTTGCGCGAGGGCGGCGTGCCCGCCGAACAGGCCGAGGCCACGGTCGCCGACCTGGCGTCGTACGTCGCGGAGACCGGCTCGACCCCGGAGGAGGAGTTCGGGCCGGTCGGCGACTTCGCCGGGCGACTGCTGGCGGCACGCGCGCCGGAGGCCGGCCCGGCGGGCGCGAGCGAATGGCGGTGGACCGCGGACATCTTCGCCGACCGGCAGACGCTGGCCCGGTTCGGCGACCAGGGCTGGGAGATCGACCGGATCGACCACCTCGGCAGGTTCGTCGGCCACCGCGACCCGGAACGGCCGCAGCGGTGGGAGTACCGCAGGGAGCTGGTGGCCCCGGGCGGGGGCCGCGCGCTGGCGGCGCGGCTGGCGCCCGAGGGCTGGGAGCCCTGCGGCACCTGGCTGTGCTACCGATACTTCAAGCGGCCCAGGGCCGCCAGCGTGGGACCGGCCGCGCAGCTCGACTCCCCGCCCCCGGCCCCCGCTCGGAGCGTCTTCTTCAGCCGGCGGTTCTACCTGCTGACGGCCGTGATTCCGCTCGCCCTGGTCGTGCCCGGGATCGTGCTGACGCCGTCCCACGGCGACACAGCGGGCTTCTTCACCGGCATGGCCGTCGGAGCCTGCACCGCGATCGCGACCCTGGCGGCGTTGTGGTTCTGGACGGCCCGCCGCCGCGGTTAGGTCGTGTCTGGCCTTGCTGTGCGTGACCCGGGCGGCGCCTGCGCCGCCGCCCCACCCGCCGGCCGCGTGCCCGGCCTCATGGGGCAGAACACCTTGTGAGGTGTCCGCGAGCCCGGCCCGATCGGTCACCGCGCCGGAAGGAAGCCTCCGGTCCCGGTTTCTTTGCGTTCCGCTCTCTCCAGCCGGCGAGCGCCGGTATCAGGAGATGGGGATGCCGCGCCGGAGGCGCCGGGAGGCCGCCGGGCACCCGCCGCCGGGGCCGGGCGTTAGCCTGAGGCGCGATGGACCGTATGACGACGGCGCGGGGCGATTTCGACCTCGCCCGCTTTCCCGAGGATCCCCGCGACCAGCTCCGCGCCTGGGACGCGGCCGACGTGTATCTGCTGCGCCACCTGGACGAGCGCGAGGGCGGGCCGGTGGACCTGTCGGGGACCGTGGTCGTGCTGTGCGACCGGTGGGGCGCCCTCGTCACCGCGCTCGCCGCGCGACGCCCCGCCCACCGGCCGGTCCAGATCAGCGACTCGTTCCTCGGTCAGCAGGCCACCCTCGCCAACCTGAAGCGCAACGGCCTCGACGCGGACGCCGTACGGCTGCGCACGACCAGGGACGCGCCGCCGGACCGGATCGACGTGCTGCTGGTGCGGGTGCCCAAGAGCCTCGCCCTGCTGGAGGACCAGCTGCACCGACTCGCCCCGTACGTGCACGAGGGCACGGTGGTGGTCGGGACGGGAATGGTCACCGAGATCCACACCTCGACGCTGAAGGTGTTCGAACGCCTCCTGGGGCCGACCCGGACCTCGCTGGCGGTCAGGAAGGCGCGGCTGATCTTCTGCTCGCCCGGCCCCGGACTGCCCAGAGGGGTCGATCCGTGGCCGCGGAGCCACGCGCTGCCCGCCGACGCCGGGGTGGTCTCCGGCCTGACCGTGGTCAACCACGCCGGCGTCTTCTCCGCCGAGCGCCTCGACGCCGGCACCCGCCTCCTGCTGCGCAACCTGCCGACGCGTACGGGGCCCGAGCACGTGGTCGACCTCGGCTGCGGCAACGGGGTGATCGGGCTCGCCGCCGCGCTGGCCAACGACGAGGCCGAGGTGACCTTCATCGACGAGTCGTATCAGGCGCTGGCCTCGGCGGAGGCCACCTTCCGGGCGAACGCCCCGGCAGGCGTGACCGCCCGGTTCGTGGCGGCCGACGGCCTGTCGGGCTTCCCGCCGGGCACGGCGGACCTGATCTTGAACAATCCGCCGTTCCACAGCCACCGGGGCAGGACCGACGCGACCGCCTGGCGCATGTTCAACGGCTCGCGTGCCGCGCTGCGGCGGGGCGGCGAACTGTGGGTGGTGGGCAACCGCCACCTCGGCTACCACGTGAAGCTGCGCCGGCTCTTCGGCAACTGCGAGGTCGTCGCGAGCGACCCGAAGTTCGTCGTGCTGCGCGCCGTCAAACGGTGATGCGCCGTTTGAACGGTCATCAGAACAGGGTCAGCGGCTCGTCCGGCCGCTGCGTGGGCATGGGCTCGGGCAGCGGTTCGACCTCCGGCACCTCGGCGCGTACGTCGTCGTGGAACCGGCGGGCCAGCGTCAGCGCGTCGGCGTTGTCCGGGGTGTGGATAAACACCGTCGGCGAACGCCCCTCGCGCAGCCACCCGGCGACCGTGTCCACCCAGTGCCGCCAGCCCTCCACCGTACGCTCCGGGTCGTCGCGGCCGATGTAGCGGATGATCGGCCGGTCGGTGAGGGCCGTCGTGCGCAGCGGCACGCGCGGTTTCTTCGACCAGGCGTCGCGTTCGGCGTCGCTGGTCGGCGGGCTGCAGAACAACGCGGTCGTGTCGAACGGGATCCACTCGGCGCCGGCCCCGGTCAGCACCCGCTCCAGGAGCCGCGCGGCCCGGGGATCGGTGAAGAACGCCCGGTGCCGCACCTCCACGGCGTACCGGTACGCGCGGGGGAGACGGCCGAGGAAGGCCGCGAGCGCGCCGACGTCCGCCGGGCCGAACGAGCCCGGAAGCTGGATCCACAGCGCGTGGGCGCGCGGGCCGAGCGGCTCGATCGCGCCGAGGAACGCGTGCAGGTCGTCGTCCGCCCCGACCAGGCGGCGCTCGTGGGTGATCGGCTTGGGCAGCTTGACCACGAAGCGGAAGCCGGGGTCGGTCTGCCTCGCCCAGGACTCGACCGTGCTCCGCGCGGGCGTCGCGTAGAACGTCGTGTTGCCCTCGACAGCGTTGCACCAGGTCGCGTAGGCCCGCAGCCGCTCCTCCGGAGGAAGCGGGTGCGGCAGGAGACGCCCCCGCCACGGCGCGTGCGTCCACATCGCGCATCCCACATGAAGCCGCATGGCCCCGACGCTATCCAACGCGGCCGACACGTTTCCGCGCGAATCCCTCCCGATCCCCTCCCCGTACGCGATCCGTCGCCCACGCCGAGGGCGGGCGGCCGTGCGGAGCCGGCGTGGGAGCCGGGCCGGGGTGGGACTGGCATGCTGAATCGGGCAGGCCGTAGCGCGTGAAAGCCGGCGAGGCCGGATGCGCGTCCCCCGGTCTGGCGTTGACCCGACCGCTTCTTCGCAGGATGGTGACCGGCGTGCGATCAGACGATCTGCTCGACCTCCTCAAAGCCGAGCGGCTCCTCGCCATCGTTCGCGGCAAGGACCCCGCGGCGGCGTTGCGCACCCTCGACGTCCTCGCCGAGGAGGGCGTGACCCTGATGGAGGTCTCGCTCACCGGCGCCGACGCGCTGTCGGTCATCCGGCGGGCGGCATCCTCCCTGGGCCCGGGTGTGCGCCTCGGCGCGGGCACCGTGCTGACCGCGCGGGACGCCGTCGCGGCCGGGGACGCGGGTGCGACGTTCGTCGTCACGCCCGGCCTGGGCGAGGGAGTGGACGAGGCGGTGCGCCTCGGGCTGCCCGTCATCGCCGGGGCGCTGACTCCCACCGAGGTCATGTCCGCGACCGCGCGGGGAGCCACCGCCGTCAAGCTCTTCCCCGCCTTCATGGGAGGCGTCCCCTACCTGCGCGCGCTGCGTGGCCCGTTCCCGGACGTCCCGTTCGTGGCGGTCGGCGGCGTCACCCTCGGCAGTGCCCTCGACGACTTTCACGACGGCACCGACAACGGCACGGGCCACGACGCCCACGGCGATGCACGCGCCGGTGCCCGTGACGGCATCCGCGACTACCTGGAGGCAGGCGCCGTCGCGGTCGGCCTCGGTTCGACCCTGCTCGGCGACGCCCTGAACGGCGGCGACCCGGACGACCTGCGCCGCCGGGTCAGGACGGTGCTCGAAGTGGTGAGGGCGTCATGAGGGCGGACGTCCTGACGATCGGCGAGGCCATGATCACGGTCCGCTGCGGCGGGCCGCTGCGTCTCGGTGGCGACGCGCACGTGTCCACCGCCGGTGCGGAGGCCAATGTCGCGATCGCCCTGGCCCGTCTCGGGCACACCGCCCGCTGGACCGGCGCCCTCGGCGGGGACGAGCCGGGCGAACTCGTCCTGCGTACGCTGCGGGCCGAGGGCGTGCTGACCGACCACGTCGTACGGCGCGCGGACGCCCCGACCGGCCTGCTGCTGCGGGATGTGGCCCCCGGCGGCCGGGCGCGGGTGCACTACTACCGCAGGGACTCGGCCGCCTCCACGCTGTCGTGGGACGAGGTGCGACCGGCCGTCGAGGCGGGTCAGGCGGGCCTGCACCTCACGGGCATCACGCCGGCGCTGGGCCCCGCGCCGTTGGAGGCCGTCGTCGCCGCCGCCCGGGAAGCGCGACGGCTCGGCGCCTGGGTGAGCCTCGACGTCAACCACCGGTCCCTGCTGTGGACCCGGGAGGCCGCCGCGCGGGCGCTGCGCCGGCTGCTGCCGTACGTCACGGTGGTGATCGCCTCCGACGACGAGCTGGACTTGGTCGCGGACGGCGACGGCGAACGCGACCGCGTGGCTGCCCTGCTGGACGCCGGCGTGGAGGAAGTCGTGATCAAGCGAGGCGCCGCCGGCGCGAGCTACCACGACGCCCGGACCTCCTTCGACGTCCCCGCGCGCAGCGTGACCGTGGTCGACGTGGTCGGCGCGGGCGACGCGTTCACCGCCGGTTATCTGTCCGGGCGGCTCGACGGGCTCGACGCGTACGGCAGGCTCGAACGGGCGACCCTGCTCGGCGCCGCGTCCGTGACCCGCGCCGGAGACTGGGAGGGGCTGCCCACCCGGGCGGAACTGGCCGCGCTGACCCTGCCGGACGGGCAGACGTTGCGATAAGGCCGGGGCGGACACCGTCGCGATGAGACCGGGGCGAAGACTGTTGTGGTGAGGCTAGGGCGCCACGCCGCTGTGGTGAGGCCGAGGCAGACGCCGTGGCGGTGAGGTCGAGGCGGGCACCGTTGCGATGAGGTCGCGGGGGACGCCGGTCGGGGCCGGTCTCTGATTCCTCACAGCGGTTCCTCGCAGCGCCACGACCCGCGCGAGCCGTCGATCGGGACCATCGTGGTCGGTCTGCGCTCGCTACCGAAAAATTAATTTTTCTTGACAGTCTGACTCGTCGGCTGCGAACCTTGAGGCACGCAAGCGCGAGACAGAGGAGATCCAGAGATGCGCAAGATCGTCGCCAGCTTCTTCATGTCCCTCGACGGCGTCGTCGAGTCGCCCGACCAGTGGCACTTCCCCTACTTCAGCGAGGAGATGGGGGCGGCCGTGGGCGCGCTCATGTCCGAGTCGGACGCGATGATGATGGGCCGGGTCACGTACGAGAGCTGGGCGGCCTACTGGCCGGGCAAGACCGACGCGGACGACCCCTTCGCCGGCTTCATCAACGACATCCGCAAGTACGTCGTCTCCTCGACCCTCGACACGGTCGAATGGCAGAACTCCACCCTCGTCAAGGGCGACTTGGTCGAGGAGATCATCAAGCTCAAGCAGCAGCCGGGCACGACCATCGGCATCAGCGGCAGCACCAACCTCGTCCGCTCGCTGATGCGGCACGGCCTGCTCGACGAGCTGCGCCTGCTGGTCCACCCGATCGTGGTGGGCAAGGGGCAGCGTCTGTTCGAGGAGGGCCTGGAAATCCCGATGCGGCTCGTCTCCTCGGAGACCTTCCCGACGGGCGTGCTGTCCCTCGCCTACCGGTCCGAGGCGAAGTGACCACCACAATGCCGGCCGCTCCGGCGTCCCGGGCATCCGTCGCGTACGGGGACATACACCCGGGGCATCGGTAGTATCCGGCCGCATGACCGAAGCTCAGCCCGTGATCCGGCAGGTCTCCTCTCGCGTCGTCTACCGCAATCCCTGGATGACGGTCAGGGAGGACGCGATCGAGCACCCGGACGGCTCCCCCGGCCTGTACGGATACGTGGTCAGGGCCGATTTCGTGCTGATCCTGCCGGAGGAGAACGACGGCTTCCACATCGTGGAGGAATACCGCTACCCCATCGGCCGCCGGTCCTGGAGTTTCCCCCAGGGCGGAGCCGAGGCGGACGACCACGAGAGCGAGGCCCGGCGCGAGCTGCTGGAGGAGACCGGGCTCCGGGCCGACCGGCTGCGCTACCTGGGATACATGGACACCGCCCACGGAATCACCGACCAGGGCATGCACGTGTATGTGGCCACCGGCCTCACCAAGGGCGAGCCCCGGCGCGAGCACACCGAGCAGGACATGCGCCAGCGATGGGTGCACCGCACCGAGTTCGAGCAGATGATCCTCGACGGCGCCGTCAGCGACTCGTCGTCCGTCGCCGCCTACATGCTTTGGCGGCTCCGCCGCGAGTAGCCACGCGACCCGCCGCTCGTACGAGACCCGCGCGAGCCGCCCCGCCCAACCGGCTGAAAGCCGCCCGCGGGGCCGTAGAGCCGGGCGGCATCACCAAAGCCGTACCGGGGCCGCATGCCCGCCGCCCCGGCGGGCTCGACCACTTCGCCCGCGCCGCCGACGCGTACGCGGACGCCACGGCGGAGCTGAACGACAAGCGGATCGATCGGCGAACCCCGGACGAGCAACAGGCCGGGTTATGCCTCCCGGGTCAGCCCATACCGTGCGACGGTGGCGCAACGGTCCTCGCCGGGGGCTTCCGCCCCGCCGGCGGCGTGCTCCAGCAGCGCCACGAGGACGCGGCGGTCCTCCGGCGCGAGGCCGGAGAGCAGCTCGTCCTCGGCGCGCGCGACGCGGGCGTCGAGGTCGGCGAGCACGCGCCGGCCGTGGTCGGTCGGCACGATGCGCCGCGCCCGGCGGTCGGCCGGGTCCTGCCGGCGCTCCACGAGGCCACACCCCTCGAACTTGTCGAGCAGGTACGTCATGACCGTGCGGTCGATGCCGAGGCGGGCGGCGAGCGCGGCCTGCGTGGGCGGGGCGTCGTGCACGACCGCGGAGAGCACCTGGTAGCCGCGCGCCCCGTGCGGCAGCTCACGGGAGACGTCCTCGACGCGCGCGCTCCACTCCCGCAACAGCACGGTGAGGGACCACCCCAGCACGGATCCCTGCATGGACGGCGGCTGGGAGTCGGCATGTTCGCGGTCTGTCACGAGTTACACCCTAACGCGGAATACGCTGCCGCCTCGATGAGTTGTCCAGCACATCATCTGTTCTACAGACGACTTTTGGGAGGCCCGGCATGGCGGACTACGGCCACGAACTGAGGTTCGGCACGTTCATCACCCCCCAGAACCGCGACCCGCAGGGACCGGTCCGGCTCGCGCAGATCACCGAAGCCGCCGGGCTGGACCTCGCGACCTTCCAGGACCATCCGTACCAACCGACTTTCCTGGACACCTGGACCCTGCTGTCCTGGGTGGCCGCGCGGACCGAGCGGATCACGGTCTCGGGCAACGTGCTGAACCTGCCGCTGCGCCCGCCGGCGGTGCTGGCCCGCGCCGCGGCGTCGCTCGACCTGCTGTCCGGCGGCCGGTTCACGCTCGCCGTCGGCGCGGGCGGCTTCTGGGACGCGATCGAGTCCATGGGCGGCACCCGCCTGACACCCGCCGAGTCGGTGACCGCGCTGGAGGAGGCCATCGAGATCTACCGCGGCATCTGGGACGTACGCGAGCGCCGCATCCTGCGCGTCGAGGGCGAGCACTATCGCGTCATGGGCGCCAAGCGCGGCCCGGCCCCCGCACACGACATCCCGATCTACCTCGGCGCCTACAAGCCGCGGATGCTGCGCCTGGTGGGGCGGAAGGCCGACGGCTGGCTGCCCTCGCTCTTCTACCTCGAGGACGGCGACCTGCGGCGCGGCAACCAGATCATCGACGAGGCCGCCGCGGAGGCCGGGCGCGATCCGGCGCAGATACGCCGCCTGCTGAACATCAGCGGCGCGGTGACCGAGACCCGCCAGGGCTTCCTGAAGGGACCGGTCGAGCAGTGGGTGGAGGAGCTGGCCACGCTGGCGCTGGAGGACGGCGTCGGCACGTTCATCCTGGCCACGGACGACCCACGGTTCATCCAGGTGTACGGCGAGGAGATCGCGCCGGCCGTACGGGAAGCGGTGGCGCGCGAGCGGGCCGCCTCCGGCGTCGTCCCCGCGACCGCCCGGCGGGGAGCCGCCGCGCTCGCGCTGCGCCGCGAGGGGATCGACTACGACAAGGTCCCGGCGAGCCTCGCGGCCGACGCCGTCGAGCCGGGCGACCGCGCGTACGAGTCGGTGCGGCACAACTACCTGCGTTCCGGGTCCCCCGGCCTGGTGCTTCGCCCCCGTACGGTCGACCAGGTCGTCGAGGGGCTCGCGTACGCCTTGTCCCAGGACGTGCCGTTCAGCGTGCGCTCGGCCGGGCACGGGATCAGCGGCCGTTCCACCAACGACGGCGGCATCGTGCTCGACGTCGGCGCGCTCGACAGCGTCCAGGTCGTCGACCCGGCCACCCGCCGCGTACGGCTCGGCGCGGGCGCGACCTGGGGCCAGGTGGCCGAGACCCTGGCTCCGCGCGGGTGGGCGATCAGCTCGGGCGACTTCGGCGGCGTCGGCGTGGGCGGCCTCGCGACCACGGGCGGCATCGGCCTGCTCGGGCGCAAGTTCGGCCTGACGATCGACCACGTCGTCGCCGCGCAGGTCGTGACCGCCGACGGACGGGTGCTGCACGCCTCGCGGGAGGAGAACCCCGACCTGCTCTGGGGCCTGCGCGGGGCCGGGGGCAACCTCGGCGTGGTCACCTGGGTCGAGATCGAGGCGATGGAGCTCGGCGACGTCGTCTTCTCCCAGATGACCCTCGACGCCCGCGACACGGCCGGGCTCCTGGAGCGCTGGGGCGCGGCGATGGAGAAGGCGCCGCGCGAGCTGACGAGCTTCCTCGTCCTGTCCCCGCCGCAGCGCGACCGGGACGCGATCGCCCAGCTCATGACCGTGTACGCCGGTGCGGACGCCGACACCGCGGTGAAGGAGCTGGAACGGCTCGCCGAGGCCGGCCCGCTGCTGGGACACCAAGGTTATGTGCTGCCCTATTCGGGTGTGGTGCAGCCGGTCGACAGGCATCACACCGGCGGCGGAGACCCCGCCGTACGCTCCGGCCTGGTCACCCACCTCGACGGCGAGGTGAGCCGCGCCTTCGAGCGGATCGCGAGGTCCAGGCAGGCCTACTTCCTGCAGATACGCGCCACCGGCGGGGCCGCGCACGACCTGGCCCCCGACGCGACCGCCTACCCGCACCGGCACCAGAACTTCCTGCTCACCGCCATGGGCCTGTCGCAGCCGGCCCTGAACGCCGCGTGGGACGCCGAGGTCGCACCGCACACCGACGGCGTCTACCTGTCCTTCGACACCGACACCCGGCCCGGACGGCTGCTCGACGCGTTCGGCGACAACCTCGCCCGGCTGCGGCAGATCAAACGCGCCTACGACCCGGGCAACGTGTTCCGCGCCAACTTCCCCATCCCGCCCGCGGACGACTGACATGCCGGGTGAGGTCGTCACGGCGGGTCTCACCCGGCTCCGCCGGGCGGGCGTCCGGCGCGTACGAACCGGGCACCCCACTCGTGGAGCAGGTCGAGCAGTTCGGGCGGTTCGATAACGCTGAAGTCGGCGCCGACCGCACCCAATGTCATGGCCGGCCAGGTCAGGGAGGTCGTGACCATCCGGATCCGGCAGCGCCCGGCGCCGGCCTCCTCGACCGTGCACCAGCGGCCGACGCGTTCGCGTACGGTGGCGGCCGGGGCGTCGACGAGCGCCTCCACCCGGTAGGAGCGAGGCAGGTTTTCCATGCCGGCGCGGACGAACTCGGCGGCGTCGGCGGCGGGCAGCTCCCTGGGCCGAAACCTGGAGCCGGTGCCCTCGGGGCCGATCAGCCGGTCGACCCGGAAGCTCCGCCAGTCGTGCCGGGTGAGGTCGTAGGCGACCAGATACCAGCGGCTGCCGAGACGGACCAGCCGGTGCGGCTCGACGTGCCGCTCCGTACGCCGGCCGTCCACGGGGGTGTAGGCGAAGCGAAGCCGTTCATGGTCTCGGCAGGCCAGCGCGACCGTGGTGAGCACGTCCGGGTCGACGCTCGTCGCGGCCTGGCCGTCCCACACCGCGGGCACGGTCATCGTGCGCAGCGCCTCGACCCGGCGCCGCAGCCGGGCCGGCATCACCTGCACCACCTTGGCCAGCACCCGCACCGAGGACTCGGCGATGCCCTCCACCGCTCCCTGGGCGGCGGTCTGCAGCCCGACGGCCAGGGCGACCGCCTCGTCGTCGTCGATCACCAGCGGCGGCAGCGCGGCACCCGCGGCGAGCTGGTAGCCGCCGTCGACGCCGCGCTGCGCCTCGACCGGATAGCCCAGCTCACGCAGCCGGTCGATGTCCCGGCGCAGGGTCCGTACGGACACTCCCAGCCGTTCGGCCAGTTCGGTGCCGTGCCAGTAGCCGTGGTTCTGGAGCAACGAGAGCAGCCGCAGCGTGCGGGTGCTGGTGTTCGCCATGGTCGCGATTCTTCCGTCCATTCAGGTCAGAAAGTGACCGCTATGGCTCCTAGCGTGGTCTTCGACCGACGAGCGGATCAACGGAAGGCAGACGACTGTGACCGTCAACGAGCTGAACACTCCCGGCAGCACCGACACACCTGCCGTCTCCGGCGAGCGTGCGGACCTGCTGGCCGTGCTGGCCTCGGCCCGGCACTGGCTGCGCCACACCACCCGGGGCCTGACCGACGAGCAGGCCGCGCAGCGGACAACGGCCAGCGAGCTCTGCCTGGGCGGCCTGATCAAGCACGTCACGGTGGTCGAGCGCAACTGGGCGAACTTCATCGTGGACGGCCCGGCGGCGATGGGCGACGCCACGACCATGACCGAGGCCGACCGCGCCTGGTGGGCGGACCAGTTCCGGATGCTGCCCGGGGAGACGCTCGCCGGCCTGCTGGACGACTACGCCGAGGTGGCCCGCCGTACGGACGAGCTGGTGGTCGCCCTGCCCGACCTGGACGCCGTCCAGCCGCTGCCGCAGGCCCCGTGGTTCGAGGCCGGCGCGCGGTGGTCGGCCCGCCGGGTGCTGCTGCACATCGTCTCCGAGACCACCCAGCACGCCGGGCACGCCGACATCATCCGCGAGTCGCTGGACGGCGCCAAGAGCATGGGCTGAGTCAGGAGAACGGGCAGGGCCGCCGAGACCTCCGGCTGCGCCGATTACCGCTCAGGTGTCTCGGTCAGCCGGGCGGCCGCCTTCCTCCTGGCGCGCAGGATCTCTTCGGAGACGGGAGTGCCCGCCGTCGCCCGGGCGAGCCGAGGTCTCCCTGCTCGGCCAATCGCACGGCGGATTCGTCGTCCAGCGCCACCCGCTCGGTCACCCCGATCGTGTCGCCGGAGCGATAGCTCGCATGGGCTTCCTACAAGGAGGTGAGCGGTTCGGCCTCGTAGGCCCGGTGCAGCATCCGTACGAACGACGACGCCTCGGGCAAAGACACGGAGTCGATCCGGTGCACCGGCACTCCCGGGGTCCACGAGTTCATCACCACGGCCCCCTTCAGAGCCGGCAGGTCCGCGAGCGTGATCTCCTGTACGCGCTGGGGCACGCCGAGGCGCTCCAGTTGCCTGCGGACGATCCCCATCGTGGTGCCGATCAGCATCTCGGCCTCGGGCCACACGACCGCGACGCCGTCCCAGAAGGCCAGATTCCAGATCGACCCCTCGCTGAGCCGGCCCCGGCGGTCGGCGAAAGCGACGTCGTCGAAGCCCTGCCGGATGGCCTGACGCGGAAAGTACGTCTTGGCCATCTCGCCGACGTGCTTCACGGCCGGGCGGACCCGTTCGTACTCGACCACCGCCAGCGCGAGCGGCCCCTGCGGCGGGGACGCGGCCGGTCCGGTGCGCACCAGCAACTCGGGCTCCCCTTGAGTCCGGGTCACCGGGAACTCGCCCGGTGGGGGATACATGGTGGCCGTCAGCGAAAGGTCGGCCGGACCGGCCTGCACCGCCGCCCGCAGGCAGGCCCGTACGCGATCATCGGGCATCGCGCAGCCGAACAGTTCCTCGGAGGCGGATCGCAGCCGTTCCAGATGGAGGTCGAGCCCTCGGACACGGCCTCCACGCACCTGCATGGCGGTGAAGTGCGCATAGCCCCAGAAGGCGAGCGGCGCCAGATCCTCCGCGCTCGCCTCCCGGCCATTACGTTGCGCAACATATATGGACATAGATCGCTCCAGTCGTACGAAATTGTGAACGCGGACAACCGCACGAGATGTCCGGCCACGGAGCGACGTTAGCGCCTCACATCGATCGGGCTTCTCCGCCTGCGCCGGAGCCGTGGCCTCGATCGGCGTCATGCCGCCCCTGGCGTCGGTCCTCGGCGGCCTCGCCGTCGCGGCTTGGTCGCTGCGACGCTTCTTGCGGCGTCGCGCTACCGAGCGCGCCGCGGACGGCGCGGCCCGCGGCCGCCGGGAGACGGCCGGCGGTCCTCTACAGTCGCAGTCGTGACCGTCGCGCGTTCCCTCCTGCTGTTCGTCGTCGCAGCGCTCGCCGAGATCGGCGGAGCCTGGCTGGTCTGGCAAGGGGTGAGAGAACAGCGCGGTTTGCTGTGGGCCGGGGCGGGGGTCGTGGCCCTCGGCCTGTACGGGTTGGTGGCGACCTTCCAGCCGGACGCCAACTTCGGCCGGATCCTCGCCGCGTACGGAGGCGTGTTCGTCGCGGGCTCGCTCATCTGGGGTGTCGTGGTGGACGGCTTCCGCCCCGACCGATGGGACCTCATCGGCGCGGCCGTCTGCCTGCTGGGTGTCCTGGTCATCATGTACGCCCCACGCGGGGCCTAGGGAGTTCGGACCCCGGCTTCCTGCGTGTGAATAGATCCGGATGGTTTCATCGGTGGGCGGCGCAGGGCCGGTGCGAGTGACCGTGAGCGCCCCCGCTGACCGCCCCTCATGACAGGGATGCCGACCGCGCTACGGAGAAGGACGCCATGACTGAGCACGAGGCAGCCTGGCCACCGGAAGACATCGACCTGATCCTGGACCACGACTCCGATATCGACAGCGACTCCGAAGAGATCTACGACGCCAAAGGCAACCTGATCACCGACGAGTACGTACAGGACGCGGTCAGCGACGTTCACCGTGCGATCGACGAGGGCCGCGTACCCGTGCCGACCAGTCGCCCCGGGCGTCCGTCGCTCACAGGCGCCGCCGCGCATTCCCCAAGAGTCTCCTTCAGACTCCCGGAGGAATTGCGGGAACGCGCGAAAGCCCGCGCCGAGCGGGAAGGCAAGAGCGTGTCCGCCCTGGCTCGAGAGGCTTTCGAACAGTTCCTCAGAGCGGGATGATCACCCCGCCGACGCGCGACGGCACCACGTGGCCGAGCGGCTCGGCCTCGCAACTCGGACACCACGGCATCATGGTGATCAGGGACTCCGGGTGCTGCGCAGGATTACGCAGTCGCTTGAGACACCCTTCCCCGAGAGGTTCGCCGATGAGTGCGGCCGGCCTCGCGTGTGTCTTCAGTGGCGGGGCCGGCTCCCCGTTCACTCCGGCCAGGCGCTGTCCTGGATGATCTTCACGAAGTCCTCGCGCCGGAAGCCGGGGTCGAAGTAGGCGAGGACGTCGTCGTTCATGGTGCCGAATGTGGTGCCCGGGCGGTCCGACATGCCTTCGTAGAAGGCGCGGAGGATCTTGTTCTTGAAGTCGGGCCGCGGGTGGGCGGCGACGACCTCGGCGCGCTGGGCGTCGGTGATCTGATCCAGCTCGAAGCCGAGCACGTCGGTCTCCACGCCGAGGGTGACGACGGCGGTCTCGGGGGCGAGGTGCATGGGCACCTCGGGCGTGGTGTGCAGGGCGATCGCGAGCCAGACGTCCCGCGCCTCGGTCTCGGAGCGGCCGTGGTCGCGCAGGAATCCGTACGCGACCTCGGCGCCGTCGAGCTCGAAGCGCCGTTCGGTTGTGCGATACGTCCTCGTCAGGCCGAGGTCGTGGAACATCCCCCCGACGTACGCGAGCTCCGGATCGACCCGCATCCCGCGTACGGCGGACTTGAGCATGCCCCAGAGGAACACACGGCGGGAGTGGTGGAAGATCGTGTCGTCGGCCGCCTCGCGCACGAGGGCGGTGGCGTCGTGGACGAGGGGCGTGTCGGGGATCGTGATCCCGGCGATGGTCTCGGGCATGGGAACTCCTCGCGTTCGAACGGTGCCGGCCCTCCGCTGACTCGTTCCACGCTTCCCGTGACGTAGTCCCCCACGAGGAAAGTGCCGCCGTCCGAGCACCGTGAGGCAACGGGCGCAGCGGCCTCCCGCGAAACCGCCTCGTCGGCACGCCATAGGTCCGGCAGGGCATCGCGTCCTAAGGAGGCGACCCGAGGAGATCTGTTTGAACAACGAGCACAAACGCGAGTTCGCCGAATTTGTGTCGGCTCGCTCGGACAGCCTCATCAGGCTCGCCTATGTCCTCACCGACGACCAGCACGCGGCCGAGGACCTGCTCCAGACCGCGCTGACCAAGACCGCGGGCCGCTGGAACAAGATCCGCGACAACCCCGAGGCGTACGTGCGGAAGGTCATGTATCACGAACAGGTCAGCCGCTGGCGAAGTCCCCGCTGGGGCAGGGAGAAGGTGGTGGAGTCGCCGCCCGAGCGGATGACGCGCGACCGCACGGCCGAGGTTGACGACCACCTCGCCCTTCAGCAGGCCCTGCGTGCGCTGCCACCACGCAAGCGCGCCGTGCTGGTGTTGCGCTACTACGAGGATCTACCGGAATCCGAGGTCGCCAAGATCATGGGCTGCTCGGTGGGAACCGTACGCAGCCAGACCTATCACGCCATTGCCCGGCTCCGCGAGCTGGTCCGCGAACCCGTCATGCAGGAGGCCCGGAAATGAACGTCGACGAAAAGACGATCGCCGCTGAGCTACGGCGGCTGGCAGGCGCCGCCCGTCCCGTGAACGAGCAGGCCATGGTGGCCCGGGCCGTAGCAGCGGCCAGACGCCGCCGCTTGAACTGGTCGCTGGCCGCCGGCGCGCTCGCCGCCGCCGCGGTCGCCGGCACGCTGGTCGTGGTCCCCATCATCCGGAACACGGCCGACGTCACGGTCAATCCGTTGGCGAACGGCCCCGCCGACCTGCCGACGAACACCTCAGCGCAGCTCCAGGCCGTGCGGGACTGCATGCCGTCGGGAGGGCCGGTGGACGGCATGAACCCCCGCGAGCGGCACCCGCTGGACGCCGACGTCAAGGACTTCCGCGAGCTCGTGGTGTATCGCGACGACGTCGGCTCGACCGCGCTCGTCGGCAGCAAGGCCGGTTTTGTCCTCTGCACACCGCAGAAGTACAAGGAGGCGTTCCCCAGCACTCCCGTCTTCACCCCATGGGGGTCCACCCCGCCCGGCGACCTCGGCGCGGGCGTCTCCGGGCCGCTGACCGTGGACGCGTACACGACGGAGACCGACTCCAACGCCATGTCGGACGACGATGAAAGTGGCGGCAGATACCGCGTCGTGGCAGGGCGCGTGACGCGGGAGGTGGCCCGCGTCGAGATCGACTGGGCGGACGGCAGGCACACGGACGCCGCGATGGCCAACGGCTTCTTCATCGGGCGGGTGCCCGCGCGCCTGAAAGCGGACGGCAAACACCTCGACACTCCACCCGTGACCTTGACGGCGTACGACGAGACGGGCCGGGTCATAAGCCGGAAGGCGAGGGTCGTCTTCGCTCCGCTCGGTGCGGTCCGCGAGTGACCGCGACTCCGTAGGCGTTCCAGCCCGCCCGCCCCGCGCCGCCGCCTCGTGGCAGCGGGCCTCCAGGCCGGGACGGCTGCCCCGGCCATGGAGTTCACGAGCGGGCCGCGTCAACAGGCCTTTCCCCGGTGCCGTCCTCTTGTCAGCCGGCGGCACCGGGGAAGGTCTGAGATGGCCGCAGGGGACAATCCAGTCGGAAACTGAGCACGTCGGTGACCGACATCTGCGAAGCGGGATGCTTGGGGTGTTTCCGGTATGGCGAAGGTCGTGAAACGCCCATCTCCTTGAGCGCTTCCTATATGGCCTAATCTTCACGACGGCCCGATCGCACGTATGTCACGTAGAAGACCGGCGCGAACGCCGATATCGTGATCACCTCAGCCGACGGGACAAATGTTTTGATACAGATAAGTCCGACTTGCGAAGATCCAAGCATGGACCTGGAGATCACCACGCTGGCGGAGCGCCCCGAGCTCGAGTCGCGGCTGTGGAGCATGCCCGACAGCTGGCCGACCTTCATGATGCATGATCCGGCGGCCGACTTGTTCTATCCAATCGTGGGCACCGAGTATGCGGAGTTCGCGCTGGTCGCCGTGGACCGCACCGACGGCGCCGTCGTGGCGCGTGCCTTCTCCGCACCCTTCGTCCTCGGTGACGACGAGCTGCCCGACGACGGCTGGGACGGCGTGCTCTGGCGTGCCACCACGACACGACGACGCGGTAGCGCCCCCGACGCGGTCTCGGCGCTGGAGATCACGATAAGGCCCGACCTGCAAGGTAAGGGCCTGTCGGCCGTCATGCTCGACGCCATGCGCGCCCAGGCCGCCCGGCTCGGCTTCGGCGAGTTGCTCGCCCCCGTGCGTCCCAACAAGAAGCACCTCCAGCCCCGCGTCCCGATGACCGACTACGCGGCGCTTCGCCGGGAGGACGGCCTGCCGGTCGATCCCTGGCTGCGTGTGCACGTACGCGCCGGTGGGGTGATCGACAAGATCGCCCGGCGATCCATGGTGGTGGCCGGCACCCTTGAGGAGTGGCGGTCCTGGACCGGCCTGCCGTTCGACAAGACGGGCGATGTGGAGGTTCCGGGGGCGCTGGTGCCCGTCCACTGCGACGTCGACCACGGCCACGCGGTGTACGTCGAACCCAACGTGTGGGTGCGCCACCGGCTCCATTGATCCCGATTCTCACACCCCTCCAGGCGGCACGCGCAGCGTGGGCAGGACCGCTCCGGGGTGTGAGCACCAGGCTTTGCCCGGCATGCTTCACCGCAGCCTCGAGCGCGAACGCGGCTGCCCTGGTCTGCTACGAACCCGGCGAACACTCTCCGGCTGATCCACCGCCCGCACCTCCGCCGGGGTCGCACGGGCGAGCCCAGGACCTTCGGCTGGGTGGACTCGACCTGATCCTGTCCGCCCACGTTCAGCCCAGCGCGCCGATCACGCTGGTCTGGGACACAACCTGCATCTGGTGCCCGGGATGAAATCCCCTCGAACTTCGTCTTGGGGCCTCTACAAGTGCCGCGTTATGCCGAAATGTTTTTTCGAGACTCTACAATATTGTGATTTAAATCCCGTACGATAACCTCCTTGATCCGCAGAATGCCTTTCCGAACGGAGTTCACCCCCCATGATCTCCACAGGCTTAGCCCGGCTTGCCGCCGTCGGCGTCGCCGCGCTCACCGCCATGGCGTCGGGTCTTGTGACCACGCCCGCAGCGGCGGCTACCGCTCCGGCCAAGCGGGTGGTGTCGGTGAGCACGCCCAAGGTGTCATCGCCCCGATATGTCGGCCGGTGCCCGGCCACACTCACCTTCTCGGCGAAGGTGAAACTGAAGGTTCACGGCAAGACCACCATCGCCTACCGCTGGTTGCGCAATGGCGGATCCAAGAGCGCGGTCAAAACCCGGACCGTCAAGGGCAAGGGTGTCAAGACCGTCGCCTTGGTGAAGAAGACGACCTTCAAGAAGGATGCCAAGGGCTGGCAGGCCCTCCAGGTGTTGTCACCGCGCAAGGTGACCACGAAGAAGGCGTACTTCTCGGTGTCCTGCCGCGGCCCGGTGAAGCCCATCTCCCTCGACCCCGGACCGCGGAAGCCGGATGTCAAGAAGAGGCCGGCATTCGTCAAGGCGTACGTCCATGTGCCTGACTACACCGGTGTGTGCTCTCCGTCCGGCGGCGTCACGGCCAAGGGCCTGATCAAGGCCAGCCGCCCGAGCCTGGTGACGTACCGCTGGATTCACAACGGCAAGGTCGTCGACCGGGCCAGCGTCAAGGTCGTCGGCGACAAGAAGGTCTCCTACACCTTCAAGCCGAACAAGAGCCACAAGGGCTGGGTGACCTTGGACATCGTCTCCCCGCGCCATGGCCGTTCGGACCGTGACATCTACAAGGTGGAGTGCAAGAAGGAGGAGCCTCCCCCGCCTCCCGTGGAGGCGACGGCCTCGGTGACGGCTCCGGCCGACTACACGGGCACCTGCCCGATCAACCGCGTCTTCACCGGCACCGTGAGCGTCAACCGGATCGACGCCGGCGGCACCACTGTGCAGTACCGCTGGGCCGGCCCGAGCTTCGAGGGACCGACCGAGACGTTGACCTTCGCCCAGGGCGACCCGCTGAGCAAGAACGTCTCCCACACCGCGCAGGTCACCGACACCGGCATTGTGCAGCGGTGGATCGAGATCCTCTCGCCGAACACCGGCGCGTCCAGCACAGCCGAGGTGCAGGTGGAGTGCGAGGCGCTGCGGATACAAATCCTCGACCTCCGGCCATCGATCGATGCGTCCGCCTGCGGCACTCCCGGATACGGGCCCGCGATTACCATCCGCACCAATATCCAGGTGAACGGCCCGGTCCGCGTGGAATACGAATGGGAGTTCAACAACGGCCTGTTCACGGTGCCCGGGTCGTTTGAGACGACCGAGCCGAGCACCGTCACCGTCTCGCACCGTCTGGAGAGTTCACCCTTCACGGCGAGTGGTGTCATCCGAGCAAGGATAAGGATCACCTCTCACGACGTCAGGGGCGCGGCCCTCGACTTCAACCCCCCGCCCTGCCCGACCTCGTGACCTGACCCGAAGAACGGCGCGGTGCCTGTGGGCACCGCGCCTTTCGTTTCACGCGACTAACCAGTCCCGCCGATCTCAGGGGCGCGCGTGGGCCACGACAGCGGCCGGGCGGCTTCGATCTACCAGCACGCCAGGCGCGGGACGCCGATGCTCGACGAGATCCTGATGCATTGCCTGAACGCGATAGCCCAAAAGGGCGTTGTCCCAGGTGTGGGCACATATCTGGGTTCCAGGTGCTCTGGACGCAAAATCTTGATCGTTTTCGAAGGGAAGAACCGAGCCGCTGGTTTGGAGTGCATGAGCTGTAGCAGGGACACCGTGGTCATAGAGGAAATGGTCAAGCCCGGCGCTCCTTACAGTCCCCCGAAGTATCGGGCTATTCATTGGTGGCCTAAACCCGGCGCGGATGACCTCGACCCGGATGTGCCTAATGACTTGGCATCCGCCTATGGAGAGGGAGTGCGAGCGCTTTCCGTCCGGGCGCCACGTGCGGCAGTGGTCATGTTCCGGGGCATGCTTGCGTTCCTGGTTCAGGACAAAGGAAGCCAAGAGGCTAAGAACGTGTTTGAGAAGGGCTACTCCGCTGGATGAGCGAGGGTGATGCGCTGCTGACGAGTTGCAGCGCTTCCCCGCGCGAGGCGGCGGGCCATGCCGCTGATCGCGGCCCATCGGATCATGG
>NZ_BMPY01000054.1 GCF_014647835.1 Microbispora rosea subsp. aerata
CCATGATCCGATGGGCCGCGATCAGCGGCATGGCCCGCCGCCTCGCGCGGGGAAGCGCTGCAACTCGTCAGCAGCGCATCACCCTCGCTCATCCAGCGGAGTAGCCCTTCTCAAACACGTTCTTAGTCACTCATCCAGGCGGGCTCCATCGCCAAGTCGCCGATGCTGGGCCGTACCCTCTCCCTACCCCTATTGCCGTCTGTAGGGCGGTCGAGCTGGTACGTCGGCAACGCTGACAGTGAAGCCTGCGGCTTGATTGGGCATGAACTCGTCTACATCGAACAGGCCGACGTAGCCGGCTTCCTCCTCACGACTCTGCTTGCGTTGCAATCGGGCTCTCTCGCGTAAGGCGCCTTGCCGACTGAGGGCCTTGGAGTACACCGCTTTCATGATCTTGTCGCCGACCCAGTGATCCGTGGCAAAGATCATGTCGAAGATCTCGCTGCCCCGGGTATTCGTGACCTTGAAGACGCGAGTGGCTTTATAACCAAGGTCCCGCTCCAACCGCCATCGCATAAGGTTGGTGAGTTCGTCGCGGAACTGGGCGCCGGTGAGATCCCCCTCGCGTGTCGCAGCCAAAGCTTCGCGCCACTGTTCGGTGCCGAACATCAAGCTCATCTGATTTGCCACGTTGTCATCAATCTCGGCCTGCCGCAACCTCAGGCCCCGAGGCAAGAGCCCGCTTGCACAAAGTAACCATAGCTCCACTTTTGGCTTGTTGGCTCTCTTGTGGCTTGCCAGCCGCTCTAGAGTGTCCCACTTCACTTCGGTGGACTGTTGATCAAGGAAGGCAAATGTAGGTGCCCAGTTGACGTGGCGGAGCTCATATAAGACCCGGTCGATTGTTTGATTGCAGTCACCCGGAATCACTCGAAAGTTGCGGTTGGGGTACTCGGCGCGGAGGGCGCGGTCCAGGTCAGATGCATTCGGGGCCAGCTCGAAGAACCTCAGAATCGAGAACGGAGGGTCTGTATCGAGTGCTCTCCGAGCCGAGCCTCTGATTACATGACCAGTGCGCTCACGGCTGACGTTCTCAGACTGTCCCGCGAAGAGGTCCAGGTAGACGGTGGTTCCGGCTTTAGTTGAGGCCTTTGTGAATGCGGCTAGGTAGTCCGACAGGATGTCGAGCTTCTGCTCCGTCCACCATCCCCAGTCTCGCGGCACGGCATCTCCTTGAGGTTCCTCGCCTACGAGATATCGAATACCTTAGGAACGATCCAGTGTCTATAGATCGCTAGGATTAGCGAGCTTCAGCGCTTTATGCGCGGGCGACTTGAGGTAGCTTTGGCATCTCATCCCAGCGTCGTCCTTCCAGGTAGCGTCCACCTTGCTTGGGGGTCCGACCTCCCCACTGTTTGAAGAAAAAAGGCACCTCGTTCCGTATGCACGCGTCCCTGATCTCGACAACCCAGCTCGAATCCAAGGGACGGTGCCCTGGCCCCGATTCACCTCCCGCAATGACCCAACCGATCCCGGTCAGATCGAGGCCAGTTAGAGGGCCGAGGAGAGGCTCACATGACAGGAACCGGACACGAGCCGGCACCTCCCGAAGGTCGTCAACACGGTATAGCGCCTTCTGGTTCTCTACAGAGACGCCCATCCAGAGGTTCGATGGCCAGTCAAGCTTGTCTGCCAGCTTGCGGAGACGGGTCGATCGCTTGGTCAGCACTTGGTAGGTATGTTGCGGAGTGTCAGCGATTACTGCAAAGACGTCACGGATGAACTGCAACGGCACCTTTGCGTGGAACAGGTCACTCATCGAGTTAACGAACACGATCCGAGGCGTTCGCCAGGTGTAGGGCTGGCGCAATGCTGGTCGATGAAGTGTGAGGCCGAAGCCTTCGCCGGAGGTCCTGCTGTCACCATCGTTTTGGTACTTTGCAGCACCCATCGCCTTGAGCCGCTTCGCGAGGGTTAGCGCGTAACAGTTGTCACACCCTGCTGATATGCGATCACAACCCGTGGTGGGATTCCAGGTGACCTCGGTCCACTCAATTGCTGTCCTTGTTGCCATCTTCTCGACCTCCTCGAGCAGGCTAGCCCGCTCACTGTAGGTTGATCAACGCTGCCTGTGCTAATTTTTTACCGGGATTAATTTATCACCAAGGTGGATCGGGCCGTGGCTGTAGGTCGAAAGAGGCGAGAGGTAAGCCAGTATGCGGAGCAGGCAGTTCGCCTGTCGCGGCATCTGAGAGCGCTTCGAGTAGATGCTGGCTATACCCAGGAGCAGTTGGCAGCAAGAGCCAGAGTTACTCTGGCAACGCTTCGCAAGATCGAGACTGGACGGACTGTTGAACCGGGATACTTCACCGTCTTGGCTCTGCTCCGAGCTTTGAATATCCGTCTCACGGACTTCCATGCTGCTGTTTGGGGGCTTGACCTTGAGCGAGAGCCGATTTGCTCGGCAGACTAGCCCTCACTACCGAACGCGCGTTTTGTCCTGATCTTCCCGTCTGCCTTCGACCCGTCCCGAAGGGCGGCGGGCCTGCGACGAAGGGTCAAGTTCGGCTTTGCGTGTACATGTTCCCGGTGACCTTCCTTGCACGCTGGTTGTCCTGCGCGCACAGCCGGGCTTGACCTGAAGGAGTCGGTCTGCTGGGCTTTGCCCGGGTCGATGGCGGGCGGGACGATCAGCGCACCCCACCTCAGCCCTCTACGGCCCTCCGGCACGCGGGTTCGATCATCCCGGAGCCTGAGCGCCCCGGGGTTTGGGGCGGAGCCCCAAGGTCGTTCACCGTCTCCTTCGCCTGCTACTTCTTCCGTCTTCCCTGCAATTTGTCGTCAGCGTCGCCCCTTGGTCTCCGGGCTTGTATCGGCTTGCTGGGTGCCTGCTCGTGGTCTTCGTGCACTTCCCCCAGCTCTCACCGGTTCCAGGGGGGCTACCCATCGGCACTAGCGTCTAGCCGCCGTCACACCGCTGCGCCGCTTGCCGGCGCGGTGCGCGCCCGCCTCGACGGCGGGACCGGCCCAGAGAGGCCGCACGCCTGCCGGAGAAGGCGAGGCGCGCGGCCCAGCGGAGCACTATGTGGTTCGCGTGCAGTTTTGAGAAGTGCGGGCCGTGACCGGCTTCCCGGGCTGCGTTGTGCTTCCTTCCCCCTACTCGCCCCTTCACCCGGTGCTGTCAGGGGTCGGCAAACGTTGTCCACTTCCGCGGCTTCCCATACGGTCGATCTCACGTCCCGGCGGTGTCCTTGTCCTGGACACCGCCTCTGTCTGGAGCGTCCACGCGAACCCTCTTGAAACTCCCCTCCTCTTCCCTTTTCCCTTCCTCGGCTCGGAGAGGGCTGTTCCGCCGAAGGCGGCTTGATAGCGAGAAGAAAAGTTGCTTTCGGTCGTGGGGCGGGTCGTCAGCAAACTGGTTCGGCTGTGGCCCAGATGCGTTCGAGGCTGGTGAGGTAGACGGCCGTGCTGTCTTCGTCCTTGGTGGCCGTCAGGTAGAGCACGGGGGCTTGGGCCGCTGGCGCGCCGTAGGCGTGGACGTTCACGAGAAGCTCGGTGTCGGCCCGGTAGATGGAGTTGTAGAGGGTCGTGCGGTGGAGGCGGATCTCCACTCCGTCGACCTCCTGAAGTGGCCGATACAGCATGAGGGCGTTGCGTACTCGGGCGGCCATGACGTCGGCTCCGATGCCTTCTTCGTCTCCTCGGGCGGCTACCTCGGGGCTGTCGGGGTCGCCGAGAAGGATGCGGATCTTGACGCCCGCACGGGCTCTGTCGGCCAGGAGGCGGATCATGCCGGTGTCTTCGGCAAGGAACAGGCTGCTGTAGGCCAGGATGTCGATCTCACGGTTCGCGCCCTGGAAGAGCCGCCGCCAGATGTTCTGCGGCACGGCCCAGCGGTGGGGGTAGACGGCTTTCACCTCGTGCGAGATTTTTCGCCGCGGTTGGACGACGTCGGGCCAGAGGTCGCCTTCGTCGAGTTGCAGGAGATCGGCGAGCGCCCAGCGGTGGCGTGGGTAGGGGATGCGGCCTTTGAGCCAGCGGTCGACCGTCTTGGGGTCCACTTCGAGGGCGGCGGCGACGTCGACCGTTCCGAGTCTGGCCCGGGCAAGCGCGTGGCGCAGGGTGTCGCTCACGGGGGTGCACCTCCTAAGGCAGCGGCTCTGCCTGCGACGTTAACACAAGACGTCCCTAGACGTCCCTTAGTTGCGGTGTAGAGGTTCCTCTGTCTCGACGGAAGCTCCGTACGGCACGGGCGCAGCATGCGCCCACCGTCAATGCCGAAAGGAGCGAGTCGGGATATGGAGCAACTACGGCCGGTTGAGAGACGGCAGCGCGAGTTTCAGGAACAGCTCTTGACGGAGCTGCGGGATGAGCTGGAACGGCGCGGGATAACGGCAGTCCTGATCGTGGATGAGAAGAACCGGCCGGCCCTGGACGTGAGCGACAGCCGGCTACGGCCCCGCCGGGTCTACGTCCACCTGGCGTTCCTGTGGTTCTACTGGGGCGACCAGCACGACGAACGGGTCTCATGCCTGAAGCTGGGGCCGGCGGCCGACCGGATCGAGAAGGCCGCACGCGACGGCTGGCGCGAGGGCGAGCAAGGCGAACTCGGCATCGACCTGACGAAGATTCTCGATGCGCACCGCTCCTGAACGGCGCAAGGCGCGGCTGACCGGGCAGCGCGTCTCCGGCAAGCTGGCCGAGCGGCTCCGCGAGCGGATCACCACAGGTGTGTATCCGCCGGGGCGGGCGCTGCCCTCGGAAGCCGCCCTGACCGCGGAGTTCCGCGTTGCCCGCACCACCGTACGGCGCGCCTTACAAACGCTGGAGGCGGAGGGATTGATCGTGACGGTTCCGTCGAAGGGACGGCTCGTGCAAGGCACTGACGCACCGGTGGATGCCTCCTACCGGTATCAGCTCATCGCCCGTGAGCTGCGGCGACGAATCGAGCGGGGCGACCTCGGCCCCGGAGACCTGCTGCCCAGTGAAGCCGAACTCCGCTGGCTGTACGACGCTTCGCGCAACACCGTACGGCAGGCGTTCGCGGAGCTGGAGCGGGAAGGGCTGATCGTGTCCCGGCAGGGCAAGGGCCGGTTCGTCCGCTCCGACGAGTAGGACGTCCTAGGACGTCTGAGTTGGTGCCCTAGGCCGCGCAGGGGCGGGTGCGCCTATCGTCTGTCTCGTGGAGCAAGCTGCGTGGGCGCGTGATCTGGCCGAACGACTCCTCGCCGGGCCGCTGCCCCGGCGCTGGGCACACACGCAGGGGGTGGCGGCTCGGGCCGTGTCGCTGGCCCCGATCCTCGGCGACGATGCCGACACGCTGACCGCCGCCGCCTACCTCCATGACATCGGCTACTCCCCGGAACTGGTCGACACCGGGTTTCACCCTCTCGACGGCGCTCGCTACCTGCGCGATGTGGCGGGCGCCGACGAGCGTTTGTGCCGTCTAGTCGCCCACCATTCCTGCGCGGTCAACGAGGCCACCGAACGCGACCTGTACGACGCCCTGACCAAGGAGTTCGCCCCCGAGCAGCAGGAACTGGCCGACGCGCTGACCTACTGTGACATGACCACCGGCCCCGACGGTCGGCACCTCGATGTACACGAGCGACTGGCCGAGATTCATTCTCGCTATGGCCCCGAGCACTTGGTGAGCCGCTCAATCGCTGCATCTACCCCGCAGATCTTGGCCGCTGTACAAGCAGTGCAAGACGCCCTGATACGCATGGAGGGCGCTCGATAACGGGAGAAGTCGGTGCCGACCCGTGCTGGTCCTTCCGTTGGACCGCATTCACATTCGCGCCTGCTTCGTTGGAGAACACTCTGCCTTGAGTCGGGATGTCGTGACGTCACGCGGTTTACGTCCGGGCTTGAGCTGATGTACCCTTCTAGGGCCGATTCCTGCCGCCTTGATTGAACCGTCACGGGGATCTTGGTAGCCAATCCAACCCGTGCCTTTTCAATCCATACTCGGACACAATTTGAATCACCGGATGAATTCACGGTAGCGACCCAAGCCGTGACGAGTGCTCAAGGTTCGCGGGGCGGTCGGGGATCTCGCCGAGATTCCTGGCGGTTCATGCCGCATCCGTCTAGTGTCCACGGATATCGCATGGTGATTCACCCCGTGTGGCTGCGGCTTCTTGTCGCGGCACTGCTGTCCCTGCCCCTACTCTGCATCGTGCTGCTTTCCGCCCCGGCGTGGGCTTGTTGGCCCTTCCTCGGGGAGGGTAAGCAAGAGACGGTGCTCGCGTTCGTCAATCAGCTCACCAAGTGGGCTAAGGCGATCGCTGGGGGAGGCGGTAGTTAACCACACGCCGAAGGTCTGTGAGATCACATCCTGATCTCACAGACCTTCTCAATTTCGAGGACAAGACGTGTTCTTTTGCCTTCTCTGCTATCAGTGGGCTCCCTATAGAGCCGTACATCATCCGATATGCGGCTGCTCGGTACCCGCGAGGTAGTGGCCGATCCGCAAGCGCATCGAGCGATCCATCGGCAGGGCCTCGACCTGGTCGCGGGGCACCCAGCGGACCTCGGTCGACTCACTGCTCGGCGTGGGTTCGCCGCTGACGGCACGGCCAACAAGGACGATGGAGAACTCCTGCCGGACCTCGCCGTTGCTGGTGTAGAGGATCACGTGGCGGGGGTCGGTGTAGGTGCCGACCAGACCCATGATCTCGCACAACACCCCGGTCTCTTCGAGGGTCTCCCGTACGGCGGCCTGCGGCAACGATTCGCCGAGGTCGATGGCGCCGCCGGGGACGGCCCAGTTGCCGTTGTCGCTGCGGCGGATCATGAGGATGTCCCCGGCGTCGTTGGTGACGACGACGTTGACGGACGGGACCAGGCTGTTCGGCTTCGGAGCAGTGGGGTCGTCGTAGTAGTCAATCCGGCGGGCCATGATTACGACCCTAGCGGCGTGGCCTGCGCCCAGACCCGGTCGAAACTCTCCACGTAGGTGGCGACCATGTCCCCGCCGGACACTTTCCGCAGGTGCAGGACGGGGGCGTTGCCGGCGGGCATCCCGTACACGTGGGTGTTGACGAGAAGCTGATCATCCCCGCGGTAGATGGAGTTGTACAGCACCGTGCGGTGAAGCCGGATCTCCACCCCGTCCATGCCGCGGATGGGCCGGTAGAGCACGATGGCGTTGCGGATCTTGGCGGCCATGCCGTCGTCGATGCCCTCGTCCGCACCGCGTCGGGCAACCTCGGGGCTGTCCGGGTCGCCGAGCAGGATGCGCACCCGCACCCCGGCTGCGGCCTTCTCGCCCAGCATGCGCACGATGCCCGCGTCGTCGGCGAGGAACAGGCCGCTGTAGACGAGGATGCCGATCTCGCTCTCCGCCTGGGCGAATAAACGTCCCCAGGCGTCCCGGGGGACGGCCCAGCGATGCGGGTAGACGGTGACGATCTCACTCTCGGACGCCGACGCCACCTGCTCGCGCGTCAACGCCTCCGGCCACAGGTAACTCTCGTCCATCCCCAGATGAGCGGCGACGGCATACCGGTGCCGTCGGTACGGCGAGCGGCCTTTGGTGATCCAACGTTCGACGGTCTTGGGATCCACCTGGATCGCGGCCGCCAGTTCGCTGATGCTTATCCCGCGTTCCAACAGGGCCGCGCGGAGTCGCTCGTTGGCCATCTCACCTGCCGCGTCAGGACGTCCAGGGACGTGGCAATCGTAGACGGGACGTCTTGAACATGTCCCGTCGTGTAGTGATCTCGTCCTGCCCTTCCGTCGCACTCTCGGTGTCACAACGACCACTACCTGCGACGAAAGGAGAACAGGCCAATGACAGACACCACGACGAACCCACCGGAGGAGGTGCCCGGCTGCGAGTGCGGGGCGCGGCTGGAGCAGGGACAGACCCGCTGCTTCAAATGCATCGCCCGTAACCGGTGGGCACGCCGTCAGACCGCCCGCCGCCGGGCTGTTCGGCGTCGCGCCATCACCCGCCGTCCCCCGCGCGGCCCGCTCGGCGCCGCCGCCCTGGGGGTGATCTGGTCGTGAGCGCGCTGCCCCTGATCATCACTCTGGTCCTGGCCCTGATCGTGGCCGTCGGCTACGTGATGGTCCTGGTCGGCATCCGGCGGGAGGACAAGGCCATGTGTAGCGGACTCACCTCCAAGGACGCGTCCGCGCGGCTGGCCCGGCACGTCACCGGCTTAAGGGTCCGAAACGGCGGCCCTAACTCTCGGATCGCTGAGACAAGGTCGCTTCGACCCGTGCCAGTCGTTCCGACAAGTCCTGTACGGCGGTGCGTAGCGCGATGACCTCGCTCGCCAAGTCGCCCGCCGGCCTCGGCTCGACGCCGGAGAGGTCCTCACGGACGAACACGCCCTTGCCCTGCTGGCCGATCACCAGGCCCTCGGTCCGCAAGAGAGCTGAGTAAGCGAGAGCGCCACAAAAATGCTGGGTAGCCGTAGAGAAACCCTAGGACAAAGGGATGCTTGACCTGATCAAGTGAGTGCCCCCGGCAGGATTCGAACCTGCGGCACCCGCTTTAGGAGAGCGGTGCTCTATCCCCTGAGCTACGGAGGCATGATGTGCACCAGTAAGCCTAGCGAAAGGTTGGGCCCGCTCGCGCCCCCACCGGGGGTGTTGTTTCGAGCGCGCCGGTCACCGGCGGGCTGACCTGCGGTAAAGGCATGGCAAGTCGCAGTACGTCACCGGGGGAGGGGCGGTTACGGTCGCGGCCGTGACCGTAACGCGACGTGGCTCCGCGCGTCGGCTGCGATTGGTGGTGCTCGTCGCGGCGCTGATCGCGCCGGCGATCTTAGCCTTGGGCATGCTGCTGGCCGACTTCGCCGGCTACGGGGACCGGGCGCTGGGTGCTCGAGACGTACGCGCGGAGCCGGGTGCGGGAAGGGCGGCTGGAACGGCGGGGAGCCAGGCTCTCGCGGCACCCGCGGGGCCGGCTGTGCCGCCAGACCGGAACGCGCCGGGCTCGGGGCGGGGAACCGTGGTTCCGATGGCGGGGGCGGCGACGGAACCCGTGCTGGACCCGACGCCGGTGCCCGAGCCGTCGGGGCCCGCGCGTCTCTACAAGGGGCTCGTACGGATCCTTCCGATCCCCGTACGGGTGCCGAGAATCGTCCACAACGACGTGCCGAAGGTCAGGCGTCCGGCGGTCGAGAAGCCGGAACCCCGCGAGGAGGCGCCCTTCAAGTGCGCGCCGGAGTGGCGGGACACGTGGCTGTGGGAGCTCTGCCGGGAACGCGAAAGCCAATCCCAGAGCGAACAATGAGCTGGAAAACGCGCAAATGTGGCGCGATCGGTCGATAGCGCTTGTGTGAACCGGGGCTCGGACACACAGGACCCTGTAGTAACGTGCGTCCCTGACCCAGGTCACGAGTTCGCAAACGGGGGAGTCGATCGTGCCATCTCCTCGATCGGCCAGGCTGATCGCGGTCGTCACGGTGATGACTTCGCTGGCCGTCTCGGCGCCGTACGGCACGGCCGCCGCGGCTTCGGCCGACACCACGACCGCGAAGGATCGTACGGCGGCCGCCGGGGAGAGCACGGAGAGCACCTGGGCCGGCGAGCTCGGCAAGGAGCCCACCTCGCTGACGGAGCTGCGGCGGGAGGCTCAGAAGGCGTACAAGTCCATCGAGGACGCGAACAGGGCGCTGGTGGCGCGCCAGAAGAAGTTCGGCGCGGTGGAGAAGGAGCTGGCGGCCAAAGTCCAGCGTCTCCAGCAGGCCACGGCGGAGCTGAACAAGCTACGCAAACCGCTGTCCGAACTTGTCTCGTCCATCTACCAGGACCCGTCGCTCGACGGGATCAGCCCGTTCTTCAGGGCGGGGAACGGCACGACCACGCTCCGGAGAATCGCCGACCTCGACCACCTGGTCGCCGGACGGAACAACGTGCTCGATGACGCGATCAAGCTGCTGGACAAGCAGCAGCAGCTCGCCCAGGAGGCTCAGGAGCTCCGGGCCGCGAGCCTCCTGCAGGAGGCGCAGCTGAACGCCCAGGTCGCCGCACTGCGCAAGCGTTCGTCCACCCTGGTCAAATCGCTGACCAGGGCGCTGATCAAGATCGGCGTGAAGATCGGCGAAGGGACGAAGGGTGCGGGGGGATGCGACCCCACGAGGATCAGCGAGGCTGAGCAGTACCCGAACGGCCTGCTGCCCAAGAGCATCTTGTGCCCCCTGCCGCAGGCCGGAGAGGAACTGCGCGCGGACGCCGCGATCGCCTTCGCCGACCTCAACCTCGCCTACAAGAAGCGGTTCGGCACCTCGATGTGCGTCTCCGACAGCTACCGCAGCCTTGCCGAGCAGCAGGCGGTCTACTACCGGCGGCCGGGCTTCGCCGCCACCCCCGGCAAGAGCAACCACGGGCTGGGGCTTGCCGTCGACCTGTGCGGTGGGGTGCAGATATTCCGTTCTGTCCAGTTCAACTGGCTGGAGGCCAACAGCAAGCGGTACGGCTGGGTGCACCCGGACTGGGCCTACAGCAGCCCCTTCGAACCCTGGCATTGGGAGTACGACCCGAAGCTCGGCTCACTCCTTTAACCGGTTCGCCCGGCCGAACGGCCGATTGACCGATAGAGCCGCGCAGCGCTGCCTCGATCACCCGTCCGGATTCGTGATCTCGACATGGCGGCTCTTCTCGCCGACGCATCACCGGGGATGGATGGTCACCGAGAGCCTGCCTTGCGCCTGCGCCTGGGCGAGCTGGGCGGCCTGGCCCGGGGTCGTGGCCAGCACGAGCAGCGCGCCGCCGTCCGTACGCCCTGGTGGGCGTGCGATCACCCGCACCTGCTGGGCGACGGTCCGGGCCTGGAAAGGGCCGTCCTCGAAGGCCGCCAGGACGTCGATGACGTCTCCCGGCGTCAGCAGACGGGCGGCGTCCGGATCGGCGATCCGGACCGGTGTCGCGACCATGCCCGCGTCCGCGGTCGTAGCCTGTCCCGCGGCCGGAGCTCCTTGTGACGCGGCGGTCGGATCGCCTCCGTTCGTGCCGTCGGACGCCGTGCTGCCAGTGTTTTGACCGCCCGGCTCCCGCCAGTCCGACGTCTGCCCGCCGGCCGCCGGGGCGTCAGCGGCTTGCTCCTGTCCACCCTGTGCCTGTGCCGTCTGCCCGTCCGTGCTCTGCGCGCCGACGTGTTGTCCATCGGGCGTCTGCCCGGCCAGGGCCTGGCGGAACAGGCTCGGACCGAGCAGCCGGGCATCGGTGAGAAGCTCGCCGCGACGCAACGGACCGGCGAGTACGCGGTCCGAGACCGGGGTGCCGGGTGTGTACGCCCCGGCGGGCACGGCGTCGGACGGCAGCCGAACGACCACGACGTCGGAGGCGGTCAGTCGGCCTCCGGGGAGGTCGCGGGCCGCGGCGAGGACCTCCACCCCGGCGGGCGTACGGATGGCCAGCAGCACGCAGGCCACCGCCAGACCGGCGAGGACGGCGGCGATCGGGCGGCGGCGACGCGCCGACAGCCGCCTCAGCGCACGCATGACGACTCCCTTACGCATGACGACATCCGCAGCAGGCAGGAGCACAGCGGCACGCCCGACCGTGTTGGCATGGAGGGCGACCATCGTGCGTGTGACCACAGGCTTGCGCCTGACCTGGGCGTGCTCGCCCGTTCCCGCGCGCATGAGCCCAGGGGTACGCGTGACCATCCCGGCGCGATGTGCGCCGCTCGGCCTTTCCGCCCGTGCGGCGCTCGACGGGTCCGCGACCGCTCGAGGGGTGTGGCGCATCCGGGCGGCGAACCGGAACCCGCCGTCGACGACTCCCTCGCACTGCCCGCTTGAGTGACGTCGCCGGTTCGAGCGATGATGCCCGGCTGAGTGACGTCGCCGGCCCGACCGGTGTTGTCCGGACGGGTGATGTCCCCGGCTTCGGCAAGGCCTCCGGTCCCGGCAATGCTCCCGGCTCGAGCAACGTTCCCGCACCCGGCAGGGCCCCCGGTCCCGGCAATGTCCCTGGCCCTGGTGATGTCCGGGCGGCGGAATCGCGCCGGCGGGACATCACCGGGTCAAGGCGGCCCTGCGGCTGCGGGCGGGGCGTGGCGGGCATCGGTGTCAGGGAAGCTCGATCGGCAGCTTGATGCCGTCGAGGGCGTTGCCGCAGGCGCAGGAGCGCTCCTTCGGCAGGGCCTCGACGACCTGAGCGACCAGAGCGCGCATCCGCTCGACGTTCGCCGCGAAGAAGGCCAGGACCTCCTCGTGGGTGACCCCCTCACCGGCCTCCACGCCGGCGTCGTGGTCGGTCACGAGGGCGAGCGTCGTGTAGCAGAGGGCGAGCTCGCGGGCGAGCACGGCCTCCGGGTGCCCGGTCATACCGATGATCGACCAGCCCGCGCTCGCGAACCACTGCGACTCGGCCCGGGTGGAGAAGCGGGGCCCCTGGACCACGACCAGAGTGCCGCCGTCGACCGTGTCCCAGCCCGTCTGCCGTGCCGTGGCCACGGCGGCCGCACGGCCGGAGGGACAGTACGGGTCGGAGAACGACACGTGAACCGCGCCGCCCTCGTCGTAGTAGGTCTGCTCGCGGCCCTGCGTGCGATCCACAAGCTGGTCGGGGATCACCAGGGCGCCGGGACCGATTTCCGGGCGGAGGGATCCGACGGCGCTCGGCGCGAGCACCTGGCGGACGCCCAGGGACCGCAGGGCCCACATGTTCGCCCGGTAAGGGATGCGATGGGGAGGAAAAGTGTGGCCGCGGCCGTGCCGGGGGATGAACGCGACGGTCCGCTCACCGATGCGGCCCACGGTGATCGAGTCACTGGGCGGGCCGTACGGCGTCGTTACGTCGATCTCTTCGGCGTCCTCCAGCAGGGAGTAGAACCCTGAACCGCCGATGACCCCGATGTCTGCGCGATTGACCATGGGGCCGACACTAGCGAACGGCGAAGCGCGCCCGTCGCGTGCCGACGGCCCCTGTGGATAACCTCAGGCGGCGGCGGTGGAGCCGGACGACGTGCTGGACGAGGAGGTGCTCGACGAGCTCGTGGAGGCGGCGGGCTCCTTCTTGCCCGAGTCGCCGGAAGACTTCGAGGACGACGTCGTGCTGGAGGTGCTGGTCGACGAGCCCGACGAACGGTTGTCGGTGCGGTAGAAGCCGGAGCCCTTGAACACGATGCCAACGGCGGAGAAGACCTTGCGCAGCTTGCCCTGGCAGGACGGGCACTCCGTGAGCGGGTCGTCAGAGAACTTCTGGACGGCCTCCAGCTGCTCACCGCAAGCGGTACAGGCGTACTGGTAGGTAGGCACTCGCTCCTCCTGAGACTGGCACTCGACCGGGTCGATTGCTAATGGTAAGCAGTCAACAAGCCCAAACGCCACTCCAGCCCGGTTTATTGCCCCCCGGCGCCCCTTTCGCCGTACCACGGCCGGAGCGCCCCGTCCCCGCCACTGCGGGAGTCACACCACTGCCCGATCCGCCCGTTTCCGGGCCGCGGAAGCCGCGCCACCACCCGAACCGCTCGTATCCGGAGCGCGGGAGCCACGCCGCCGCCCCGGCACTCGTCCTCGCACCACGACAGCCGTACCGTCGCCCGAACCGTCCGTTTCCGGGCTGCGAAGCGAACCGCTCGCCTCCGCCACCCCGAAGCCGTACGGTCGCACGAACGACCGTCTCGGAGACCGGCAGCCGCACGCCGGCTTCGGCCGTTGTGCCCGGAAACTACACGCCCAGCTTAGTTGCCGCGTTCGCCGTACCAGCCGGCGAGCTTGCCGCGGCGGCTGACGGCGCGCAGGCGGCGTTCGACCGTCTCCCGCTGGGCGGTCGTGGTGACCACGAGAAGCTGGTCGCCGGCCAGCAGCCGGGTCGTCGGCGTGGGCACGAACGACTGCCCATCCCGGACGACGAGCGTGACCATGGTGTTTGCGGGCAGCCGGAGCTCGAAGATCTCCACGCCGTGCATGAGCGAGTTGGGCGGGATGCGGACCTGCAGCAGCTCGGCGTTCAGCTCCTCGAGCGGCGCGGCCTCCACGTCGAGGTCGCGGGCCTCGCCTTCCGCCGCGAGGCCCAGCAGCTTGACGAGGTACGGCAGCGTGGGCCCCTGCAGGATCGTGAACACGATGACGATGATGAAGACGTCGTTGAACAGTCCCTTCGCCCCCGGCAGATCGGCTGCCCAGGGGATCGCGGCGAGCACGATGGGCACCGCGCCGCGCAGTCCGGCCCACGACAGGAAGACCTGCTCGCGCCACGACAGCGAGCCCAGGCGCAGGAGCCATGCCACCGCCGCGGACACCACCACGGACGCCGGCCGGGCGAGCAGGACCAGCACCAGGCCCGACACCAGGGCGGGTACGAGCACGTCCGGCAGTTCGCGCGGGTCCGCGAGCATGCCGAGCATGACGAACAGCCCGATCTGGGCGAGCCAGGCGGCGCCCTCCGCGAAGCCGCGCGTGGCGGCGCGGTGGGGGAGCCGGGCGTTGCCGAGGACCAGCGTCGTCAGGTAGACCGCGAGGAACCCGCTGCCGTGCAGCAGCGTCGCGCCGCTGTAGGTGACGAACGCCAGCGCCAGCACCGCGATGGGGTAGAGGCCGGAGGCGGGCAGCGCGACCCGGCGCAGCGCGTACACGCCCGCGGGGCCCACGGCGAGTCCGACGGCCGCGCCGATGACCAGTTCGACGGTGGTTTCCAGCAGGATGTGCGGCAGCGAGAGCGTCAGCGACGGGCCCGCGCTCAGCATGATCACGAGGATCACGGTCGGGGCGTCGTTGAAGCCCGACTCGGCCTCCAGGATCCCGGCGAGCCGGGGCGGCAGCGGCAGCCGTCTCAGCACGGAGAACACGGCGGCCGCGTCGGTCGACGCCAGGAACGCGCCGAGCAGCAGCGCCATGCGCCACTCCATGCCGAGCAGGACGGCGACGGTCGCCGCGAGCACGACGACGCTGACCGCGATCCCGACCGTGGCGAGCACCAGGGCCGTCGGCACGGCGTCGCGTACGTGGCTCCAGTTGGTGGTGAGACCACCTTCGGCGAGGATCACGGCGAGCGCGACCAGGCCGAGTTGCTGGGCCGTCTCGGCGTTGTCGAAGTTGATCCCGATGATGCCGCCCTCGCCGAGCAGCAACCCGAGGCCGAGATAGAGGAGCAGTGTGGGCAGGCCGGTGCGATGCGCGATCCGTACGGACGCGATGGCCGCGATGACGACGACGGCGGACAGGAGCAGCCAGACGTTCAGACCCACCCGCTCCCTTCGCCGTCTCTTACGTCAATCTTGTCATACCTGTACCAAACGGACGATTCCGCTCGGAAGAGCGGCGAAGCGTACACACTGGTCATGGGGCTCCGCCGGAACCCCCTCCATCAACTCACCCTCGTGAAGCAGCGCCACCGTCGGCACGTTCGGCCCGACGCGGGCCAGCGCCCGGTCGTAGAACCCGCCGCCGCGCCCGAGCCGTACGCCGGTGACCCGGTCCACGGCCAGGGCCGGCGCGATGACCAGCGCGGCGGTGCGGATCGCGTCGACGCCGCGCCGGACGTCCACCGGCTCCATGATCCCGTTCGGGCCGGGGGCGAGCGAGTCGGGACCGTCGTACACCGCCCAGTCGAGGTCGCCGTCCGGGCGCTGCACGGGCAGCATCACCGTGGCGCCGTGTTTCCACAACGCGAGGATCAGCCCCTGGGTGGACGGCTCGGAGCCGATCGACCAATAGCAGGCCACCAGCCCCGCCATCTGCACCCACGGCTGGTCGAGAAGTAACTCTCTAATGGACGCCGACGACTCCCGCCGCGTCTTGACATCGAGTTGCGACCGGCTGTGCAAAATCCGCCGACGCAGGTTCATCTTGTCCAAACATCGCTCCGTTAGTGTCTAGTCATGGCTGACTTCGATCCCGTGACCAAAGCCGTCGTGCCCGCCGCGGGTCTCGGCACCCGCTTCCTTCCCGCCACGAAGGCGACCCCCAAGGAGATGCTGCCCATCGTCGACAAGCCGGCCATCCAGTACGTGGTGGAGGAGGCCGTCTCCGCCGGACTGCTCGATGTCCTCATGGTGACCGGCCGCAACAAGCGCTCGATCGAAGACCACTTCGACGTAGCGTACGAGCTTGAGGACGCTCTGCGCGCCAAGGGCGACGAGGAACGGCTCAGCCAGGTGAAGGAGCCAGTCGATCTCGCCACCATGCACTACGTACGGCAGGGCGAGCCCAAGGGCCTCGGCCACGCCGTCCTGTGCGCCAAGCAGCACGTCGGCGACGAGCCGTTCGCCTGCCTGCTCGGCGACGACATCATCGACCCCCGCGACCCGCTGCTCAAGCGCATGATCGAGGTGCGCGCGACGTACGGCGGCAGCGTGATCGCGCTGATGGAGGTGCCGCGCGAGCAGATCTCGCTGTACGGCGCCGCCGCCATCGTGCCGACCGAGGAGGACGACGTCGTCCGCGTCACCGACCTCGTGGAGAAGCCCCCGGCCGACGAGGCGCCCTCGAACTGGGCGGTCATCGGGCGGTACGTGATCGACCCGGCCGTCTTCGGCGTGCTGGAGCGGACCCCGCCCGGGCGCGGCGGCGAAATCCAGCTCACCGACGCCCTGCGTACGCTGGCCTCCATGAGCCCGGAGGAAGGCGGTCCGGTGCACGGCGTGCTGTTCCGCGGCCGGCGCTACGACACTGGTAACAAGCTGGAGTATCTGCAGACCGTGGTGCAGTTCGCTGCGAACCGGGACGATCTCGCTCCCGAGTTCCTGCCCTGGCTGCGCGAGTTCCTCAACAAGTCCGGACAGTGAGCCGATGAAGCCCGTCGACCGCCATCTCGCCGACATCCTCGCGGCGGTGCGCCCGCTCGCCCCGCTCGAGGTCGACATCGACGCCGCCCTCGGCGCCGTGCTGGCCGAGGATGTCGCCTCGCCCGTTCCGCTGCCGCCGTTCGACAACTCGGCGATGGACGGCTACGCCGTACGGGCCGAGGACGTGGCCGCCGCGCCCGTCACACTGCCCGTGATCGGGGACGTGGCGGCGGGGGACGGCGGGCTCAACGCTCTCGGCCCCGGCCTGGTCACCCGCATCATGACCGGCGCGCCCGTGCCCGCCGGCGCCGACGCCGTCGTCCCGGTCGAGTGGACCGACGGCGGCACCGCCCGCGTACGGATCGACAGGCCGGCGCCGCCCGGCAACGCGATCCGGCGGGCGGGCGAGGACGTCCGGGCGGGCGACGTGGTGCTCCGCGAGGGCACCAGGATCGGGCCCGCCCAGGTGGGCATCCTCGCCGGGGTCGGCCGCCGCCGGGTGCGGGTGCGGCCCCGGCCGAGGGTCGTCGTGCTGTCCACGGGTGCCGAGCTCGCCGAGCCCGGCACCCCGCTGGGCGCGGGCCGCATCTGGGAGTCCAACAGCTTCATGCTCGCCGCGGCCGTACGCGAGGCGGGGGCCGAGGGGTTCCGGGCCGGTTCCGTGACCGACGACCCCAAGGAGTTCATGGAGACGCTGGACGCCCAGCTTGTGCGGGCCGACGCCGTGATCACCAGCGGCGGCGTCTCGATGGGGGCGTACGAGCCGGTCAAGGAGGCGCTGTCCCCGCTCGGCACGGTGACGTTCGAGAAGGTCGCCATGCAGCCGGGCATGCCGCAGGGCTTCGGCCTCGTGGGGCCCGACCGGGTGCCGATCTTCACGCTGCCGGGCAACCCGGTGTCGTCCTTCGTGTCGTTCGTTCTATTCGTGAAGCCGGCTCTGCGGGCTATGCAGGGCCTGCCGGCCGGGCCGCCCCCGACCGTACGGGCCACCGTGACGGCGCCGCTGCGGTCTCCGGCCGGCAAGCGGTCGTACCTGCGGGCCGTGCTCACCGGCGAGACCGTGGCGCCGGTGACCGGGCAGGGCTCGCACCAGCTCGCGGCGCTGGCGGGGGCGAACGCGCTGATCGTGGTGCCCGAGGACGTGACCTCGCTGCCCGAGGGCGCCGAGGTGGAGGTGATCCCGCTGTGAAACTCACCCATGTGGACGAGACCGGCGCCGCCCGGATGGTGGACGTCTCGGAGAAGGACGTGAGCGCGCGCACCTCCGTCGCGACCGGGCGCGTGCTGCTGTCGCCCGAGGCGGTGGCCGTGCTCCGCGCGGGAGACGTGCCCAAGGGCGACGCGCTCGGCGTGGCGCGGATCGCCGGGATCATGGGCGCCAAGCGCACCCCCGACCTCGTGCCGCTGTGCCACCCGATCGCGTTGACCGGCGTGAAGGTCGACCTGGCCGTCGTGGACGAGGGGGTGGAGATCACCGCCCGGGTGCGTACGGCCGACCGCACGGGTGTCGAGATGGAGGCGCTCACGGCCGTCTCCGTCGCGGCGCTCGCGCTGGTGGACATGATCAAGGCGGTGGACCCGGCGGCGGTGATCAGCGACGTACGGGTCGAGGAGAAGACGGGCGGCAAAACCGGCCACTGGACCCGTTCCGGACAGGAGTGAGCGTGCGCGCGTTGGTGGTGACCGTCTCCAACAGGGCGTCCGCGGGCGTCTACGAAGATCGGTCCGGGCCGCTGCTGGCCGGCCTGCTCAAGGAGGCGGGCTGTGACCAGGTGGACGGGCCCCGGGTGGTCCCCGACGGGGACGCCGTCGAGAGCGCGCTGCGCGAGGGCGTCGCCGCGGGCTACGACGTGATCGTCACCACGGGCGGCACCGGGGTGACGCCGCTCGATCTCACCCCGGAGATGACCCGCCGGGTGCTGGACCGGGAGATTCCCGGCATCGCCGAGGCCATACGCCAGATCAACCGGGAGAAGGTGCCGACGTCGATCCTGTCCCGCGGGCTCGCCGGGCAGGCCGGGAAGACGCTGGTGGTCAACCTGCCCGGGTCAACCGGCGGCGTACGGGACGGCATGGCCGTGCTGGCCCCGATCCTGGCCCATGTCGTGGACCAGATCCACGGCGGTGACCATGCCCGTTGAGAAGAGCGCCGAGACTGGGACGCGTGCGGCATGGCGCACCGGCCGCGTTCCGGTGGATGATTGACGAATGGATCGACTTCGCGGCTGGCCGGTGTCATTGGCCGAGGGGCCCGTCGGGCTCCGGCCGCTGCGCCTGCGTGACGTCCGGGACTGGCGCGACACCCGGCTGCGCAACGCCGAATGGCTCCGCCCGTGGGAGCCGAGCAACCCCGAGACCCCGCTGTTTCGCACCGGTCTCGGGCCGTACGTCTCGATGGTCGGCACGCTGCGCCGCGAGGCCCGCCAGGGGCTCGCCATGCCCTGGGTCGTCACGTACGAGGGACGCTTCGCCGGGCAGCTCACCGTCGGCGCGATCGTCTGGGGGTCGGCTCGCTCCGCCCAGGTGGGCTACTGGATCGACGGCGCGCTGGCCGGGCGGGGGATCATCCCGACCGCCCTCGCCATGGCCGTCGACCACTGCTTCTTCACGACCGGTTTACACCGCCTGGAGGCCAACATCCGGCCGGAGAACCACGCCAGCCGGAGGGTGGTGGAGAAGCTCGGGTTCCGCGAGGAGGGCATCCGCCGGCGTCAGCTGCACATCGACGGCGCCTGGCGCGACCACATCTGCTACGCGCTGACCGTCGAAGACGTGCCGCGCGGTCTGCTCGTCCAGTGGCGTCGCACCATGAACTCGGCCGCCCGCCGCAGCGAGTCCAGCCCCGGTTAGCGGCCGTTTCACCCGGCTCCGGTGGATGGGCCCGTCCGGCTTCGAGGGGCGTGCCGTGCGCGTCTGACGAGCGAGTGTCCCGAGGCTCGCACGGGATCGAATTACATGAAGAGCTTTGACGATCTCGCGACACACCGGATCGAATGCTCGTCATTCAGTGACACGCAGTCCTACGGTGCGTGACGTGAACACCTCTCCGTCCACACCGAGCCACGGACGTGTTCACCATGCCCTGAAACGTGCCCGTATGCAGGTGCGGGGGTGGATGCATGGGTAGTGCCCTGCTCTACCTCGCCATCGTCGTCATGTGGCTCAGCGTCCTGCTGCCCATGTGGCTACGCCGGGACCGGCACACCGACGACGAGCTGTTCGAGGAGGCGGAGGGGGCCACGCTGTCCGAGCCGCCCGCCGCCGGCTCCGCCGAGGCCCCGGAGGTCTCGGCGGACGGCTCCGAGGCCGACGGCGGCGACGCGGACGAGGGCGACGCCGACACGGTCGTCGTCACACCGCCCGCCGCGCCCTCCGGAGAGGCCGCGCCGAAGGCCGCCACAGCCGGCCGGGCCGAGACCGTCGCGGCCGACCGGGTCGAGACCGTCGCGGCCGACCGGGTCGCGGCGGAGCGGCACGCACGGGCCCGCCGGGTGGCCGCCCACCGCCGTGCCCGGATCCTCGCCCGGCGCCGGCGTCGGCTCCTGTGGAGCATCCTGCTCGTGCTGGCCTCCGTGGTCACCGCGGCCGTACGCGTCATGCCCTGGTGGGGCGTCGCGCCCTCGGGCGTGCTGCTTGTCGGCTACCTCGCCATGCTGCGTGTGGCCGCACGTGCGGACCGGGAGCAGCGGGAGAAGGCCGCCCGTGCACGGGCCGAGCGCCTGCGCCGCCAGCGGGAACGCCGCCGCGCCCTGGCCGCGCTCGCCCGCGAGGCGGAGGTCCTCAAGTTCGAGGCGCGCAAGCCCGTCCAGGTCTTCGACCAGTACGCCGACCAACGACGCGCGGCCGGAGACTGATTGGGTGGCGCGAGCACCCCGCAGAGTTTGCTAATCTAGTCGAGGTCGTTGGGGCTATAGCGCAGTCCGGTAGCGCACTTCGTTCGCATCGAAGGGGTCAGGGGTTCAAATCCCCTTAGCTCCACCACGACAGAGGCCGGTTCCGCCCAGCGGAACCGGCCTTTCGATCTTCTGAGTGACTAACTGAGTGACTACGCCTTGAAGAGGTCATCCATCGCCTCAGTCCCCTCCAGAAGCACCGGACGAAGCTGCTTGCGATAGACCGTCTCAGTCACCTTCATGCTGCTGTGACCGGCCAGGCGCGAGATGTTCTCGATCGGCGTTTCGCTGTCCGACAACGGCGAGACGAAGCTGTGCCGCATCTCCCGGGGCGTCCACTCCTTCTCGTTCAGTCCCGCCTTCGTGACTACCTGGCGGAAGGGCGGGGCGGTCGGGGTGGAAGGGCAGGGTGGCTATGGGCACGCGGGGCGCGGCGGGCGGTGCGCCGCGCGCCGGACGGTGTGAGAGCCGAGAGGTGCGCCGACCGTCGAGGCGAAGGCAAGGATGTGATCTCGCCGCCGGCCGGCGTCAACGTTTCGCGCGACCGCCTGCCGCTGGCGGTGCGCCTTGAGCGGTCCGCCTAGCGCTGAGATGCCGCGGACGTTGCGTACATGTCGAGGCAGCCGGAACACCGGCGGGCGTTGGCGGAGATGTTCGACCCGATCCTCAGGCTCCGTTGGCGGCGGTGGCGACAGTGTGAGGACAGTGTGAGGACAGTGTGAGGCGGCCCCGCACGGGCGAGACCGCCTCGGCTGAGCCGGGAAGGACGGGCGAGTAGCGGGGCGACAACCGCCGGAAAGGCCGCGGACTACACGCAAGGAATGAACGGTCTCGGCGGCTCAGGCGACAGTTCCGTCTACCTTATCGGGCAATCATCGCCGGGAGCACGGAGTCGCCCAGGTCGCCTGCCGCTGTGGGAGTGCCGCGATGTGAAATGTCTACGACTGACCGTTTTCTATCGAGCTGTTGTAGATGCTCGCCGCAGGTGTCGAAAGTCGCTCCATGTTCTGTGGATTGACCCCCAGGGCTCTTTGTCGCCTATCGCTGCGTTGTAGCCTATTTGCGATCAGTGCTATATGTCCATGATCATAGGCCGTGCGTACGCCGGATATGGACATCCCTGCGGCTTTGGCTAACGCCTGGAGGCGATACGGTTCGGGTCTGACGAACTCGCGTGCGTAGGCGAGTATGACTCGAATCTCCTCTACCGCTTGTCGTCGCTGTTGCTCTAGTTCCTGCAGTCTGGCAAGCACTGGATCTCCGTCCGGCTCTAGCTGGATTGATCGTAAACGTGCCTCCAGGTCGCCTCTTGCCTTCTTCGCCTGATTGAGGCGGAATTTGTACTCTTTTCGATCTTCTTCCTCTGCTTGTGGTGGATTGGGGTGCAAAATGAAAGCGAGATCTCGTGCGATGTCCGTCATTTGTTGCTCCGGGAGACGATGTTTGCGACGACTGCACTGGTCTGCGGCCGTCTCAACACCATAGCCTTGACAAACTTCGAGGAGATTGCCGAGGTAGAAAATTCTTCTACCTAAGTGTAAGAAATAGATCGATCCGAAGATCGGGGCTCTTGTGAGACTTCTTCCAATATGATGGGGCAAACAAGGCCGAAGGGTCGCCGTAAAAAACGAGCGGCCCACTGACGTTTTCTCACTGAATTTCACCTGATCCGGCGATGTTCGAAGTGCACGAGCACCAATGCGGCGCGGACGAGATCGCCGATTCGGCTGGGGCTGAGCGTGGTGTGCTGGAGGGCGGTCC
>NZ_BMPY01000055.1 GCF_014647835.1 Microbispora rosea subsp. aerata
CCTGGATCCGGGTGATCTGGAAATGCTGGAACGACGGCATCGCCTACGACCCCGCCAAACACGGCGCCGCAGCAGCTCTCCTCACCCCGAACACTGCGGGAGGTTGACACAGGGAGTATCACAGGCGCGCCAGCGTGGGCCACCGAGCTTGTCCAGTCATTGCACTGGGTGCGGTAGCGGCGGGCCCAGCGGGAGGCTCTCGACCCGGTGCGGCCCGGATGGCCGACTGGCCCCACCACAGCCTTGCCCGCACCGATCGGCACATCATCAAGCTGTAGGTGACCCCGTTGGTGAGCCCGGCCCGGATCGCCGCCCAGGCTCGGCATCGGCCCCTGCACCGCCTACGCCATACCATGCCGCTACGCACGACGTCTCCACTGGCCAATCTGACCGCCCCACCGACCGATCCGCTGCTACTGCCCGGCTCGCTGGTGCACATCGACGTCAAGAAGCTGAGCAACATCCCCGACGACGGAGGGCACCGCATCGCTGGCCGCGCCCAGGGCAACAAGAACAAGCAGGCCACCACTACCCGGCGGCGTCACTCCAGGTTGAGCTGGCCCTAGAGGGTGTCGTTGACCGACTCGTGAGCTGGCCGGATGGGTTTGAGGTGCTGCTTCCCGGGGCGGGGTGTGCGGTTGCGGTAGGACAGGCGCAGCAGTCCCACCCTTCCGTGGAGGTCACGTCTTGAGGGCGCCCGCCCGGGCGAGTAGAGGAAGTACGTGGTTGCGAACCGCTGGGGCCAGGCGCAATTCGGAGCTATCACGTCCGTCGGTCCACCTCAGGGCGGCAAGCTCGGCGGCGGGCTCGGGGTCTCCGGCCAGTCTGGCGGTGAAGACCGTCATACGCATCGGAACGCCCTCAAGCGCGGCCATATCCTCAACCTCGCAGAACAGCGCTATATCACGTGGTGCGACACCGAGTCCCTCGTTCAGTTCCCGCACGAGGGTGTCCTCCGGGCTCTCCCCGTCCTCGGGCTTTCCTCCAGGCAGGTAGAACGTGTCCGGCGCGGCCTTTTTACTGACGACGAGTAGACGCCCCTGATCGACAACCGCCGCCGCCACCACATTCATCACACCGTCATTCACCATGTCGCTCAGTATCCCGGCTCCGACGAAGCCGGGGCGCACCCGAGAACACTCGCCCGGCCCTTCGACCCATCAACGAATCTTCCCCGCGATCCTTCCCGAAGTTTGAGCCGGAGCCAGAGTTAGAGCGTCGTCACGGACCAAGCCTCAGACGTCTTGATCGGCCTGCGGCGGCGCCGGGGCGCCGGCATCTCCACGGTGAGCGACAACTTCCGGACGGAACCTCCGGCCTCCGCCGAAGCCCGCTCCGCTTCGTCCATGGAGACGCTTCGCGAGCCCGGACGCGAGGCAGCCCGGCTGGGCCTTCGGTGGTTCCCCTCGCTCCCTCAACCATGGTGAATCACGGATAGAGCTAGTGGGGTGTCCACGGACCTAGGCGGGGTCGGTCCGCCGCATCGGAAGCAATCCTCCGGTCCTCGCGAAACCCGCTCCTCTCCATCCCACGCGAATGCCTTGCGACCTCGGAATTGGCTGGCCCCTCGGTGGCCAGCCCCCTGCCGCGGTAGCCGGTGACGGCCGCCCGCACCTCGGCCAGCGCCTGCCGCCCGATCTGCTCGATGTCGGCCGCCTGCGCGGCCGCCGTGTCCGCGTCCACCCGCGACAGCCGGCGTACGGCCTCGGCCTTGACGAGCATGACCGAGAGGGTGTGGCCGAGCAGGTCGTGCAGGTCGCGGGAGAAGCGCAGGCGTTCCGCGGTCACGGCGGCGCGGGCAGCTCCTCCCGGGTGGCCTGGAGCGCCGCCCGCTCTGGCCCTCCTCTTCCACCTCCTGCTCCGCTTCGCGACGCATCCACCGTTCGATCCCCGCCGGCGCGGGTGTGGTGCCGATCGGCCAGAGCGGGATCCGCGGGGCGGCGAGGGAGATGCCGGCGCCGACGAGCGGGCGCCCGACGACGGCGGTGATCCACGCCGGAACGGGACAGCGCTCTCCTGGAACGGCATGTGACGTGCCGCCTCCGGCCCTCCGTGTGGCTGACGGCGCTCACGCAGGCGCGGCCAAGCGCCCCTAGGTGTACTCCCCAGGGAGGTTGGTGACGCGGCTGATGGGTGGCTGACCTTTCAGCGCGGTGTGTCCGCAGTGATGGTTGTACATGTGCAGCCAGGGATCAGCGCGGCGTTCGGCTTCTCAGACATAGGGGCGGGCATAGGCCCATCCGTCGGCCAGGGCGCGGTGGAAGCGTTCGACCTTGCCGTTGGTCTGCGGCGGTAGGGGCGGGTGCACTTGTGTGTTATGCCCAGGCCGACGCAGATAGCCGCCCACAGGCGGGAGGTGTAGCAGGCGCCGTTGTCGGTGAGCACGCGCTGGATGGTCACCTTGCGGGAGGCGAACCAGGCCGCAGCCCAAATCAGAAAGGCGGCGGCGGTGTCCTTGCACTCGTCGGGAAGGATCTCGGTGTAGGCCAGGCGGGAATGATCGTCCAGGGCGGTGTGACGGGTTTGCTGTGACGCCGCAGGCTGGTGGTGGCCTGCCTGCTCTTGGCACCCTGGGCGCGGCCGACGATGCGGCGCCCGCCGCCGTCGGGGATGTGCCGAGTTCCTGACGTCGATGTGCACCAGCGAACCGGGCAGGTCGTGTTCGTAGCGGCGGATCGGCCGGTCGGTGGCCCGGTCCAGATGGGCCATCGGCCACCCATCAGCCGCATGACCAACCTTCCTGGGGATTACGCCTGGGAGGCGAAGCGGTCCATCGGCGGCGAGGGCCGCCAAGAGTTGGGTCCAGACCGGGCACCAGGCAGAGTGCCACACATGAAGCGAGGGTGATGCGGTGAGCCGCCCAGCGGCACGGCTCACCGCGTCGGCTCTCGCGATGTGGTGGACACCGCCACGCTCGGGTGCGGCCGGCGAGTCCGAGGAACGCGGCACCTGTTCGGTTCGGACGCCTCAGGCGGAGAGGCTTGGGCCGCATGTTTCACGTGAAACCTGTGCCGAGTCGTCGGCGCCACCGCAGACTCCGCGCCCATACCGCGCCACCGGCCGGCCCGTCGCCCAGTCACTGATTGCCTGCGGCCGCTGAGCAGGCTCAGGACTTACTCCTCTAGGTGTGCTTCCCGGGGAGATTGGTGAGGCGGCTGATGGGTGGGCGGCCTTCAAGCGCGGGCGCACTGCACTGATTCCGCGCTTGCTCTCCGCCTATTTCACGCCTACTCTGTGACGCTCCCCCGGCTGCGGATGGCCTGAGCGGCCTCCGGCGCCATCGTGTCGATGATGCGCTCCAGGTCGTCGATCGTGGAGAACTCCACCACGATCCGCCCCTTCCGGCTGCCGAGATCGACCTTCACCTTGGTCTCGAAGTGGTCCGAGAGGCGGTCCGCCAGGTCGCGCAGCGCCGGGGCGGTCGGCTTCTTCGCTCGAGGCTTACGCGGAGCCGGCCCCGCGGTCGCCTCCCCCAACGCGACGATCTCCTCGACCGTCCGGACCGACAGCCCCTCCGCCACGATCCGGCTCGCCAGCCGCTCCTGGGCAGCGGGATCGTCCAGCGCCAGCAGCGCCCGCGCGTGCCCGGCGCTGATGACTCCGGCCGCGAGCCGACGCTGCACCTCGGGAGAAAGGTTGAGCAGGCGCAGGGTGTTGCTGATGTGCGAGCGCGACCGGCCGATCTTCTTGGCGAGCACCTCATGGGTGGCGCCGAAGTCGTCCAGCAACTGCTGGTAAGCCGCCGCCTCCTCCAGCGCGTTCAACTGCTCCCGCTGAAGGTTCTCGATCAGCGCCTCACGGAGCATCTCATCGTCCTGCGTGCTCCGGACGATCGCGGGGATGCGGTCCAGCCCGGCCAGCCGCGAGGCGCGCCACCGCCGCTCCCCCATGATGAGCTCGAACCGGCCGGCCCCCACCGCACGGACGACGACCGGCTGCAGCAGGCCGACCTCCTTGATGGACGCCGCGAGCTCATCCAGCCGGTCCTCGTCGAACACCTCACGCGGCTGGCGCGGGTTCGGAGAGATGGCGTCGACCTCGATCTCCTGGAAGTACGCACCCTCCACCGGACGCAGGCCCGCCGCATCCGTTCCCGGCGCGGCCGACGGCGAGCCGCTGGACGAAGTGATCGCCACGGACGCCGGATCGACGATCGGTCCCGTGGGAATCAACGCCCCAAGACCCTTGCCCAGACCCCGACGCTGCTGGCTCACCGCTGCTCCTTCACACCCACACCCGCACAGAAGGCGGCGCCCAGCGACTCGGGGTCACTGGGCACCGGAACGCACATACCAGGAGAGAGTACCGCTGCGATGCCTCGCCGCGAGTCTCCGCGCATCGAGCTGTGCACAACCACCCGAGCACCACGGCGGGTGGGGGATGATCAGAGGCGGCGGGAGCGCTGCCGGGGCTCTGTCAGGCGTCGGCGAGGGCCGTCGCCCGATAGGCGATCTCGCGGGCGGCACCCATGTATGCCAGAGCCCCGCTCGATCCCGGGTCGTACGTCATGACCGACTGGCCATAGCTGGGCGCCTCGGAGACGCGGACGCTCCTGGGGATGACGGCGTCGAGCACGGTGTCGCCGAAGTGAGACCGCACCTCCTCGGCCACCTGAGAGGCCAGACGCGTGCGGCCGTCGTACATCGTGAGCAGGATCGTCGTGACCGACAGCGACTGGTTGAGATGCGCGCGCACCAGTTCCACGTTCTGCAGGAGCTGGCTGAGCCCTTCCAGGGCGTAATACTCGCACTGTATGGGGATCAGCACCTCCTGGGCCGCCGCCATGGCGTTCACGGTCAGCAGCCCCAGCGACGGCGGGCAGTCGATGAGGATGTAGTCGAACTGCATCGCGTCGAACGAGGCGAGCGCCCGCCGCAGACGCGTCTCCCGGCCGACCATCGGAACCAGCTCGATCTCCGCGCCCGCGAGGTCGAGGGTGGCGGGGGCGCAGTAGAGGTTCGGCATGTCGGGGACGGGCTTCACGATCTGCGACAGCGGCATGTCGTCCACGAGCACCTGGTAGACCGATGGCATCCCCGACCGGTGCTCCGTCGACAAGGCCGTGGACGCGTTGCCCTGCGGGTCGAGATCGACCACGAGGACGCGCTGGCCGTGCATGGACAGGGCCGCCGCGAGGTTGACGGTCGTGGTGGTCTTCCCCACGCCGCCCTTCTGGTTGGCCACTGTCATCACGCGGCAGCGGGAAGGCCGGGGCCAGGCCCCCTCGTCGCGTGTCGAGTAACCGACGGAAGGCGCAGCCGCCTGCGGGGATGCGGCTGTTTCACGTGAAACCACAGAACTCAGTGCCTCTCGTACCAGCGGCGAATCGCCAGGGTTAAGGGGGGTCTGGGACACGGTCGTCGTCCTTTCGACCGGCGAAGCAGAGGGACGAGGCCAGCCCACCCCGGAGGACCGGCCTGCTGTCGCGATCTCCCAGCGTAGGGGGAGCCGGGTCTCCGGCCAACCCAGTCCCGCTGTCACACCGCCCGATCCGGCGTCCGCCACCGGCTCACCTCTTTCGCCGCCTCCGCGTATCGGTCCGCGAAGACCGTCGCGCCTCCGCTCGGGAAGACCGTCGCGTATCGATCCGCGGAGACCGGCCGGCGACGACACGTACGAGGGTCGCGGGCGGCTCGACCTTACCGTGCCCCACGGTGATCAGCTCGACGTGCCTGACTCCGAACGCCTCCAACAGGGGACGGGCCGCGTCCAGCTCCTCCTGCGCGCGTTCTCCCTTCATCGCGAGCAGCTCCCCGCCCTCGTGCAACAAGGGCATCGACCACGACAGCAGACGATCGAGTGGCGCGACCGCCCGCGCCGTCGCCACATCGAAAACGCGTTTGCCGGCGAGCTCCTCGGCCCGGCCGCGCAGCACCTCGACGTTGTCGAGCTTGAGCGCCTCGACGCACTCGGAGAGGAAAACTGTGCGGCGCAGCAGCGGCTCCAGCAGGGTCACCGTCACATCAGGGCGGACGATCGCGAGCACGACGCCGGGCAGGCCCGCGCCCGAGCCGATGTCGACCAAAGAAGCGTCCGGCGGGACCGCCTCCGCCACGACCGCGCAGTTCAGCAGGTGTCTGTCCCAGATGCGGGGCACCTCACGCGGCCCCAGCAGTCCACGCACCACGCCCGGCCCGGCGAGCAACTCGGCGAACACCCGGGCCTGCTCCAGCGCCACACCGGTGAAGATCTCCCGCGCCACCGGGGGCGCCTCGGGCAGCTCGTTGCTCTCCGTCATCACTCACTCATCCAGGAACGCTCTTTGCCAAGGGTAACCGTCCTTTCCCGCCGACGATCGCGGGCCTGCGGAGCCCGCGGAAGAAGCACGGCGAGAAAGGGACGTACAGGACGGAAAAGCCGCCGGTCCCGGATGTCGGGACCGGCGGCTACCCCGCGATCGGAACTATGGGAATCGGTCAGGCGGGCAGGACCACTACGTAGCGGCGGGGCTCCTCGCCCTCGGACTCGCTGCGCAGGCCCGCCGCGGCGACCGCGTCGTGGACGATCTTGCGCTCGAACGGCGTCATCGGCTTGAGCGCCTTGGGCTGGCCGGTGCGCTTCACGTCGTCGGCCGCCGCGGCGCCCACCTTGGTGAGCTCGGCGCGGCGCCGCTCCCGGTAACCGCCCACATCGAGCATGAGCCGCGAACGCTCCCCCGTCTGACGGTGCACGGCCAGGCGCGTCAGCTCCTGCAGCGCCTCCAGCACCTCCCCGCCGGGCCCCACGAGCTCGTCGCCCTTGACGCCCACGATCGAGACCACGGCGCGGTCCCCCTCGACGTCCATGTCGATGTCGCCGTCCAGGTCGGCGATGTCGAGCAGGCCCTCCAGATAGTCCGCCGCGATCTCGCCCTCCTGTTCCAGGGCTTCGATGTCGGGAGCAGGCTTGAGGGTCTCCTCAGCTTCGGTCACGTCCGGACTCTCCTTCTCCTACGACTTCTTGCTGCCGGTGCGCTTGCTGCGAGGCTGGCGCGACGGCTGCTGACGGACGATCTTGGGAGCGGGCGCCGGCTCGGGCTGCGCCGCCGCCTTGGGCTTTCCCATCAGCTTCGTGAAGATGCCGTTCGTCGGCTCGGGGGTGGTGACGTTGCCCTTCTCGTCCACGATCGGCATGGGGTGACGGCTGTAGAACCAGTGCTGCTGGCCGAGGGTCCACAGGTTGGTGGTCACCCAGTACAGGATCAGACCGAGCTGGAAGTTCAGGCTGAAGATGGCGAACAGCGGCGAGATGTACATGAGGATCTTCTGCTGCTGCGCCATGGGGTTGTCCGGCATCTGCGCTATCGAGCGCTTCACGCTCTGCCGGACGGTGAGGAAGGTGGTGCACGAGCTGACGGCCACGAAGAGCGCCAGCACGATCTTCGTGATCAATGGGTCGGCGCCGAGCTTCTCGATGTCCGCCGCGCTCGTGAAGAAGGTCGCCGGCAGGGGAGCGCCGAAGATGTGCGCCTCACGGGCGCTCTCCACGAGTTCCTTGCTCATCCCGAACACGGCCCGGTCTTCGGCGATGGCCCGCAGCACGGTGAACATCGAAATGAAGATCGGGAACTGCGCGAGGATCGGGAGGCAGCCGCCCAGCGGGTTGGCTCCGGCCTCCTGGTACAGCCGCATGACCTCCTGGTTCAAGCGCTGCTTGTCGTTCTTGTACTTCTTGCGCAGCTCCTGAACCTTGGGCGCCAGCTCCTGCATCTTGCGCGACGAGCGCATCTGCTTCATAAAGAGCGGGAAGATCAGCAGACGCATCAGCACGGTCAGCGTGATGATGGTCAGCGCCCAGTTGAGACCGCTGTCTGTGGGGATGAAAGTGCCGTATCCGGCGTGGATCTGGGTGATGACCCAGGCCACCGCCGTATACAGCCAATTCAGGAATGGCAGCTCCACCGAGCTAGCTCCCTTGCGTTTCGTCGTGAGACCGGACTCGGCGTGGGGGCACCGGGTCGAAACCTCCAGGATGGAACGGATGACACCGTGCGATGCGCCTGACGGTCAGCCACACCCCGCGCACCGCTCCATGAACGGTGACGGCTTCCAGGCCGTAAGCGCTGCAGGACGGCTCGAACCGGCACCTGGGCCCCAGCATCGGGCTGATGAAGGCGCGGTAGAACCGGATGAGCGCGAGCAGCACGCGAGCGACCGGCCCGGTCGCGGGCCGGTCGGCCTCCCCGGCTGTCACGGCCGGGGTCGGGTGCTGCGCTGTCATGACCGTCCATCCGTCGGGGCCCGGGAATCGGACCCTCGCCGCCGGAGTAAACGACTCAGCGCGACGTCGAGTTCGGCGGCCAGGTGCTCGCTGCGCGCGGACGCGGCCGGTGGATTGGCGCGTACCACAAGAAGGCTACCTCTCGGCAGCGATGCCAGGCGGCTCCGCATGAGGTGTCTCAACCTGCGCCTCACCCGGTTCCGCACCACGGCGCCACCGACCGCCTTGCTCACGACGAAGCCGACCAGCGGTGGCTCGTCGGCGTCGCGCAGGTTCAGGTGTGCGACCAGGGTGGGACGCCCGGCGCGCCGCCCACGGCGAATCGCGTCGGCGAACTCGTCACCCCGCCGCATGCGGGACGCGGACGGCAGCACCGGGCCTTCCTCGACGTACGGCAGCCGCCCGCTCCGCTGAACACGGGCGGGCGGCGTCTGATCGTCAGATGACCGTCAGACCGTCAGCTCGGCGCGGCCCTTGCGGCGGCGCGCGGCCAGGATGGCGCGGCCGGCCCGGGTGCGCATGCGCAGCCGGAAGCCGTGGGTCTTCGCGCGGCGACGGTTGTTCGGCTGGTAAGTACGCTTGCTCACGGGTGGGCTCCAGGCTTCAGGTACGTCCGCGGCGTTCCGCGGGCGCGGTACATTCCAAGGTCGCGGCTCTTCAGGTGCGCGGGCATGCGAAATAGCCGTCGCGTGATTAGCCGACCGGGATACGTTACGGGCCTACCGCCTGCCAGGTCAAACCGACGCCCGTGCCGCCAAGGGAGTACGGCGAGCGACCATGGCCCGTTAGGCTGTGGACAACGCCTTGAACGCATGTTGTGCACACCGCTACCGTCGGCCGTCCGGCTCTTCCCCCCATCAGCGTGAATGTGCCCGGGGAGGACGCGCGGGCTGTGCACATCGTGTGGATCATATGTGGATGGCACCCGGACGAGGGCCGGTGCCGCGAGGCATAAGAGACTGACACGACACGGATCGCGGCGGGCGAGCGGGGCCGCGTAACGAGAGGAGGGGCCGAGCCATGGAAGGCGTCGATCTCAACGCTGTATGGGCTCGGGCGCTCAGGACCCTGCTCGACGAGGGTGTCTCGGGGCAGCAGCGGGCGTTCCTCCAGATGACGCAGCCCTCCGGCCTCATCAACGACACGATCCTCCTGGCGGCGCCCAACGACTTCGCCAAGGAGGTCATCGAGGTGCGGCTGCGCCCGCTGATCGTGCACGCGCTGTCGCAGGAGCTCGGGCGGCCCGTGCGGATCGCGGTGATGGTCGATCCCGGCGCGGGCCTCGCCGCCGGATCCGACCCCGCTCCCGCGCCGCAGGCGGATCATCGTCCACAGCCGTCCACAGATTATCCACAGGCCCGTCCCCAGGCTCCGCGCTTTCCATTAGGCGAGGACGGCCCGATCCGGCGTGACGCCGAGCCGCACGGGCAGCACTATCCACAGGCGCGGCAGTATCCACAGCCCCCGCAGCACATGTCCCCGCCGGACCACCCGCAGCGGCCCGGCGGCTACTCCCCCGAGCCCCCCGCGGCGCCCAAGCCCGAGCCGGGGCCCGTCGCCAGCCCGGTTTCCGGGCCCGTACCCGGTCCCGTGCCCGCCGTCGGGCACAACCGCTGGGACTCCCGCGGCGGCCGCACCTCCGGCGAGCCGGCCCGGCTGAACGCCAAGTACACGTTCGAGACGTTCGTCATCGGCGCGAGCAACCGCTTCGCGCACGCCGCCGCCGTCGCGGTCGCCGAGGCCCCCGCCAAGGCGTACAACCCGCTGTTCATCTACGGCGACTCCGGGCTGGGCAAGACCCACCTGCTGCACGCGATCGGCCACTACGCGCAGAGCCTGTACGACGGCGCCCGGGTGCGGTACGTGAGCTCCGAGGAGTTCACCAACGACTTCATCAACTCCATCCGCGACCACAAGGCCGACGGGTTCCGCTCCCGCTTCCGGGCTGTGGACATCCTCCTTGTCGACGACATCCAGTTCCTGGAGGGCAAGGAGCAGACGCAGGAGGAGTTTTTCCACACCTTCAACACCCTCCACAACGCCAGCAAGCAGATCGTCATCTCCAGCGACCGGGCGCCCAAGCAGCTCGTGACGCTGGAAGACCGGCTGCGCAACCGGTTCGAGTGGGGCCTGATCACCGACGTCCAGCCGCCCGAGCTGGAGACCCGCATCGCGATCCTGCGCAAAAAGGCCATCCAGGAGGGCCTGGCCGCGCCGCCCGACGTGCTGGAATACATCGCCAGCCGCATCGCGACCAACATCCGCGAGCTGGAGGGCGCGCTGATCCGGGTCACCGCGTTCGCCAGCCTCAACCGGCAGTCTGTGGACATCCAGCTCGCCGAGATCGTCCTCAAGGACCTCATCAGCGAGGACGCGAGCCCGGAGATCACCATCTCCCTCATCATGTCCACAACCGCCGAGTACTTCGGCGTCTCGCTGGACGACCTGTGTGGAAGCTCGCGCTCGCGCGCCCTGGTCACCGCCCGCCAGATCGCCATGTATCTGGCCCGCGAGCTGACCGACCTGTCGCTGCCGAAGATCGGCCAGCAGTTCGGGGGACGCGACCACACCACCGTGATGCACGCGGAGCGTAAGATCCGCTCGCTCATGGCCGAGCGGCGCTCGATGTACAACCAGGTCAACGAGCTGACGACACGGATCAAGCAGCGCGCACGCAACGCTTAGTACACAGCTGTGGATAACTCTGTGGATCAAAGATGCCGCCCTCTGCGGCGGCTCCGTTGCGTTACCCCCACCTTCTCCGGCACGCCAGCATGCCGTCCCCACTTGGGGAAAACTTTGGGGACAAGCTGGGGATCACTTGGGGAATACCCGTGGACGACCTGGGGACGCCCTGTGCGTACTCGTCACACGCGGCGCGGCTGTCCCTTTTACCCCGTGGAAAACCAGTGGAAACATCGTGGATTACCGGTGGACAGAGGGCCCTCCGGCTGGGGAAGGGGTGTGGGTACCGCCGGGCCGCCCACAGTCCACAGGGGTCCGTCCACGTTTCCCCCACACCGGCAGTGGATGAACCCACTCCGCTGAGCTGCGAAAATGCTCGGCATCCACATATCCACACCGCCTAATAAGACGGCTTGTATCTCTCTCCCCAAAGAACTCAAGAACCATAGAAGGGGTTCGGGAGGCGCACAGGTGCGGGAGAGTGAAGACTTGACGAGGCATCGACACCCAGGAGGCTGATCCACGTGATGTTCCGGATCGATCGCGACGTGCTCGCCGAGGCCGTGGCGTGGACGGCACGGAGCCTTCCGGCACGTCCCTCGGTGCCGGTGCTCGCCGGCATGCGGCTGGAGGTGACCGACGACCAGCGGCTGAAGCTGTCCGGCTTCGACTACGAGGTCTCCGCCGAGGTGACCCTCGACGTGCAGACCGGGGAGCCCGGCGTGGTGCTCGTCTCCGGCAAGCTCCTCGCCGAGATCACCCGAGCGCTTCCCGCACAGCCGGTCGAGCTGGTTGTGGACGGAGCCAAGGCCATCGTCACCTGCGGCAGCGCCCGGTTCACCCTTCTCACCATGCCTGTGGAGGACTATCCGTCCCTCCCGGCCATGCCCCCCGCCGCCGGACGGGTCGGCAGCGACGTGCTCGCCTCCGCGGTCGCCCAGGTGGCCGTCGCCGCGGGCAAGGACGACACGCTGCCGATGCTCACCGGCGTGCGGATGGAGATCGAGGGCGACACCGTGACCCTCGCCGCCACCGACCGTTACCGCCTCGCCGTACGCGAGCTGAAGTGGCAGCCCGAGCAGCCCGACTTCCAGGCCGTGGCGATGATCCCGGGCCGTACGCTGGCGGACACGGCCAAGGCGCTGGGCGGCACCGGCGCGGAAGTCGAGATCGCGCTCAGCTCGGTCGGCGGCACCGGCGAGGGCATGATCGGGTTCTCCAGCGCCGGGCGGCGGACGACGACCCGGCTGCTCGACCCCGAGTTCCCCAAGTACCGCTCGCTGCTGCCCACCGAGTTCTCCGCGCGCGCGGATCTGTCCACAGCCGCGTTCGTCGAGGCCGTCAAGCGCGTCGCGCTGGTCGCCGAGCGCAACACCCCCGTACGGCTGGCCTTCCGCGGCGGGGAGGTCATCTTGGAGGCGGGCAGCGGCGACGAGGCGCAGGCCGTGGAGGCGCTGCCGGTCGAGTTCGACGGCGACGAGATCAACATCGCCTTCAACCACCAGTTCCTGCTGGAGGGCCTGGGGGCGATCGACTCCGACGTCGCGCGGCTCCAGTTCACCACGCCGACCAAGCCGGCCATCCTCACCGGCGGCAAGCCTGTGGACGACGCGGCGGGCGAGGACTACCGCTACCTCATCATGCCCATCCGCCTGTCCAGCTGACGCGGTCCGAACACCCCGGGCGTACGATCTCCTGCGGGCATGGAGCCCCAATCCGCGGGTACGCGTGCCCCCGTGGACGACGCATAGCTTGAGGGGTGGCTGCGATGCAGATCGGCATGATCGGGCTCGGCAAGATGGGCGGGAACATGGCCGAGCGGCTGCGGCGTGGCGGCCACGACGTGGTCGGCTACGACCGCGACCCCTCCATCAGCGACGTCGGCAGCCTGAAGGACCTCGTGGAGAGGCTTCAGGCGCCGCGCGCGGTCTGGGTCATGGTTCCCGCCGGAGCGCCGACGCGGAGCACGATCGAGCAGCTTCGCGACCTGCTGTCCGACGGCGACATCGTCATCGACGGCGGCAACTCGCACTATCAGGACGACCAGCGGCACGCGGCCGAGCTCGGCGCGCGCGGCATCGGGTTCGTCGACGTGGGCGTCAGCGGCGGCGTCTGGGGCCTCGAGTACGGCTACGCGCTGATGACCGGCGGCGAAGAGGAGCACGTCCGCAGGCTCATGCCGATCTTCGAGACGCTCAAGCCCGAGGGCGAGGACGGCTTCGTCCATGCGGGCGGCGTGGGCGCCGGCCACTTCGCGAAGATGGTCCACAACGGCATCGAGTACGGCATGATGCAGGCCTTCGCCGAGGGCTGGGAGCTGCTGGAGGCCAGCGACGTCGTCACCAACGTCCCCGAGACGTTCAAGAGCTGGCGGCACGGCACGGTCATCCGGTCCTGGCTGCTCGACCTGCTGGTGCGGGCGCTGGACGAGGACCCCGACCTCAGCGAGCTGAGGGGCTACGCGGAGGACTCCGGCGAGGGCCGCTGGACGGTCCAGGCCGCCGTGGACCACGCCGTGCCCCTGCCGGCCATCACGGCCGCGCTGTACGCCCGCTTCGCCTCACGCCAGGACGACTCCCCCGCGATGAAGATGGTCGCGGCGCTGCGCAACCAGTTCGGCGGGCATGCGGTCGCCTCCGCCGAGGGCCAGACCGGCAAGGGCGCCGACAGCCCGGGCGCCGACGTCACCCCGCCGGTGGAGGCCGAGCGCCGCTGACACACCCCGGCTTCGTCCACACGGTGTGGACGCCGGGGCCCCGCCCGGGATGAGGTGTCCCCGTTCGGCGAGGGCGTCGGAACACGCGAGCACGGCCCGGTGGACTGAGCCGGACGGCTCGCCGGACGCCCGGACCTGCTCGCACACCCCGGGCCGCCGGTCTCGTCCGCACGCGGGGCGAGGCGGTCTCATCGGGCTTCCCGTCGGGCCTGATCGCCGATGAACGGCTCCGCGGGCCGGCGGCGTCGATCCTCCACAGGCTGTGGACGGATCACCTCGCATTTGCCCGGTTCTCCACAGCGCGCCGTTTGTCCACAGGACGCCACGGCCGGGACACGAAGGCAGGGCACCGGCACTAGCCTGGCGGGGTGCACGTGGCGAGCCTGTCCCTCACCGACTTCCGGTCCTACCCGGAGGTCGATTTGGTGCTCGAACCCGGGGCCACGGCGTTCGTCGGGCCGAACGGACAGGGCAAGACGAACCTGATCGAGGCGCTGGGTTACCTCGCGACCCATTCGAGCCACCGCGTGGCCACCGACGCCCCGCTCGTACGGCACGGCGCGCAGCGGGCGGTCGTGCGCGCCGCGGTGGTCAGGGACGAGCGCCGCGCCCTGCTCGAGGTGGAGATCAACCCGGGCCGGGCCAACCGCGCCAGGGTGAACCGCTCGCCCGTCCCCCGGGCGCGCGACGCCCTCGGCGTGCTGCGGACCGTGCTGTTCGCGCCGGAAGACCTCGCGCTGGTCAAGGGTGATCCCTCCGAGCGCCGCCGGTTCATGGACGACCTGCTCGTCGCCCGTGCCCCCAGGTTCGCGGGGGTGCGCGCCGACTACGAGCGCGTGCTCAAGCAGCGCAACGCGCTCCTGCGTACGGCCGCGGCGACCCGGGCGGGGCGCCGGCGCGGCGGACGCAGACAGGACGACGACGCCGCGTTCGCCGCCGCGGGCGCGGGAGACATCCTGAGCACGCTCGAAGTCTGGGACTCCCACCTGGTGACCCACGGCGCGGAGCTGCTGGCGGCGCGGCTGCGCCTGGTGGACGCGCTGCGTCCGCTCGTGGCGAAGGCGTACGCCACCCTCGCCCCGTCGTCGGGGCTCGCCGACCTCGAATACCGCCCGTCGGGGTTATCCACAGATATCCCCACCCTGGGGACAAACCGGGAGCTGCTGGCCGAGCACCTGAGGGCGGCCCTCGCGGAGGCCCGCCAGGCCGAGCTCGAACGCGGCGTGACCCTCGTCGGCCCGCACCGCGACGACCTGTTGCTGCGGCTGGGCGAGCTGCCCGCCCGGGGCTACGCGAGCCACGGCGAGTCGTGGTCGTTCGCGCTCGCGCTGCGGCTGGCCGCCTACGACCTGCTGCGCGCCGACGGCGGCGATCCCGTGCTGATCCTGGACGACGTGTTCGCCGAGCTGGACGGGCAGCGGCGCAGGCGGCTCACCGAGATCGTCGCGCCGGCCGAGCAGGTGCTCATCACGGCGGCGGTGCCGGACGACGTGCCGCCCGAGCTGGCGGGGGCCCGGTTCGACGTGATGGAGGGGAGTGTGAAACGTGTCCGATGAGATTTCCACAGGCGGTGGACAGTCTCCGCGGGGCGCGGCCGCGCGTGGGGCCGCGCTGGCGCGGGAGAAGCTGGCGCAGGCGAAGGCCGACGCGCTGCGGCGGGGACAGCTCCCGCGCACCGAGCCGCGTCGCCGTTCGCGCTCGGGCGGCCCGCGGAGGGAGTCCGGCGATCCGCTGCCGTTCGGCCGGGCGATCCGCGACCTGCTCGCCGCCCGGGGGTGGGAGCAGCCGGTCGCCGTGGGCGGGGTGTTCGGCCGCTGGGCGGAGATCGTCGGCCCCGAGCTGGCCGCCCACACCAAGCCCGAGAGCTTCGAGGACGGCGAGGTGGTGGTCGCGGCCGACTCCACGGCCTGGGCGACCCAGGTGCGGCTGCTGGCGTCCACGCTGGTCAGACGGCTGAACGAGGAGCTCGGCGACGGCACCGTGACCCGGGTGAAGGTGCACGGCCCCGGCGTGGGTCACCGCCCGGAGGGCGCTTTGCGCGTACGCGGCAGCCGCGGTCCCCGTGACACGTACGGCTGAGCGCCGGGGCTCCCGCCGCGGACCCGATCGGGTCCCCTTGGAGCGCGAACCGGCCCAAAATCGCGCCTGAGGCCCCGACACCCGTTCCGTGTGGGGGTGCTCGTAACCATGATCATCAAGCTACAGGGGCATCACAGCCCCCGTGAATGCCACCTGATGTCAATCTGACCGGTAGAATGTAAACGGACTCAAGGACACGTCCGGTTTGCGTCACCCCGGTCCGATGAGCCGATCTTCCCCTGGGTGGGCGCATCGGGGCACTCACGACGGTGACGGGCACGGCAGGGGCAGCCAATCCACGGTGCCACCCGCCGCGTGTCCGCGGCAGGAGGATTTCGCACTTGTCCTACGACGCTAGCTCTATCACCGTTCTCGAAGGACTGGAAGCGGTCCGCAAGCGCCCCGGCATGTACATCGGCTCCACCGGCGAGCGCGGGCTGCACCACCTCGTCTACGAGATCGTCGACAACGCGGTCGACGAGGCGCTGGCCGGCTACAACGATCTGATCGAGGTCACCCTGCTCGCCGACGGCGGCGTGCGCGTGCTCGACCACGGGCGCGGCATCCCCGTCGGCATCGTCCCCGCCGAGGGCAGGCCCGCCGTCGAGGTCGTCTTCACCGTGCTGCACGCCGGCGGCAAGTTCGACAGCAAGTCGTACGCCGTCTCCGGCGGCCTCCACGGCGTGGGCGCCTCCGTGGTGAACGCGCTGTCCACCCGCCTGGAGGTCGAGGTCAGGACCGACGGCCACGTGTGGCGCCAGCAGTACGTGATGGCCAAGCCCACGGGGCCGCTGGAGAAGGGCGAGCCGACCGACGAGCACGGCACGACGATCAGCTTCTGGCCCGACCCGGCCATCTTCGAGACGACCACCTGGAACTTCGAGACGCTGGCGCGCCGCTTCCAGGAGATGGCCTTCCTCAACAAGGGCCTCAGGATCACCCTGACCGACGAACGGCCCGACCACGCCATCGACGGCGAGCCCAAGGTGGTCTCCTACCACTACGAGGGCGGCCTGTCCGACTTCGTCAAGCACCTGAACTCCAAGAAGGAGCCGATCCACAACTCGGTCATCGACTTCGAGGAGCACGGCGACGGCATCTCGGTCGAGATCGCCATGCAGTGGAACGCCTCCTACACTGAGTCGGTCTACACGTTCGCCAACACGATCAACACGGCGGAGGGCGGCGCCCACGAGGAGGGCTTCCGCGCGGCGCTGACGAGCATCGTCAACCGGTACGCGCGCGAGCAGAAGTTCCTCAAGGAGGGCAAGGACGACAACCTCAGCGGCGACGACGTCCGCGAGGGCCTGGCCGCGATCATCTCCGTGAAGCTGGCCGACCCGCAGTTCGAGGGCCAGACCAAGACCAAGCTGGGCAACACCGAGGCGAAGTCGTTCGTCCAGAAGGCCTGCAACGACCACCTGCGCGACTGGTTCGAGCGCAACCCGGGCGAGGCCAAGGAGATCATCAACAAGTCGCTCCAGGCGGCCCGCGCCCGCATCGCGGCCCGGCAGGCCCGCGACCTCACCCGGCGCAAGTCCCTGCTGGAGAGCGGCAGCGGCCTGCCCGGCAAGCTGGCCGACTGCCAGTGGTCGGAGCCGGAGAAGTGCGAGCTGTTCATCGTCGAGGGCGACTCGGCCGGCGGCTCCGCCAAGGGCGGGCGCGACCCGAAGTTCCAGGCGATCCTCCCGCTCCGCGGCAAGATCCTGAACGTCGAGAAGGCCAGGATCGACAAGGTCCTCAAGAACAACGAGGTCCAGGCGCTCATCACGGCCCTCGGCACCGGCGTCCACGACGAGTTCGACATCTCCAAGCTGCGCTACCACAAGCTGATCCTGATGGCGGACGCCGACGTGGACGGCCAGCACATCACCACCCTGCTGCTGACGCTGCTGTTCCGCTTCATGCGCCCGCTGATCGAGGCCGGGCACGTCTACCTGTCCCAGCCGCCGCTGTACAAGATCAAGTGGGACCGCAAGGGCGAGGACGCGTCGTACGCGTACTCCGACCGGGAGCGGGACGCGATCATCGAGGACGGCATCGCCCGGGGCAAGCGCGACCCCCGTCTCCACGACGGCGTGCAGCGGTTCAAGGGTCTGGGCGAGATGAACGCCGCCCAGCTGTGGGACACCACGATGAACCCCGACACCCGGATCCTGCGCCAGGTCACGCTCGACGACGCCGCCCAGGCCGACGACCTGTTCAGCGTGCTGATGGGCGAGGACGTCGAGGCCCGCAGGAACTTCATCATCACCAACGCCCGCGACGTCCGGTTCCTCGACGTCTGAGCAGCGTGGCCGACCAGAAGGACTTTTCGTGACGGAAGTGAACACGCCGCCTGGGCCCCCCGCCGATCGCATCGAGCCGGTCGACATCCAGGCCGAGATGCAGCGCAGCTACATGGATTACGCGATGTCCGTCATCGTGTCCCGCGCGCTGCCCGACGTACGCGACGGCCTCAAGCCCGTGCATCGCCGCGTGCTGTACGCGATGTTCGACGGCGGTTACCGGCCCGACCGCGGCTACTTCAAGTGCTCCCGCGTCGTCGGCGACGTCATGGGCTCCTACCACCCCCACGGCGACACGTCGATCTACGACACCGTCGTACGGCTCGCGCAGCCGTGGTCGCTGCGCTACCCGCTGGTCGACGGCCAGGGCAACTTCGGCTCGCCGGGCAACGACCCGGCCGCCGCGATGCGGTACACCGAGTGCCGCCTCGCGCCGATCGCCATGGAGATGCTCCGGGACATCGACAAGGAGACCGTCGACTTCCAGCCCAACTACGACGGGCGGTCGCAGGAGCCGGTCGTCCTCCCGTCGCGGTTCCCGAACCTGCTGGTCAACGGGTCGGCCGGCATCGCGGTCGGCATGGCGACGAACATCCCGCCGCACAACCTCCGGGAGATCGGCGACGCCATCAAGTGGGCGCTCGACAACCCCCAGGCCACCGACGAGGAACTGCTCAACGGGCTGATCGCGCGGGTCAAGGGCCCCGACTTCCCGACCGGCGCGCTGATCGTCGGCCGGCGCGGCATCGAGGACGCCTACCGCACCGGCCGCGGCTCGATCATCATGCGGGCCGTCGTCGAGGTCGAGGAGGACGCCAAGGGCCGGCAGTGCCTGGTCGTCACGGCCCTGCCGTACCAGGTCAACCCGGACAACCTCGCGCTCACCATCGCCGAGCTGGTCAGGGACGGCAAGATCACCGGGATCGCGGACGTCCGCGACGAGACCTCCTCGCGCACCGGCCAGCGGCTCGTGATCGTGCTCAAGCGCGACGCGGTCGCCAAGGTCGTGCTGAACAACCTCTACAAGCACACCCAGCTCCAGACCACGTTCGGCGCGAACATGATCGCGCTGGTCGACGGCGTGCCCCGGACGCTGCGGCTCGACCAGTTCGTCCGGCACTACATCACCCACCAGATCGAGGTCGTGGTCCGGCGGACCCGGTTCCTGCTGCGCAAGGCGGAGGAGCGGGCGCACATCCTGCGTGGTCTGCTCAAGGCCCTCGACCGGCTCGACGACGTCATCAACCTGATTCGGCAGTCGCCGTCGGCGGCCGAGGCCCAGGGCGGCCTGATGACGCTGCTGGACATCGACCAGGTCCAGGCGCAGGCCATCCTCGACATGCAGCTGCGCAAGCTGGCCGCGCTGGAACGGCAGCAGATCCAGGACGAGTACGACGGCCTGATGGCGCAGATCGCCGACTACCAGGACATCCTGGCCTCCGAGACCCGGCAGCGCCGGCTCGTGGCGGACGAGCTCGGTGAGATCGTCGCCAGGTACGGCGACGAGCGGAAGACCGAGATCACCGCGTACGAGGGCGACATGTCCATCGAGGACCTGATCGCCGAGGAGGACGTGGTCGTCACGATCACGCGCGGCGGCTACGCCAAGCGGACGAGCACCGACCTCTACCGCGCGCAGCGGCGCGGCGGCAAGGGCGTCAGGGGCGCGCAGCTCCGCCAGGACGACATCGTGGAGCACTTCTTCGTCACCACGACGCACCACTGGCTGCTGGCCTTCACCAACAAGGGCCGGGTCTACCGGTTCAAGGCGTACGAGCTGCCGGACTCGGGCCGCGACGCCCGCGGCCAGCACCTGGCCAACCTGCTCGCCATGCAGCCCGACGAGCACGTGATGGAGATCCTCGACCTGCGGGACTACACCGTGGCGCCGTACCTGGTGCTGGCGACCCGCAGCGGCCTGGTGAAGAAGACGCGGCTGTCCGAGTACGATTCGCCGCGATCCGGTGGCCTGATCGCGATCAACCTGCGCGAGGATGACGAGGTGATCGCCGCCCGACTCGTCTCCGAGGGCGATGACCTGCTGCTCGTGTCCAAGAACGCGCAGTCGATCAGGTTCACCGCCTCCGACGAAGCGCTGCGTCCGATGGGCCGCGCCACCAGCGGCGTGATCGGCATGCGCTTCGTGGACGGTGACGAGCTTCTCTCGATGAACGTCATCCGCGACGGCGAAGACGTTCTGGTCGCGACCGAGGGCGGGTACGCGAAGCGGACGCCCGCGGAGCAGTACCCGGTCCAGGGCCGGGGCGGCAAGGGCGTGCTGACGGCGAAGATCGTCGCCTCTCGTGGCAAGCTGGTCGGAGCCGTCATGGTGCGTCCCGAGGACGAGGTCTTCGCGATCACCTCTGCCGGCGGGGTGATCCGTACCAGCGCCGGCGAGATCAAGCAGTCGGGCCGCCAGACGATGGGCGTACGCCTGATGAACCTGGCCGAGGGTGACAGCGTTGTGGCCCTCGCTCGCAACGCCGAGTCGTTGGAGACCGAGGAGAACGGGGCAGGAGGCGAGGCATGAGCGAGCGAGTCGGCGGACACAGTGCGCGCCGTGGACGCGCACTCGAGCCGTCGGGTGAGGGTGTGGCATGAGTGACACCGGCGGGCCGCGGACACCTGGCGGCAAGAGACCCACGGGCGCCCGCCCGGCGGCATCCCCGAACGGGGTTACCGCGCGGGCGCACGATGGCGGTAGCGTCGCCAAGGTGGCTTCCGAAGGAGATGACGTGACCGCCGCCGACAAGGCGAAGGCCGACGACACCATGCGCATCCGGACCTCGGCCGCCGACCAGCCGTGGAAGCGGCAGGGCGCCGCGGACGAGGCGTCCGAGAACGGCAAGCCGGACGTTGGCGGGCCGACCGCGCAGTACCCCCGGCCCGCCGGTCTCGGTACGTCCACACCCCCTGTGGACAACAGGCGTCCGTCTGTGGACAACGGCCGGTCGTCGCTGGACGGCGGCTCGGCACGCGGGCTGAGCTTCGGCCCGGCGGGGGAGCGCGTGGAGCCCGCCAGGGACCCAGGCAAGGACGCCAAGGGCAAGGACAGGAAGCCCGCCGGCGTGCGCCCGCCGCGCAAGGCCCACCTGGTCCTGCGCAGGATCGAGCCGTGGTCGGCCATGAAGTTCAGCTTCGTGGTGTCGCTGGTCTGCTTCGTCGTGCTGTTCGTGGCCGTCGCGGTGCTCTACGGCGTGCTGTCGGCGCTCGGGGTCTTCTCCTCGATCACCGACACCGTCAACCAGCTCACCAGCGGCGCCGGTGGCGCCGGGGCAGGCACCATCGACATCGCGAGCTGGTTTGAGCCGGTCCGCATCCTCGGGTACGCGGCTCTGCTGGGCGCGCTGAACGTCGTGCTCATCACCGCGTTGTCCACCCTCGGCGCCGTGATCTACAACATCTCCGCGGACCTCGTGGGCGGTGTCGAGGTCACCTTCAGCGAAGCCGAATGACGCCCGCCGCAGCCTGTGCCGTACGGGAGACGCCCTGTGGCGCGCTCCCTACGGCCGGCGGGTACGGCGGGCCGCCCGCCGCACGAGCGGCCCGCCGTACGGGTTGCACCGGGATGGCGCGACCACAGTCCCGGACACGGTAAGCTTTTTCTCGGCCGGAACGACGGATTCGCCACCGGAAACGGGATGCGGTAACGTTCGTTGCGCACCACGGGGCTATAGCTCAGTCGGTTAGAGCGCTTCCCTGATAAGGAAGAGGTCTCTGGTTCAAGTCCAGATAGCCCCACCACGAAGCACCAGCTCAGAGGCCAGTTCCCGTGATAAGGGACCTGGCTTTTTGATCGTTTGTTAGCCGTTCGTTAGTGGGCTAGCCCTGACCAGGTGATAGAGATCAGTCCACATCGACAGCATGCAGGTTCGACCTGGACGATCATTCCTGGTTGCTTGAACACGGAAGATCTGCGGCCACTGGCGCCTCAGGTCCAGTTCGGCACCAGTCCGCTGTTTGAAGCGCTCCGGGTCTGATGGAGGCTCGATTCCCTGAGAGGATCGAGTCATGGCACGTCCGTCCCCCTACCCGGCAGAGCTTCGCGAGCGTGCGATACGTATGGTCGCCGAGATCCGCCCCAACT
>NZ_BMPY01000056.1 GCF_014647835.1 Microbispora rosea subsp. aerata
GATCCGGATCACGGTGAACGCCACCAGCCCGAGCAGCGCGGCCACGGCGATGAAGTCCTGCAGGAAGCCCAGCACCGGCCAGGTCCCGATCAGCGGGATGTGGAAGTCCGGCCTGCCGGTGACCGCCCCCTGGATGATCGCACCGTAGGCCTCGATGTAGACCGTCAGCAAGATGAAGAACGCCCACATCACGAAGAAGTGCGCGACGCCCGACGGCGTCCACTTCAGCAGCTTGCGCTGGCCGAACACCTCCACCAGCTGCGTCTTGATCCCCGTGCCGACATGCCGCCGGGCGTACTCGATCCGCTCCGGGGCCGGCTGACCGCTGGTCGCCAGCCGGTAGAGGAACAGCACCCGACGACCCGCCAGCGCGACCGCCACCACGGTCCCGACGAGCCCTGCAATCGCCACCCAGAGCACGAGTCCCTCCCAAGTCCTACGTCGGCGGCCAGCGTACGGGCGCGGCACCGTCCTGCGGGCGGTCCGGTCCCACCCTGTGGATAACGCCTATGCCACCCGAATGGTACCGGCGAGTAACTTATTCTGCGTCACGCTCGGCAGTGGAACTAGTCACTGGGTTCTCCACCGACGGCACGATAGTAGAACAAAGCTCTATAAGAGGGTATGCGAGGACAAGCGTCATCTGTCCGGCGGGTGACCTCCCGGAGCCGCGCCGCTCTATCCGGCCAGGTAACGCTGCAAGGTGGGACCCACCAGCGCGACGAGCTCCTCGATGTCGGCGGAGGCCATCGGTTCGAACCTGAGGACGTACCGCGCCATCACCACGCCGAATAACTGCGCGAAGGCGGCCTCCATCCGCAGCGGCGGAACGTTCAGCGCCTCGCCCACCCGGCCGAGTATGGCCGTGGTGAAGAACTCGCGGACCATGCCGACGGCCTGCTCGTTGACCACCGCCGTCCGCAGCAGCCCAAGCAAGGGCTCCCGGGCCGCCTGGTCCGCCGTCAGGGTCAAGATGAAGCGGACGAGACGCTCGCCGATCTCCTCGCGCGGCCCGGAAAGGATCATGGGAATCGCGGCCGAGGGGTCGATCGGCAGCCGCATGGCCGCGACGAAGACGCCCTCCTTGGTGTCGAAGTAGTGGTGGACCAGAGCCGGGTCGACACCGGCCTCGCGGGCGATGCCGCGGATCGTCGCCTTGTCGAACCCCTTCTCCGCGAAGACCCTGCGCGCCGCGGACAGGATCTCGCCGCGGGTGTCCGCCGAGCCCGGACGCCGGCCGGGCCGCCGCCCCCGTCGCCGCCTGCCGCCCGAGACCTCCTCCGGCGAGACCTCCTCCGGCGAGACCTCCTCCGGCACCTGGGTCGTCACGGCGCCGCCCGCCGGCTCTTGCGGCCCACCGCGAGATACACGCGCATGGGGACGGTCAGCCGTCCGTCGGGGAAGACCCGGCCGAGTTCGGTGCGCTCCCGGGCGAGCAGCTCCGCCGCCGCGTCGCCCTCCATGCTCGCGATGTACGAGTGGGAGCGCAGGTCGGTCAGGAAGTCTTCCAGCCCCACCGACCTGGTCCAGTCGACCCAGGTCTCGGCCACGGCGAGCCCGGCGTCGGACATGGCCGCGGCGATCGGCGGCATGCTCCACCCGGGCAGCACCGGCCCGATGTAGCCGGGGCACGACTCGGCGAGCCGCACCTGGTTGGCCGCCAGCCAGTCCGCCTTGCCGGGGTCCACGGTGTTCCACCAGCCCGCGACCGCGCCATCGTCCCCGATCAGCCGTACGGCCTCGGCCAGCGACAGCGCCGGGTCGAGCCAGTGCCACGACTGGGCGTACGTCACCAGATCGGCCACGCCCGCCCGGAAGGGCAGGTCGTTCCCGTCCGCAAGCAGGGCCGGGCAGGCCGTACGGGCACGGAGGCGGGCCAGCATGCGCTCCCCGCGGTCCACGGCGACGACCCGGGCGCCGCGGTCGAGCATGCCCCGGGTCGAGATGCCCGTGCCCGCCCCGACGTCGATCACGGTCGCCCCGGCGAGCCGTACCCCCGACAGGGTCTCCAGCGCGAGATAGAGGGCCTCCGGGTAGTGCGGCCTCGCCGAGTCGTACTCCTCCGAGACGCGGTCGAAGACCCGGTGGCTGTCGGCGATCCGTTCGTTCATGAGGCCGTGGACTCGTTCATGAGGCCGTGGACGAGGCGGCGAAGTGCAGCCTGGCGAAGGCGAGCGCCTCGGCCAGATCCTCGATCCGCTCGGTGCGGCTGGTGGCCTTGCGCGTGTTGATCTCCAAGACGATCAGGCCCTGGTAACCGTTGCCGGCCAGGCGCTCCAGGATCGGCCCGCAGGGCTGCGACCCGCGGCCGGGCACCAGGTGCTCGTCCTTGTTGGTGGTGCCCACCCCGTCCGCGAGGTGCAGGTGGGCCAGCCGATCGCCCAGCTTGGTCGCCATCTCCATCGCGTCGGCCCCGGCCACCGCCGTGTGCGACAGGTCGAGCGTCACCTGGGGGAAGTCGTAGTCGATGGGGTTCCAGTCCGGCGCGTACGGCACGACCTCGTTGCCCCTGGCCCGCAGCGGGAACATGTTCTCGACCGCGAAGACGACGTCGGTCTCCTCACGCATCCGTGCCAGGCCCTTCTCGAACTCCCTGGCGTAGTCGCGCTGCCAGCGGAAGGGCGGGTGGACGACGACGGTCTGCGCGCCCAGCCGCTCGGCCGCCTCGCGGGCCCTGCGCAGCTTCAGCCACGGGTCGCGGCCCCACACGCGCTGGGTCACCAGAAGACAGGGCGCGTGCACGGCCAGGATCGGGATCTCGTAGTGGTCACGCAGCCGTTGGAGGACCTCGACGTCCTGACTGACCGGGTCCTGTCCCACCATGATCTCTACGCCGTCGTACCCGAGCCGGGCGGCCAGTTCGAAGGCGTCCGGCGTCCGCTCCGGGTACACCGACGCCGTCGACAGCGCCACCTTTCCGCTGGGCACGCGGATGTCACTCATGAGGCCAGCCTCCCCTGGCGGCCCGCGGGCACGTTCCAGTGCCGTGGCCGTGGCCGTCCGTTCGCTCCCTGCGCCCGTTCACGGATCCAGCCTAAGCCGCGCCCGCGTCCAGCGCCGCTTCGCCACAATCAACTACCCAAGGTGGCGAACTAATGTGGGCGCATGGCACGGATCGTGAGCGGGGCCGTCCCCAGCCCGAACATCTGGAACACTCCCCAGATTTACGAGCTGGAGAACCTCGCCGTCGGACCCGCCGGCGTGGTCGAGACGGCGATGCGGGCCGTACGGCCCTGGGACGGCGCGACCGTGGTCGAGATCGGCTGCGGCACCGGCTTCCACCTGCCCGCGCTCGCCGCGTCCGCCGGCCGGGTGGTGGGCGTCGAGCCGCACGGCGACCTGGCCGCCCGGGCCGCCGCCCGCTGCGCGTCGCTGCCCAACGTCAGGGTCCGTACGGGCACCGCGCAGGCGCTGCCCCTCCCCGACGCCTCAGCCGAGGTGGCGATCGCGCGCTGGGCGTACTTCTTCGGGCCCGGATGCGAACCGGGCCTGCGCGAGCTGGGGCGGGTGCTGCGCCGGGGCGGCGCGGCCTTCGTGGTCGACGTGGACGCCTCGCGCGGGGCGTTCGGCCGCTGGTTCCGCCGCTCGCTGCCGTCCTACTCCCCCGAGGCCGTGGAGCGTTTCTGGTCCCGGCAGGGCTGGCGGCGCCGGGAGCTGGACCTGCGGATGACCTTCCGTTCCAGGGCCGACCTGGAGGCGGTGCTGCGCATCGAGTTCACGCCCGAGGTGGCCGACGCCGCGCTGCGGGAGGTCGAGGGCCTGGAGATCGACTACCCGAACGTCCTCAGGTGGCGGGAATTCTGAGGTCCGGCTTGACCTTGTCACCGGCGTCAAGCTTTACCGTCGTGCCCTGAACAGCCCGGCAGGCCGTACGGCCAGGGGAAACGGCATGGCCGTCGGACGAGGCGGAGGAGGGGCCGATGCGGATCGGCGAGCTGGCCCGGCGCGCCGGAGTGAGCGCCCGGGCGCTGCGCTACTACGAGCAGCGCGGGCTGATCCGTTCGCGCCGCTGTCGCCCTCCCCACGAGCACAGTCCGCTGTGCCCGGCGTCTTTCGCTTCGCCGCTTGAACGCCGGTGAACGGGGCATCAGTCCCCCGGGATCACGAGCCGCTTATATAAGCGTTGACTTCTATAAGTGGTTGTCGGCATAGTGGGCGCGTGCACGCATTCGACGCGCTGGGAGATCCGGTGCGACGCCGGATCCTGGAACTGCTCGCACAAGGCGAACAGACGTCGGGCGCGCTCACCGCGGCCATCCGCGCCGAGTTCGGGATCTCACAGCCGGCGGTCTCCCAGCACCTGCGCGTGCTCCGCGAGTCCGGGCTGACCTCCGTACGGGCCGAGGGGACCCGGCGGCTGTACGCCGTCGAGTCCGCGCCGCTGCGGGAGGTCGACGCCTGGCTGGAGCGCTTCCGCGGCTTCTGGGAGCAGCGGCTGGACGCGCTCGACACCGAGCTGGCGCGGGGCAGGCGGGAGCGGCGGCTCGGGCGGCGCCACGCCGGCGAAGCCGCCCGGCACACAGCTCACGAGAAAGCCCACGATGGGCGGACCGACGAGGAAGAGCGGCAATGAGCGACCTGATAGACGAGATCAACCGCGCCCACCGCGCGGTCGGCACGCGCGGCGTGCCGGAAGGCGAGGCCCGTACGGTGCTGCTTCGGCGCACCTACAACGCCGACATCGAGGACGTGTGGGACGCGTGCACCGATCCCGAGCGGATCAGCCGCTGGTTCCTTCCCGTGACCGGCGAGCTGAAGCTCGGCGGGCACTACCAGCTCCAGGGCAACGCGGGCGGAGAGATCCTGCGGTGCGAGCCGCCGCGGCTGCTGCGGGTGAGCTGGCTCTTCGGCGAGAACCCCGGCTTCAGCGAGGTCGAGGTGCGGCTGAGCCCGGAGGGCGACGGCCGCACCGTGTTCGAGCTTGAGCACGTCGCCGTGGTGCCGCCGGAGTTCTGGGACCAGTTCGGGCCGGGGGCCACGGGCGTCGGCTGGGACCTTGCGCTGCTCGGGCTCGGGCTGCACCTGCGCGGCGGGATGATCGACGACCCCGCGGCGTGGGAGCAGTCGGAGGAGGCGCGGGAGCTCATGAGGCTCAGCAGCAACCTGTGGGGCGAGGCGTACCGCGCCTCGGGCGCGCCGGACGACGTGGTCGCCACCGCGGTCGCCGGCACCACAGCCTTCTACGTCCCCGAAAAGCCGGAGAATCCGGCGAGCTAGTTCCGGGCCGGTCCGTTGTGCCCGGCGGAGCGGGCTTCGCAGGGACCGCAGGTCGCCGTCCGGCACAGTCGGGACCGGTAAGCCACCGGTGGACGACTCCCCCGCGTCGGGTCTTTCCGCAAGACAGCGCCCGTGCCGCGAACCGGTGAGCGCGCCGCGCCGCCGGCTCGGACGCCTCGTGCCGGAGGAGGTCACCGGATGCCTCCGCCCTGCTTCGAAGGCGGATTGTCGGCGGCGGCCGGTAACCTCCCGCACGTGAGCAAGGCAGCGAAACCGGCGTACCGGTGCGGCGAATGCGGCTGGACCACGGTCAAGTGGGTCGGCAGGTGCGGGGAGTGCCAGGCGTGGGGCACGGTCGAGGAGGCCGGGGCACGGCAGGGCGTGCGCGTGGTCAAGCCGGGCGCGGTCTCCGCTCCCGCCGTCCCGATCGGCCAGGTGAAGGCCGAGGTGGTCAGCGCCCGCACGACCGGCGTGCCCGAGCTCGACCGCGTGCTGGGCGGGGGCCTCGTCCCGGGCGCGGTCGTGCTCCTCGCGGGAGAGCCCGGCATCGGGAAGTCGACGCTGCTGCTGGAGGCCGCCGCCCGCACCGCGCGCGGCGAGACCGTCCTCTATGTGACCGGAGAGGAGTCGGCCTCCCAGGTGCGCATGCGCGCCGACCGCATCGGCGCGATCGAGGACCGGCTCTACCTCGCCGCGGAGACCGACCTGTCCGCCCTGGTGGCACACGTCGAGAAGGTGCAGCCGAGCCTGCTCGTCGTCGACTCCGTCCAGACGATCGGCTCGGCCGAGGCGACCGGGGTGCCCGGCGGCGTCACCCAGGTCAGGGAGGTCGCCGGCAACCTGGTCCGCATCGCCAAGGAGCGGGCCATGTCCACGGTGCTCGTGGGCCACGTGACCAAGGACGGCACGATCGCCGGGCCCCGGGTGCTGGAGCATCTGGTCGACGTGGTGCTCCACTTCGAGGGCGACCGCAACTCGCGGCTGCGCATGGTGCGCGCGGTGAAGAACCGGTTCGGCCCCATCGACGAGGTCGGCTGCTTCGACCTGCACGAGCGCGGCATCACCGGGATCACCGACCCCAGCGGGCTGTTCGTGTCCCGCCATCCCGAGCCGGTGCCGGGCACCTGCGTCACTGTGACCATCGAGGGCACCCGGCCGATCCCGGCCGAGTTGCAGGCGCTGGTCGGCCCGACCGAGGCCCCCCAGCCCCGCCGCACGTCCTCCGGGCTCGACTCCTACCGCGTGGCGATGGTGCTCGCCGTGATGGAGCGCCGGCTCCGCGCGAACATCGCCAGGTGCGACGTCTTCACGGCGACCGTGGGCGGGATCCGCCTGACCGACCCGGCGGTGGACCTCGCCCTGATGCTGTCGGTCGTCAGCGCGGCCGGCGACCAGGCGCTGCCCGCCGGGCTCGTCGCGCTCGGCGAGGTCGGCCTGGCGGGCGAGCTGCGGCCCGTACGGGAGGTGCGGCGGCGGCTGGCCGAGGCGGCGAGGCTCGGCTTCACCAGGGCGCTGGTGCCCTCCGGCTCGCTGGAGGAGGAAACCCCGCGCCTGGAGGCGTCGGAGAGCCGCGGCCGGCTCGTGGCGCTGCGCTCGCCGGCCGGGCGTACGAGGCCGTTCGCGCCCGGCTTCGAGGTCACCGAGGTGGAGAACGTGTGGGACGCCCTCAACATGGTGAGGTGAGCGAGGTGATCGGTGCGACACCGGTGATCACGACGTCACGCCGGTAAACTCTGTTGCCTGCCCATCGGCCGTGGCCTCGCCCCCGCACCCCGAGGGCTTCACCCGGCCCTTGGCGGAGTGCCTCGCGGACCCGCCGCCGAGACGAGGGCCCCGACAAGAGATCACCAGGACGACGATTCGACGGACACGACCGGGCGAGCCCACTGGGGTGTATGTGCTGGACAACGACAAGGCGATCGACGACCGCAGAAGGGCCGTGCTCGCCGCGCTCGCCCCGGGGACGGCGCTGCGTGACGGCCTGGAGCGCATCCTGCGCGGCCACACCGGCGGCCTGATCGTCCTCGGGTACGACCGCACGGTCGAGGACATCTGCACGGGCGGCTTCACGCTCGACGTCGAGTTCTCCCCGACCCGCCTGCGCGAGCTGGCCAAGATGGACGGCGCGATCGTGCTCGACACGGCCCATCACAGGATCGTGCGGGCCGCCGTGCACCTCGTGCCCGACCCGGCCATCCCGACCGACGAGTCCGGCACCCGGCACCGCACGGCGCAGCGGGTGGCCAAGCAGACCTCGCTCCCCGTCATCGCGATCAGCAAGTCGATGCGGATCATCGCGCTCTACCTCGACGGATGCCGATACGTGCTGGAGGAGTCGGCGGCGATCCTGTCCAAGGCCAACCAGGCTCTCGCGACGCTCGAACGCTACAAGAAGCGGCTGGACGAGGTGTCCGGCAATCTGTCGGCCCTGGAGATCGAGGACCTCGTCACGGTCCGCGACGTGGCCGTGGTCGTGCAGCGCCTGGAGATGGTCCGCCGCATCGCCCGCGAGATCGAGGGATACGTCGTCGAGCTCGGCACCGACGGGCGGCTGCTGTCCCTTCAACTGGACGAGTTGTTCGCGGGCGTGGAGACCGACCGCGCGCAGATCATCCGCGACTACGTGCCGGACTCGCTCGGCGCCCGGCCGTACGGCGACGCCGACGCCATGCGAGAGCTGGACGAGCTGTCCTCCACCGACCTGCTCGACCTGTCGAAGGTGGCCCAGATCCTCGGCCACCACGGCGCCGACGCGCTCGACACGCCGGTCAGCCCGCGCGGCTTCCGGCTGCTCACCAAGGTCCCCCGCCTGCCCGGGGCGATCGTCGACCGGCTCGTGAACCACTTCGGCGGCCTGCAGAAGCTGCTCGCGGCCAGCACCGACGACCTGCAGGCGGTCGGCGGCGTGGGCGAGACCCGGGCGCGCGGCGTCCGCGAGGGCCTGTCGCGGCTCGCCGAGTCGTCCATCCTGGAGCGCTACCTGTAGGTCCCGTCAGCGCAAGTGGAAGACGACCTTCGGGCTCTTCAGCCGGCCCGCGTGCGCGGTCGCGACGTACGTCCCGGGGTCGGCGGGCGAGCGCTTGCCCGCGCACGTGGTGCCCGAGCGGTGCCGGTCCCACCGGATCGTGCGGACGTAGGGGACGCCGCGCTCCAGCAACTGCTTGTCCACGCCGTCGCCCGCGACGCAGTCGGCCGTCGACCACAAACGCTGGCCGCCCGACGTCACCCGCATCTCCAGCGTGCGCGGGCCGACGTCCACCGTGCACTCGACCTTGCCCGTGCTCACCACCGTCAGCAGGAAGGTCGGCGTGACGCCCTTGGCGTACACGTCCTGACCGGTCTGCAGCGCGAGCACGAGGTCCTTCTCGTCGCAGGGGTCACCGGGGCGCCGCGGCTTGCCGGGTGAGGGCGAGGCGCTCGCGGACGCGGACGGCGACGGCTGCCCCGGCGCGGCGGAGGCCGCGTCGGGCGTCTTCGGCGCGAGACCGGCGGGCAGCGAGACGACCAGCCGGTCGGAGGGCGTCGCCTTGGCGGCGGCGGTCTCGTCCGACCGTCCGGAGGCGCTGCTGCACGCCCATGCCACGACCGCCACCACGACGAGCATCCCCGTGAGCACCGACACCCGGCGGCGCCAGTAGACGTCCGCGCCCTCGACGCCCACGTCACCACGGAATGTGTCCGGATCCATACGCACAGTATGGATAGCCCTGGCGGGTCGGCGGAAACGCCTCGCTGAACCTTGTACTTTCCCAGATCGCAGCCTCGCCGGGTCTTTGCGTTATCCGCGTCTCGCGGCTCCCGCGCGCTCCTCAGTCCAGATCGGCGGCGTGCCCCTCGGGCTCGCTCGGGAGTACTACAGTCGGGGGCGTGTCCGCCTCCCTCCGTGAGCCGATCCTCGACTGGTACGCCGAGCACAACCGCGACCTGCCCTGGCGGCGTCCCGACGCGACCCCGTGGGGCATCCTGGTGAGCGAGATCATGCTCCAGCAGACGCCCGTGGCCCGGGTGCTGCCGGTCTGGACCGAGTGGATGGCGCGCTGGCCCACCCCGGAGGCGCTCGCGAAGGAGTCCCCGGGCGAGGCCGTACGCCACTGGGGGCGGCTCGGCTACCCGCGCAGGGCGCTCAACCTGCACGCGTGCGCCCGGGTCATCACCGCCGACCACGGCGGCCGCGTGCCGTCCACGTACGACGAGCTGCGGGCCCTGCCCGGGATCGGCGACTACACGGCGGCGGCCGTGGCGAGCTTCGCCTACGGCGGCAGCCACGCCGTGCTGGACACCAACGTGCGGCGGGTGCTGGCCAGGGCGATACGCGGCGAGGAATATCCGCCGAAGGCGACGACGGCGGCCGAGCGGCGGCTCGCGGAGTCGCTGGTGCCCCCGGTGGGCGCGCCGCGCTGGGCCGTCGCCGTGATGGAGCTGGGCGCGCTGGTGTGCACGGCCAGGGCGCCCCGCTGCGAGCGCTGCCCGATCACCGCGCAGTGCGCCTGGCGGCTGGCCGGGCGGCCGGCCCACGACGGCCCGGCGCGGCAGGGCCAGACGTACGCGGGGACCGACCGGCAGTGCCGCGGACGCCTGCTCGCCGTGCTCCGCGAGGCGCACGGGCCGGTCCCCAAGGAGGCGCTGGACGCCGTCTGGGCCGACCACGTGCAGCGGGAGCGCGCACTGGACGGCCTGCTGGACGACGGCCTGGCCGAGGTCCTCCCCGACGGCACCTATCAGTTGCCGTCCTGACCCGGCCGCCCGGGACGGGCACGGCGGCGTCCCGTCCGGCCCGGCGCTCCGGAGAAGCCGGCGGGAATGAGGACGGCCGGCCGGACAGTGCTTGTGTGTGGACATGTCACTGCGCGCCCGGATACGTGACGGGGATCCCGAGGCGTTCGAGGCGCTCTTCGAGGAGATGGAACGGCCGGTATTCAGCCACGCCTTCCGATTGACCGGGGACTGGTCGGCCGCCGAGGACGTGCTGTCGCTGACCTTTCTCGAAGCCTGGCGGCTGCGGCACCGGATCGACGCCGACGGCGGGTCCCTGCGGCCCTGGGTGCTCGGGATCGCGACCAACGTGGCGCGGAATCTGCGCCGGGCGTCGAGGCGATATCACGACGCGCTGGCCAGGATGCCCAGAGGCCATCCCGTCCCCGACTTCAGCGACGAGATCGCCGGACGCATCGACGCCGCCGAGAAGTTAGCCGCGGTCCGGCAGGCGTTCGGCTCGCTGCGCCGCCAGGAGCAGGAGGTGTTCGCGCTCTGCGTGTGGGCGGGGCTCGACCACACCGAGGCGGCCGAGGCGCTGGGCGTCGCGGTCGGGACCGTCAGGTCCCGCCTGTCCCGGGCGCGCAGGAAGCTGGAGAAACTCGCCGCGGAACGGCAACAGGCCGGCGGGTGGCGACAGGTAAAGGGTGACCACGACAGCGTGGTCCGGTCCGTGAGGGAGGCGAAACGATGAACAAGGGCGAGCGCGAGGCGCTGGCCGGGTTGCTGCCGTTCGAGGCGGAACCGCGACTCCCGGACGGCCGGCGTCGCCTGCTCAAGGAGTTTGTCATGTCGGAAATCCGTAGGTCGGCCGGGCACCCCCGGCGGCGCCCGCTGCGCCCCGCCCTCCTGGCCTCCGCGCTGGCCCTGGGGGTCGCGGCGGCCGTGGGCGTCCCGGTGCTTCTCGGCAGCGGCACGCCCGCGTACGCCGTGTCGAGGAACCCGGACGGGACGCTGACGATCACCATCAACGAGGCGAAGGATCCCGAGCCGCTGGAGGCCACACTCCGCAGCATGGGAGTGAACGCGGTCGTCGACTACATCCCCTCGGGGAAGCGATGCTCGCCTCAACCCCGCAGCACGAGCTTCCTGTCCCGTGAGGAGGCGGAGCACCCCGCCGACGGCAGGCCGTTCCTGATCTGGCCGCCCGACACGGACGAGCCGGCGTTCCGCATCGACCCGGCCGCGGTCAAGCCCGGGCAGACGGCGGTGCTGGAGTTCAGCGTCTCCGACGACGGTAAGAATCGGGCCGCGGGCGTCTGGGCGAACATCTCCAACGGGCCCGTAGCGCCCTGCACACTCGTGGACAGCGACGAGGCGCCGCTCGGCCCCCCGCCCGGCTGGGACGACTGACCGTACGAGCGAGCGCCGGGCAGGCAGCCGGAGTGTGGCCTGCCCGGCGCCCCGCCTCGCTGTCAGGCGGCGAGCTTCAGGCCGAGCGCGGTGAGGTTGCGGCGAGTCCAGTCGAGCTCGTCGGCGAGCTTGGCCACCAGCGCGGCGGGCCCCTTCGCCTTGGGCACGGTCACGTCGTGGGCCTCGACCTCGATGTGCGCGGTGCCGTTGACCGCCCCGGACAGGATCGCGGTGAGCGTGTCGGCGATCACCGGCTGGGTGCTGGGGATCTCCTGGCTGTGGTTGTGCACGTGGTTGAGCTTCACCACCGGCGCCCCGGCGAGGGCCAGCCCCCGCAGCGCCGCATCGGGCTCCTCCGCGCCGCAGGACAGGTGGCAGGCGTCCAGGCAGACGCCGAGGTGGTCGGAGTCGATGTCGCAGACCCGCTCCAGCGCCTGCTCGGTGGTCTCGAGCACGCAGCCGGGCCAGGGCTCGAAGCCGACCCGGATCGTCTTGCCGGTGACGCTGTAGAGCCCGCGCAGCTCACGCGAGAGCCGCTCCAGACGGCGGGACGCGATGGCGTGCAGATCGGCCGGCCAGTCGCGGCGCCAGCCGATCGGGATCGTGGAGATGCTGCCCGACTGCACGTCGTCCGGCAGCAGGAACGCGAGGATCTTCGCCAGCGCCATCGTGTAGCGGTAGCGCTCGGGCTTGGCCCAGTCGGGCCCGGGGACCTCCTGGTTGCGCCCGCCGGTGCCGTTCAGGCTCACGCACTCCAGGCCACGCTCCTCCAGCGAGCGGCGCAGCCGTACCAGCTCGATGCGGTCGGCGATGAGGTGGTCCGCGACGGCGGGGGCGAGCCACAGGCCGATGCCCAGCCGGTCGACCCCCAGCTTCCTGCGCACGGGCACGGCGTAACGCGTGAGATGAGCGATCAGGTTCTCCAGATCCTCGGCGGGATGCACACCCGCGTTGTAGGCCAGGTGAACCAGCGTCCCGTCATCGTGCAGCAGGCGCATCAGGTGCCTCCAAGGCTTGTGCACTTCCGGACCGCCATTTCGCCCGCGGGCGTGCCCCGAGGACGGGGACTCCGGTCCTTCTACCACCGGGATCTCTCCCGTGTGGACCGAGCTTCCCCCGAGCGCCCGGCCCTGCGCGTCCGCCCCGCAGCGGATTGCCCGGTACGCCGCGAGGATGACATGGCTGTCCACACGCGCGTCGCATCATCGCGAGCAGACTCTACACAGTGTAGTACTACGACTGGTGGCGGAACACTGGTTCTCGCCCACCGGGCCGGAAGGTGACCGCAACGTGATCTAGCGGCGGCGCGACGACCGGCACAGGGCCGGCGAGATGTGCCTTACCGGGTGGCGCGAGCCGGTCTCCGCGGCGCCGACCCGGGTCGTTTATGCAGGTTACGGCACCGGAAGCGGTCGTGGCGCCGACGGCTGGGGCCGCGTCCGTGCGGAAAGACGCCGAGGGGCGCCCCTTGCGGAGCGCCCCTCGGGTTAGAACGGGTTACCGTCGGCGGATCAGCGCTGGACCGCCTCCGCGATGGAGGCCGCCGAGTCCGGGACCGCCGGGGTCTTCGCCTCGCCGACGAAGGTGAACGTGGCGTTGTCGCCCTCGCCCTCGACGTCGACCTTGACGATGTGCCCCGGCCGCAGCTCGCCGTACAGGATCTTCTCCGACAGCGTGTCCTCCAGCTCCCGCTGGATCGTCCGCCGCAGCGGGCGGGCGCCCATCACCGGGTCATACCCGCGGTCGGCCAGCAGCTGCTTGGCCGCCGCCGTCAGCTCCAGCCCCATATCGCGGTCCTTCAGCCGCTCGGCCACCTGGGCGAGCATCAGATCCACGATCTGGATGATCTCCTTCGGCGTCAGCTGGTGGAAGACCACGATGTCGTCGACACGGTTGAGGAACTCCGGCCGGAAGTGCTGCTTGAGCTCCTCCTGCACCTTCGCCTTCATCCGGTCGTAGTTCGACTCGGTGTCGTTGGCCCGGGCGAACCCGACCCCGATGCCCTTGGAGATGTCCCGGGTGCCGAGGTTGGTCGTCATGATGATGACCGTGTTCTTGAAGTCCACCACCCGGCCCTGGGCATCGGTCAGCCGGCCGTCCTCCAGAATCTGCAACAAGCTGTTGAAGATGTCCGGGTGGGCCTTTTCGATCTCGTCGAACAGCACCACCGAGAACGGCTTACGCCGCACCTTCTCAGTCAGCTGGCCACCCTCTTCATACCCGACGTAGCCGGGCGGGGAGCCGAACAGCCGCGAGACGGTGTGCTTCTCCATGAACTCCGACATGTCGAGCATGATCAGCGCGTCTTCGTCCCCGAACAGGAACTCCGCCAGCGCCTTGGAC
>NZ_BMPY01000057.1 GCF_014647835.1 Microbispora rosea subsp. aerata
TGCTCACCCCCAGCCGGGCCGCACCCAGCGTGTGCCCGCCGGAGTGCTCACCCCCAGCCGGGCCGCACCCAGCGTGTGCCCGCCGGAGTGCTCACCCCCAGCCGGGCCGCACCCAGCGTGTGCCCGTCGGGGTGCTCACCCGCTCGGCCGAGGCCGTACGAAGCCGAGGCCGTACGAAGCGGTGAAGGTCCCGACCGCGGCGGCCGGCCGCCGCGGTCGGGACCTATGGGGTTCGCCTCGCGTCAGGGGCTGGTGCAGGTGGCCGCCGGGGCGGCTGCGGAGCCGCTGCCGAGGAAGCCGAAGGTCGTGCTTCCGTTGGCCGCGATCGAGCCGTTCCACGACTCGTTGCGCACCGTCACGGACGAGCCGGAGCCGGAGTGCACGCCGCTCCACAGCTGGGTGATGGTCTGCCCGCCGGGCCAGGTCCAGCGCACGGTCCAGCCGTTGATCGCCGCGTTGCCCGCGCTTACGGTGACCTCACCCTGGAAACCACCGGTCCAGGAGTTCACCACCCGGATCGTCGCCGAGCACGCGCCGTTCGTCCCGGGCGAAGGACTGGGCGACGGGCTCGGTGAAGGGCTGGGCGACGGACTGACGCTCGGCGACGGGCTGGGGCTGACGCTCGGCGAGGGGCTCGGGCTGGGCGAGGTGACCGGGCCGCCCCACGCCGCCGTCGAGTCCAGCCACGCCGCGCGGTTCAGCATCCAGTCGCGCAGATACTCCACCTGGCCCTGCCAGGTGGGCGCGGTCGGCGTGTTGAAGAAGCCGATGACCCGCTGCGTGAGGTTCGGCCAGCGCTGGAAGTTGCGCTGCGCGGCGTTGGTCAGCGGCTGGGCGAGCGCGTTGATCCTGCTGCGCAGCGCGGCGTCGGAGAGCAGCCCCTGGCGCAGCGACTGCCAGCGCGCCTTGAGCTGGTTGACGAAGGCGGGGTCGCGCACGAGCTGGGTGAACCAGTCGTTGGCGAGCGGCTGGCGGGTCTGCTGATACTGCCAGCCCGCGGCCTGGTCGTTCTGGAAGAACCCGCCCACGCCGAAGGTGAGGTCGTAGTCCCACAGCGGACCGGCGAAGATCTTGGTGTCCCGGTCCTTGTAGAAGTAGGCGCTGCGGACGTACGCGTCCATGTTCCGGCTCAGCTCATAGATGATCATCTGGTCGATGAAGGAGTCCACGTCGATGTACGCCCGATAGCCGGTGTCCGGGTCGGCGAAGTTCTGCGAGTGCAGCACGTTGTGGAACTCCTGGATGTAGCCGCGCAGCCACTCCTTCTGCTCCGGCTGCAGCGGTGAGGGGTCGACCACTTCGAGGTAGTTCCAGCAGGTGGCCTGCGACCCGCTGCACGGCAGCGTCGGCTCCTCGGCGGCCATCCACTCGAACTTCCAGATGTACCCGCCGGTGATCTTGGGCAGGGTGATGTCGTCCTCGTCCAGTTGCTTGAGGTCGAGCCGGTTCTTGCTGTTCTTGATCGTCTCGATGAGCAGGTAGACGCCCATGTAGTCGTCGGAGCCCACCGGCCCGCCGTCGCCGTTCACGTACAGCTCCACGAACCGATACCGGGGGACCTGCAGCCCCATCTCCTTGCCGAGGTCGAAGACGAGGGCCTCACGGATCAGCGACTTGTCGGGGAACGGCCCGCGCAGCACCCAGTCGGAGTCGGCGGGCATCCCCAGCACGGGGTAGTCGGCGTCGTCGTCGTCGTTGTCCCAGAACTCCAGGCGGTACGGCGCCTTCTCGAAGGAGGCCGACGACTGCCCCCGCAGGTGGAACCCGGCGCGGGTGGCGACCGCCGGAGCCGCGGCCAGCGACGTCGTCCCGCCGCCGGACGGCTCGAAGATCATGGCCGCGGCGTCGATGTAGTCCCGGCCGGGCTTGCCCTTGCCGTACGAGTCGAGCAGGACGACCGGCAGGTCGTGGGCCGTGGTGGTGTTGCGGGCGACGTATATGGCCGTGCCGGGTTTCCCGGACGCCGTGCCGCCGACGAAGGCCTGCGCCCGCAGCTGGGTGGTGCCGGTGAACTGCAGCGGCTGCCCGTTGTAGAGCGCCGACTGCGCGGTGGGCAGCGTTCCGTTGGTGGTGTAGCGGATCTGCGCGCCGCTGATCGTGGTGCTCAGCGACACCGACACCTGCCCTTGGAAGGTGCCGCTCGGCACGGAGAAGACGATGTCGCCGACCAGGTCGTCCGCCGCTTCGGCAGCGGCGTCGGCGTCGGCGGCAGCGGTGGTGGCGGCGGCGCGATCGGCCGCGCCCGTGCCGGAGGCCGCTTGGGCGCCCGCCGGCGAGGGGTACGCGTTGAGGAGTCCCATGAGGAGCACGGCGGCGGCCGCGGCTCCCGTTAAGCGACGGGTCGCGGCGGCGCCGGCGCCGAGGAGGGTCAGACGCACGATGCCTCCTGCTTGGAGTGGTGGGAGATGTCAGGCGCCGGGCTCGTCGGCGACGCCGTGTCACGGAAGTGGCGGCGCAGCGTCCGCCGCCACGGCACGTCCGGCAGGTCGGGGCGGAGCGCGGCCAGGCCGGTGGCGTACTTGGAGATGCGGGCGGGCCGCAGCCCCGACCGCCACAGCATGCGGTCGACCGGCGTGGCGGCCGAGGCGCTCTTGGTCTCCACCACGGCGAGGGCGGGCAGGCGCAGCGCGGACTCGCCGTGCCGCCACGAGAGGTCCGTGTCCACGGTGACCCGGCTCGCGGTTTCGGGGAGCAGCAGCGTGGTGCGGCGATATTCGGTCACCAGGACCGGGTCGAGGGATTTCGCGGCGGCGGGACCGATCGACTCGCGGTTGAGCGCTTCCTCGACGAAGTCGCGCCCCGGGTCCACGGTGGCGCAGTCGCGCGGGTGGTAGGGCAGCCGGTGTTTGGTGATGTTCCCCCGCGCGCCGTTGATCTTGACCTCCAGCCAGCACTCGGCGGAGTCGAGGTAGGTGCGGGTGCGCACCTTGAAACGCCGGCGCCTGCGGTAGGCCGTGCAGTGGTAGCTGAACAGCTCCGGCGTGTCGAAGTAGACCGACCTGTAGCGGAAGGCGCGCCGGCCGTCGATGTCGAGCACCCGCGCGTGCTCCGTGAGCCGCTCCAGCAGGCGGGGCAGCGCCTCCGCGGGCACGAGGTATTTGCGGTCCACCCTGGTCTGCAACGCGGCCCGATCGACCAGCTCGGCGAGCTCGACCGGGGTCAGGTGGGTCAGTGCCGGTTCGATGGACGTCGTGGTCATCAACGCGCTCCGGCGGTGGCGGGCGTGCCGGGCTCGGGGGTTCGCGCCCGCTCCGTCACCGCGTACCGGACGTCGACCGTCGTGGTCTCGTTGACCAGGTCGAGCCGCTGGACGGTCACGGCGTACACCCGGGCGTCGAGCAGCTGCTCCAGGTGCGCGACGAGCGCGACGTGGTCGGTGAAGGCCGAGTCGAGCACGAGGATTTGGTGCCGGTAGCGCCGGAACAGCCGACGGTGGTCCCCGAAGAACATCACCACGAGAATGAGGGCCATCAGGCCGCCGCTGAGCCACACCGAGGTGGTGCTCAGCGCGCCGAGGATTCCCAGCGCGAGGGCGCAGAAGTAGTACGCGACCTCGTGCTGGTCGAGCTCCGTGGAACGCAGGCGGATGATGGACAGCACGCCGAACAACGCCATCCCCAGCCCCAGCCCGGCCCCCGTGTTGGTCGCGTTCAGGGCGGACGCCACCGCGAGGACGCCGATGTTGACCCCTAAGTAGGCGACGACCAGATCACGTCGGCGGTGGCGTGGGAAGTACAGCCCGAAGATGAGCAACACCACTGCACAGATGTCGAACGCGAAGAGGACGAGCTGTGACATCGCGGAAGTTCCTTCTTATCGCTGCCTTGGGGGGACAGGCACCGCCCGCTGCTTTCGAGGGGCCGAGAGGGGGCGGCCGAAACTTTTTGTTTCAAATGGAAAGTTTCGGAATCTCGAGAAGAACGATAGGTGACTGATAGGTGTCGAGTCAACGAACACCTGACTCGCTGTCATGCCAAGGTGCGGGAGAAGATCCCTGGTTATCCATGCCCTGTAGCCGGTGCGCCGGTGTTCGTCCAGGGTGTGGAGCGCTTTGTTATAGGGCTCGTCCAGTTGAAACTTTCACTCGACATGGCTCGAAAATCGGGAGGAATCGATTACCGAATGGCCCGGTCGGCGCCGGTGCCCGCGGAACCGTGCGCGCCGCGACGAAGCGGGTCCGCCGCGGCGCGACCCTCTCGCCGCGGAGCCGGCCTCGCGGGTGAGTTCCGGCTGGCCCCGGGCCCGGCGGGCGTTCCCGCCGCCGTCCGTCCGCGCGACGCCGGCCGGGCCGAGCGCGCCGCCCCCGACGTTTCCGGCATGATCGATCCCCCGCTCCGCCGCCCGCCCGGCGACCGCGCCCGGCTCTCCCGCGCCGTCCGCGACTTCGCCCGATGCGGGAAATCACCGCGCCGATTCCCGTACCTGAGAGAAAGGCCGCCGATCACCGGTTGACAGAGGGGCATCAGTCAGAAGACTTGCTGAAATTTGCCGTCCGCGGCCGTTCACGGGGCGTCGCGTACTGCCGCAAGACGGCCCGGAGAAAGGACGCGCCCGCTTTCCCGCCTCTTCGCGGCCGAGAAAGGTTTCCGCACGTCTTCGGGAGGCGCCTCCCCCTCCACTGCCTCCGCCGCCGGGAAACCGCATGCCGCGCCGCGAGCGGGTTCTACTTCGGAGCGACCGAGGCGGCGGATGCGGAATTGCTGCGCCGCTTGAGTGCCGCGCTCACAGCCCATACTCACCCCGTCACTCCCTACCACTTCGCCGACTGGTCCGAAGCCCTCGACGCTCTCCTCGCGCTCGGCGCCGAGCGGCCCGCCCCCGTCGTGATCGACGAGTTTCCTCACCTCGCGCGGGCGAACCCCGAGCTGCCCTCCCTGATTCAGGAGGCGTTCCGGCCGACGCGGGATCAGCGGGCCAAACCGCGTACGCGTCTGTCGCTGTACGCCGCCTGCTGCTCCGCGCGGCACTTTCACGCGCTGCTTCAGGTGGGCCGCCACCGGCGGTGATCCCACATCGTCAACCGAAACTTTCGTATCACAATCGAAACTTAAGCCAGCGTCACCAGCCTCGGCGACCCCGTCAGCTCGCCGACGCCGACCTGGGGCTTCGCCGGTGGCCGGCGGGTCACCCAGGCGTGGAGCAAAAGCTCCTGCGATAAAGCGCGGGGCTCTTCCCGGTAGGGTCCCCCCGACGGGGCCCGATGAGAGGAATGCGTGATCGTGGTGGAGCGGGTCGGCGAGGCGCGGCTGCACGAGGTGGCGCCGGGAGTCTTCGCGTGGGTGCAGCCGGACGGCACCTGGTGGCTGAACAACGCCGGAGCCGTGACGGGCGACGACGGCGTCCTGATCGTCGACACCTGCGCCACCGAGCAGCGCACCCGGCGGTTCCTGGGCGCGGTCGCCGCGGCGACCGGCGACGCCCCGGTCCGAATGGCGGTGAACACCCACCAGCACGGCGACCACTGCTACGGCAACAGCCTGCTTCCGGACGACACGGTCGTCTTCGGGCACGCGGCGATGAGAGACGCGTTGCTGGCCGATCCCATCATCGACGGATGCCCGCCGGTGTGGACGCCGGTGCCCGACTGGGGACACGTGACGCGCCGCCCGCCGTCGGTGGTGTTCACCTCCGAGCTGACCGTCCACCTGGGCACGCGCCGCGTCGAGTTCCGGCATCCCGGGCACGCCGCCCACACCCCCGGGGACGTGGTGGCGTGGCTTCCCGGCGAACGGGTGCTGTTCGCGGGAGACCTGCTGTTCAACGGGCTGACCCCGCTGGTGCTCATGGGGTCGGTCGAGGGGGCGCTGCGGTCGCTGGACTGGCTGGCGGCCTTCGAGCCGGAGCACGTCGTGCCGGGACACGGGCCGCTCGCCACAGCCTCCGAGCTGCCGGAGGTGCTGGCCGCGCACGAGCGGTACTACCGCTTCGTCCTCGAGGTCGCCCGGGCGGGACGGGAAGGCGGGCTCACCCCGCTGGCCGCCGCGCAGGCCGCCGACCTCGGCGAGTTCGCCGGATGGGCGGACGCCGAGCGCCTGGTGCTCAACCTGCACCGCGCCTACGCCGATGCCGAAGGCGGCGAGGTGGACCTCCTCGCCGCCTTCGGTGACGCGATGGCCTGGCACGGCGGGCCGCTGCCGACCTCAGTGTGAGACCGGCGTCACGACCAGCCCTGCAGGCCGGCCCCGTACGGATACAGCGGGTTGCCGTAGGTGGTGGGGACGGTCTGGCCCGCGTCGATGCGGGCCCGGATCTGCGACCGCTCGGCGGCGGTCGCGCCCAGGTCGTAGGGGATGTTCCAATCCTCGACGGCGTCCTCGAGCACGTCGCCGCCGCCCGGCTCGAGGATCTGGTCGAGGCTGCGCGGCATCTGCCAGGGCAGGCGTCCGCGCGGGGTGTAGTCGCCGAACAGCAGGCTCGCCGTGGCCGGCCCGACCTCCTCGCCGCCCCGGTACGTCACCACGATGGCGTCGGCCAGGCCGTTCCACTCGGTGATGACGATGGGCCGGGGGAGGGTCAGCACGACGACCACCGGGATGCCCTGGTTCTTGAAGTTCTGGATGAGGGCCAGCTGGTCGGGGGGTAGCTGGGGCCGCTCCTTCACCCAGGCCGTGGCGTGCGTGTAAGTCGGCTCGCCGACCGCCACGATCGCCAGCTTGGGCGAGGGCCCGGTGTCCTGGTAGACGTTGACGCCCTCGTCGGCCGCCCGCGCCCGCACCGCCTCCAGCAGGGTCTTCGAGCCGTACTCCTCGTGGAAGTAGCTCGTCCAGATGCAGCAGGCCGATCCGTCGGTGGCGGTCGGCCCGGCGACCACGATGTTGTCGCCCGCCTTGAGCTTCAACGGCAGCACGCCGTTGTTCTTCAGCAGCGTGATCGACTCACGGGCGGCCTGGTTGGCGAGCGCGACGTACGACGGCTGGTGGAAGCGGTAGGGGCCGTTCACCGGGTCGCCGTACGGACGCTCGAACACGCCGAGCGTGAACTTCAGGCGCAGGATCCGGGTCACCGCGTCGTCGATCCGCGACATCGGCACGTTGGCGAGGAAGTTCGCCATCGTGAACCCCTCCGCGCCGGGGTCGGCCCCGCCCATCACGTCCGAGCCGGCGTTCGCGGCCTTGACCCAGACCGTGGACGGCAGCCAGTCGGTGGTGATGAGACCGGTGTAGCCGAGGTTGTTCCGCAGGTAGTCGAGGATCGGCTTGCTGTCGCCCGCGCCCGAGCCGCCCGGGTCTAGGTAGGAGCTCCCGGCGTAGCCCGGCATGATGTTGACGGCGCCGGCCTCGATCGCGGCCCGGAACGGGATCATGTGGTACTTGATCGTCACCGCGTCGTAGGTGATGCCGGCCTCGCCGCCCGCGCCCTCGCCCGGCCAGTGCTTGACGGTCGCCAGCACCGAGGCGGGGTTGAGCTCGGGACCGCCCTGCAGCCCGGCCACCAGCGCGCGGACCTGGGCGGCGGCGACGTCGGCGTTCTCGCCGTTGCCCTCCTGGATGCGCGGGTAGAGGACCTTCGTGCCGACCTCGGCGAGCGGGCCGAGCACGCCGCGCGCCCCGACCTCCAGCTCCTCGCGGCGCTGCATGTCGCCGAGCTTGTAGTCCAGCGCGTAGTTCTTGCCCGCGGCGAGCGCGCTCTGCAGCGGGAAGGTGGTCTGATATCCGGCGATCGTGTCGCCCGCCGACACCGGCGGGATGCCGAGCCGGGTTCCGGACGCGGCCAGCAGGACGTCGTGCAGGTCGCCCGGCATCGCCGGGCCGAAGTGCCAGCCCGAGAGCGGATAGCTCTGGGCGTTGTAGAACATCTGGTACGCCTTCTCCTCGGGGGTCATCCGGCCCAGGAGGTCGGCGACCCGGGTCTCGATCGGCAGCCGCCAGTTCTCGTACGGCTCGATCGTCCCGTTCTTGTTCAGGTCGCGGGCGCCGTTCACGATCGGGACGCCGTCGGCGACCTGTTCGATCTCCGGCAGGTAGAGGCTGAAGGTGCGGATGTTCGACGTCGTCCTGGCGCCCGAGCCGCTCACCGCGACGACGTACCACTTGTACGTCCACCGGTCGGGGATGTCCCAAGTGGGGGTGTAGCTCGTGCCGGTCGGCTCGGCGACCTTGGTGTACAGGTCGATGAGGTTGCCCGAGGCGGTGAAGTCGTAGTCGGTGCGGCTGACGTTCAGCCACAGCTCGTAGCGCACCGCGCCGGACACGGCCGCCCAGGAGAACGCCGGCCGCCGGGTGTCGGTGATCATGGCCTTGTCGGCGGGCGCGGACAGCGCGAACTGGCCGGTGGTCGCCGGGGCCTTGGTGGGCGGGGACAGCAGGGGAGCGGAGTTGGACGCCGTGTCCACGGTGCCGAAGACCTGGAACTCCCACAGCGAGTAGCCGTAGCCGGTCGCCCGGGCCGTGCCCACGAAGCGGACGTAACGGCCGTCGCCGGTGACGTTCAGGTTCTCGACGCCGCCCCTGCCGCTGGTCGTGGTGTAGATCGGCGTCCACGACGTGCCGTCGGCCGACACCTCGATGCGGTAGCCGGTGGCGTACGCGGCCTCCCAGTTGAGCGTGACGCCGGTGATGTGGGCCGGGCCGCCGAGGTCCACCCGCAGCCACTGGTCGTCGGAGTATTCGCTCGACCAGCGGGTCGTGGTCCGCCCGTCGAGCGCCGCCGCCGGAGCGTTGCCGCCCTCCCAGGACGAGGCCGTCACCTGCTTGAACGCCGAGATCGGCGTCCCTGTCGGCGGCTCACTGGTGCCGCCGCCGCTGGTGTGGACGGCGAACTCCCACACCGAGTAGCCCCAGCCGGTGGCGCGGGCGGCGCCGTAGAGGCGGATGTAGCGGCCGGTGCCGGTGACGTCGAGGGTTTGCACGCCTCCGGTGGCGGTGGTGGTGGAGTAGACGTCGGTCCAGGTGGTGGCGTTGTCGGAGAGCTGGATCTTGAAGGCGGTGGCGTAGGCGGCCTCCCAGTTGAGGACGACCTTGCAGATGGTCTTGGCCGAGCCGAGGTCGACCTGGAGCCACTGCGGGTCGGCCGCGGCGCTGGACCAGCGGGTGCCGGTGTCGCCGTCCACCGCCGCCGACGCGGGCATGGCGTCGTTCTCGACCGACGAGGCGGTCGCGGGGCGGTTCAGCGCGGCGTTCGGGCCCGAGCAGTCCGAGGACGAGCCGGTGGTGCCGTAGACCTGGAACTCCCACAGGGAGTAGCCCCAGCCGGTGGCGCGGGCGGTGCCGTACAGGCGGACGTAGCGGCCGGTGCCGGTGACGTCGAGGGTTTGCACGCCTCCGGTGGCGGTGGTGGTGGAGTAGACGTCGGTCCAGGTGGTGGCGTTGTCGGAGACCTGGATCTTGAAGGCGGTGGCGTAGGCGGCCTCCCAGTTCAAGACGACCCGGCTCAGCGTCGCCGTGGTCCCGAGATCGACCTGGAGCCATTGGGGGTCGCTGAATGCGCTGGACCACCGGGTGCCGGTGTCGCCGTCCACCGCCGCCGAGGCGGGCATGGCGTCGTTCTCGACGGACGAGGCCGTCACGGTCTTGCCCTGCGACAGCAGGACGGGCGCGGCGTGCGCGGGCGCGGACACGACCGCTCCGGCGACGACGCAGGCCGCGACCAGGGCCAGTGCGCCGAGCACGGCCGTCAGGGCGCGGCGGACGGGATGGATCGTTGGGCGTCTTCTCATGTGGCGATACCTCTTCGGGGGGTGAAAAGGGCAGGCCCTGCCCCAGAGAATGATCGCCTTCGATACTTAGGTCAATACTTGAATTTAGTGACGATCATGTTGCCTCGTGTCGTCGGCGGTTCGCGCTCGGGGCCTTACAACCGGCTGAACCCGAGGACGGCGTTTTCGATCTCCCGCGCCGAGAGTTCGCCGGTGAAGTGGAAGGCGCCGCCCGGCGCCGCGGCATCGAGTCCGCGGTCACGACGCCCTGACCGCGACCTCCGAGCCGCCGGGCCGCACCAGGCCGCTCTCGTACGCCAGGATGACGAGCTGCACCCGGTCGCGGACGTCCAGCTTGGCGATGGCCCTGGCGACGTGGGTCTTGGCGGTCAGCGGGCTGATCACCAGGCGCTCGGCGATCTCGGCGTTGCTCAGGCCGAGCGCGACGAGCCGCACCACCTCCAGCTCCCGGGTGGTGAGGACGGCCAGCCGTTCCCCGGCGTCGGGCGCGAGGTCCTGCCGCCGGGCGAACCGCTCGATGACGCGGCGGGTGACGCCGGGGGACAACAGCGCGTCCCCGGCGGCCACGGCTGACACCGCGCGCCGCAGCTCGGCCGGCTCGACGTCCTTGGTCAGGAAACCGCTGGCTCCGGCGCGCAGCGCGGCGAAAAATGCTCGTCGGTGTCGAAGGTCGTGAGGATGACGACCCGGCAGTCAAGGTCGGCGACGATGCTCCGGGTCGCCGTGATGCCGTCCGTCCCCGGCATGCGGATGTCCATGAGGACGACGTCCGGGCGGGTGCCGGCGGCCAGCCGTACGGCCTCGGCCCCGTCGGCGGCCTCCCCGACGACGGCGATGTCCCGCGAGCGGGCCAGCAGGCTGCGAAAGCCGGCACGTACGAGCGCCTGGTCGTCGGCGAGGAGCACTTTGATCGTCACTCCGGAGAGCCTGCCACAGGGATCTCGGCCTTCACGGCGAATCCCCGGGGCGTCGGACCGGCGGTGAGCGTCCCGCCGAGGGCGTGCACTCGCTCGCGCATCCCGGTGAGGCCGTTCCCGTCCGTGATCCCGCCGCCGGCCGGGTCGCCCTTGCCGTTGTCGGTGACCTCGACGGTGACCGACCGCGCGTGACGGGCGACCGCCACCTCGGCCGTGGTCGCGCCCGAATGCCTGAGCGTGTTGGCGAGGGCCTCCCGCACGATGCGGTGGACCGCGACGGACACGGGGGCGGGGATCGCGGACAGGTCCCCGTGCTCGTGGAGGGTGACGTCGAGCCCGGCGGCACGGGCGTCGGCGACGAGCACGCCGAGCGACGACACGTCGGGCTGGGGCTCGGTGCCGGCGGGGCCCTCCCGCAGGACGGCGATGAGCGAGTTGAGGTCCTTCATCGCCCGGTTCCTGACGTCCTGGGCCAGGCGCAGCGCGGCGGCGGCCTCGTCCGGATCCTCCCGCAGCGCGTCGGCGGCGACGTTGAGGTGGACGCCGACGACGGCCAGCGTGTGGGCGACGAGGTCGTGCACCTCGCGTGCGACGCTCAGGCGCTCCTCCGCGGCGCGGGCGCGGTATGCGGCCTCGCGCAGCAGGTCGCCCCGGCGCTGTGCGGCGGCGTACGCGAGACCGGCGGCGACGAGGGCCGCGAGCAGCACACCCTCGCCGAGCGTGTGGACGAGATAGCGGACCAGATTCCGGTCGATCATCCAGCGGGCGTCGACGGCGGAGTAGACGAGCTGGGCGACGCCGACGACGACCACCCAGCGCACGCGTGATGTGCCGGCCGCGGTGAAGTACGCCGCCGCGACGGGCCAGATCCACCCGGCGGGAGACACGTGGGCCAGGTGATAGGCGAAGACCGCGGCGACCGACAGCAGCAGCACGGCCATCGGCCATCGACGCCGGACGAGCAGGAGCGCGCCGAGGACCAGCGCGAGGGGGATGACGCCGTTCCAGGGGCCGCGCACCCCCGTGGCGAGGGCGACGGCCACGAAGCCGACCACGGTGAGGACGGCGAACGCGAGGTCGGCGATCCAGCCGCCGCGCCGGACGGACGCGGGAGCGGGGGAGGGGGCGGGCAGCGCGTGCGGTTCGGCCATGCGGGACCTTTCCTTCGAGGCTGGCTGACGCCGCAACGCTAGGCCGGGCCGCGTCCGGGCCGCGTCGTCCGGCCGCGGGCATCTCGGTCATGCTCCGCGCGTGGTACGGCTGCTTCGCCGGGAGTACGCGAGCCGGCGGCACGTCGGCTCTCGACGGTCGTTTCGAAGGCAGGCGCCATCCGGACCGGCGTGTCGCTCGTCTCACGAGACAGGTGCGAAGGCTCGCCGGGAAACGCGAGGATCGCGTAGTGAGCTTCACGCTGCCGGGCATGGCGAATGGTCGCCCGGCAGCCGCGTCAGGCGCCGGTGTCCTCGAAACGGTCGAGGTAGGCGGCGTACCACGCGCGCTCCTCCTCCAGCAGCGCGTGCCGGTCGGCGTACACGTGCTCGAAGATCGCGTCCACCGGCGGGTTGGGCATGGTGACGACCCCGTTGCGGAGTTCGAGGGCCATGCGCTCGCCCTCCTCGTCGACCTCGGCGAAGAACGCCTCGTCGGCCATGCCCTCCCGCAGCAGGTACGACCGCATGCGCGCGATCGGGTCCTTCCGCTGCCACTCGTCCACTTCCTCGGCGGGCCGGTAACGGCCGGGGTCGTCGGAGGTGGTGTGCGGGCCCATCCGGTAGGTGTACGCCTCGATGAGGAACGGCCCGGCCCCGGAGCGCACATGCCGCAGTGCGGCTTTGGTCACGGCGAGGCAGGCCAGCACGTCGTTGCCGTCCACTCGTACGCCGGGGAAGCCGAAGCCCTGCGCGCGCTGGTAGATCGGCGCCCGGCTCTGCCGCCCGACCGGGTGCGAGATGGCCCACTGGTTGTTCTGGCAGAAGAACACGACCGGGGCGTCGAACACGGCCGCGAAGTTGAACGCCTCGCTGACGTCGCCCTCGCTGGCCGCGCCGTCGCCGAAGTAGGTCACGACGGCCGACTCCTCGCCGTCCTTGCGGACCCCCATGGCGTACCCCACGGCGTGCAGCGTCTGCGTGCCGAGGACGATCGTGTAGAGGTGGAAGCGGGTCTGGTTGGGGTCCCAGCCGCCGTTGGTCGTGCCGCGGAGCATGCGCATGAGCGTCAGGGGAGGGATGCCCCGGCACCAGGCGACGCCGTGCTCCCGATAGGAGGGGAACACGTGGTCGTCCGGGTCCAGCGCCCGGCCCGAGCCGATCTGGGCGGCCTCCTGCCCGAGACAGGGGATCCACAACCCCAGTTCGCCGTGGCGCTGCAGGGCGAAGGCCTCCCGGTCGATCCTGCGCACCAGCGCCATGTCGCGGTACAGCTCCCGATACTGGCCCTTCGACAGATCCAGGTCATAGTCGGGATGCGCGACACGCTCGCCTTCGGGCGTGAGCAACTGGACCAGATCTTCGGCCTCGTCCTGGCGCCGCACGTCGTCTCCTCTCTGCAGAACGGTGCCGGCGCCCGCACCGGTGGAGCTCGTCGGCGCCGTGCGCGACCAATCATTCCGGCTATGAGGCGCGCAGGCTCACTCGACGTGCCCGCCTCGCCGATGAGCTGCGCGTTCTTTGGGTGGATGCGGGGAGAGGGCCGACCGCTCGCTGCGGCGGGACGCGGGCCCGCGAAGACGATGGCGCGCGTACGGCCCCGGCATGGTGGGCGATCTGCTCGGTGGAGGCGGAGGGGATAGCCTGGAACCGAAGTGAAGGCTCCGATGTAGGTCACGCCGCAGCGAGGAGTGCAGATGTTCGAGAGGTTCACCGACCGTGCGCGGCGGGTTGTCGTCCTGGCTCAGGAAGAGGCCCGGATGCTCAACCACAACTACATCGGTACTGAGCACATTCTTCTTGGTTTGATCCATGAGGGTG
>NZ_BMPY01000058.1 GCF_014647835.1 Microbispora rosea subsp. aerata
TTGCGGATTGTCCGCGAATTTCGGGACGCGAGGTGGGCGGGGGTGTTGATGGGCGGCGAGGGGGCGGGCTACGGCGGCGGCCGTACGGGCTGTGCGCGAAGTCTTGGGATGCGAGGTGGGCGGGGGTGTTGATGGGCGGCGAGGGTGCGGACGATGACGACACGGCCTGGCGCTGGCGGCTGTACGGGCTGTGCGCGAAGTCTTGGGACGTGAGTTTGGCGAGGGGCGCTGATGGGCGGCGAGGACGAGCGGCTGCGCCGCTGGCGGCTGGTGCTGGGCGGCGCGGCGGAGGGGACGCCGGAAGGAGCGGACGCCCGGATGGACGCCGCCCTCGCGGCCCTCTACGACGGGCAGGATCGGCGTGGCGCCGGGCTCGGCGCGTCCGCGCCGCGGGTGGCCCGATGGCTGGGGGAGATCAGGGAGTACTTCCCCCAACGCGTCGTGCGGGTCATGCAGCGGGACGCCGTCGAACGGCTCGACCTGACCCGGCTGCTGCTGGAGCCCGAGATGCTGGAGGCAGTGGAGCCCGACGTGCACCTGGCGGGCACGCTGCTGTCGCTGGGCCGGGTGATGCCGGAGCGGGCCCGCGAGTCGGCCCGGGCCGTGGTCCGCACGGTCGTGCGGGAGCTGGAGGCGCGGCTGACGCGGCGCACCGTCGCGGCCGTCTCCGGCGCCCTCGACCGCTCGGCCGCGAGTCGTAGGCCCAGGAGGGCGGCTGAGATCGACTGGAACCGTACGATCCGGGCGAACCTGCGCAACTACCTCCCCGAGCGGCGGACGGTCGTGCCGTCCCGGCTGGTGGGGTACGGTCGCGGGCAGCGGGCCGTCCAGCGGGATGTCGTCCTGGCCGTCGACCAGAGCGGTTCGATGGCCGCCTCGGTCGTGTACGCGGGCGTCTTCGCCGCGGTGCTCGCCTCGATGCGGTCGCTCAAGACCTCGCTCGTGGCGTTCGACACGGCCGTGGCCGACCTGACCGATCGGCTGCACGACCCGGTCGAGGTGCTGTTCGGCACCCAGCTCGGCGGCGGCACCGACATCAACCGGGCCGTGGCCTACTGCCAGACGCTGATCACCCGGCCGGCGGACACGATCTTCCTGCTGATCAGCGACCTGTACGAGGGCGGGCCGCGGGAGGAGATGCTGCGCAGGATCGCCGCCATGACCGCCGCCGGTGTCCAGGTGATCGTGCTGCTCGCGCTGTCGGACGAGGGCGCGCCGCAGTACGACCACGACAACGCGGCGGCGCTGGCCGCGCTCGGCGTGCCCGCCTTCGCCTGCACGCCGGACGCGTTCCCCGACCTCATGGCGGCGGCCATCCAGCGCCGGACCTACGACCAAGGTCGCATTTCGCGGCCGGGTCATGATTTGTAACGTCCATATCATGACTTCGGTAATGACCGCTCCCGCGACCGTCTTCAGCCGGCGGTACCGCGCCCTGAGCATCGGGATCGTGGCTCTGGTGACGCTCGTGGGGTTCGAATATCTGGCGATGGCCACCGCGATGCCCTTGATCGGCCGGGACCTCAACGGCTATCACCTCTACGGCCTGGCGTTCAGCGGCAGCATGGCGGCCAACGTCATCGCCACGGTGGTCGGGGGTCGCTGGAGCGACGCCCGTGGCCCGCACCCCGCCCTGTGGACGGGAGTGGCGGGGTTCGTCGCCGGGCTGCTGGTGTCCGGGTTGGCGCCCGTCATGGAGGTCTTCCTCGTGGGGAGGTTCCTCCAGGGGCTCGGCGGCGGCCTTTTCCAGGTGTCGTTGTACGTCCTGGTCGCCCAGGCGTACCCCTCGGCCATGCACCCCCGGGTGTTCTCCGTGCTGGCCGCGGCGTGGGTGCTGCCGTCCGTGGTCGGGCCGGCCGTCACCGGCTTCGTGGCGGAGACCTGGAGCTGGCGCTGGAACTTCCTGGGCGTGGCGGTGCTGTCCATCCCCGCCGCACTGATCATGTGGCGGGGGATGCCCATGCCCGCCGGGCGGGCGGGGGAGGCGATGGGCCGGGCCTTCCTGCCCAGGTTCGCCTGGGCCGTGTGCGCCGCGATCGGCGCGGCGCTGCTGCAGTACGGCAGCGGCACGGCGGGCGCGGCCGTCCCCCTGGTCGTGGCCGGGCTGGTGGTGCTCGCGCTGACGCTGCCGAGGCTGCTGCCCAAGGGAACGCTGCGTGCGGCCAGGGGCCTGCCCACCGTGATCGCGCTGCGCGGCCTGATCGCCGGGTCGTTCTTCGCCGCCGAGGTGTTCGTGCCGCTGATGCTGGTTCAGGAACGGCACCTCAACGCCGTGCAGGCGGGTCTCGCGCTCACCGGAGGCTCGCTCGCCTGGTCGCTCGGCTCGTGGATCCAGGGCCGCAGGCCGCACGCGCGGACGCTGACCATCCGCCTCGGCGCGACGCTGATCGCCGCCGGGATCTGCGTCGTCGCCTTCGCCGTGGTCCCCGCCGCGCCCGTCCTCGTCGTGTTCGCGGGCTGGGTGGTGGCCGGGCTGGGCATCGGCATGGTCTTCCCGACGCTGTCGGTGCTGGTCCTGGAGCTGTCGGCGCCGGGGGAGGAAGGCCGCAACAGCGCGTCGCTGGGCGTCGGCGACTCGGTCTTCTCCGTCGTCGCCGTCGCGCTCACCGGCGCGCTGCTCGCCGCCTACGGGAACCGTACGTGGGTCTACCTGACGTGCCTGGGCCTGCTCGTCGTCACGGCGGGCACGGCCGCCGTCATCGGCGGCCGTTTCAAGCACCGCCGCGAAGCGGGCACCATGGAGGTCTAGGGAATCCCGGGGATCCCGCCGTGAAACGGGCCTGCCGGGCGCGCGCCCCGAGGCGCCGCAGGGCAGGGCGCGGACGGAGACCCGGGGAAAGAAGCGAGGGGATCCGAGTGCCGCGTGTCCGGGAGCTGGAGGTCTTCAGGATGACCCTGCCGTACGGCAGGCGTCCGGAGACCGTCCTGGTCAAGATCACGGATTACGGCGGCATGGTCGGGTGGGGCGAGGCCGTCGAGCCCGCCGAGGCCGGGCCGCTGGAGCACGTCCTGCCCGATCTCATCGGCCTCGACTGGGAGCACCCGTCGGAGCTGGGGGAGATCCCCGGCGGCGCGGCCGGCGACATGGCCTGCTGGGACCTGTGGGGCCGCATGAACGGCGTGCCCCTCGCCCACGCCCTCGGCGGCAGCCGTACGTCGCTGATCGCGACCGTCAGGCTCGCGGCGGACCGTTCGCTGGAGAGCATGATCGCCCGGGTGAACCGGCACGTCTGCGCGGGCTACGGGCATGTGACGCTGGACGTCCACCCCGGCTGGGACGTGGAGCCGCTGCGCGCCGTGCGGGCGGCCTATCCCGGCCTGGCCATCGCGGTGGACGGGCGGGGCGCCTACACGGAGATCTCCCAGCTCGAGGCGCTGGACGCCTACGGGGTGGCGGCCATCGAGCGCCCCTTCAAGGACCTGCTGACCAGCGCCGACCTGCAAGACCGGGTGTCGGCCCCGGTCGCGGTCGAGGTGGGGTCGGTGGCCGAGCTCGACGAGGCGGTGAGCCTGAAGGCGGGCCGGGCGCTGCTGCTGCGCCCCGCGAAGTTCGGCTCGCTCAGCGCCGTACGGCTCGCGCACGACCGGGCGGCCGAGGCCGGGTGGGACATCGTCTGCGCCGGCGGCCTGGGGGCCGGGCTCGCCCGGGCCGCGACGGTCGCCGTCGCCAGCCTGCCCGGCTGCTCCCTGCCCAGCGACGTCGCCGAGCCGCCGCGCAGCGCCCAGGTCGTGCTCCCGCCCGTGGGCGCGTCCGGAGGGGTCGTCGCCGTGCCGCTCACCCAGCCCGGCCTCGGGCACACCGTGGACGAGAACCGGGTGCGCCGCCTCGCCCGCGAAACATTCCGCGTCTGACCCGCATAACGGCGTATTTCCGCCGGTCGGACCGTGCTGTTCCACCTCCGGCCGGGCCTTCGCCGGCCGGGCCGTACCGGGTGGCGGGCCGCCGGGTCATGGCACCGGCGCGCTCAGCGTCCCATCGCCGTTCGCGGCGCTCCGCAGCCGTCGTCGATCGGGCTCGGCGTCCCGAGGGGCGCAACCTCCGGCGTGGGGGACGCCGAGGGGGCCGGGGCGTGCCGGTGGCGGCGCTGCCTCATGGCGGGCGAGGAGGCGGACGGCGTGGGGGAAGGGCCGGCCCGCGTGCGGGCCGAGGCGTGGATCGCCTTGGCCGTGAGCAGCCGGATCCGATCCCAGTCGGGGTAGGCGGTGTTGATCAGAGGCGGCACGAACTGCAGGCTGGTGACCGTGGCGTGCTTGGCCTTCCAGGCCAGCGGCACCAGGTGTTCCAGCATGGGCCGGGGCACGTCGGTGCGGATGATCTTGCGCGTGGCCGACGCGATCTCGGTGAACCGCGCCAGCACCGTGGCCGGGTTGGCCTGGGAGAGCAGCGCCCCGAGGACGCACCGCTGCCGGCGCATCCGGTCGAAGTCGTCGCTGTAGGTGCGGGAGCGGGCGTACCACAGCGCCTCCGCCCCGCTCAGCCTCCGGGTGCCCGCCCTGACCACGCCCTCGTTGTACAGGCCGTACACGATGTCGCGGTCGACCGTCATGACGAGCCCGCCGAGGGCGTCGATGATCTTCGCGAAGCCCCAGATGTTGACCAGGGCGTACCAGTCGATCCGCAGGCCCAGGATGTGGCCGACCGTCTCCTTGAGCACCTCGGCGCCCATGTGCCGCCGTCCGCCGAACAGCTCGGGATGGTCGTCGGCGTACTGCCACACCGAGAACAGCAGGTCCTCACGCCAGCCGGGGCGATTTTCCGGCAGCTGGAAACCGAAGGGGAACCGGGCGGCCATGGGGCTGCCGGGCGGGAAGCGGACGCGCTCCAGGTTGCGGGGCAGGCCGAGCAGCACGGTGTTGCCGGTGCGCACGTCCACGCTGGCGACGTTGATGCTGTCGGTGCGCATGCCGATCCGGTTGTCGCCCCAGTCGCCGCCGAGCAGCAGCACGTTGACCCGGTCGCGGCCCGCCCACGGGTCCTCCGGGCGTACGACGCCGTCCGCACGGTCGCTTCCGGCCGGCGCGGCGAACATCGCGTCGAGGGTCTGCTGGGACAGGCGGACGTACCGGGCGGCGACCGCGAACGGCACCGCGACGACGATCGCGAGAACGCCCGCGACCAGCCCGGTGAGGATCTGCCCCGAGCGGGGCAGCCGCCCGGGCCGCAGGACGACGTACGAGCGGATCACCAGGCAGAACCAGGCGAGGGAGCAGGCCAGGAACACCACGGAGATCTGGCCCAGCCACCCCAGCGCGCGCCCGGCGAGGCCCGCGTCGGCGCCGCCGGTCATGCCCACGACGGTGGCGGCCACGGTCAGGTAACCGCCGAGCAGGAGCAGCCCGGTGCGCCACCGCCGCGCCCGCAGGTGCGCCGCGCCGGGCAGCACCGCCGACAGCGCCACCCAGCCGATGAGCGCGGCGGCCCTGCGGGCGGTCCCGCCGCGGCGCGCGGGCGGCGCGGCGCTGTCCCGTTGTGCCAGATCAGGGGTGACCACGCGTCAATTGAAGCGACACCGGCTGCGGAAAACCCGTGACCGGCCCACGGCGGAGCAGTCCATACCGGCATTTGACCGAGGCTCGACCCCGCGCTCGACCTACCAGGGGAAGGCGAACAGGCCGTAGTAGGCGGCGGTCAGCAGCAGCAGCGCGGTGCCGCCGAGCACGCCGGCGAGGACGCTCTTCTGCCACAGCGTCGGCTGCCAGCCGTCCCGCAGGCCGCCGAACACCGCCACGGACGTCGTGACCGTCTGCACGAGCAGCACGAGGGCGAGCAGGCGTACGACCAGCCATCCGGCTTGCACGGCGGGCCAGGCGCCGGCCTGGTTCACCGAGAACAGCACGATGAGCGTGATGAACGCCGCGACGGCGGCGAGCTCGCCGAGCCCGGTCCAGGCCATCCGGCGCAGCCGCCGCCGGATGGCCGGCCACAGGTGCACGCTGGTCTGCAGCCGCAGCTCGCGTCCGCGCAGCCGGACGACCATCTCGGTGACCGGCGCCGCGACGTACCCGACCGCGGCCAGGCTGAGCGTCAGCCACACGATCGTGCCGTCCCCCCACCACGGCGCGGCCGGCACGTCGGCCGCCGCGAAGCGCTGCACGGGCGTCGCCCCCGCGATCGGCACCGCGGGCTTGGCCGTGCCCGGCAGGTCCTTGATCCAGTTGGCCAGCGTGGGCAGGTAGTCCGCCGCGTACGGCCCGCCCCTGATCCGCATCGCGTGGTCGGCCCCCTTGAGGAAGCGGATCGTGTAGTCGGCGTTGCCGGCCTGAGCCAGGGCGCCGACGAGGGTCTCGGTGCTCTCCACGAACGGGATGGACGGGTCGTCTGTGCCGTACAGCGCGAGGACGGGCTGGGTGATCCCGCGCAGGGCGGGCACGCCGTCGTACCGCAGGAAGTCGAAGCCGACCCCGCCCATCGCCCGGGTGAGCAGGTCGCGGACGCCGGTCGGGGCGTGCAGGCGCAGGAGCTGCTCGTTCAGCGCCCAGGCGACCTGGCGCAGCGGCGAGACGTTCGGCGAGGAGACCAGGACCACGAACGCGACCTGCGGATCGCGCGCGGCGGCGATCGGCACGACCCAGCCGCCCTCGCTGACCCCCCAGATGCCGGCCCGCGCCGGATCGACGTCCGGCCGAGCGCGCAGCACCCGCAGCATGCGCAGGGCGTCGTCGGCGAGCAGCCCGAAGTCACGGCTGCGGAAGGAGTAGCCCACGGTCCGCTTGTCGTACGCGAGCGTCACGATGCCCGCCTGGGCCAGCCACTCGGCCTGCTGGGCGAACTCCCCGCCGTCGCCCGACCCCGAGCCCTGCACGAACACCATCGCGGGGTGGCGTCCGGGGGACAGCGGCGCCCTGATCGTCGCCTTCAGCGTCTCGTTCCGCGCCGGCACGAGCACCGTCTCGGTACGGAACCGGTGGGTCAGGGCGACCGGCCGCACTTCGGCGGCGGGCTGGGGAGGTATGGCCTTAAATTCGGGTGAAGCGGACAGGGGTGGGGGATCGAAGGCCGGGGGGGAGAGTAAGTGGCCGACGGCGGCGAGCACCACCATCAGTACACCGGCGATCACCCCGAGAGTGCCCCGGCCGACGTTCATGAGGCCGCTCCCCCATGCGTACGCGCTATACAAAACCCAGGCTAAGTCATTACTTCCCATTTACGCGGTGCGCCAGTGGGGCCGTTGGGGCCGCTTTTGTCGGCGGGACCTGTTAGCTTCCTGCGACATGCGTGTTCTGCACAGCTCCGACTGGCACCTCGGCCGGTCGTTCCACCGCGAGAGCCTGCTCGGCGCCCAGGCCGCGTTCGTCGACCACCTGGTCGAGACCGTGCGGAGCGAGCGGGTGGACGTCGTGCTGGTCTCCGGCGACGTCTACGACCGGGCCCTGCCGCCCGTCGACGCGGTCGCGCTGTGCAACGAGGCGCTGGCCAGGCTCAAGTCGCTCGGCGTGCACACCGTGCTGATCAGCGGCAACCACGACTCCGCCGTACGGCTCGGGTTCGGCGCCGACCTCATGGAGCGGGTGCACCTGCGGACCGACCCCGGCAGGGCCTGGGAGCCGGTCATGATCGGCGACGTGGCGTTCTTCGGCATCCCCTACCTGGAGCCCGAGCTCGTGCGGGGGCCGTGGGAGCTGGCCGAGCGCAGCCACACCGCCGCCGTCACGTACGCGATGGACCGGGTGCGGGCGCATCCGGCGGCGCGCAAGGTGGTGCTCGCGCACGCCTTCGTCACCGGGGGAGAGGCGAGCGACAGCGAGCGGGACATCAGCGTCGGCGGGATCTCGCACGTGCCGTTGAGCGCGTTCGACGGGGTCGACTACGCCGCGCTCGGGCACCTGCACGGCCGCCAGGTGATGAGCGAGACGGTCCGCTACAGCGGCTCGCCGATCGCCTACTCCTTCTCCGAGGCCGGCCACACCAAGGGCTCGTGGCTGGCCGACCTCGACTCGGGCGTGACGGAGTTCGTCCCCGCGCCCGTGCCCCGCCCGGTGAGCACCCTGCGGGGCCGCATCGACGACCTGCTGACCGACCCCCGTTTCGACCGGTACGAGGACCACTGGCTGCAGGTCACGCTGACCGATCCGGTGCGCCCGCGCGAGGCCATGGAGCGCCTGCGCCGGCGTTTCCCGCACACGCTGGCGCTCGCCTTCGAGCCGGACGGCGCCGCGGAGAAAGCGGCGGTGCGGGCGAGGATCGCCGGCCGGGCCGAGATCGAGGTGGTGCTCGACTTCGTCGGCGAGGTCCGGGGCGAGCCCGCGGACGACGACGAGCGGCGGCTGCTGGAGGAGGCGGTCGAGGCGTGCCGGATCAAGGAGAGCGCGTGAACGGCCGCCCCGCCGCGCGGGCCGGCGCGGCGGCCGGGCAGGCGGGGCCGCCGTCCCCCGGTCGGACGGCGCTGTCATCCGCCCGGCGGGCGGGGCTGTCGTCCGCCGGGCGGGCGGCGGCGCGGGAGCGCGGGGACGTCGTGCGGGTGAACGAGGAGGTCCGGTGAGGCTGCATCGGCTGCGCATGGTCGCGTTCGGGTCGTTCCCCGGCACGGAGGAGGTCGACTTCGACGCCCTCAGCGAGGCGGGCCTGTTCCTGATCCACGGGCCGACCGGCGCGGGGAAGACGACCGTGCTCGACGCCGTCTGCTACGCGCTGTACGGCAGGGTGCCCGGACAGCGGGAGAGCGCCCGGAGCCTGCGCTGCGACCACGCGCCGCCCGGCCGCGGGCCGTCGGTCATGCTCGAGGTGACCATCCGGGGCAGGCGCCTGCGCATCACCCGTTCGCCCGCCTGGATGCGGCCGAAGCTGCGGGGCTCGGGCCTGGTGGAGGAGAAGGCCAAGGCCCGGGTGGAAGAGCTGGTCGAGCCCGGCGGGCAGTGGGTCGTGCGCACCACCCGCAGCGACGAGGCCGGCGACTTGGTGAACACGCTGACGGGCATGACCGCGGCTCAGTTCTGCCAGGTCGCGCTGCTGCCGCAGGGGGAGTTCGCGAAGTTCCTGCGGGCCGGCGGCGAGGAGCGGCGGGAGCTGCTTGAGCGGCTCTTCTCGGTGCGGGTGTTCAGCGACGTGGAGCGGTGGCTGGCCGACCACCGCACCCGCACCTGGCGGGAGGCGCAGGAGCTGGGCCAGCGGGTCGAGTCGGTGATCGACCGCATGCGCGGCGCGGCGGGCGACGACCTGCCGCTGCCCGAGGACGCCGAGGACCACGCGGCCTGGGCGGCCGGGGCGCTCGATCTCGCCCGCGGCGCGCTCGCCGACGCGGTCGCGGCCCGTGCGGCGAGCCATGAGGCGCTGCTGTCCGCCCGCGCCCGCCTGGAGCAGGGCCGGGCCCTCGCCGACCGGCAGCGCAGGCACGCCGCCGCCCTCGCCCGGAGGCAGGAGCTCGACGCGGCGGCGGACGAGCGGGCGGACCTTGAGGCGATGCTCGACGAGGCGGCGCGGGCCGACCGGGTGGCGCCTCTGATCCGGCAGGCCGGCCAGCGGGCGGAGAGCGCCGCCAAGGCGTGGCGGGTGGCCGCCGACGCCGTGCTCCGCGCGCTTCCCGGTCTCGGGGCGGAACAAGGCGGCGGACCGGGCGCCGCCTGGCCGGAGGTCACACGGCCGGACGTCATGCGGCAGGGGATCGGGAGCGCCGCCGTCCGGCCCGGCGCACCCGGACCGGACCCGGAGCGGAGCGCAGAACAGTGGGGCATTCCGGCGCCCGGCACTGAGCAGCCGGACACGGTGTGGGGCGCAGAGCAGTGGGGTGCTGAACGGAGGGACACTGAGCGGTGGGGCCTAGAGCGGCAGGACGTTGAGCGGCGGGACACGGCGCGGCCGGATCCGGAGCGGCTGGCCGCGCTGGAGCGGGAGCTGCGCGACGAGATCGCCCGGGTGAGCCAGATCCTCCCCGAGGAGGAGCGCCTGCGGCAGGTGCGAAGCGAGCGCGCGGACGCCGAACGCGGGCTGGCCGACCTGGCCGGGGAGGAGGCGGAGCTGATCCGGCGGCGGGAGGCCCTGCCCGCCGAGCGGCACGACGTCGAGGAACGGCTCGCCCAGGCGCGTACGGCGGCGGCGAGCCTGCCGGGCCTGACGGCCGCCAGGGACGCCGCCGCCCGGCTGCGGGAGGTCACCGAGCAGGCCGCGCTGCTGGACGCCGAACTGACGCGGCTCGCCGAGGACGAAGCGCGGGCCCGCGCCGCGCAGGCGGAGCTGCCCGAGCTGCTGGACGGCGCCGAGGAGCGCCTCCGGGGCCTGCGCGACATGGCCGCCCGCATCCCCGCGATGGAGGCCGCCGCCCGCCTCGCGGAGGAACGGCTGGAGGCCGCGCGGCTGCGTGACACGCTGACCGCCGAGCTGGAGGCGGCCGAGCACGCCCGGCGCGCCGCGGTCGATCGCGCGCAGGAGCGCCGGGACATGCTCCAGGAGGTCCGCCAGGCCAGGATCGAGGGCATGGCCGCCGAACTGGCGGCGGGGCTCGTGCCCGGTGAGCCCTGCGCCGTCTGCGGCGCCACCGACCACCCGCGCCCCGCCGCGCCCGCCGGGCGGGCCGCGACGGCGGACGACGAACAGGCGGCGCAGGAGGCGTTCGAGGCCGCGCAGCGGGTTCGCGAGGAGGCGGAGACGACGGTCGCCGCGCTGTCGTCGCGCCTCGGCGACGCGCGGGCGCACGCCGCCGACCTGTCCCAGGAGGACGCGTCCGCCGCGCTCGCCGACGCCCGCGAGGAGCTGTCGCGGCTGCGCGAGGCCGAGGCGGCGGTCGAGGCGGCCGAGGCGGAGGCCGGGCGGCTCGCGGCGGAGCTGGAGGCGGCCCGCGACCGGGTCGCGGAGCTGACCGGGCAGCTCACCGAGACCAGGACCAGGCGGGACGCCCTGCTCGCGGAGGCAGAGCGGCTCGCCGCCGGCCTGCGGGGCGACCTCGCGACGGCGGAGGCGGACCTGGAACGCGCCCGGTCCCTGGCCGAGGGCGAGCAGGAGCTGGCCGCCCGCTCGGCCCGGCTCGCGGCCGAGCTGGAGGAGCTGAACGCCCGCTCCGCGCGCGTCGGCTCGGCGCTCGCCGAGGCGCGCGCGCACCGCGACAGGCTGCAAGCCGACGAGCGCCGGCTGGCCGCCGTGATCGACGCCGCCCGCGGCGAGGACCCCTCGCTCGCCGCCCGCCTCGACCGGCTGTCGGAGGAGGCGGACCTGCTCAGGGAGGCGGCCGAGGCGGCGGCAGCGGCGGCGGCGGCCGAACGCGAGAGCGAGGCGGCGCTGGCCGAGGCGGCCCGGGCCGCCGCCGAGGAGGGGTTCGCGAGCGTGGAGCACGCCGCCGACGCGGTGCGAACGCCGGAGGAACGGGAGGCGCTGGCCGAGCGGCTTACCCGGCTGGACGCCGAGCGGGCCACGGTCGAGGGGCTGCTCGCCGACCCCGAACTGGTCGCGGCGGCCGCGCGGCCCGCCGTGGACCTGCCGGAGCTGGAGGCGGACCACGAGCGGGCCGAGCGGGACCACGCCGCCCGCACCTCGGCGCACGACCGCGCGCGCGGCAGGCTCGACCAGCTCACCGGGCTCGCCGGAGAGCTGGACGCCGCGCTGCGCGCCTACCGGCCGGCCGAGGACCGGCACCGCCTGGCACGCAGGCTCGCCGAGCTGGCCAACGGCACGTCCGGCGACAACCGGTGGCACATGCGGCTGTCGGCGTACGTGCTGGGCGAGCGCTTGCGCCAGGTCGTCGACGCCGCGAACGAGCGCCTCGACCACATGTCGAGCGGGCGCTACCTGCTGCGGCACGACCTGAACCGGTCCGCGGGCGACCGGGCGCGGTCGGGCGGCGGTCTGGGCCTGCGCGTGCTCGACGCCTGGACCGGCGTGGAACGCGACCCCGCCACGCTCTCCGGCGGCGAGAGCTTCGTCACCTCGCTCGCCCTGGCGCTCGGCCTGGCCGACGTGGTGACCGCCGAGGCGGGCGGCGCGGAGATCGGCAGCCTCTTCGTGGACGAGGGCTTCGGCACCCTCGACGACGAGACGCTCGACGACGTGCTCGACATCCTCGACGGCCTGCGCGAGGGCGGCCGGGCAGTCGGCGTGGTCAGCCACGTCGCCGAACTGCGGGTGCGGATCCCCGCTCAGCTCCGCGTCATCAAGGGCCGTTCCGGCTCCACCCTGTCGCACCGCTGACCCGTGGTCGCCACAGCCGGTGGCGTCCCCAAGCCGGTGCGGCGGCTTCCGGCGCGCTCACCGCCTCTCCTGCCCAGGCGTCCCGGCAAGCCCCGAGACGCCGACTGCCGGACGACACGACATCGCCTTGGGCTGCGACTGGAGTGAATCTACAACGTAAAGACCCGGGGGCGCCGCCGCCGATTCGTACGGCACCGGGCCGGAGAGCGCCACCCGGACCGGCGACGGCCGGACCTGAGACATCGTCCTCGGCGCGCATCTCGATGGGGATGGTCACCGCCATGGATCCGGTCCGCGACAGGGAGTTTCGCCGGAGGGCAGGGTCAGGCAGCGCTGGGCTCGCTCGTGGGCGTTGAGGTGAGCGCGGCGACGGCCGGAGGGCAGGGTCAGGTGGCGCTGGGCTCGCTCGTGGGCGTTGTGGTGAGCGCGGCGACGGCCGGAGGGCAGGGTCAGGTGGCG
>NZ_BMPY01000059.1 GCF_014647835.1 Microbispora rosea subsp. aerata
GGACGACTTCGCCGCTGCCCCCGGCAGCGCCCGGAACCCGGGCGGCGCCGGCCGCTCCGCGACCCTTGGGACCTGCTGCCCCACCACGGGCCACCCCGAGACCTCCAGCCATCTCGAGGCCGGGCATACCGGAAGTGTCGACCGCTCCGCGGCCTCCGAGGCTGAGCGCTTCGAGAGTGGCGAACAGTGGGACGCCCGGGCCGCCGAAAACGCCAGGGCGATTGAAGACCTCGAAGCCACTGAGGACATCAAGGGCGGCCGGGACGCCGAGGCGGCCCAGGAGGACCACCGGACCCCCATGTCCGCAGGCGACACCGAGAACGCTCGGCGGCAGAGGCACGCGCAGCAGCAGGGGCCGCGCTCGGGAGAGTCTCGGTGGGGCCAGTGGCGATCGTGTGATCCTCCCGGGGATACCCGTGCCCATCACGCTCCCGGGGATGCCTGCGCCCATCACACCCACGCCGGGCCGCGGCCCGCGGGGGAGATCCCGCATGGGCCGGGGCCGGAGCCGGGAGCACCGGGAACGGCGCCGGGGCCGCTGTTCGGCACGGCGGCGGGCGCCGCGCCGGGCGCGGCGCGTGGATCGGCACCTGGACCGGCGACTGGGTTGGGCTTGGGGGTGGTGCCTGGTCTGGTGCCGGGGTTGCTGCTGGCCACCGGGCAGGTGCTGCCCGTCTCCAGCGTGCACCGCCTGGCGCGCACCTCCACCCTCGTGCGGATCGTCATGGACGCCGACGGGCAGGTGCTCGACATGGGCCGGAAAGTCAGATTGGCCACCCCGGCCCAGCGGCGGGCGATCTTCGCCCGTTACGCCACCTGCTGGATCGACGGCTGCCCCCTCCCGGCCACCTTGTGCCAGATCGACCACGCCGACAACTGGAGCAGCGGCGGCCTGACCGATCTGAAGCTGCTGGGGCCCGCGTGCCAGTTCCACAACCGCGACCGCTACCGCCACCCCGACCGCTACACCCGCCGCAAGGTCGGCAAAGACCGCTGGGCCTTCACCTACCACCGCCTCGGCAGCGCCCGGTGACCACGGGAATGACAGCCAGGACGCCGTCACCCATCGCGCGCTCGCTCCTCACGCCGTGGGTGCCTTCGCGACCGGCGGGTGATCCACGCCCGGCCGGCGATCCGCGCCCGGATGATGCGCGCCCGGACCGGGTGCGCGAGCACGCCTGCCTGTCCGTCCACCAGCGTTCGCTGCGAGGTGGGCAAAGGACCGCTGGGCCTTCACCTACCACCGCCTGGCGGCAGTCCGTCGGCTGTGAGAGCCCACATAAGGGGCTCGGACGATCAGGCGGCCAGGAAAGGGGGCCGGGGCTCGCCTGTCGCGGCCTCACCACAGCCCGGCGGCGGTAAGCCACGGCGAGCAGGACGGCTCGTATGACCGAGCGGCCGGGGAGGGCACCGCAGACCGGGACCTTCACCTACCACCGCCTCACCGCAGCCTGGCGGCTATGAGAGCCGCAGCCTCGCGTTGCTCGGCGGTCTCGGGTACGCGCCGCGCTTCAAGACCGTTGATCACTACAGATGCACGCCAATAGCCCGGCCTCTTCGGGGTGGTCGGCGACGAGGAGCGCGAGTGCCGGGTCGAGCCGTGCGGATGCGGTACTGCGCGGTCGTGGGCCGGCCGGGAGTGGCCGTTCCCGGCCGCAGCCGAGGAGGCAGGGGCGTGCCGTACGGTCGACGGCGACGACCTACGCGAACTGAGCCGGGCCATCGCAAAGCAGGAAGCCGTCGCCGACCAGACGGCACCACGCCAGGAGAACCGGCCCGTGAAAATCGGCCCGGCCGAGCCGGCAGCCACCCGCCTGCCGCACTTCCCCGTGGCGGCAGGCGGGCCGGGGACCGGCCCCGAGGTCGGGGGGCACGATGGATACCGGACAAGCGCAGATGGCGCGCAACCAGCGCAACCAGCGCAACCATGGGTGGCGCGCCGCTGCGCACTTCCGGCCCGAGGAGCCTCGAGCCTTACGTGGACCGCCGTGGCTTCACCTGCGAGCTGGGCTATCGTAAAAATGCCGGTTATGTACGGTTCGACATACTGAGCAGGGCGCAGCGTACGGCCGCTCTCGTCGGGGGGAAGGGAATGTCCGAAGTGCTCCGTGCGGTGGACAAGCTGAGACAGGCCATCAACCGTCACGACCTCGACGCCTTAGCCCTGTGCTTCGACGAGCGGGCCGTTCTGGTGGCCCCGGACGGCATCGCCGACAACAGGGAGGAGATCGCCTCCTACTACGGCGAGTGGATGAAGACCTTCCCCAACATGGTGATCACACCCCAGTCGGTGACCATGTACGGAGACACGGTGGCGGCGGAGTTCACGATCAGCGGCACGCACAAGGGCCCGCTGCTCGTGCCCGGCGGGGAGATACTCGAGGCCACCGGGCGATCCGTCCTCCTACGTTCGTGCAGCTTCTCCACGGTGGAGAACGGACTGATCCTGAGCCACCGGCTCTTCTACGACCAGCTGGAGACGGCGGCCCAGCTCGGTGGCCGCCTGTCCTTCGACACCGACTGACGCTCCCCGAGGGCCTCCGTCCTGTCGCGAGCTCGTGGAAAGCGGGGCGATGGACCTGCCGACCGCCGGGACCGCGGACCGGCCAGGCCGGCGGCTCCGGCCGCGCCGCCGCCCGAACCGGCCTTCGTGACTGAATATTTCACCGAATTCAGTCTCGACCAGCAGATCTCGTACGGCATTTCCCGAGGTACCTCGCGATTTCGCCGAATTCAAACTGGAAAGGAGCGTTTCCACTTCGGCGAATCTTGTCCACGAGACGGGCGATTGCGGAATCTGGGAGCGTCGGCGCCCATGCGCAGACCGAGGCGCCCGATGCCAGAGCCGGTCACCTCACCCAGGAGACGATCGCCCATGCCCTTCGGTCATCATCGGTTAGCCCGCAGGATATCGACCGCCGTCGCGGCGGTCGTCGCCGCCGCGGTGCCGGTCGCCGCCGGATCGGTCCTGGGCACGACGTCCGCCCACGCCGCGGTCACCTGCCAGGTGACCTACACGAGCACGCAGTGGGGAACCGGTTCGGGCGGCTTCACCGCCGGGATCACCGTCAAGAACACCGGCGGCCCGATCGTGGGCTGGACGCTGACCTTCACCTTACCCGGCTCCCAGCAGATCACCCAGGGCTGGTCGGCCCAGTGGAGCCAGTCCGGCGCCAGGGTCACGGCCAGGAACGAGTCGTGGAACGGGTCCATCGCCTCGGGCAGCTACTTCCAGATCGGCTTCAACGGCACCTGGACCGGGAGCAACCCGCCGCCCACGGACTTCGCCGTCAACGGCGTGCCGTGCCAGGTGACGGGCGTCTCACCGAGCCCATCACCGAGCCCCAGTCCAAGCCCAAGCCCCAGTCCGAGCCCGAGCGCCAGCCCCAGCGCGACCCCGGGCGTGCCGGTGGACAACCCGTTCCTCGGCGTCAGCGGCTACGTCGACCCGGACTGGGCGGCCGACGTCGAGTCCTCCGCCGTGAAGGTGGACGACGCGACCGCGCAGAAGATGCGCGACCTGAAGTCGACGCCCACCGCCGTCTGGATCAACCGGATCGCGGACGTCACCGGCGGCCCCGGGGTCACCCGTACGCTGAAGGACCACCTCGACACCGCCGTCGAGCAGGGAGCCGGATACATCACGCTCGTGCTTCACAACCTGCCCGACCGCGACTGCCGGTCGCGGGTCTCCGACGCCGAGCTGCACCAGCAGGACAACGGCCTCGCCCGCTACAAGACCGAGTACGTCGACGCCATCGCCGCCCTCCTCGCCAAGCCCGAGTATCGGGACCTGCGCGTCGCGGCCATCGTGGAACCGCGGGCCCTGATCGACCTCATCGTGGGCAACTCGGTCTATATGTGCAACCTGGCGAAGGCGTCGGGCGTGTACGTCTCGGGCATCCAGTACGCCCTCGACAAGCTGGCGCCCCTGCCCAACGTCTACACGTACCTGGACGCGGGCAGCCTGGGGTGGGCCGGCTGGGACGTGAACTTCACGGCGCTCACGACCCTCATCACCGAGACCGTGCGCGGCACGGCGCGAGGATTGAACGGCCTCGACGGCATCGCCACGAACGTCGGTGACTACGTGCCCCTCGAGGAGCCGTTCCTCACCGGCCCCGAGCAGACCGTCAGCGGCCAGTCGATCCTCCTGAGCAAGTTCATCGACTGGAATCCTTACGTGCACGAACGGGACTACGCCCTCGCGATGCGCGCGGCCCTGATCGTCAAGGGCTTCCCGGCCTCGCTCGGCGTGATCGTCGACACCTCCCGCAACGGCTGGGGCGGGCCCGCCCGGCCGACGGCCCCGAGCACCTCGACCGACGTCAACACGTTCGTGGACGAAAGCCGCGTCGACCGGCGGCCGTCGCGGGGCGCCGAGTGCAACCAGAAGGGCGCGGGTCTGGGGGAGCGGCCGATCGCGGCGCCCGTTCCCGGCATCGACGCCTACCTGTGGATCAAGCGGCCCGGCGAGTCGGATGGCGCCGGCGGGCCGATCCTGCCCGAGGGCTCCGACCGGCTGTTCGACCACCGGTGCGACCCCACCGGCTCCCTCACCCCCGACATGGACGGCTTCCGGCCCACCGGCGCCCTCCCCAACGCGCCGCTGATCAACGACTGGCACCACGAGCAGTTCGTGATGCTGGTGAACAACGCCTACCCCGAGCTGTGACGCGGCGCCGCCTCACCCGGCGCCGGGGCCGGTGAGGCGGCGCTCGCCCTTCGTGGTGATCACGTAGACCTGCCAGGTGTAGTAGGCGTAGTAGTTCCTGATGTCCCGCTTCATCTGGCGGGCGTGCAGCAGGACCGCCTCGACGTACGCGTTGGAGTGGTTGTAGGCGTACAGCGCGCGCCGGTAGTCGCCCGGCGCGCCCGACGCGTGGAGGTAGTTGGCCGCGGCGAGCACGGCGTCGCCGGTGTCGTCGATGTCGCCGCCCATGCCGTACGCCTTCCAGGTGCCCGGCATGAACTGCATCGGCCCCCTGGCGCCCACGTGGCTCGGCGAGCGCACCCGCCCGAACTTGGTCTCGACGAGCATCACCGCCGCCAGCACCTCCCACTCGACGCCGAACCTGCGTTCGGCGCGCCGGAAGGCGGTGAGCAGGGCGTCGGCGGGCTCCGCCGGCTTGACCTTGATCTTGATCGGGCCGCTGACGGGATGCGCGAGGGAGAGCAGGTCGCGGATGGCCGTCACGTTGTCGCGTGCCCGCGCCGCCTCCCGCTTCGGCAGTTTCCCGTACGTGCGGGACGCGAGCGCGGGATTGCGGGCGAGATGGCGGTAGATCCGCTGTTCGTACAGGGACAGCAGGACCACCGGCTCGGGCGCCTCCCCCTTCGCGGGGTCGCCCGTACGTCTCCAGTCGTCGATCGCGTCACGCAGCCGCTCCGCCGTACGGGTGAGGGCGTCGGCCAGCCGCTTGGGGTCCTTGGGGATCGCCTCGTCCGGGGCGGGCAGATCACGCGCGGACGGCTCCGGCGTCGGCACCTGGGGGCTCGCGGAGGACTGCCCCGGCGCGGGCGGGGTCACGCTCCCGCCGGGGGCGGCCGAGACGGCCCGGCCCGCCGAGCCCGCGCACCCGGAGAGCGGGACGACCAGGGCGGCCAGCGCGGCGGCCAGCGCCCTGCGGCACGGTGACGACCGTGAGATCACGACAGGCTGATCGTTCATCGTCACCAACGTATGCCCACCGGTGACGTTCCATGCCCTCTTCGCGACGGAACGGCGACGGCACGGGCCGCGTCAAGACTGCGCGTAGGAGCCGGTCGTCAGGTCTTCCAGCAGTCCGGGGCCCACGGGGTCCCAGCCGAACAGCCGCCGGGCCCGCGAGGCGTCCAGGGGCGAGGAGCGGGTGAGCGCGCCGGCGGCGGGTCCCATCGCGGCGACCGCCTGCTCCGGTGTCAGAGACACGGCCCGCGCTCCGGTCAGCTCGGCGACCGCCTCGGAGATCCGCCGGAACGGGGTGCGCTCCGGCGAGGCGGCGTTGACGACGGCCCCGGGCCGAGGGCTCTCGATCGCGGCCACGTACAGCGCGGCGAGGTCGTCGACGTGCACCGACGACCACTCGTTGGCGCCGTCGCCGACGTAGGGCACCACGCCGTTCTGCCTCCCGGCGGCGATCAGCCCCCGAAGCAGGCCGGAACCGCCGCGCCCGTAGACCAGCGCCGCCCGGATCACCGTGCCCGCCACGTGGCCGGCCGCCAGCACCTGCCGCTCGCCGAGCACCTTGTACGGCTGCGGCGACGTCTCGGGGGCGACGGGGTGATCCTCGTCCACCGTCTCGCCCTGCCTGTCGGGGTAGACCAGGCCCGTGCTGGTGTAGACGAACGCGCCCCCGCCGGGCAGCCCGCCCAGCAGCGCCGTGAGGGCGTCGCGCTCGATGTCGCCCATCTCGGGGTTGGTGTAGTCGACGGCGGCGTGCACCACGGCCTCGGCCGCGGCCGCCGCGCCGCGCAGGACGTCCAGGTCCCGCAGGCTGCCGGGCACTGCCTTCGCGCCCAGCCCCTCGACACGCTCGCGTGCCCGGTCGGACCGGGCCAGGGCGGCCACCTCGTGCCCGGCCTTGACGAGGTGCTCGGTCACGACTCCGCCGACGTAACCGCTCGCACCGGTGATGAGAATCCGCATGATCGTGCGCCTCCCGTGCGCTCGTTGACCGGCGCCGCCCGTCGGCGCCGATCCCACGGTCGCTCCCCGCCGTCCCGGGTAACCAGGGACCAGGAGTCCGTGGCTGCGCGGGTCCGCACGCCCGGCGTCTGACGTACGGTCTCAAACGTGGACAAGCACGGCCTGGCGAAGTTTCTGCGCGGCAAGCGGGAGAGCGTCAGCCCCGCGGACGTCGGCCTGCCGGAGGGGCACCGCCGCCGCACCCCGGGGCTGCGGCGCGAGGAGGTCGCCCAGCTCGCGTACATCTCGGTGGACCACTACACGCGGCTGGAGCAGGCGCGGGGCCGTCACCCGTCGCGGCGGGTGCTCGACGGCATCGCGCGCGCCCTGCGCCTGTCGGACCAGGAACGCGCCCACCTGTTCCACCTGGCCGGGGAACGGGAGGAGAGCCGGTCGGGGGAGCCCGCGAGCGAGGTGCGCCCGAGCACGCTGAACCTGATCAACCGGCTCTCCGACGCCGCCGCGATCGTCGTGGACGACATGTGCCGCGTGCTGGCCTGGAACCCGCTGGCGGCGGCCCTGTTCGAGGACTTCTCCGCCCTGGCCGGCCAGGAGCGCAACGTCATCCGGCGTTACTTCCTGCATCCCGACCCGGAGCGGCGGCACTACGGCATGGACAGCCCGGAGCGGTTCGCCGTCACGGCGGTCAGCTACCTGCGCGTCGCGACGACCCGCTATCCGCGCAGCCGCGAGCTGAAGGCCCTGGTCGAGGAGCTGCTGGCGGCGAGCGACGACTTCGCCCGGCTGTGGAACTCCCAGCGGTTCCACATCGAGCGTCACCTGCACCAGACCGTACGGCACCCGCGCGTCGGGCCGATCGAGCTGGATTTCGACGTGCTCACCGTGCCCGACCAGGAGCAGCAGGTGGTCATCTTCACCGCCGAGCCGGGGTCCCCGGCCTACGAGTCCCTGCGGTTCCTGAAGGTCGTCGGCGCCGAGCAGGTGCCCGCCGGGGCCTGACGGCCGGAGTCAGACGAGGACGTGCCCGCCGTCCACGGTGAGAACGGTCCCGGCGGCGAACGGCTCCGTCATCAGGAACATGTAGGCCCCGGCGTATCGACCGGCGCGGGCTGCGCGTCCGGCCGCTGACGGAGGAGCCGCGCGTCGCCGTGCTGCCCACCGGCCATCGCCTGGCGGGCAAGGACGTGATCGGCATCGCCGACCTCGCCGGCGAGCATCCTCCTCCAGGACCCCGACGCCGTTCCCGAATGGCGCGACATCGCCACCGAGCTTCGCGGGCCGGGAAGCCGCCGCCCCGCTCCGGTCTTCCACGCCGTGAGGAGAAGCTCGAACACGTCGCCGCGGGCCACGGCGTCGTCAGTGCCTGGCCTGGGACAGCTCCCGCCGTAACCCCCTGATCGGCGAGTTCGCCGCCATCGCGACGGACCTCCTGACACCGGTATGAACGGCGTCTTCCCCGGCTCTGGCGAAAAGTGATATCACTTTGCTAGTGTCGTGCTAGACACCGAGGAGTAGACATGACAGATCTGCAGATCGCCGTCGACATGCCGGCCCCCCAGACTCGCGAGCGGACGGCGCGAGCGGCCTCGGGATGGCCGGCGCTGATCCTGGGCCTGCTCGCCCTGCTGAGCCCGGGCGCGTTGATCCCCATCGGAATCGTCCTCGCGGCCGACGGCAGCGGCGGTGCGGGAGTCGGGCTGATCTCCGCCGGAACGCTGCTCTTCCTGGTGGCCCTCGTCCTTTTCAGCGGGCTCACCGCGGTCGCCCCCGGCGAGGCGCGGGTGATCCAGCTGCTCGGCCGCTACGTGGGCACGGTCCGCACGCCCGGCCTCCGGTTCGTGCTTCCGTTCACGCAAAAGCGCCGGGTCTCGACCCGGATCCGCAACCACGAGACCGACGTGACCAAGGTGAACGACGCCGACGGCAACCCGATCGAGATGGCCGCCGTGGTCGTCTGGCAGGTCGAGGACACGGCGAAGGCCGTCTTCGAGGTCGACGACTTCGTCGAGTTCGTCGCCTTCCAGACCGAGACCGCGGTCCGGCACATCGCGGGGAGCTACCCGTACGACGGGCACGACGACACGCTCTCCCTGCGCCAGAACGCGGACGAGATCACCGGCCGCCTGTCGGCCGAGATCCAGGCCCGGGTGGCCTCGGCCGGCGTCAAGGTCATCGAGTCGCGCATCACCCGCCTGGCGTACGCCCCCGAGATCGCGCAGGCGATGCTGCGCCGCCAGCAGGCCGGAGCGGTGGTCGCGGCCCGCCAGCGGATCGTGGACGGCGCCGTCGGCATGGTCGAGGCCGCCCTGTCCCGCCTGGATGAGCACGGCGTGATCGAGCTGGACGAAGAGCGCAAGGCGACCATGGTGAGCAACCTGCTCGTCGTTTTGTGCGGCGACCGCGACGTGCAGCCCGTGGTGAACACCGGTTCGCTGTACCACTAGATCGTGGCGACCGAACGCAAAAGCATCCTGCTGCGGCTCGACCCCGCGGTGCACGACGCGCTGGCCCGCTGGGCCGGTGACGAACTACGCAGCACCAACGCCCAGATCGAGTTCCTGCTGCGCCGGGCGCTGGCGGAGGCGGGTCGGCTGCCGGGCAACGCCGGCCGCATCCCCCGGCGCGGCAGGCCCCCGAAGAAGCAGGCCCCGCCGAAGGACCCGCCGGCCGAGGACACCCAGCCCGGGAAGTCCCCGGAGGCTTCCGCCGCCGATCCACCCGACGACTGAGAGGAGGGCAGGTCCGTGGACGTCCCCGGCTCCCTGACGGCCCAGCTCTACCTGCTGGCCTACGACCCCCGCAAGGAGCGGGTGGTGATGAACCACCGCTTCCCCTACCTGATGCGCGCAGCGGCGCTCACCGACCTGCTGTTCGCCGGCCGGATCGCCGACGACGACGGCAAGGCGCGCGTGGTGTCGGAGGCCCCGCTCGGCGACCCGGTCCTCGACGACCTGCTCCAGCAGCTCGCCCAGTCGAAGCCCCGGCCGTGGCGGCACTGGATCGGCAAGGACGGCCGCACGACGGTCCGGGCGGTGCGGGACGAACTGGTGCGACGACGCTGGGTCAAGGTGGAGCTGCGGCGGCCGTTTTTGATCTTCACCAGCACCCACGTCCGCGTACGCGACACGCGGGTGGTGAAACGACTCACGGCGCGGGTCACCCGCGCGCTCACCGGTCCGCTGTCCCGGGTCGGCGATCGGGAGGCGGCCCTCGTCGGCCTGGCCGCGATCGGAGAGCTCGGGACGGTCCTGCCGCGAGCCAAGCGACAGACGCACGAGCAGCGCATCACTCAGTTGTCCGAACGCGGCGGCCCTGTGACGCCCGCCCTCCGCAAGGTCATCCAGCAGGCCCACGCCGCGAGCAACAGCTGACCCCGATCCGGACGGAAAGAACGACCAAATCGTCCCGATGACGCCTGGCCGCGCCCGCGCGCTCATAGAGAGCGCCGTGGCCCGCCCGGCACACACCCCGGTCACGACCAAGGCGCGGAAGTAGGGGGCGCGGGTCTGGCACGGGGACAGGTGCGCACTCACGGCCGAAGCCTCCGCCCACGGCATGGGCCACCGGCTGTGCGGACGACCGGAACGCGATGTGACGAGCATCACATCTACCGCCCCGCAATGGTCCGTGACCTGCGGCTTCGCACGTTTGATCCTTTTATACGGATTTGAGTTTTATGTTCCCTTTGCAGCTATATGGGGGAACTTGGTAGTTTTCTTGCCCAACGGCAACATCCCTGTGACGTCGCCGTCGCGACCCCGGCCCTGCCGTGGTCGCGAACAACCCACCACTGTCACCGTCGCCATGCCCTCTCCCGCCCCCCGGGCGCCGGTGATTGCCGAATCCGTGCAGCAAGGAGGCACGGAGCCGGGGAACCAATCGACCTTCGATGAAGGTCTGGGGTGAATCGGCGCGCCCAGCGCCGTAGGGCGACTTCCCCGCCCGAATCCGTCAGCTAACCCGGTAGGCGCAAGCGGAAGACTCTAGGAGAGATCCCTGTCTGCCAACCCCACCCCTCTGTTCCGCGTCGCCCTCGTCACGATCAGTAGTGCTGTGATCACCACCTCCGTGGGAGCGCTGAGCGCACTGCTCGCGGCCGCCGCTTCGGGACCGGCACAGGTTCAACCCCCGGCCCCGGGGGTCGTCGAACCGGAACCCGCCACGCCGCCCGCCGCGGACAAGAAGCTCACCAAGGCCGCCCTCCAGCAGGAGAAGGCCAAGCGCGCCATCAAGGTGGCGAGGAAACAGCTCGGCGATCCCTATGTGTGGGGCGCCGCCGGCCCCCACGCCTTCGACTGCTCCGGGCTGATCCAGTTCGCCTGGCGCAAGGCGGGCGTCAAGCTCCCGCGTACGACGTGGTCGATGCTCAAAGCCGTCAAGAAGAAGGTCTCCCTGGCGCGTCTCAAGCCCGGCGACCTCATCTTCACCAACGGCGGCGGCCACATGGGCATGTACGTCGGGCACAAGAAGGTGATCCACGCTCCCCACAGCGGCGCGGTGGTCCGCATCGACCGCCTCAAGGATCACTGGAGGAGCAGCTTCCTCACCGCCGTACGCCCCGGCGTCTGACGCGGGGAACAAGGGCGACGACCGGCGGCGGAAAGACGGCTGACGGTTCGAACGCCCCGCGGACGCGGAACCTCCGGCCGGCTGGCACCGGCCGGAGGTCTCACGCGACCCGCGTCAGGCCGTCAGCGCTGGAGGGTCAGCAGGCCGGGCCGGTAGGGCAGCAGGCCGTAGTCGCCGCCCGAGTTGGGGCTGCGGCCCTGGTAGAGCAGTTGCAGGTTGCAGGGGTCGACCGTCTTGGT
>NZ_BMPY01000060.1 GCF_014647835.1 Microbispora rosea subsp. aerata
TCCCGCCGTACGAGGGGGCGGTGGAGGCCGCCGAACCGGCTGGGCGGGAGCGGATCACGGTCGAGGTCGGCGGCAAGCGGCTGGAGGTCGTCCTGCCCGCCGGGTTGGGGGCGGCCGGCCGGGCCGGGCCGAAGAAGGCCGCGCCCCGGCGGGCGGGTTCGGGCGGGGCGAAGAAGGCGGCGGCGAGCGGGGACGCGGTCGTCAGCCCGATGCAGGGCACGATCGTGAAGGTCGTCGTCTCCGACGGCGACACCGTCGCGGCCGGTGACACGATCGCAGCCGCTCACCGCCCACAAGGACGGGACGGTCACCGGGCTGACGGCCGCCGTCGGCCAGACGGTCACCGCAGGCGCCGTCCTGTGTGAGATCAAGGACGCCTGAGCACGACGACGGGGCGAAGCGCCGTCCCGCCACGACCGCCGCGACGGCCATTGGCGGATGAAAGCACGCATGGCCCGTCGCCGGTGCGGAACGATAGGTTTTTGTGGAGGAACCATCGCGCCCTGCCGTTCGTCCTGTAGGGCGAAGGAGGCTTGAAGCCGTGACCATGAAGACACCGCTCGGCCGGGTGGGGGCCGCCCTGGCGGCGCTGCTCGCCGGGCTCATCACACTGCTCGCACTCGCCCCGGCCGCGTCGGCGGCGGCTCCCCCGGATCCGGCCACGGTCGTGTCGTCCTGGAAGAACGCCAAAGACCCGCTGTTCGTGATGAGCGGATCGCCGCTGTCGTCCGGCCAGCAGGACGAGATCCGCCAGGCGCTGAAGGACTCGAAGTCCAAGATCTACGTGGTCGCGATGCCCGACGGCACCGTGACCACGAGCCAGGTGAGCACCTACATCCCGCAGCTCCTGACCGAGCTCGACAAGCTCGGCCGGTCGAGTGCGACCGTGGCCCTCCTCGACGGCAACAGCCTGTTCGCCGGGTCGACCGAGCTGCCGAGGAACGCGCCGGGCACGCTGGCCCGCCTCTCCACCAGCGCCAACGACGACGTGGTCACCGGTATGAAGGACTTCATCAACCGGGTGAACCTGGTCCGCGAGGGCGACGTCAACGGCGCTCGCTCCAGGAGCAGCACGGTCGGCGACGAGGGCGAGGGCGGCGGCTCAGGGGTGCTCGTCGGGATCCTGGGCATCGCCGTCGTGGGCGGCGCCGGTCTGTGGATCATCGGGCGCCGCAACAAGCGCAAGCGCGAGCAGCGCGAGGCCGCCGAGCTGGCCGCCGTGAAGCAGACGGTCGAGGAAGACGTCACCAAGTTCGGTGAGGAGATCACCGCGCTCGACTTGGACGTCAAGATGCTCCCGCAGAGCGAGACGACGGCCGACTGGCAGCGGGCGCTCGACTCCTACGAGCGGGCCAAGAACGAGCTGGCCGCCGTCCGGCGTCCCGAAGACCTGCGTACGGTGACCGCCACGCTGGAGGACGGCCGCTACGCGCTGGCCTGCGTGAAGGCACGCGTGAACAACCAGCCGCTGCCCGAGCGGCTGCCTCCGTGCTTCTTCAACCCGCAGCACGGCCCGTCGGTCCGCAACGTCCGGTGGGCTCCCCCGGGCGGCATGGTGCGCGACGTCCCGGCCTGCGCGGCGGACGCCGAGGCGGTGGAGCGCGGCTTCGACCCGCAGATGCGCGAGGTCATGGTGAACGGCCATCGCAGGCCCTACTGGGACGCCGGTCCCGCCTACCAGCCCTACGCGTACGGCTACTACGGCGGTTTCGGCGGCGGCGACCTGCTGACCGGCATGCTCGTCGGCACCATGCTCGGCAGCGCGTTCGGCGGCTGGGGCGGCGGCGGATACGGCGCCGGGTACGACTCCGGCTACGCCGCTGGCCTGGAGGCCGGAGGCGGCGACTGGGGCGGTGGCGACTTCGGCGGCGGAGGCGGCTGGGGTGGCGGCGACTTCGGCGGCGGGGACTTCGGCGGAGGCGACTGGTAACCGAGCCACCCGCACGGCACCCGAGCGCCTTACAACGCGGCCTCAACGAGGGGGCGGGCCCAACGGCCCGCCCCTTCGCCATGCCGTGCCCGCACTTCCGGCTCACCGGCCACCTCCCCAGGATCGCCTCGTCCGTTCTCCGGCCCCGAAGCCCGGCGTGGAGACGGGTCTGCGGCGTGTGCGCGCGAAGGCGCATGCTCCGCTTCGAGCGGCGCTTTCGCCGTGCGGAGAGTGACGAAAGCGGATTGCAAGTGCGGATAAAGGCGGCGTGGAAGACTCGGGGTGTTCCCTCAGGAGGCCCCAGTGCGTCGCTTCGCCCCCCGATTCCTCGCCGCTCTGTTTCTCACGGCGACGTCCCTGCTCGTTCCGGCGACCGCGGTTCACGCGGCCGCCGCGCCCTGCAAGCCGGGCAGCGGCGTCAAGCTCCGCGGCAAGGATCTCACCAGCGCCCCGCTGCCCGCCGACCTGCGGTGCGCCGACCTCACCGGCGCGAAGCTGGACGAGGTGGACCTCACCGGCAAGGACCTCACCGGGGCCGTTCTCCGCAAGGCCTCACTCAAGGAGGCCGACCTCGGCCAGGCGCACCTCGACTACGCGGACCTGCGCGGCGCCGACCTCAGCGAGGCCGACATGAGCCAGATGCGGGCCAAGCAGGCTGACCTCCGCGAAGCGATCCTCACCGACGCGGAGGCCGTGCAGGCGGAGTTTCCGCACGCCGACCTGACCGGCGCGATCCTCACCCGGGCCGTGCTCACCCAGGCCAACCTCACCGACGCGAAGCTCGTGGACGCCGATCTGAAGGACGCCACGCTCGGGCAGGTCAAGGCCCGTACGGCCGACTTCACCGGGGCCACGCTCACCGAGGCCAAGCTCACCCAGGCCCATCTGGAACACGCCGTGCTGAAGAACGCCGACCTTTCCGAGGCGGAGCTCACCCAGGCCGACCTGGACGGCGCGGACTTCCGGGGGGCCAACGTCGACAAGGCCTCCTTCACCCAGGCCGACGACGTGGACCTCACGGGGGCTCGGGGCACGCCGGTCAACCTCCCCGACGACGCCGCCGGCCTGCCCACCGCCGCCGAAGACGACGACTATCGCGACGGCGACCGCGACACGACCCCGGCGGCCGGCGACGTGTCGCCCGTGGTGAAGAAGAAGCCGTCTCCCGCGCTGATCCTCGTGCTCGCCAGCGCGCTCGGCCTCAGCGTGACGCTGATCGGCTGGGGCGTCTCCCACCGGCGCGGGAAGCGGCTCGCCGCGGAGATGGCGGTGGCCAGGCGCGCCGCCGAGGAGGACGTGACCCGCTTCGGCGAGGAGATCGACGCCCTCGACTTCGAGATGAAGATCAACCAAGTCAGCGGCCCGGCGCATGAGTGGCGCGCGGCGCTCGACGCGTACGACGCGGCGAAGCAGGCGCTCAACGTCGCGCAGACGCCGTACGACCTGGGGGCGGCGGCCACGGCGGTGGCGCGCGGGCGGCGGGCCCTGCACGAGGTCAGGTCTCGCCTGTCCCCCGGCCACCGCTGATCCCGCCTGTGCCCATGCTCGTCACGGGCCGCCGGGCGACCGCCCCGCGAGTAACCGGGCAGGGCGACGTCGGCCGTTCACCGGCGGCCCTGCCCGAAGACGGCGTCGCGGGCGATCGAGAGGGCGGTGGAAACCGCTCCTTCGAGCACCGGGTTGCCGGGAATGCCGCTCACCCGCACCTGGACGGGCACGGGAGAGACCCGCGCGAGACGCTCGGCGACCAGGGCCGCCAGCGGGTCGCCGCCCGCCAGGCTGGTGGCGCCGCCGAGGACGACCAGGCCCGGGTCGAGCACGGCGACGAGTGTGAACGCGGCGGTCGTGACCCGATCCGCGAGGGCCGGCAGGTCCAGTCCGCGCACCGCCTGCGCGCCGAGCGAGTCGCACACGCTGATGCCGAGGCGGCCGAGGAATCCGATCTCGCCGGCGCCGCCCGAGACGCCCCGGCGGAGCCTGCCGTCCAGCACGACGGCCGCGCCGACGCCGTCGTCGAGCCACAGCAGCGCGAAGTCGTCCCGCCCGGCGGCCACCCCGGTGGCGTGCTCGGCGACGGCGGCCAGGTTGACCTCGTTCTCCATGACGACCGGCGCGTCGACCAGGGTGCGCAGGGCCGGGAGGAGCCCGGGCCGCCAGGCGGGCTCCACGTTGCCGGACGCGAGGTCGCCGGTCTGCGGGTCGACCAGGCCGGGCGCGCCGATCACGACCGCGTGCAGGGCACGCGAGCCGGCCGCCTCGGTGAGCGCCTGCGCCACCAGCGCGGGCAGGTTCTCCCCGATCGGCCGGGTCGCCGTGCCCACGGTGGCGCCGGTGATGTCGGCGACCGTGACGTTGATCGCGTCGCGCCGCACGTCCACCCCGCCGACGAACGCCAGGTCGGCGACGATCCCGTAAAGCCGGGCGTTGGGGCCGCGCCGGTCGCCGCCGCTCTCCCCGGCGACCCGGATCAGGCCGTTGACCTGAAGGCGTTCGATCAGGTCCGACACGGTCGGACGGGACAGGCCGGTGAGCGCGCGTAGCTGCGGCGCGGTGAGCGGGCCCCGCTCCAGGAGCAGGTCGAGCGCGAGCCGGTCGTTGATGGCCCGGGCAAGCTGCGGTGTCGCGGTCTTCATGAATAATCCGTTTTTCATCAGGAACCCTGCCTGTTAATTTACCGGGCATGCGAGACAGACATCAACGGGCCACCGCCCTGGTCTTCGCCGTGCACGGAGCCGTGGCGGGCACCCTCGCCACCCGGATGCCCTGGATTCAGGAGCACTTCGGCCTCGGCACCGCCGCGCTCGGGCTCGTCCTGCTGTGCACGCCGATCGGCTCGTTGGTCGCGATGCCGATGACCGCGCGGCTGTCCTACCGGTTCGGGGCCAAGGCGACGACCCGAGCGCTCCTGGCCCTGTGGTGTGCGGCGCCCGCGCTGCCCGTGCTCATGCCCGGCCCCCTGTGGCTGGTGCCCGCGTTCCTCGCGTACGGCGCCGCCGCGGGCATGTGCGACCTGGCGATGAACGCCCAGGGCGTGCACGTGGAGCGGCGGCTGGGCCGGTCGGTCATGTCCGGCCTGCACGGCATGTGGAGCGTGGGCAGCCTCTGCGGCGCGGGGGCGGGAGCCCTGGCGGCGCAGGCCGGCGTGGACGCGCGGGCGCACTTCGTCTCCGTGGCGGTGGCGCTGCTCGCCGTCGGCGCGTTGGGAAGCCGCGCGCTGCTGGACGACACTCCCGCAGCGGACGAGCGGCCGCCGCGGCGCTTCACCCTCCCGTCGCGGTCGATCCTGCTGATCGGCCTGATCGGCCTGTGCGCCACCTTCGCCGAACGGGCCAGCGGCCAGTGGTCGGCCATCTACCTGGAGGAGGTGACCGGGGCGGGGCCCGGTCTCGCTGCGGCCGGCTACGCCGTGTTCACCGCCTGCATGGTCGCGGTGCGGCTCGGCGGGGACTTCGCCGTACGCAGGCTCGGGCCGGTCGCGACGGTGCGCGCCGGGGCCGTCACGGCCGTGGTCGGCGGCGTGCTGGTGGTCGCGTTCCGCACTTCCGTGCCGGTGATCGCAGGGTTCGGGTTGTTCGGCGCGGGCGTCGCCGTCGTCGTGCCGCTGGTGTTCGCGGCGGCGGGCCAGGCCGCCCGTACGCCCGCCGAGGGGGTCGCGGGGGTCGCGACGATCACCTGGTTGTCGGGGCTCGTGGCGCCGCCCGTCACCGGATGGCTGGCCGACGCGTTCGCCTTCCCGTTCGCGTTCGCCCTGGTGACCTGCCTGGTCGCGGGGACGGTCTGGCCGGCCAGCGCGTTGCGTCCGCGCCCGGCCGCCGCCCCCGCCCCGGTCGGCGCGGCCCGAGCGCGGTGACGGCGATCGGCGAGGTCAGATGCCCGCGGCGGTCAGCGGGGACATGAGGCGGCGGGCGGCCTCGGTGATCGAGCCCGACAGCGACGGATAGACGGCGAAGGTCTGCGCGAGCTGGTCCACGGTCAGGCGGTGCTGCACGGCCAGCGACACGGCCAAGATCAGCTCCGACGCTCGCGGGGCGACCACGACGCCGCCGAGCACGATGCCGGTGTTCGGCCGGCAGAAGAGCTTGACGAAGCCGTCGTTGAAGCCCTGCATCTTGGCCCGGGCGTTGGTGGCCAGCGGCAGCTTGACGACGTTCGCCTCGATCTCGCCCGACTCGATCTGCCGCTGAGACACGCCCACGGCGGCGATCTCCGGGTCGGTGAAGATGTTGGCGGCGACCGTGGCCAGCCGGATCGGCTGCACGGCCTCCCCCAGCGCGTGCCAGACCGCGATCCTGCCCTGCATGGCGGCGACCGAGGCGAGCATCAGGACGCCGGTGCAGTCCCCCGCGGCGTACACGCCGGGCGCGGAGGTCCTGGACACCTTGTCGACCTCGATGAAGCCGTTGCGGTCGAGCCGTACGCCGTTGTCCTCCAGCCCGATGCCGGACGTGTTGGGCACCATGCCGACGGTCATGAGGCAGTGGCTGCCCTCGGCGGTGCGGCCGTCCTCCAGCGTCACGACGACGCCGTGCTCGGTGCGCTTGACCGAGGCGGCGCGCGAGCGGCCCATGACGTTCATGCCGCGCCGCCGGTAGACCTCCTCCAGCACCTCGGCCGCGTCGGCGTCCTCGTTGGGCATCATGCGGTCCCGCGAGGAGACCAGTGTGACCTGCGACCCGAGCGACCGGTAGGCGCCGGCGAACTCCGCACCGGTGACACCCGAGCCGACCACGATCAGGTGCTCGGGCAGCTCCTCCAGGTCGTACAGCTGGCGCCAGCTCAGGATGCGCTCGCCGTCGGGCTCCGCCCCGGGCAGCACGCGGGGGTGGGCGCCGGTCGCGACGATGACCACATCGGCCCGGATCGTACGGTCTCCCGCGCGCACCACCTGGGGATCGACGAGACGCCCGCGGGCGCGGATCACCTCGACGCCCTCGGCGGCCAGCCGCGCGGCGATGTCGTTGGACTGGGCGAGCGCGAGCTCCTTGACGCGCTTGTTCACCTCGATCATGTCCACGGCGACGCCGCCGGCGTCGTGGTCGGGACCGCCGTCGAAGCGGACCCCGAGGGAGGACGCGTCGAGAAGCGCCTGCTTACGAACGGAGGAGGCGATCAGGGTCTTGGACGGCACGCAGTCGGTGAGCACGCACGCCCCGCCCGGACCCGACTCCTCCACCACCGTGACTTGGGCGCCCAGTTGCGCGGCAACCAGGGCCGCCTCGTACCCGCCGGGGCCACCGCCGATGATCACGATCCTTGTCACATGCTCCATTGTCCCGCATCCTGGCTTCGTATTCCCGGCAGGGGCGACGTATTGGGCCAACTACGCGGATTGGACTCGCCACACCCCGTGCGCGCTACCCGTCCAACTTTTGGGATCTTGGATTAGGCTTGTGTGCCGTGCCTGTTTATGCGGCCTACGGCAGCAACATGGACCCCAAGCAGATGGCGGAGTGGGCGCCCCACTCCCCCATGCGAGGAACCGGCTGGCTCCCGGGCTGGCGGCTCACGTTCGGCGGCGAGGACGTCAGCTGGGAGGGCGCTCTCGCCACGATAGTCGAGGACGCCGACGAGCAGGTATTCGTCGTCCTGTACGACGTGCCCGAGTGGGACGAGGCGTCCCTCGACCGCTGGATGGGCACCGACCTCGGCCTCTACCGCAAGCTGCGGCTGCGCGTCGCGACGCTGGAGGGCGACGTGCTCGCCTGGTCGTACGTGCTGGACTCCTACGAGGGCGGGCTGCCCTCGGCGCGTTACATCGGCATCCTGGCCGACGCCGCGGAGAAGGCCGGCGCGCCCGACGACTACGTCGCCTGGCTGCGCACCCGCCCCTGCAAGAAGCTCGGCGACTGACTCGGGCCCGGCGCCGGCCCGCCGGGTTCATGCTCTTCTGTACCCTCAGCAAAGTGACCCCATACGACCTGGCGGCTGAGGCCGCGACCACGCTGAGGAACCTCACCGGCGTCTCTTCCTTCGACGTCGCCCTCGTCATGGGCTCGGGCTGGGTCCCGGCCGCGGACGCGATCGGCGAGACGGTCGCCGAACTCCCGGTGACGAAACTGCCCGGGTTCTCCCCTCCCGCGGTCGCCGGTCACGCGGGCGTGGTGCGGGCGGTGCGCACGGCCGCCGGGCTCAACGCGCTGATCTTCCTCGGGCGTACGCACCTGTACGAGGGCCGCGGGGTGGAGCCGGTGGTCCACGGGGTGCGTACGGCCGTCGCGGCCGGGGCGCGCACGGTCGTGCTGACCAACGCGGCGGGCGGGCTGCGCCCGGAGACCCAGAAGGTCGGCGACCCCGTCCTGATCAGCGACCACATCAACCTCACCGGCAGCAACCCGATCACCGGCGCGACGTTCGTCGACCTCACCGAGGTCTACTCCAAGCGCCTGCGCGACCTCGTCCGCGCGGTCGACCCCACGCTGACCGAGGGCGTGTACGCGGCCTTCCGCGGCCCGACGTACGAGACGCCCGCGGAGATCCGCATGCTTCGCACGATCGGCGCCGACCTGGTGGGCATGTCCACGGTGCTGGAGGCGATCGCCGCCCGGGAGGCCGGGGCCGAGGTGCTCGGGATCTCCCTCGTCACCAACCCCGGCGCGGGCCTGGTGGGTGAGCCGCTCAACCATGAGGAGGTCCTGGAGGTCGGCCGGGCCACCGCCGCCCGCATGGGCGTCCTGCTCGCCCAGGTCGTCGACAAGCTGTAGGGGGCATCCATGACCGATCTCGTACGGCTCGCCGAACAGTGGCGTGACCAGGACCCCGACCCCGAGACGCGGGCGGAGCTCGACGCGATCCTGGAGCGCGGCGACCGGGCCGAGCTGGAGGCCCGCTTCGGCGCGAAGCTGGAGTTCGGCACGGCGGGTCTGCGCGGCGCGCTGGGGGCCGGGCCGAACCGGATGAACCGGGTCACCGTGATGCGGGCGGCGGCCGGCCTGGCCCGCGTCCTCGGGCCGGGACGCCATGTGGTGATCGGCTACGACGGACGGCACAAGTCCGACGTGTTCGCGGCCGACACGGCCCGGGTGCTGACCGGGGCGGGCCTGCGCGCATCGGTCATGGCTGACAAATGGCCCACCCCTGTGCTGGCGTTCGCCGTACGCCACCTCGGCGCGGACGCGGGGGTCATGGTCACCGCCTCGCACAACCCGCCCCAGGACAACGGTTACAAGGTCTACTGGGGCGACGGCGCGCAGATCGTGCCGCCGATCGACCGGGAGATCTCCGCCGCCATCGACGCGGTCGGCCGGGTGGACGCCCTGCCGCTCGGCGAACGCTGGCAGACCCTCGGTCACGAGGACATCGTCGCGCCGTACCTGCGGGCGCTGACCGCGCTTCCGCTCGGCGACGCCCGCGACATCGCGATCGCGTACACGCCGCTGCACGGCGTCGGCGGCGCGACCGTGTCCGAGGCGTTCCGCGCGGCGGGCTTCGAGGTGCCGGTCATGGTGAGCCGGCAGGCGGTGCCCGACCCGGACTTCCCCACGGTGGCGTTCCCCAACCCGGAGGAACCGGGTGCCATGGACCTCGCGCTCGAACTCGCCGCCGCGACCCGCGCCGACCTCGTGATCGCCAACGACCCGGACGCGGACCGCTGCGCGGTCGGCGCCCCGCTGCCGGGCGGCGGCTACCGCATGCTGACCGGCGACGAGGTGGGCGGCCTCCTGGCCGAGCACGTGCTGCGGCACACCTCGGGGGACGACCGGCTGGTCGCCACCTCGATCGTGTCGTCGTCGCTGCTCGCCAAGATCGCGGCCGACCACGGCGTACGGCACGCCGAGACCCTGACCGGCTTCAAGTGGATCATGAAGTCCGGCCCGGGGCTGGTTTTCGGCTACGAGGAGGCGCTGGGCTACAGCGTCGGGTCGGACACCGGTCTGCCGGTGCACGACAAGGACGGCGTCGGAGCCGCCCTCGTCGTCGCCGGGATGGCCGCCGCCGCCAAGCGGGACGGCAGGTCGCTGCTCGACCTGCTGGACGACCAGGCCCGCCGGTACGGCCTGCACGCGACCGCCCAGCTCTCGGTCCGGGTCCAGGACCTGTCGCTGATCTCCACGGCGATGGAGCGCCTGCGTACGCATCCGCCGATGCAACTGGCGGGCCGTACGGTGGAGTCGGCCGAAGACCTGTCCCAGGGCGTGGCGGGGCTGCCGCCGACCGATGGCCTGCGTTACCGTCTGTCCGGCGGCGCCCGGGTCATCGTGCGGCCCAGCGGCACCGAGCCCAAGCTCAAGTGCTACCTGGAGGTCGTGGTGCCGGTCGAGGGCGACGACGTCGCACCCGCCCGTGCCCGGGCCGCGCAGGACCTGGACGACCTGAAGAAGGACCTCGCCGTCGCCCTCGGCCTCTGACCTCGGGTGCCTGCCCACGCCATGCTCCCGCCAGACGGTAAACGCGCCGCCTACCGCGACCCGTTGTGCAAGGTGACCACGAGACCCGGCCACCCCCGCGGAATCCGATGCGGGCAAGCGCGGTGGCCCCCGGCTCGCCGCGCCTTCCCCGGCCGCTTGGTCGTGCAAGCCGCCCTCTCGCCGTGGCTCATAGCCTCCGGACTACGGCGAGGCGGCGACAGGCGAGCTCGGCCCCTCCCCTGCCGCCTGGTCATCCGAGTCGCTGCGGCTCTCATAGTCGCCGGGCGCTGCCGAGGCGGTGGTAGGTGAAGGCCCAGCGGTCTTTGCCGACCTTGCGGCGGGTGTAGCGGTCGGGGTGGCGGTAGCGGTCGCGGTTGTGGAACTGGCAGGCCGGGCCGAGCAGCTTGAGGTCGGTGTGAACCGCGCCGAGTTTCGTGGAGGCCGGGTTAGCTGGCTGGGGTGAGGATAGCCGTGGCGGTTTGTGTTCGGTAGTGGGTCTCGAATTCGGCTGGTGGGAGGTCGTTGCAGGCGCTGTGGAGG
>NZ_BMPY01000061.1 GCF_014647835.1 Microbispora rosea subsp. aerata
TGGACCGCCCTCCAGCACACCACGCTCAGCCCCAGCCGAATCGGCGATCTCGTCCGCGCCGCATTGGTGCTCGTGCACTTCGAACATCGCCGGATCAGGTGAAATTCAGTGAGAAAACGTCATTGATGCTGATATGCGGTCATTTGATAGATCTGCCGCCAAAACGGCGAACAACAGCGTGGTTGTAATTTCAGAAGGTGACAGAATTATGCTGATAGCCATCCACGGGCGTTACGTATAGCTCGTCGGCTACTACCTCTACCTTGAAACCAATGCCTTCAAATTCAAGTACGAGCCCGCACTGCTTTGATGTGTCTTCATCCACCATCGGTCGAACATTCCTCACCTGATGGCCGACAGCTTCCCGGTACGGGCTCTCGCCGCTGACATCGAAGGCTGAGTACTTTCCGTGGAGTCTAATGTATTCCTCATTCTCCACATCATGCGGGGGCGCAAAAGGGTCGACCCATGGCCCCATCTCCGCCCTCAGCGACTCGCCGTCTGGACCAACATCGAGATATACGGAGGTCCCGTCAGCAAATGACAGTTCCACCAACCCTTCGTCTCGTTCTACAGCCCCCTGGAACTCGTAGAAGGCACGCCTCACACGAGTCAGCCGTTTGCCGACGAGGTCCGAACCAATCAACTCATCTTCCTTGCCTGATCCCACCACTTGTTACCCGTGGTCGGGAATGCGGTCACGAAGGTACCATCGTGCTTGAGAAGCACCAGCATATTACCCTTTCGGTAGAACCAATACCCATAGCCTCCTCCGCGGCGAGGGTTCCAGGCACCTCGACGCACCTCATCCGGGTTCCTGTATGTTTCATGAATCTGATCCCAGAACCACTTCCGGTGTGCAGGGTTCGATACATCTAGGTTGAAATCCTGAGCATGTTTCCCCCATTTCTTGCCGAATTGCTTACCCTCCACCAAAGTCATCGGAGGGCCGACGAAGCACGGGCGCGCGTTGTGTACCAGGACTTCGACGTCACCCACTGCTACACGGAACGTGTGCAACCCGTCGATCGTAAGATTGTAGACGCGCTGGTCGTTCTTGCGATAGGACCGCACGGAGACGACCGTCACCCCAGCACCGTCGATGTTCAGTAGACGCATGCCGGCCTTCAGATCCTTAGCACTGAACCAGTGCCCCTGGTCTTGCACCCAGAAGGGGTGCAAGTCAGTAGCGAGGACGATACCGGTTCCGTCTCCGCTGACACCATCGACGTCTACAGTGATCTGAACGAGATTCTTCTCGCCTTGCCCGATGATCAGCGCGACCACTGGCTTGGCCTCGTTCTCACCGGTTATTGGATCAGTTGCGAGGACCGAGTCCCCGATCTGCACCTCCTCTATCGGTTTGTGGGTGCCGTCGGCCATCACAACCATGACACCGGGTACGAAGCTGTTGCAGCCATTCCTCATCTTGCCGACACGACCGATGTCTCCCCACATCTCCGTTGCAGAGGTATGCGGCCACGGCCACATGACCGTGCAATTACATGCGACCGATCCCCAGAAATCTCTGACGCAGACCAGATAATTACAAGGATTGCTATAGATCTCGTTCGCGGATTCCACGCTACCGCCATGCATAAGGACTTCCCATGCCACTCCGCAAATGGGATTCGTATCCGTGGCGGCACCAGCACACGATGGATGATCGTCAAGCCACTGCCTAGCGGATTTCTTCTGAGCATCCGTCAGCTTTGGCGAGTGAAGTGTCTTCTTACAGCTTCCGATCATGTAGCAGATTGTGTCCAGCAAGTCAGACCACGTTCGCTCCTCAACCACCTCCTTGCATCGTTTGGTTGCCTTCTGTGCAGGAGTGTTACATCCCGGACCAGAACTGGGATGACCGTCACGCGCTGCCAGACCGGTAGGGTCTGACAAGCCGATGGGGTTATTTCCGGAATAGGCATAAGGATTTGCCCATTGAGGCTTCCGAAGGTCGAGAAGAGGGTCGGTGGTGATGAAGTTGGCGATGGTTGGGTCGTAGTAGCGGGCGGACAGGTAGGTCAGGCCGGTGGAGTCGTCTTCGATCTTGCCGAGGAAGCCGTGGTCGGTGAAGGGCAGGTCGTCGTCGCCGCGGCGCTGGCCGAAGGGCAGGTAGCGTTCGCGGGAGACCTTGCCTGTGGTGTCGTCGACGGCGAGCTGGGTGGAGCCGTGCAGGCCGGACATCAGCCAGGTCACGCCGTCGCCGCCGGTGCGCATCGCGACGGTGGCGCCGTCGGGGGTGGTGTAGTAGCGCTTGCCGGTGATGGTGTCGCCGTTGACCTCGATCTCCATGGAGCCGAGGTACAAGGTGGCCTTGCCACCGGGGTCGCGGCGGATGAGGCGTTCGCCGTCGGCGTCGTACACCATCGTGGTGTCCTGGCCGTCGATGGTGGCCTTCTCCAGCTGGCCCAGTTCGTTCCAGGTGAAGGTGCCGGCCTTGCCGCCGACGGTGCGGGAGATGAGCTGCCCGGCGTCGTCGTAGGCGTAGGTGTCGGTTCCGGTGGGACGGCTGATGGAGGTGACCGCGTTCGGCCGGACCGTATCGGCCCCGGGCTGGGGATAGTCGTAGATCGCTGCCTGACCGTTGGAGGTCAGGCTGGTGAGGTTGCCCACGCCGTCATAGGCGAAGGACTGGGCGTAGGGGTCGATGCCCTGGTTGTCGGCTGAGGCCGTGCTGGTGCCACAGGTGGACGCGGTCGTGGTCCACGCCTGGGACAAGCGGCGCAGGCCGTCGTAGGTGAAGCACTCAGACTGGCCGGGGCTGCCGCCGCTGGCCGCGGCAGCGTCCAGAATCTTGGTGATCTCGCCGGACAGGTCGTATTCGTACCGGTCGTCCTGAGCGGTCACGGGGCCGCTGGTGTCGGCCTTGGTCGTGGTGGTGACGTTCTTGATCCACCCGGTGTTCGGGTCCCAGTCCAGGTGCCGCTTGATCTTCCCACCCGCCCCGTAGGCGCGGTCGGTCAACCGTCCGACGCTGGAGTAGGTGGTGGAGTCGACGTAGGTGAACCCACCACCCAAACCGGAGGTCATCCGGGAGGGGAGGTCCAGGTCGGTGTAGGTGGAGGTGACGGTCTCCGCGGGGAGGCCGCCGGCGGCGGGCATGGTGGAGGTGGCCACCTTGCCGGTGGTGGTGTAGGTGGTGGCGAAGGTGTAGATGCCGGCCAGCAGCCCCTCGGAGGAAGGGATAGTCAGCGTGGAGCCGGTGGGGCGGCCCATTGTGTCGTAGCCGGTGATGGCATCGACGTAGGCGTTGCCATTCGCATAGCGGGTCGCGGAGGTCAGCTTGCCCTTGCCCTTGTCGAGGGTGTCGTAGACCCACTCGGCCAGCTTGGTGCCGGCGTCCTCTTCTCCTGCCCACAGGGCGGTCTTCCGGCCGATGGCATCGTAGGAGTAGGAGACCTTCTGTCCCTTGCCATTGGTCGACCACTTCAGGTTGCCGGCGTCGTCGTACCCCTGCCGGGAACCGCCCGCGTCCGGGTCGTGGGACGCGATGCGGCGGCCGAGCAGGTCGTAGGTGAAGGTGCGGACGTTGCCGTTGGCGTCGACCTGCTTGATCAGCTGTCCGTCACGGTCGTACTCGTAGGTGGTGTCGTAGTGGCTCGGGACGCTGACGGTGACCGATTGCCAGGCCGTCCACTTCGAGGCGATGTTGTTCTTGACCGCGCGGGCGCGCCAGCGGATCTTCCACCCGTCGCTGAGAGTGCCGGTGGGGACGGTGACGGTGGCGTCGTTGCCGGAGGTCACCCCGTTGACCGTGGTGGTCCAGATCTGGCCGGTGCCGTGGGCGGTGTCGGCGGGGTCGTGTTCGAGTTCGAACTCGGCGCTTAGCTGCCCGCCTTGGGCCGAGCTGACGGTGGCCAGCAGGGTGGGAGTCAGCGTGGTCGTCGTGCCATTCTTGGCGGGACGGGTGCGGGGGTTGTCGATGGCCGGGATGAGCGAGCCGTCGGTCACGGTCAGCTGCTGCCAGTCCGACCAGCCCGAGGTCCCGCCGCCGGTGACGGCGCGGGCGCGCCAGCGCACCAGCCACCCATCAGACAGCTTGCCCTCGGGAACGGTCACCGTCGCCTGCGTGCCGGAGGCAACATCGTCGACCGCGGTGGCCCAGATCTGACCGCTACCCTGGCCGTCGGGAGCGGCCGGATCGTGCTCCAGCTCAAACTCCGCCCGTACCTTCCCCCCAATGGGGTCGGTGACCTGGGCCAGCAGTTGCGGGGTCAGCGACGAGCTGACCATCTTGCCGTCCACAACCTCGGACGGGGTGACCTGCAACGCCCCGAGCACCGGGTCCGGCTGGTCCACGCGAACGGTCTGCCAGTCCGACCAGTCCGAGGTGGTCTCGTCGGCGACGGCGCGGGCGCGCCAGCGCACCAGCCACCCCTCGCTCAGGGTGCCTTCGGGGACGGTGACAGTCGCTTGGGTTCCGGCGGGGACGTCGTCGAGCGCGGTGGCCCAGATCTGACCACTGCCCTGGCCTTCGGGAGCGGCGGGGTCGTGCTCCAGCTCGAACTCCGCCCGCATGGTGCCGCCGGCGGGGTCGGTGACCTGGGCCAGCAGTTGCGGGGTCAGCGACGTGGCCACGGTGATGCCGTCGACCACTTGGGAAGGGGTGACCTGCAGCGCGCTCACCCCGGGCTCGGAGGGGATGTCCCCCACGTCGATGGTGGCGGTCTGCCAGTCCGACCAGGCAGAGGCGGCCTGCGTGGCGGTGTTGACCGCGCGGACGCGCCAGCGGATGCCCCATCCGTTGGACAGCTTTCCGCCGGGCACGGTGACTGACGCCTGGGCGCCGGAGGCGACGTTGTCGACCGCGGTGGTCCAGATGCCGCCGGTGCCGTGGGCGGTGTCGGCGGGGTCGTGCTCCAGCTCGAACTCGGCCCGCAGCGGGGCACCGTAGGCGTCGGTGACGGTGGCCAGCAGCTGCGGCGTCAGCGACGACACCACGGTGTGCCCGTCGGTGGTCTGCGCGGGAGTGATCTGCAGCTGGGAGACGCTGGCGCCCGGGACCTTCACGGTCAGCGACTGCCACTCACTCCACGGGGATGCGTTGGATCCGGCGGCGACCGCGCGGGCGCGCCAGCGGACCTTCCATCCGTCGCCGAGCTTGCCAGCGGGGACGGTCACACTCGCCTGGGTGCCGGAGGGGACGTTGTCGACCACCGGGTCCCGCCCCGCAGTGATGGTGGCGGTTTGCCAGTCCGACCAGTCCGAGGAGACGGAGGCGCCGGTGTTGGTGGCCCGAGCCCGCCAGCGGATGTGCCACCCGTCGCTCAGCTTTCCGGCCGGGACCACCGCGGGGGCGTCACTGCCGGAGGTGACGGCGGCCGAGCTGCCGGCCCAGATCTGACCGGTGCCCTCGGCCGGGTAGGCGGGATCGTGCTCGATCTCGTAGTCGGCCCGCAGGCTGCCCCCGGCGGGATCGGACACGGTGGCGTGCAGAGTCGGCGTCAGCGACGACACCGCGCCCCCGGTCACCGGGGTGATCGACAGGCTGCCGACCGTCGGGGAGGACGGCAGCGCGTAGGTGACGCTCAGCTCCGGAGCCTGTGCATAGCCGGGGTAAGCGTTGACGGCCTCGGAGGAGTCGTAGATGCGCCAGTCCGCCTCCGCGCTTTCATCGACACCGCGTATCTGCAGGCCATACCGGGGCTGACCAGCGGCCCAGTCCTTGGCGATGCCGGTGACATCCCATGTGACGGTCATCCCGCCCTGGCCGTTATCTCCGCAAAGTTCGATGCTGTAGGCGTCCCGGCGGGTAACGGCGTCCTCATCGGTAGTGTCTGGCTGGCTGCTCCATCTGATGGTGTAGGGGTCCCAGGGAGAGGTCACCCTCCTGGCCTGGATACCTGAACCGAACGGCTCGCACTCGGGGGCATCCCAGTTGAACAGCGACAGCTCTGCCTTCGTCACCGTCGCACCAGGCAGGAACGAGGTGTCGAAGTTGAGGTAAATGCGTGCGACGTCGCCGAGCCAGGCACCAGCGTAGAGTTCGTAGTCATCGGCATGGATACCGGTGCTTTCCCAATCGCCGACGTAGGTGTCGGCTTGCAGGGAAAGGTCCACTGTCGGGTCCACGACCACCGGGAACACGGTCGCGGGGTCGGCCAGGAACGCCGCGTCCGGGGCCAGCTCCAGCACCTGATGATCGCCTTCCGCGGTGAGGCGGGTGGCGATGCGGCCCGTTCGCCGACGCCAATCCCCGGCCTTAGCCGTGGTGTTCGCCTTCGCGTTCGCGGTGGCCTCGGCGTTCTTCGCCTTCTCATCACGAGTGGGCGTGGGGTACATGACCGGCTGAGCCACCGGGGCGACCAGCTTGCCCGCATTGTCGGTCAGGCGGAGCCGCCCTTCGCCGTCCTGCTGCAGCTTCCACCCGGTCGTCTTCACCCCGATCCGGTAACTGAGCTGGGCCGTCGGGCGCTCCCGCAACTCGATGTCATGGCGGACACCACCGGGCAGCACGGTCACCACCAGATCCGCGCCCGGACCGGCCGCGTCGGCGTAACGGGCCTGGTTACGCTCGACCAACGGCTTGGGCAGCGGGGACGGCCAGGTCAACGCGATCGAGTTGCCCGCCTCATCGGCCAGGGTCGCGAACGGCCCGTCACCACCGTTCGACACACGCACGATAGGCCCGGCCTTGGGCACCAGGACGCCGTCCTGTTCCACCAGTGTGGTGTCGATCGGCACCCACTTCCCGTCCCGCTTGACCCGAGTCGGGCGAGTGCTGACCGTCGTGGTGAACGTCTTCCCGTCCGGGTTCGCCACGGTCGAACTCGTCGCCGAGGTCAACCCAGCCACCTCGATCGGCTTGCCTGACTTCTTCGCCTCGGTCAACGACTGGGTGCGTACGTCCTGCTCCCGCGCGGACGGCTCCTCCGCCACGGGGGCGCGGGTGGCGGCAGCAGCCGACTCGGTCGTGCCGGTCGCCGCTGGCTTGGCCGTCTGTGCCTGCCCGCCTCCGATGGTCCAGATGCTGCCGGTGCCGTGCTGGGTGTCGGCGGGGTCGTGCTCCAGCTCGAACTCCACCCGTGACGCCGTCCCGTCGGGGGTGGTGGCCCGGGCGGCCAGCGTAGGAGTGAGGGTGGAGGTGACCGTCTCTCCGGACAGCACCTGCGAGGGGGTGACCTGCAGCTGGTCGACCACCGGGTCTGGCACGTTCACCGTGGTGGTCTGCCAGGCCGACCAGGCAGAGGAGACGGAGGCGCCGGTGTTGGTGGCACGAGCCCGCCAGCGGATGTGCCAGCCATCGGTCAGCTTCCCGGCCGGGACCGCTACGGAAGCATCACTGCCGGAGGTGACGGTAGCGGAGCTGCCGGCCCAGATCTGGCCGCTGCCCTCGGCCGGGTAGGCGGGATCGTGCTCGATCTCATAGTCGGCCCGAAGGCTGCCGCCGGCAGGGTCGGAGACGGTGGCGTGCAGGGTCGGCGTCAGCGACGATACCGCGCCCCCGGTCACCGGGGTGATCGACAGGCTGCCGACCGCCGGGGAAGACGACGGTGTGTAGGTGACACTCAATGTGGGAGGGTTGCCGAGGCCAGCCTCAGAAGACTCGAACCACACCTGATAGTCGGCGCTGTCGCTCTCGTTTGTTCCGCGTAGTTCGATGCCGTAATTGGGGGTTCCGGAGGCCCACGCCCGCGCCATCGAGGTGACGTTCCACGACATGTGACGCTCGCCGTAACAGCCCCCAGTTTCGGACGCCGTGACCTGGCCGCTGGAGGTCGTGGAGGGCTTGTTCGCCCAGCGCACGGTGCTGGGGCTCCAGTTAGATGTCACCCTCGCCGCGGCGATGCCGCCAGAGGCACATTCGGCGGATAGGACCAGAAGCTGATAGGCGCGGAGCGTGGCGCTTGACACGGTCGCGCCCGCCAGGACGCTGGTGTCGAACTTCAGGTAAGCGCGGCTGACATCGACATCGAAGAAGTTGTCGAATACGCCGACGATGAGCTCATCGTCTCCCGCGTGAGAACTGGTGTCGCCCTTCATGACGTAGACGTCGCTGCTCAGCGGAAGCGTGGTCGTGGGATCGATGGTCACCGGGTACGTGGTGGCCGGGTCGGCCAGGAAACCGGGGTCGGGCTGAAGCACCAGAACCTGGCGGCCCTGCTCGCGCACGACACTGGTGTTGATCTTCCCGCGCTTTCGTGGTTGCCGCTTACTCTTCGCGTCCGCACCGGCGTCGGAGCCGGAGGACGCCCACATGACGGGCTTGGGGGCAGCCGCGACGACCTTGCCGTCCTTGTCGCTCAGGGTGAGGCCTGCGTCTGTGACGTTCAGGGTCAAACCCGATGTCTCAACGGGCAGCCGGTATTCCACCGGCCCGGATGGCCTGCGCCGCAGCACAACGTCGTGCTGGAACCCGGTGGCCAGTGCGGTCACCACGAGATCGGCCCCTGGCCCTGCCGCATCGGTGTATGTCGCCGTGTTCCCCTTCACCTGCGGGCGGGGCAGCGCGCTGGGCCACGACAGGGCGAACTCGGTGCCGTCCTGGCGTGTCATCTTGGCGAATACGCCTGTCCCTCCGGTGGAGAACTCCACCTGTGCGGCGGCGGCCTTCGGCCGCAAGACCCCACCCTCGTTGACGAGAGAGGTGTCGATCGGCACCCAGGTCTGCCCCTGCTTCACCCGTGACGGGCCGGCGGTGAACTCTGCGGTGAAGGTCTTGCCATCCGGGTTGGCGTACACGACCGAGGACTCGGTCGTCGCCGCGTCGACCTGCACTCGCTTGCCTCGCTTGACCGCGGCCCTCAGCGCCGCGTCGGCAGCCACCGCGATTTCAGATCGCGCGCCGGCAGCTCCCGAAGAGGCAGCGGACGAAGACGGCTGTGCCGACGGAGCCTGCGACGTCGCCGCGTCCTTGACCGCAGACGAGTCAGCCGAAGAACCCGGCGGCATCGGCCCGGCAACCGCCGCGGCCTGCTGGCCGGTGCCGTTACCGGTCAGCCATTCCTCGATCTTGGTGACCTGGTCGGCGGCGTCGGTGTAGTACACCGTCTTGCCACCCACCGGCGGTACCACCTCGTACTTGTCCGCCCCCAGGTAGTTGGTGGTCGTACGCCGAAACTCGGTGGAGCCTTGCATGTCCACCTGGGCGGTCACCCGGCCCAGCCCGTCGTACTCCTGCTTCGACCACTGAGGCAAGTCCGTAAGGTCCGGGTTGAGCAGGCCCGACCCCGGCGCAGCCGAGTTGTGCACCGGGGCGGAGGTCGCCGCGGTCAGGCCGCGCGCGTCGTAGGTGGTCACCTCGACGATCCGGCCCCCGGCGGGAGAGGCGGTCTGCACCTCACGCTGGCGGCCGAAGCCGTCGCTGTAGGTGTAGGTGGAGATGTACGTGGGGGTGCTGGTGCCGGCGCCGGACTGCAGGCGGGATACCACGGTCCGGGACGGCCTATCGGCGGTGACGGTGTAGGCGACCTTCGCCGCGGGGGGATTGTCGCTGTGGTCGTGGTCACCGGAAGCGGGCTTGGGCGCCTCGGGAGTCCACAGCTGCAGCGTGCGGCCCAAGACGTCGTAGTCGATGTTGACGTCGTTGCCGTTGGCATCCCGCATGCCCACCGGCTGACCGTTGTACTGCGAGGACCAAGTGGTCACGGTGTGCCCGAGCGGGTTGGTGACCTTCACGCCCAGGTAGGGCCATCCGGTGGCGGGAGCGTAGGTAGTGGTGGTCGTCTTGCCGAGCGGGTCGGTCGTCGTCAGCGGCCGGCCGTAATTGTCGAAAGTCGACTTGCTCGTGGCGTAATCGGTGACGGTGCGGTAGGCGCGGGTTTCGGTCACATTCCCCCGGGTGGGGGTGTTGGAGCTCGGGCTGGACGCGCCGTCGTAGAGGTAGACGGTGCGGCTCAGCAGCTCACCGCTGTCGCAGTCGTCTCCGGCGTGTTTCTCCTCCGAAGCCTTGTAGTTGAGCATCCACTTCGAGGTGTTGCGGGCGTAGGTGATGGCCGTGCACGTGTTGTCGGATGCCGTGCTGGTGTCGCCGTAGTCGTTGACTGTGATCGGCAGGCCGTCGGAGTTGTAGGCGGTCTTGGTGTCGGTGTAGCGCCAGCCGGTGGTGGTCTTCTCCCGGGTCACCGTCCGCGTCTGGTCCACGCGGGAGGGTTTGTGCGTGCCCGGGGCGGTGCCGGTGACGGTGACCTTGTACTCGTACCGGGTCGAGGTGTTCTCCCCGTTGCCGTTCCAGGTCTGCTCCTGCAGGGTGCGCCCGTTCAGCTCAAGGCGGTCCGAGACCCTGTTGCCGTCGAAGTCGGTGACGGACCGGCCCGGAAGGCCGCGGAAGAACTTGGCCGAGGTCGTGCTGACCTCCGAGGAGCCGGACCCGCTGCCGACGGTTGTGGTCACTTCTCCGTAACCACGCCACTCGGTGTAGTCATCACGCATCAACGGGTCGCGTACCGCCAAGGGATTGTCCGGTACCGCCCAGCCCGGATCGTCCTCATAGGAGTAGCTGGTCACCTTCTCGGGTGACCCGCCCACCATGTCGATGTCGGTGACCGACATCACCAGCCACTTGGCGTACACCTCGCCGTAGTAGTACACGGTGCCGTGGGCGGCCTCGTAGCTGGTGGTGACGAAGTAGCAGTCGTAGCCGGAGTCGTCCTCCCAGATGTCGGTCGACGGATACGACGGCCACGGGTACGAGCAGGGGTGGACCTGGCCGTACTCCATCGGAGCAATGATCGAAACCTGTGGATCGCCGGGAAGGGGTGTACCTTCCCGGATCATCCGTTGAAGGTTTCGAGATAAGGCCGACGTTGCAGCGTCGGTCGGGAAGGCACACCCGTGCCGCTTACCG
>NZ_BMPY01000062.1 GCF_014647835.1 Microbispora rosea subsp. aerata
CGAGATCGGGACCGTCGCGCACATCAGGGCGTACGCGCAAGCCCGCGGCCTGGCCGTGCGGCAGGTGGACCTCAACGCCCAGTTCCGCTGCGGCGGCAGCCGTGCGTACGAGGAGTGGGTGCTGCGTCTGCTCGGCCTCGACGGCGGCGACCCCGAGCCTTGGACCGGCGACGACCACTTCGAGGCGCTTCTAGCCCTGTCGCCATACGAGCTAGAAGGGCTGTTGCGTGGCAAACTGAACGACGGCTACTCGGCTCGGATGACGGCGGGCTTCTGCTGGCCGTGGAGCGATCTGGATAATGACACCCTTGTCGCCGACGTACGGGTAGATGATTGGTCCAAGCCTTGGAGTGTCAAGGGCGACCGCCCAGTCGGCAGCGCCCCTCCCAGTGCGTTGTGGGCCAGCATGCCGGGCGGTTTCGAGCAGGTCGGCTGCGTGTACACCGCCCAGGGCTTCGAGTACGACTGGAACGGCGTCATCTTCGGCCCTGACCTCGTCTACCGGAACGGCCGCCTGGTCACCGTACGCGCCGCCAGCAAAGACCCCGCATTGCTGAAGAAGAACGTCACAGACGAGCAGGCCGACCGGCTGATCCGCAACACCTACAAAGTGCTTCTCACTCGTGGCATGGTTGGTACTGTTTTGTATTCCACCGATGCCCGGACCCAACAGTTTTTCTCTAGGCTCCTGCCTCTTGCATCGTCTTGACCGGCCCTCGCAGTTCATAGAGCGGCATCGATTCTCAGCCACCCTAGGCGCGGCGTATTGATTGTCGGTTGGTCCTTGGTGGACGAACGGCATTAGGCCGAGGGAGTACGACGTCGGTTGGTGACTGCGCCGACTGACTGCAAACGGCGGGCCTACCCCCGGGCGAGTCCGCACCGCCTAGTTAGCGTTGGCGGGTTGGATGGATGATCATGTTGTCGACGTCCACGCCGGACGGCTGGCCGATGGCGTCCGCGATGGACTCCGGCGAAATGCTGTCTGCCTGGTACGTTCGCATCTTCTCCCGCGCGCCCGAATCGGTGATGGTATGCGAACACCCGCCCCGTCGATCAGGAAGGCTCTGCCGGCAGCCTTCCCAAGGAAGGCACGAAGCGACCGGTCCGCGAGGCGTAGGCCAGGTAGCGCGAGCCGTGCGTACGGATCAGATAGGGCTCCTCCACCACGCGAACCTGGAGTTGCACCGCCACGACCAGGGCGGCAAGCGCAAGCAGGGCTGGCCATGAGGGCACCAGCAAGGCCCAGCCGATGGACGCCGTGACCATCGCCGTGAAGATGGGGTTGCGGGCAACCCGAAATGGACCGGTGGTCACCAGGGCGGTGATCTCACGCTCGTCCACGCCGACCCGCCAGGACTCCCCCATGACCGACTGCGAGAACAAGGTGCCCGCGCCACCCAGCAGCACCAGGGCCGCACCGCCGATTTGGGCCGGGGCGGCGACGAGAGCCGGGACCGGCTCAACGATGCCGGTCAGCGCCAGGATCGGCGTGAGCAGACCCAGGACGATCGCGACGGCGAAGAGCGTTCCAGCCCACCACTCGGGCGAGAACGCCCGCCCACTGAAGCCGTTCATTCCCGTACGGCCGGTGCGGGAGCGATGGATCCACGCCCGGATTCCAAAGGCCAGGGACATCAAGACCAGGTAACTGAGCAGGGAAAACCAAGCCGCGGTGCGGAGGGACACCGGGGGATCATCGTCATCGCCGCCATGTTGGGTACGGCGAGCAACGAACCTGTCAGCGGCGGAATGCTGGCGAGGCTTCGACGTCAGTCTTCTTCTGGATACAACCCTAGTAGCACAAACTCGTCGTTCCCGCGTTGGCCAAGCCGCTTCCAGTGTGCGTATCAAGCGCGAGTGACCTGGTCAGAACTGATTTCCTCCTGTTTTCCTTCTGCTGGGTTCCTGAAGGGGCCAGACCTTGGTCAGCGAATCAAGCTGCTGACCAGAGCGAACGGGAGGTTACGAGCCGCCGGTATCGCGGAGTCCTGCCCGTCATTGGTCCGCTGGCGTGAGTGTGCGTCCTCACGCGTAGTTGCACACAGTGTCACTAAGGGTCCGTCAGCCTGCCGCGCGTCGGCCTGCTCCAGAGTGGGCTGTGGGATCGCCATTGGCCGGCGCGTATAAGTTCCACAGTCCCGGTCTTGGTGGTCTAGAGCCGTGGCGGGCAGTCTCCGAGCGGTTCCATGATCTTGCTGTCTTTGGGCGGTGTGACCGTCCACATCTCATTGATCGTGCTGAATCAGGTCGACCTAACCGGCTTCGACTGGCAGATCCCCAACTTGTGCGAGGACCTCAGACATGTCGATGGCAAACATCGCTGCATCACAAGACTATTGACTCTTGAACGTTCAACTATGATGATCCTTCTGCGGCGAGATCGCTGCCTCTGGTAACGACCGTGGCCGCGTGTGGCGGTGTGCCGTGCCCGGCCTCGTACGACGGGAGAACTCATGCGCAACAGGGTCAAGCTCGCGTTGGGTCTCGCGGGTGTCGCGTCGCTCGCCCTCGCTCTCGGATCGGCCCCCGCGTCGGCCTCGTCTGCCTACACCGGGCTCACCTTCTGGTCGGGCTACTTCGCCGGGCAGTCGGTGTCGTACGCGAATCCGAGCACCTCCTGCACCACGCTGCCCTTCGTGGCGCATTCGGAGTGGAACCAGACGGACAAGACCATCCTGGTCTACGAGACGACCGACTGCACGGGCCCGGCCCTCACCTTCCCGGCGAACGACATCCACAACTTCAGCAGCGACGGCCGCAGCTTCCGAGCCGCGAGCTGACGGTCCCTTCGGGGAGCAGAACTCCTTCCCCGTGCCGGGGGAGGAGTTCTGTCGTTAAGGGGCAGGGTGCTCTTCGCGTCGGAGGATGCCTGTCGAGCGCCTTGACAGGGACGACGCGTGACCTCCCCGATCAGGGCTTGGCGATCGCGCGAAGCACCGTGTGACCTCTCCGATCAAGGCGGCGACCTCGCGAAGCGCCGCGCGGCAGGCCCGCCCGCATAAAAGAGGGAGAGCGGCCCGGACGAACTCGAAGAACGCGGCGATAGGTCTTGAGAGGGCGGCGACCGGCCCGAAGAGCATCGTGGTCGCGCAGGGCGTCGTCCACGCCGCCCTGCGCGCGTACGGAGTCCGGCTGCCGCCTTCGCGAGGCCGTCGCGTGGCGCCGGGCGGTCGGCTCCGCGCCCATCAACAAACCCGCAGGCGCCGGGCTCGTCTCCCCGGCCGGCGTACGGCGGCTTCGAGGCGTATCGCGGCGCGCCCGCGTCGCCTAGGGTTCGATGGCATGGTCACCCCTTTGGAGCCCGACGACCCGCGCGCGCTGGGTGAGTTCACACTGACGGGACGGCTCGGCGAGGGCGGGCAGGGGGTGGTGTTCCTCGGCCGGTCGCCCGGCGGGGAACCGGTCGCGGTGAAGGTGCTCAAGTCGGGCCTCGACTCCTCCGTGAAGCGGCGGCTCGTCCGCGAGCTCGGCGCGATGCGCTCGGTCGCGCCCTTCTGCACCGCCCGGGTGCTGACCGCGGTGGTCGACGGGCGGATGCCGTACGTGGTGAGCGAGTTCATCGACGGACCGTCTCTGCAGCAGCGGGTCGATTCCGGCGGTCCGCTGCGGGGCGGCGAGCTGGAACGCCTCGCGGTCGGCATGGCCACGGCGCTGGCGGCCATTCACGCGGCCGGGATCGTGCACCGGGACTTCAAGCCCGCCAACGTGCTGCTGGGGCCGGACGGCCCCCGGGTGGTGGACTTCGGCATCGCCAGACAGGGCGCGAGTGACACGATCACGGCGGGCCCGGTCGGCACCCCGGCCTACCTGGCTCCGGAGCAGATCACCGGAGCCGCGGCCACGCCCGCGTCCGACGTGTTCGCCTGGGGAGCCACGATCGTCTTCGCCGCGACGGGCCGTACGGCCTTCGGCGCGGCCAGCGTTCCCGCCGTCATGCACCGGATCCTGACCGCCGAGCCGGACGCCTCGGCCCTGCCCCGGCCGCTGCGCGGGGTGGTCGAACGATGCCTCTCCAAGGACCCCGCGCTACGGCCGGTCTCCCGCGACCTGCTGCTGGAACTCGTCGGGTCCACCCCCGACCCGCTTCAGGCGGGCGCGGCCGCGGCGGCGACTAGACCGGAAGGCGTACGGCGGAGCGGGACGACCGCGATCCTCCCGGCTCCGGGTCCGGGCGGTACGGTCCCCTCGGGCGCGGAGATCTCCGGGACGGACGGTCGTCGGCGGTCTTCCCGCACCGGGATCGTCGCCGGGGTGGCGGCCGCCGTGGCCGCGGTGTCGGTGACCGTCGCTGTGCTGGGGCCACGTCTGCTCTCCGATGGCCAGGCCGCCACCTCCTCGCAGGCCGCCACGGCGACCGTCTCGGAGCCCGCCGGCTCACCGGCGTCACCGGCCGACGGCACGCCGGGGGAATCCGTCACCGACTACGGCGGCGCGTCCCAGGACGACCCGGGCACCGGGCAGGACGACGACCTCGGCTCGGGGCAGGACGACCCGGTGACGACGTACGACGACGAGGGGGACACGACGACTCCGAAAGCCGACGCCGTGCCGTCCACCACGCCGGGCGGGACGATCCCGGCCGTGTTCGCCGGCACCTGGGGCGGCCATCTCGAACCCGACCAGCTCGTGGGGACCAGCGAGACCGACGTCCAGATCGTGCTGAAGACGGGCGCGCGAACCGGAACATGGAGAGACACCAACAGCTCATGCCGGGGAAGCCTGACGCTGACCCGCGGCTCCGCCACCGCGCTCGTCTTCCGGCTGGACACGTGCGCGGCGGGCAGGATCACCCTGGTCCGTACGGGCGAGGGCCTCGCCTACCGCTGGGACGGCGACGAAGGCGACGTCACCTTTCAGGGGCTCCTCGTCAAGGACTGACCACTCATGAAGACCCCGCGTACGCCCTCGAAATCGAGGAGGCGGTCCGGCCGGGGCCCGCGGACGTGCCGGAGATGCTGGATTTCGTCGCGCGCGGAGGGACCGTACGACCCGCCGCCCAGCGGAGGGGAAACCCGGTGAAACCGGAAGCCGCGGAGGTGCCGCGCGCGGCGCGGGCCGAACTTCCGGCCTTCAGGCCCGGGATCGCGTCGGCGGGTCGCCGCCGAGATGCAGACCCTCGTTGACCTTCGGATCGAGGAGTTCCCCGGGCCGGGGATCGACGTGGGCTGGAATCCACATCCGAGTGACCGTTACTGCCGCGTCTGGTCTTATTCGACGCGAGAGGACATAACGGGCATCATCCTTGACCTGCTGTTTCGTGTGAATGCCCGAAAGCCTCGACCGATTGCCCGAACGGCCCGGCGTATTCGATTGAGCGACGCGAAATGCCTGGTCAGGCGGCATGACGGGGGCATTCGAAGAAGTCCCGGTGGCGGCTTGTCGGTGGCTGGTACGCTTTACGCCTTTCGGTAACTCTGAGCATTATGGGGCAAGAGTGACGACGGGGCCTGGTTATCACCAGCACTTTCCGCCTCAGCCACCGCCGCAGTGGCAGTCTCCACCTCCCTCTCCACCGCAGTGGCAGTACGGTCCTCCGCCACCACAGTGGCAGCAGCCGCCACCCCCTCCGCCTCCCGCACCGCCGGGACGCAAGACCGGGCTGTGGGTGACGCTCGGCATCCTGTCTCTCGTACTGGTCGTCGCGGTGGGGGCGGGGGTCGGCCTGATCCTGCGGGATGGCCGCTCCGGCGACGACGGCACGGGGGAAACCGCCACCGGCCCGAACACCGTCGTCGTCAAGGACGAGGAGATCACCAAGCTCGTCGAGGGGCACAGCAAGGCGCTGGCCTCGGGCGACGCCAAGGCGTTCACCTCGATCTTCGACCAGAAGAACGCCGCTTTGGTCCGCAGCCAGGCGAGGGTCTTCGCCAACCTGAGCAAGATGCCGCTGGCCGAGAAGTCCTACCAGGTGTTGCGCCGCCAGGGCCGGGCTGCGGACAGTTTCGGGCGGGGCGTGAAGTTCACGCAGGACGTCGCGTTCGTCCACCGGTTCGCGGACATCGACCTGCGTCCGGTGGCCGAGTGGTACCGCTGGACCATCGAGAAGGCGTCGCCGAACGCGCCTCTCGTCGTGACGAAGGTGGAGGGCGCGCCGCCGCCGACCGGTGGCGAGGAGTCGAAGACCGTGTATTACCCCGGGCCGTGGGACATCTGGCCGGACATCACGGTGACGAAGGCGGGCAGCAGCATCATCCTCACCAAGCCGCAGGACGCCGCCCTGGCCCGGCGCATCGCGCCGACCGTCTCCGCCGCCGCCGCGAGCGATCTCGACTTCTGGCAGAAGAACGGCGGTCCGGTCACCGTTCCGAAGGGATTCGTGGTCGCGCTGGTCAAGGGCAAGTCTCAGCTCGGCCGGCTGTTCCGTACGGCCAAGGCGGACGAGGCCGGCGTTTCGATCGGGATGCCGAGCTGGGGGGCCGTGAACGACCCGGTGAAGGTCGGCGGAACGCGCGTCGTCATGGACACGACCTCCGAGTTCTTCGAGGACCAGCAAGGGATCATGGAGATCTCCAAGCACGAGCTGGCGCACTCGATGGTCGCCGGGCTCGACAGCGCGGAGTTCAGCCTGTACGGGAAGGCGAACTGGATCGTCGAGGGCTTCGCCGAGTACATGGCCGACCGTGGCCGGCCGATCTCGCGGAACCGGCGCTTCCCCATGGGCCGCGCCTACCTGGAGGGCCGGCTCGCCATGCCGTTCGAGGGCAAGCTGCCGACCAACACCATGTGGGACTACCGGCAGATGGCCAACGTCAACTACCTGATGGGCCACCTCGCCATCCGGTTCATCGCCGAGAAGTACGGCGAGCAGAAGCTCGTCGAGGGTGTGGTCGCCGCCTACCAGGCGAACGGCGACGAAAGCGAGGCCGCGCTGTTCCAGGTGCTCGGGGTGAGCAAGGCGGCCTTCGAGCGGCAGTGGGCGGGCTATGTCCGCGCCCAGCTCACGTGATCGGGGGAGAGACGTGGCAGCTCGCATGAACGGGGGACAAAGGTGACGGATCAGCACGAGTCATACGGCGGCTTCACTCCGCCATCGCCGTACGCCGACGGTCGGGGCCGGCCGCCCTACGGCGGGCAGGAACAGCCGTCTCCGGGCCAGGGCCACCCGGCTGACCCGGGCGGCCCGGGAGGCTTCGCCCAGTCGGCGTACGGCCAGCCCGGGTACGGCCCTTCCTCTTACAGCCAGCCGGGCCGGCCCGCCCCCGGCCAGCCCGCCTACGGGCAACCCGCACCTCAGCCCGCATACGGCCAGCCTGCCCTCGGCCAGTCGGCTTACGGTCAGCCCGGGTACAGCCAGCCGACCCCTGGCCAGCCCGCAGCCGGTCAGTCCGCGCCAGGTCAGCCCGCCTCCGGCCCGCCTGCCTCAGGACAGCCACCCGCGTACGGCCAGTCGGCCTCCGGCCAATCCGCAGTCGGTGAGCCCGTGTCCGCGCAGCCCGCATACGGCCAGCCTGCCCCCGGTCAGCCGGCTCCCGGCCAGCCTGCCCTCGGCCAGTCGGCTTACGGTCAGCCGGGTCAGGGGCAGATGGGTGATTCCGCGTCGTGGGGCCAGGCCGGGACCGGTCCCCATGCCGCGCCGGGTGCGCAACCTGAGCCGGGCCCTCATGCCGCCCCGGGTGCGCAACCTGGGCCGGGCCCTCATGCCGAACCTGTTGCACAGCCTGGGTCGGCTCCGCAGGCCGCACCGGTTGCGCAACACGGCCCCGGTCTTCACGCCGCCCAGGGTGCGCAGCCCGTGCCGGGTGCGCAGGCTGCGCCGGTTTCTTCGGCGTACGGCCCGCCCGGTCAGGCCACGCCCTGGAGCCCGGGCGCCCCGGGGACGTCGGCGCCGTACGGGCAACCGGGGCAGGGCCAGCCCGGTCTGGGACACCCGGGTCAGGGACCTCAGGGCCAGCCGGGCTCGCCGTACGCACAGCCCTGGGGACAGCCGCAGCCGGGCCAGGCGGCTGCGCCCCCCGCTCCGCCGGGCCAGGGCCAGACGCCCTGGTATCCGAACGGCCAGGGATACGCAGGTCAGCAAGGAGCGCCGGGGCAACAGGGATATTCCGGGCAGCAGGGCTATCCGGGCCAGGGCTACGCCGCCGCTGCCCCCGCCCAAGGGCGGGCGTCCGGCGGCAAGGGCAAGACGGTGTTGTTCATCGCGCTCGGTCTGGTGGTGCTGCTGGCCGTGGGCGGGGGGACCGCCTGGCTCGTCGCGAGCGGCGGATCCGGCGGGGGCGGGAAGGAATGGTCCGTGCCGCTCGCCGACGCCGACAGCACGGACTTCACCCAGGGGATCGCGTTCGCGGGGTGGCTGACCGACAAGACGGTGATTCGCGTACAGCGGGACGGAGTGCTCGCCTACGACCTGGCCTCGGGCAAGCGCGCCTGGGGCGTTCCCTCGCCCGGTGACCAGCTCTGCGGCGCCACTCCCGAGCTGGCCGGCGGCAAGGGCGCCGTGGCGTACGGCAGCACCGAGCTCTGCGACCACCTCGCGGGACTCGACGCCGTGACGGGAAAGATCACCTGGAAGATCAAGATTCCGGCGAAGAAGTCCCGGGTGGCCAATTCGCTCACCGTTCCCCGGATTATGAGCGCGGGCGACGTCGCCGTGGTGTACGCGAACGACGTGCTGTCCGGTTACCGCCTGTCCGATGGTGCGAAGCGGTGGACGTACAAGCTCGCCGACGGCTGCTACATCAGGGACGTGAACGCGGCGGCCACCCGGGTGGTCCTGCTCCTCAACTGCGCCTTCGCGGGATCGGGCAACTTCGTGCAGGTGCTCGACCCGAAGAGCGGCAAGGCCGGGTGGCGCTACGAGCTGAGCGAGCTGAGCCTGATGAGCTTGGTTCTGTCGGCCGACCCGGTGGTCGTCCGTTTCAACGAGGACGGCGACAAGAGCACCTTCGTCATCCTCGACGACCGAGGGGGCAAGCTCAGCGAGTTCACAACCGGCAAGGTTGACATGCTCCCGATGAACAGAGTCGCGTACGTGGAGGGGATGTTCGAGCAGCGGCGCTACGCGGCGGGCGGTGGCCGTCTCTACCTCATGACCTTCCCGGGGAACGTGCCGGGCGCGGCGCGGTCGAGGGGCAGAGTGCTCGCCATCGACCTCAAGACCGGCAAGCAAGTGTGGGAGTCGTCGGGCACCAAGCCCACGATGCTGACCCCCGTCCGCGCCGACGATCGCGGCCTGCTGGCGCTTGAGGTCGGCGACCGGCGTAACCTGCCGCCCCGGCTCATCCGCCTGGACGCGGCCACCGGCAAGGCGGCGGAGGTGGCGGAGCTGCCGCAGAAGTACGGCACCGACGGGGAGGACGCACGGGTCTTCGAACGCGACGGCGCCGTCGTCATCGTGCCGTGGACCCCGGTCGCGGTGAGGCACGCGGTGATCTACGTCGACACCAAGGACTGAGCGGACGGATCGAGTCGCGGCCACCGGCCGAGGTGACCGCGGCTCCGGCCGCGCGCCCCTGGCGTACGGCCGTGGGGTCGATCCGGCCCCGGCGTTCCGGTCCGGTGGTCAAGGCGGCGTACGAGGACACCGCCGGGGCCGGACCGGCCGACGGCGTGAAGCTTGGTGGAGGGGCTCACCCGCCCGGCCGGGCCTCGGGGCCGCGCCGCGTGTGCCCGCCGGAGTGCTCACCCCAGCCGGGCCGCACCCAGCGTGTGCCTGCCGGAGTGCTCACCCCAGCCGGGCCGCACCCAGCGTGTGCCTGCCGGAGTGCTCACCCCAGCCGGGCCGCACCTAGCGTGTGCCTGCCGGAGTGCTCACCCCCAGCCGGGCCGCACCCAGCGTGTGCCCGCCGGAGTGCTCACCCCCAGCCGGGCCGCACCCAGCGTGTGCCCGCCG
>NZ_BMPY01000063.1 GCF_014647835.1 Microbispora rosea subsp. aerata
AGTCACCACCGCCGTCGCCAACGGCGACCTCACCCGCAAAATCGACGTCGACGCCCAAGGCGAAATCCTCGAGCTCAAAAGCACCATGAACACCATGGTCGACCAGCTCTCCTCCTTCGCCTCCGAAGTCACCCGCGTCGCCCGCGAGGTCGGCTCGGAGGGGCGGCTGGGCGGCCAGGCCCGGGTGGAGGGCGTCGAGGGCACCTGGAAACGGCTCACCGAGAGCGTGAACGAGCTGGCCGGCAACCTCACCACCCAGGTGCGCGCGATCGCCGAGGTGACCAGCGCGGTCGCCAGGGGCGACCTCACCCGGTCGATCACGGTGGAGGCTCCGGGCGAGCTGGCCCAGCTCAAGGACAACATCAACACGATGGTCGCCACCCTGCGCGAGACGACCAAGACCAACCAGGAGCAGGACTGGCTCAAGTCCAACCTGGCCCGGATCTCGCGCCTGATGCAGGGCCACCGCGACCTGATGGAGGTCGCCCGGCTGATCATGAGCGAGCTGACCCCGCTCGTGTCCGCCAGCCACGGCGCCTGCTATCTGGTCGACGACGGCCGGCTCAACCTGATCGCCGGGTACGGCATCCAGCCGGGCTCGGCGCCCAAGCCGAGCTTCGAGCTGGGCGAGGGGATCATCGGCCAGGCCGCCCTGGAGGCCAAGCAGATCATCCTGGAGGGCGTGCCGGTCGACTCGATCACGGTCGAGACCGGGCTCAGCCGGTCGAACCCGGCACAGATCGTCGTGCTGCCGATCCTCTTCGAGAACAAGGTGCTCGGCGTCTTGGAGATGGCCTCGTTCCGGCAGTTCAGCGAGGTGCATCTGGCGTTCCTCACGCAGCTCGTGGAGACCATCGGCGTCACGATCAACACGATCATGGCCAACTCCCGGACCGAGGCCCTGCTGACCGAGTCGCAGCGGCTCGCGAACGAGCTGCAGGAGCGCTCCGACGAGCTCCAGCGGCAGCAGGAGGAGCTGCGCCGGTCCAACGCCGAGCTGGAGGACAAGGCGGCGCTGCTGGCCAAGCAGAACCGCGCCATCGAGATCCAGAACTTCCAGATCGAGCAGGCCAGGCGGACCCTGGAGGAGCGCGCCGAGCAGCTCGCGGTGTCCTCGCGCTACAAGTCCGAGTTCCTGGCGAACATGTCGCACGAGCTGCGCACCCCGCTGAACAGCCTGCTCGTGCTCGCCAAGCTGCTGGCGGAGAACGCCGAGGGCAACCTGACCCCGCAGCAGGTCGAGTTCGCCCGGACGATCCACGACGCCGGGTCGGCGCTGCTGCAGCTGATCAACGACACCCTCGACCTGTCGAAGGTCGAGGCGGGCCGCATGGACATCCACCCGCAGACGATGTCGCTGTCCGCGCTGGTCGACTACATGGAGGCCACCTTCGCCCCGCTCGCGCAGGACAAGGGCCTGTCGTTCGCGGTCCGGGTCGACCCCTCCGTGCCGTACGAGGTGCGCAGCGACGAGCAGCGGCTGCAGCAGGTGCTGCGCAACCTGCTGTCCAACGCGGTGAAGTTCACCCATGAGGGCGAGGTCAGGCTGGAGGTGACCCGCGCGCCCGGCGACGTCCGCTACGTGGACGAGAAGCTGCAGCGCTCGCCGGAGGAGATGCTGGCGTTCAAGGTCGTCGACACCGGCATCGGCATCGCCCCGGACAAGCTCGATGTGATCTTCGAGCAGTTCCGCCAGGCGGACGGCACGACCAGCCGAAAGTACGGCGGAACCGGCCTCGGCCTGTCGATCTGCCGGGAGATCGCCCGTCTGCTCGGCGGCGAGATCCACGTGCAGAGCGCGCCCGGAGAGGGCAGCACGTTCACCCTGTATCTGCCCCGGAACTACTCGGGGCCGCTGGCCGCTCCCGACGGCGGCGCGATCGCCACGCCCGCCGAACCGGAGGACCGCGCCGACGAGACGCCCGACCCGCACACCAAGGACACGCTCCCGGAGATCTCGCTCCCGGCCGACCTGCCGGTCCAGCCGTACGCGCCGCCGGCCGAAGGCGACGACTGGCAGGGCGACGACCCGCTGGCCGGGGCGAAGATCCTCATCGTGGACGACGACATCCGCAACGTCTTCGCGCTGACCAGCGTGCTGGAGCGGCACGGGGCGACCGTCGTGTACGCCGAGAACGGCCGCGAGGGCATCGAGCAGCTCGAACGCAACGAGGACGTGGCGCTCGTGCTGATGGACATCATGATGCCCGAGATGGACGGCTGGGCGACGACCTCGGCCATCCGCGCGATGCCGCAGTTCGCCGACCTGCCGATCATCGCGCTGACGGCGAAGGTCATGCGGGGAGATCGCGAGAGGAGCATCGCGTCGGGCGCCTCCGACTACGTGCCCAAGCCCGTCGACGTCGACCGGCTGCTGGAGCGACTGCGCGGATGGCTTATGCGCGGCCGCAACGGGGGCACAGACCGATCGAGGGGCGTTTCGCCCCCGCAGCTCCGCGACACCCGGGAGGCATGATCGATGCCTGACCGCGCCAAGGTCCTGCTGGTCGACGACCGCGAGGAGAACCTGATCGCCCTGGAGGCGATCCTCAGCTCGCTGGACGTGGTGCCCGTACGGGCCCGTTCCGGGGAGGAGGCCCTGAAGGCCCTCCTGTCGACCGATTTCGCGCTAATCCTGCTCGATGTGCGCATGCCGGGCATGGACGGCTTCGAGACCGCGACGCACATCAAACGGAGAGAGCGCACCAGGAACATCCCGATCATCTTCTTGACCGTGGTCGACAGCGCTCCCGACTACGCCTTCCGCGGCTACGCCGCCGGGGCCGTCGACTACCTCACCAAGCCGTTCGACCCCTGGGTGCTGCGGGCCAAGGTCGCCGTGTTCGTGGAGCTCTACACGATGAACCGGCGGCTCGCCGAGCAGGCGGCGCTGCTGCGGGAGAGCCTGTCGAACGACCTGCCCAACGGCGACCACTCCTCCGTACTGGCCGAACTGGCCGGCCGTGTCGCGGCCGTCGAGGACGAGCTGCGGCGGGTGCGCGACCTGGCGGACAAGACCGGCGACGCGCCGCTGACCGGCGCGGTCGCCGAGCTGGGCGAGCGCGTCGCCCACCTGCGGGCCGGCTTCGACGCCCTCGGCTGACCCGGCTAGTGACGGGCGCGTTCGAGGGCGTCCCAGAAGCCGCGGCGCAACGCGTGCCGGACCTCGTCGTGCAGCAGGAAGTCGATCGGCAGCGAGGACCCCTGCAGCAGGCGGGCCTCGAGGTCGGACGGCATCCTGGGCTTACGGGCCAGCACGGCCTCCAGCCACAGCGCGGGGGCGTCCCGGGCCACCGACTCGCCGAAGTCGTGGCCCTCCTTGTGCGCCGCCTTGACCGCCTCGGCGAGCGTCGTGGTGCCGCCGGTCTGCACCGGCACCGGCGCGGGCTGCGGGCCCGTGTACGGCCCGAGCTGGGAGGGTGAGTAACCGGACGGAGCCGTGCCGTACTGGCTCTGCGCCGGGCCGCTCGGCGGGGTCTGCACCCCCGAGGGCGGCGGCGAGGCCGGGGTGGACGCCGGTGGGGCGGGCAGCGGGGTGCTCGCCGGCGGCTGGGCCTGGCGCTGCTGCGGCGGCTGCGCGGGCGGTTGCTGCGGCTCGGGCGAGTAGCCGTTGTAGACCGGGGTGGACGGCTGTGCGGGAAGAGCCGGCCGCGCGTGAGCGGCGGAGGACCGGCCGCCGCTGTGCGCGCCGGCCGCGTGCGAGCCCGCACTGTGTGAGCCTGCCCCGTGTGAGCCTGCCCCGTGTGAGCCTGCGCTGTGCGCGCCGGAGCCCTGGCCGCCCATGCCCGGCGAGTCGCTCGCGTGGCCGCCGGCCGCGTGGGCGCCGCTCCCCTGCGTGCCCGCGGCGTGCGACGCCGCGCCGCCGTTTCCCAGGCCGGGGGCCGGCGTGGCGTGGGGCTGCGTCACGTTCGGCGTGCTGGACGCGCCGACGTCCTGCGGGGACGGAGCGGCGTGCGAGCCCGCCACCGGGACGACCCCGCTGTGGAGATCGGCATGGCTTCCCGGCGAATGGGTCGCGGCCGGCTGCGTCCCGTTCTGCTGGGAGTTGTTCTGTGATGTCCCGTTCTGCTGGGACCCGTTGGGGTGGGTGCCGTTGGGGAGCGAGCCGTTGGCGTGGGGGACGAGGCCGTTGCCGAGCGCCTGGCCGTTGCCGAGGCCGGGGCCGGGAGACGTCCCGGTGAGCAGTGTGACGTACGGCCGGAGATGGCCGCTCACGATCTCGACGAGGTCGTCGCACTCCTGCCGCAGCGTGCGGGCCGACGACCACGCGCCGTCGGAGGCGATCTGCATCACGGTCACCCGGATGCCGAGGTCTTGCGCGTCGCTCACCACCTGGGCGAGGTCCTCGTCACCGCTAACCACGACCGCGTCGCAGACCGCGTTGTTGCGCGCCAGGGTCATGAGATCGCGGTGAACCTGGGCGTCCACACCCTCACGCCGCCCCGGCCGGATCCGGCCGAGCCGGAGCTTGAGCCCGGGGATGTCCGCCAGCACGTCGTGCTCGGGCGTACGGCGGCCTTCGACGGTCGCCTCGTACCAGTAGCAACGCAGAAGCGGCAGACCCGTCCGCTCCCGCGACAGGGTCGTCAGGAACTGCAGCAGGCCCGGGTAGTCCCAGGAGACGGCCTCGCGATGGCGAGTCCCATGGACGGCCATCGCGCCGTCTGCCAGCAAGTAGCCGGCGTCAACGAACAGCGCGCAGCGATCCACGCGACACCGCCCTTCCTACGTGGCTCTACCAGGGTAGTCAAGCGTGTCTGTTCGCGAGGGGGATTCCCGGCGATTCAGCCGACGCCCCTGGCGCCGGATTTGCTTATGCAGACCGTACCAGTTTGCCCCTGCTTATCCCATTAGTCGTCGGGTGCGCTTGCCGTACCACCCCGGGGTAACCCGGAAGCCGCGCCGGGCTTGCGAGACCGGCCGTCATGGGCGCACGCAGCGACGACGCCGTCGGTCGCGGCTCCCGGCTCAGGCGGAACAGCCTCCCCGACCGGTCCGCTCGCGCGGGCGCGTACCCGGGCCCCGCTAAACTTCCGTCATGACCAGCCTTGACGTCATCTCCTCGAAATCCGATCCCGCCATTCAGAGGATCATTGACGTCACAAAGCATTCGAGATCCGTCGTGCGGACGGCGCTGATCGAGGACACGGAGCCTCTGATGGAGTGCATCCGTGCGGGGCTGGACTTCATCGAGGTCTACGGGATCGAGAGCACCCCCATGCCGGCGGAACTGCTCACCGCGTGTCAGCGGCGCGACATTCCGGTCCGCCTGATCGAGACCTCGATCGTCAACGCGCTGTTCAAGACCGACAAGCGGCCGAAGACGTTCGGCATCGCCCGGGTGCCGAGACCGTGGCGTTTCAAGGACCTGGCCGGCACGACGGGCGACCTGGTCGTCCTCGACGGCGTGAAGATCGTCGGAAACATCGGCGCCATCGTGCGGACGTCGTACGCGCTCGGAGTCGCGGGCATGGTGCTCGTGGACAGCGACCTGGTCAGCATCGCGGACCGGCGCCTGATCAGGGCGAGCCGGGGATATGTGTTCTCGCTTCCGATCATCCTCGCCTCGCGGGCGGAGGCGACCGACTACTTCCGCGACAGCGGCATCCGCGTCATGGCCTTCGACGCCGACGGGGACCTCGACGTCGGCGAGATCTGCGATGTCGAGGAGCGGCTCGCGCTTCTGTTCGGCAGCGAGAAGTTCGGCACGTCGAGCGACTTCGAAGGCATCTCGGCCAGCACGGTGTCGATCCCGATCAACACCGCGGCCGAGTCGCTCAACGTCTCCGTCTCCGTCGGGATCGCCCTCCACCGGCGGGCGGACTGGAACCTTTCCGGCGGGCGGAAAGCCACGCGGTAGCGGACGATCGCCACCGGCGGCGGACCGGGTGCGGAGATAACCGGCCGGCGTCCGGCGGTTCATGCGCGCGGACATGTGGATTCCCGCCTTCACGTGCGTCTCCCCCCGCCCGGATGCCCGCTCGCGGGGGACGGCGTCCGCCCGCCGTGTCTGTCGATCATGGCCGCTGTCTACGACCACGAGTAGGTGGTGACGACCGCCACGCCGAAGTGGAGCCCCTCGCGCTTCGTCGTCAGGTGGAGGACCGGACGGCGGCCGAGAAGAGCGTGCAGAGTGTCGACGGCGCCGGGCGTGCGGCCGGTCACCCGGCCGTGCTCCTTGCCGGGACGCCGCCCGGGCTCGCCCGGCAGCGACCGGTCCCGCACCACGGCGTAGCCGTCCCGTCCGCCCTCGCCGTTCCACAAGATCAGGTCGATTCTGGCCGGGGCGGCGACCGGCGCGAGACCGTCGAGCGGGATGCTCAGCGCCTTGTCCTTGCCGACGACGGCGGCCGTGTCGAGCACCACCGTCCTGCCGTACGGCTGGCGCGGGTCCGTCACGACCGTCACCAGGCTCCACCCGGCGTGCCCGAGCGACCCGCGCCGCGCCACGGCGTCCGCGACCCACCAGCGGCCCGAGCCGGCCGTACGGACCAGCGAGGTGACGTCGGCGAACGCCTGATAGCCCGCGCCCTCGGGCAGGACGTGCCGGGCCACCTCGGTGGCGTGCAGGGTCGTGTAGCTCCGCGCGCCGGGAGGCCGCACCCGTACGTCTCCCGAGGGGACCACGCCCCGCCCGAAGCCCGACCAGTAGAGACCGGCCCACAGCACCTCGCCCCCGGCGGGCAGGTCGAGCGTGGCGCAGCTCGACGTACGGGTCGAGGGGTCGTCGTCCCGGTCGATCGGCAACACCATGGCGGCCGTGTCGGCCGTGTCGGCCGTGTCGGCCGTGTCAGCCACCCGCCCTCGGGTGCCGGCGCAGGGGGCGCCCGATGCCGGGGCGCCGACCAGGGTGTTGCCGGCGACGCGTGTCGTGAGGCGGCCGTCGGCGGCGAACCGGGCGGCGGCGCCCACTTCGCGGACTCCCCCGGCCGAGCGCGCGCTCGTCGCGAGCCCTTTCGCCCCCACCCGGACGGCGAAGGGCCGCCCGGTGGGCGCGTCGGCGGCCACCGCCACCCGCAGGAAGATCACCGTCACCTCACCGGGCGCGAGCCCGGCACGGGCACACCGTACGAGCCGCCCCGTCACCCGGCAGGACCAGCCGTCCCCGGCGTCGAAACCCCGCCCCCGGCCACCGGCCGCCGGTCCATGCCCGCTCCCCGCCTCACGCTCATGCGCCACAGATGAAGGACCCCGCAAGCCATGCCCGCCCGTTGCCGACGAAGGAACCTGCGACCCGCGACCCGCGCTGTGATGCGTCTCCGGCCCGCTGTGTACAGAGGTGCCGCCCAGGCCGCCCCCAACCGCAGAACCGCGCCCGCTTCCCAGCTCACGCCCATCCACCACCGACGAAGAATCCTGCAAACCGCGACCCGCACCGTGATGCCCCGCCGATCCGGTGGGTGCGGAAGAGCCGCCCAAGCCGCTCCCGACCACGGAACCGCGCTCACTTCCCAGCTCACGCCCATCCACCACCGACGAAGAATCCTGCGAGCCATGCCCCAGGAGACCGCCCCCGACCGCCGAGCCGTGCCCACTTCCCCTTTCGGGCCCGTCCACCGTCGGTGAAGGAACCTGCGAACCGTGCCTCGCGCCGTGGTGTGCGGACCTGGAAGACTGCGCGGACTGACCTGCCCGGCGGGCGGCGGGGATGACGGGCGTGACGCCGGGCGGAAGGGTCACCGTGGCCTCGATTTCCCCGGTCCGTGTGTCGCCCTCGTTGCGCACACGTACGGCGACAAGGCCCCGCTTACCCCTCAGCAGCGCACCCAACGGATCTATGGTCGCGACCAGCCGGGCCTTGCCGGGCTTGGCCCCGACCGGCTTCCCGGCACCCGGCCGCACCCCCTCAGCACGCCCGGACCCCGCGGGCTTTCCGGCGCCGGGACGTGCCCCCGTGGGTCGGCCGGGCCCGGATGCCGGGGCGTGTTCGCGGTCGGATCGCCGCGCCTTTCCTGCCGCTGCTTGCGCTCGATCGCGGACCGCAGGCGACTTCGACGCCCCTCGCGCCCCCGATCCCGGCGCTTCGGCGCCCGCCTTCCGTGGCCTGTCCGCCCCGGCTTCGCCTCGTGCCGCCCGCTCGGACCTCTCGGCGCGCTGCGCCCGCTGGGGAACGGCGACAGGCTCCGCGACGTGCTGCCGGGAGGAGTGCCGCCCCTGAGCCAGGACACCGGACGCCGGCACGGGCGGCGTGGCGGAGCGCTCCCCGGTCGTGGAACCACCGCGCTTCGCCGGTGCCTCCATCGCCCGTGCCCCGCCATCGCCGGACGCCCCGCTCTCCGCCGAAGCGTCTTGCCGTCTGGTTGTTTCGCCGGGTCGGTCGCCCGCGTCATCGTGGCTTCCGCGTGCGATCGGCTTCTCCGGCCCGCTGCCGACGGCCGGCCCACGGCGGACGTCCTCTCCACCACGGGCGCTCTCAGCGCCACGGACATCCGCACCGTCACCCGCACCGCCGCGAGCGGTTCCGCCGGCCGGCGCATCCCTGCTGTCACGCGGGGCACCGGCCGCCGAGCCGGGTGACGTTCCGGCATCGCCGCCGGAGGCGCTCGGGGTGGCCGCCGACGGAGCGGCCGACCGGCCGCCCGGCGTCGTCGCCGGGCCCTGTGTCTCCACCCCGCCGGAAACCCCGGCCCAGCCCGGAGCCTTCACCCCACCGGGAACGCCGCCCCCGCCGGATGCCGCGACCCCGGCGGGTGTGTCGAGGGCGCTCGACGCCTCGCGCCCGCCTCGTGTAGGGGATCCCTCCGGGCTCGCGACGCCGGGCTGCGCCTGAGGGCGCCCCAGGGCCGTGGAAGCACCCTCCGCCGGGTCCGGGCCGTTCGTCGTCCTGTCCCGAGCGACCGTGAGCACCCCCGTGGGCTGGGCGACAAGCAGGAAGGCGGCTGTCGCGAGACCTGCCACGGCGATGCCTCCCAGCACCGCGCGATAGGGCGTCGACACACTCCGCAGCAGTGCCGGCAGCCGCGCCAGCGCCGCCCGCACCCCGGCGAACGCCGCCCCGGGGCTCATCTTGGCTCGTACACGCCCGCCAGCCGCAACCGCCTTCGCGCGCACTGGCCCGGCCGCCGCAGCCGCTTTCGCCCGCACGTGCCCGGCCGCTGCCCGCACCCTGGCGAACGCCACGCCGGGGAACACCCCGGCGCGCACCGCACCCGCCTTCGCGCCCACACGACCGGCCGCCGCAACCGCCTTCGCGCGCACACGCCCGGCCGC
>NZ_BMPY01000064.1 GCF_014647835.1 Microbispora rosea subsp. aerata
CATCCGGACCGCGCGCTCGCGAAGCTCTTGGGGGTACTTCCTCTGGGCTGGCATCGTGTCGTGGTTCTCCCTTCCGCCAGCAGATGATGCTGGCTTCAGGGCCTCCACAAAAGGCGGATCGGTTCAGAGAGCAGGACCACCCGCCGGACCCCGGCGGCGCTGGCCACGTTCATGATGGCCTCCGGGTCGAGCCCGTGGCCGCCCGCGCCGCCGTCGTGCAGGAACAAAGCCTCGGCACCGTCGAGAGCGGGCCGCAGGGTCTCCGGCGCGGCCAGGTCGGCCCGCACGTGCCTGGTCCCTCTCGGCAGGTCCACCGGGGCTATCCCCCTCGACACCGCCGTCACCCGCTCCCCGGCCTCCGCTAGGGCCTGCACCAGCGGCCGCCCGACGTTTCCGGTGGCACCCGTTACCACGATCATGTTCAGCTCCCGCGTCTTCCCTGTCGCGATGGCAGACGCTAACAGCTTCCGTATAGTAGGTACCTAGAGGAAAGTAACTACCTCAGAGGTGGAATTTATGGCGACCGAGACGAGCTGGTCGATGACCGATGCCATGACCGACCCGGAGCTGGCCTGCCCGATTTCCCCGGTCGTGGACATCGTGTTCAGCCGGTGGACCACGCCGATTCTCTGGTCGCTCCACACCTTCGGTCGCCAGCGGTTCGTCGAGCTGGAACGGTGTATCAAGGGCATCACTCCCAAGGTGCTCACCCAGCGTCTGCGCCAGCTGGAGCGCGACGGTCTGGTCGTCCGCACCTACCATCCCGAGGTACCGCCGCGCGTCGAATACGAGATCAGCGAGCTCGGCCGCAGCCTCGCCCCTCTCTTCGCCCACCTCGCAGAGTGGGCCACCACCAACCTCGAGCACGTCGAGCGGGCCCGGCGACACTACGACGCCGCGGGGCTGCCTCGCGGCTGACTCCAGCTGCAGATCGTGATCCCACGCCTGCTTCGCGGCCTCAGCCGCAGCCACCGCGTTCCAGCCAGATAAGCGAAGAGGACTTCCGTGAAGGAGGGCCTGTCAGTCTGTTGTCGAACGAGCGGTCATCTGTCAATAACCGTGATCGGCTCGCCACTGACCTTGTCGATGATCTTCCGCCCTGCCAGCGGTTCTTTCAGTTGGAATTCCACCTTCAGCAGGTGGCCTTCAAGCGAAGTTAATTCCTCTTGCCAGGGGAAGACCGGTGCACAGTTGTTACGCAACTGGACCGCGATGCGCACCTGGGTGGCAGATTCCTCGGATTCTCTGTCCGTCACCTCGTAACAGGAGGTGCCATCTGCTTTGGGAGGCCCTATAACCATTTCCGCGACAATGGTCTGCTCGTCATCCGAGACCGTCGCGGTGAGGATCCGATCCCAGTACGGCTGGCTGCCGCAGCCTGCCAGCAACGCGAGCTGACTGGCAAGAAAAAGGCTTAAAGCGGCCCTCTTCGGGATGAAAGTCGGGCCTGTCCAGGCGAACGGCTCTGTCCCGTAATCGACCATACAGTCCCATATTAGGGTCCGCCACGACCGCGTCGACCACACCGGCGTCGTCACCCTGCGGATCGGCGACCGGCTCCGCCACATCGGTATCGGACGAACACACGCCCGCAGGTCTCGTGCTCTGAGGCCGGCCCGGCCGCGGGCCGGGCCGGCGTGCTACCCGAGCGGTTTGTAGGCGCGCCTGGCTGCCTCGATGTGGGACTTGGCGGCGCTTCGGGCGGCCTCCGGATCGCCTGCCCGGATCGCGCTGACGATGGCCCGGTGCTGCTCGGTGATCGCGCCGGCCCAGTGGGGGTCGTCCAGGTTGGCCACGGTCGTCACCGCGATCCTGTCCCACACCCGGTGCAGGGTCTCCTCCAGGAACGGGTTGCCCGCGGCCGCGCCGATGGCCCGGTGCAGCGCCAGGTTGGCTTGCGCGGAGGCCCGGGGGTCGTGCGTCCGCACCGCGGCCTCCACCTCGTCCACGGCATCGTCGAGGGCGTCGACCTCGGCGGGGGCGAGCCGGCCCGCCGCCTGCCGCCCGGCGGCGAGCTCGGCCGCCAGGGCTTCCAGGTCGGCGCGCAGCACGAACAGGTGCTCCGCCTCCGTCGGGCTGAGCGCCGCGACGACGACGCCCCGCACCGCCGGGACGACCAGCCCGTCGGTCAGCAACCGGCCGATGGCCTCGCGGACCGGCGTCCGGCTCACCCCCAGGTCCGCGGCCAGGGCCATCTCGGTGAGCCGCTGGCCGGGCGCGTACGCGCCGTCGGACAAGCGGCGGCGCAGGGCCATGTACACCGCTTGGGCGCTGCCGGGCTGGACGTCGGTCATACAGTCAGTATACCTTGCATGCAGGATCTTGGATCATGGAGTCGGAGCCGGTGTGGCCGCCTTCGCGGCGCGATACCAGTCGAGGATCTGACCGCCGGTCCAGAACTCCACGTCGCGGTGGGCACGGATGTGCGCCAGGGCCTGGTCGAAGTACTTGAGGCGGTGCGGCGCCCCCATGATGTACGGGTGCACGACCAGCGCCATCACCCGCGCGGACTCGGCGGAGTCCAGGTGGAGCTGGTCGAACTGGTCGGCCGCCCGCTGGAAGTACTCGCGGGCCGGATGGTGCTGGATCAGCATCATCGCCACGTCGTTGCACTCCTGCGTGTAGGGGATGTTCACGATGGGCGTGGTCCGGGTGGCCAGCTCGACGGGCTGGTCGTCGAGGACCCAGTCGCAGACGTACTCGTAGCCCTCCTCGACCAGAATGTCGGGCGTCTCCCAGGTCTCGGTGAGGCCGGGGCCGAGCCAGCCGCGGGGTCGCAGCCCGGTGGCCGCCTCGATGGCGCGGGTGGTGGCGCTGATGTCGGCCCGCTCGTCCGCGACCTTCTGCATGTTCTTCTGGGTGAACCCGTGGCCGATGAACTCCCAGCCGCGTTCGAGCGCGGCCCGGGTGATCTGCGGGTAGTGCTCGACGGCCTGGCCGTTGACGGCGAGCGCGGCCGGGATCCCGTGTCGGTCCAGGACATGGAGCATGCGCCAGAAGCCGACGCGATTGCCGTACTCGTGCCAGGCCCAGTTGGGCACATCGGGTGCGGGGACGCCGCCCGCCGGCGGGGTGAGTACGGTGCGCGGCATGGGCTCAGTGTCGGACCAGGTCTCCACGTTGACGATGACCCAGACCACCATCCGCTTGCCGCCGGGCAGGGTGAGGGCGGGGCGGCCCTCGATGGGGACGTAGTCGAGCCGTTCACTGGGACGCATGGGTGTCTCCTTCGATGATGGTCACGGTGACCGTGGGCAGGCCGGTGATCTCGACGTGGATTTGGTCGCCTGGCCGTACGGGGGCGACGCCCGCGGGTGTGCCGGTGTAGATGAGGTCGCCGGGCATCAGCCGGTACGAGCGCGACAAGTGGCTGATGATCTCGGGGACGTCCCAGATCATCAGCTTCAGGTCGGTGTGCTGCTTAAGGTCGCCGTTGACGCTCAGCCGAAGCTCACCGGACAGGGTCCAGGCGGCCTCGTCGGCGGGCAGGATAGGCCCGCACGGCGCGGAGTGGTCGAACGACTTGCCGGCCTCCCACGGGCGGGCCATCTCGCGGCAGACGCGCTGCAGGTCGCGGCGGGTCAGGTCGATGCCGGCGGCGAACCCGTAGACGTGCGCCAGGGCGTCCTGCGGGGCGATGCCGGAACCGGCTGTGCCGATGGCGACGACCAGCTCGCCTTCGAACTGCAGATCGGCCGTCTGCGGCGGGTAGGGGACGGCCGCGCCGTCGGGCACGACGGCGTCGGTGGGCTTCTGGAAGAAGAAGGGGTCGTCGCGCTCGTCGCCCTCGCGCATCTCGCGGATGTGGTCGAGGTAGTTGCGCCCGACGCAGTAGACGCGGCGGACGGGGAACGCCTCGTCCCGCCCGGCGATGGGCAGGGCGACCGGGGCGGGCTGCCAGAGCAGTGTGGTCATGGGTGATCCCGTACTGGTGTGGTGGTGCTGAACAGGTTGGGGCGCAGGACCAGGGCCAGGGCGGCGCCGACGGCCGAGAAGCCGACGATCTGCACCATGGCCGCGGAGGTCCAGCCGGCCGTGGAGACCAGGCTGCTGAACAGCAGCCCGGCGGCGCTCGCGGCGACGTACACGCAGGTGACGAACATCCCGGCGGCCCGGCTCACGTTCGCAGCGTCGACGGACTTGACGAGGTAGCCTGCCGCGGCGACGTACACGCCGCTGCTGGCGAACAGCCCGAACAGGAACGAGAAGGTCCCCTGCCAGCCGGCGGAGCCGGGTCCGAGGAACAGAGCGCACCCGCACGCCGCGACGGCGAGGTTGAGGCCCGCCAGCACCGCCCGGGGGCTGAACCGGTCGACCAGGTGGCCGCCGAGCGGGGAGGCGAACGCCGCCAGTCCCGACAGGCCGACGACGAACCCGGCCGCGCCGGAGCCGAAGCCCAGCTCCTCGCGCAGGTAGCTGGCGTACAGGCCGATGAAGGCGAAATCGGCCAGACCGAACAGCGTGACGACGGCGGCGAGCACGAGCGGGTTACGCGACAGCAGCGAGGGGGCGCCGCCGGTGTGCGCGGTGGTGGCCGTCGCCGGTCCGGCCTCGGTGAGCCGGGGAGAGACGAGCAGCGTGACGGCGGCGGCCAGGGCGACGCCGACGGCTCCGTAGGCCAGCATCGGCGCCCGCCAGGTGCCGAAGTGCTCCAGCAGGCTGGCGCCGAACGCCGGGCCGACGACCGAACCCGCGGCGAAGGCCATGTTGATGCTGCCGATCGCCACCCCACGCCGGGAGGGGAACGCGCTTGACGCCACCGTGATGATCGCGGCGAGCTGGAGCGCCTCTCCCGCACCAGACAGCACGCGCCACAGCAGCATGTCGCCGAAGCCGGCCGACGCCGCGGTCAGGGCCGTCGCGACGGAGAACAGCACGGTGCCGGCCACGATCGTGCGCTTGCGGCCGAGCGCGTGCTGCAGCCGTCCGGCGGGTAGTCCGGCCAGGCCCATCCCGAGAGCGAAGACGGTGGCCTGCAGCCCGGCCGCCTCGAGGCTGAAGCCGTACTCGGTGCGGATTTCGACGAGCAGGACCGGGAAGACCATGCGGTCCATGGCGTTGACCGCGTAGGCGACCAGGAGCAGGCCGAACATGGCCACGCCGGCGCGCGGGGCGGGCAGGTCGCGGGGTCGGATCGAGAGCCGGGGCGTGGGGGTGGCGCTCATGGGCGGCTTCTTTCTTGTGCTGTGGTCACCGGCCCCGGGCCGGTTTCCGGTGCGGTTGTCGCCGGCTCTCGGCCGGCGGGATTGTCGCCGGCCGCCGCGGCCCTGCGCAGCAGCGCGTCACGGCGGGCGGCGGCCATGGTGACGGGGTCGGGCTCGCCGTTGGCCAGGACGCGCCGTCCGTGCCGTTTGAGAACGCGGCCGTCGGCGATGACGGTGTCGATGTTGTCAATCTGGCCGGTGTAAACGAGGGCCTCCACCGGGTCGCCGGAGGGCGTCAGGTTGATATCGGTGGAGCGCAGGATCACGAGGTCGGCGCGTTTGCCGGGTGTGACGGAGCCGGTGACGTCCTGCAGGCCGAGGTCGCAGGCGCCGTCGAGGGTGGCCAGTTGGAGCAGCCTGCGGGGCGTCACCGTGGCCGACCCGGTGCGGGCCGCCTCGACCGAGACGATGGCGCGCAGGTGGCCGAGGATGTCGGCGCTGGTGGGCATGGCGAGGGTGTCCAGGGACAGCGACACGCGCACGCCCGCGTCGAGCAACTCGGTCAGCAGCGGGAAGCCCATTGTCCGCATCTCGGTCATCGGGCTCAGCGACACCCGGGTGCGGGTGCGGGCCAGCGCCCGGATGTCCTGCTCGCTGGCGTGCACGGCGTGGATGATCTGCACGTCCTCACCGAGCAGGCCCAACTCTTCCAGCCGGGTCAGACCGCAGCTGCGGCAGCCCTCCTCGCGCAGGCAGCGGTCGCAGTGCATGGTGATCGGCAGGTCAAGCGCGCGTGCGGTCGCCCACTCCCGCTCGTACACCTCGGGCGGAGTGCGGTACGGCCCACGCACGGCGATGCCGAAGTCCAGGCGTCCGTCGAGGCGGGAGGCCGGCCAGCGGTCGCGCAGAGCCGCCAGATCGTCGAGGTCGTTGGTGGTGTCCGGCGCGGCGGAGTCGGGCGGGCCGTAGGAGAAGCGGCCGCGCAGGCCGGAGTCGAGGTGCGCCCGGATGTTGGCGTCGGCGTCGTCGGGGCCGCGCACATTGTGGTCGAAGTTGTGCACCGTGGTGATGCCGCCGCTGACCGCCTCGGCCAAGCCGAGCCGGGCGGCCCAGTAGAAGTCGTCGACGTCGAAGTGCGGGGCGAGCGCCCGTTTGACCGCGAAGTAGTCGGTGCCCGGCCGGTCGCCGACCGTGCCGCGCAGGAGGGAGTTCCACAGGTGCCAGTGGGTGTCCACGAAGCCGGGCAGGGTCACCGTGCCGGTCCCGTCGATCACCTGCACGTCCGCCTTCACGCCATCGGAGTCACCGGCCCGACCCGCGGCGGGCCGGTGGGGGCGGACATAGGTGATTCGGCCGTCGCGGACGAGTATGTCGGCGCTCGGCAGGTCGCCGACGTCCGGATCCATCGAGATCAAATACGTGCCCAAGATGAGCAGGTCGGTACGTTCGGGAAGCATGATCACCTCAGGAAGAGCACGACGGACAGGACGAGACCCACGCCGACGACGAGCCGACGGAGGACGGCGGGCGACACGCGCCGGGCGAGCAGCACGCCCCCGCGTCCGCCCGCCAGACCGGCGAGCGACATGACAGCGACCGGCAGCCACTGCACGGGGCCGAAGGCGGCGAAGCACAGGGCGGAGACCGCGCCTACCACCAACGACAGCGCGCCCTTGAGCGCGTTGAGCCGGTGCAGGTCCTCGGCGAGGAACGCGCCCAGCACGGCGAGCATCATGACGCCGAGTCCCGCGGCGAAGTAGCCCCCGTACATCGAGACCGCGAACTGGGCGGCGAGGAGGCCGAGCCCGCCCCCAGCCGCCCGCGCCCGGGCCAGCCGCCGCGCCACCACGCCCTGCATCGCCAGCGCCACGACCGACACCAGCACGAGGTACGGGACAACGGAGGTGAACTGCTCGGCGGGCGCGACCAGCAGGATCGCCGATCCGCAGGCCGCGCCGCTGACGCTCACCGCCGCCAGACGGGGGACCCGGCCACGCACCGCGGCCAGCTCGTCGCGGTAGCCGACCAGCCCGCCCGCGTAACCCGGCAGGGTGGACAGCGCGCTGGTGACATTGGCCGTGAGCGGCGGGTAGCCGAGGGCCAGCAGGGCGGGGAAGGAGATCAGCGACCCGCCGCCAGCCACGCCGTTCACCGCGCCTGCCAGGAAGCCGGCCACGGTGAGAACGGTCAGGCGCAGCACCTCCGGCACTGTTCCTCCTTGCTCGGCCAACAGCATGAAGGACACGGTATGTATTGCATGCAAAGTATGTCAACAACTCACCCGCGCGGCTGTCCCTGCCACGAAAATCGGACAGGGCGTGGGCAGGCGGCAGCGAATTCCGGCCGGTGGGGGCTGGTCCGGGGTGAGCGGGCCGGTTGTGGTCAGGCGACGGGCTGGAGGATGACGCGGTAGCCGAGGGCTTCGAGCCGGCGGATGTGGGTGCGTTTCTTGCGGTCGGGTTTGATGTGGGAGTCGTGGAAGTCAGCGCCCAGGTCGTGGAAGCGGGCGTCGGGGTCGGACAGCAGGTGCCAGACGATGGACAAGATGGAGCGGCCGACCGCGACGACGGCCTTTTCTTTCCCCGGCGGCGGGCGATGCGGCGGTAGCGCTCGCCGAGGAACGTGGGGGTCTTGCCGGCGGCCACGGCGGCCTCGCCCAGGACACGTGCGAGGTAGCGGTTGCCGTGGCCGGTGAACGCCTCCTCCAGAGCGGCGTCGCTGCCGCTGGCCGACCTGCGGGAACCGCGTGCGCTGAGGATGGCGCTGGATGCGATCTCGGTTACCTTCGACGGCAAGGACGCTTCCCCGAACACGGTGCGGCGTAAGCGGGAAGTTTTGCATCACTTGCTGGAACTGGCTGCTGTGGAACCCAAGGAGTTGCCAATCCGCTGCACGCGGTCAAGTGGACTCAGCCTAAAGCCGCAGGCACCGTCGATCCGCGTACGGTTGTCAATCCCGCGCAGGCCCGTGCCCTGCTGGCCGCCGTCCCCAAGATCGGCCGATCCCGGGGCGGGCGCCTGCATGGCATGTTCGCCTGCATGTACTACGCCGCCCTGCGGCCCGAAGAAGCCGCGGCCCTGCTGCCACCTCCCCGAAGCGGGCTGGGGCCTGCTGGTGGTGGAGAAGGCCTACGCCTGCCCTTGATCGAATATATGCGATCAAGGAATGCCCTGGTCAGGGGCGAGACGGCCGGTCAGATGAGTGCCCCCGGCAGGATTCGAACCTGCGGCACCCGCTTTAGGAGAGCGGTTTTTGAAGGACTGGCTCATACGGCGTGAGCTGCGCGGACGGCTTCGGCAGCCCGTGGCCATCTAAAGATCATCCCGCGTATGTCCCGTGCCCGCCTACCCCGCGATCAACGAGATGATCCTCCGCTTCTCAGGCGGAACGATCACCATGGCGGGGTGCTGGATGCAGGGCTGCGCCTGCGGTGCCCGATGTTGTCATCACCGTTGTTAGTTAGCCATACCCCTTGATGGCTTTATGAAGTGCTGTCAAGGCCGCTTACGGTCGGCGGCCGTAGGCGGCCGGTGATCGTCACAGCCTTAGCCTGACGGTCGCCTCCTTTTCGGACGCTTTCTTTTCGTCGTCGGGTCTGTCTTCTTTTCGTGGTGACCGGGGCGGGTTGCCGATAGGGATTCGTTCGCTGGTTTGGCGTGGATTGCGGGTGACTAGCGCGGACAATGTTGGTGTGACGGTGCAGCGGTGGGTTCTGTTGGGGACGGCTGTGGTGGTGGCCGTGCTGGCGGTGGTGTTCGCGGTCTTGGGGTGGGATCGTGCAGACAAGGCCGCCTCGGTGGTCTCGGCGTTGGCCGGGGTGGCCGCGGTCGGGGTGGCGGTGTGGGCAGCCTGGCCGGCGGCCTCCGTCGGGGGGAACCCCTCGCGGTGGTTGTCACTCACTTAGAGCGTGTTTGAGAAGGGTCGATAACGGTCTGCGCATCTCGCCGCCGTGACCACCGTCGAATCGCGATCATGACGGGGTGCCCCGCGAACGCCGCTACCCCTCCGACCTGACCGACGCCCAA
>NZ_BMPY01000065.1 GCF_014647835.1 Microbispora rosea subsp. aerata
CGCCTGCACACCGCGATCGGCCATATCCCGCCGGCCGAACACGAGACCAGCTACTACGCTCAACACCAGCCCCAACCGGTGGCTGGAGTCAGCCCGTAGAGCCTCCACCCAACCCGGAGCGCTTCACACAGTTCGTAGAACCTGGCCTGACAGTCGCAGGTCCAGGCCAGGACCAGGACCCGCGGCGCGGGTGAGGGCTTCCACCATTCCAGTTTTCGGAAGTGTCCCCGGCGGATGGGGACGTGTGCGCTGTGCCAGCGGTCCGGCTCATCGAGGAAGTCGTTCACGAGGCGTCCCCCGCCAGGTACGGCGGACGGGGGTACTGCCGGCGCAGTTGCCTGTACCGGTGAGCCACCCGGCGTGCGGCGGTGCCGACGTCGCAGGCCGGGGCGAAGGCGTAGACCGGCCGCCCGCTGGTCGAGATACGGCCCGAGCGCCAGCGGAACCAGCGGCCATCGGTCCACACGACCAGCTCGACCCAGACCGACACCAGCGCCAGCCCGTACCCCGCGTGGACGTCGGCGGCCACGCCGTACTGCTCCAGTTCCAGGCGCAGCCGCTCGGCGCACTGCGCAGCGGTGACGACCTGGGGGCGGCGGCCCGCCACAAGACGATCGGCGCTCATGACGCCACCGCCCTACGGCCCGAGCCCGAGCACTCGAAACACTCGACCGTGGACAGCTCCACGATCACACCGTCAAGCCGGTACTCCGCATCCGCCGACGCCCGCCGGACAAGCCGCCAGCCCTTCCCCCGGCAGGCCCCGCACCTCTCCGTCTCCGTAACCATGGGGAAAGGGTCGTAATAGCAGGTCGCTCAACCCATCCCGCGCCGATATTCCGGCCGGACATGCCGATATCCCTTGACGGGTTAACCCCAGCCCGGAAGCTTGGAAATGCAGGCAGTCAAGCAGAGGCAAAGGGAAGTGCCATATGCCCGCAGAAGCGGCGGAACCGGTCATGATCCCGCCTGACCTGTGGCAGCGCCCCGAAATGCTCGACGCCCTCAAAAAACGGAACATCGGGCAGGTATTCCGGCTTATCAGGCAATACGCGGGCGTAAGTCAAACCCGCATCGGCATTGCCGTGAACCTCAGCCAGGGCAAAGTCAGCGAGATCATGCGCGGAGCCGCCCAGGTCACCGCACTGGATGTGTTCGAGCGGATCGCCGATGGACTGCACATGCCCGACCCGGCCCGGCTCGCTCTCGGACTCGCCCCCCGCTCATCCGGCCGTACCCGGATCATCGAGGCCGCCTCATCCCGTCGCGCTATCCCTTCTCGGGATGGGACACCGGCGAGTCAGCTCCGTAGCGTCGAAGGCGTGGTGATCGGCCCGCGCCCGACGGACGACCTGTGGGACGTCGACTTTCTGACGCTGGCCTGGATAGTGGGAAGGCTGGATGCCCGGATGGACCGACGAACGATGCTGCTCCTCGCGGCCGGAATGACCGCCGAAACCGCGGCCTCTATCGCCGACCCCTGGGAACGCCTTTCCCGTGCGCTGAGGGGACCGCAGATGCTCGGCGACGACACCATCGAACGGCTCGAAGCGCGCACCATCGGCTTCCACCGGCTCGAATACGTCATGCCCGCCCGAGCTATCTACCAAGGGCTGACGACGCACATCAACGAGCTGAGCACCCTGCTTCAAAGCGGCCCGCCCGAGCGCTACCGGCGCCGCCTGGCGGCAACCGCCGGCGAAGCCGCAAGCTGGCGTCCTGGATCGCCTGGGACCTCAAACAGCCCGCACAGTCGGCCTCATTCGAGCGCGTCGCCGCTCTGGCCGCCAAGGAGAGCGGACACCGCGTCATCCAGGCATGCACCTACGCCTACCGGTCCTACACCGTCACCGGCCCAAAGGCCGTCGAGCACATCCGGCACGCCCAGCAGTTCCTCCCAGCCCACGGTGACGACGCAACCCGCGCATGGCTGCTCGCCCGCGAAGCCGAAGAACTGGCCGCACTCGGCGACCCCCGAGCCGTCGAACTGCTGCAACGCGCCGAGGACGCCCACACCCGAGCCCGGCCCCACCGGGAACGCGCATGGACCCGCTTCCTCGACACGGGACGCATGGCCGCCTTCCAGCTCTCCACCTACGTACGGCTCGGCGACGAACAGCACGTCACAGAAGCCGGCCAAGCCGCCCTTGCCGCTCTCGGCCAAGACGAAGACCACAAGCGCGTGTCCATCGTCTACGCCGACATCGCCCAAGCACAGCTCCAACTCGGCGACGTAAGCGAGGGAGTCGCCTACGCCCGCCGCGCCCTGGAAGCAGCCCAGCGCACCGAATCCACCTGGGGCATGCAACACCTCGCCACGGTAGAGAACGCTCTTGCCGCCCGGCCCGACCATGCCGCCCGCGAACTACTCGGCGACATCCGCGCTACGCGCCGCGCTCTGGGGCCGTCTCCCGCCTGATCCACTCCAAATAATCCGGCGTCCCTGCAACGATCGGCACCGCCACGATCTCAGGCACCTCATACGAGTGCAGCTCACGCACACACGCCGCAAGCTCCTCGAACCGGTCGGCAGTCGTCTTCATCAGCAGCAACCACTCCTCCGCCTGCTGGACTTCACCCTCCCACCAATAGGTAGACGAGATGGGCGCAACCACCTGTGCACATGCCGAAAGCCGCCGAGTCACAACTGTAGAAGTGATGTGTTCGGCCTCATTTCGACTACTAACTGTGACTCGAACTTCGATGCACTCTGCCATACCCCAACTCTCTAGAGCGCGAAGGGGGTGACTACCATCGTCCGAGTTGTAATCAGTCGGACACTCTAAGCGAGTTACTTAGCTGTTTGTCAGGGTTGATGTTCCGGATTACGCTCCACCACGGTGCACCGTGGTGGAGCGTAATCCGGAACATCGCTTCTACTCGAGGAAAATTGATAATTGTTGTACAAGTGTTACAATTGATGATGGCTAAAATTGGACATTCGCCCATATAAGTCATATTCTGTGACAGGTTGTGACGACGTCCTGACATATAGCGAGCGCCGGTATACCATGATCGTCATGGTCTCATCGGATTCCAGCAGTTATATCCGCCGGAGCGCTTGCACCTGTGGTCCACCGCCAGAGGAATGTGTGACCGATGACACGATCTTGACCCACCACACGTTCAAGCCCACATTCCTCAACGCCCCCCGGATTGACCTAGAGCGGGAGGTATCGCTCCTTAAGGGCAAGTGGACAGTAGAGGAAGCTAGCCGGTACCGGCGAAAGATCTTATCCGATAGAGATCTACGGCAGGCGGATGTACGCTTCACTACGGCAGGTATCTTGCGAAGCAAGGGGTTCGCGGTAGTACACACGCCGGGAAAGATCGCGGGAGGGCCACACGTGTCCGTGGTATGGCCTCCCCATGATCCGTTGAACCGGCAGGACGTGCCCTGGCCGCCAGACGTGGTGGAGAGCTTTGCTCAGTGCTTCAATGGGTACAAAGGGAACGTGAGGTGAGACGATGAACCTAGACTCGCTGGTCAAGCGGGGTCATCTGCCCTGGCGTCCCAACCCCAGAGCATGTGACGTCGACACTTGGCATGAGTATGAGATCCCTCTAAGTGGGACCTTCCGTGTCGGTGACAATGTCATCCTGTTTACTCAGGTCCTAGAGAGTTCGCATGGTCTCTCTGCTTGGGCGTATACCTGTCTAACTCCCGAGCAGGTTGACAGCACTTCTAACGCTTACTTCTCATCAGTCGATGAGCTGCACCAATTCGTAGAGAATTGTTTTCTGGGCAAAGAAGCAGTACTGACTCTAGTCAGAGACGATCGGACCGCAGGCGAGTGGACGCGGGTCGAAGTAACGAAGAATCTCGTATCGGCTGTCGAAGAGTTTCTCAACGGGATCATCAGCAGCGTTGATCGTGAACCGGATACGGGCAGGCGGGTAAGCGCTAAGCTTGCTGGGCTTGAGGCTGCTACCTCTGAACTGGTGAACGCCTAGACAACCAAGAGAAAGAGCGACGTGCATACCGTCGCTCTTTTGCCATGTAAGGGCACATGAAGTTCTGCAACTCGGCCGCGACCCCCGCAAGCTGGGCCGAATGACCCGTCCGCCGTTCGAGCAATATGATCAAAGCCAGCTAACCGACTTGTTTGAATTGTACTTATAGGGATTAAGGCGGCGGCGCTACGCACCGCCGCACTGCGGCCCATCGCCCGCCCCGCCATCCGGGCGTGCGGCCTGGGGGCCGGTCCCGGACGGCGGCGGCTAGGGCCGCAAGCTAGGCTTATGTGCTTGCGTCAGCAGATCGTGATCGCGCGATCCTTGCTGGAACCTCATACACGACGGTGATCATTTGGCGACAGAGCCTGGACAAGTCCCGCGCCTCTTCCTCGGACACAGAACCGAGCTCATCGGGGTGCGCACCTGCGTTCCCGATCAGTCGGATCTCCTTTGCCCAGTCCACCAAGCTGGGGTGTAACGTTCCGTCCTGGGCCATGGCTTCCAGCCTCTTGAAGAGGGACCCCCTGCTCTTAGAGCGTGTTTGAGAAGGGTCGATAACGGTCTGCGCATCTCGCCGCCGTGACCACCGTCGAATCGCGATCATGACGGGGTGCCCCGCGAACGCCGCTACCCCTCCGACCTGACCGACGCCCA
>NZ_BMPY01000066.1 GCF_014647835.1 Microbispora rosea subsp. aerata
GCACCGGGCGCGCCGGCCGGCTCACAGCCAGCCGGAGTCGGTGGCGATTTTGACCGCGTCCAGGCGGCTGCGCGCCCCGGTCTTGGCGAGGATGCGCGACAGGTGGTTGCGCACCGTGCCGACGGACAGGGCCAGCTCGGCGGCGATCTCCTTCGAGCGCGCGCCTCCCGCGGCGAGCCGGAGCACCTCGTGCTCCCGCGGCGTCAGCGGGCAGTCGGCGGCCTCCAGCGCGGCGACCGCCAGCTCGGAGTCGACGACCCGGCGTCCGGCGACCATCCGGCGGATGCCGTCGGCGAGCTGCTCCGGGCCGACCTCGATGCTCAGGTAGCCCAGGACGCCCGCCGCGAAGGCCCGCTTGGCGCGGCCCGGGCTCGGCTGCGCCGACAGCAGCATCACCCGGCAGCGCGGCGCCTTCTCGCCGAGCCGCGCCGCCGCGGTGAGACCGTCCACCCCGGGCAGGTCCGCGTCGATGACGGCGGCGTCCGGCCGTACGTCCAGCGCGGCGGGCACGATGTCCTCGCCCGACCCCACGTCCGCGACCACCCGCAGGTCGTCCTCCCCGTCGAGGGACGCGACCAGGCCGCGCCGTACCAACGGAAGGTGTTCGGCCACCAGGATCCGGATCAAGATGCTCCCCTCTGGACGTTGCTCAAAGGGTGATCGACCAACTGCGTACTGTCAACGAAGTGTCCCCAACCGGTCATGGGCGGGCAAGCGGAACCCGCTTCGGGAAAGTCTTCTCCCTCCCGCCGGTGGGCTACGCTCGAAGGGTGCTTCGTCTGCCAGGGCACCTGTTCCGATCCGGGGGTACGCGCTGATGAGCTGGCTCTTCGTGGCCGGATTCGTGATCCTCTTCGTCGGTCTGCTCGTCTCGATCGCACTCCACGAGATCGGGCACCTCGTGCCCGCCAAGCTCTTCGGCGTCCGTGTGACCCAGTACATGGTCGGCTTCGGGCCCACGATGTGGTCGCGCAGGAGGGGCGAGACCGAGTACGGCGTGAAGTGGCTCCCGCTCGGCGGCTACATCCGCATGGTCGGCATGCTCCCGCCGCGCCCCTCCGACGAGCCCGGCAAGCTGCGGAGCGTCTCCACCGGCCCCTGGCAGGGGCTCATCGAGAACGCGCGGGCGGTCGCCTCCGAGGAGATCCGGCCGGGCGACGAGAACCGGGTCTTCTACCGCAAGCCCTGGTGGCAGAAGGTCATCATCATGACCGGCGGCCCGGCGATGAACTTCGTGCTCGCGTTCGTGCTGTTCGCGATCGTGATGATGGGCTTCGGCGTCCGTGTGCAGACGCCGGTCGTGTCCTCGGTGTCCAAGTGCGTCATCCCCGCCGCCGAGGCGGATCGCCGCGACTGCCGGCCGAGCGATCCCCTGACGCCCGCCGCCAAGGCCGGCCTGCGCCCCGGCGACCGCATCGTCGCCATCGGCGGCGCGCCGGTCACCGACTGGGAGACGGCCCAGCGGCTGATCCGTGAGCACGGCGCGGGGGCGGCGACGCTCGGCATCGAGCGGGGCGGGCGGCGGGCCGACGTGAAGGTCGACCTGATCGCGCAGGACATGCCCTCGCTGACCGACCCGGACGAGATCGAAAGGAACGTCGGCTTCCTGGGCGTGACCCCGACCATCGTCGTGGAGAAGAAGGGCCCCGGTTACGTCGTCGGGCAGATGTGGGAGCTGACCGAGCGCACCGCCGCCGCGATGGTGAACATCCCCAAGAAGATGGTCGGCGTGTGGAACGCCGCGTTCTCGGGGGAGAAGCGCGACCCGAACGGCCCGATCGGCATCGTCGGGGCGGGCCGCATCGGCGGTGAGATCGCCGCCTCGGACCTCTCGGTCGAGAACAAGATCGAGATCTTCATCAACCTGCTGGCCGGGCTGAACCTCGCGGTGGGCATGTTCAACCTGATCCCGCTGCTGCCCCTCGACGGCGGTCACATCGCCGGCGGCCTGTGGGAGGGGCTCAAGCGGGGCATCGCGCGGGTGCGCCGCCGGCCCGCCCCGGGGTACGTGGACGTGGCCAAGGCGCTCCCGCTGACGTACGTCGTGGCGGCCCTGCTGGTCGTCATGGGCGGCCTTCTCATCTACGCCGACCTGGTCAACCCGGTCCGCCTGTCCGGCTGAGCCTCGCCGGGGGACTGCTACTGGCCGGTCGCGCCGTCGATGCGCTCGCGCAGCAGGTCGGCGTGGCCGTTGTGGCGGGCGTACTCCTCGATCATGTGGCACATGATCCAGCGCAGCGAGTAGTGCACGCCCCGGCGGGGCGACTTCGTCGTCGCGTCGAGGTCGGCGCAGGACTCCTCGATCGCCCGCGCGTGCTCGATCTCCGCGCGCCAGGTCGAGAACGCCTCCTCGGCGGACGCGGTGTCCACGTTGTCGAACTCGCCGTCGGGGTCGGCGTCGCTGAAGTAGATGCCGTCCAGGTCCTCGCCGTTCAGCCGCCGCCGGAACCAGATGCGCTCGACGTCCGCCATGTGCCGTACGAGGCCGAGCAGCGACATGCCGAAAGGCGGCACCGAGCGCAGCCGGAGCTGCTCCTCCGTGAGTCCTTCGCACTTCATCGCGAGGGTCTCGCGGTGTCAGTCGAGCCAGGCGCGGAGCATCGCGCGTTCGTCGGCGGAGGTAGGGGGATCGATACGCTTTACGGTCATTCCCATATCCTGCCGGGCCCGCGCGGGGGAGTCACCTCGATTACGCGTCGCCGACGCTCGGCGTTCGCCGGATGGGCAATTGAATATTTCGGGCGCCGAGAACTCGGATTATGCCACTTGCCCTTTTGAAGCTGACCCTCTTCGCGGGGGACTGGAAGTTCCCCGGCGGTGCCGCCGGCGAGCGGAGACGGGGGCTGTCGGGCTCGGCGACGCCGAGGTTTCGGTCGTTCCCATAAGGGTCGGGAGAGGTGTGCTCGTGGTGAGTATGTTCTCGCGAATCGCGCTCGTGCCGGGAACGGGCTGTCCGGTTTCGCGTGACGTGGCGCCCGACGTGACTCGGACAAACACGATTCTTTTCTTGCTCTTGTGAATCCAGGGCAGATTGGGTCAAAATCGGTTGAGCGTTCAACTAACTAGTTCGAGGGGTCACCGTACAGGATGAGGAGAGGCATGAAACGCACCGTCTCCGCTCTCGCCGCCGGCGTCCTCGGCGCCACGCTCGCCGGCGTCGGTCCCGCGTCCGCGACCACCCCCGCGGTCGACTGCGCCGCGGGCGGATACACCCGTGTGCACACCAGCTACGTCCCCACCAACGTCGAGCGGCCGGCGATCGACGGCCGCGCCTACAACATCGCGGGCCCGACGGCGTACACGTACGAGGTCTGCCTCGACATCCCGGACGGCTCGACCTTCACCATCCAGGTACGGATCGGGCCCACCGGATCACTAGGGCACCCTCTTTCTCGCGGGCAGTGGCAAGCTGCTCGTGAAGGGGACTCGGCGGGAGCCGGGGTGACGGCCTGTTTTGATCGCCCATGAAGGGCCACTGTGATACCGCCGCCCCC
>NZ_BMPY01000067.1 GCF_014647835.1 Microbispora rosea subsp. aerata
CGGTAAGCGGCACGGGTGTGCCTTCCCGACCGACGCTGCAACGTCGGCCTTATCTCGAAACCTTCAACGGATGATCCGGGAAGGTACACCCCTTCCCGGCGATCCACAGGTTTCGATCATTGCTCGGACTCTTCACGACTCGAGGCAGTCAGGTATGCCATGGAGCTCTCCTAAACGGGTACGGGCGGGCGACGCGGGGCCGTCGGCGCTTGGCGTGCCGCCGATATTCCGGCCGACCTCGGCGAGGACGCGTTCGATGCGATCGGCCGCAGTAGGGATGTCGTCGACAGCAGCGATGAGCGCTGGCCACGGAAACCAGTAGTGCCAGACGCCGTCTGAATCGGGCTTGGCGAGAACCTGCTCCGTAAGCGCCGGAGCCACGGGGTTTATCACCTGAAGCCGGGGGATTGCGATCGAGAGGGGCGACGACTCGGGCGGAGAGGTTCCTGCTTCGCAACTCCTCAGCTGAGCCGGCGCCTGCCTGGGCCGCCTACTTTGATGAGGCTGCGTATTGCGCTCAGGTCGCCGCGTGCTACCTGCTGATGCGTCGCTATAAGGCCACAGACCACTGGCTGGGGCAGACTCTCGCGCTACAGCCGGACGAGCGTAGTCGGGACCGGGCAACATACTTCATCTGGAGGGCGGATAGCGTTCTCAGCCTCGGGGAAGTCGAGCATGCGTGCGCTTTGCTCAGTGAGGCCATACCCGACATCGCGTCGGCCCGCTCCGTACGAAACCGTACGAGGTTGCTCCAGGTTCACGACAAACTCAGCAAACACCGCCGTCTCCCTGCAGTACAGGAACTACAGGAACGGTTGAAACCTTTGATTAGATCAGCAGCATGAGTGATGGTATCCAGCGTGTTGCTGTGGTCACTGGAAGTAGTAGGGGCCTCGGTCGTGCTATTGCCGCTGCCCTGGCCCAAAAGGGCCTGCATGTTGTGCTTACAGCCCGCAATGAGCAGGTAGCTGAGCAGACGGCGAAAGAACTGGCCAGTCAAGGGCTGTCCGTTTCTGCGCATCAACTCGACGTGACAGATCCGGCTAGCGTTGTTCGAGCCATGGCCGACACAGGGTACACCTACGGCAGGCTGGACGTGCTGGTAAACAATGCCGCTGTAGCCATCGACCGTGAGCGACCTGCCAGCAGTGCAGACCTGGAGAGGGTTCGCGCCACCCTCGATGCGAACCTCATGGGTGTGTGGCGATGCTGTACGGCCGCCATTCCTGAGATGAAAACCAATGCATACGGCCGGATCGTCAACGTGACGACACATATGAGCCAGCTTTCCCGTATGGGTGTTGGGAGTGCCGCTTACCGCGTCTCGAAGGCCGGCGTCAACGCGCTGACACGTGTGCTGGCTGCCGAGCTGCACGAAGCTAACATCTTGGTCAACGCAGCATCGCCGGGAAAGGTGTCCACTCGCATGGCATACGGGAAGGCTGACCGAAGCCCTGAAGAAGCGGTTGATGATTTCGTATGGCTTGCCACCCTGCCGGACGACGGCCCTACGGGTGGTTTGTTCCATGGGCGTCAGCAATTGGACTGGTAGTCCGAGTTCTGCAGGGTGTGTAAGGGATAGCGTGGTAAGCGGACCTGAAGCCCATGAGACAACAGTGAGCAGCAACGGGCGATCTCTGAGATGCAGAACCGCTACGACAACCCCGATCTGCTTCAAGACTTGATGCAGATTGACCATCTCAACGCGCAGCTCACCCGACGTGCTCAGGCGTGTTCTGTGCTGTTCGGGGCATGGGCGGGACGGCAGCGACCTGTCACCACGGTGGAGGATGTCGTGCGCGGCGCGATATCGCGCATCCGTGACTACCTTCGCATTCGTCTGCACGCGTCGAACGATGCTGCGGCTGTTATCGGGCGGGTGGTGGAACCGCTGGCGCTGGCGGTGGCGGAGCTGTTGGACAATGCCGCCCGCTACTCACAGCCGAGCACATCGGTTGAGGTACGCATTTAAAGGATGCACAACGGCGCCGTCATCGTGATCGACGACGGCGGCGTCGGTAGGCATGAAGAGGAGCTGCGGCGCGCGGCTCTGCTGCTGGCGGGAGCTATGCCTGTGGACATTCTCCGCATGGGTGATTTGAACCGCTCCGGCTTTCGTGGAGGCCCTGAAGCCAGCATCATCTGCTGGCGGAAGGGAGAACCACGACACGATGCCAGCCCAGAGGAAGTACCCCCAAGAGCTTCGTGAGCGCGCGGTCCGGATGGTGTTCGAGATCCGCCGGCAGAACGGCGGCGCGCCCGGCGCGATCGCCCGGGTCGCCGAGCAGCTCGGTGTTCACCGCGAGGCGCTGCGCGGATGGGTGCGCCAGGCCGAGATCGACCAGGGGCAGCGGCCGGGCACCTCGACCACCGATGCGCAGCGGATCGCCGAGCTGGAGCGCGAGGTGCGCGAGCTGCGCCGGGCCAACGAGATTTTGAAGGCCGCAGCCGCTTTTTTCGCGAAGGAAATGGACCCTCGACCGCCCAGGTAGCCGCCTTCATCGACGCCCACCGCGACGCTTTCGGCGTCGAGCCGATCTGCCGGGTGCTGCAGGTGGCCACATCGACGTACTACGCGGCCAAGGTGCGCCCGGCCATCCGCCCGCCAGGTGCGGGACAGCAGCTCATGGCGCAGATCGTGGCCGTCTGGAACGACAACTTCGAGGTGTATGGCGTGCGCACGATGTGGAAGGAGCTCAACCGGCGCGGCACCTGTGTGGCCCGGTGCACGGTGGCCCGGCTGATGAAGTGCCTGGGTCTGACCGGGGCGGTCCGCGGCGACCACAAACGGCGGACCACAATCGCCGAAGCCGTCACCGACCGGCCCGCCGACCTGGTCAGACGCGACTTCACCGCCCCCGCCCCTAACAGGCTATGGGTTGCCGACCTGACCTATATCCCCACCGCCTCAGGGTTTGTGTACGCGGCGCTGGTCATCGACGCGTTCTCGCGGATGATCGTCGGGTGGCGGCTGGCCGATCAGCTGCGCACCGACCTGGCGTTGGACGCGCTGGAGATGGCCATCTGGCACCGTTTCGGTGACGGCCGGCGGCTGGAGGGGCTGGTGCACCACTCCGACCGCGGCGGCCAATATCTGTCGATTCGCTACACCGAGCGCCTCGCGGGCGCCGGGGCGGTCTGCTCGGCCGGCTCGCGTGGGGACAGCTATGACAACGCCCTGGCCGAAAGCACCATCGGGCTCTATAAGAACGTGTTTGAGAAGGGCTACTCCGCTGGATGAGCGAGGGTGATGCGCTGCTGACGAGTTGCAGCGCTTCCCCGCGCGAGGCGGCGGGCCATGCCGCTGATCGCGGCCCATCGGATCATGGC
>NZ_BMPY01000068.1 GCF_014647835.1 Microbispora rosea subsp. aerata
CACCTCGTCGCTCTGGTCCGCGCCGGGGCCACGTTCGTCAACGGCAAACTCATCGAACGCCCCGACGATCAGCCCTCACACGCAGCCGCTTAAAAACTCGTGATCCACAGGTCTTGACGATTGCTCGGCGCAGGTAGGCGTATCGGCGATCACCCAGACTGATGCCAAGCCCGCGATCCTCCTTACGCAAGGCGCGCCGGTTCTGGGTGACAGTGGCGGTCACTCCACCGATAGTCAGTCGCGTCCGTGCATCGACGGCGATGAACCCTTCCGCGGGATTGTCAGGATGAGAGATAGAGCCGTCTGGCAGCCCCTCTGCGAGAAGAGTGGCTTCTTCGGGATACGTGGTGATTTTCAAAGACACGTCCCCATACGGCCCAGCCGTGCCGGTCAGAAGCAGGAAGGTGGTCTTCCGCTCGGACCGAGGAGGCTTCTGTGGCACAAGCTCGAAGGTGAAACCTGACATGCCCATCACGGACCTACAGGCGCAGGAAGTGCCTGGCTATCGGCAGGTTCGCGAATGTCGTATCCTGGCCCAGCAGGCGAGGCTCCCGGCTTGTGGCCTGCGGGTGGAGCGTGATGTCGGCGACGGGAATCGTGTGACGGCCCACGCGTAGCGTCCGGGACGTCAGAGTGATGGTGTTGTAACGGCGCTTGCTCAGCGAGACCAGCCCGGGGATCGAGGCGACGCCGAAGAAGCGGAGTCAGGACGATCATGGCATCGAGCGGGAGCTCATGCTCCTGCACCCAGGCTTTCCCGAACGACCAGGTCAGCAGCGCGGCACACAGCGCCCAAGGCACACCGAGCCACAACTTCGGCTTTCCGGGCCGCTCCATGTAGACGATCTCGGTGTCGGACAACCGAATCCCTTCAAATGATCAGCCACCTATGCGGTCGGCAATCTGTAGGTGACATCCAGCCGATTCTGGGCTGCCAGCCCGCGCGAGGTTGCGTATCCGCATATAGAGGAACGCACGGTTTCCGCCGCGCACGGGCGTCACATGTAGCGACGCGAACCGTTCAGGAACGACACGACGCTGGAGAAAACCACTCCTCCGACGGTCAGCACAGACGTGTCGGCGCCTTGCATGATGAGGGCCAACGCAAGATCGGTGGCGTCGGCCTCCGGCAGGACGACCATGGTTCTCGCCGCACCAGAACGAAGGCTCCCCTCTCGCACCACTGGGCCGCGCTCGCTGTCGTGCAGCTCCTCCCGCCCCGTTGGACCGCACAGGTAGGTGTAGCGGCGACTCCCCAGCTCGATGTTGATGCCCCTGTCCTCGCTACGCAGAGCAAATCGATTCCGGGAGAGACGAGCGGTGACCCCACCCACAGTCAACTGCGTGTACTCATCGATGGTGATATATCCAGAAGCGCCGAGTGGATTAGAAATCGCCGCATCCGGCAGCCCATCCCCGACGAGCGTGGCCTCTCGGGGGTAGTTGGTGATTTTGAGAGAGACCTCCCCGTACGGACCCGCCGTACCAACGAGGTGCTGAAAGGTTTCTTTCCGCTCACGACGGCGTTCAGGCACCCGCTCGACAAGATCAAAAGAGAAACCGGACATCACACATCACCGTCCAACGGCAGGTAGTTGGTCGACGCTGGGGAGAAGCTCGGTGATCAGTTCCCAGACGCGCGGTGTCTCGGTGAACACCAGCCTTAGCTCGCTGTCGGGTGTCACCGTCCCCGGCATGATCGGCTCGGCGGGACGTTCCCGCAGCCAGTGGCCCAGAGGACCGCAGTCGAGCACGGTGATCCCGCGGATGTCGGTGCCCCTACCTTCACGGTTGTTCCACGCCACGGTCATCCGCCAATTGCCGTTGAGCTGAAGCAGCAGGTGAGTGAAGACCGTCAGTTCGGGGTCGGCGAGCCCACCCTCGGCGGCTAGCGCCGCGCGCAACCGCTCGACGGTCTCCTCCACGTCGTCGGTGTCCGCTTCGGCAAGCGCCACGAATCCCGCGTCCATGACGCCGACCGTCGTGGTGATGATCGTCGCCGCTGGAGGCTTGGCGTCCATGTCGCGCAGGCCCACCGCCCGCGCGAGCGACCACACGAGGGTGCTGAGATCGGTGGGGACATACTCCGACTCCAGTTCGCCGGGCCACCCCTCGTACACGTAACAGGCGTCGTTGCCGATGACCGCGCCGTGGTTCGTCACTCCTTGGCCACCGGTCATCTCGATTCCGACGAACACAACCGGCTCGGCGAGGGCGTCCGCCAAATCGGCGAGTTCGGGGACGACCGCGTCGTCGTCATTTATCAAGCCAGCGGCCCGCAACTCGTTCCGAGCAGTCACCAGGTCAGCCGAAACCGCCTTCCCCTCATAAAGGCACCCCAAGACCCCCAAATGGTCCGGACCGAGCCGGAAGCGGCCACGCGCGCTGTCGAAGGACGGCATCACTCAATCTCCCTGCGCTAGTCGAACGGGTTGAGGGCACTGAAGACCTTTCCGGCCCCCTCGCCGATCGCCTTGCCCACTTTCTTCGCACCGGCTTCGATGTCGTCCCAGTGTTCGACGACCTTCGCACCGACGTAAACAGCGCCCGCGACGACGGTAGCGCCGATGGCGACGGGATTCGGGCAGACCATCGAGACGGTAAGGGAAGCATTGACGTTTTCTCAGCCTGAACGAATCAGACATTAAGGCTTTCCTCTGCATGGACGATCAGGTTCAGGTAGACACGCGGACAAATCTATGGCGCCGAAAACAGACGTGGAGCCTCCGGTAGAAG
>NZ_BMPY01000069.1 GCF_014647835.1 Microbispora rosea subsp. aerata
GGCCCTTCTGCCCGGCCGCCAGGTTGCGCCGGTAGAACGCGTTGGACTCCTCCGCCGTGGAGAACCCGGCGTACTGCCGGATCGTCCACGGCCGCGTCACGTACATCGTCGGGTACGGCCCGCGCACGTACGGCGGGATGCCGGGGTAGGTGCGCGGGTCGTACTCGCCGGACGCCGCCAGCGCCTCCAGGTCGGCGGAGGTGTAGAGCGGCGCGATGGGGATGCCCTCCGGGCTCTCCCACCCGCCGTCCCCGATCTCGGGCGGCGTGTCCGGGCGCGCGGACCCGGTCAGCGGCACCCCTCGGAAATCCGGGATCATTCGTCCACCTCCACATCCGCGAGGGTCGTGCGCAGCACCTCGAGCACGTCGCATCCCGCGTACAGATTCGCGTCCACGCCGTCGTAGCGGCCCCTGCCCGCCAGCCAGACCCGGACCGCGCCGGCCGCGCGCAACGCCCGCGCGACGGCGGAGGCGTGCTCGGCGTACAGCGCGTCGCTGGAGCACACGCAGGCCACGGCCGCGCCGCTGGCGGCGAACTCCTCCGCGATCGCCTCCGGGTCGACCGCCGGGCTCGACGTGACCGTCTCGACGCCTCCGGCCTGGAACAGCCCCGCCGCGAACGACACCCGCGCCGCGTGCTCCCCCGCCGGTCCGACGGCCGCGAGGAACACCTTCGGCCGTACGGGCAGGGCCTCGGCCCGGTCGCGCAGGTCCTCGAACTCCTGGGCGTGGCGGATCCTCGGCAGGGCCCCCTCCGGCGGCCGGGGCGCGTGGGCCAGGGCGGGCGGCGTCTCCGACAGGTCCGGGAACTGGCTGACGCCGACGATCGGCGTCTTCCCGCGCGCGATGTCGCGCGACCTGGCCTCCCTGGTCTGGGCGATCCTCCGGCGTACGAGTCCCGAGGCGAGCGCCTCGGCCATTCCGCCCGCCTCCTCGATCTCCTGGAACCACTGCCAGGCCTTCTCCGCGAGATCGGCGGTGAGGCGCTCGACGTGCCAGGACCCGGCCGCCGGGTCGGTCACCCTGGCCACCTGGCCCTCCTCGACCAGGAGGGCGGAGGTGTTGCGGGCGATCCGGCGGGAGAAGCCGTCGGGCAGGCCGAGCGCGTCGTCGAACGGCCGCACCGTCACCGCGTCGGCCCCGCCGACGCCCGCCGCGAAGCACGCCAGCGTGGTGCGCAGCATGTTCGTCCACGGGTCGCGCCGGGTCATCATCGCCGCCGAGGTCACCGCGTGCTGGAACTGGCCGGCCGGCCCGCCGCAGACCTCCGCCACCCGCGCCCACAGCACCCGGGCCGCCCGCAGCTTCGCGAGGGTGGCGAACTGGTCGGCGGTCGCGGCGTACCGGAACTCGAGCTGGCCGAAGGCCTCCCGCACGCCGAGCCCGTGAGCGGTGAGCGTCCGCAGATAGGCCAGGCCGGTCGCGATCGAGCAGCCGAGCTCCTCCGCGTCACCGCCCCCGGCCTCGTGGTACGGCGTGGCGTCGGCGACCACGGCGCGCACACCGGGCAGCTCCTCGGCGCAGCGCCGCGCGAGCGCGGCCGTCTCGGCGAGGCCGGGCGCCACCGAGCCCGGGCGGCTCAGCGGGTCGGCCCCGAGGCAGCCCCGCAGCGCCGTGGCGGGGACGCCGCGCCGGGCGGCCAGCGACAGCAGCGCGTCCGCCGCCGCCATGGTCCGGTCGCCCGCGTCCAGCGTGATCGAGATCCAGTCCAGGCGCACCCCGTCGAGGGCCAGGGGCAGCTCCTCCGGGGCGACGGCCAGCCAGAGCGCGCCGGCGCCGTTCTCCAGGTCGGCGATCACCGCCTCGGGGTCGGCCACCTCGTGCCGCTGCCGGACCTCCCACGGGCCGCCGAGCTCGCGGCCCCCCGGCGCGTACGGCGGGAGCCCGGGCAGGCCGGGCGTCTCCGGCAGGTCGGTGTCGTCGTGCAGCGGGGCGATGGTGATCCCGTCGTAGGTGGTGCTCGCCAGCGCCTGCTCCGGGGAGCCGGTGTCTTTGCCCGAGCGGCGCAGGACCTCCCGCGCCAGCTCCCGCCACTGCTCCCGGGTGGCCGGGGGGAACGCGGCGCTCATGCCGGGTCCTTGATCTCGCAGACGGCCGCGCCGGCGGAGACCGTGGCTCCCATTTGCGCGGACATGCCGACCACGATGCCGTCCTTGTGGGCGGTGAGCGGCTGCGATCGTGTCACCGGCCGCGACGGTGTCGCCGTCGGAGACGACGACCTTCACGATCGTGCCCTGCATCGGGCTGACGACCGCGTCCCCGCTCGCCGCCGCCTTCTTCGCCCCGCCCGAACCCGCCCGCCGGGGCGCGGCCTTCTTCGGCTCGGCCCGGCCGGCCGCCCCCAACCCGGCGGGCAGGACGACCTCCAGCCGCTTGCCGCCGACCTCGACCGTGATCCGCTCCCGCCCAGCCGGTTCGGCGGCCTCCACCGCCCCCTCGTACGGCGGGA
>NZ_BMPY01000070.1 GCF_014647835.1 Microbispora rosea subsp. aerata
CACCTCGTCGCTCTGGTCCGCGCCGGGGCCACGTTCGTCAACGGCAAACTCATCGAACGCCCCGACGATCAGCCCTCACACGCAGCCGCTTAGAAACTCGTGATCCACAGGTCTTGACGATTGCTCTTCGCAGTAGGCTTCTATGTACTGATCGTCACTGCGCTGGGTCTGGCGGCCCTGAACTACCTCATCCCTATCCAGGCATATCCAAACGATCCAAACGATCCGTCCATAGATGCAGATGCGGTTCTGGCCTCGATCATTGGCCCGGCGCAACTCACGAACTTCCCGCTCCAGCTCCGCAATTCGCTGCGCATCGCTCGTCGTCGTGCCCGGCCGCTGTCCGCTGTCGATTTCCGCCTGAGCGCCTCACGGTGAATGCCGAGCCGGTCGGCCACCCGGGCGATCGTCCCGGTCTTCTCGCCGGTTTCCTGGCGCATCTCGAAGACCATTTTGACGGCTCGATCACGCAACTCTTGGGGGTACTTGCGCTGCAGGGCCCAAGCGTTCTCACCTGGTGAGATGGTCGCGGCCCTGGGACGGGCGGGTGGTTGAGGGCGCCCCGGTGCGGAGATGACAAACGCGACCCCTCATGATCGTCGGTGTCTAGCCAGTCGATCAAGAACAGGGGTCGCGTTCGCGTGCCATCATCCCCGATCGACGTGCTCTCCCGCCACCTGGAGCACGTCACCATCTGCGATCCGCTGTCCGACCTGCCCGCACTTGCCGAGGTGCTGGATGCCGTACCCGACCCCCGCAGCCGTCGCGGGCGCCGCTACCGACTCGGCCCGCTGCTCGCGTTAGCCCTGCTCGCCGTGCTCGGCGGAGCGACTTCCCTGGCAAAGATCACCCGGTTCATCGCCGGATACGATCCCGAGCTGCGCGCCCGGATCGGTCTCCCGGGCCCCGTACGGCTGGCCGCCTCCACCCTGGGACGGCTGCTGGCCCGCCTGGACGGCGACGACTTCGACGCTGCGACCTGCGCCTACCTGGCCAGGCTGGCCGGTGCGCCACCAGCGACCGGCACGAACGGCACAACGGCGCTACTCGGCCTGGCCGTGGACGGCAAAACCCTGCGCGGCAGCCGCACCGGCAACGGCACCACCCACCTGTGTCAATCCCCTGAAAGCGTGGAGACGGTCCTATGCCACAGCGGCCCTCAACAGGGCCATTGACGCTTGCCTCTTTTCGATCATCTGGCGCTCGAATGTGACAGGCGGCAGCCCGTCATTGGCGCTGTGCCTCCTGCGGATGTTGTAGAAGTCGACGATCCAGGTCGCGATCTTCACTCGTGCTTCGGCCCGGGTACGGAAGCTCTCACGGTGCACGTACTCGACCTTGAGGGTGCTGTTGAAGGCCTCGGCCGCGGCGTTGTCGAGGGCGCAGCCGACCCGGCCCATGGACTGGACTACCCCGTGCCGGGCGCATTCGGCCTGGTAGCGGGCAGCGGTGTATTCGCTGCCCCGATCGGAGTGAAAGATCACGCCGTCCACGTTACCGCCGCGCGTGGCCACGGCCATCTGCAGCGAGGCGACCGTCAACGCCGCGTCGTGATGCTCGCTCATCGCATAGCCGAGCAGGCGCCGGGAGAACAGGTCCTCCACGGTCGCCAGGTACAGCTTGCCCTCACCGGTGTCGATCTCGGTGACATCGCCGCACCACAGCAGATCCGGTGCGACCGCGGTGAACTTCCGGCGGACCAGGTCGGGCGCGGCCGGCCGCTTGCCCTGGCGGGTCAGTGACCGCCGCTTCCTGGGCGGCCGCCCGGCCAGGCCGAGCTCGGCCATCCGCGTCGCCACCGTGTTCTTCGACACCCGCCAGCCGGCCTGGTGCAGGTCGCGGGTGATCCGTGGGGAGCCGTAGGTGCCCCCGGAGGCTTCGAACAGGCGGGTGATCTCGCTGTCCAGGTCGTTGCGCCGCTGGTCGCGGGCCGTGGGCATCTCGACGTCGATGCGGTTCTTCCACTTGTAGAACCACGACTGCGATACCCCCAGCGCCCGGCAACTGGTGGCGTGGTCGATGCCGTAGCCGGTCTTCTGGGAGCAGATGAAGGCCGCCACGCTCACCGGCCCATCGCCTCTTTCACCCACAAGACCACCGAGCGCTTGAGGACATCACGCTCGTCCTCCAGCTCAGCGCGTTCCTTCTCCCATGCCGCCTTCTCGCGTGCGTGCTGCTTGACCAGCTCGGCCTTCTCCCGCCGCAGCCGCTCCAGCTCCTCGCGCTCGGACTGAACCGCGCCGGGTTTTGTGGAGGCCGGGTTAGCTGGCTGGGGTGAGGATAGCCGGGTCGATGTGTGTTCGGTAGCGGGTCTCGAATTCGGCTGGTGGGAGGTCGTTGCAGGCGCTGTGGAGGCG
>NZ_BMPY01000071.1:0-674 GCF_014647835.1 Microbispora rosea subsp. aerata
TTTATTATAAAACGCTTTGGTGGTGGCATACTCGTAAATAAGAGGGTGTACCCCGATTGAGCTCTCGTCCAAAAGTCTCTATGAATCGGTGTAATGGTGCCAATATATAGTAAGAAGTTCTTTAAGGATCTGGAGACACGTGGCGGCCATCCGCTATAATATTACCGGATGGCCGCGCGATTTTTTTCCCCTTGAAATCCTGGCCGTGTATTTCAGTTCCGCAAAACTAGTTGAGCGTGTTTTTGAAATCCGTTGTTGTTGTGACGACACGTGTTCCATATAGGGTCTTTTTGTCATTTGAGGCAATAACCAACTTTAGTTTTGCACGTGGCGCGTTTTACAATGTTGCATTTAATTGGTAATGTTTATCTAACGGCTATTTTTGATTCAAATTTTGAATCATGTGAGGAGTTGTCAGAAATTGGCCCTTTATATTTCTGACATTGTACTATATATTTGAGATGGACCAATTAAATGCTTTGTTTCGTGCCTATTTAATTAATTTTGAAGATATATTGTGTATATATTGTGTTCATATTTATTAAGGAAACCTGTGTATTTGAAAATGTATTTTTCGCGAAACAAACGTGGTGCTACTACTACTTCGAGACGAAGCTATTCAAGGTATCCCTTGTCTAGGCGTTCGTATAGTGTGAATAGAATCAATGGCAAAC
>NZ_BMPY01000071.1:684-1133 GCF_014647835.1 Microbispora rosea subsp. aerata
TGGAACCTGTGTATTTGAAAATGTATTTTTCGCGAAACAAACGTGGTGCTACTACTACTTCGAGACGAAGCTATTCAAGGTATCCCTTGTCTAGGCGTTCGTATAGTGTGAATAGAATCAATGGCAAACGTGGATCGAATATTCATAGAAAGGCCCATGATGATGTTAGAATGTCAGCCCAACGTTTACATGAGAATCAGTTTGGGCCTGAATTTGTCATGGCCCATAATTCAGCGATCTCAACGTTTATTAATTTCCCTAATCTTGGTAAGAGTGAACCGAATCGATCAAAGAGTTTTATTAAATTAAAACGTTTACGTTTTAAGGGTACTGTTAAAATTGAACGTGTTTTGAATATGGATGGTTCAACTCCTAAGATTGAAGGCGTATTTTCCATGGTCGTTGTTGTCGACCGAAAACCTCACTTGGGATCTTCTGGATGTCTACAT
>NZ_BMPY01000071.1:1143-2299 GCF_014647835.1 Microbispora rosea subsp. aerata
CAAGGGTACTGTTAAAATTGAACGTGTTTTGAATATGGATGGTTCAACTCCTAAGATTGAAGGCGTATTTTCCATGGTCGTTGTTGTCGACCGAAAACCTCACTTGGGATCTTCTGGATGTCTACATACATTTGATGAGTTGTTTGGTGCAAGGATTCATAGTCACGGTAATTTATCTATTACTGCCACATTGAAAGACCGTTTCTATATTCGTCATGTTTATAAGCGTGTGCTTTCAGTGGAGAAGGATAGTATGATGGTTGACGTCGAAGGAAGCACATACTTGTCTAATAAGCGTTTTAATTGTTGGGCTACATTTAAAGATGATGAACGTGATTCTTGTAATGGCGTTTATGCTAACATAAGCAAGAATGCCCTCTTAGTCTATTATTGTTGGATGTCAGATGCTTTGTCCAAGGCATCTACGTTTGTATCATTTGATCTTGATTATGTTGGATGAATAATAATAATGTGTCGAATAAGTTCTGAATATTTCCGCATTCTCCTTGGTTAAAATATTTATAAAATATTTTTATTTCAACGACTTTGGTTGAGCAGGAGTACAATTACTGTTAATACATTCTTGGGCCGCAGTCTTAACCAATTCGTTTAATTGGGCCATTGAAAGGGTGATACTCGACTCTGTTCTCCGCGCCCCTACTATAGATGCGGATTCTCCAGGGTCTAGAATACTTGTGTCCAATCTATGAAGTTGTCTATATGGATGTATCGCGTTGTCCAATTCAGAGTCCGCATCTGATGTACCGGTGCCTATTGTACTTCTTGATGCCCACGTCTCACCGGGTTTCAATGTAATTGGGCTGTGAAGCCCATATCTTGATGTGGATGCGGACCTTATTAATTTTCTCTCCCATTTCCCGTAACCAACGTGGGAGAAATCCACATCTTTTTCAGTGAATTGTGTAGATAATATTTTCACTGTTGGGGGTTTGAAAGGAATATCCACCGAATGTTTCGCAGTGGATATCTTGAGTTTCCCCTTAAATTTTGCGAAGTGTGTTCTTTGATGAACATTTGTGTCGCTAACTCTGTAATACAATTTCCAAGGAATTGGGTCTTTAAGGGAGAAGAATGAAGATGAAAAAAAGTGGAGATCTATGTTACATCTTATGGGATATGTCCATGATGCTTGTAA
>NZ_BMPY01000072.1 GCF_014647835.1 Microbispora rosea subsp. aerata
CATCCGGACCGCGCGCTCACGAAGCTCTTGGGGATACTTCCTCGGGGCTGGCATCGTGACGTGATTCTCCCTTCCGCCAGCAGATGATGCTGGCTTCAGGGCCTCCACGAAAGTCGGAGTGGTTCAGTGAGTCCTCCGGTGCTCCAGTTGTCGGCGTGGTCGATCTGGCACAAGGTTGCCGGGAGGGGGCAGCCGTCGACCCAGCAGGTGGCGTAGCGGGCGAAGATCGCCCTGCGCTGGGCCGGGGTGGCGAGCCTGACCTTGCGGCCCATGTCCAGCACCTGCCCGTCGGCGTCCATGACGATCCGCACCAGGGTGGAGGTACGGGCCAGGCGGTGCACGCTGGAGACGGGCAGCACCTGCCCGGTGGCCAGCAGCAACCCCGGCACCAGACCAGGCACCACCCCCACCCCCAAGCCCAATCCAGGTGCTGATCCACGCGCCGCACCCGGCGCGGCGCCCGCCGCCGTGCCGAACAGCGGCCCCGGCGCCGTTCCCGGTGCTCCCGGCTCCGGCCCCGGCCCATGCGGGATCTCCCCCGCGGGCCGCGGCCCGGCGTGGGCGTGATGGGCACGGGTATCCCCAGGAGCGTGATGGGCACAGGTATCCCCAGGAGGATCAAACGGTCGCCACCGGCCCCACCGCGACGCTCCCGAACGCGGCACCTGCCCCTGCTGCTGGTGCCCCTGCCGCCGAATGTCCTCAGCGTCGCCTTCGTGCACGGCGGCCCGGCAGCCCTCCCGGGCCGCCTCACAGTCCCGGCCGTCATCGATGCCCCGGCCGTCTTCAACAACTTCAATCGCCTCGGCGTCCGGGGCGTCCTCCCATCCCTGGCCGCTGTCGGTGCACCCGGCCTCGGGGGTCGCGGAGCGGCCAACACCCTCGGCGTCCCCCGACTTGGAGTAGGCCGTGGCGGAGTAACAGGTCCCGGGGCGGTCGACGCTGCACGGGTTCCCGGCACCGTCCCAGGCGGGGTGGATGGTGTCGTCGGCCTGGCCCAGAGCAGAGCCGCCAGTGTCAACGGCCTCGCTCGGGGCCTCGCAGCTTCCGATGCTGTCGGAGGCACTGGCGTCCTCGCCGCCCCGGCGGTCCAACGCGCCCTCGGCATCCCGCGCATCCGCAGCTCCTCCGGTGTCCCGAGGAAGGTCGCCGACAGGGAGGTGGTCACTGACGGGGCGGCAGGTCCAGGGGCAGTCGCCGCCGCCGGGATTCCTTACTGCAGCGTCAGTGGCGAAGCCGTTCGCAGGGCCGGGAAGGTTCACGGCGGCAGCGTCGGTCCCAGCGTGGCCGGTGCTCTCAGCACGCCCGGCCTCGGGGCGCTGCCTGGCGGGGCCGGTGGAAGCAGGGCTTGCGGCGGCAGGGCGACCGGTGCGCTCGGGGTGGGCCGTGGCAGGGTGGCCGGCCTCGGGGCGGTCGGTGCTATCAGGACGCTCGCCCTCAGGGTGGCCGGTGTTCTCCGGGTCGTCGGGCTCGGGGTGGTCGGTCTCGGGGTCGCGGGCGGGGTTGGCGGGTTCGGGGTCGGCGGGGAGGGACTCGGCGCTGACCAGCACCAGCAGCTCGGTGACGATCTTGTCCTCCAGCAGGGCGATGAACGCATCGGCGTAGCGAACCCGCAACGGCCGATCGTCCCCCTCCACCTTCGGTTTGGCGTAGGCGTCCAGCAACGCCCGCAGCCGGGCCGCCGCCTCCCGGGGCAGATAGAACTCCCCCTCCATGCCACCGGCCGCACCCGGCCGCACCCGCAGAAACCGCCGCCCGTAATCGGCCTGCTCGTCGCGTTCCTCGCCGTCGGGGTCGAGCACCGCCCGCAGATAGCGCCCGGCCTTGGCCACCTCCGCCGGGCCCGCCTTACCCGCCAGCTCCAGCAGGATCGGCTCAGCCAGCCGCGCCTGGTCGTCGGTCAGGCCGGAGATCGCGGTGCAGATGGCCTCCACCAGCCCCGCCGCAAGGGTCCCCTTGGTGAACGCCTCCCGCACCTGCGGGAGGCGGGCCAGCTCTACGGCCAGGGTGAGCAACCGGCCCGCACCACCCGTGGTCATCCCCGCACTGGCGCGCAACCAGGACCGGGTGGAAGCATGCCCATGCTGTTTCGCCTGGCCCGCCCGATGCACCCACTCCACCCGATCGGCCACAGCGCACGTGATGCGATCCACGATGAACAGCAGCTCCTCCGCCTCGGCCATGCAGAGGTCCGCATCGCCGGGACACGGCGCCAAGGCCAGC
>NZ_BMPY01000073.1 GCF_014647835.1 Microbispora rosea subsp. aerata
CGGCATCCCGCTCGACCGCATGTCGGTGTCGATGACCATGAACGGCGCGGTGCTGCCGATCCTGGCGCTCTACATCGTCGCGGCGGAGGAGCAGGGGGTGAAGCCGGAGCAGCTCAGCGGGACCATTCAGAACGACATCCTCAAGGAGTTCATGGTCCGCAACACCTATATCTATCCGCCGGGCCCCTCGATGCGGATCATCTCCGACATCTTCGCCTACACCTCGGCGCACATGCCGCGCTTCAACTCCATTTCGATCTCCGGCTACCACCTCCAGGAGGCCGGGGCCACCTGCGACCTGGAGCTGGCCTACACGCTGGCCGACGGGCTGGAGTATCTGCGCGCCGGGACCGCCGCCGGGCTCGACATCGACGCGTTCGCGCCGCGTTTGTCGTTCTTCTGGTGCATCGGCATGAACTTCTTCATGGAGGTCGCCAAGCTCCGCGCCGCCCGGCTGCTGTGGGCCCGCCTGGTGAAGGAGTTCGGGGCCGAAGACCCCAGGTCGCTGTCGCTGCGCACCCACTCCCAGACCTCCGGCTGGTCGCTGACCGCGCAGGACGTGTTCAACAACGTGGTGCGCACCTGCCTGGAGGCGATGGCGGCCACCCAGGGGCACACCCAGTCGCTGCACACCAACGCCCTGGACGAGGCGCTCGCGCTCCCGACCGACTTCTCGGCCCGGATCGCCCGCAACACCCAGCTCGTGCTGCAGCACGAGTCGGGCACCTGCCGGGTCATCGACCCCTGGGGCGGCTCCTACTACGTCGAGACCCTCACCCGGCAGCTCGCCCGCAAGGCGCGGCAGCACATCGCCGAGGTGGAACAGGCCGGCGGCATGGCCAAGGCCATCGAGGCCGGGCTGCCCAAGATGCGCATCGAGGAGGCCGCCGCCCGCACCCAGGCCCGCATCGACTCCGGCGTCCAGCCGGTCATCGGCGTGAACAAATACCGCACCGACGCCGAGCCGGAGGTGGAGGTGCTCAAGGTCGACAACACCGCCGTACGCGCCCGGCAGATCGAGCGGCTGCGCAGGCTGCGGGCCGAACGCGACCCCGAGGCCGTACGCGCCGCGCTGGACGCGCTCACCCGCGGGGCGGCCTCGGACGGCAACCTGCTCGCCCTGGCGGTGGACGCGGCCCGGGCGCACGCCACCGTGGGAGAGATCTCCGACGCGCTGGAGAAGGTGTTCGGGCGGCACCAGGCGAACGTGCGGACCATCTCCGGGGTGTACCGCCAGGAGATGGGCGACGGCGCCGACGCCGTACGCGCGGCCTGCGACCGCTTCGCCGAGGCCGAGGGACGGCGCCCCCGCATCCTGGTCGCGAAGATGGGCCAGGACGGCCACGACCGCGGCCAGAAGGTGATCGCGAGCGGCTTCGCCGACCTCGGCTTCGACGTCGACGTCGGCCCGCTGTTCCAGACCCCGGCCGAGGTGGCCCGGCAGGCCGTCGAGGCCGACGTGCACGTCGTCGGCGTCTCGTCGCAGGCCGCCGGGCACCTCACGCTGGTGCCCGCCCTGCGCGAGGAGCTGGCCGCCGCCGGAGGCGACGACATCATGATCGTGGTGGGTGGCGTCATCCCGCCCGGCGACGTCCCCACGCTGCTGGACGCCGGGGTCGCCGCCGTCTTCCTCCCCGGCACCGTCGTCACCGACGCCGCCCTCGACCTGCTGCGCGAGCTGTCGGCCCGGCTGGGCCACGACCTCGGGATCTGACACCCCGGACGCGGTGCGGAAGTCACGTCACAACGCCTGATGAAGTGGAGAAACTCGTGCTCTGGGTGGCGATTGCAGGGCTCGTCGGGACCGTGGTGGCGGTCGCGCTGGCGGGGCGTCGCGTGCTGTTCCTCTACCGGCTGGCCACCAGCGGGCAGCCGGCCCCGGAGCGGATCGAGTACGCCCGGCGGCATGTGGGCGCGGAGATCAAGACGCAGCTGGTGGAGGTGTTCGGCCAGCGCAAGCTGCTGAAGTGGACGCCGTCGGGCGTCGCGCACTTCTTCGTGATGTGGGCGTTCTTCATCCTGCTCACGGTCTACATCGAGGCGTACGGCGCGATCATCCAGGGTGCGGTCACCGGCAGGCCGGACTTCCACATCCCGCTGATCGGGACCTGGCCGGTGCTGGGCTTCCTGCAGGACTTCATCGCCGTGGCCGCGCTGCTCGGGCTGGTGGCGTTCACCGTGATCCGGATC
>NZ_BMPY01000074.1 GCF_014647835.1 Microbispora rosea subsp. aerata
AAATACCAAAGGAAGTGGAGGGTTTCTTCAAACAACAAGGGACTGGGTCAATTATTCAATCAAATGATATTGAGCATGTTTCGCATCTCTTCTTGAGAAACAAGCGGGCTATTTCTTTGCAAAATTGTGCTCAATTTCATATGTGGCAATTCCGTCAAGATCTCTTCGTTAGTTGGGGGAAGAGTCCGCACGAATCGGATTTTTTGAGGAACATGTCACAAGAGAATTGGATTTGGTTAGACAATGTGTGGTTGGGAAACAAGGATCGGTTTTTTAGCAAGGTACGGAATGTATCATCAAATCTTCAATATGATTCCACGAGATCTAGTTTCATTCAAGTAACGGATTCTAGCCAATTGAAAGGATCTTCTGATCAATCCAAGGATTCTTTCGATTCCATTAGGAATGAGGATTCGAAATATCACACATTGATCAATCAAAGAGAGATTCAACAACTAAAAGAAAGATCGATTCTTTGTTGGGATCCTTCCTTTCTTCAAACGGAACGAACAGAGATAGAATCAGAGCGATTCCTTAAAAACCTTTCTGGATATTCCTCAATGTGCCGACTATTCATGGAACGTGAGAAGCAGATGAATAATCATCTGCTTCCGGAAGAAATCGAAGAATTTCTTGGGAATCCTGCAAGAGCCACTCGTTCTTTTTTCTCTGACAGATGGTCAGAACTTCATCTGGGTTCGAATCCTACTGATAGGTCTACTAGAGATCAGAAATTGTTGAAAAAAGAACAAAAGAAACATCTTGCTCTTTCCAGGCGATCGGAAAAGAAAGAAATAGTGAATTTATTCAAGATAATTATGTACTTACAAAATACCGTCTCAATTCATCCTATTTCATCCTATCGAGGATGTGATATGGTTCCAAAGGATGAATTGGACAGTTCCAATAAGATTTCATTCTTGAACAAAAATCCGATAGACTTTTTGGAGGGAGGGTCCCATTGGCGTGCATCCAGTAGGAATTGAACCTACGAATTCGCCAATTATGAGTTGGGCGCTTTAACCATTCAGCCATGGATGCTTAGCGGGAATCCTCGTACATGGTGAATAACCAAATTCCAATTGAAGTGAAATCTTTCGGATAAATCAATGCAATTAGGAGGATTCGATGAAAGGACATCAATTCAAATCCTGGATTTTCGAATTGAGAGAGATATTGAAAGAAATCAAGAATTCTCGCTATTTCTTAGATTCATGGACCCAATTCAATTCAGCGGGATTTCTCATTCATATTTTTTTCCATCAAGAGAGTTTTATAAAACTCTTGGACTCCCGAATTTGGAGTATCCTACTTTCACGCAATTCACAGGGTTCAACAAGCAATCGATATTTCACGATCAAGTATGTAGTACTCTTTGTAGTAGCGGTCCTTATATATCGTATTAACAATCGAAAAATGGTCGAAAGAAAAAATCCCTATTTGACAAGGCTTCTTCCTATACCTATGAATTCCATTGGACCCAAAAATGATACATTGGAAGAATCATCTGAGTCTTCCAATATCAATAGGTTGATTGTTCCGCTCCTGTATCTTCCAAAAGGAAAAAAGATCTCTGAGAGTTCTTTCCTGGATCCGAAAGAGAGTACTCGGGTTCTCCCAATAACTAAAAAGTATATCATGCCTGAATTTAACTGGGGTTCGCGGTGGTGGAGGAACTGGATAGGAAAAAAGAGCTATTCTAGTTGTAAGATATCTAATGAAACCATCGCTGGAATTGAGATCTCATTCAAAGAGAAAGATATCAAATATCTGGAGTTCCTTTTTGTATATTATATGGATGATCCGATCCGTAAGGACCATGATTGGGAATTTTTTGATCGTCTTTCCCCGAGAAAGAGGCGAAACATAATCAACTTGAATTCGGGACAGCTATTCGAAATCTTAGTGAAAGACTGGATTTATTATCTCATGTTTGCTTTTCGTGAAAAAATACCAAAGGAAGTGGAGGGTTTCTTCAAACAACAAGGGACTGGGTCAATTATTCAATCAAATGATATTGAGCATGTTTCGCATCTCTTCTTGAGAAACAAGCGGGCTATTTCTTTGCAAAATT
>NZ_BMPY01000075.1 GCF_014647835.1 Microbispora rosea subsp. aerata
ACCAAGACGGTCGACCCCTGCAACCTGCAACTGCTCTACCAGGGCCGCAGCCCCAACTCGGGCGGCGACTACGGCCTGCTGCCCTACCGGCCCGGCCTGCTGACCCTCCAGCGCTGACGGCCTGACACACCCCGGCCCCGATGTTCCCCCGATCGGGGCCGAAGACTGGGGGTGAGACCGGCGTGGCGGGCTCGGTGCACAGCCGAACCCGCCACGCCGGCACCCCGGATCGGGCGTTCACGCTCTGCTGGCACCCGCGAAACGACGGGCGAGGCACTACGTCAGACCCGGCGGAAGAGCGCGGCCAGGGCCTGGCCGCCGCCGATGCACATGGTCACCACGCCGAGCTCCAGGTCGTGGCGCACCAGGTGCTTGGCGATCCGCAGGGTGAGGATCGCGCCGGTGGCCCCGACCGGGTGCCCGAGCGCGATCGCCCCGCCGTACGGGTTGGTCTTCTCAGGGTCGAGCCCGGCATCCCGGATCACCGCCACGGCCTGCGCGGCGAACGCCTCGTTCAGCTCCACCACGTCGATGTCGCCCGGCGTGGTGCCGGTCTGCTCGAACAGCCTGCGCAGCGCCAGGACGGGGGCGTACCCCATCAGCTCGGGTTCCATCGCCGCGGTCGCCACCGCCTCCAGGCTGACCAGCCCGCGCAGGCCCCGCTCGGCGGCGACCGACTCGCGGGCGAGCACCAGCGCCGCCGCACCGTCGTTGATGCCCGAGGCGTTGCCTGCGGTGACCGTGCCGCCCGCCTCGAACGCCGGCCGCAGCCGGGCCAAGCCCTCCAAGGTGGTGTCCGGACGCGGGTGCTCGTCGGTCTCAACCAGCCGCGGCTTGCGCCCGCCGACCTCCACAGGGGTGATCTCCTCGGCGAACGCGGCCCCGGCCTGCTCGGTCGCGGCCCGTCGCTGCGACTCCAGCGCGAACTCGTCCTGCGCCTGCCGCGACACGCCGTACTTGCGGGCCACGGCCTCGGCGGTGCGTCCCATGTGGATGTCGCAGAACGGGTCGGTGAGCATCATCACCGTGCCGTCGACCAGCGTGCGGTCGCCCAGCTTGTATCCCGACCGGGCGCCGAAGTCGTAGAACGGCATCCGGCTCATCGACTCGTCCCCGCCGGCGACGGCGATGTCCACCCCGCCCCAGCGCATCTGCATCGCCGCCGACCAGACCGCCTGCAGGCCGCTGCCGCACAACCGGTTGACGGTGTACGCCGGGACGCGGTCCGGCAGGCCCGCGGCGAGCGCAACCCGGCGGGCGTTGTAGGCGTCCGGCCCCACCTGGCCGATGCAGCCCATCACCACCTCGTCCACGTCCGCGCCGTCCACGCCGGCACGCCGCAGCGCCTCCCGTGCCGCCACCGCGCCCAGCTCATGCGCGGGCACGTCCTTCAACACGCCCCCGAAGCCGCCGACCGGGGTCCTGGCCCCGTCGACCACCAGGATCTTCTCCCGAACCTCCACCACAGACCTCTCTTCCTTCCCGCCAGCGGTGCGCTGGTGCGGCTCGTACGTCGTCGAATGCGCGGCCGTCCGTACGCGGGGACGCCCGCCGAGTCGCGGCAACGGTCAGGGGGTGTGCGCCGGCTCGCCCTTGACGGACTTGATGAGGAGCTGGGCGACGTCGACGACCTCCAGCGACTCCTTGGCCTGACCCGCGTTCTTCTTCTCGTTGATCGCGTCGCCGAGCATCACCAGGCAGAACGGGCAGGCGGTCGAGACGGTGTCCGGGTTGGTGGTCAGCGCCTCGTCCACCCGCTCGGTGTTGATGCGCTTGCCGATCCGCTCTTCCATCCACATCCGGGCGCCG
>NZ_BMPY01000076.1 GCF_014647835.1 Microbispora rosea subsp. aerata
GCGGTCACCGGCAGGCCGGACTTCCACATCCCGCTGATCGGGACCTGGCCGGTGCTGGGCTTCCTGCAGGACTTCATCGCCGTGGCCGCGCTGCTCGGGCTGGTGGCGTTCACCGTGATCCGGATCAAGAACTCCCCGGCCAAGCTCGGGCGGGGCTCGCGGTTTTCCGGGTCGCATCTGGGCGGGGCGTGGTTCACCCTGTTCATGATCTTCAATGTGATCTGGACGCTGTTCCTGGCGCGGGGCGCGGCGGCGGCCAACGGCAACTTCCCCTACGCATCGGGGGCGTTCGCCGGCCTGGCGTTGGGGGAGGTGCTGCCGCGCAGCGAGCTGCTGGAGCACATCGCGCTGCTGGCGCACATCGGCGTGATGCTGGTCTTCCTGGTCTTCGTGGTCAATTCCAAGCATCTGCACATCTTCACCGCGCCGTTGAACGTGCTGTTCTCCCGCCGCCCGGACGGGCTGGGGGCGGCGCAGCCGATGCGCAGCGGTGGCAAGGTGCTGGACTTCGAGGAGGCCGACCCGGAGAGTGATGTGTTCGGCCGGGGGAAGGTCACCGACACCACCTGGAAGGGGTTCCTGGACTTCTATACCTGCACCGAGTGCGGGCGGTGCCAGTCGCAGTGCCCGGCGTGGAACACCGGCAAGCCGCTGTCGCCGAAGATGCTCATCCTCGACCAGCGTGACCACGCCTTCGCCGTCGCCCCCTACCTGCTCGCCGGCGACAAGCAGAAGGAGAACGTGCCGGAGGATGTGCTGGCGCTGCTGGACAAGCCGCTGGTGGGCGAGGACGGGGTGATCCACCCCGACGTGCTGTGGTCGTGCACCAACTGCGGGGCGTGTGTGGAGCAGTGCCCGGTCGACATCGAGCACATCGACCACATCCTGGACATGCGCCGCTACCAGGTGATGATCGAGTCGTCGTTCCCGTCCGAGGCCGGGGTGATGCTCAAGAACCTGGAGAACAAGGGCAACCCCTGGGGCATGAGCGAAATGAAGCGGGCCGAATGGATCGAGGAGCTCGACTTCGAGGTCCCGCTGGTCGAGGACAAGATGCCCGGGGATGTGGAGTACCTGTTCTGGGTCGGCTGCGCCGGCGCGCTGGAGGACCGGGCGAAGAAGACCACCAAGGCGGTGGCCGAGCTGCTGCACATCGCCGGGGTGAAGTTCGCCGTGCTGGGCCCGATGGAGGCATGCACCGGCGACCCGGCCCGGCGGCTGGGCATGGAGTTTCTGTTCAGCATGCTGGCCCAGCAGAACATCGAGACCCTCAACGAGGCGGGGGTGAAGAAGATCGTGGCGACCTGCCCGCACTGCTTCAACACCCTGGCCAACGAATACCCGCAGCTCGGCGGCACTTATGAGGTGGTGCATCACACCCAGCTGCTGGCCCGCCTGGTCGAGGAGGGCCGCCTGACGCCGGTCACGCCGATCGAGGAGAAGATCACTTACCATGACCCGTGTTTCCTGGGCCGGCACAACAAGGTGTATGCCCAGCCGCGGGACATCATGGCCAAGGTGCCCGGGGTTCAGGCGCAGGAGATGCACCGGTGCAAGGACCGCGGGTTCTGCTGCGGCGCGGGCGGCGCCCGGATGTGGATGGAAGAGCGGATCGGCAAGCGCATCAACACCGAGCGGGTGGACGAGGCGCTGACCACCAACCCGGACACCGTCTCGACCGCCTGCCCGTTCTGCCTGGTGATGCTCGG
>NZ_BMPY01000077.1 GCF_014647835.1 Microbispora rosea subsp. aerata
ATTAAATTTATAGTTTAGTAAAGAACTTGGTCGCCAAGTTCAAAATTAACTAAACCCGTCAGAACTAAAGTTATTGGTCAGAATAAATGACTTTACTTTAATTCAAATAAAGAACGGCCCAAGCGGCCCAAAATGAATGGGCCTTAAAAAAAATCGCGCGGCCATCCGGTAATATTATAACGGATGGCCGCCACGTGTCTCCAGATCCTTAAAGAACTTCTTACTATATATTGGCACCATTACACCGATTCATAGAGACTTTTGAACGAGAGCTCAATCGGGGTACACCCTCTTATTTACGAGTATGCCACCACCAAAGCGTTTTAAAATAAACGCAAAGAATTATTTCCTCACATACCCACAATGTTCAATTACAAAAGAGAGTGCAATTGAACAACTTCAAAACCTACAAACACCGGTGAACAAGAAATACATCAGAATTTGCAGAGAAATTCACGAGAATGGGGAACCACATCTGCATGCTCTTATCCAATTCGAAGGCAAGTTCCAGTGCACGAATTGCAGAGTGTTCGACCTCAAACACCCAACAACCTCTTCCGTCTCCCATGCCAATATACAGAGTGCAAAATCATCCTCTGATGTCAAGTCCTACATCGAGAAGGACGGTGATTACATCGAATGGGGTCATTTTCAAGTCGACGGAAGATCTGCTAGAGGAGGTCAACAGACAGCTAATGATGCGGCATCCGAAGCATTGAATGCTTCTTCAAAGGAAGAAGCCATGCAAATAATCAAAGAGAAACTGCCGGAAAAGTTTCTCTTCCAATATCACAACTTATCCAGTAACCTGGATAGAATATTCACAAAGGCTCCGGATCCGTGGTCACCTCCGTTTCACCTCTCCTCTTTCACTAACGTGCCAAGAGAGATGCAAGAATGGGCGGATGATTATTTCGGGAGAGGTGCCGCTGCGCGGCCGGAGAGACCTATTAGTATCATCGTCGAAGGTGATTCACGAACGGGAAAGACAATGTGGGCACGTGCATTAGGGACCCACAATTATCTAAGTGGTCACCTGGATTTCAACTCAAAGGTGTTTTCAAATCATGCTGAGTATAACGTCATTGATGACATCGCACCGCACTATCTAAAGTTAAAGCACTGGAAGGAATTGATGGGAGCTCAAAAGGACTGGCAATCAAACTGCAAATACGGGAAACCCGTTCAAATTAAAGGTGGAATCCCATCAATCGTGCTTTGCAATCCAGGTGAAGGAGCGAGTTATAAATGTTTCCTCGACAAAGAGGAAAACGCAGCTCTCAAACACTGGACAATACATAATGCGAAATTCATCTTCCTCGACTCCCCCCTCTATCAAAGTTCAACACAGAGCTGCGAAGAAACGAGCAATCAGACGACGTCGCGTTGATTTAGAGTGCGGCTGCACAATTTACGTACACATAAATTGCTACGGTCATGGATTCACGCACAGGGGAACGCATCACTGCACGTCAAGCGGAGAATGGCGTGTATATCTGGGAGATATCAAATCCCCT
>NZ_BMPY01000078.1 GCF_014647835.1 Microbispora rosea subsp. aerata
AGCCTGAGGTGTGATGCCGAGCCGATTGTGGCGAAGTGGGTGATCCTATGCTGCCGAGAAAAGCCTCTAGTGAGTGTCGCGGCGGCCCGTACCCGAAACCGACTCAGGTGGTCAGGTAGAGAATACCAAGGCGGTCGGGTGAACTGTGGTTAAGGAACTCGGCAAATTGCCCCCGTAACTTCGGGAGAAGGGGGACCTTTACTGGTGTAGGACCTTTGCGTTCGAAGCTGGTGGGGGTCGCAGTGGCCAGGGGGAAGCGACTGTTTACTAAAAACACAGGTCCGTGCGAAGTCGTAAGACGATGTATACGGACTGACGCCTGCCCGGTGCCGGAACGTTAAGGGGACCGCTTAGCCGACGTAAGTTGGCGAAGGTGAGAACTTAAGCGCCGGTAAACGGCGGTGGTAACTATAACCATCCTAAGGTAGCGAAATTCCTTGTCGGGTAAGTTCCGACCTGCACGAATGGCGTAACGACTTCCCCGCTGTCTCAACCACAGGCCCGGTGAAATTGCAGTACGAGTAAAGATGCTCGTTTCGCGCAGCAGGACGGAAAGACCCCGGGACCTTCACTACAGCTTGACATTGGCGTTTGGAGCGTCTTGTGTAGGATAGGTGGGAGACTGGGAAGCGGTGACGCTAGTTACCGTGGAGTCGTTGGTGAAATACCACTCTGGTCGTTTTGGACGTCTAACCCGCGCCCGTGGATCCGGGTGGGGGACAGTGTCTGGTGGGTAGTTTAACTGGGGCGGTTGCCTCCTAAAGGGTAACGGAGGCGCCCAAAGGTTCCCTCAGCCTGGTTGGCAATCAGGTGTCGAGTGTAAGTGCACAAGGGAGCTTGACTGTGAGACTGACGGGTCGAGCAGGAGCGAAAGCTGGGACTAGTGATCCGGCATCGGCGTGTGGAAGCGGTGTCGCTCAACGGCTAAAAGGTACCCCGGGGATAACAGGCTGATCTTCCCCAAGAGTCCATATCGACGGGATGGTTTGGCACCTCGATGTCGGCTCGTCGCATCCTGGGGCTGGAGTAGGTCCCAAGGGTTGGGCTGTTCGCCCATTAAAGCGGTACGCGAGCTGGGTTTAGAACGTCGCGAGACAGTTCGGTCCCTATCCGCTGCGCGCGCAGGAGACTTGCGAGGGGCTGTCCCTAGTACGAGAGGACCGGGACGGACGAACCTCTGGTGTGCCAGTTGTTCCGCCAGGAGCACGGCTGGTTGGCTACGTTCGGTAGGGATAACCGCTGAAAGCATCTAAGCGGGAAGCTCGCCTTTAGATGAGGTCTCCCACCACGTTATGTGGGTAAGGCCCCCTGGAGATGACGGGGTTGATAGGCCGGAGGTGGAAGCGCAGTAATGTGTGGAGCTGACCGGTACTAATAGGCCGAGGACTTGACCATGAG
>NZ_BMPY01000079.1 GCF_014647835.1 Microbispora rosea subsp. aerata
GAGCAATGATCGAAACCTGTGGATCGCCGGGAAGGGGTGTACCTTCCCGGATCATCCGTTGAAGGTTTCGAGATAAGGCCGACGTTGCAGCGTCGGTCGGGAAGGCACACCCGTGCCGCTTACCGTAGTACCTGATCTCCCCTCCGGCGACAGCAACCCGGCGTCCGGCGCGGACGCCCTCATCGATCAAATCGTGCGTGAAGGCGCCCGCCGGATGCTCGCCGCCGCCCTGCAGGCCGAAGTCGACGCCTATATCGCCGCCTTCGCCGATCAGCGGGACGACGACGGTCGCCGCCTGGTGGTGCGTAACGGCTACCACGCCCCGCGCGAGGTGCTCACCGCGGCCGGCGCCATCGAGGTCCGCGCGCCCCGGGTCAACGACAAACGCGTCGATAAGGTCACCGGCGAGCGCAAGCGGTTCTCCTCGGCCATCCTGCCGCCCTGGTGCCGTAAGACCCCTCAGGTCAGCGAGGTGCTGCCGCTGCTGTACCTGCACGGCTTGTCATCGGGGGACTTCACCGCCGCGCTGGGACAGTTCCTCGGCACCTCGGCGGGGCTGTCCGCACCCGTAATCACCCGGTTGACCGAGCAGTGGAAGGCCGAGCAGCGCATCTTCGCCGGCCGTGACCTGTCGGGCGTGGACTACGTCTACCTGTGGGCTGACGGGGTGCACGTCAACGTCCGCCTGGAGGAACACCGGTTGTGCCTGCTGGTGATGATCGGCGTGCGCGCCGACGGCCGCAAAGAACTGGTCGCGCTGGCGGATGGCTACCGGGAGTCGGCTGAGTCGTGGGCCGACCTGCTGCGCGACTGCAAACGCCGGGGGATGCGCGCCCCGGTGCTGGCCGTCGGGGACGGCGCACTCGGCTTCTGGGCCGCGCTCGGGGAGGTGTTCCCGCAGACCAGGGCCCAAAGGTGCTGGTTCCACAAGATCGCCAACGTGCTGGGGGCCCTGCCGAAGTCCGCGCACCCGGGGGCGAAGAAGGCGCTGGCCCAGATCTGGAACGCCGAGGACAAGGACCACGCGTTGGCGGCGGTGACGGCGTTCCAGGCCGCCTACGGCGCCAAGTACCCCAAAGCCGTGGCCAAGGTCGCCGACGACCTCGACGAACTGCTGGCCTTCTATGACTTCCCGGCCGAGCACTGGGTGCATCTACGCACGACCAACCCCATCGAGTCGACCTTCGCCACCGTCCGGCACCGCACCAAGGTCACCAAAGGCCCCGGGTCCCGGGCGGCCGGGCTGGCCATGGCCTTCAAGCTGATCGAGGCGGCCCAGGCCCGCTGGCGCGCGGTCAACGCCCCCCACCTCGTCGCTCTGGTCCGCGCCGGGGCCACGTTCGTCAACGGCAAACTCATCGAACGCCCCGACGATCAGCCCTCACACGCAGCCGCTTA
>NZ_BMPY01000080.1 GCF_014647835.1 Microbispora rosea subsp. aerata
TGTGAACCGCGCCGAGTTTCGTGGAGGCCGGGTTAGCTGGCTGGGGTGAGGATAGCCGTGGCGGTTTGTGTTCGGTAGTGGGTCTCGAATTCGGCTGGTGGGAGGTCGTTGCAGGCGCTGTGGAGGCGCCGGTTGTTGTACCAGTCGACCCATTCCATGGTGGCGATCTCGACGTCGTCCAGGCCGTTCCACGGGCCGCGCCGGTGGATCAGCTCGGTCTTGTACAGCCCGATGGTGCTTTCGGCCAGGGCGTTGTCATAGCTGTCCCCACGGGAGCCGACCGAGCAGACCGCCCCGGCACCCGACAGGCGCTCGGTGTAGCGAATCGACAGATACTGGCAGCCGCGGTCGGAGTGGTGCACCAGCCCTTCCAGCCGCCGTCCGTCTCCGCGACGCCAGATGGCCATCTCCAGCGCGTCCAGCGCCAGGTCGGTGCGCAGATGATCGGCCAGACGCCAGCCGACGATCATCCGCGAGAACGCGTCGATCACCAGCGCCGCGTACACGAACCCCGACGCGGTGGGGATGTAGGTCAGGTCGGCGACCCACAGCCGGTTCGGGGCGGGGGCGGTGAAGTCGCGTTTGACCAGGTCTTCGGTCCGCTCGGTGAGGGCTTCGGAGATCGTTGTCGTGGGCCGCTTGTGATCCCCGCGCACCGCCCCGGCAAGCCCCAGGCGCTTCATCAGCCGGGCCACGGTGCACCGCGCCACGCGGGTGCCGCGCCGGTTGAGCTCTTTCCACATCTTGCGCACGCCATACACCTCGAAGTTCTCGTTCCACACCGTGGTGATCTCGGCCATGAGCTGGGCGTCCCGCACCGCCCTCGCGGAGGGCGGGCGGGACTTGGCCGCGTAGTACGTCGACGTCGCCACCTGCAACACTTGGCAGATCGGCTCGACGCCGAAAGCGCCGCGGTGAGCGTCGATGAAGGCAACTACCTGGGCGGCCGTGGGTCGAGTTCGGCCGCGAAAAAAGCGGCCGCGGCCTTGAGGATCTCGTTGGCGCGGCGCAGCTCGCGCACCTCACGCTCCAGCTCGGCGATCCGCTGCGCATCAGCGGTCGAGGTGCCGGGACGCTGTCCCTCGTCGATCTCGGCCTGGCGCACCCACCCGCGCAGCGCCTCGCGGTGAACACCGAGCTGATCGGCCACCCGGGCGATCGCGCCGGGGGCACCGCCGGTCTGCCGGCGAACCTCAAACACCATCCGGACCGCGCGCTCACGAAGCTCTTGGGGATACTTCCTCGGGGCTGGCATCGTGACGTGATTCTCCCTTCCGCCAGCAGATGATGCTGGCTTCAGGGCCTCCACGAAAGTCGGAGTGGTTCA
>NZ_BMPY01000081.1 GCF_014647835.1 Microbispora rosea subsp. aerata
TGAAGCGCTCCGGGTTGGGTGGAGGCTCTACGGGCTGACTCCAGCCACCGGTTGGGGCTGGTGTTGAGCGTAGTAGCTGGTCTCGTGTTCGGCCGGCGGGATATGGCCGATCGCGGTGTGCAGGCGCTGATGGTTGAACCAGTCGACCCATTCGGCGGTGGCCACCTCGACGTCGGCCAGGCCTTTCCACGGCTTACGGGGCTTGATCAGCTCGGTCTTGTACAGGCCGATCTGGGATTCCATCAGCGCGTTGTCGAGGGCGTCGCCGACGGTGCCGATGGAGGCGTCGATACCGGCCTCTATCAGGTGGGCGGTGAAGGCGAAGGAGGTGTACTGGCTGCCGGCGTCGCTGTGATGGACCAGCCCCGGCCCGGCCGGGTGGCCGGTCCGGTCGCGCCGCCACAGCCCCATGTCCAGGGCGTCCAAGACGAGCTTGGCCCGCTTGGTGGTGGCGGCCGACCAGCCCACGATCGCCCGGGAGTACACATCGACGACGAACGCGACGTACACCACCCCGGCCCAGGTCATCACGTAGGTGAAGTCGGCGACCCAGCGCTGGTTGGGGCGTGTGGCGGTGAAGTCCCGCTGCAGCAGGTCGGCGGCACGCTCGTGGCCGTCGTCGCGCACGGTGGTGCGGATCGTCTTGCCGCGGCGGGCGCCGTGCAGGCCGAGTTCACGCATCAGCCGGGCGACGGTGCAGCGCGCCACCTCGATCCCTTCACGGTGCAGCTGCCGCCAGACCTTACGGACCCCGTAGACGCCGTAGTTGTCGGCGTGGACGCGACTGATGTGCTCTTTGAGCTGTTCATCGCGCAGGGCGCGGGCGCTGGGCCGCCTGCTCTTGGCGGCGTAGTAGGTGCTGGTTGCGATCTTCAGCCCGTGCGCGGTCAGCACACGGCAGATCGGCTCGACCCCGAACACCTGCTTGAACGCGTCGATGAACGCTACGAGCGCTTGTGTGGCCGGTCGAGCTCGGCCGCGAAGAAAGCCGACGCCGCCTTCAAGATCTCATTGGCGCGTCGCAGTTCGGTGACCTCCGCTCGCAGCCGCTTGATCTCCTCGGCCTCCGCGGTGGTCGTTCCTGGCCGCTGGCCTGCGTCGATCTCGGCCCGGCGGACCCATGTGCGGACCGTCTCGGCCGCGCCGATGCCCAGTTTCGCCGCGACCGCCTTCATCGCGGCCCACTCGGTGGGGTAGTTGGGGCGGATCTCGGCGACCATACGTATCGCACGCTCGCGAAGCTCTGCCGGGTAGGGGGACGGACGTGCCATGACTCGATCCTCTCAGGGAATCGAGCCTCCATCAGACCCGGAGCGCTTCA
>NZ_BMPY01000082.1 GCF_014647835.1 Microbispora rosea subsp. aerata
AGATGTTCGAGAGGTTCACCGACCGTGCGCGGCGGGTTGTCGTCCTGGCTCAGGAAGAGGCCCGGATGCTCAACCACAACTACATCGGTACTGAGCACATTCTTCTTGGTTTGATCCATGAGGGTGAGGGTGTGGCGGCCAAGGCTCTGGAGAGTCTTGGGATCAGTCTCGAGGGGGTGCGCCAGCAGGTCGAGGAGATCATCGGCCAGGGGCAGTCGGCGCCGTCGGGGCACATTCCGTTCACGCCGCGGGCCAAGAAGGTTCTTGAGCTGTCGCTGCGGGAGGCGTTGCAGCTCGGGCACAACTACATCGGCACCGAGCACATTCTTCTGGGGTTGATCCGGGAGGGTGAGGGTGTCGCGGCGCAGGTTCTGGTGAAGCTGGGCGCCGATCTGAACAGGGTGCGTCAGCAGGTTATCCAGTTGCTGCACGGCTATCAGGGCAAGGAGCCGGCGGCGGCGGGCGGGCCGCAGGAGTCGGCGCCGTCGACCTCGCTTGTGCTGGATCAGTTCGGGCGGAACCTGACCCAGGCCGCGCGGGAGGGCAAGCTCGATCCGGTGATCGGCCGGGACAAGGAGATCGAGCGGGTCATGCAGGTGTTGTCCCGGCGGACGAAGAACAACCCGGTGTTGGTGGGGGAGCCCGGTGTGGGCAAGACCGCCGTGGTGGAGGGGTTGTCGCAGAAGATCGTCAAGGGTGAGGTGCCCGAGACGCTGAAGGACAAGCAGCTGTACACCCTCGACCTGGGCGCGCTGGTGGCGGGTTCGCGGTATCGGGGTGATTTCGAAGAGCGTCTGAAGAAGGTGCTCAAGGAGATCCGCACCCGCGGGGACATCATCTTGTTCATCGACGAGCTGCACACGCTGGTCGGTGCGGGCGCCGCGGAGGGTGCGATCGACGCGGCGAGCATTTTGAAGCCGATGCTGGCCCGGGGTGAGCTGCAGACGATCGGCGCCACCACCTTGGATGAGTATCGCAAGCATCTGGAGAAGGACGCGGCGCTGGAGCGGCGGTTCCAGCCGATTCAGGTGGCCGAGCCGTCGTTGTCGCACACGATCGAGATCCTCAAGGGGTTGCGGGATCGGTATGAGGCGCATCATCGGGTGTCCATCACCGATGG
>NZ_BMPY01000083.1 GCF_014647835.1 Microbispora rosea subsp. aerata
GCTGGCCTTGGCGCCGTGTCCCGGCGATGCGGACCTCTGCATGGCCGAGGCGGAGGAGCTGCTGTTCATCGTGGATCGCATCACGTGCGCTGTGGCCGATCGGGTGGAGTGGGTGCATCGGGCGGGGCAGGCGAAACAGCATGGGCATGCCTCCACCCGCAGTTGGTTGCGCACCAGTGCGGGGATGACCACGGCCGGGGCGGGCCGTCTGCTCACTTTGGCGGTGGAGTTGGCCCGTCTGCCCCGGGTGCGGGAGGCGTTCGCCGCCGGGCATCTGGCGGCCGGGGTGGTGGAGGCCATCTGCCAGGCGATCTCGGGCCTGACCGACGAGCAAGCCGCTTTGGCTGAGCCGATCCTGCTGGAGCTGGCGGGTAAGGCGGGCCCGGCGGAGGTGGCCAAGGCCGGGCGCTATCTGCGGGCGGTGCTCGACCCCGACGGCGAGGAACGCGATGAGCAGGCCGACTATGGGCGGCGGTTCCTGCGGGTGCGGCCGGGTGCGGCCGGTGGCATGGAGGGGGAGTTCTACCTGCCCCGGGAGGCGGCGGCCCGGCTACGGGCGTTGCTGGACGCCTACGCCAAACCCAAAGCGGAGGGGGACGACCGGCCGTTGCGGGTTCGCTACGCCGATGCGTTCATCGCCCTGCTGGAGGACAAGATCGTCACCGAGCTGCTGGTGCTGGTCAGCGCCGAATCCCTCCCCACCGACCCCGAACCCGCCAACCCCGCCCGCGACCCCGAAGCCGAGCACGCCGAGAGCGCCGACCACCCTGAGGGTGAGCTATGTGAGAGCACCGGCCACCCTGCCACCGGAAGCCCTGCTCCCACCGGCCCCGCCACAGACCACCCCGAGGCTGACCACCGCGAAGACACCGGGGAGACGCAGAACGCCCAGGACACAGAGGACGTCAGCGCCTCCGGCGGCATCGGAAGCTGCGAGGAGCTGAGTGAGGCCGTTGACACCGGCGGCTCTGCTCTGGGCGAGGCCGCCGACACCATCGACCCCGCCTGGAACAGCGCCGGGAACCACCCCGACC
>NZ_BMPY01000084.1 GCF_014647835.1 Microbispora rosea subsp. aerata
GATCACTAGGGCACCCTCTTTCTCGCGGGCAGTGGCAAGCTGCTCGTGAAGGGGACTCGGCGGGAGCCGGGGTGACGGCCTGTTTTGATCGCCCATGAAGGGCCACTGTGATACCGCCGCCCCCGGCTTCCCCGAGGCTGTAGACCGGCAACAGGGAGTAGCGCCGCAGAGCGCCGGTTAGTGATCGCCCGGTAGCCAGCCTCCTCGCCGGGTCGTCGCTGCCAGGCAAAGGAGTTCAGGTGTCGCTTGCGCTGCCCCCGGCGCGGTGGTTCGTCGGGATCGACTGGGCTATGGAGAGTCACGCGGTGTGCGTGATGGACGACAGCGGGAAGATCACCGCCGAGTTCGTCATCGCGCACAGCACCACTGGCATCGCCTCGCTGATCGGCCGGCTGGCCAAGCTCGGTGATCCGGCCGCTGTCCCGATCGCGATCGAACGCCCCAACGGCAGGCTGGTCGACCTGCTGCTGGAGGCCGGATACCCCGTCGTCCCCGTCAAACCGAACGCGATCAAGACCTGGCGCGACGGTGAGGTGCTTTCGGGCGCCAAGTCCGACGCCGGCGACGCCGCGGTGATCGCCGAGTACCTGCGCCTGCGCCATCACAAGCTCCAGGTCGCCGCCCCCTTCAGCGACCAGACGAAGGCGGTACGCACGCTGGTGCGCACGCGCGATGACCTGGTTGAGTCCCGGGTGGCGGCCACCAACCAGCTCGCCGCGCTGCTGGATGCCTACTGGCCGGGCGCCAAGGCCGTCTTCGCCGATCTGGCCTCGCCGATCGCGCTGGACTTCCTCACCCGTTATCCGACCCCCGCCTCGGCCGCGCACCTGGGCGAAAAGCGCATGGCCGCGTTCTTGGTCAAACACGGCTACAGCGGCCGCCGCTCTCCCGCCGAGCTGCTGGCCCGGCTGCGTCACGCCCCGGCCGGGATCGTGGCCGAGGCGCTCACCGAAGCGTTGCGGGATGCGGTCATCGCCCTGGTCGGCGTGCTCAAGGCCCTGATCGGTGCGATCAAGGATC
>NZ_BMPY01000085.1 GCF_014647835.1 Microbispora rosea subsp. aerata
TGACGTTTTCTCAGCCTGAACGAATCAGACATTAAGGCTTTCCTCTGCATGGACGATCAGGTTCAGGTAGACACGCGGACAAATCTATGGCGCCGAAAACAGACGTGGAGCCTCCGGTAGAAGGGGTCTCACCACAAGATCCTCATACCGAGAAGGCTCCACGTGATCGCCTATCCTGCCATGCTCGACGTCCCCCGTGAACTGCTCGGCTATGTCGGCCGCCTGCTCTACTGGGAGCGCCGCCGCCGGGGCACACCGAAGGGCTCCCGGCGCCTGACCTGCTTCTATCAAGCCCTGTTCGCCCTGGCCTGGTTCCGCTCCAAGCCCAACATCCGCCTGCACGGCATCGCATTCGGGCTCTCCCAGGCCACCGCCTACCGCTACCTGCACGAGGTCATCGACGTCCTGTCCAGCCAGGCCCCCGGCCTCCACCAAGCACTGGACCGCGCCGTCGCCGACGGCGTCCCCCACCTCATCCTCGACGGCAAGATCTTCGACACCGATCGGTGCCGCATCAAGACCACCAGCGTGAAAGGCGAAACCATCGACGCCTGGTTCTCCGGCAAAACCAGCAACTTCGGGGGAAACGTCCAAGCACTGTGCGAACCCGACGGTTTCCCCATCTGGACCAGCGACGTCGAACCCGGCGGAGTCGCCGACATCGAAGCCGCCCGCCGCCACGTCCTGCCCGCCGTCTACCCCTACGCCACGACCATGCCCATCCTGGCCGACCCCGGCTACCAAGGCGCAGGTCACGGCATCGTCGTACCATTCAAGCAACCCGCCGGCGACAACGCGCTCAGCGTCGACAATCGCACCCACAACGCCCTGCAACGCGCGCTTCGCAGCCTCGGCGAACGCGGCTTCGCCCTCCTCACCGAACGATGGACCGCCCTCCAGCACACCACGCTCAGCCCCAGCCGAATCGGCGATCTCGTCCGCGCCGCATTGGTGCTCGTGCACTTCGAACATCGCCGGATCAGGTGAAATTCAGTGAGAAAACGTCA
>NZ_BMPY01000086.1 GCF_014647835.1 Microbispora rosea subsp. aerata
GCTGGCACCTGCGGCCACCGCACGATCGTTGATTGTCAGCACAACACTCAATGATCGCGGTGGCCGTCCCTATCTCTACACCCCCGCTCACCACGCAAGACCGCGATCTACGGCTGGAGTACTAGCGCGTTGGGTTTCTATGCCCTCGGGATCGGGCGGGGGTTTGTGACTGCTCGGCTGTTTTAGGGCCTGCGACCTGGGCGTTTGTAGATCATCGCGCCAACCTCGTTTCGTTGCCTTCCAGAGATGGCACTGAGGGCATCGCCGCAGCCGCCGCAGAGCCATGACCTGCATGTTCACGGTGCGCCAACCGAGGCCTCCTCGCATGTTTCACACGAGCCCTGTACCAACCTCATGTGTTGATCCAAGAGTCCTGGCGTTCCTCGATGGTACGGACGGCGATCACCACGCGTCCACAGGATGCCCACTCCCCGAGGAGATACATGCGGACCTGGTCACACTTGACCTCCAACGCTTCCGCAATATCACGATGCTGAGCGTAGACCAAGGCAGCGTCCGGCTACTCGAGCACGACCGCAGCATGATCGCCTCCCACGATTGCACCGACTTCGGGACGAGGCACAGCAAGTTGCGGGCGCAGTGAAGCCGTCAAAAAATAAGGCGATGCCTTTTATCTCCGGGTCGACTCGAAAAAGGTTGGATTTGAACCGCGCCGGGTTTTGTGGAGGCCGGGTTAGCTGGCTGGGGTGAGGATAGCCGGGTCGGTCTTTGTCCGGTAGCGGGTCTCGTATTCGGCTGGTGGGAGGTCGTTGCAGGCGCTGTGGAGGCGCCGGTTGTTGTACCAGTCGACCCATTCCATGGTGGCGATCTCGACGTCGTCCAAGCCGTTCCATGGTCCGCGCCGGTGGATCAGCTCGGTCTTAGAGCGTGTTTGAGAAGGGTCGATAACGGTCTGCGCATCTCGCCGCCGTGACCACCGTCGAATCGCGATCATGACGGGGTGCCCCGCGAACGCCGCTACCCCTCCGACCTGACCGACGCCCA
>NZ_BMPY01000087.1 GCF_014647835.1 Microbispora rosea subsp. aerata
AGAGCGTGTTTGAGAAGGGTCGATAACGGTCTGCGCATCTCGCCGCCGTGACCACCGTCGAATCGCGATCATGACGGGGTGCCCCGCGAACGCCGCTACCCCTCCGACCTGACCGACGCCCAATGGGCGCTGGTCGAGCCGCTGCTACCCGCACCGAACACGGGAGGGAGGCCGGAGAAGCACCCGCGCCGGGACATCGTGGATGCCATCTTGTACGTGGTGCGGACAGGCTGCGCCTGGCGGCAGTTGCCGGTCGACTTCCCGCCCTGGCAGACCGTGTACTGGTACTTCGTCCGCTGGGAAGAAGCCAAAGTCACCGAGCAGATGCTCGCCGTGCTGCGGCGCCGGGTCCGGGCGGCGCAGGGGCGAGCCGAGGAACCGACGGCGGGCATCATCGACTCTCAGAGCGTCAAGGGCGCCGACACCGTCGGCCGCGAGTCCCGCGGCTACGACGCGGGGAAGAAGGTCAACGGGCGTAAGCGGTTCATCGTCACCGACACCCTCGGCTTGTTGCTGGTCGTCTGCGTGATGGCCGCCTCCGTCCAAGACCGCGACGGAGCCAAGACCACTCTGCTCAGCATGTACCTGGTCACGCCGGTCCGGTACGTGTTCGCCGACGCCGGCTTCGCCGGGATGCTGGTGGACTGGACCCAGCGCGTGCTGCGGACCGTGCTGCACATCGTCCGCAAGGCCCCCGGGCAGATCGGGTTCGCGGTGATCGAGCGGCGGTGGGTCGTCGAGCGATCGCTGGCCTGGCTGACCAGCCACCGCCGTCTGGCCCGGGACTATGAGCGCCAGCCGGCCACGGCCGAGGCCATGATCCGATGGGCCGCGATCAGCGGCATGGCCCGCCGCCTCGCGCGGGGAAGCGCTGCAACTCGTCAGCAGCGCATCACCCTCGCTCATCCAGCGGAGTAGCCCTTCTCAAACACGTTCT
>NZ_BMPY01000088.1 GCF_014647835.1 Microbispora rosea subsp. aerata
ACGTACTACGCGGCCAAGTCCCGTCCGCCCTCAGCCCGGCAGGTGCGGGACCAGCAGCTCATGGCGCAGATCGTGACCGTCTGGAACGACAACTACGAGGTGTACGGCGTGCGCAAGATGTGGAAGGAACTCAACCGCCAGGGCATCGCCGTGGCCCGCTGCACGGTGGCCCGGCTGATGAAGCGCCTGGGCCTTACCGGTGCGGTCCGCGGGGATCACAAGCGGCGGACCACGATCGCCGAAGCCCTTACCGACCGGCCTGCCGACCTGGTCAGACGCGACTTCACCGCCCCCGCCCCGAACCGGCTATGGGTCGCCGACCTGACCTACATCCCCACCGCCTCAGGGTTTGTGTACGCGGCGCTGGTCATCGACGCGTTCTCGCGGATGATCGTCGGCTGGCGGCTGGCCGATCACCTGCGCACCGACCTGGCGTTGGACGCGCTGGAGATGGCCATCTGGCACCGTTCCGGTGACGGCCGGCGGCTGGAGGGGCTGGTGCACCACTCCGACCGCGGCTGCCAATACCTGGCGATTCGCTACACCGAGCGCCTGGCCGACGCCGGGGCGGTCTGCTCGGTCGGCTCACGGGGGGACAGCTACGACAACGCCCTGGCCGAAAGCACTATCGGGCTCTATAAGACCGAGCTGATCCACCGGCGCGGACCATGGAACGGCTTGGACGACGTCGAGATCGCCACCATGGAATGGGTCGACTGGTACAACAACCGGCGCCTCCACAGCGCCTGCAACGACCTCCCACCAGCCGAATTCGAGACCCGCTACCGAACACACATCGACCCGGCTATCCTCACCCCAGCCAGCTAACCCGGCCTCCACAAAACCCGGCGCGGTTCA
>NZ_BMPY01000089.1 GCF_014647835.1 Microbispora rosea subsp. aerata
ACGGTTCAACCACAACCTCAGGAACAAACTGGATCTACACAAGGCTTTCCTGAATTTCCAAGTCTGGACGATATCTCTTCAAGCTTCTGGGACGACATATTTAAATAGATTTAAATATTTAGTGCTCTTGTATTTAGACAGAATAGGTGTCATTTCGCTTAACAATGTAATCAGAGCTGTACGTTTCGCAACAGACAAATCATATGTAAATTATGTACTTGAGAATCATGAAATAAAATATAAATTTTATTAATTGGTGATCGAATCATAAAAATAGATCCGAATTTTCAGAGTAGCATACACGGGATTTGAGGCATGAGTACATGCCATATACAATAATAATGCGTTCTCAGTATGATTCTCGTACTTCCCTGCTTCTTGATGGTTGTAGACTACATAATTATTCACCTTCCAAAAACGTTTGACCAATGCCTGTTCGTTGCTAGCATATTGTCCACCTGTCACCTTTCCATAGAATTTATGCATAACTTGAAAACGATCACGAAGATCGTTCTTAACAGTAGCAGTACTGGGTTCATTGTCGAACATATTAAAAACTTGACCAAAGTCCATAGGAGAACTATACGGTCTACGATCTCTGACTAACCAAAACATCACACTGTTCGTGTGATTCTTCACCTTGATATTCTCGTCCATCCATATCTTACCTAAAATATAAACAGACTTAACACAAAAACGTTTTCCTACACGATGGGTAATACCATTACCTCTTGTTACATCAGATATACACATAACCTTCCCAACATGTGACACATCATGTCGTTGTTCATAAGACTGAACCTTGCACGGGCCTTCACA
>NZ_BMPY01000090.1 GCF_014647835.1 Microbispora rosea subsp. aerata
GCTGGCACCTGCGGCCACCGCACGATCGTTGATTGTCAGCACAACACTCAATGATCGCGGTGGCCGTCCCTATCTCTACACCCCCGCTCACCACGCAAGACCGCGATCTACGGCTGGAGTACTAGCCGACCTAGGCTTCGCCGCCAGCACTAGAGTTAAAACAACTGGGGTTCTTATCGAGAAGCTTCGGCGCGAGAGCAGTCGCCTGAGTCAGGTTCAAGATCTCGCCGGGGCGAGGATTGTCCTGGGAGATCGTCGCCAGCAAAACGAGGCCGTAGAGCGGATAAAGCTCGCTTTTGACCAGTTCTGCCCAAAGTCATGCAAAGTGAAAGATCGACGGGAGGACCCGTCTCACGGATATCGAGCGGTACATGTGATCGCCTTTCTCGACGGTATTCCTGTGGAGATTCAGGTTCGGACCGAGCTGCAAGATGTCTGGGCACAGATTCTTGAGCGGCTTGCCGACCAGTGGGGTCGCGGCATCAGGTACGGCGACGCACCCGAAAATCCCGAAGTGCTTGTCCGCCTAGTACTCCAGCCGTAGTTCGTGATCACGGCTCATAAAGAGCTTGCCGCCGGTAATGGCTGGCCTGGGCGCGGGCTTGGTGGCGTCGTCGCCAGCGGGACCAGCGCAGCAGGTGGGTCACATTGCAGGCGGTCTGGATGAGTACGCGGACGAGCAGATGCCGGATCTCGCCGAGCGTCAATGGCGCCAGCTCAGGTTCGGCCGTCTGGGCCGCTCGTTCGCGGGCGGTGACCGCGGCGAGGAAGGCGTGGGCGAGCATGGCCAGGGTCGTCCACCGATACCACG
>NZ_BMPY01000091.1 GCF_014647835.1 Microbispora rosea subsp. aerata
TTTTTCACTCATCTCCAACCACTAACAGGCTTCAGCCAGCATATAAACGTAGCGGGGAAGTATCATGTCTGTAAAGATATTATACTAGCTACACCATCTACATACTCACAAATAGGCTACCATACAATACAATAAAAAAGATCGTAAATTAGAGAGTAGAAATATTATGCACGTTATGTCTATAGGTTGAGTTATCATAAATAATATAATAACTACAAATAACTAGTCTACCTACGCTATCGTATCCCCTATTGAATACCCCTAATGCCATATTTAATATATAACTTATTCTGTATATCAAACCTATGCTCACTATCATCCAATCCCAACCACCACCATCAAATCCAATGAAGCCAAGCCAGTGTCGGAAACCAATCCATAAAGAATACCCATACCACCAAACGCAGCCCACATCTAAAACCAGCCACCGCCCGCCTCAAGACCAGCCGCGAGGACCAAACACATCCCAAAACCACCAATATTCAGCAAATTTAAGTCAGAATTCAATATCTAAATTTAGAAACCACCAAAACAACGGGCTAGGAGGCCAGTTTCAACCCAACCCAGCTCAGGAAGGGCAATTTCCCCGAATTTCCCGGCCCACCCGGCCCTATTTTACACCAACCCCCAGTTTTCCGCCCCGGAGCCCAAAAATGGCAATTTTGGCCAAAAAATGAACGGGGTTTCTGCACCCATTTTTCCATTTTCGCAGAACGCCCCTACCCGGAGGACCAGAAAAGTTTGGAAATTTCCCCCATTTTTCGGGATTTTTCGGGATTTTAAGGATTTTT
>NZ_BMPY01000092.1 GCF_014647835.1 Microbispora rosea subsp. aerata
CGGGTGACCGGTGGCACAGCCGAGGTTCATCAGACGGCCCTCGGCCAGCACGATGATCGAGTGCCCGTCGGGGAACACCCACTCGTCGACCTGCGGCTTGATGTTGACCTTCTTGATCCCCGGAATACGGGCCAGACCGGCCATGTCGATCTCGTTGTCGAAGTGACCGATGTTGGACACGATCGCCTGATGCTTCATCCGCGCCATGTGCTCGGCGGTGATGATGCCGTAGTTACCGGTGGCGGTGACGAAGATGTCGGCGATGCCCACGACCTCCTCCAGGGTGGTCACCTGGAAGCCGTCCATCGCCGCCTGCAGGGCGCAGATCGGGTCGATCTCGGTGACGATGACCCGGGCGCCCTGGCCGCGCAGCGCGTCGGCACAGCCCTTGCCCACATCGCCGTACCCGCACACCACCGCGACCTTGCCCCCGATCAGCACATCGGTGGCACGGTTGAGACCGTCGATCACCGAGTGGCGGCAGCCGTACTTGTTGTCGAACTTCGACTTGGTCACCGAGTCGTTGACATTGATCGCCGGGAACAGCAGCGCGCCGGACCTGTGCATCTCATACAGCCGGTGCACACCGGTCGTGGTCTCCTCGGTGACGCCCTTGATCCCCTCGGCCACACGGGTCCAGTACTTGTCCTGCGACACCGTACGGCGCAGGGTGTCGAGGATCACCGCCCACTCCTCCGGGTCGTCCTCACCGGCGACCGGCACGGCGCCGGCCTTCTCGAACTCCACACCCTTGTGG
>NZ_BMPY01000093.1 GCF_014647835.1 Microbispora rosea subsp. aerata
CGGGTGACCGGTGGCACAGCCGAGGTTCATCAGACGGCCCTCGGCCAGCACGATGATCGAGTGCCCGTCGGGGAACACCCACTCGTCGACCTGCGGCTTGATGTTGACCTTCTTGATCCCCGGAATGCGGGCCAGACCGGCCATGTCGATCTCGTTGTCGAAGTGACCGATGTTGGACACGATCGCCTGATGCTTCATCCGCGCCATGTGCTCGGCGGTGATGATGCCGTAGTTGCCGGTGGCGGTGACGAAGATGTCGGCGATGCCCACGACCTCCTCCAGGGTGGTCACCTGGAAGCCGTCCATCGCCGCCTGCAGGGCGCAGATCGGGTCGATCTCGGTGACGATGACCCGGGCGCCCTGGCCGCGCAGCGCGTCGGCACAGCCCTTGCCCACATCGCCGTACCCGCACACCACCGCGACCTTGCCGCCGATCAGCACATCGGTGGCACGGTTCAGGCCGTCGATCACCGAGTGGCGGCAGCCGTACTTGTTGTCGAACTTCGACTTGGTCACCGAGTCGTTGACATTGATCGCCGGGAACAGCAGCGTGCCGGACTTGTGCATCTCATACAGCCGGTGCACACCGGTCGTGGTCTCCTCGGTGACGCCCTTGATCCCCTCGGCCACGCGGGTCCAGTACTTGTCCTGCGACACCGTACGGCGCAGGGTGTCGAGGATCACCGCCCACTCCTCCGGGTCGTCCTCACCGGCGACCGGCACGGCGCCGGCCTTCTCGAACTCCACACCCTTGTGG
>NZ_BMPY01000094.1 GCF_014647835.1 Microbispora rosea subsp. aerata
GCGGGCGCCTCCTCCACCAGTTTCTGGTGGCGGCGCTGCAGCGAGCAGTCCCGGGTGGAGACCACCACCACGTTCCCGTGCGCGTCGGCCAGGCACTGGGTCTCCACATGCCGGGGCCGGTCGAGGTAGCGCTCGACGAAGCACTCCCCACGGCCGAAGGCGGTCACCGCCTCCCGCACCGCCGACTCATACAGGCCGGGAATTTCCTCCAGGGTGCGGGCGACCTTCAGCCCCCGCCCGCCGCCGCCGTAGGCGGCTTTGATCGCGATCGGCAGGCCGTGCCGCCGGGCGAAGGCGACCACCTCCTCGACCCCGGCAACCGGGTCGGGTGTCCCGGCGACCAGCGGCGCGCCGACCTTCTGCGCGATGTGCCGGGCCCGGACCTTGTCCCCGAGCGCGGTGATCGCCGCCGGCGGCGGGCCTACCCAGATCAGCCCCGCGTCCAGCACGGCCTGGGCGAAGCCGGCGTTCTCGGCGAGGAAGCCGTATCCGGGGTGGACGGCGTCGGCCCCGGTCTTCTTGGCCACGGCGAGGATCTTGCCGATGTCGAGATAGGTCTCCGCCGGACTCTGCCCGCCCAGCGCGTACGCCTCGTCGGCCACCCGCACGTGCAACGCGTCCAGGTCCTGGTCGGCGTAGACCGCGACGCTGGTCATCCCCGCGTCCCTGCACGCCCGGGCGATCCGTACGGCGATCTCACCACGATTGGCGATCAGGACCTT
>NZ_BMPY01000095.1 GCF_014647835.1 Microbispora rosea subsp. aerata
GGGTGGGGGTTTGGGTGTTTGGTGGTGGGGTGGGCTGGTTGTCCTGGTTGTTGTTTGTGAATTGCATAGTGGACGCGAGCATCTTTGTGGCCAAGTTGTTTAGGGCACACGGTGGATGCCTTGGCATCAGGAGCCGATGAAGGACGTGGGAGGCTGCGTTAAGCCTCGGGGAGTCGCCAACCAGACGTTGATCCGGGGATGTCCGAATGGGGAAACCTAGCACCAGTCATGTGGTGTTGCCGCCGTCTGAATGTATAGGGCGGTTGGTGGTAACGCGGGGAAGTGAAACATCTCAGTACCCGTAGGAGAAGAAAACAATAGTGATTCCGTGAGTAGTGGTGAGCGAAAGCGGAGGAGGCTAAACCGTGCGCGTGTGATAGCCGGCGGGCGTTGCGTGTGCGGGGTTGTGGGAGCCTTCTGGATGGTCCGCCGATCGTCCGGGGAGTGAGAAATCCGTCTGATAGTCGAACGCTCTGGGAAGGGCGGCCGTAGACCGTGATAGCCGGGTAGGCGAAATCGGATGGACTCCCGAGGGTTGTCCCGAGTAGCACGGGGCTCGAGGAATCCTGTGTGAATCTGCCAGGACCACCTGGTAAGCCTAAATACTTCCTGGTGACCGATAGTGGACGAGTACCGTGAGGGAAAGGTGAAAAGCGCCCCGGTGAGGGGTTGTGAAATAGTACCTGAAACCGTGTGCCTACAAGCCGTAGGAGCGTAAACA
>NZ_BMPY01000096.1 GCF_014647835.1 Microbispora rosea subsp. aerata
TTCTCTAGGCATTGTTTGGAGAGTTTGATCCTGGCTCAGGACGAACGCTGGCGGCGTGCTTAACACATGCAAGTCGAGCGGAAAGGCCCTTCGGGGTACTCGAGCGGCGAACGGGTGAGTAACACGTGAGTAACCTGCCCCTGACTCTGGGATAAGCCTGGGAAACTGGGTCTAATACCGGATACGACACATGGCCGCATGGTCTGTGTGTGGAAAGTTTTTTCGGTTGGGGATGGGCTCGCGGCCTATCAGCTTGTTGGTGGGGTGATGGCCTACCAAGGCGACGACGGGTAGCCGGCCTGAGAGGGCGACCGGCCACACTGGGACTGAGACACGGCCCAGACTCCTACGGGAGGCAGCAGTGGGGAATATTGCGCAATGGGCGGAAGCCTGACGCAGCGACGCCGCGTGGGGGATGACGGCCTTCGGGTTGTAAACCTCTTTCAGCAGGGACGAAGTTGACGTGTACCTGTAGAAGAAGCGCCGGCTAACTACGTGCCAGCAGCCGCGGTAATACGTAGGGCGCGAGCGTTGTCCGGAATTATTGGGCGTAAAGAGCTCGTAGGTGGCTTGTCGCGTCTGCCGTGAAAGCCCGTGGCTTAACTACGGGTCTGCGGTGGATACGGGCAGGCTAGAGGCTGGTAGGGGCAAGCGGAATTCCTGGTGTAGCGGTGAAATGCGCAGATATCAGGAGGAACACCGGTGGCGAAGGCGG
>NZ_BMPY01000097.1 GCF_014647835.1 Microbispora rosea subsp. aerata
GTCAGGCCGTCAGCGCTGGAGGGTCAGCAGGCCGGGCCGGTAGGGCAGCAGGCCGTAGTCGCCGCCCGAGTTGGGGCTGCGGCCCTGGTAGAGCAGTTGCAGGTTGCAGGGGTCGACCGTCTTGGTCTGGTCGGGGTTGGTGCGGACCAGGTCACCGTGGCTGATGTCGTTGGTCCAGGTGGCGCCGCTGTTGGCCTTGCCCGCGAACGGGTTGCTCTCACTGGCGGCGTTCGGGGTCCAGGTGCCGTCCAGCCGGTCGGCGGTGAACGAACGGAAGTAGCGGCCCTGCGAGCCGATCGCCTCGACGATCATCAGGTACTTGTTCTGGCCCTGCAGCTTGTAGACCTCGACGCCCTCGAACAGGTTGTTCGTCGAGTCGCTCATGACCGTCGTGTAGCTGGAGCCGAAGTTGCCGGGGAAGTTCCCGATCGGCATGCTCGACCGGTAGATCTTGCCGTTGTCCCCGGCGAAGAACAGGTACATGTTCCGGTCGTCACCGATCAGCGTCTGGTCGATCGGGCCGGTGCTCGAGCCGGAGATGCTCGCCGTGGACAGGGTCTGCTGCGCCGACCAGCCGTTGGGGTTGGTGGGGTCGGTCGAGGTCCGGTAGGAGAAGGCCGTCCCGCCCCACTGGTAGGCCAGCACCCAGATGTTCTTCGGCGCGAAGTAGATCAGCGTCGGCGC
>NZ_BMPY01000098.1 GCF_014647835.1 Microbispora rosea subsp. aerata
GGGTCCGTACTGCGCTGAAAAAAATTCACACAAGCACTTTCGTATGTTGTTTGCACCCAGGCAAGGAGGAACGTCCATAAACGAACCACAAAAAGAAGATACGGGGAAGAAAAGCCAGGACGTTTTGTTTTCGGAAAACCGGTTTTGTTCACTCTCGGTCTGGGACTTACTGCGCCTTACTCCTTGGGTATTTTGGTCTGAAATTTTTACCAGACACTCGTCACTGTGTCTATTGAGTTTTGGCTGAGGTTTGAGCCCCAGATTCGTCCCACAAGATTGGCAATAAATTTTTTATTCGTCACTGCCAGGGCTGAAAGGAAGGTTCGTTTGTGTGTGAAACTGTTTGATTTTTTTCGTGGGTGAATACTCATCCGTTTGACCTGAAATTTGTCCCGTTTTGTCCCAAATTCAGTGGAGATTCTTGGGTGGAATTTCAGGAAAAAACCATTCCGGAAGAATTTTTCAGAAATTTTGTAAAAACCAAGGCTATCCTCTACCGAAACTTGTGAAATTCCGGCCTAATTTCTGCAATTTCATTCTGGGTCCGTACTGCGCTGAAAAAAATTCACACAAGCACTTTCGTATGTTGTTTGCACCCAGGCAAGGAGGAACGTCCATAAACGAACCACAAAAAGAAGATACGGGGAAGAAAAGCCAGGACGTTTT
>NZ_BMPY01000099.1 GCF_014647835.1 Microbispora rosea subsp. aerata
CCACCACCAGCTACCGCTGGCGGTGCCACGACTTCGGCGGTGTACTTGAGCCCCGCTACATTGTCGGCGCAGAATCACTTGACCAGTGAGCTATTACGCACTCTTTCAAGGATGGCTGCTTCTAAGCCAACCTCCTGGTTGTCACTGCGACTCCACATCCTTTCCCACTTAGCACACGCTTAGGGGCCTTAGTCGGTGATCTGGGCTGTTTCCCTCTCGACCACGGAGCTTATCCCCCGCAGTCTCACTGCCACGCTCAACTTACCGGCATTCGAAGTTTGGCTGACGTCAGTAACCTTGTCGGGCCCATCAGCCAACCAGAGCCCTACCTCCGGCAAGCACACGCAACGCTGCACCTAAATGCATTTCGGGGAGAACCAGCTATCACGGAGTTTGATTGGCCTTTCACCCCTACACACAGGTCATCCCCCAGGTTTTCAACCCTGGTGGGTTCGGTCCTCCACGCAGTCTTACCCACGCTTCAACCTGCCCATGCGTAGATCACCCCGCTTCGGGTCTACAGCATGCGACTCAACGCCCTATTCAGACTCGCTTTCGCTACGGCTCCCCCACACGGGTTAACCTCGCCACACACCATAACTCGCAGGCTCATTCTTCAAAAGGCACGCAGTCACATCACAAACA
>NZ_BMPY01000100.1 GCF_014647835.1 Microbispora rosea subsp. aerata
CGCGACGACCTGCGCGGCTATGTGGTGGAGCACCTCGGGCAGGACGGGGCGGTGCTGGTGGTGGACGAGACCGGCGACTTGAAGAAGGGCACCGGCACGGTCGGGGTGCAGCGCCAGTACACCGGAACTGCCGGGCGGATCGAAAACAGTCAGGTCGCGGTCTTCCTCGCCTACTGCACCCCGGCCGGGCACGCGTTCATCGACCGGGAGCTGTACCTGCCGCAGGCGTGGACCGACGATGCTGAGCGGTGCCGCCGGGCCGGAGTACCGGCAGATCGCCAGTTCGCTACCAAGGGTGAGCTTGCGGCGCGGATGGTCGCACGTGCGCTGGATGCCGGGGTCGAGGTTCAGTGGGTGACCGGTGATGAGGTGTATGGCCAAAGCCCGCACCTGCGGGCGGAACTGGAAGCCCGCCAGGTCGGGTACGTGCTCGCGGTCGCCTCCAGCCACCGGGTGCGCACCGGTGCGGGGGTCTGCCGGGTCGATCAGGTGATCTTCTCGGTGACCCGGGCGTCCTGGCAGCGGTTGCCGGCCGGGCGGGGCGCCAAGGGGCACCGCTACTACGACTGGGCCTTTGTCGAGATCGACCGCGACCGGCCGGGCCGGCACTGGTTGCTGATCCGCCGCCACCGGCGCACCAGC
>NZ_BMPY01000101.1 GCF_014647835.1 Microbispora rosea subsp. aerata
CCCCATGAAGTCGGAGTCGCTAGTAATCGCAGATCAGCAACGCTGCGGTGAATACGTTCCCGGGCCTTGTACACACCGCCCGTCACGTCACGAAAGTCGGCAACACCCGAAGCCCGTGGCCCAACCCTTGTGGGGGGAGCGGTCGAAGGTGGGGCTGGCGATTGGGACGAAGTCGTAACAAGGTAGCCGTACCGGAAGGTGCGGCTGGATCACCTCCTTTCTAAGGAGCACACGGCCAGTCCAGGCCCTCATCGGGAGGGTGTGGGGTTTGGTTCATGCCGGGTTCAGGGGCGAGTGTCCTCTGCTTGGTTGCTCATTGGTGGAGCACTGGTTATTCAGCTGGTTGTGGTTGCCGGGCTGCTAGTACCGCCGTGACGATGTCGCGGAGTGGGAACGGGGTTTCGGGGGCTGTGGCTGGTTGGGCACACTGTTGGGTCCTGAGGAAACGGGCCCTTGTTCCTTCCTCGGACCACAAGCTCTTCTTCTTGGAGGAGTGCTTGAGGTTCGCGGATGGGGGTTTGTTTTCTCCAGGGCTGGTCTCCTGCCATACCGGCCGGAACCGTTGCTCTCCAGTTGTTGGGGGGTGGGGGTTTGGGTGTTTGGTGGTGGGGTGGGCTGGTTGTCCTGGTTGTTGTTTGTG
>NZ_BMPY01000102.1 GCF_014647835.1 Microbispora rosea subsp. aerata
ACCCGGCCTTCTGGGGTCCTTCAGCCCGGCACGCGTCCTGCGGATCGACCGCGACAGGCCCTTGATCGCGTCATCCTGGCCGATGATCCGCTTGTGCAGCTCATCTTCCATCCGCAGCAGCCGCTGGGACTCCTCCTCGGTCAGCTTGAACACCGGGATCCCCGTGGCGGTGGCCAAAACCTCGGCGATGAGCTCCTCGGTCACCTCGGCCACGACATCCATGTCGCCGGCCTTCCACTCCTTCTCCCGCCGCTCCCGCTTCAGCTGCAGCTGCTTTTCCTGATCCCGCAACGCCGCGGCCTTCTCGAAGTCCTGCGCATCGATCGCCGACTCCTTCTCCCGCCGCACATTCGCGATCTTCTCGTCATACTCCCGCAGATCCGGCGGCGCGGTCATCCGCCGGATCCGCATCCGCGACCCCGCCTCATCGATCAGATCGATCGCCTTGTCCGGCAGGAACCGGTCACTGATGTAACGATCAGCGAGGGTCGCGGCGGCTACCAGGGCGCCATCGGTGATGGACACCCGATGATGCGCCTCATACCGATCCCGCAACCCCTTGAGGATCTCGATCGTGTGCGACAACGACGGCTCGGCCACCTGAATCGGCTGGAACCGCCGCTCCAGCGCCGCG
>NZ_BMPY01000103.1 GCF_014647835.1 Microbispora rosea subsp. aerata
CGCGGCGCTGGAGCGGCGGTTCCAGCCGATTCAGGTGGCCGAGCCGTCGTTGTCGCACACGATCGAGATCCTCAAGGGGTTGCGGGATCGGTATGAGGCGCATCATCGGGTGTCCATCACCGATGGTGCGCTGGTGGCGGCGGCGACGCTGGCGGATCGGTATATCAGTGACCGGTTCTTGCCGGACAAGGCGATCGATCTGATCGATGAGGCGGGGTCGCGGATGCGGATCCGGCGGATGACCGCGCCGCCGGATTTGCGGGAGTATGACGAGAAGATCGCGAATGTGCGGCGGGAGAAGGAGTCGGCGATCGATGCGCAGGACTTCGAGAAGGCCGCGGCGTTGCGGGATCAGGAAAAGCAGCTGCAGCTGAAGCGGGAGCGGCGGGAGAAGGAGTGGAAGGCCGGCGACATGGATGTCGTGGCCGAGGTGACCGAGGAGCTCATCGCCGAGGTTTTGGCCACCGCCACGGGGATCCCGGTGTTCAAGCTGACCGAGGAGGAGTCTCAGCGGCTGCTGCGGATGGAAGATGAGCTGCACAAGCGGATCATCGGCCAGGATGACGCGATCAAGGGCCTGTCGCGGTCGATCCGCAGGACGCGTGCCGGGCTGAAGGACCCCAGAAGGCCGGGT
>NZ_BMPY01000104.1 GCF_014647835.1 Microbispora rosea subsp. aerata
TGCCAAGGCATCCACCGTGTGCCCTAAACAACTTGGCCACAAAGATGCTCGCGTCCACTATGCAATTCACAAACAACAACCAGGACAACCAGCCCACCCCACCACCAAACACCCAAACCCCCACCCGCGAGCCCACCCGCAACAGGCAAACTCACAAGCAACGGTTCCGGCCGGTATGGCAGGAGACCAGCCCTGGAGAAAACAAACCCCCATCCGCGAACCTCAAGCACTCCTCCGAGAAGAAGAGCTTGTGGTCCGAGGAAGGAACAAGGGCCCGTTTCCTCAGGACCCAACAGTGTGCCCAACCAACCACAGCCCCCGAAACCCCGTTCCCACTCCGCCACCACCCAAAAAGATGACGACGGCGGTACTAGCAGCCCGGCAACCACAACCAGCTGAATAACCAGTGCTCCACTAATGAGCACGCCACGCACCAGACACACGCTGATGACCGCGACGATGGACCAAACCCCACACCCACCACACGAGGTGAGCAGACAGGATCGGCCGTGTGCTCCTTAGAAAGGAGGTGATCCAGCCGCACCTTCCGGTACGGCTACCTTGTTACGACTTCGTCCCAATCGCCAGCCCCACCTTCGACCGCTCCCCCCACAAAGGTTGGGCCACGGG
>NZ_BMPY01000105.1 GCF_014647835.1 Microbispora rosea subsp. aerata
TGCCAAGGCATCCACCGTGTGCCCTAAACAACTTGGCCACAAAGATGCTCGCGTCCACTATGCAATTCACAAACAACAACCAGGACAACCAGCCCACCCCACCACCAAACACCCAAACCCCCACCCCCCAACAACTGGAGAGCAACGGTTCCGGCCGGTATGGCAGGAGACCAGCCCTGGAGAAAACAAACCCTTGTCTACGAACCCCAAACACCCAACCTCCAAAGAGGAGGTGTCCACGGTCCGAGGAACAAGCAGGGCCCGTTTCCTCAGGACCCAACAGTGTGCCCAACCAGCCACAGCCCCCGAAACCCCGTTCCCACTCCGCCACCACCCAAAAGGATGGCAACGGCGGTACTAGCAGCCCGGCAACCACAACCAGCTGAATAACCAGTGCTCCACTAATGAGCACGCCACGCACCAGACACACGCTGATGACCGCGACGATGGACCAGACCCGGCACCACCACACCACATGAGCGCGGCAGCACAACCAGGCCAGCCGTGTGCTCCTTAGAAAGGAGGTGATCCAGCCGCACCTTCCGGTACGGCTACCTTGTTACGACTTCGTCCCAATCGCCAGCCCCACCTTCGACCGCTCCCCCCACAAAGGTTGGGCCACGGGCT
>NZ_BMPY01000106.1 GCF_014647835.1 Microbispora rosea subsp. aerata
TGCCAAGGCATCCACCGTGTGCCCTAAACAACTTGGCCACAAAGATGCTCGCGTCCACTATGCAATTCACAAACAACAACCAGGACAACCAGCCCACCCCACCACCAAACACCCAAACCCCCACCCTCACAAAGAGAGCAACGGTTCCGGCCGGTATGGCAGGAGACCAGCCCTGGAGAAAACAAACCCTTGACCACGAACCCCAAACACCCAACCTCCAAAGAGGAGGTGTCCACGGTCCGAGGAACAAGCAGGGCCCGTTTCCTCAGGACCCAACAGTGTGCCCAACCAGCCACAGCCCCCGAAACCCCGTTCCCACTCCGCGACATCGTCACGGCGGTACTAGCAGCCCGGCAACCACAACCAGCTGAATAACCAGTGCTCCACTAATGAGCACGCCACGCACCAGACACACGCTGATGACCGCGACGATGGACCAAACCCGGCACCACCACACCACATGAGCGCGACAGCACAACCAGGCCGGCCGTGTGCTCCTTAGAAAGGAGGTGATCCAGCCGCACCTTCCGGTACGGCTACCTTGTTACGACTTCGTCCCAATCGCCAGCCCCACCTTCGACCGCTCCCCCCACAAAGGTTGGGCCACGGG
>NZ_BMPY01000107.1 GCF_014647835.1 Microbispora rosea subsp. aerata
GTGATACTCCCTGTGTCAACCTCCCGCAGTGTTCGGGGTGAGGAGAGCTGCTGCGGCGCCGTGTTTGGCGGGGTCGTAGGCGATGCCGTCGTTCCAGCATTTCCAGATCACCCGGATCCAGGCGCGGGCCAGGATGCGGACGGCGTGCGGGTGGTCTTTGCCCTCGGCGCGGGCGCGTTCGTAGATGGAGGCGGCCCAGGGACTGGCGCGGCGGCTGTTGTCGGCGAAGGTCGTGATGGCGCGGCGCAAGCGCTTGTTGCAGGCCCATCGGAAGTGCACGGCGCGGTGCTTGCCGGACTGTTTGGTGACCGGTGTGCAGCCGGCCAGGGCCGCGACGGAGTCGGGTCCGGCGTAGGCTGCTCGGCAGTCGCCCCACTCGGCGAGCATCTGGGCGGCGTTGATCTGACCCGACCTTGGCAGCGACGTGAAGATCGCCCCGTCCGGATGCTCCCCGAGATGGGCGGCGATCGAGCGATCCAGATCCTTGATCGCACCGATCAGGGCCTTGAGCACGCCGACCAGGGCGATGACCGCATCCCGCAACGCTTCGGTGAGCGCCTCGGCCACGATCCCGGCCGGGGCGTGACGCAGCCGGGCCAGCAGCT
>NZ_BMPY01000108.1 GCF_014647835.1 Microbispora rosea subsp. aerata
CGGCCCGGCCGGCCGCCCCCAACCCGGCGGGCAGGACGACCTCCAGCCGCTTGCCGCCGACCTCGACCGTGATCCGCTCCCGCCCAGCCGGTTCGGCGGCCTCCACCGCCCCCTCGTACGGCGGGATGGCGGTGGCGAACTCGGTCTCGATCCACCGCGTGTGCACACCGAACGGCTCACCGGTGAACGCCGGATCGTCCACCACCGCCCGGTGGAAGGGCAGCACGGTCGGCATGCCCTCAATCTCGAACTCCCCCAAAGCCCGGCGCGACCGCTCCAGCGCCTGCCGCCGGGTCGCACCGGTGACGATCAGCTTGGCCACCAGCGAGTCGAACGCGCCCGGCACGCTCATCCCGGCCTCATACCCGGCATCCACCCGCACGCCCGGGCCGGACGGCAGCCGCATCGCGGTGATCGTGCCCGGAGCGGGCAGGAAACCCCGCCCGGCGTCCTCGGCGTTGATCCGGAACTCGATCGAGTGGCCGCGCGGCACCGGGTCGTCATAGCCCAGCGCCTGGCCGTCGGCGATGCGGAACATCTCCCGCACCAGGTCGATGCCGGTGACCTCCTCGCTGACCGGGTGCTCGACCTGCAG
>NZ_BMPY01000109.1 GCF_014647835.1 Microbispora rosea subsp. aerata
AGTCACCACCGCCGTCGCCAACGGCGACCTCACCCGCAAAATCGACGTCGACGCCCAAGGCGAAATCCTCGAGCTCAAAAGCACCATGAACACCATGGTCGACCAGCTCTCCTCCTTCGCCTCCGAGGTCACCCGCGTCGCCCGCGAGGTCGGCACGGAGGGAAGGCTGGGCGGCCAGGCGCAGGTCCGCGGCGTGTCGGGCGTCTGGAAGGACCTCACCGACAACGTCAACTTCATGGCCAACAACCTGACCTCACAGGTGCGGCAGATCGCCGTCGTCTCCACCGCCGTGGCCAAGGGCGACCTGTCCAAGAAGATCACCGTGGACGCCCAGGGCGAGATCCTGGAGCTCAAGGACACGATGAACACCATGGTCGACCAGCTCTCGGCGTTCGCCGACGAGGTCACCCGCGTCGCCAGGGAGGTCGGAACCGAAGGCAAACTCGGCGGACGCGCCGAAGTCAAAGGCGTGTCGGGCGTCTGGAAAGACCTCACCGACAACGTCAACTCCATGGCCAACAACCTCACCTACCAAGTCCGCAACATCGCCCAAGTC
>NZ_BMPY01000110.1 GCF_014647835.1 Microbispora rosea subsp. aerata
GGTCGGGGTGGTTCCCGGCGCTGTTCCAGGCGGGGTCGATGGTGTCGGCGGCCTCGCCCAGAGCAGAGCCGCCGGTGTCAACGGCCTCACTCAGCTCCTCGCAGCTTCCGATGCCGCCGGAGGCGCCGACGTCCTCGGCGTCCTGGGCGTTCTGCGTCTCCCCGATGTCTTCGCGGTGGTCAGCCTCGGGGTGATCTGTGGCGGGGCCGGTGGAAGCAGGGCTTCCGGCGGCAGGGTGGCCGGTGCTCTCCGAGTGGTCTGTGGCAGGGTGCCCGGTCTCGGGGCGGTCGGTGCTATCAGGACGCTCGCCCTCAGGGTGGCCGGTGCTCTCCGGGCGGTCGGCTTCGGGGTCGCGGGCGGGGTGGTCGGTTTCGGGGTCAGCGGGTTCGGGGTCGGTGGGGAGGGATTCGGCGCTGACCAGCACCAGCAGCTCGGTGACGATCTTGTCCTCCAGCAGGGCGATGAACGCATCGGCGTAGCGGACCCGCAACGGCCGATCGTCCCCCTCCGCCTTAGGCTTGGCATAGGCGTCC
>NZ_BMPY01000111.1 GCF_014647835.1 Microbispora rosea subsp. aerata
CTTCTACCGGAGGCTCCACGTCTGTTTTCGGCGCCATAGATTTGTCCGCGTGTCTACCTGAACCTGATCGTCCATGCAGAGGAAAGCCTTAATGTCTGATTCGTTCAGGCTGAGAAAACGTCACTGGGCTGCATCCAGTAGGCCGCTCTCGCGATCGATATCCCAGAGCGGGGAAAGGACCGCATAATGACTGTACCGGTTTCGGACCTCAAAGCCAAAGATCGTCAGCCACGCCTCGACCCTGTGCGCGACGGCCGGAACCCCCTCGGGGCGGCTGTCGTCGTGGCTGCGCTCGCCTATGCGCTTGCGCTTGCCGGCATGGCGGCGGAAGAAATCGTCCAGGTGCTCAGCCAGGTCACCGCACTCGTAGCCCTCTACGTGGCACACGGCACTCGCAGGAACCTGGAGCAATGATCGAAACCTGTGGATCGCCGGGAAGGGGTGTACCTTCCCGGATCATCCGTTGAAGGTTTCGAGATAAGGCCGACGTTGCAGCGTCGGTCGGGAAGGCACACCCGTGCCGCTTACCG